>NZ_LT629763.1:0-1200000 GCF_900105255.1 Halopseudomonas sabulinigri | reverse complement strand
TACCACCGCCAGATCATGGCTGATAAACAAATAACTCAAATTGTACTTCTGCTGCAGATCGCGTAGCAGCTCCACCACCTGGCCCTGCACGGTGCGATCCAGCGCCGAGGTTGGCTCATCCAGCAGAATCAACTTTGGCTTCAACACCAACGCCCGCGCGATCGAGACCCGCTGGCGTTGCCCGCCGGAAAACTCGTGCGGATAACGGTGCCGGGTGTCGGGGTTGAGCCCGACCTCCTGCAGTGCCTGAATCACCATCTGCTCGCGCTCGGCGGCGGTGCCGATGCGGTGAATCTCCAGCCCTTCGCTGATGATCTGGCCAATCGACATACGCGGGCTGAGGCTGCCAAAGGGGTCCTGAAAGACCACCTGAAACTCGCGCCGCAGCGGCCTTACGTCGTTCTGACTGAGATTGTCCAAGCGTTTGCCATTGCATTCAATCACGCCCTGGCTATCGAGCAATCGCAGCAGGGCCATGCCCAGCGTGGTTTTGCCTGAACCACTCTCACCAACGATGCCCAAGGTCTGGCCTTCGGCGAGGCTGAAACTGATGTCGGTCACCGCCTTGACGTGATCGACAGTTCGCTTCAATACACCTTTCTTGATTGGGAACCAGACTCGCACCTGCTCGGCGCGGAGTATTTCCTTCGCATCCGGCTGAACCGGAACCGGCTCGCCGCTGGGGTCTGCCGCCAGCAAATGCTGGGTGTACTCGTGACGCGGATGGTTGAACAGGGTGGCGCAATCATTCTCTTCGACGACGCGACCCTGATACATGACACATACCCGGTGGGCAATTTTGCGTACCAGGTTGAGGTCGTGACTGATCAGCAGCAACGCCATACCCAGCTTTTGCTGCAGCTCCTTGAGCAGGTCGAGGATTTTCAGCTGTACGGTGACGTCCAGCGCGGTGGTCGGTTCGTCGGCAATCAGCAGCTCGGGTTCGTTGGCCAGCGCCATGGCGATCATTACGCGCTGGCGTTGCCCGCCGGACAGCTCGTGGGGGTAGGAGGCGAGGCGTTTCTCCGGTTCGGGTATGCCAACCAGGGTCAGCAGCTCGAGGGTGCGGGCGCGGGCGTCCTTTTTGTTCAGGCCCTTGTGCAGGGCCAGCACTTCGTTGATCTGCCGCTCGACGCTGTGCAGTGGGTTCAGTGAGCTCATGGGCTCCTGAAAGATCATCGAAATGCGATTGCCGCGCACCTTGCGCAGCGTCTTTTCACCGGCTTGCAGCAAATCATCGCCAGCGTAATAGATCTCGCCGCTCGGGTGGCTGGCTGCAGGGTAGGGCAGCAGCCGCAGGATCGAGTGTGCAGTAACCGATTTGCCCGAGCCGCTTTCACCGACTAGCGCCAGGGTCTGGCCAGGGCGAATGTCGAAGCTGACGTCGTGTACGGCGGTGACCTGCTCACTGCCCTGATTAAAGGCGACGCTCAGATTGCGGATGCTGATCAATGGGGTGTCGGTCATCTCATTTCCTTGGATCGAAGGCGTCACGCAGGGCCTCGCCGATGAACACCAGCAGACTCAGCATGAGAGACAGCACAACGAAGGCGGTGAGCCCCAGCCAAGGGGCCTGCAGGTTGGCCTTGCCCTGAGCGATCAGCTCGCCCAGCGAGGGCGAGCCCGGTGGCAGACCAAAGCCGAGAAAATCCAGCGATGTCAGGGTGATCACGCCGCCGGTCAGAATGAACGGGAAAAAGGTCAGCGTGGCCACCATGGCGTTGGGCAGAATGTGGCGAAACATGATCACGCCGTTACTGGCGCCCAGGGCGCGGGCGGCGCGCACGTACTCCAGGTTGCGGCCACGCAGGAACTCGGCGCGCACCACATCCACCAGCGACATCCAGGAGAACAGCAGCATGATGCCCAGCAGCCACCAGAAATTGGGCTGCACGAAGCTGGCCAGGATGATCAGCAGATAGAGTACCGGCAGGCCGGACCAGACCTCGATGAAACGTTGCCCGATCAAGTCGATGCGGCCGCCGTAAAAGCCCTGAATGGCGCCGGCGATGACGCCGATAATCGAGCTGAAGATAGTCAGCGTGAGGGCAAAGAGTACGGAAATACGGAAGCCATAGATCACCCGTGACATCACATCGCGTGCCTGATCGTCGGTGCCCAGCCAGTTGTCGGCGGAAGGAGGCGCCGGCGCGGGCACATCCAGATCGTAGTTGATGGTGCCGTAGTGGTAGGGAATGGGTGGCCAGAGCATCCAGCCGTCGCCTTCCTCTTCGATCAGTTGCTGGATGTAAGGGCTGCGATAGTCTGCCTCGATGGGAAAGTCGCCACCGAAAGCCGTCTCCGGGTAGCGCTCGAACACCGGAAAGAACAGCTCACCCTGATAGCCCACCGCAAGCGGTTTGTCGTTGGCGATCAGCTCAGCGCACAGGCTGAGTACAAACAGCAGCATAAAGATGTGCAGCGACCACCAGCCACGCTTGTTGGCGCGAAAGCGCGCGAAGCGGCGCTGGTTGAGCGGGGAAAGATTGATCAGACTCATACTCAACCCTCCCTGCTGTCAAAGTCGATGCGCGGGTCCACCAAGGTGTAGGTGATGTCGCCAATCAGCTTCACCACCAGGCCCAGCAGGGTAAAGATGAACAGGGTGCCGAACATCACTGGATAGTCGCGATTGATGGCGGCTTCAAAACCCAGCAAGCCGAGGCCATCGAGCGAGAAGATCACCTCGATCAGCAATGAGCCGGTGAAGAAGATACTGATCAGCGCGGAAGGGAAGCCGGCGATGATCAGCAGCATGGCGTTGCGAAAGACGTGCCCGTACAGCACGCGACTTTCCGACAGCCCCTTGGCGCGCGCGGTGGTCACGTACTGCTTGCCGATTTCATCCAGAAAGCAGTTCTTGGTCAGCATGGTGAGGGTGGCGAAACTGCCCACTACCATGGCGAAAATCGGCAGTACAAGATGCCAGAAGTAATCGCCGATCTGCTCCCAGGTACTCATCTGATCGAAGTTGTTGGAGGTCAGGCCGCGCAGCGGGAACCAGTCGAGATAGCTGCCGCCGGCAAACACCACAATCAGCAGAATCGCCAGCAGGAAGCCGGGAATCGCGTAGCCTACGATGATCAGCGAGCTGGTCCAGATATCGAATGCCGAGCCATGTTTGATCGCCTTGCGAATGCCCAGCGGGATGGATATCAGGTAGGTAATCAGCGTTGTCCATAACCCCAGCGAGATAGAAACCGGCATTTTCTCCAGAATCAGGTCGGTGACCTTGGCGTCGCGGAAGAAACTGTCGCCGAAGTCAAACTGCAGATAGCCCTTGATCATCAACCAGAAACGCTCATGCGCCGGCTTGTCAAAGCCGTACATTTTTTCGATTTCCTTGATGATGTCTGGGTCCAGACCCTGCGCGCCGCGATAGTTGCCGCCGCTCGCTACCTCGCCACCGCCGCCGGAAACACGGCTGGTAGCGCTGCCTTCGAAGCCTTCGAGGTTGGCGATCATCTGCTCGACCGGGCCGCCGGGTGCCGCCTGAATGATCAGAAAGTTGATCAACAGGATGCCGAACAGGGTGGGGATGATCAGCAGCAGGCGGCGAACAATATAGGCCAGCATGCTTATTCGTCCTCACTGACGGGGGTGGTAACAGCCGGAATTGCGTCGCTGGGTGCCGGGTCGTTGGCCTTGGCTGGATCGACCCACCAGGTGAACAGGCCAATGTCGTACTTGGGCGATACGGCGGGGTGGGCAAACTTGTCCCAGTAGGCCACCCGGTAGACGCTGGTGTACCAGTTGGGTACCACCAGGTGTTTGGCGCGCAGTGCCCGGTCCAGCGCGCGGGTGTGGGTAATCAGCGAGTCACGGGTGTCGGCTTCGATCAGCCCCTCGACCAGGGTGTCGATAGCCGGGTCCTTCAGACCCATCAGGTTACGGCTGCCGGGATTGTCGGCGCTGGAGGAGTGCCAGTACTCGCGTTGCTCGTTACCCGGTGAGTTGGATTGCCCAAAGCCGCTGACGATCATGTCGAAATCGCGCGAACGCAGGCGGTTGATGTACTGGGACACATCCACCCGACGCAGGGTCATGTTGATGCCCAGCGAGGCCAGATTGCGCTTGAAGGGCAGCAGCACGCGTTCAAATTCGGCCTGCACCAGCAGAAACTCAAAGGTCAGGGCCTCACCCTCGGCGTTGACCAGCTGGTCATCGACGATCTTCCAGCCGGCTTCCTGCAGCAGAGCGTAGGCCTCGCGCATCTGCTCGCGCACGCTACCGCTGCCGTCTGTCTTGGGCGGGACATAGGCAGGGCCGAAGGTGGCTTTGGGCAGTTGTTCGCGTAGCGGGATCAGCAGCTCCAGTTCGGCGGCGTCGGGCTCGCCGGTGGCGGCCAACTCGGAGTTGTCAAAGTAACTGGCAGTGCGCGTGTAGGCATTGTGAAACAGCTTGGTGTTGGCCCACTCGAAATCGAACAGCAGGCTGATGGCCTGACGGACACGCTCATCCGCGAAGTAGGGCTTGCGCAGGTTGAACACAAAGCCCTGCATGCCTTGGGTGTTGTTGTTGGGGATTTCTTCCTTGATGATTCGGCCGGCGCTCAGTGCGGGGCTTTCGTAACCAATGGCCCAATTCTTGGCGGCCATTTCCTGGTTGAAATCGAACTGTCCGGCCTTGAAGGCCTCCAGGGTGACGCTGCCGTCGCGGTAGTAATCGGTCACTACGCGGTCGAAATTGTTGAACCCGCGCTGTACCGGCAAATCGGCGGCCCAGTAGTCGGGGTCGCGCTTGAAGGTGATGCTGCGGCCGGGTCGCACCTGATCTATCCGGTAGGGGCCGCTGCCCAGCGGAATCTCCAGTGAGCCCTTGGTGAAGTCGCGGCCTTCCCAGTAGTGTTGCGGCAGTACCGGTAGCTGTCCTAGCACCAGCGGCAACTCCCGATTGTTGCCATGATGAAAGCGAAATATGACTGTCTGCGGATCTTCCGCCACTACTTCTTTGACGTCGCCGTAATAGGCGCGGTAGAAGGGCGCACCATCGCTGACCAGAGTATTGAAAGTGAACACCACGTCATCCGCGGTGATCTGCTCGCCATCATGGAAGCGCGCTTCCGGGCGTAGATGAAAGCGTACCCAGGTGCCGTCTTCGGCTTTCTGCATGCTTTGCGCGATCAGCCCGTATTCGGTAAAGGGCTCATCCAGCGCGTGAAAGGTCAGGGTGTCGTAGATCAGCCCGAGATTTTCTGCCGCGGTGCCACGGCTGATGTAGGGGTTGAGCGAGTCAAAGCCGCCGAAGCCGGCCAGGCGCAGGGTGCCGCCCTTGGGGGCATCGGGATTGACGTAGTCGAAGTGCTGAAAGTCGGCTGCGTATTTAGGCGCTTCGTCGTACAGGGTCAGGGCGTGGTGCGATTCTGTCGGGTCGGCCATGGCCGCAGCGGTGTAGCAGGTGAGCAGCGCCAGACAGGCGGATTTCAGCGAGAGATGCATTCAGCGACCTTGTTGTTCTAGTGTGTTGCAGGTCCCTTCCACCAGCTGCGGATCAGCAGCGAATACGGCGGGATATCGGGCGTCTGCAGCCAATTGCGGTAGGCGATGCGGTGGTAGTTTATATACCAGTTCGGAATTGTATAGTGATTCCACAGCAGTACCCTGTCCAGGGCGCGCGTCGCTGCCACCTGCTGGCTGCGATTGGTCGCGCCGCTCAATTTGTTGATCAGGTCGTCCACGACCGGATTGTCTATTCCTGCGTAGTTGCGGCTACCCTTGACGTTGCGCTGACTGGAATGGAAATACCCAAACTGCTCCAGACCCGGCGACAGGCCTTGCGGCAGCGTGGCCAGAATCATGTCGTAGTCGAACTGGTCCAGTCGCGCCTTGTACTGGGCGCGGTCAACGGTGCGAATCTGCATGTCGATGCCCAGCCGCGCCAGGTTGGCTCGATAGGGTTGCAGGATACGTTCCAGGCTGGAGTTCACCAGTAATACTTCAAAGCTCAGCGGCTTGCCGTCGGCGTTCTCCAGGCGGCCGCCACGCAGCTGCCAACCAGCCTGCTCAAACAGCTCTACCGCTTCGCGCAGGGTTTCACGCGGAATGCCCCGGCCATCGGTGACAGGTAGACTGAAGGGCTGCAGAAAGAGTTCCGGCGGTAGCTCCGCGCGGTGCGGCGAAAGGTAGAGGAATTCCTGGCCACCGGGCACGCCAGTGGCACTGAAGGGGCTGTTGGGATAGAAGCTCAGAGAACGCTCGTATGCTCCATAAAAGAGCACTCGGTTGGACCACTCGAAATCGAACAGCATGCCCAACGCCTTGCGCAGTTGCAGGTTATCGAACGGGCGGCGGCGGGTGTTGAAGAACAACGCCTGGGTAGAGCTGGGGATTTCATGCGAGATCGCGCGCTTGAGCACCTCGCCGCTGTTCACCGCCGGAAAGTCGTAGGCATTGGCCCAGTTACTGGCTTTGTGGTCGATGTAGATATCGAATTCGCCAGCCTTGAAGGCTTCAAAGGCGACGCTGTTGTCCCGGTAGAACTCAACCTCCATGCGATCGAGGTTGTACTTGCCCTTGTTGATCGGCAGGTCGGCACCCCAGTAGTCCTTCACCCGTTCGTACACCAGGCTGCGTCCGGGATCGACCTTGGTGATGCGATACGGGCCGCTGTTGAGGCCAGGCTGGAAAGTGGTTTCAGTGAATTCGCGGTTGGCCCAGTAGTGCTCCGGCAGTACCGGCATCTCGCCCAATCGCAGAATCAGCAGGCTGTTGTTGGGTCTGGAAAAGATGAAGCGGATGCGGCGTTCACCCAGAATGTCGATGCGCTCGATGTCTTGCAGCATCGAGCGGTAGTTGGGGTGTCCCTTTTCCTTGAGCAGGCGATAGCTGAAGGCGACGTCCTCCGCGGTAATCGGGGTGCCGTCGTGGAAACGCGCCTCCGGGCGCAGATTGAAGACGACCCAGCTACGATTGTCGGCGAACTCCAGGGTTTCCGCGATCAGCCCGTAGGCCGAGTAGGGTTCGTCTCCTGAGGGGTCGTAGATGCCGCTGCCGGCCATCAATGGCTCGTTCAGCTCGCTGATGCCGAACTGTGCAAAGTCGCCGGTATTGATCGGGCTGGTGCCCTTGAGGGTATAGGGGTTGAGGGTATCGAAGGTGCCGGAGCCCATGACCCGCAGGGTGCCGCCCTTGGGCGCGTCCGGATTGACGTAATCCAGGTGCTTGAAGTTCTCAGGGTACTTGGGCAGACCATAGAGCGCGTAGCCGTGCTGGGTGTGAACAGCGGCCGCGGCGGGCAGCGAGAGTAGCCAGCAGAGCAGCAATGCAACTAGGGTGGTGGGGCGAAACTGCAGCGTCATGAACACCTGCGCGGAATAGGCCAGCGGGCGAACGTACGGTGAAGTCACCGTACGTCGTCAATTGCTGCCAACGCTATCATTCCCGCCGAATGGACGGAAGGGCCTGAGTCGCAATCAGGGTACGAACAGGGTCAGCTGCTGTCCTGGCTGCAGATAACGCTCCAGTTTGTTCCAGCTGCGTATCTTGGATACCTGCACATTGAAGCGCGCAGCAATGGTCGACAACGAGTCGCCGGAGCGTACGGTGTAGGTCATGCGGTTATCTGGCGCGCTGTTGCCGGGCAGCATCAGGGTCGAGCCCACGTTCAGGGCGTTGCCGCTCAGTTCGTTGTAGCGCTTGATGTGATTGACCGTGGTGCCGTGTGCGCGAGCGATGCTCCACAGGCTGTCACCCGGCTTGATGCGATAGCTCAGGGCTGTATTGGTGGCCAAAGTCTGTGCCGGCGTTGGCAGGGTGATTGGTTGATCACCAAACTGCGGCAGCATCAGTGTCTGGCCAACGCGCAGCAGGTTGCCGTTGATATCGTTAGTGTCACGGATAACACCGACCGAGAGCTGATAGCGGCGCGCAATCTGTGACAGGGTGTCACCGCGGCGGACCTGGTAGCGCTGGTAGTTGACGCGCTGGTCATCCGGTAGCTCAGCCAGCGCCTGGGCGAACTGGTCTGCCTGCTCGATCGGAATCAGCAATTGGTACTCGCCCTGGGGGGCGGTGACGCGCTGGTTGAATGCCGGGTTGAGGCTGAGCAGTTCTTCGGTAGGTATGTCTGCCAGTTCAGCGACCTTGTACAAATCGATCTGCTGATCCACGGTGACTTCGGCAAAGTAGGGTTCGTTGGCCAGTTCCGGCAGGTGCGTGCCGTAGCTGGTTGGGCTGTCGATAATCTGCGCCAGTGCCAACAGCTTGGGCACATAGTTCATGGTCTCGCGCGGTAGCTGCAGGTTCCAGTAGTCGGTGGGCAGGCCAAGCGACTCGTTACGCTTTACCGCGCGGCCAACACAGCCTTCGCCGCAGTTGTAAGCCGCGAGGGCCAACAGCCAGTCGCCGTCGAAGTAGTCGTGCAGCAGGTTCAGGTAGTCAAGCGCCGCCTGGGTCGAGGCGGTCACATCCCGCCGACCGTCGTACCACCAGTCCTGGCGCAGTGAAAAGTTGCGCCCCGTGGAGGGAATAAACTGCCACAGGCCGGCGGCCTTGGCGCTGGATAGCGCCTGGGGGTTGTAGGCGCTTTCGATGAACGGCAGCAGGGCAAGTTCCTGCGGCATGCCGCGCTCTTCAAGTTGCTGTACCACGTAGTAGATGTAGCGCTGCGCGCGGGGGGTGGCGAGTTCGAAGTAGCGGGTCTGGCTGGCGAAGGAAAGGCGTTGCTGGTCAATGCGGGGGTTGTCGATCAATGCAGGATCAAGCATGAATCCATCGCGGATTCTACCCCAGAGGGTGGCAGGTGTTTGGGGCTCGACGCTAAGAACGGAGTTGACTGGGCGGATCGGTTGTTGCACTGGCAACTTTTGCTGCCATTGTCGCTCCGGGGTCTGGCCCAGGGCGCGGTAATCTGACTGCTCAGTGGTCTGACAGCCGGTCAGTGCGAGTACCCCTGCCAGGGTGCCCAGCACCAGTGATCTGGGCAAGATGGCAACTACCGAATAACGCATGTACGCCCCCACAAAATGAGGGTGATTTTATGGAGTCACCCTGGTGGGGTCAAGACGCGTGTGGTTCAGAAACTGTCCTTCCATGCGCGAACCGCCGCGAAGGTCTCTACGCCGGGGCTCAGCGCCTTGCCTGTCTGGACACTGGCGGCGTGGGCGACGGCGTCGCAATCGGCTCTGAGAAAGGGGTTGGTGCGCCGTTCCAGGGCCAGGTCGCTGGGCAGTGTCATACGCCCGGCGGCGCGCAATTCCTGCACGACTTCGAGGCGCACCTTGATGTCGTTATTCTCCGGCTCGACGGCGTGGGCGAACTGCAGGTTGGCCTGGGTGTATTCGTGGGCGCAGTAAACGCGCGTCTCGGCGGGCAGTGCTGCCAGTTTGCTGAGCGAGGCATGCATCTGTTCGGGGGTACCTTCAAACAGACGACCGCAGCCGCCGGCAAACAGGGTGTCGCCACTGAGAAGCCAAGGGTCGCCCGCGTTTTCGCAGTAATAGGCAATGTGCCCCAGGGTGTGGCCGGGTACCGCGATCACCTGCAGGGTGAGGCCAAACAGCTTGACCGCATCGCCGTCATTGAGCGCTCGGTCGCGCGCCGGAATGGTCTCGGCGGCCGGCCCCCAGACGCGGCAACCGGTGCCGGCCTTGAGCGCAGCCACGCCACCCACGTGGTCAGGGTGATGGTGAGTGATGAGGATATCGCTCAACCGGTATTCGGGATGTTTGCCCAGCCAATTGATAACCGGTTTGGCATCGCCTGGGTCGACCACCGCAACGCGTTCACCGTCCTCTGCCAGCAGCAGCCAGATGTAGTTGTCGTTGAATGCCGGTAGCGCAATAAATGTGGACATGACGGGTCTATTCCTTAATCTGTAGAGTCATCTTAACCAACTCAGCGTCTGCGCCAACCCCTTTGTGGAGAATCCATGGCTCGCCAGCAACCCTCCCGCTCCATTAGTCAGGCCGACCTGCTGCGTCTGCTGCACGAGGCGCGTGGCTGGCTGGATTCTGCGGCCGGGCAGATGCTGCTGGATGCCGAGCGCAACGCCCAGCGTCTGGCGCTGCCGCAGTGCTTCGGCCAGCATCTGGTGCAGTACGGGCTGGCGCCGGAAATGCTGGACCCCGATGAAAAAGTCATGCGGCATCACTGGCATCTGGACATGGAGTGCCGTGCTGGCGCCCTGGCGGTCGAGGAGGCGCGCTGGCCCTTCGCCGCGCAATCGTTGGATGCGGTAGTGCTGCATCATGGGCTGGACTTCAGCTTGTCACCGCAAACGCTGTTACGCGAGGCCAGCCAGGCGGTGCGGGCAGGCGGGCATCTGTTGATCTTTGGTTTCAATCCGCTGAGTGCCTGGGGTATGCCGCATTACTTTGGCCAGAGCTGGTTGGGGCAGGCAGGTTTCGTGCGTCCCGGACGTTTGATCGACTGGCTGGAATTGCTCGGCTTTGCAGTGGAGAAACGGCTGGATGGGTGCTATCGTCCGCCGCTCAACTCGCCCGCCTGGTTGCAGCGCCTCACCTTTATCGAAAGCCTGGGGCAGCAGCGACTGCTGCCCGGTGGCGGATTTTATTGTCTGCTGGCACGCCGGCAGATGTTTGGCGCGCTGCCGCAACGCCAGCGTGGCATGTCCTTTCCGACGTTGACCTTGCCACCGCTGGCAGCGGGCACGCGGCGTACGCATAAACGAGATAGGCAATGACCCAACCCATAGAGATTTTTACCGACGGCGCCTGCAAGGGAAATCCGGGCCCTGGTGGCTGGGGCGCGCTGCTGCGTCTGGGCGAGAATGAAAAGAGCCTGTATGGCGGCGAACTCAACACCACCAACAACCGTATGGAGCTGCTAGCGGCCATTCGCGGGCTGGAGGCGCTAAAACGGCCAGCCAGTGTGGTGCTGACTACCGACTCGCAATATGTGATGAAGGGCATCTGTGAATGGATGCCGAACTGGAAGAAGCGCGGCTGGAAAACCGCCAGCAAGCAACCGGTCAAGAACGCCGATCTCTGGCAGCAGCTGGATGAATTGGTGTGCCAGCATCAGGTCGAGTGGCGCTGGGTGCGCGGTCATACCGGGCACCGTGAAAACGAGATCGCCGATGAGCTGGCCAATCTGGGCGTGCAGCACGTGCTCAGCGAGAAGAAGAGGGGATGATGCATGCGTGAAGTGGTGCTGGATACCGAAACCACAGGTATTGAACACAAGGAAGGCCACCGGATCATTGAAATCGGCTGTGTCGAGGTCATCGATCGCCGCCTGACCGGCCGTCATTACCACGTTTATATCAATCCGCAACGCGATATCGACGAAGGCGCCCAAGCGGTGCACGGCATATCCAGCGAGTTTCTTGCCGACAAGCCGCTGTTCGCCGACATCGCCGATGACTTCATGAACTTCATCACCGGTGCGCGCCTGGTTATTCACAACGCGGCGTTCGACGTCGGCTTTATCGACAGCGAGCTGGACCGGCTGGGCAAGGGCCATGGCGTGGTGGCCGAGCACTGCAGCGTGCTCGATACCCTGCTGATGGCCCGCGAGAAGCACCCGGGTCAGCGCAACAGCCTGGACGCCCTGTGCAAGCGCTATGGCGTCGATAACTCGCAGCGTGATCTGCACGGCGCCTTGCTCGATGCGGAGATTCTGGCTGACGTTTATCTGCTGATGACCGGTGGGCAGACGGCTTTGTCGCTGGCTGCCAACGGTAAGGGCAACGATGACGGCAGTGATTCGGCGAGCAGTATCCGTCGTCTTGATCCGGCCATGCGTGCCGGTTTGCAAGTGTTGCGCGCTAGCGAAGAAGAACTGGCCGGCCATGAGGAGCGCTTGGCCGCGATCGAAAAGGCTGCGGGGTTCGCACTGTGGAAGGGAGCGCCTGCCGCAGAGTAGGTGGCGCCTGAGCAAGAAAAAGGCCGGTGAAGCGCACTTCACCGGCCTTTTTTATGCCTGGCGCGTTATATCCAGAGGGTCACGGCCAACAGACCAACGCCGCCGAGCACCAGGGTGTAGGGCAGGGCCATAACCACCATGCGGCCATAGGAGAGCCGCACCAGAGGGGCAACGGCGGAGGTCAGCAGGAACAGGAAGGCCGCTTGACCATTGGGCGTGGCCACGCTGGGCAGGTTGGTGCCGGTGTTGATGGCGATGGCCAAGCGGTCGAACTGCTCGCGGCTGATGGCGCCGCTGTCGAGGCTTTCCTTGACCTCGGAAATGTACACGGTGGCGACGAACACGTTGTCGCTGATCATCGACAGAATACCGTTGGCGAGGAAGAACATGCTCGGCTGGCTTTCCGCTGGCAGTGCCAGCACCGCGTGGATGATCGGGCTGAACAGGTGCTGCTCGTGGATGACCGCGACAATGGCAAAAAACACCACCAGCAGCGAGGTAAAGGGCAAGGCCTCCTGGAAGGATTTGCCGATCTGATGCTCGTCGATGATGCCATTGAACGAGGTGATCAGAATGATCACCATCAGGCCGATAAAGCCTACTTCGGCCAGGTGAAAGGCCAGGCCCAGCACCAGCAGCAACGCCGCCAGGGCCTGCACCAGCAGGGCCGCTTTCTGCGGCGCCTTGCGCTTGGCCTGCTCGACGGCGGCAAATTCCTCCAACACATGGCGCACGGGGCGTGGCAGGCGTGCACCGTAGCCAAACCAGCCGGTTTTCTCGAGTACCAGGCAGGTCAGCAGGCCGGCGGCCAATACGGGCATGCTGACGGGCGCCATCAGCAGGAAGAACTCGATAAAGTCCCAGCCGGCCACGCCGGCTATCAGCAGGTTCTGTGGTTCGCCCACCAGGGTACACACCCCGCCCAGCGCCGTGCCGACGGCGCCATGCATCAGCAGGCTGCGCAGAAACGCGCGAAACTCTTCCAGGTGCTCGCGGTGCAAGGGGTCCTCAACCGGGGTGCCGTCCTGAATGTCGGTGCCGCCGCCGGTGGAGGCAACCTTGTGATAAACGCCGTAAAACCCCACGGCCACGCTGATGATCACCGCGGTCACGGTCAGAGCGTCAAGGAAGGCAGAAAGCACGGCGGCAACCAGGCTGAAGAGCAAGCCGAGCAGTGACTTGGAGCGTACGCCGAGAATCAGCTTGGTGAAGGTCAGCAGCAACAGATCCTTCATGAAATAGATGCCTGCGACCATGAACATCAACAGCAGGATGACCGGGAAGTTACCCAGCACCTCCTTATACAGCGCATCCGGCGAGGTCATGCCGATCAGCAGGGCTTCCAGTGCCAGCAGGCCGCCGGGTAGCAACGGGTAGCACTTTAGCGCCATCGCCAGCGTGAAGATGAACTCAAGCACCAGAATCCAGCCGGTGACGTATGGACCGAACAGCCAGAGCAGCAACGGATTGAGTAACAGAAAGGCGACAATGGTGCGCTTGTACCAACCGGGCGCCTGGCCAAGGAAGTTATGCCCCAGTGCGGGTAGCATGGCGTCAGACATGATGAAGTTCCTGTCTTTGATAATGAAAATATACAGGCACGCGGTCCTGCGTCTGCTGTTGTTGCCTTCCCTGGTAGCCGTCTGGCTCGTCTTTCGGGCTTGGCGATAGTACCGGAATGCCCTCAGGAATAAAGTAGTCCAAGGTACAACCTATGCGCATTTTCAGTACCTTGGATCATATTCTTCAGTGATTGGTTATGGTGTTCTGCTTTTAGCTTGATATAGTCATGCAAATGACAAGGTCGGTCGTACGGCACAGTTGCCGACAGCCTGATGATTTTGCTGACATAAGAAGAAGGTCGAGTATGCCTGAATTCAAGACGTTGCTGGTCGAGCAGATCGGCAAAGTGGCCCATATCCGTATCAATCGCCCGGAAAAGATCAACGCGATGAACCGCGACTTCTGGGCTGAAATGATAGACGTATTCGGTTGGGTCGATCAGACCGACAGTATTCGTTGCGCGATCATTTCCGGCGAGGGGAAACACTTTTCCGCCGGTATCGATCTGACCATGCTGGGCGAGGCTGCAGGTCAGCTCAATATGGACATCGCCCGCAAGGCAGAACACATTCGCCGTCACGTGCTGCACCTGCAGCACTCCTTCAACGTCATAGATCAGTGCCGCAAACCGGTAATTGCTGCGGTGCACGGCTATTGCATCGGCGGTGCGATCGACCTGATCACCGCCTGCGACATGCGTTACTGTACCGAGGATGCCCACTTTTCCATCAAGGAAATCGACATGGGTATGGCGGCCGATGTGGGTACTTTGCAACGATTGCCGCGGGTTATCGGCGATGGCATGATGCGGGAGATGGCCTATACCGGTCGCCCGGTATACGGTGCCGAGGCGGCTCGCATCGGCCTGGCCAATCGTACCTACAAAGACCATGACGCCCTGCTTGCCGGCGTCATGGAGATTGCCCAGAGCATTGCAGCCAAGTCACCGGTTGCCATTCGTGGCACCAAGGAAATGATTCGCTTCAGCCGTGACCACAGCGTTGAGGATGGACTCAACTACATCGCGACCTGGAATGCAGCGATGCTGCAATCCGAAGACATGAAGATTGCGATGGCCGCGCATATGAGCAAGCAAACCCCCGAGTTTGCCGATTAAGCAGCTTCGGACGTACGCAGGGATGGTGGGAGACTGAATGCTATGTTAACCGGTACCACGTCACTAGATCTTGTCAGGGATGAGCTCTTCACCAGCATGGGCGAAGTCGAGGATCTGCTGCAGCAGTTTCTTGATGATCGACAAAACGGCCACCTGTTGCAGCAGTCGATCGAAGGTCTGCAGCAGCTGCGTGGCACGCTGGCGCTGATCGAGCTCAAGGGCGCCGCCGAGCTGCTGGATGAAATGGTTGCACTGGCGACCGATATTCCCACGCACGATGGTGATGAGCGCAACGAGCCGCTGTCGGCGCTGTGCGACGCCCTGTTTTTGCTTGAGCGCTATCTTGATCAGGCGCGCCAAAGCGGCCGCGAACGGCCGGAGTTGTTGCTGCCGACGATCAATCAACTGCGTGCTCACCGTCCGGGTGCGCCCGCGCTGCCGCAAAGTCATTTCTACCCGTTGCCGGTCGCTGGTCTGCCTGCAAACTTCCGTGCGGGTAGTCACGAGCCGATCGACGTCAAGGTGTTTAATCGCTTGCGGCAGATGTACCAGCTGGGTCTGCTGGGCCTGATCCGGGAAGATGGTCTGGCGGCGGCGACACCGCTGATGCAGCGTGCGTTGCAGCGCTTCGAGAGCTGCCTGGATTCGCAGATCGCTACCCTGTGCTGGGTGGCTGGCGCGGCGCTGGAAGCCATTGAACAGACGCCACTGGCGCTGACTGCGCCACGCAAGCGGCTGTTTTCCATGCTTGATCGCGAAATCAAACGCGGCGCTCAGGGCGTTGGCGGCAGCGTCAATGCGCTGTTGTTGCACGAGCTGCTGTATCTGGTGGCGCTGGCCGATGGCAATTGCGCGCGCTGCGAGGACGTGCGCAACGCGTATCAGTTGCCGGACCCTGGCTTCACTGAACTGGAAATTCAAAACGCCTTCGGCCGTCTGCGCGGTCCAGGGGTTGATGTGATGCACTCCGTGGCTGAAGCGCTGCGCGAAGAGATCACCGCCATCAAGGATTTGCTCGACCTGCTGGCGCGCAACGCGGGTGACGCCGAGCAGTCGCTGGAGACGCTGTCTAGCGGCCTTGAGCGCCTGTGGAAAACACTCAGCATGCTGGACCTGAAAGCCGAGTCCAAGGCGATCCAAGCCGTTTGTGGGCAGGTTGCCGGTTGGAGCAGTGACGCGCCGCAGTCGCTGGAAACGCTCGAGCATGTGGCTGATGCGGTACTGCGCGCCGAAACCGCGGTGAACCACCTGGATGCCCACGGTGAGGAAGGTGAGGGCAGCAAGACCGGGCCCGATGGCTTCAGCGAGCCGCTGGAGTTGAAGGAAGCGCGGATCGTGCTGATCGAGGAGTCGCAGGCCGGCCTGGCGCTGGCCAAGCGTGCCATCACCGCGTACATGGAGTCCGGTAACGACGCCATGCACCTGTTGAACGTACCGCCGTCGCTGGAAACCGTGCGCGGTGGGCTGGTGTTCCTGGGCATGAGCCGCGCGGCGAACATCATTCATATGGCCGCCAGTTTCATCCGCGAGACCATGCTTGAGCGCAAGCAGGTCCCACAGGATCAGCAGCTTGAAGTGCTGGCGGATGCGCTGACCAGTATCGAGTTTTACCTGGAGTCGGCCGAGCGCGCCGCCGTTGCGACGGGGGATGTGTTGACGCTGGCCGAGGAAAGCCTGGCAGAGTTGGGATACGCGGTATCGGAGTCCAAGTCGTAATGAGGTCTTTTCGTCAGTTTGAGCCGGCAGTCAGTCTTGAGGATAGCGGCTCTGCGGAAACACTGGTCGTGGTTATCCATCAAAATCAGTTCGCCATGTATGACGGGCGCTTGCTGCATGACCGCGATCAGGCAATCTACTTTGGTGATACCGGCCACCGGCTGGCCTTGGGGCTGGTAGATGGTCGCCCCTGCGAACTGCTTTACCTGCAGGACACCCTGGGTATGCCAGGGCTGTCGTGGCATGGACTGCGCAGCCTGATCGGCCAGATCGATGATTCGCTTTTCCGCTTGCTGGGGTTTTCCCAACAACTTAACGCCTGGTATCAGACGCATCGGTTTTGTGGCAGCTGCGGGCAGGCCATGCAGCTGCGCCGCGACGAGCGTGCCATGGAGTGCCTTGCCTGCGAGCGCCGCGAATACCCCAAGATCGCCCCCTGCATCATTGTCCTGATCACCCGGGGTGACCAGGTGCTGCTGGCGCGTTCTCCGCACTTTCCTCCAGGCTTCTTCAGCACCCTGGCGGGCTTCATCGAGCCGGGCGAGTCGGTGGAGCACTGTCTGCACCGTGAGGTGATGGAAGAGGTCAATCTTGAGGTCACCAATTTGCGGTACCTGGGTAGCCAGAACTGGCCGTTCCCCAATTCTTTGATGCTTGGTTTTCATGCTGAGTACGCCGGTGGCGAAATTGTGCCGCAGCCGGGTGAAATAGAGGAAGCACATTGGTGGTCGGTAGATGAGCTGCCGAGCATTCCGCCACGCGGTACCATCTCACGCTGGCTTATTGACTGTTATCTGGCGCAACGGGAGGGTCGTGAGGCGCCTCCCGTGCCCGCCTGATCTGGCTGGGGAGCGGCGATGCAATATCTAGGGTTGGCAATACTGCTGGGCTGTGTAGGGGCGTTACTGGCCCTGCTGGCGCTGCGCTTCGGCTGGCGTCTGCAATGGTTGCTCAGCTGGCTGAAGGGGAATTTGCTGTTGGCGCTGTTGGCGCTTTCGGTCGCAGTAGGGCTCGCTGCCTGGGATCTGCAACACTTTGCCGAGATCGAGCCGAAGGCGGCCACTGTCGGTACGCTGAGCTTTAGCAAGATCGGCAATCAGCAGTTTGAAGCTGTGCTCGAGGGCGCGCAGGGCAGTAACAAGGTACGGATAGCCGGTGATCTGTGGGAGCTTGAGGCGCAAGTGCTGCGCTGGCACGGCTTGGGCAGTGCCCTGGGACTACAAGATGGGTATCGTCTGCATCGGCTGCTTGGGCGTTATCTGGCGCTGGAGCAGGAGCGCGACAGCACTGCCATCAGTAGCACCCTGTTGCCGAATCTGCACAGTACACCCGCATGGCGTGACCTGTGGGTTTGGGTTGACCAAGTGGAGGCGCATCGACTGCTGGAAGCTGATGCCTTTGAAATTCGTTTCATTCCGCTCGTGGATGGCGCGCGCTTTTCTCTTGAACTGGGCCCGACTGGGCTGACGCCAGTTCCGCTGAACCATGCGGCCAAGGCTGCGCTAAAACGCTTCAACTGATACCTGCTGCCGGCCTTGCGCCGGCAGCAGTCACTTCCTGCACTACCAGCTGATCAGGCCAGCATGCCGCCATCGACGTTGATCGCCGTACCGGTGGTGTAGCTGGACGCATCGCTGACCAGATACAGCACAGTACCTGCCATTTCAGACGGATCGGCCGCGCGGCGCAGCGGAATGCGCTGCAATGCGGTTTTCAGAATGGCATCGTTGGTGGTCAGGGCCGAGGCGAACTTGGTGTCGGTCAGGCCTGGCAGCAGCGCATTGCAGCGAATGCCGAACTGAGCGCACTCCTTGGCAAATACCTTGGTCTGGTTGATCACTGCGGCTTTGGTAATGGAGTAGATGCCTTGCATATCGCCCGGCACCATGCCGTTGACGGAGGCGACGTTGAGGATGGCGCCACCACCATTTTCGCGCATCAGCTTGCCCGCTTCGACTGACATGAAGAAGTAGCCGCGAATATTGACGTCGACGGTCTTCTGAAAGGCAGACAGGTCGGTATCCAGCACGTTGCCGAAGTACGGGTTGGTGGCTGCATTGTTGACCAGGATATCGAGCTTGCCGAACTGCTCGCGGATGCTCGCTACCGTGTTGACGATCTGCTCCATTTCGCCGATGTGGCAGGCGATCGCACTGGCTTTGCCGCCAGCCGCGGTGATGGCATCGGCTACCGCCTGGCAGCCATCGATCTTGCGGCTGGAAACGATGACATGGGCACCTTGCTGGGCAAGCAGCTTGGCAATGGCTTCGCCGATACCACGGCTGGCGCCGGTGACCAGGGCTACCTTGCCGTCGAGATCAAAAAGCTGGGTCTTCTGCATGGGGGGATCCTTGTTGTGTGTGGGCCTGCTGGGCCGTCAGAGCGGGTCCAGCCCTACCCGGTACTAGCCGGAGAGGTGCTGATGCAATCGGCTAATCTAATCCACCACCATGCCCGGAACAAGGATGTGGGCGTTTAATCAGATTGCGTGTTGCAGCTAAATGGGTGTGGCCTATGACGCTATGCGCAGACAAAAAAAACCGGAGACATGTCTCCGGTTATGCGTGCTCTGCGGATCAGGCCGGGAACAGCTCGCCCAGCTTCAGCGCCAGCATCATGTCGCCTTCGGCGCGCAGCTTGCCAGACATGAATGCCTGCATGCCGTCGGTTTCGCCGGTCATCACGCCGACCAGGGTGTCCTTGTCCATGATCAGGGTCACGTTGGGGTCTTCAGCGTTGCCCTGGGCCACGGCGCAGGTGCCGTCCTTGACTGTTACGTTGAAGTTCTCGTCGTCTTCGATATTGAACTGGAAAACCAGATCCAGACCGGCGGCAGCGGCTGAGTTGAACTTGGTTTCCATCTTGCTGGTGATTTCTGCAACGCTAGTCATCTGTCGTTCCTTTACTGGCTTGGGTGGACGGTACTTAATCGTAGATAAGTGTGCCGACCGGGTTATCTGTAGCTCACCCATTCGGACCGCTGGTGGACATCCAGGTGCGCCTGGCTATTGAAAGCAGCCAGGCTCAACTTGTCCTTACGGTATTGTAGACGGCTTACAGAGGTATTCACGATTTGCCAGTTCAGCTCGAATGCGCTGGTAGCCGGCATCTGCGTGATCAGTTGCAGGGCGGCAGTGATGGTGCCGCCCGAGGTAAAGATGGCGATGTTTTGTCCGCTACCGGCGTTCTCGGCCATTACCCTTCGCAGGCCGGCGGCGACCTGCTCGACAAAGGCCGACCAGGGTGGGCAATCGGTGCTGCCGCTGTCATCGGTAATCCACAGGGTGATCGCACTGCTGAACACGCGCTGAAATTCCTTGCGGTGCTCGCCGGCGTTCTGGATGAAATACTCGGCTTCCGGGATGCGCTCGATCACCTTGGGCAGGTAGGTGCTGACGACCTGATCTGAGTGGTATTCATTGAAGGCGGCGTCAATGGCGATGGGCGTATCGGCCTGCTGCATCGCCGCCAGGGCATGGCGGCCAGTATCGATCTGGCGCTGCATTTCGCCGGCGTATGTGCGGTCAAATCGCAGGCCCTGCTGCTGATAGAACTCACCGCACAAACGTGATTGCTGCACGCCCAGTGGCGACAGTACGTCGTAGTTGGCGGCGCCAAGCGACGCCTGGCCATGTCTGATCAGGTAGATACTGCCCACGTTATTCTGCCTTGTTTTGAATCTGCACTGAGGTTAGGGGGAGAGCGACAAGGCTGTCAACATAAAATCATACAAGCGTTTGAATTTTGCGCTGTCGCTGATGTTCGTCCCCCGACGGCATCCTGTATGCTAGGGCTCGAACGCAAAGTAAAGACACCCGTGTGGAGATGCCTGTGGAATGGTTTGATCAGTACTTCTTCTTTTTGGCCAAGGCAGTAACAGTGCTGGTTGTGGTGCTGTTGATCGTGCTGGTGATCGCCGCCAGCAAGGACCGTACCCGGCGCAGTGAAGGTAGTCTGAGCGTAGTGCGCGTGAACGACAGGTTCAGCCGTATGAGTGAGCGCCTCAGCCACGCTGTACTCAGCAAGAGCGCTCGCAAGGCGCAGGAAAAACAGCGCAAGCAGGAGGCCAAAGCCAAAGCCAAGGACGCCGCTAGCGACGCCAAGGGGCGGCTGTATGTGCTTAACTTTCACGGTGACATCAAAGCCAGTGCGCTGGAGAACCTGCGCCATGAAGTAACCGCCGTGCTGGATCTGGCCCGGCCGCAGGATGAGATTCTGGTCCGGCTTGAGAGCGGTGGAGGCATGGTGCATGCCTACGGGTTGGCAGCCTCGCAGTTGGTGCGTATCCGTGAGGCGGGCATCCCGTTGACTATTGCCGTCGACAAGGTGGCTGCCAGCGGTGGTTACATGATGGCCTGCATCGCCGACCGTATCCTGGTTGCGCCCTTCGCCATGCTTGGCTCGATTGGCGTAGTGGCGCAGTTGCCCAACTTCAACCGGCTACTGAAAAAGCATGATGTCGACTTTGAGATGCTCACCGCCGGCGAGTACAAGCGCACGCTGACCGTGTTTGGCGAAAACAGCGACAAGGCGCGGGAGAAGTTTCAGGAAGACCTCGAAAATATCCATCAGCTGTTCAAGCGGTTTGTATCGCGTTATCGACCCGCCCTGGATATTGAGGCTGTGGCTACCGGCGAAGTCTGGTTTGGCAGCGAGGCGCTCGACAAACACCTGGCTGACGAAGTGAAAACCAGCGATCAGTACCTGAGCGAGCGGGTACGTCAGGCTGATGTGTTTGAGCTCAACTACGAGCAGCGCAAGCGCCTGCAGGATCGTCTGGCCGGTGGTATGGCCAACGCGGCAGATCGCCTGCTGCTCACCTGGGCCTCACGTTTCAACAATCAACGATTCTGGTAGGAGTGCGTTATGTCCGAGTTCAAGGCTTTGGTTGTCAGCGAAGAGGAGGGTAACTACACCGCCGCTGTAAGCAACCGCCATATTGATGACTTACCGGCAGGTGATGTGCTCATTCGTGTGCAGTACTCATCGCTCAACTTCAAGGATGCGCTCTCGGCCTCTGGCAACAAGGGCGTAACCCGCAATTTTCCGCACACGCCAGGTATCGATGCGGCAGGCGTGGTCGAGGCCAGTTCGGTAGGCGAGCTGAGTGTCGGCGATGAGGTGATTGTGACCGGTTACGACTTGGGCATGAACACCGCAGGCGGCTTTGGGCAGTACATCCGCGTGCCGGCAGCCTGGGTGCTGAAGCGTCCCGAGGGGCTTTCGCTGCGCGAGAGTATGGTGCTGGGTACGGCGGGGCTAACCGCCGCACTCTGTGTCGACAAGCTGGAGCAGGCCGGACTGACGCCGGAGCAGGGGCCGGTGCTGGTGACCGGCGCCACGGGGGGCGTAGGCAGCATCGCTGTTGCCCTGCTTTCGAGCCTTGGGTACGAGGTGGCGGCGGCAACGGGCAAAGCGCTGCAGGCGGACTTTCTGACCCGCTTGGGCGCTAAGCAGATTGTCGATCGAACGGCGCTGGAGGCCGGTAAGGACAAACCGATGCTGAAGGAGCAGTGGGCTGGCGCGGTAGACACCGTGGGCGGCGAGATCCTGTTCAACGTGGTCAAGTCCCTGCGCTATGGCGGCAGTGTTGCTTGTTGCGGTTTGACCGCCGGCGGACAGTTCCAGGGCAGTGTATTCCCCTTCATTCTGCGCAACGTCAACCTGATGGGCATTGATTCGGTCGAGCAGCCGCTGGTGGTCAAGGCGTCCATGTGGGACCGTCTGTCGGTGCAGTGGAAGCTGGATTTGGGCGAGTTGGTACAGGAAATCACATTGGCTGATCTGCCCGCCGAAATCGAACGCATTCTGGGTGGCAAGATGGTAGGCCGAACCCTGGTCAATCTCGGCTGATATTTGATTCAGGCATTAAAAAACCCGCCGAGGCGGGTTTTTTAATGCCTGGCTGTTCAGGCCTGGCGACGGCGAAACAGCGGTAACGGCTGATCGCTGGCACTCTGATAGGTGTCAGAGAAGTCCTTGAAGCTCTCCAGTGCCTCGACCGGATCACGGTCTGCGCGCAATGCGAAGGCATCAAAGCCGCAGCGACGCATGAAGAACAACTGGTCACGCAGTACATCGCCAATGGCGCGCACTTCACCCTGATAGCTGTAGCGGTCACGCAGCAGGCGCGCATTGGAGTAGTTGCGACCATCGCTGAATACCGGGAAGTTGAGCGCGACTACCTGAAAATGCGACAGGTCGTCGGCAATGGCTTCCACTTCTTCATCGCTGTCCAGCCAGACACCCAGGCCGCCGTCGCGCGCCTTGAGGGCGTGCGCGTGGTCCAGCCACAGACCCAGGGGCACGATAAGGTCGTCACTGTTGGAGAGGCCGTCGAGCGTGGCATCCTTGGGCAGCAGGTGCCAGGTCTCGTCGATGATCTCGCCGTTCTTAATTAGCCGCTGCATAAACGCGCTCCTTGAAAGGTGCCATGCCGATACGCTGGAAGGTATCGAGGAACAGTTCTTCGGGGGTACGGTTCTGGACGTAAACGTCGATGACCTTGCTCACTACCGTGGGCATTTCTTCCGCGGCAAAAGAAGGGCCGAGAATCTGGCCAATCGAAGCATCGCGGCCGCTGTTACCGCCCAGCGAAACCTGATAGAACTCCTGGCCCTTCTTGTCGACACCCAGTACACCGATGTGACCCACGTGGTGGTGACCGCAGGCGTTCATGCAGCCTGAGATGTTCAAGTCGAGGTCACCGATGTCGTGCAGATAGTCAAGATCATCGAAGGTGCGCTGAATGGCTTCGGCAATCGGGATCGATTTGGCGTTGGCCAGGGCGCAGAAGTCGCCACCGGGGCAGCAGATGATGTCGGTCAATAGACCTACGTTGGGTGTAGCGAACCCGAGCTCCTTGCATTCCTGCCAGAGGGCATAAAGATCGCTCTGACGAACGTCGGCCAGCACCAGATTCTGCTGATGGGTTACCCGCAGCTCGCTAAAGCTGTAGCGCTCGGCCAGATCTGCGGCAGCTTCCATCTGTTTGTCGGTGGCGTCGCCAGGGGCAACCGCGGTGGGCTTGAGTGACAGGGTGACCGCGGCGTAGCCCGGAACCTTGTGCGCTTGCAGATTACGCATGGCCCAGTTGTTGAAACCTTTCTCGCTGTCGCGTTTGGCCAGGTAATCGGCATCGTCGCCAGCAAAGCTTTCGTACTCGGGCGCGGTGAAGTGGGCAGCGACGCGCGCCACTTCCTGCTCGGTCAGGGTAGTGTCACCGTCTTTGGTGTGCGCCCATTCGGCGTTGACCTTCTCGGCAAATACCGCCGGCGTCAGTGCCTTGACCAGAATCTTGATGCGCGCCTTGTACTTGTTGTCGCGACGGCCGTAGCGGTTGTACACACGCAAGATGGCGTCGAGATAGGTCAACAGGTGCTGCCAGGGCAGGAAATCGCAGATCTGCGAGCCGACGATAGGCGTACGGCCCAGGCCGCCGCCAACCAGTACGCGGAAACCGATCTCGCCGGCTTCGTTCTGGATTACGTTCAGGCCAATGTCGTGCACGCCGATGGCTGCACGATCCTGTTCTGCGCCGTTCACGGCGATCTTGAACTTGCGCGGCAGGAAGGCAAACTCGGGGTGGAAAGTCGACCACTGACGAATGATTTCACACCAGGGGCGTGGGTCGACCAGTTCGTCGGCGGCAACGCCGGCAAATTGATCGGTCGTGGTGTTGCGAATGCAGTTGCCGCTGGTTTGAATGGCGTGCATCTGCACTTCTGCCAGGTGCGCGAGAATCTCCGGCACGTTTTCCAGTGCCGGCCAGTTGAACTGTACGTTCTGGCGGGTGCTGAAATGCGCATAGCCCTTGTCATACTGACGGGCGATAAGAGCCAGTTTGCGCATCTGCTTGGCGGAAACCAGGCCATAGGGAATGGCAACCCGCAACATGGGCGCATAGCGCTGCACGTAAAGACCGTTCTGCAGGCGCAGTGGCAGGAATTCGCTTTCGCTCAATTCGCCGGCGAGATAACGGCGGGTCTGATCGCGGAACTGCTTGACGCGGTCCTCAACGATCTGCTGATCATATTCGTCGTAGATATACATACAGAAACCTGTGCTTGGAGCGCTGTTGGCTCCTTAACTAGTTATGTCCCTTCAGGCTCGGGCGGGGCAGACAATAGCAGTTTTTGAATATGCACAAAAGGAATGTTTATCTATATCTTTAGATTGTTTTTGCACATATCAGGCACTTCTTGTGCCCCTTGCGGTAATGGTCTTAACTGAGTGAAGTCCCTGCTTTTGGACTGCCAGAACAATAATAGAGGATATCCATCCCATGAACGACCATGACCTGCAGAACAACCCGCAACAGGACAGTCGGCTGGATGCTTTTGCCGCCGTCGTACTCATCCTGCTGGCCGTTTCCACGGCAGTTTTTTGGGTGAGTGGGCAGTAAGTGTCCGGTAGATTGGCGGGCGCTTTAGCTGACGCCTGATAGGTGCAGCACCAGCTTCACCACGCCCAGCACGATCAACACGAATAGCCCGGTAAAGGCAACGCCCAGCAGGATGAAGTGGCTGGGCTTACCTTGGCTGAAGTCGCGCTCGCGCGCCCGGTTGCTCTGCACGCCCAGCGCGGCGGCCAGCACGCTCATCAAGGTGTCCCGAAAGCGCATGGGCTGCTGAGGTGGCGGATCCTGCATCGGCTTGTTCATCAGGTGTTACTCCGAGCTGTTGCTACTGGCTACAGCGTAGTTGCCAGGGCGCTTTCAGTCCATGCAGGGCTGCGAGGCTCAGAGCTTGATGTTGATCCAGCTGCGACGACGCCACATGACGGCAAAGATGACCGACGTCAGACAGCGGTAAATTGACTGCAACAGCCAGACCGCCAGCAAGCCACCCCCCAGCACAGGCCCCACCAGGTAGGCGCACGGCAGGAAAATCAGCCATTGGCTGCCGAGGTTCACGCCCATCACCGTGCGGCTGGCGCCAGCGCCGAGCAGGGCCTGGGTCAAGACCAGGGCCGTGGCGTCCAGGCCCATGCCGATACCGGTAATGCGCAAGGGCCATTCGCCAAGCGCAATCAGTTGAGCATCCTGAGTAAAAACGCCCAGCACCAGATGCGGCGCGAGCCAGAAGGGTATTCCCATGACAAATAATGACAGCACGGCGATCCGCGCTACATCCCAGCCCCAGCGGTAAGCTTCGTCGGGTTTGCCCGCGCCCAGGCTATGGCTGACCAGTGTGGTGGCGGCCATGCCCAGGCCTACGCCGGGCAGTATCAAAAATAGCGCGAGGTTTACCAGTACATGTGCGATGGCCAGCTCATCCGTGCCGATCTGCGCGATGATCCAGAACAGCATGGTAATGCCCGAGG
Source organism: Halopseudomonas sabulinigri (assembly GCF_900105255.1). NCBI lineage: Bacteria > Pseudomonadati > Pseudomonadota > Gammaproteobacteria > Pseudomonadales > Pseudomonadaceae > Halopseudomonas > Halopseudomonas sabulinigri. The sequence continues at coordinate 1,174,455 of NZ_LT629763.1, read as the reverse complement.
CAAAAAAGAACTGTTGCAGCGAGTTGGGCGTTGCCAGCCGCAGCATGGCGCGAATGCCCTGCCAATGTGGCCTGGCACGCAGGAAGCCGTGCTCGCGTCCGGCCTGCCAGGTAATAATGAAATACAGTGCAGAGCCCAGTAGCATCGCAATCGCGGTGCCCAGGCCTGAGCCTTCCGCCCCCAGTTCTGGTAATCCGAAGCGGCCGAATATCAAGCCATAGCTGATCAGTACATTGGCCAGGTGCATGATAATCAGTATTTGCAGGTACATGCCGGCACGGTGAATGCCGTTCCAGTAACCGCGAAAGGCAAAATTGCAGCCTACTGCGGCAATGGCGAGGATACGCCACTGGAAGTAGCTGGCGCCGATGCTCACCACGGCCGGGTCGTCGGCTAGCAAGTGGATAATGGTGTCGGCTTGCGTCCAGCACAGCAAGGTGAGGGGCAGGGCGATCAGCATCGCAATCAGCAGCCCCTCATTCAGCGGAGCCGCCGCTTGCGCGGTATTGCCTTCTCCCTGGCGGCGGGCCACCATCGCCTGCACTCCGGCGCCCAATCCCATCACTAGCGCCACGGCCATGAAATTGGCGTAGCTGCCCAGGCCTACGCCGGCGAGCGCCTGGCTGCCGAGGCTGCCGACCATGGCGGCATCAATCAGGTTGAGCAGACTCTGGCTCAGCATGCCAACCATGATGGGTAAACCGAGGGTGGCAATGCGTTGCAGTCGCCCGCGATTGGGTAGAAGCGCCACCCGAATCAGTTGTCGTAGCTTAGGTTGGGCGCCAGCCAGCGCTCAACGGACTCCTGGGTATCGCCCTTGCGGGCAGTGTAGGACTCGACCTGATCCTTGGTGATCTTGCCCACGGCAAAATACTGGCTCTGTGGATGCGCAAAGTACCAGCCGCTGACCGCCGCTGCCGGGAACATCGCGTAATGCTCGGTCAGGGTGACACCCGAGGCGCCCTGTGGGTCCAGTAGGCTGAACAGCGTGGCTTTCTCGGTATGGTCCGGGCAGGCCGGGTAGCCCGGAGCAGGGCGAATACCTTGGTACTTCTCACGGATTAAATCGTTGTTTTCCAGCGCCTCATCCGGTGCATAGCCCCAATGGCTGCGCCGGACCTGCTCGTGCAGCCACTCGGCACAAGCCTCGGCCAAACGATCTGCCAGCGCTTTGACCATGATGGAGTTGTAGTCGTCGCCCTTGTCCTGATAGGCCTTGGCTACCTCCTCGGCACCAATACCGGCGGTGGTGATGAAGCCACCCACATAGTCGGTCTTGCCGCTATCCCTTGGCGCGACAAAGTCAGCCAGCGAGAAGCTTGGCTTGCCGTCGGGCTTGATCGTCTGCTGGCGGAGATGATGCAGCTTGGCGATGGGTCGTCCGGCGTCGTCGTAGAGTTCGATGTCGTCATGGTCGACCTGATTGGCCGGCCAGAAGCCGAATACCGCGCGGGCGGTAATCAGTTTTTCATCGATCAGCTTGTTCAGCATTGCCTGGGCATCGCTGAACAGTGAGCGGGCGGCTTCGCCGACCACTTCATCATCCAGAATGCGCGGATACTTGCCGGCCAGATCCCAGGAAATAAAGAAAGGAGTCCAGTCGATGTATTCGGCCAGCACGCTGAGGTCGATATTGTCGAGTACCTGCACCCCTTTTACCTGCGGCGCCGGGGGCTGATAGTTCTGCCAATCCAGCTGCAGACCGTTTTCAATGGCCTGCTGGTAGCTCAGATATTCGGTGCGTGCGCTGCGGTTGGCAGTGCGCTCGCGGACCACGGCGTAGTCTTCGCGGACCTGGCGTACGTAGTCCGGCTTGAGCTCCTTGGACAACAGGGTGGTAGCTACCCCTACTGCGCGCGAGGCATCGGTCACATAGATGACGGCGTCATTCTGATATTTGGGGTCGATCTTGACCGCAGTGTGCGCCTTGGAAGTGGTCGCGCCGCCAATCATCAATGGCAGATGGAAGTCGCGGCGTTGCATCTCGCGGGCTACATGCACCATCTCGTCCAGTGACGGCGTGATCAGGCCAGACAAGCCGATGATGTCGCACTTCTCGTCGATGGCGGTCTGCAGGATCTTGTCGGCCGGCACCATTACACCCAGGTCGACTATGTCGTAGCCGTTACAGCCGAGCACGACACCGACGATATTCTTGCCGATGTCGTGCACGTCGCCCTTGACCGTGGCCATCAGAATCTTGCCCTTGGCCTCGGGCGTGTCGCCCTTCTCGGCTTCGATAAAGGGGATCAGATGCGCCACCGCCTGCTTCATCACGCGGGCAGACTTCACTACCTGCGGCAGGAACATCTTGCCCGAACCGAACAGATCGCCCACCACGTTCATCCCGGCCATCAATGGGCCCTCGATGACTTCGATCGGGCGGCTGGCCTGCTGGCGTGCTTCTTCAGTGTCTTCCACAATCCAGGCGGTGATGCCTTTAACCAGCGAATGCGACAGCCTGGCGTTGACCTCCCAGCTGCGCCATTCTTCGGTTTCTGCTTCCTTGACGCTGCCATCGCCCTTGTACTTGTCGGCGATGTCCAGCAGGGCTTCGGTGCCGTTTGCGGTGCGGTTGAGTACCACATCCTCCACGCAGTCGCGCAGCTCGGCCGGAATTTCGTCGTAAATTTCCAGCTGGCCGGCGTTGACGATGCCCATGGTCAGGCCGTTCTTGATGGCGTGGAACAGGAATACCGAGTGGATGGCTTCACGCACCGGATTGTTGCCACGGAACGAGAAGGATACGTTCGATACACCGCCGGAGGTCAGTGCATAGGGCAGGTTATCGCGGATGTAGGCGCAGGCGTCGATAAAATCGACCGCGTAGTTGTTGTGCTCTTCGATCCCGGTGGCGATGGCAAAGATGTTGGGGTCGAAGATAATGTCTTCCGGTGGAAAGCCCACCTCGTTGACCAGGATGTCGTAGGAGCGCTGGCAGATTTCCTGCTTGCGCGCGGCCGTATCCGCCTGGCCCTGCTCATCAAAGGCCATGACCACGACGGCGGCGCCATAGCGCTTGCATAGACGGGCGTGTTGTTTGAACTGCTCGATGCCTTCCTTCATGGAAATCGAGTTGACGATGCCCTTGCCTTGAATGCACTTCAGGCCGGCCTCAATGACATCCCACTTGGAGGAGTCAATCATGATTGGCACGCGCGAGATGTCCGGCTCGCCAGCAATCAGGTTGAGGAAGGTGACCATCGCCGCCTTGGAGTCGAGCATGCCCTCGTCCATGTTGATGTCGATGATCTGCGCGCCGGCCTCGACCTGCTGCAGCGCAACTTCCAGTGCTTCGGTGTAATTGTCTTCGCGAATCAGCCGGGCAAAGCGGGCGGAGCCGGTGATATTGGTGCGCTCACCCACGTTGACGAACAGCGAGCTGCGGTCAATGGTGAAGGGCTCCAGACCCGACAGGCGGCAGGCCTTGGGAATCTCGGGGATAGCGCGCGGTGGGTGCTTGGCTACTGCCTCGGCAATCGCCTTGATGTGCGCAGGCGTGGTGCCGCAGCAGCCGCCAACGATGTTCAGGAAGCCCGCAGCGGCAAATTCTTCTACCACGACGGCCATTTCTTCCGGCGTTTCGTCGTATTCGCCAAATTCGTTGGGCAGGCCAGCGTTGGGGTGCGCCGAGGTGTAGGTCTCAGCCTTGTTTGACAACTCTTCCAGGTAGGGGCGCAGATCCTTGGCGCCAAGCGCGCAGTTCAGGCCCACAGAGATCGGCTTGGCGTGGCGCACCGAATTCCAGAAGGCTTCGGTGGTCTGGCCGGACAGGGTGCGGCCAGAAGCGTCGGTAATGGTGCCGGAGATCATGATCGGCAATTCGACGCCCATGTCCTCGAAAACCTGCTGCACGGCGAAGATCGCTGCCTTGGCATTCAGGGTATCGAAGATGGTCTCGATCAGAATCAGATCAGCCCCGCCTTCGATCAGGCCGCGGGTGGACTCGACGTAGTTCTCGACCAGTTGATCGAAAGTGATGTTGCGAAACCCCGGGTTGTTTACATCCGGTGAGATCGAGCAGGTGCGGCTGGTTGGCCCCAGTACGCCGGCCACAAAGCGTGGGCGGTCAGGTGTTTCCAGGGTCTTTTCGTCACAGACCTTGCGCGCCAGGCGGGCGCCTTCCAGATTCAGCTCGTAAGACAGTTCCTGCATGCCGTAGTCGGCTTGCGACACCCGCGTCGAGTTGAAGGTGTTGGTCTCGATAATGTCGGCGCCGGCGTCAAGATAGGCCTTTTCCATGGCGCCGATGGCGTCGGGGCGGGTCAATACCAGCAGGTCGTTGTTGCCCTTGAGATCGCTCGGCCAATCGGCAAAGCGCTCACCACGAAAGTCCTCTTCCTCGAGCTTGTAGGCCTGAATCATGGTGCCCATGCCGCCGTCGAGGATCAAAATGCGTTGCTGCAGAGCCTCATTGAGTGCGGTCAAGCGAGTGGTGCGGTCAGACATGGGTACTCCAAGGTTACACGCCGAAAAGCCGGCAATGATAGCACGCGCAGCGCAAACTCTGAATTGCCCAGCCGGCGGCCCGATTGGGTCATTGATGGGGGTTAAATAATAACCAAGTAAAAAGGTGGGACTTTATTCGTGGCCGGGCTTCCCTTACACTAGGCGCTCAAGTCATAGAGCACGAGGCATTTCATGGCAGGCATTATTCTCACCCCATCCGCGCAGGACTACCTGGCTGATCTGCTATCCAAACAGGATACGGACGGCGTGGGTATTCGGGTGTTCATTACCCAGCCAGGGACGCCCTACGCCGAGACCTGTATCGCCTACTGCAAGCCGGGCGAAGAGAAGCCGGAAGATCGCATGATCGCGTTGGAGGCGTTCAATGTCTGGGTCGACGCGGTCAGCGAGCCGTTTCTGGAAGAGGCGCTGGTCGACTACGCCACCGACCGCATGGGTGGTCAATTGACCATCAAGGCGCCGAACGCCAAGGTGCCGATGGTCAACGAAGACAGTCCGCTAAACGAGCGGATCAACTACCTGCTGCAGACCGAAATCAACCCGGGCCTGGCCAGTCACGGTGGCGATGTAAAACTGATTGACGTGGTGGAGGGCGGTATCGCCATTCTGCAATTTGGCGGTGGTTGTCAGGGCTGCGGTATGGTCGATGTGACGCTCAAGGAAGGTATCGAGAAGACCCTGGTAGCGCGAATCCCCGAGCTGACCGGCGTGCGAGACTCTACCGATCACAGCGTAACGGAAAACGCCTACTACTAATTGGGTCGCGACTTTGCGGCATCTGTCCAGACCCGGCTAACTGTGGCTATACTGGGCAAAACGGATGGCATCTTGCTATCTGCTGCTCGTTGCGAGGCATAGGTTATGGCAGGGGTTCTGGATACGGTCAATTCGCGCACTCGGCTGGTTGGCGAGAACCGACTTGAGATCTTGTTGTTTCAACTTTCCGGTCCCCAGCTGTTTGCGCTCAATGTTTTCAAGATTCGCGAAGTACTGACGCTGCCCGCGCTTACGCAGATGCCGCAGCGACATCCCCATGTGGCCGGGGTGATTCACCTGCGCGGTCAAACCATTCCGGTGATTGACCTCTCTGGCGCTATTGGCTTGCAGCCAATTGAAGCCAAACGTGACAGCACCATTATCGTTACCGAATACAATCTTTCCGTGCAGGCCTTCTTGGTCGGCAGTGTCGATCGCATCATGAATCTCAACTGGGATACCGTGCAGCCGCCGCCCAAAGGGGCAGGGCGGGCGCATTACCTCACCGCTATCACCCGCCTTGAGAACATGCGTCTGGTGGAGATCATCGATGTCGAGAAGGTGTTGGCCGAGATCGTGCCGTTCAACACCCGCGTGAGTGAAGAGCTGCTGGAAGACCCGCTACTGAGCAAGGCGCATGGCCGCGAAGTGTTACTGGTGGATGACTCGCCGACGGGTATCAACCAGTTGCGCGACACTCTGGCGCAACTGCAGCTAACCATGCACGTGGCGACCGACGGCCTCAAGGCGTTGCGTATGCTGCAAGCCTGGGCAGACACGGGCGAAGATATGAACCAGCGCTTGTTGATGGTGATTACCGATGCTGAAATGCCCGAGATGGACGGTTACCGGCTGACCGCAGAAATTCGCAAAGACCCCCGCTTGAAAGACCTCTTCGTAGTGCTGCATACCTCGCTGTCGGGCAACTTCAACAAGGCGATGGTCGAAAAAGTGGGCTGCGACGGCTTCCTCTCCAAATTCCAGCCAGATCAACTGGTGGAAACCGTGCGCGCCCGCTTGCAGTTACTGGAGTCCTAGGTCTAGGACTCCAGTACTCAGAACTCCAGATAACGCTCGTGCTGCTCCATCACGCTCTGCTTGATGCCCAGCTTCTGCCCATAAATGACCGCGTAACTCAGCACACTCTGCACATACTTGCGCGTCTCATCGAACGGGATGGCCTCTACCCAGACATCCGCCGGCAGGCTGCCCATACCGTTGGTCCATTGACGCACGCGCCCGGGCCCGGCGTTGTACGCGGCTGAGGCTAACACCCGGTTACCCCTGAACTGGCCGTTGAGGCGAGACAGATAGGCCGTGCCGAGGGCAATGTTGCGTTCGGGTATCAGGGCGTCGTTGGTGCTGCTGTAGGGAATATCATATTGGCGTGCGGTCTCGCGCGCCGTGGCAGGCATCAGTTGCATCAGCCCCATGGCGCCGGCGTGCGAGCGGGCGTCGGCCATGAAGGCGCTTTCCTGGCGGGTAATCGCGTAGACCCAGGTGGAGTTGATCTGACGTGCCCGCGCCTGCTGCATGATCGGCTCCTGGTACGCCATCGGAAAGCGAATATCCAGATCGTCCCAATATTCGGCAATACTGATGCCGCGAATCGCGGGGAAGTACCAAGCCATCTCACGGGCCAACTTGGCCTGGGCCATCAGCTGCTCACGGCTGAAGTTATCACCGGCGTGGTACCACTCGCGGCGGGCGTTGACTACTTCGCCGCGGCCGAGGAACTCGTAGGCGCGCTGGGTGCTGGGCAGGGCTTTCAGGTCGGCCAGTTGCTGATCGGATACCGGTGCGCTGACGTGGTTAAGGGCGTAGGGCTGACCACTGCGCTCAGCCGCCAGAAAGCCATAAAAGTCGCGCTCCTGGGCCAGAGCCTTGTATTCATTGATCAGCTCGCCTGCGTCGCTGGAAGCCAGTTGCGCGCTGCGCAGTTTCCAATAGCGCCAGCGGCTCTGGCTGGCCATTGAAGCGGGCATCTGCTGGGTCAGTGAGCGGGCTATGTCCCAGTTGCGTGTGCGCAGGGCCAGGCGGATGCGCCACTCGCTGATTTCATCGTCCTTCATCAACGGGTCGTTGGTGGCCATGAAGGTGAGCGCGGCCGGGTCAATTTTGCGCGCGCGGCGTACGCCAATGTCGCGGGTGATCGCCAGGCGATCGTCCTCGGTGTAGGGCAGGTCCTTGTAAAGCGGCCAGATTTCCAGTGCTGCCTGGCTGTCGTCACGGCCCAGGCGGCGCAGCGAGACGGTGACGATGTCGGTGAGCTTGTCTGCTGGCTGGTTGGCATTTACCCGATAATTGGCGCTTTGGCGCAGCAGCGTTGGTTTGGTAGCGGTGTCTACGAAGCGCTCGGCCAGCGCTTGCTGGCCAGGCATCAGCTTGGTCAGATAGCGTGCCAGCCCATCCTGGCGATAGAGCAGGGCGAGGCGAATACGTTGCCAGACTACATCTTCGGTGCGGCCGCCGGCTTGTTGCCAGCGCTCAAATAGCGGGTCGCAGGCGTTCGGTTGTGATCGACCAACGGTCCAGAGTGCCTGTGCCTGCTGCATGGCGCCCACGCGATCACCATTGTGCCAGCGGTACATGGCAGCCTGGCAATCGAGTGCCGCGCTCTTGTTTGCGGCAGTGTAATTTTGCTCGAAGGTAGTCCATTTGGCCTGCTTGGCGAGCCGTTCCAACCAACGCGCTTTCAGGCGGTTGGCAAAAGGCAGGTCGCCGTAGGTGCGCAGAAATACACTGATTTGCTCATCCGAGGCGCTGCTGAAGTTGCGATTCAGATCTGCTTGCACCAGGTAACCGTACAGTGGGTAATCGCGCAGCCCGCCCTCAAGCTGGCGATAGCGGCTCATGTCGCCTTTTTCGATGGCTGCCATCGCCTGGTCGTAGAGTACACGCTGGGTTTCCAGCTTGCCGGCTTGGGCAAGGCAGCTGGCGAGCAACAGGCTGGCTGTCAGCAGGTAACGCAGAATGGCTGGGTATAAACGGATGTTGCTGTGCATAGTAATCCTGCCGGGAAGGCAACCGAGGGCCGGGTGAATGTCAGGTGCTCGCAGACAGAGGCTACGGACGACGAACCTGTGTTCACAGCTTAGCTTTTTGCCCCACGGCAAAAAAGGGGCAGCGGGGCGAATTCGTGGGCATTTGTTACAGACTGGCCTAGCTACGGGTAGAATGCGCGTCTGATTCAATCACAGGTGCGTTATGGCTCTTCTCTCTTTTACCGATGTCTCGCTGGCCTTCGGCCTCAATCCGCTACTCGAGAAGGTCAGCTTTCAGCTCGACCGGGGTGAGCGGGTGTGTCTGATCGGGCGCAATGGCGCGGGCAAGTCCAGTCTGTTTCGCCTGATCGATGGCGACCAACCGGCGGACGAAGGTGAAATCTGGTTTGCCCCTGGGCTAAAAATCGGTCAGTTGCCGCAGGAGCTGCCCAAGGCGGACGACAAAACTGTCTACGACGTTGTCGCCGCAGGTCTCGCTGGGGTCGGCGAGCTGCTGGCTGAGTACCATCATCTGATCACCGGTGATATGGGTGACGCTGAGTTGGCGCGACTGGAGAAGGTGCAGGAGCGCCTGGAAGCCAAAGACGGCTGGCGGCTGGACCAATTGGTGCAAACCACACTGACGCGGCTTGGGTTGCCGGAAGACAAGCAGATGTCTGAGTTGTCCGGCGGTTGGCGACGGCGGGTGCTGCTGGCTCAAGCGCTGGTGGCCGAGCCTGATGTGCTGCTGCTGGATGAGCCGACCAACCACCTGGATATTCATACCATTGCCTGGCTGGAACAGGTGTTGCTCGATTTCCGGGGTGCCGTCCTCTTTATTACCCACGACCGCCAGTTTTTACAGGCCCTGGCCACCCGTATCCTGGAGCTGGATCGCGGTCAGTTGATCGACTGGGTAGGGGACTACCACAGCTTTCTTGAGCACAAGGAGCAGCAGCTGGCCGCTGAAGCCACCGCCAATGCATTGTTCGACAAGAAGCTGGCGCAGGAAGAAGTGTGGATTCGTCAGGGCATCAAGGCACGACGCACCCGCAATGAAGGTCGTGTAAGGGCTCTGAAGGCCATGCGTGACGAGCGCGCCCAGCGTATCGAGCGTCAGGGCAAGGCCAGCTTTCAGCTGGAAACCGCCGATGCCTCAGGCAAGCGCGTTATTGAAGTGGAGCACATCAACTTTGCCTGGCCTGGGCGTACGCCGCTGGTGCGGGACCTGTCGATGAATATTATCCGCGGGGACCGCATCGGCCTGATAGGCAACAACGGCTGCGGTAAAAGTACGCTGCTCAAACTGCTGCTGGGCAAGTTACAGCCCGACAGCGGCAAGATTCACAGCGGCACCAAGCTGGAGGTTGCGTACTTTGATCAGTTGCGCGACCAATTGGAGCCGGAAAAAACCGTTATCGACAACATTTCCGAAGGGCGTGACTTCATCGAGATCAATGGCGACCGCCGCCACGTGATCAGTTATCTGGGCGACTTCCTGTTCTCGCCAGAGCGCGCGCGTACCCCGGTCAAGGCGCTGTCAGGTGGCGAGCGCGCGCGGCTGTTGTTGGCGCGTCTGTTCAGCAAGCCGGCGAATATGCTGGTGCTGGATGAGCCGACCAACGACCTGGACGTGGAAACTCTGGAGTTGCTGGAAGAAGTACTGGCCGGCTTTGACGGCACCGTCTTGATTGTCAGTCACGACCGGGCCTTTCTGGATAACGTGGTAACCAGCAGCCTGGTATTCGAGGGTAACGGCAAGGTGCGTGAGTACGTTGGCGGTTACGCCGACTGGCTGCGCCAGGGCGGACGTATTGAAAGCCTGGCCGAATGGGGTGAAGACAGTAAAACTCCAGCGCAGCCCGAGACGCCGGCAGCGCCAGTTGCTGCACCGGCGGCTGCCGCTACTGCTGCGCCCAAGGCCAAACTCAGCTACAAGCTGCAACGCGAGCTGGATGCCTTGCCAGCCACGCTGGAAAAACTCGAAAACGAATTGGCAGCGCTGCAGCAACAGATTGCCGATCCTGGTTTCTATCAGCAGTCCCACGATATGACGGCCAAGGTGCTGGCACAGGCAGAGCACAAGCAGCAGGAGCTGGACGCGGCGATGGAGCGCTGGGCGGAGTTGGAGGAGCAGGCGGGCGGCTGAGCTGCCGGCCCCGCTCCTCGGCTACAAGCTACAAGCGGGGCATGCGGGTTTAGGATCTAAGCTTTTGGCTTGAAGTGTGCCGCGGGCAAGGAAAGCCTCAGCTTTTTTTGCCCAGACGCACGGCGATCACATCGCACGGCGCGCCGTGCAAGACATCGTTGGCCGTGGAGCCGAGTAACAGGGCCAGGCCGTGGCGACCGTGGCTGCCGACGACAATCAGATCGCAACCCTGTTCTTCGGTGACCCGGTGGATTTCCTGACGCGGATGCCCAAAGGCAATTTGCAGGCAATCCTCAGGGAGATCGTAGTCTGCCGCAAAGAGTTGCATACGCTCCTTGGCCTGCTCGAATTGCTGCTGTTGCAGCATCGAAAGGTCCATGGGGACATCGCCACCATAGGCCATCGCCAGCGGTTCTACGACGTGCAACAGCGATAGCTTGGCATCCAGCGCCTTGGCCAGCTTCATGGCGTGGTCGGCAACGGCGCGGCATTCTTCGATCAAGTCCACCGCCACCAGCACGTGTGAGTACAGCATCGGCATTTCTCCTTTTTTTGCGGATACTAGCAGTGTTGCTGTGCTGCGTGCAGCCTGTTTTGCTGCCGTGTGCCGTTCAGCATAACGCCGTTGCTGGGCAGGGTATAGCGCGCTGGTGATGCGGGGTGCCGCTGGCGCGCATCATGCCCTTGCTGCGCGCTTTCGAGCTGCTAAAGTGGGTGTTTGAGTCTTATAGTGGCACTTTTGTATTGCCCGCAGTTTTAGTCTCAAGAATTCCCCGTAAGCTTGTGTTTTAAAAAAATAATTTCTGATTTTTTTGCGGTTTTTCAGGCGCGCATACGTAGCGCTTGCCAGTGGCCCGATTGACAACTGCGTGCTTTTGGCAGAAGGTGTGCGCACCCGAATCAAACGGTTGTATGAATTTTCAGTTCATTGTTTCCCAGGTATCGGGATCGTTCATGACATCAGTGTTCCACCGGCTTTATTTGCCGGGAGCGGGACTGGTGTTTCTCATGTGCTTTCATAGCGTGGAGATCAGTTGATGATTTACGAAGGTAAAGCCATCACGGTTCAAGGTCTTGAAGACGGCATTGTCGAGCTCAGATTTGATCTGCAGGGCGAGTCAGTCAACAAGTTCAACAGCGCCACACTGTCCGAGTTGCAAGCGGCAGTCGAGGCCATTCAAAACAACAGTGATGTGAAGGGCGTTATCGTCACCAGTGGCAAGGACGTGTTCATCGTCGGCGCCGACATCACCGAGTTCGTCAACACCTTCAAGCTGCCGGAAGAAGACCTGGTAGCCGGCAATCTGGAGGCGAACAAGATCTTCAATGCCTTTGAAGATTTGAATGTACCCACCGTTGCTGCAATCAATGGCATTGCGCTGGGTGGTGGTCTGGAAATGTGTCTGGCGGCGGATTTCCGGGTCATGGCTGCCAGCGCCAAGATCGGCCTGCCGGAAGTGAAGCTGGGTATCTATCCGGGCTTTGGCGGTACTGTTCGTCTGCCGCGCCTGATTGGTGTTGATAACGCCATTGAATGGATTTGCGGCGGCACCGAGCAGCGTGCAGACAAGGCGCTGAAAATGGGTGCCGTTGATGCCGTTGTTGCCGACGACAAACTGAAAGAAGGCGCGCTGGATATTATCAAGCGTGCGCTGTCCGGCGAGCTGGACTACAAGGCCAAGCGTCAGCCCAAGCTGGAAAAGATCAAGCTCAACACCATCGAGCAGATGATGGCCTTCGAAACCTCCAAGGGTTTTGTTGCCGGTCAGGCTGGCCCGAACTATCCGGCGCCGGTTGAAGCCATCAAGACTATCCAGAAAGCGGCCAACCATGGCCGTGAGAAAGCGCTGGAAATTGAAGCTGCCGGTTTTGCCAAGCTGGCCAAGACCACTGTGGCGGCGAGCCTGGTAGGTCTGTTCCTGAACGATCAGGCGCTCAAGCACAAGGCCAAACAGTACGACAAGCAAGCTGGCGACGTGAAACTGGGTGCTGTTCTGGGTGCCGGTATCATGGGCGGCGGTATTGCTTACCAGTCTGCTGTGAAGGGTACGCCTATCCTGATGAAGGATATCCGTGAGGAAGGCATCCAGCTGGGTCTGGACGAAGCGTCCAAGCTGCTCGGCAAGCGCGTGGCCAAAGGCCGCATGAAGCCTGAGCAAATGGCCAAGGCGCTCAACGCCATTCGCCCAACCATGTCCTACGGTGATTTCAAGGAAGTCGACGTGGTGGTTGAGGCAGTGGTTGAGAACCCCAAGGTCAAGCACGCTGTACTGGCTGAGGTTGAAGGTCAGGTGCGTGACGATGCGATCATCGCCTCCAATACCTCGACCATCTCCATTACCTATCTGGCTCAGGCGCTCAAGCGTCCCGAGAACTTCTGCGGCATGCATTTCTTCAACCCCGTGCACATGATGCCGCTGGTTGAGGTGATTCGCGGCGAGAAGTCCAGCGAGAAGGCAATTGCTACCACCGTGGCCTACGCCAAGAAGATGGGCAAGACGCCGGTTGTGGTCAACGACTGCCCTGGCTTCCTGGTCAACCGCATTCTGTTCCCTTACTTCGGCGGTTTTGCCCGTCTGATCAATATGGGTGCAGACTTCCAGCGCGTCGACAAGGTCATGGAGAAATTCGGCTGGCCGATGGGCCCGGCGTACCTGATGGATGTCGTTGGCATGGATACCGGTCACCACGGTCGTGATGTGATGGCTGAGGGTTATCCCGACCGTATGGCTGACAAGACCAAGACCGCGGTTGATGTCATGTACGAAGCCAACCGTCTGGGTCAGAAGACCGGCAAGGGCTTCTACGCGTACGAGATGGACAAGAAGGGTAAGCCGAAGAAGGTAGTCGACCCCGAAACCTACGAACTGCTCAAGCCCGTGGTACTGGAGCAGCGCGAGTTCACCGACGAGGAAATCCTCGAGATCATGATGGTTCCGCTGTGTCTGGAAACCGTGCGCTGCCTGGAAGACGGCATCGTCGAGTCGGCTGCCGACGCAGACATGGGCCTGATCTACGGTATTGGCTTCCCGCCCTTCCGCGGTGGCGCACTGCGCTATATCGATACCATTGGTGTGGCCGAGTTTGTGGCCATGGCAGACAAATACGCCGAGTTCGGCGCCATGTATGCACCGACTGAAAAGTTGCGTGAAATGGCGAAGACCGGCCAGAAATTCTTCGGTTAACAGCGAGAGTAAATCTATGAGCCTGAATCCGAGAGACGTTGTTATTGTCGACTTCGGCCGCACCCCGATGGGTCGCTCCAAGGGTGGTATGTACCGCAACGTACGTGCCGAAACCCTGTCAGCCAACCTAATCACCGGCGTGCTGGCGCGTAACCCGAAGATCGATCCGGCAGAGGTGGAAGATGTGATCTGGGGCTGTGTAAACCAGACCCTGGAGCAGGGCTGGAACATCGCCCGCATGGCTTCGCTGATGACGCCGATCCCGCACACCAGCGCAGCGCAGACGGTCAGCCGTCTGTGCGGTTCTTCCATGAGCGCGCTGCACACCGCCGCCCAAGCCATCATGACCGGTAACGGTGATGTGTTTGTGGTCGGTGGTGTTGAGCACATGGGTCACGTCAGCATGATGCACGGGGTTGATCCGAACCCGGCCATGTCGCTGTATGCTGCCAAGGCATCCGGCATGATGGGCCTGACCGCTGAAATGCTGGGCAAGATGCATGGCATCACCCGCGAGCAGCAAGACGCCTTCGGTGAGCGCTCTCACCGTCTGGCTCACAAGGCGACCGTTGAAGGCAACTTCAAGGACGAGATCATTCCGATGGAAGGTCACGACGAGAACGGCTTCCTGAAGCTGTTCACCACTGACGAAACCATTCGCCCGGAAACCACCCTGGAAAGCCTGGCCGCACTGCGCCCGGCGTTCAATCCCAAGGGCGGTACCGTGACTGCCGGTACTTCTTCGCAGATCACTGACGGCGCGTCCTGCATGATCGTGATGTCCGCTGAGCGCGCACAGGCCCTGGGTCTGGAGCCGCTGGCGGTAATCCGTTCCATGGCGGTGGCTGGTGTTGATCCGGCGATCATGGGTTATGGTCCGGTTCCCGCGACCAAGAAAGCGCTGAAGCGTGCTGGCCTGAGCATGGACGACGTTGACTTTGTCGAGCTGAACGAAGCCTTCGCCGCCCAGGCACTGCCAGTTCTGAAGGACCTGAAACTGCTTGATCAGATGGAGCAAAAGGTGAACCTGCACGGCGGCGCTATCGCTCTGGGTCACCCGTTCGGCTGTTCCGGTGCGCGTATCTCCGGCACGCTGCTGAACGTGATGAAGCAAAATCAGGGCACCATCGGCATCTCGACCATGTGTATTGGTCTGGGCCAGGGCATCACTACCGTGTTTGAGCGCGTTTAACTCGGTCCTGATGTGACTAAAGCCGAGGCCTTGGGCCTCGGCTTTTTTATGTGTGACAGATGCTTGGCAAGGGCTGCCATCAATAGAGGAGGGTTAGTAATGCGTCCCGGACGTTATCGGCACTATAAAGGAAAGGACTACGAGGTGATTGGCCTGGCGACCCATTCAGAGACTGAAGAGACGCTGGTGGTTTATCGCACGCTCTACGGCAATTTCGATCTTTGGGTACGGCCGCAGGCCATGTTCGAAGAATGTGTAGAGGTTGACGGCAAAAGATATCCGCGCTTTACCTTTATCAGCGAAGACGTGTAGGCTCTGGCCACTCCGGCGGCCGGCGGTACCCGTTACGGCAGCGCTGCAAAAATTTGTAGGCCATTCAACCAGCTTGAGTCAGGAAAACGATTACCTATGGGAAAAGCACTGGTCATTGTGGAATCACCGGCCAAGGCCAAGACGATCAACAAGTATCTTGGTCACGATTTCATCGTGAAGTCGAGTATCGGTCATATTCGCGATCTGCCCACCAGCGGCAGCGCCAAGACCGAGAGCAAACCCAAAGGTGGTCGCAAGGCGGCACCAGCCAGCGAGCAGGAAAAGCAGGCCAAGGCGCGCGCGCAACTGGTCAAGCGTATGGGCGTGGACCCGGACAACGGCTGGGCAGCGCACTACGAGATTTTGCCCGGCAAGGAAAAGGTGGTCGACGAACTGCGCCGCCTGGCCAAGGACGCCGACACCGTCTATCTCGCAACGGATTTGGACCGCGAGGGGGAGGCGATTGCCTGGCACCTGCGGGAAAGTATTGGCGGCGACGATAGCCGTTATAAGCGTGTAGTCTTTAACGAAATCACCAAGAAAGCCATTCAGGACGCCTTCTCCAAACCGGGCGAATTGGATCTGAACCGGGTTAACGCGCAGCAGGCGCGCCGTTTTCTGGATCGCGTAGTTGGTTACATGGTATCGCCACTGCTGTGGCAGAAAATTGCCCGTGGCCTGTCTGCCGGTCGCGTGCAGTCGGTCGCAGTAAAGCTGATCGTGGACCGCGAGCGCGAGATTCGCGCCTTTATTCCAGAAGAGTTCTGGGAGATTCACGCGCAACTGCACACGCCCAAAGCTGAGGCTGTACGTTTTGAGGTGGTAAAACAGGCCGGAGAGGCATTCAGGCCAACGGACAAGGCGCAAGCTGATGCTGCGCTGGCCTTGCTGGAAAAAGCCGAGTATCGCGTTCTCAAGCGCGAAGACAAGCCGACGAGCTCGCGCCCTAACGCACCTTTTATTACCTCCACGCTGCAGCAGGCTGCCAGCACGCGCCTGAGTTTCAGCGTGAAAAAGACCATGATGATGGCCCAACGCTTGTACGAAGCAGGTTACATCACCTACATGCGTACCGACTCGACCAATCTATCGGCCGATGCCGTCAGCATGGCGCGTGGTTATATCGAGAAAACCTTCGGCAAGGATTACCTGCCCGAGAAGCCCAATTCCTATAGCAGCAAGGAAGGCGCACAGGAAGCGCACGAAGCTATCCGGCCTTCTGACGTCAAGCTCAAGCAGGCTGACCTGAAAGGCATGGAGCGCGATGCCGAGCGTCTCTACGAGCTGATCTGGCGTCAGTTTGTGGCGTGTCAGATGACACCGGCCAAATACCTGTCTACCAGCATTCAGGTTGCTGCTGGTGACTTCGAGCTGCGCGCCAAGGGCCGCATCCTCAAGTTTGACGGTTACACCAAGGTGCTGCCGCCGCAGGGCAAGGGGGGCGAGGACGAGGTGCTGCCCGATATCAATGTAGAGGACCTGTTGGCATTGCAGCAGCTGGAGCCCAAGCAGCACTTCACCAAACCACCGGCACGTTATGCCGAGGCGAGTCTGGTGAAGGAGCTGGAGAAACGCGGCATTGGCCGCCCGTCTACCTACGCATCCATCATCTCGACCATTCAGGATCGCGGTTATGTAACGCTGAATAACCGCCGTTTCTACGCCGAGAAGATGGGTGACATCGTGACCGAGCGTTTGGGTGAAAGCTTCCCCAATCTGATGGACTACGGCTTCACTGCACGTATGGAAGAATCGCTTGATGACGTCGCCCAGGGCGAGGTCATCTGGAAACAGGTGCTGGATGACTTTTACGCTGATTTCAGTACCAAGCTGAAGGCAGCTTCCTCATCGGATGATGAGCGCAGCATGCGCGCTAATCAGCCCACACCAACCGATATCGCCTGCAAGGCGTGCGGTCGCCCGATGATGATCCGCACTGCCTCGACCGGTGTTTTCCTCGGCTGTTCTGGCTATGCGTTACCGCCGAAAGAGCGTTGTAAGGAAACCATCAACCTGGTGCCCGGCAACGAAGTGGCTGCCGATGACGATGAAGGTGAGTCTCGAGTGCTGCGCGCCAAGCACCGTTGCCCGATTTGCAGCACGGCGATGGACAGCTATCTGGTCGACGAGACGCGTAAGTTGCATGTATGTGGCAACAACCCGGACTGCAACGGCTTTGAGATCGAAACCGGTCAGTTCAAGATCAAGGGCTATGACGGCCCGGTGCTGGAATGCGATAAGTGCGGCAGCGAAATGCAGCTGAAAACCGGTCGTTTCGGCAAGTACTTCGGCTGTACCAACAGCGAATGCAAAAATACCCGTAAGCTGCTCAAGAGCGGCGAAGCCGCTCCGCCGAAGATGGACCCGGTCAAAATGCCGGAGCTGAAGTGCGAGAAGGTGGACGATGTCTACATTCTGCGTGATGGCGCTTCCGGGCTGTTTCTGGCTGCCAGCCAGTTCCCGAAGAACCGGGAGACGCGTGCGCCGTTGGTGAAGGAGTTGCTGCCGCATAAGAGCGAAATCGACCCCAAATACCATTTCCTCATGGACGCGCCGGTTGAAGATCCGGATGGCAATCCCACGGTTGTGCGTTACAGTCGCAAAACCAAGGAACAGTACGTACAGAGCGAAATTGACGGCAAGCCCAGCGGATGGCGCGCTTTTCATGACGGCAAGAAGTGGTCGGTGGATGACGGCCGCAAGAAAGCCAAGCGTTGAGGTAAGCCTCGATGGCTAACGAAGTCTATACCCGTACCAATCAGGCCCTGTTCTTTACGCGCAGGGCGCTGGATGCCTGGGCAGAAGCCGAGGCTTCTGATGCCCTGGATGCGCTCAGCCTGGTGCAGTACCACCGCGAGCACGCGCTATTCCACCTGTATCGCGGCGTACTCGCTGTGGTGCACGAGGTGGCAGACCGCTACCGCTGGCCATTGGTAGAGCTGCGTCAGGTTGAGGCGGCTTTGTTGCCCTCGGTGGTGGCACGTTTTCCGGGCCCCGAGTTGGCGGAGCTGACCGAGCTGGCGGACAACCGCGAAACCTGGTTGGCGCGACTGCTGGCAGCCTGGCAGCAGCTGCAAGCGCCACCCTTACCCGAAGCCTCGGCAAACAGCCTGATTGCCAGTAGTGCGGTCAAGGGAGGTGAGTGGGGGCTGGCTGAGGCTCAGGAAGCCTGGGCTGCCCTGTCCGAGCGAGTACGCAGTTACCGTGAAGGCATGGTCGAGTGGTAGCAGGGCTGCGGTGCCGAGGCGGGTGTGGTAAACTGCGCGCCTGCACCACAGGAGATTAGATCAGATGCCTTCACCCTTTCTTGAAATCGTAGAGCTGGATAACGGCAAGGTGGCCTTGCGTCGCTCCGATGAGGAGGGCGAGCCGTTGCTGGTGATCGAGTTTTCGGTGGATGCAAAGGACTACCTGCAGGGCAATTACATCGAAGTGGCTAAGGCCATGATTAGTGCCGGCATGCAGATGGCCGGGCAGATGATGGATGAAGACGAGGACGATCACGTTCCAGAGGATCGCGTTCTTCACTAGGCATCGGGCCGGCAAGGTGAGCCAGATTAGAGTATGAGCCGCAGCTGATTCTGCGGCTTTTTTGTGGCTGCCGTTCAGGCAGCCTGCAGGCGGATGTTGAGGCTGCGGCACTGACCGCTCTGAGCTGCACGCTCAAGGCGCGGCGCAGTGCTGCTGTCAGGTGATAGCCAGCTGACGACGGTATGGCTGCAGCCCAGTTTGAGCAGGTCACAACAGAGTTTGGTGGCATCCATGCCGGGCTTGGAGCGAACGATCATGATCCGTGAGGGGTCCAGATCGGCGCTGCGTAGCCACTGGTTGCTGAGACTGGCCGGCGGGTCTATCAAAGTGAGCCAGCGCGGTGCAGCGCTATTGCTGAGGTCGCGCAGCACCGGTGCCAGCCATTGCAAGCATTGGCGCGCCGCGCCCTGCAGGCTTATTTCGCTGTAACCGTACTCCGGCTCATCGGCCGGCGCGGTTGCCGGCTGCTGTGGTATGGCGCGAGAAAACCGGCTGTGTTCCATGCGCGTTGCCATCAGCGCATTGTGAAACAGGTCGGCCTGGGTCAGTGTCTGTTGGTCAGGGCGGGCGTACTGCATTCTCAGCTCCTCAGCGGCGGATTACACCGACGCTCAAACCTTCAATGGTAAGTTCCTGTTCTGCCAGATTGACTTCAATCGGCTTGAATTCGGGGTTTTCCGCAATCAGGGAAACCTTGCGCCCCTGCTTCTGAAAGCGCTTAACGGTGACTTCATCGCCAATCCGGGCGACGACAATCTGGCCGTTGCGCGCTTCGCTGGTACGGTGAACTGCGAGCAAGTCGCCATCCATGATGCCGATATCCTTCATGCTTTCACCTTGCACACGCAGTAGATAGTCGGCGCGCGGGTGAAAGAAGCCGGGGTCAATGCGGCAATGGTCTTCGATGTTCTCCAGTGCCAAAACGGGCGCACCAGCGGCAACGCGGCCAATAACCGGAAGCTGGTCGTCGCTGGTTTCCTGCTCGGCCTCGGGCAGACGGATGCCGCGGGAAGCGCCTGGAATCATTTCGATAGCGCCCTTGCGGGCAAGGGCGCGCAGGTGATCCTCGGCAGCGTTGGGCGATTTGAAGCCCAAGGTCTTGGCGATGTCGACGCGCGTCGGCGGGTAGCCGTTGCCGTCCATGTACTCCTTGATGAAGGCCAATACCTGCTGTTGTCTTGCGGTAAGCTTCTGCATGGAAGTGCGCCTGTTTGTTTATCCAGTAGCTGTGATTATATACAGTTGTTCTTGCTCGGCAACCCCTGTTTTTCTCAAGCGCATTTCAGGCTTGGCGTCTGCGTCGATTAATGAGACAGTTTCGGTGCTCCATACAGGGTTGACAGTTTGTCTGTTTTAAACGTATGTTTGAAACAATTGTTTGTAGCCTGGGAGTCCACATGGCGCAGTCTGATACCGTTAAACGCATATTGGATGCAGCAGAACAACTCTTTGCCGAGAAGGGGTTTGCTGAAACGTCCCTGCGTCTGATTACCAGCAAGGCTGGGGTCAATCTGGCGGCGGTCAATTACCACTTCGGCTCCAAAAAGGCGCTGATCCAAGCTGTCTTCGTACGCTTTCTTGATCCGTTCGTCAGTAGCCTGGAGCGTGAGCTGGATCAGCACGAGCAGCGTGGAGACCTGCGCCAGCTTGGTCTTGAGCAGTTGCTGGAGATGCTGGTTGACCAGGCACTGGCGGTCAAGCCACGTAGCGGCAATGATTTGTCTACCTTCATGCGTTTGCTGGGCTTGGCCTTCAGTCAAAGCCAGGGCCACTTGCGCAAATATTTGGCCGAAGTGTACGGCAAGGTATTTCAGCGCTATATGGCGCTGGTTTACGGGGCTGTGCCGACCATTCCGCCGCAGGAGCTGTTCTGGCGCGTGCATTTCATGCTGGGCAGCGCAGCCTTCACCATGTCGAGTATGAAAGCGCTGCGCGCTATCGCGGAGGCCGAGTTTGCCGAGCATCGTGCAGTGGATGAAGTGCTGCGTCTGATGGTGCCTTTTCTGGCGGCCGGTATGCGCGCAGACAACTTGCCCGCCAGAGTGACGCAGCCGGAAAGCGCGGCGGTTTAGCGTTTTACCCTTACCTGTATGCAGCTGATCCGTTATCGTGTGCGCAGATAACGGAGACAGTCATGCCGCTGGACCATATTCACATCTCGATAGGCAATCAGCAGCTCACCGGTTTCAGTGGTGGCGCGGCTGTGTGCCGCTATCCCATTTCTTCAGCCCTCAATGGCCCAGGCGAACAGAACGGCTCGGGTTGCACGCCACGTGGCGCGCATCGTGTGCGCGCGCGCATTGGCGACGGTGAGCCGCTTAACGCGGTATATCGCGGTCGTCGTCCGACGGGCGAGGTGTGGACGCCCGCTCTGGCTGCGGCGAACCCGCAGCGGGACTGGATACTGACCCGCATACTCTGGTTATGCGGCAACCAGCCCGGCGTCAATCGCGGTGGTCAGGTCGACTCCCAGCGCCGCTATATCTATTTGCATGGCACGGGCGATGACCAGCCCATGGGGGTGCCGCTGTCGCATGGCTGTATTCGCTTGCGCAACACCGACATGCTGGAACTGTTCGAGCGGACGCCGGTCGGTTGCACTGTTCAGATTGACGCCGATTAACTAAGCCTGGGCGTCGCTTTCCAAGTCAGGAGACCTTTGTTTGAAACACGCTTCATTGATGCTGGATCTGCCAGGCCTCTGGCTTGAGCCACAAGACCGCGATTTGCTGCGTCAGCCGGAAGTCGGTGGCATGATCCTGTTCGCGCGTAACACTGAATCGCCTGAGCAGGTGCGCCAGCTGGTGCGCTCTATCCGGGCAGTACGCCCCGATATGTTGATCGCAATAGACCAGGAGGGCGGGCGAGTGCAGCGGTTGCGCCGTGGCGTGCAGCGTTTACCGGCGCTGGCAGATATCGCCCGTAAGGGCGGCGAGCAGGCTGGCGCTGCCGCGCGCGCCGCCGGCTGGCTGATGGCGACGGAAATGCTAGCTTGCGGCGTGGACATCAGCTTTGCGCCGGTGCTGGATCTGGATCACGGGCGCAGCGGGGTCATCGGTAACCGTTCACTGGGTAGTGACCCCGAATGTGTGAGCTTTCTTGCCAGCGCTTACATCGATGGATTGACCCAGGCGGGCATGGCGGCGACGGGTAAGCACTTCCCGGGGCATGGTTGGGCCGAGGCCGATTCGCACTTTGCGCTGCCGATCGATGAGCGCAGCGAGGAGCAGATTCGGGCGGTGGATATGAAGCCCTTTGCGCTGTTGGCCGGGCAGTTGGGGGGCATCATGCCAGCCCATGTGGTGTATTCGCAGGTGGATGCCATGCCTGCCGGTTTCTCACGGTACTGGTTGCAGCAGGTACTACGTGAGGAGCTGCAGTTTACCGGCGTCATTTTCAGCGATGATTTGAGCATGGCGGGCGCTCATGTGGTGGGTGGCATTGCCGAGCGCATCGATGCCGCGGTGAATGCCGGCTGCGACATGCTGTTGATTTGCAATGACAGAGCAACAGCAGAGCAGGGGTTGATACACGCACAGACGCGGCAACTGCAGCCGCCTGCAGGGCTGTCGCGCATGCTGGCGCGCAGCACGGTGGCGGCGGACTACAAGGCGCGCCCCGAATGGCGCACGCATTACTCACTTCTCAGGGAGCTGGACCTGGTTTGATTGACACCATTAATGATCTGACTGCAGAGCTGAATCTGGAACAAATACCGCTGATCGGAGAAGCCTGGGTGTATCAGGTGTTCGCGGTGGTACTGTCCGCGCTGGTGGCGGCTTACGTCGTCAAGCGCGTTCTTGATCACCTTGAGCGCCGTGCCGAGCGCACCCATAACATGTGGGACGACGCCCTGGTTTACGCGGCTCGGCGCCCGGCGTGGGTGCTGATCTGGTCGATGGGATTGATGTGGGCGGCGCGGATTACCGCCAACCAGATGGATGAGGGTCTGGCAGATGTACTGGACCAGATTCAGCGCATTCTGCTTATTGTTCTACTGTGCTGGTTCATTCTGCGGCTGATGAAACAGATTGAAAAACGCCTGGTTGATCCGCGTTATCGCGAAAAACCGGTAGATCAGACCACGGTCAGCGCGATTGGCAAATTGCTGCGTGCTTCGGTCATCATCACCGCTGCCTTGGTTATTCTGCAGACCCTTGGCTATAGCGTGTCCGGTGTGCTGGCGTTTGGTGGCATCGGCGGCATCGCGGTTGGCTTTGCGGCCAAGGATCTGTTGGCCAATTTCTTCGGTGGGTTGATGATTTACCTCGACCGGCCCTTTGCTGTCGGTGACTGGGTGCGCTCGCCCGATCGCGATATCGAGGGCACCGTCGAGCACATCGGCTGGCGTCTGTCGCGGATTCGCACCTTTGACAAGCGGCCGATTTATGTCCCCAACGCGATTTTCAACAACATCGTGGTGCAGAACCCGTCGCGCATGACGCATCGGCGTATTTATGAGCACATCGGCATCCGCTACGCGGATATCGGCCATATGGAGCCGATCGTGCACAAGGTCCGCGAGATGCTCAAGGAGCATGAAGATATCGCGCAGGATCAAACCCAGATGGTGTTCTTCGACCGTTGCGCGCCATCCTCGGTAGACTTCTTCATTTACTGCTTTACCACGCCGGTATGGGCGGAATATCACCGCGTCAAAGAAGATGTGCTGCTGAAGATTCTGGCAATTATTGAAGAGCACGAAGCGCAGGTGGCCTTCCCGACTTCTACCCTGCATCTGCCTGATCCGTTGGCCTTGCGTGCTGAGGCGCAGCCAAGTGAGCGCCAGGGCGGACCTGAATCATCCAAAGAGCCGAGGCACGCACCAGAGGGCAGCAACGCATGAGCACCTGGGGGATTATTGGCGGCACGGGCCTGACCGAGCTGGATGGCATTGAGCTACTTGGCGAGGACTGGCCCGAAACACCTTTCGGCAGGCCGTCTGCGCCGCTGGTGCACGGGCGCATGGGAAGCGAGGAAGTGGTTTTTCTGGCGCGCCATGGCAAGCCGCACCGTATTCCACCGCACCGGGTCAATTACCGCGCCAACCTCTGGGCACTGCAAGCGGCGGGTGTACAGCAGATTGTGGCAGTCAATGCGGTGGGCGGGATTCATCCGCGGCTGACCACGGGCAGCTTCTGTGTGCCCGACCAGATCATCGATTACACCTGGGGGCGTGCCTCCAGTTTTTTTGAGGATGATCTGGAGCACGTGGTGCATGTCGACTTCTCCTGGCCCTATGATGCGCAGCTCTCTGCGCGGCTGGGGGCGTTGTTGCAGGCACGCGACCTCAGCTATCTGCAGGGCGGTGTCTATGCGGCGACGCAGGGGCCGCGGCTTGAGTCGGCGGCGGAGATTGTGCGGCTGGAGCGTGATGGCGCGGATCTGGTGGGCATGACCGGGATGCCCGAGGCGGCGCTCGCTCGCGAACTGGCGTTGCCCTATGCTTGCCTGGCGCTGGTGGTGAATCCCGCCGCTGGCAAGTCATCCGAGGTGATTACCATGGCCAGCATAGAGGCGGTCATTGCGCAGGGTATGCAGCAGGTCAAGCAGGTATTGAGCGAGTTGATTGCGGCAGCGCCGTCGTCATCCTGACAGCGCGGCGGCAATCCAAGGTCAGCGGCTGACGCGCACCAGCATGCCCAGGCTCTGGTGGTCCAGGTAATGGGTTTCGTTCAAACGCAGGGCGCGTTTCTGATGCAGATGCTCGGAGATAACAGAGGCGCCGCTCATCTGTACCTCGTTCGCTGTGCGGTTACGCCAGAATGACACAGCGATCTCCATCAGATTGTCCTGACTGAGATTGACCAGGCCCTGTACCGGATAAATACCGTTATCGGCCTGGCCCTTGCTCAGAGCTATATCCAGGTTGTTGTCCAGCGGCTGAGACCAGGCCTGGTGCAGATAGATCTGATAACCCTTTTGCTCCAGTTTGCGTACGTCTGGGGCCAGGCGGAAGCGTGTCGGGTCGATTGCACGCACGTCGCTGCGCGTGGTCTCATCCAGCTTGGTCGCGTTGTCGGCCCAGTCGAGATCCGGTGGCGTGCCCACTACCAACGGTGCAGAGGGTTGCCCAAAAAAGACCACCTCCACCAGGTATTCATCGGCTGACTGTGCCAGCGCCACTGTGCTGACGAGGGTGGCCAGCAGGGCCAGGCCGAGCTTCTTGCACAAATGCTTCATGGGCGTTTTCCTTTGCCTTTCGGGTTTGTTTCCTGTGGCGCTTGCGCCAGTCGGTCGAGTAGTGCTTCTACAGTATTGAGGCGCAGCTCCACGCCGCCCATGGGCGCATTGAAGCGGAATACGGTCGCGCCTTCAAGGCGATAACGCTGCGGATTGTCCTGAATCATGCGCACCAGCACCATGGGGTCTATCTCGGTTTGCGCGCCAAACTCGATCCGACCGTGCTCGGCGCCTACATCCACCTTGGTGATACCCAGAGGGTCACAGCGCAGTTTCAATGCGGTAACGCGAAATAGCGTCTTGACCTGCTCGGGTAACAGGCCAAAACGGTCGATCATTTCGACCTGGAGGTCCTTTAGTGTTTCGTCGTCGGTGGCGTTGGCAATGCGCTTGTACAGAATCAGCCGCGCATGTACATCGGGCAGATAATCGTCGGGAATGAGCGCGGCCAGGCGCAGGTTGATATCGGGCCCGCCGCCCAATGGCTGATCCAGTTCCGGCTGTTTGCCCTGCTTGATGGCCTTGACCGCGCGTTCGAGCATTTCCATGTAGAGCGTAAAGCCGACCGCCTGAATCTGACCGCTTTGGCCGTCGCCCAGCAGCTCGCCAGCGCCGCGAATCTCCAGATCGTGGGTCGCCAGGGTAAAGCCGGCGCCCAGATCCTGGGCCATGGCGATGGCTTCCAGCCGTTTCTCCGCATCGCGGGTAACCTTCTTGCCCTCCGGCGTCAGTAGGTAGGCATAAGCCTGGTGGTGGCTGCGGCCCACGCGCCCGCGTAGCTGGTGCAGCTGGGCCAGGCCGAACTTGTCGGCGCGTTCAATAATGATGGTGTTGGCACTGGGCACGTCGATGCCGGTTTCAATGATGGTCGTGGTCACCAGAATATTGAAACGGCGGTGATAAAAATCGCGCATCACCTGCTCCAGGGCCCGCTCGGGCATTTGCCCATGGCTGACGGCGATACGTGCCTCGGGAATCAGTTCGGCCAGATCGGCGGCGCATTTCTCGATGGTCTGCACTTCGTTGTGCAGGTAATAAACCTGCCCACCGCGTAACAGTTCGCGCAGTATCGCTTCCTTGAGTACCGGTTTCTGCTGCGACATGACGAAAGTCTTGACCGACAGGCGCCGCGCTGGCGGCGTCGCGATGATCGACAGGTCGCGCATACCGGAGAAGGACATATTCAGTGTGCGCGGAATGGGCGTGGCGGTGAGCGTCAGTACGTCCACTTCGCTGCGCAGGGTTTTCAGCTGTTCCTTCTGGCGTACACCAAAACGATGTTCCTCATCGATGATGACCAGCCCCAGGTCCTGAAACTTCACATCTTCCTGCAGCAGCTTGTGGGTACCGATCATGATATCGACCTTGCCCTCGGCCAGCTCCTGAACCGCGGCCTTGACCTCTTTGGCCGACTTGAAGCGGGACATCACCTCGACCTTCACCGGCCAGTTGGCAAAGCGATCCTTGAAGCTGTTGTAGTGCTGCTGGGCGAGGAGGGTAGTGGGAACCAGTACCGCCACCTGCT
This sequence comes from Halopseudomonas sabulinigri, assembly GCF_900105255.1. Taxonomy (NCBI): domain Bacteria; kingdom Pseudomonadati; phylum Pseudomonadota; class Gammaproteobacteria; order Pseudomonadales; family Pseudomonadaceae; genus Halopseudomonas; species Halopseudomonas sabulinigri. The sequence goes on along the minus strand of NZ_LT629763.1, from coordinate 1,148,168 downwards.
TGCCGCTATGCACGGCGAGGAAGGCCGCGCGCATGGCGACTTCGGTCTTGCCAAAGCCGACGTCGCCACAGACCAGTCGGTCCATCGGTTGCGGGTTGGTCATGTCTTGCAGCACGGCGGTGATGGCGGCTTCCTGATCGGCGGTTTCCTCGAACGGGAAGTCGTCGGCAAAGCTCTGGTAGTCGCGTTCCGGGGCGCTGAAGCTGAAACCTGCCCGCGCCGCGCGACGCGCGTACACATCCAACAGCTCGGCAGCCACGTCGCGTACCTTCTCGGCGGCTTTGCGCTTGGCTTTCTGCCAGGTTTCGGAGCCAAGGCGATGCAGAGGGGCGTTTTCATCCTCGGAGCCGGAGTAGCGTGCGATCAGGTGCAGGTTGGCTACCGGCACATAGAGCTTGGCTTCGTCGGCGTACTCCAGCATCAGAAATTCGGTCTGCTGATCCTCGACTGTGAGGTTGGTCAGACCCAGGTAGCGGCCTACGCCGTGGTCGATGTGCACCACGGGCGCACCTTCGCGTAGCTCGGTCAGGTCGCGGATAATGGCGTCGCCCATATCCGTGGCTTTGCCACGGCGGCGGCGCTGCATGACACGCTGGCCGAACAGTTGGCTCTCGGCGATAACGGCTATCGCTGGCGATTGTGTGAGCAGCCCCTGGTCCAGCGGCGCTATGGTCATGGCCAGCGAATGCTCGGTGTTGACAAAGTCGAGCCAGCTGTCGACTTGCTGGGGACGCTGATCAATGCGCGCCAGCAGTTCGATCAGCGCCTCTCGACGGCCAGCCGTTTCGGCGACGAACAGGGTGCGACCGTTGTGCGCCTGCAAGAAGCGTTGTAGCGCTTGCAACGGATTTTCCAGCTTGTTGTCGATGGGCAGTTCGGGCGGTGGCAGGCAACCAAGGTCGGTGCCGCGCTCGCCATCAGCCAATTCGGTCTGATGGCAAATGGTGCGGGCAAAGCCCTTGATGCGTGCGAAGCATTCTTCAACCGGCAAAAACAGCTCGCCGGGCGGCAGCAAGGGGCGGGTTGGGTCTACGCCCTGTTCACTATGCCGGGTGCGCACGTCGTTCCAGAAATGCTCGGCGCTGGCTTCGATACCGGGCAGGGTGAATAAATGAGTGTTCTGCGGTAGGTAATCGAACAGGCTACCCAGCTCATCGAAGAACAGCGGCAGGTAATATTCGATGCCCGGCGGTACCAGGCCTTCGGCGAGATCCTGGTACAGCGGACAGCGCCGATGGTCTACCTCAAAGCGCTCGCGGAAACGGGCGCGGAAACCGGTCAGTGCAGACTTGTCGAGCGGAAACTCCTTGGCCGGCAGCAGATGAATACGCTCTACCTTGTCGATCGAGCGCTGGCTCTCCGGATCGAAGGTGCGCAGGGTTTCGATTTCATCGTCAAACAAATCAATGCGATAGGGCAGTTTGCTACCCATGGGGTAAAGATCGAGCAGGGCGCCGCGTACGGCATAGTCGCCGTGCTCGTACACGGTGTCGACGCAACGATAACCGGCGGCGTCGAGGTTCAGGCGCATCTGCTCGATGTCCAGGCGTTGGCCCAGCTCCAGCATCAATACCGAGCCGCCGAGAAAGCTACGTGGCGGCAAGCGGTGCAACAGGGTGGTCAGGGGGACTACCAGTATGCCCTGCTCGACCTGGGGTAGTTGGAATAGCGTACGCAGCCGCTGCGAAATGATGTCCTGGTGCGGTGAAAAGCGGTCGTAGGGCAGCGTTTCCCAATCAGGGAAGCTAAGTACCGGCAACTCGGGCGAAAAAAAGCGCAGCTCCTGTTCCAGACTGTCGGCGGCGGAGGTGTCGGTGCTGATGACCAGGCTCAGACCGCGATGCTGTGAGGCGGCTTCTGCGATCGCCAGCGCCCTTGCTGCCCCGTGCAGTCCGGCCCAGTGTGCCTTTGATCCAGGGCCTTGGCTGGCTGGGGGTGACAACAGAGAGGTTTCAACAGGCATGCAGTAGGCTCTTGATGGTCGCGTAGCTTGGCGCCGTATCGCCAGTCGCGATTCGGCCCGTTCTCAGAGGGGCTAAGTGTAACGCCGTCAGCCTGCTGATGGGGCATTCTCCGGCTGTTTTTGGACAGGACATTGCCTCGGCGGGCTGCGGACAGCATAATATGCGCCCTTTAGTTATCAAGACTTGGAAGGTAAAGCCGTGACTCAAGCCCAATTCGAGCAGTGTCTGGAAAGCTGGACGGATCGTGAAGCGACCGCCGAAGCCATGATTCCTCTGATCGGTCGTCTGTACCGTGAGCACAACGTGGTGACGTCCATTTATGGCCGTGGCCTGGTCAACCGCTCGGTCATCAGTCTGTTGAAGTCACACCGGTTTGCGCGTCAGATCGACGACACCGAACTGTCAGTGCACGACACCTTCCCGGTTATCAAAGCGCTGCTTGACCTTGACCTGGGCCCAGCGTCCATCGACCTCGCTCGTCTGGTTAAAAAATTCCGCGAGAGTGGCAGCGATGATCTGGATGCTTTCCTGCGTGACGAGTTGAGCAGCGTCATTGGCCACACTGGCGAGCGCCGCCAGGGTCGTGACGTAGTGCTTTACGGCTTTGGGCGTATCGGTCGCCTGCTGGCCCGCATCATGATCGAGAAGGCCGGTGCTGGCGATGGCCTGCGTCTGCGCGCCATTGTGGTTCGCAAGGGTGCTGCCAACGACCTGGCCAAGCGCGCCAGCCTGCTGCGCCGCGACTCTGTACACGGCTCCTTCCAAGGCACCATCACCATTGATGAAGAAAACAACACGCTGACTGCCAATGGCAATCAGATCCAGGTTATTTATGCCAGCGATCCAGCCAGCATCGATTACACCAGCTACGGCATAAGCGATGCGATCATCGTTGATAACACCGGCGTATGGCGCGACGAGGCCGGCCTTTCCCAGCACTTGCAGTGCAAGGGTGCCAGTCAGGTGGTTTTGACTGCACCGGGCAAGGGCGACCTGAAAAACATCGTGCACGGCATCAATCACGCTGCGATGACCCCGGAAGACAAGATCATCTCCGCTGCGTCTTGCACCACCAACGCCATTGTGCCGGTGCTCAAGGCCATCAACGACAAGTTCGGCATCGTCAATGGTCACGTTGAGACGGTTCACTCGTACACTAACGACCAGAACCTCATCGATAACTTCCATAAGGGTGATCGCCGCGGTCGTAGCGCTGCGTTGAACATGGTTATTACCGAGACCGGTGCTGCCAAGGCGGTTGCCAAGGCACTGCCGGAGCTGGCGGGCAAGCTGAGTGGTAACGCTATCCGTGTGCCGACGCCGAACGTTTCCATGGCTATTCTCAACCTGAACCTGGAAAAGTCGACCGATCGTGATGAGGTGAACGAGTACCTGCGTCACATGGCGCTGCACTCTGACCTGCACAAGCAGATCGACTTCACCAACTCGGTAGAGGTGGTTTCTTCCGACTTCGTGGGATCGCGTCACGCCGGTGTGGTTGATGCTGAGGCGACCATCTGCAACGACAACCGCGTTATTCTGTACGTCTGGTATGACAACGAGTTTGGCTACAGCTGCCAGGTAGTGCGTATTCTGGAAGACATGGCTCACGTTAATCCGCCGGCGTTCCCGGCCTGATTGATGGGCATTGCAAAAAAGGCGCCTCGGCGCCTTTTTTGTTGTCTGTGATTTGCCCCGGTCAGTTCAGCAGGGCATTGCGTAGGTCGTCCGACAAACCGTTTGCCCGCAGCCAGATGCCCAGATAAGCGTCGGCCAGCTGTCTGTCGTTGGCGGTGAATACGGTTGCGCCGTTGAGTTGCAGTACCAGGGTGCCTTCGTTCAGGCGGGTAAGACTGTAGCGGTCGCCGGGCTGGATGTCCTTGAAGGTGGCATGCAGGCGGTCGACTTTCGGCTTGAGCTCGGCCAGCGTCGCCGCGTTGTACTGACGATTCAAGGCGGTCCAGGCCGCCTTGATTACGTCGCTGCGCTTGATCGAGCGGTAGTAGTAAAGCTCAAGGCGCAATGGGTTGTCGCTGGTCAACAGTGAGGACAGTTGGCTGTCTGCCGGTGCGTAAAGTGCGGCGCTGTATACGTCGACAAAAAGATATTCCAGCAGATAGCGACTACGCTGTTGCAATACTTGGTTACTGTTTTGCACGGTGACGCTGTCGGCGAAGCTGGCCTGATTGAAGCGCTCGGTGCTGGCGTAGCCAGTATTTGCCAGTAATAGGCTGGCAAGCAGCAGGTAGGGCGTGCGCATGATTGTCTCCGGGTTGGCAATGCAGTGTTTCAGTCTACGCCAATGGCCGTAATAGCGCGGCTTTCAGCGCCATAGATTTAATCAATGTAGTCGATTAAAAACCGGAAAAAACCAAGGGGCCGAGTAGCATTGACTGGGCAGGAACCTTATACTTAGCGGGATTTTTGATGGGGGTTTGTGGCTGCCTCGCCCTGATTCCGTGTCTGTTGCCAAGAGCCATTCCGCCAGAGCTTGTTGTGCTCCGCACCAGCAGCCCGCCCTTAAAGATTCCAAACTAGTGATTAGGCTATTCGTATGATAAAAATCAAACGGGGCTTGGATCTGCCAATCACCGGCTCACCCGAGCAGCGTATCGATGACGCCCGTCAGGTACGCAGTGTCGCTGTAGTAGGCTTCGATTACCATGGTATGAAGCCCACTATGGAGGTGCGCGAGGGGGACCGGGTCAAGCTGGGTCAGCTCCTGTTCAGTGATAAAAAAACGCCTGGTGTCATTTTTACTTCGCCCGCTGCCGGTATCGTCAGTGCCATCAATCGCGGTGAAAAGCGCGTGCTGCAGTCTGTCGTTATCGACATCGACGGTGATGATGCAGTGCCTTTCGATGCCCACTCTGCCGAGCAGCTTGCTGCATTGGACCCGCAGGCGGTACGTGATCAGCTGATCAACTCCGGTTTGTGGACCGCCCTGCGCACGCGGCCGTTCAGTAAAACCCCTGCGGTCGATGGCAAGCCCAGTTCCATCTTCGTTACCGCGATCGATACCAATCCGCTGTCGGCTGATCCGGCTATCATCATCAAGCAACACGCTGCCGACTTCGAGAGCGGCCTCAAGGTGCTCGCGCGCCTGGCCAAGGTCTGGCTGTGCAAGGCTGAAGGTGTGAGCCTGCCGGGTGAGTCGGTCACTGGTGTGAGTGCCGAGGCATTTGCTGGTCCGCATCCGGCCGGTCTGGCCGGCACGCATATCCATAATCTTGATCCGGTCAGTGAAAGCAAGACGGTTTGGCAGATTAACTATCAGGATGTCATTGCCGTGGGTGTGCTGTTTACCCAGGGCAAGATCTGGACTGATCGCTACGTCGCACTCGCCGGCCCACAGGTTGAAAAGCCGCGCCTGCTGAAAACCCGCTTGGGCGCCAACCTGGAAGAGCTCACCGCGGGTGAGCTGACCCCGGCGAACAACCGGGTAATCTCCGGCTCTGTGTTCGGCGGCCGCATGGCCCGTGGTCCGGTTGCCTATCTGGGCCGCTTCCACTCCCAGGTATCGGTACTGAAAGAAGGTGACGAGCGTCAGCTGCTGCACTATTTACGCGCCGGCAAAAACAAGCACTCGGTGCTGAATATCTTTGTTTCCAAGCTGGCTCCTTCGCGCCTGTTCAATTTTGATACCAGCACCAATGGCAGCCCGCGCGCCATGGTTCCGGTGGGCAACTACGAGATGGTCATGCCGCTGGATATTCTGCCTACCCAACTGCTGCGTTACCTGATCGTGGGTGACACCGAGATGGCCCAGAAGCTGGGTTGTCTGGAGCTGGATGAAGAGGACCTGGCGCTGTGCAGCTATGTCTGTGCTGGCAAGTACGAATACGGCCCGATTCTGCGGGATAACCTGACTCGCATTGAGAAGGAGGGTTAAGTCATGGGTGTACGCGCATTCCTCGACAAGATCGAGCACAACTTCGAGAAGGGCGGCAAGCACGAAAAGTGGTATGCCCTCTACGAAGCCGTTGATACCTTCTTCTATCGCCCGGGCAGTGTCACCAAGACCACCGCCCACGTGCGTGACGGTCTCGACCTCAAGCGCATGATGATTACCGTATGGCTTTGTACTTTCCCGGTTATTTTCTACGGGATGTACAACATCGGTTACCAGGCCAACAGTATCTATGCTGGTAATGCAGACCTGCTGGCGGCCCAGGATAACTGGCGTATTGCGCTTATACAGTTGTTTGCTGGGTTTAATCCTGACAGTCTGTGGGACAACCTGATTCACGGCGCTGCCTACTTCCTGCCCGTGTATGCCGTTACCTTCCTGGTTGGCGGCTTCTGGGAAGTGGTTTTTGCCTCCATCCGCAAGCACGAAGTGAACGAAGGCTTCTTCGTTACCTCGATTCTGTTTGCCCTGATCGTACCGCCGAGCATTCCGCTGTGGCAGGTCGCGCTGGGTATCAGCTTTGGCGTGGTGATCGGCAAGGAAGTCTTTGGCGGTACCGGCAAGAACTTCCTCAACCCGGCACTGACCGGCCGCGCTTTCCTGTTCTTCGCCTATCCGGCGCAGATGTCGGGCGACGCAGTCTGGACAGCAGTGGACGGTTTTGCTGGCGCTACCGCGCTGAGCATGGCGGCGTCTGGCGGCATCGAGCAAGTGGTTGCCCAGGGCATCACCTGGTGGGACGCCTTCTACGGCAACCTGCAGGGTTCGATGGGTGAGGTCTCTACGCTGGCCATCTTTATCGGTGGTGCGGTACTGCTGCTGACCAAGATCGCCAACTGGCGTATCGTCGCCGGCGTAATGATCGGAATGATTGCCACCAGCCTGCTGTTCAACAGCATAGGTTCGGATACCAATCCGATGTTCTCGGTGCCTTGGTATTGGCATATGGTGGTGGGCGGTTTCGCTTTCGGCATGATCTTCATGGCGACGGACCCGGTATCAGCCTCCATGACCAACACCGGCAAATGGCTGTTTGGCGCATTGATCGGCTTGATGGTGATCCTCATTCGTGTGGTCAACCCGGCCTTTCCGGAAGGCATGATGCTGGCCATCCTGTTCGCCAACCTGTTTGCACCGCTCATCGACCACTTTGTGGTTCAAGCCAACATCAAACGGAGGCTTGCTCGCAATGTCCAGTAAGAAAGAATCCGTTGTCCGCACGCTGACGGTTGCGCTCCTGGTCTGTCTGGTCTGCTCTGTAGTGGTGTCTGCCGCTGCGGTCGCACTCAAGCCGGTCCAAGTCACTAACCAGTTGCAGGACAAACAGCGCAACATTCTGCAGATTGCCGGCCTTTATAAAGAAGGTGTGAGCGTGCAGGAGCAATTCAAGCAAATCACGCCGCGCCTGGTTGATCTGCGCACTGGCGAGTTCAGCGATGCGAAAGACCCGCTGACCTACGACCAGCAAAAAGCGGCCAAGGACCCTGCGACCTCCGAGCGCATGGACCCCAAGGCCGATATCGCCAGTATTCGCCGTCAAGCGTATTACTCGACCGTGTACGTGGTAGAGGACGAGCAGGGCGAGATCCAGACGCTGATTCTGCCGATCCATGGCTATGGGCTGTGGTCGACTCTGTACGGTTTCATGGCGCTGGAAAGCGATCTGAAAACCGTGGTGGGGCTGGGCTTTTATCAGCACGCCGAGACGCCCGGTCTGGGTGGTGAGGTGGATAACCCGAACTGGAAGAAGCAGTGGACCGGCAAGGTGGTTTATGACGAGTCCGGTGATGTTGATATCAGCGTCATCAAGGGCGGCGTAGACAGTAACAGTCCGAATGCCGAGCATCAGGTAGATGCACTGGCCGGCGCGACCCTGACCAGTCGGGGCGTGGAAAACCTGGTGCGTTTCTGGCTGGGTCAAGACGGCTTTGGCGAGTTCCTCGATCATCTTCGCGCAGGGGAGGCATAATCATGGCTAAGGCAAGCGCCAAACAGGTGCTCTTTGATCCGATTTTCAGTAACAACCCCATCGCGCTGCAGATTCTTGGTATCTGCTCCGCGCTGGCGGTAACCACCAGCCTGAATGTGACTCTGGTCATGTGTATTGCACTGACCTCGGTGACTGCGCTGTCCAACCTGTTCATCTCAGTGGTGCGTAACCAGATCCCCAGCTCGATCCGCATGATTGTGCAGATGGTGATCATTGCCTCGCTGGTTATCGTGGTTGACCAGGTGCTCAAGGCCTATGCGTACAGCATCAGCAAGCAGCTGTCGGTGTTTGTTGGGCTGATTATCACCAACTGCATCGTGATGGGCCGCGCGGAAGCCTTCGCCATGCAGAACCCGCCACACATGAGCTTCCTGGATGGTATTGGTAACGGTCTGGGTTACAGCTTCATCCTGATCTGCGTTGCGACTGTGCGCGAATTGTTGGGTGCCGGTAGCCTGTTTGGTATCGAGATTCTGCCGGTGGTCAACGCCGGTGGCTGGTATCAGCCCAACGGCTTGTTGCTGTTGCCGCCGTCTGCATTCTTCATCATCGGCCTGATCATTTGGGGCCTGCGCTCCTGGAAAACTGATCAGGTAGAAGCGCCGGAATTCAAGATGGCGCCGCAGACCCGTGCCATGAAGGAGGCTATGTAAGCCATGATTGAACATTACATAAGCCTGCTGGTTCGGGCGATCTTTGTAGAGAACATGGCGCTCGCCTTCTTCCTGGGGATGTGTACCTTCATCGCCATCTCCAAGAAGGTTGAGACTGCTATCGGTTTGGGTGTTGCGGTAGTCGTGGTGCTGGCTATCACCACACCGGCCAACAACCTGATCTACACCTATCTGCTGAAAGATGGTGCGCTGGCCTGGGCTGGTCTGCCGAATGTAGACCTGAGCTTTTTGGGTCTGCTGAGCTATATCGGTGTGATCGCCGCCATCGTGCAGATCCTTGAAATGTTGCTCGATAAGTTCGTCCCTGCTCTTTATAACGCGCTGGGTGTGTTCCTACCTTTGATTACAGTGAACTGCGCCATCATGGGTGCCTCACTGTTCATGGTAGAGCGCGACTACGCCTTTGGTGAGAGTGTGGTTTACGGTGCTGGTGCGGGTATCGGCTGGGCACTGGCCATCATCGCGTTGGCAGGTATCCGTGAAAAGTTGAAATACAGCGATGTACCCGATGGCTTGCGTGGCCTGGGTATCACCTTCATCACCGTGGGTCTGATGTCGCTGGGTTTCATGTCCTTTTCCGGCGTGCAACTGTAAAGAGGAGCTGTAACTGATGAACATGGAAATTTTTCTGGGCGTCGGGATGTTTACAGCCATCGTGTTGTCGCTGGTTGCCATCATTCTGATCGCCCGTTCGAAGCTGGTCAGCAGTGGCGACGTCACCATTGAAATCAATGGTGAGCGCACCGTGACTGTAGCCGCCGGCTCCAAGCTGCTGAACACCTTGTCGGCCAACGGTATTTTCCTGTCCTCCGCCTGCGGCGGCGGCGGTACTTGCGCCCAGTGCAAGTGCATTGTCGAGAGTGGCGGCGGCGAAATGCTGCCTACCGAGGAGTCGCACTTCACCAAGCGCGAAGCCAAGGAAGGATGGCGCCTGTCCTGCCAGACCCCGGTCAAACAGGATATGAAGATCGAAGTCCCCGAAGAAGTCTTCGGCGTCAAGAAGTGGGAATGCACCGTTGAGTCCAATCCCAACGTTGCTACTTTCATCAAGGAGCTGACGCTCAAGTTGCCGGAAGGCGAGAACGTCGACTTCCGTGCTGGTGGTTATGTGCAGCTGGAATGCCCGCCGCACACCGTCAACTACAAGGATTTCGACATTCAGCCGGAATTCCGTGGTGACTGGGACAAGTTCGACCTGTGGCGCTACGTCTCCAAGGTAGATGAGACAGTGATTCGCGCTTACTCGATGGCCAACTATCCGGAAGAGCGTGGCTTGGTGAAATTCAACATCCGGGTAGCATCGCCGCCGCCGGGTCGTGATGACCTGCCGCCTGGCCAGATGTCGTCTTGGGTGTTCAGTCTCAAGCCGGGCGACAAGGTCACTGTGTATGGGCCATTTGGTGAGTTCTTCGCCAAGGATACCGACGCGGAAATGGTCTTCATCGGCGGTGGTGCCGGTATGGCGCCGATGCGTTCACACATCTTTGATCAGCTCAAGCGTCTCAATTCTACCCGCAAGATCACCTTCTGGTACGGTGCGCGCTCGCTGCGTGAAGCCTTCTATGTCGACGAGTACGACACCTTGGCGGCAGAGAACGAGAACTTTGAATGGCACCTGGCGTTGTCTGACCCACTCCCCGAGGATAATTGGGAGGGCCCGACCGGCTTCATCCATAATGTCCTGTTGGAGAACTATCTGAAGGACCATCCAGCACCGGAAGACTGCGAGTTCTACATGTGCGGTCCGCCGATGATGAACGCCTCGGTGATCAAAATGCTGCAGGACCTGGGGGTAGAACCCGAGAATATTCTGCTCGATGACTTTGGCGGTTAAGATGCGCTTGCGCTTCTCCCGGCCCGTTATAGCTGTTGCTTTCGCAGCAGCCCTAACGGGCTGTTTCAATTCTGTAGACCCGGTTGCGGAAATGTACGGCGCGACCATGGGTAGCACCTATTCCATCAAATGGGTGCCTTCGGAGCACTCACCCGAGCCGGACGCGCTGCAGCAGGATATTGAAGAAATGCTCGCGCATTTCGATAAGGAAGTCTCCAATTGGCGCAGTGACTCGGACCTTGCACATTTCAATGATGCGAGTGCTGGCACCTGCATGTCGATGCCGCAATCGGTCATCGACATGGTACAGCTGACGGACAAGCTCTACATCGACAGTGACGGATCCTTTGATATTACCGTCGCTCCTTTGCTCAAGTTGTGGGGATTTCATGGTGGTGAAGAGCACCAGGCGCCGCACCCCGATCAGCTGCAGCAGGCCATGTTGAATGTAGGACAGCAGCACCTGCACATCCGCGCGGATGGTCAACTATGCAAGGATGTCGCTCTGTCGCTTGATCTTAGCAGCCTGGCGGCTGGCTATATGATTGACCGGGTGGTGGAACGGTTGGCGAGCTACGGCGTCACAAACTATATGGTGGAGATGACAGGGGAGCTCAAGGCTGCTGGCCACAAACCGGGTAACCGGCCTTGGCGCATTGCGATCGAAGAGCCGCGTGATGACGAGCGCGTGGCACAGATGATTCTCGCGCTGGATGGTGAGAGCGTCTCTACTTCCGGAGACTATCGTAATTATTACGAGGTCGACGGGCAGCGTTTTTCGCACACCTTCGATGCCCGCTCCGGTCACCCGGTGATGCACAAGCTGGCAGCCGTCACTGTGCTGGACGATACTGCGGCCGAGGCGGATGCTCTTTCCACATTATTGATGATCATGGGCGAGGATCGCGGTTGGGATTACGCGATTGCGCACGATATACCCGCCTTTTTTGTTATTCGTGACGGGGAGGTCTTTGTCTCCAAAGGCACCCCTCAATTCAACGCTCTGGCGCAGAGCGAGGAGTAAAACCATGGTTTGGCTTCTGGTATTTCCCCTGATGCTGCTGATTGTGGCCGGCATGGCCATCGGCGTAATGATGGGCCGCAAACCGATTGCTGGCTCCTGCGGTGGCATTGGTGCAACCGGGCTCGACAAATCCTGCGGCATTTGCGGCGGTGACACCACAAAGTGCGAAGAAGCGACAGCCAACGCGGGTGTTACGCCGCGCAGTCAGGAGTTCGAGCTGGCGCGTGACGCCACCAAAGTCGACTAGTCGCGGGCCGCAGCGCGGTTTAGGGTGCCCAGGCTGGTTCTCGCTCCGCGCGGCACGCGTGGCTTGGCGTGACTAGCCGCATCTGCAATAACGATCTGTTGTGCCAGCCGGCTCTGGTCTTCTGGCTGGGCTGGCGCATGCTGTAAAGCCGGCCTGGCTGCGCGCGCCAAGCTGTTTACCTGCAATACAAGGAACCGAGTGAATGGCCGTATACAACTACGATGTGGTGGTGCTGGGCTCTGGCCCGGCAGGTGAGGGTGCGGCGATGAATGCCGCCAAACACGGCCGCAAGGTGGCGGTGGTGGAGGAGCGCAAGGAAGTGGGCGGCAACTGCACTCACCTGGGTACCATCCCGTCGAAGGCACTGCGCTATTCGGTCAAGCAGATCATTCAGTTCAATACCAATCCGATGTTCCGGGCGATTGGCGACCCACGCTGGTTTCCCTTTCCGGATGTGTTGAAAAGCGCGGAAAAAGTGATGGCCAAGCAGGTGGCGTCGCGCACCAGCTACTACGCTCGTAATCGCGTAGATGTGTTTTTTGGCAAGGGCAGTTTCGCCGACGAGCATACCATCGAGCTGGTCAACAACACCGGCGTGGTGGAAAAGCTGATCGCTAAGGAGGTCATAGTCGCGACGGGGTCGCGGCCGTACCGGCCGTCTGACGTTAACTTTGGGCACCCGCGAATCTACGATAGCGACACCATCTTGCGTCTTAACCACACGCCACGAACCTTGATTATCTATGGTGCCGGCGTGATCGGCTGCGAGTACGCCTCGATCTTCTGCGGGCTTGGCGTGAAGGTAGACCTGATTGATAACCGCGAGCGGCTACTCAGTTTCCTGGACGACGAGATCTCCGATGCGCTGAGCTATCACCTGCGTAACAACAGCGTGCTGATTCGTCATAACGAAGAGTACGAGAAGATCGAGGGAACGGATAACCGTGGCGTAGTATTGCACCTCAAGTCCGGCAAGCGGCTCAAGGCTGATGCCCTGCTATGGTGTAACGGTCGTACGGGCAATACCGATGGCCTGGGGCTGGAGAATATCGGTCTGCACCCGAACGGCAGAGGCCAATTGAGTGTGGATGAGAACTACCGGACAGCAGTACCCAACATCTACGCGGTGGGCGATGTGATTGGTTGGCCGAGTCTGGCCAGCGCCGCCTTCGACCAAGGCCGTTCAGCGGCAGGCAATATCGTCAGCAATGATGCTTGGCGTTTCGTGGATGATGTACCCACGGGCATCTACACCATTCCCGAGATCAGTTCGCTGGGTAAGACTGAGCAGGAGCTGACCAACGAAAAGGTGCCCTATGAAATCGGCCAGGCCTTTTTCAAGAATATGGCGCGCGCACAGATCAGTGGCGAACCTGTGGGTATGCTGAAAATATTGTTTCATCGTGAATCGCTGGAAGTGCTGGGCATTCACTGTTTTGGTGACCAGGCCTCTGAGATTGTGCACATCGGCCAGGCCATCATGAACCAGCAGGGCGAAGCCAACAGCATCAATTACTTCGTCAACACGACCTTCAATTACCCCACCATGGCCGAAGCCTATCGGGTTGCCGCGCTGGATGGCCTGAACAGGCTGTTTTAACAAAAGCAGGGTGCGTTGCTCAGGCACCCTGCTTGAGTAGCTGCATGGCGCGTAAGGGATAGTCGGTGATCAGGCTATCCACGCCCATATCGGCCAGCCACTGCAGACGCTGCGGCTCGTTTACCGTCCATACCGAAACATGCAGACCCGCCGCCTGCGCCTGGCGCAGCCGCTGAGGGGTGCATAGCTTCCAGTTGAGTATCAGGTACTCGCAACCGTATCGCTGCGCTGCCTTGATCGGGTCGAGCAGGCCATATTCCTCAACCAGCCCGGTAGGCAGCGAGAAGCCCGACTTTTTAGCGTATTTGAGCAGGGTACGGCTGCTGGAGGTCACTACCACCTTGTCGTGTAACTGAAAGCGATCCACCAGTTGCCGGACGGCCTTGAGCACAATACGCGACTGGCGCTCAGAACCACTTTTTACTTCCAGCTGATAGTGTTCGAACTCGGGGAAATGGCTGAACAGCTGCTCCAGGCTGGGAATTGGGCAGGGTTCCAGCCAGCCGGCCAGGCCCAGCCGAGCATCCAGTTGCATCAACTCCGCGGCACTGTGTTGGGCAACCTTGCCGCGCCGCCCGGTAGTGCGCTTGAGCGTGGGGTCGTGGATGACCATCAGTTCCTGGTCTGCGGACAGGTGCAGATCCAGCTCTGCACGGGTGACGCCTGCATTCAAGGCCTTCTGAAAGCTGGCCAATGTGTTTTCCGGGGCTTCGCCCCGGGCACCGCGGTGACCATAAATCAACGGCATAGAATCAGGGTGCCTTGGGCGTGTGCTGGCGCACGCTGTCGATCACATGGCTGTACTCGAAGTACACGCTGAAGCCGTTATAGTCCCAACGGGTTATCGGTGGTTGGCCCACCGCGGCATGTCGCTTTGCCGGTTCACCCCAGCCGCGCAACACGGCATCGAAGCTGGCGCCCCGTTGGGGCAGGCTTGTGGCCTGAGCGCTGCTCTGTTCGCCGACCGGGATGCTTAGCGTGTCGGCGTAGAGTGGGCTGGCGGCCAGCAGGGTGCTGGTGAGAATGAGGCTGTGCAGAAGCGGTTTCATGTCGAGGTCCTTTCAGTCGATTTTGCGGCACGTATATCCTGTGCCTGTTTTTGCAGTATATGCCGGGCGAGCAGTTGGCGCTGTGCGTCGGTCAGCACATCGAAGTTTATGCCGAGCGCCCAGCGGTTTGCAGTATCTGTGGGGTCGCAGCGCACTACTCGGCCGGGAATCGCCAGTCCCAGTGGTGCAGGTAATAGAATCAGGCGAACTGCCAGCCAAGCGTCCTTAGGGTAGGCGGTGTCTGACTCGAACGACATGCCGCCCTCGCTGATAGTGACCTCTACCGGCTCGCCGAAGTCACCAGAAAGCTCGACGGCCAGGGTTTTGCCCAGCAGGTCGATGCGTTTGTTAATGATTTTGAGGTACTGGGCCAAGGCACGGTCGCGCTCGGAAATCTGCCGTAACAAGTGCTGTGACTCGTAGTCGAGCATGTGCATGTCGGTCAGCAGGTCAAACAGTGGGCCATGCTGGCTCCCCAGGTCGGCACCTGGTCCGTCGATGGGTTTGACGTCGAGCGCCATCTGATCCTGAATGCGGAAGAACTCCCGCTTGTCATTATTGTCTGTTTGCATGGCGTATCTCGTGTGGCGCCTACGCAGCGCTGACCAAGTGCTGCTGTTCAGTGTAACATGTCGCTCAAAATTCACCGGCTGAGCCCGGCTTATAAGGTAACCTGCTTTTCATGTTCAGACCCTTACCGTTTTTTATCGGGCTGCGTTATACGCGCGCCAAGCGCCGTAACCACTTTATTTCCTTTATCTCTCTCATTTCCATGCTGGGACTCACCCTGGGTGTCATGGTGATGATCCTGGTGCTGTCGGTAATGAACGGGTTTGACCGTGAATTGCGTACCCGCATTCTGGGCATGGTGCCGCATGCGACCATCAACGGTTACCAGCCGATCAGCGACTGGCAGGGTCTGTCGGAGCAATTGATCGCTAACCCCAAGGTGGTGGCGACTGCGCCCTTTATTCAGTTGCAAGGGATGCTGACCCACGATGGCAGCGTCGCGCCAGTGTTGGTGACCGGTGTTGAGCCGTCTGCCGAGAAGACGGTGTCCATCATTGAAAACCACATGCAGAGCGGTTCACTGGATAATCTGGTGGAAGGCGAATTCGGCATCATTATTGGTGAGCTGATCGCCAAGCGCTTCAACGTAGACGTGGGCGACAAACTCACCTTTGTATTGCCGGAAGCCTCGGTAACCCCGGCGGGTGTTTTTCCGCGCCTCAAGCGCTTTACTGTCGCGGGGGTATTCAAGGTGGGTGCCGAACTGGACAGCTCGCTGGCGATGATCAATGTAGCGGATGCGGGCAGACTTAACCGTTGGCAGCCGGGCCAGGTGCAGGGCGTGCGCATCAAGCTGGATAACCTCTTCGAGGCGCCCAAGGTGGCCTGGGATCTGGTCAAGCAGCTACCGGGTGATTATTACGCGCAGGACTGGACGCGTACCCATGGCAACCTGTTTGCGGCGATCAAGATGGAAAAGACCATGATAGGTTTGCTGCTGATGCTGATTGTGGCGGTCGCGGCCTTCAATATCATCTCAACCCTGGTCATGGTGGTGACCGACAAGAAAGCGGATATCGCCATTCTGCGTACCCTGGGCGCAACACCCATGTCGATCATGGGCATTTTCATGGTGCAGGGCTCGGTGATCGGGGTGGTGGGCACCATCAGCGGTTGCGTGCTGGGGGTGCTCGCTGCGTTGAACGTATCGCAGATGGTGGCCTGGCTTGAGCGCGTGCTGGGTATTCAGTTTCTCAGCTCAGATGTCTATTTCATCAGCTATCTGCCTTCGGAGCTGATCTGGAGTGACGTTTTCATTATCTGTGGGGCAGCGCTCAGTTTGAGCTTCCTCGCCACCCTGTATCCCGCCTGGCGGGCATCGCGAACCGAGCCGGCGGAGGCCCTGCGTTATGACTGATGTTGTTCTCGAATGCCGTAGCCTCAGTAAAGAATACGCGGTTGGCCCGCAGCGCCTGCGGGTGCTGGATCAAGTCCACTTCTCTCTGCACCGCGGCGAGCGTATCGCCATTGTCGGCAGCTCCGGCTCGGGCAAGACCACCCTGTTGAATATGCTGGGCGGGCTGGATACGCCCTCTGAAGGGGAGGTCTGGCTGGCCGGCCAGCAGCTATCGGCCATGCAGGAAACCCAGCGCGGTAAGTTGCGCAATGCTGATCTGGGCTTTGTGTACCAGTTTCACCATTTGTTGCCGGAGTTCAGCGCGCTGGAAAATGTCTGTATGCCCTTGCTGATCGGTAAGACGCCAATAGCAGAAGCCCGCAAGCGAGCGACAGTGATGCTGGAGCGCGTCGGTCTTGCAGAGCGGATAGGACATAAGCCGGCTGAGCTGTCTGGCGGCGAGCGCCAGCGCGTTGCCATTGCTCGAGCGCTAATCAATGAACCGGCCTGCGTGCTGCTGGATGAACCCACGGGGAACCTGGATCAGCATACTGCGGAGAGTATTCAGCAATTGATGCTCGAGCTTAGCCAAACACTGCGTACGGCCTTTTTGGTGGTCACGCACGACCTGACCCTGGCAGCGCAGATGGATCGCATTTTTACGCTCAAGAAAGGGCAGCTCTGCGAGCAGTCTTGATCAGGACTGGTGACGGTTTCGCATTTTGCGCCGTTGCCAGTTGCGCGACACCCACCACCGCCAATACAACATGGTCAGGCAGTAGCCCAACGCTGCCGAGACCGTGGCCACCAGAAACGACCCCAGTAACAGGGGTTGCCAGATGTGATGCAGCTCCGCCATCAGCCAATTGAAGGACAGCTCCATGGGCATGCTGCGTTCGGGCGCGCCCAGGAGTAGGGTGCCGACCTTGTATTGGGCATAGAAAATCGGCGGCATGGTGACCGGGTTGGTCAGCCAGACCAGGCTGACCGAAATCGGCAGGTTGGAACGCACCAGTACGGCAATTGCTGCGGCGACCAGCATCTGTAGTGGAATGGGCATGAGCGCGACGAACAGACCCACTGCCATTGCCCGCGCAACGCTGTGGCGGTTGAGATGCCAGAGGTTCGGATCGTGTAGCAAGTTACCCATGAAGCGCAGGGACTTGCTGCCTTTGATTCGGTCCGGATGGGGCATCAGTCGTTTGAATAGACGGCGAGGCATCGCAGGGTTTCGGCTACTGTGGCGTGCGCCAATTATGCATGGAATGTCAGACGGGCACTACTGCCTGGCAGCATAGTCGATTACAGGATGTTTGCTTGAGCGATCTGCGTCTGTTGTTGGCGAGTCTGCTTGCGGGCTTGCTGCTACCACTGTGTTTCTCACAACTCCCTTCACTTGGGTGGCTGGTGCCGCTGCTGCCGGCGGCGCTGCTACTTTGGCGTGTGGGGGCCGCGGGGCGCTGTTTGTGTTTTTTGTTATGCGGATTGGTCTGGGCCTTGATCTTTCACCATCAGGCTATAGCGCAGCGACTGGATCAGGCCTTGGATGGCCATACGGTGCAAATTGAAGGGCGCATTGCGGGCTTGCCGGAACAGACCGAGACCGGTCGGCGCTTTCAGCTGGAGTCCGTGCGGCGCCAGGACAGTGGCGAAACGCTGCCGAGTCTGCGCTTGCATTGGTGGGGTGGTGAGCCGGTAGCGGCCGGCGAACTCTGGTCGTTCGAGACGCGGTTACGGCGGCCAAGGGGGTTAAGCAATCCCGGCAGTTTTGATTATGAAGCCTGGCTGTACGCCGCGGGCACGGGCGGCTTGGGCAGTGTGCGGGGCGGCGAGCGGGTGTCGGCGTCAGCCAGTGCCTCCTGGCGTGAAGCACTGCGCGCGCGTTTCTCGGCGGCCTTGGCGCCAGTGCCCGAGGGTCAGCGATTATTGGCGCTGGTGTTGGGTGACAAGTCGAGCTTGAGCGACTCTGATTGGGAAGTATTGCAGGCTACGGGCACAAGCCACCTGATGGTTATTTCAGGGCTGCATGTGGGCATGCTCGCGCTGACTGTGTTCTGGCTTACCAGGCAACTGCTGCGCTGGGGTCGTTTCGCCTGGGCCTGGCCGCAGCTATGGCTTTCTGCACCGGTGGCACTGGCTGCGGCCGCTGTCTACGCGGCACTGTCTGGCTTTGCCGTGCCGGTGCAACGCGCATTGTTGATGTGCGCCCTGGCGTGTTGCATGCAACTCTGGCAGCGCAGGCCCAGTCCGCTGCTGATCTGGCTGGCAGCGTTGGTAGTGGTGGTGGCGCTGAACCCCGCTGCGCCGCTGCGGGCCGGGTTCTGGTTGTCGTTTATGGCGGTGGGTTTGCTGATTTTTGGCCTCAGCGGTCGTTTGGCTTTGCAAGGCGTGTGGGCGCGCTGGGGCAGCGCACAGTGGGTAGTCTATCTCGGGTTGTGGCCGTGGCTGGTGCTGTGGGGTATGCCGAGCAGTGCGTCGGCATTGCTGGTTAACCTGGTCGCGATTCCCTGTCTTAGTGTGTTCCTTCTGCCGCTGGCGCTGCTGGGCGCATTGGTGGAGTTATTGACCGGCTGGCCGCTGCTCTTGCAGTACGCCGCCGGCGCGTTAGGGTTGCTGTTTAATGGGCTTACCTGGGTCGCGGGCTTCAGCCCGCTAGTACATTTCGCGTTTCCCGGCTGGCTAGGCTGGCTGTGTGCGCTGGCTGGCAGTCTGATGCTGCTGAGCCCGCTGTCGCGGCTGTTGTGGTTGCCTGCTGGGCTGTGTCTACTGCCGTTGTTGTTACCCCAATTTGCGCGCCCGGATCAAGGCGAACTGCAACTGACCGTGCTGGATGTGGGGCAGGGCTTGGCGATCCATGTACAGACTGCCGAACACGATCTGCTCTACGACGCCGGGGCACGCCTGTCCAGCGGCTTTGACCTGGGCGAGGCCGTGGTATTGCCGGCGCTGTTGGCCAGCGGTGTCACCCGGCTGGATATGCTGTTGATCAGTCATGCTGATAATGACCACGCCGGCGGCGCGCTGGCGGTGCAGCAGCGCTTGCCGGTTGAGCGAGTGATCAGTGGCGAGCCGGAACGGCTGGCTGCGGGTCTGGTTGCCGAACCTTGCAGGGCGCAACGCTGGACCTGGGATGGTGTCACCTTCGAGCTGTTGCCAGGCGCGCAGCAGCAGGCGGCGTCCAACGACCGCTCCTGTGTGCTGCAGTTGAGCGCGGGGCAGAGCGGGGTACTTCTGCCGGGGGATATTCGGCAGGCAGGTGAGTATCATCTGCTACCGGCGCTGCGCCGAGCCAGCGTGCTCCTTGCGCCGCACCACGGTAGTGTCAGCTCTTCTTCCTATGCGTTCATTCGCCAGGTTGCGCCGCGCTGGGTGGTCTACAGTGCCGGCGCCAGCAATCGCTATGGGCATCCGCATCCCAAGGTTGTGGCACGATATCGCGAACTGTCGGTAGAACCGGTTTATACTGCCGTCTCCGGCGCCGTGCGCTTTCGTCTGGATGGTCAGGTCGAGCCAGAACTTACCTGGCACTGGCGCGAGAAGGCACGGCGTTTCTGGCATGAACAATAAGGTGCGGGCACTGCCGTTACAGGGCGTTTCGGTTAGATGTCTGTGCTAGAGTAAACAACCATTTTGGGGAGGGATCGCTTGTGTGGGAATTGATCAGTTCCGGTGGCTGGCTGATGCTGCCGATCATTCTGTCATCTGTTATTGCTGTGGCTATTGTTATTGAGCGTTTGTGGGCGCTGCGCACCAGTCGCGTGGCACCGGACAACCTGCTTGGACAAGTCTGGCGCTGGATCAAGGACGGCCAGCTCGATGCGGTCAAACTGAAAACCCTAAGAGCCGACTCCCCGCTGGGTGAGATTCTCGCTGCCGGCCTGGCCAACTCGCGTCATGGTCGTGAAATCATGAAAGAGTGTATCCAGGAGGCAGCCGGTAAGGTGGTGCACGAGCTGGAGCGCTACCTCAACACCCTCGGTACCATCGCGGCGATCACCCCGTTGCTGGGTTTGTTGGGTACGGTGATCGGCATGATCGACGTGTTCAGCGCCATTATGGTCCAAGGCACCGGTAACACCGGCGTGTTGGCAGGCGGTATCTCCAAGGCGCTGATTACCACAGCGGCGGGTCTGACCGTGGCGATCCCCGCCGTGTTCTTTCATCGCTTCTTTGTCCGCCGTGTAGACGAGCTGGTGATCGCCATGGAACAGGAAGCCACCAAGCTGGTTGAGGTGGTGCAGGGCAATCGTGATGTGGAGTTCAATGGCGGCAAGGACAACGGCAGCAGCAAACGTACTCCAGCGGCGGCGGTAGCCGGTAAGGGAGCCTGACCGTGAACTTTCGCCGGCAAAGAACGGAGGAGGTCAGTGTCAACCTGACGCCACTGATTGACGTGGTGTTTCTGCTGCTGATTTTCTTCATGGTTTCGACCACATTCACCCGCGAAACCCAGCTGAAGCTGGATTTGCCCCAGGCCGTTTCCGGCGAGCGGGTGGAAAATCGCAATATCCAGCAACTTGAGCTCACCATTGCCGCTACCGGTGAAATGGCCTTGAACGAGAAGGCACTGCTGAATCCGAACCTGAGTAATCTCAAGGCCGCGCTGCAGAAAGAGTCCGGCGGCGATAACATGCTGCCGGTAGTCATCACGGCGGATGCGCAGACCCCGCATCAGTATGTGATTACCGCGATGGATGCGGCCGGACAGTTGGGCTTCAGTCGCTTGCGGCTGACCACCAGCGAAGTCGGAGCGGACGAGCAGCAGTGAAGGGCTTTTGCACGGGGGTTGTCGCGGCTGCATCGCCAGGCCCCTGGTGCAGGCGGGCATCGGTGTTGCTGCCATGAAGTGGCAGCAGAGCCTTGAGCAGGGTCTGCTGCGTGCCTGGTATGGTAAGGCGCGCTGGCTGGTACTCTTGCGGCCCTTATCGGCGTTGTATCGCCTGGTGGCGCAGCGCCGTCGGCAGCGTTATCTGAACGGGCAGACAGCGCAATGGCAGCCGCCGGTTCCGCTGATTGTCGTTGGTAATATAACGCTGGGCGGTACAGGAAAGACGCCGATGGTGCTTTGGCTGGCCGCGTTTCTGCGTAGTCATGGCTATCGTGTGGGGGTGATCAGCCGTGGTTATGGCGGCACGCCACCTGCTTTGCCATGGCGCGTCGACCCTGCTGGTAATGCCGACCACAGCGGCGACGAGCCGTTGTTGATCGCGCAGCGCGCGCAGGTGCCGGTGGTGATTGATCCCGACCGTCCGGCCGCTGCACGGGCGCTGCTGGCCAGCGGCGATATTGACCTGATCATCAGCGATGACGGGCTGCAGCACTATGCGTTGGGGCGAACCGTGGAGTTGGTGATGCTCGACGCACAGCGTGGCCTGGGCAATGCGCGCTGTTTGCCGGAAGGGCCGCTGCGTGAACCTGCGGAGCGTTTGGCCGCGGTAGACCTGCTGGTCAGCAACGGAGCCGCCCAGGATCAGGGCGCCTGTTATGCCATGCAGCTAAGGCCAACCAGCCTGATTCACCTGCGTACTGGCAAGCAGGTGCCATTGGATCTCTGGCAGGGTGAGCGTGACGTGGTGGCAGTGGCTGGCATTGGCAATCCAGAGCGTTTTTTTCGCACATTGGAATTGTGCGGCTTCCGTTATGTGCCGCGCGTGTTTGCTGATCATGCCAGCTACTCCCCCGAATCGCTGAACGATCTCCCCAAGGAAAAACTGGTCATAATGACCGAGAAGGATGCAGTGAAGTGCCGTGCCTTGGCACAGGAAAACTGGTGGTATCTGAGCGTAGAGGCCGAACTGAGCGATGCTTTCGCTGCGGCCTTGCTTGCCACTCTGCCCGCTGCATCCGCCCCGCATTCACCCATTCAGGAGTAAATCGATGGATCCAAAACTGTTAGATGTACTGGCTTGTCCGTTGTGCAAGGGACCGTTGGTATTGAGTGCGGATAAAAGCGAGCTCTGGTGCCGCGCTGATGGCTTGGCCTATCCGGTGCGTGATGGCATCCCGGTGATGTTGGAAACCGAAGCCCGGGCGCTGGACGCTGACGAAAAACTGGATCGCTGAGCCTATGTTTCACGTTATTATTCCTGCTCGCTACGCCTCGACGCGGCTGCCCGGCAAGCCGCTCCAGCTGATCGCCGGCAAGCCCATGGTGCAACATGTGTGGGAGCAGGCGCGCAAGAGTGGGGCTGCTTCCGTTACCGTCGCCACCGACGATCCGCGCATCGTCGCCGCCTGCGAAGTGTTTGGTGCCGACGTGGTGTTGACCCGTGAAGACCACCCCTCTGGCACCGATCGGCTGCAGGAAGTGGTCAGCAAGTTAGGCCTGGCCGACGATGCCTGTGTGGTCAACGTGCAAGGTGATGAGCCGTTGATTCCGCCGGAGGTGATTGATCAGGTAGCCGGCAGCTTGTTGGCTCATCCCGAAGCCGGCATAGCGACACTGGCTGAGCCGATTGAAGACAGCGAGTCACTGTTCAATCCGAATGCGGTAAAGGTGGTAAGTGATCAGCGGGGCTTTGCGCTGTATTTCAGTCGTGCGCCCATGCCCTGGTGCCGTGACGCCTTTGCCAACGGTCCTGCTGCCTTGCCGGCGGGCATTCCGTTTCGCCGGCACATCGGAATTTATGCTTACAAGGTCGGCTTTCTGCATGACTATGTGACCTGGCCAGCAAGCCCGCTGGAAAGCGCGGAATCGCTGGAGCAACTTCGTGCCCTCTGGTTTGGTGTGCGAATTCATGTTGCCGACGCCTGCATCGCGCTGCCTGCCGGAGTGGACACCCAGGCCGACCTGGAGCGCGTGCGAGCATTGCTGGAGCAAGCATGAGCCGGAGTGTTACGCGTGTGTTGTTTGTTTGCCTGGGCAACATCTGCCGCTCGCCCAGTGCGCAGGGTGTATTCGAGGCTCGCTTGCGCGAGCGTGGCCTGCAAAGCGGTTATCAGGTTGATTCTGCCGGCACCGGCGGCTATCACGTAGGCGAGCCGCCGGACCGCCGAGCCACCGCAGCGGCGCGCCAGCGCGGCTACGACCTGTCTGCGCAACGTGCACGTGCTGTACGCGACAGCGATTTCACTGAGTTCGATCTGATTCTGGCGATGGATCAAAGCAATCTGGATAACCTGCTAGCACGCGCGCCGGCTGCTGCACGCAGTCGCATTCGGCTGTTCATGAGTGTTGCTCCTGAATTGCCGCAGGAGGTGCCGGATCCCTATTTCGGCGGCGAGCAGGGCTTCGAACAGGTGCTGGATATGCTGGAAACGGCAGCCGATGCCTGGCTCGATGTCTCGGTGGCGACGTGAGCAAGCTGCGATCGCAGGTCGATTTGCGACCATTCAATACGCTGGCCCTGAGTGAGCGGGCGGAGCGGCTACTGTGTGTTGAAAGCGATAGTGAAATGGTCGCTGCATTGGCGCAGGCGCAGCGCAGTGGCTGGCCGGTCACCCTCATCGGGGGTGGCAGCAACTTGGTACTTGCCGGGCCTGTGCCTGGTCTGGTGCTGTTGATGCGCACTCGTGGTCGGCGTGTGATGTCGCGCAGCCCCGAGAGTGTGGTGGTCGAAGCTGCTGCCGGTGAAAACTGGCACGACTTTGTTCGCTGGTCGCTGGATCTTGGCCTCAGTGGGCTGGAGAACCTGTCGCTGATTCCCGGCACGGTGGGCGCGGCACCGGTTCAGAATATCGGTGCCTACGGTGTAGAAGTCAGAGACCTGTTTGACAGCCTGGATGCCCTGGATCGTCGCACGGGGGAGGTCAAATGCCTGCAGGCAGCCGACTGCCGGTTTGACTACCGCGACAGCCTGTTCAAGCATGAAGCCGAACGTTATGTCATCTTGCGAGTGCGCTTCAAGCTATCACCCAGGCCCTATATCAATGTTGGCTACGCACCCTTGGCCGCGGCCTGGCAACAAACCGGATTGCAACGGCCCGACTCGCGCGTCGTCAGTGAACTGGTGTGTGCTATCCGGCACAGCAAGTTACCGGACCCGGCGCGCTTGCCCAACGCTGGAAGCTTCTTCAAGAATCCGTTGGTGCCGCAGGCCAAAGCAGATGCATTGCTGCTGCGTTATCCGCAGATGCCACACTTTCCGCAACCGCAGGGCGCATGCAAGCTCGCTGCGGGCTGGTTGATTGATCAAGCCGGCTGGAAGGGGTTGCGGCGCGGGGATGTGGGTGTGCATGCAGAGCAGGCACTGGTGCTGGTGAACTACGGCCAGGCACGGGGAGCGGATATACTGGCCCTGGCGGCGGAAATTGCCGCCGATGTACAGCGGCGTTTTGGCGTAGCGCTTGAGCGGGAGCCGCCGTTGCTGGGGGCGGTGTCTAGTTGTAGCTGATGCTGCCTGGTAGCGAAAGATAAAAAAAGGGGATGCCGAAGCATCCCCTTTTTTTGCA
Organism: Halopseudomonas sabulinigri; assembly: GCF_900105255.1. NCBI lineage: Bacteria > Pseudomonadati > Pseudomonadota > Gammaproteobacteria > Pseudomonadales > Pseudomonadaceae > Halopseudomonas > Halopseudomonas sabulinigri. The sequence goes on along the minus strand of NZ_LT629763.1, from coordinate 1,123,579 downwards.
GCCGAACATCAGGTTCGGCTGGTGTCGCTTTCTTTCTCCTGCGGCTCTGCCGCTGATTGCTCGGCGTCGTCTTCAGCTTTGGCAGTGCCTTGCTCTGTCTTCTCGGGCTCACTGCTGTTGCTGTTGGCGTCGACCTCAACGGCGGTGTCCTGCTGGGAGCTTTCCAGCATGTCGGCCTGCTTAGGTTGCTCTGCCGGCTTGGACTGAGCGGCTACTGCCTCGGTGGCCTCGGCTTTGGCTTCAACCTGCGCGGGCTCAGCGGCAACGCTGGCTTCCACAGGTGCTGCTGCGGGCTCGGATTCGACCGACGTGGCGGCTTCGGCGGGCTGCTGCGCAGCTTCCTCGGCCAGACGTTTGGCTTCCAGCTGGCGACGACGTATCTCGCGAGGGTCGTTGTAGGCGCGACCGCTTTCAGTCAGGGCAGGAATGCTGCTTTCTGACTCGGCGGTAGGCTCTGCGACAACCTCTGGAGCCGGTTCGGAGGCGGCCTCGCTTACTGGTTCAGCAGGCGCTTCGACAGCAGCAGGCTCGGCGACAGCCTCCACCGCTGGCTGTTTCGCCGCCGCGGCGGCTGCAGGCTTGGCCTCGACTGCGGCTTCAGTGCGGCTTTGCTCTTGCGGCTGCTCGCTGGTTGCCGTTGGTGCTTCTGCGGCTGCTTCGCTGGCCGCTGGCTGCTCTGCCGTTTCTGCATCTGCATCTGCAGCCTGAGGCTGGGTTTCAGCAGTAGCGGCAGGGCGACGGCGTTCCTGGCGTTGACGGCGGGCAGGGCGTTGGGCCGGTGCTTCGTCGTCCGTTTCGGCCGCAGGCTCTGAGGTTGCGCTTTCTTCGCTGGCCTTTTCTACCGGTTGTGCCTGACTGAAAGCCTCTACTGCGTTTTCCATCGAAGCTTCCACTTTGCTGGCTGCTTCGTTCAGGCCTGCTTCAACAGGCGCTTGAACGTCGGTTACCGGTGCCACGTCGGCGTCGTCGGTGGCCGGTGTGGTAGGCGCCGCGGATGGCTCGGCAGTAACTGCTTCAGCGCTGGTGACCGCTGCGGCGATAGGCGCTACTTTGGCATCCTGTGCGGCATCGGCGTTGGCGTCCTGGCTGTTGTCGGCTTCCGCTGACTCGTTACCGGTATTTTCCTGCTGCGGGCGGCGGCGGTTGTTGCGACGGCGCTGGCTGCTGCGAGAGCGGCGCTTGGGACGCTCGCCTTCGTTACCTTCGGCTGCATTATCCTGGGTCTCGTTAGCGGTGCTGGCGTTCACGCTGACTTCTTCCGCCTGCTGCTCCTGCTCGTTCTGACGTTGCTGTGGGCGGCGCTCGCGAGGCTGCTGGCGGGCTGCCTGGTTGTCATCGTCGCGGTTACTGCGCTGCTCGGCATCAGCTGGACGGCGGCGACGGCGTGAGCCGGTCTGCGGCTGAGCTGCAGCTTCGGCCGGCTTCTCTGCAGGCGCTTCTGCGCTGTTGCGTTCGCTACGAGAGGCTTGTTGCTTGCGCTCGCCGTCGTTGCGTTCATTCCGGTTGCCGCGCTCGTTACGCTCCCCGCGCTGACGACGATTGCGATTGTTACGACGCTCATCGCTGTTACGGTTGTTACTGTCGCGGGCGGGGCGCTTGGGAGCAGAGCTAGCCTCGGCTTCCTTGGCGGGCTCGGCGCTGGCGTTGTCGTCATGCGCAAACAGGCCAACCAGAGACTTGATCAAGCCCTTGAACAGGTTGGGTTGAGCTGCCTGTACCGCTTCGACCGGTGCTGGCGGCGTGGGGGCCGGGCGAGCCGGGGAAAGCGCCTTGACGGCGGCTTCCTGGCGCACGATGGCGCGCGTCTGGCTAACCGGAGTCGGCTCTTCGGCTTCCACTTCGCTGCTCATGGTGAAGCTGCTTTCGTGGTTGAGTACCGACTCGTGATCATCACGCAGGCGCTGGACTTCGAAATGCGGAGTGTCCATGTGCGGCGTCGGCAAGATCAGAATACGGATCTTGGTGCGCGCTTCGGTCTTGGCCAAGGCTTCGCGCTTTTCATTCAGCAGGAAGGTGGCAACGGCAACCGGAACATGTGCGCGTACTTCAGCGGTGCGTTCTTTCAGGGCTTCTTCTTCGATCAGGCGCAGGACCGACAGCGACAGCGATTCGACGTCGCGGATAGTGCCGCGGCCATTACAGCGTGGGCAGACGATGCCGCTGGTCTCGCCCAGCGAAGGACGCAGGCGCTGACGGGACATCTCCAGCAGGCCGAAACGCGAGATGCGACCCACTTGTACGCGGGCGCGGTCGGCCTCAAGACTTTCGCGTACGCGCTCTTCAACAGCGCGCTGGTTTTTGGCCGGGCTCATGTCGATAAAGTCGATGACGATCAGGCCGCCGATGTCGCGCAGGCGCAGTTGGCGGGCGATTTCTTCGGCCGCTTCCAGGTTGGTCTGCAGGGCGGTCTCTTCGATATCGCCACCCTTTGTGGCACGTGCCGAGTTGATGTCGATGGAGACCAGGGCTTCGGTGTGGTCAATCACGATGGAGCCGCCGGAGGGCAGCTTCACTTCGCGTTCGAAGGCGGTTTCGATCTGGCTTTCAATCTGGAAGCGATTGAACAGCGGTACGCTGTCTTCATACAGCTTCACCTTGCTGGCGTATTGCGGCATCACCTGGCTGATGAAGTTGAGGGCCTCTTCTTTCACGGTTTCGCTGTCGATCAGCACTTCGCCGATGTCCTGGCGCAGGTAGTCGCGGATGGCGCGAATGATGACGTTGCTTTCCTGATAGATCAGGAAAGGCGCACTGCGCTCGGAGGAAGCGCCTTTGACTGCGTCCCAGAGTTGCAGCAGGTAATCCAGATCCCATTGCAGTTCTTCGGCGCTGCGGCCCAGGCCGGCAGTGCGCACGATCATGCCCATGTCGGCAGGTACGTTCAGACTGTTGAGTGCTTCACGCAGTTCGTTGCGCTCTTCACCTTCGATGCGGCGTGAGATTCCGCCGGCGCGCGGGTTGTTGGGCATCAGTACCAGGTAGCGGCCAGCCAGACTGATAAAGGTGGTCAGGGCGGCGCCCTTGTTGCCACGCTCTTCCTTGTCGACCTGAACGATAACTTCCTGGCCTTCCTTGAGAACGTCCTTGATATTGACGCGGCCTTCTACCTGCTTGGAGAAGTATTCGCGGGAGATTTCTTTTAGCGGGAGAAAGCCGTGGCGTTCAGAGCCGAAGTCGACGAAGGCAGCTTCGAGGCTGGGTTCGACGCGGGTAATACGGCCTTTGTAGATGTTGGCCTTTTTCTGTTCGCGAGCACCGGATTCGATGTCGAGGTCATAAAGGCGCTGGCCGTCTACCAGGGCGACACGCAACTCTTCGGGTTGAGTTGCGTTGATAAGCATTCTTTTCATGAAGTACCGTTGTGATTCCAGGGCTAAACGGATATCACGTGTACGGCACCTGCGACTCATGCGTTAGGTGTCAGGTGTGTTTCTGGCCCGGGTTGATTGCCCGGGTGCAGAGTTCACATCGCTTCGCTGCTGGTTGGCAGCGTCCACGACAGTTCTATCTGTTACATCTACACAGAGAAACTGCTTTGGACTGTCTTGCGGTAACAAGAGGGTTCTGTGCGGCGGCAGGCTTTTATGCTGCCGGGTGGCGGTCATGTGGCTGTCAACGCAGGTTGTGCGGATCAGCGGTCTGGCCGGCTTCGCGTGTTGCCCGGATGTTGCTGCAAGGCGTCCTTAGGGAGGAATCAGCTGGACTGGTAACGGGGACACATTGAATGGCAAGTGTCAGCGCTCGTCACATTATCCTGAAGCTGTGCATCTCCACCTAAACACTTACCCATTTGAATCGGGTGCCGCTCAGCGTGTTGTCCGCGAGCGGGTTAATAGTCTGTCTGCCCTCATGGCAGGCAGTGTTGCAATCATCAGTCGCGCCGATCATTCGTTTTCGTTTGTAGGCGGAGACCGTATGGCTTTGTTTCTGGGGCTCGGCAGCTTTGTATGGGCTGGACTCCCCGGCTGCAAACGCGGCAGCTCGCTGGACTATAGCAGCATTTTTTAAGTGCTTCAATTGAATGAAAAAATGTATCATGCGCGGATGAAAAACAGCCCCAGCGAACTTCCTGTCCAGGTCCAGTTTGATCAGATTGATGCTGATCAGGCTGGGCAGCGTATAGATAACTACCTCATTACCCGTCTCAAGGGTGCGCCCAAGACGCTGGTCTATCGCATTTTGCGCAAGGGCGAGGTGCGCGTGAACAAGGGTCGGGTCAAGCCGGACTATCGCCTGCAGGCCGGGGACGTTCTGCGTATTCCGCCGGTGCGTCTGCCGGCGCCCAACGAGCCCGCGCTGGTGGGGCAGGGGATTCTCAATGCGCTGGAGGCCGGCATCCTGTATGAAGACAAGGGCTTGATTGTGGTCAATAAGCCCGCCGGGCTGGCAGTGCATGGCGGTAGCGGGCTGAACTTTGGCGTCATCGAGGCGATGCGCCAATTGCGTCCCGATTGCCCGCAAATGGAATTGGTGCATCGGCTGGACCGTGATACCTCTGGCTGTCTGATGATTGCGAAAAAGCGCAGCGTTTTGCGCCATCTGCACGCAGCTCTGCGTGGCGACGGTGTGACCAAATGCTATGAAGCGCTGGTGCGCGGTCGCTGGCCGGCGTCCACCAAAAGGGTTCATGCGCCGCTACAGAAAAATAACCTGCGTTCCGGTGAGCGCATGGTGGAAGTGGATCCCGAAGGCAAGGAATGCCTCACCGAGTTTCGTGTGCTCGAGCGTTTTGGTGATCAGGCCACACTGGTTGAAGCGCGGCCCATCACCGGCCGCACTCATCAGATACGTGTGCATGCCAAGCACGCCGGCCACCCGATCGCCGGTGATCCCAAGTACGGTGACGATGACTTCTCCCGCGAAGTGCGCGAGCTGGGCGGCAAGCGGCTATTCCTGCATGCGCGTTCACTGCGGGTGGTGATGGCGGATGGTCAGGAGCTGAAAGTTGAGGCGCAACCTGGCCTCGTCTGGGACAGTACCTTGGGGCGGCTGCGCAATGCGTGAGTTTGATACGCTGATTTTTGACTGGGACGGCACGCTTTCAGATTCGGTTGGTCATATCGTTTCCGCCATGCGCGCTGCGGCGCAGGATGCTGACATGCCCGTGCCAACGTCCACTGCTGTGCGCGGAATAATAGGCCTTGGTTTGCCCGAGGCGGTTGCGGCCTTGTATCCGCATGAAAGTGACGCGCGGCGGCTTGCCGTGGTGGTTGATAGTTATCGCCAACAGTACCGCGCGCAGGAGGCGCAGCCAGTACTGCTGTTCCCAGGCGTGCGGGAGGCACTGGACGCTTGGCGCGCTGAGGGTTACCGGTTGGCCGTGGCGACGGGTAAAGGGCGTGGTGGGCTGGAGCGGATGCTGCGCAGTCACGACCTGCTCGATTATTTCGATGCCACGCGTTGTGCAGATGAAACGGCGAGCAAGCCTCATCCAAGAATGCTGCGAGAGATTCTCCAGCAACTCGATGGCGCGCCGTCGCGTGCACTCATGGTCGGGGATAGCTCCTTTGATCTGGACATGGCGACACAGGCTGGCATGGGCAGTATTGGCGTCACTTACGGTGCGCAGTCGCGTGAGCAGTTGCTGCGCTGTAAGCCGCTGCACCTGATTGATGAATTTGTCGAGTTGGCGGGCTGGTTGAAAGCGCCCCGTCCAAGCAATCAAAAAATGGCGATGGGGGAAGCTTGATGCAGAATGATCAATGGACCGAAGGCAAGATGGTTTCCAGGGAGGAGCGCGCGCAAGCGACCGAGGATAAGAAGGCCTGGCAGTTGCTGGAAAAGACCCTGCTGGCATCGCTACAGGAGCAAAAGCGTTCGCGGCGCTGGGGTATCTTTTTCAAAACCCTGACCTTTGTTTATCTGTTTGGCGCCATCATGCTGTTTTCGCCGCTGGCACAGATGGAGTCGAGCAGTGTCGGCGGGCCGCACACGGCGGTGATTGAATTGCGCGGCATGATTGCAGACCAGGAAGAGGCCAGCGCGGATAATCTGGTGGGTGCGCTTCGCGACGCCTTCGAAGACGCCAATACCAAGGGTGTAGTGTTGCGGATCAATAGCCCGGGCGGCAGCCCTGTGCAATCAGGCTATGTTTATGACGAGATAAAACGGCTGCGCGCGCTGCACCCGGATATCAAGCTGTACGCGGTCATTACCGATCTGGGCGCTTCTGGTGCCTACTATATCGCGGCGGCGGCGGATGAGATTTATGCCGACAAGGCCAGCCTGGTAGGCTCTATCGGCGTGACAGCTGCCGGTTTCGGGTTTGTCGGCACTATGGATAAGCTGGGCGTCGAGCGTCGCACTTACACTGCCGGTGAGCACAAGGCCTTTCTCGATCCATTCCAGCCGGAAAAGCCGGAAGAGCGTGAGTTCTGGCAGGGCGTGCTGAATACCACCCATCAGCAGTTCATCAGTCAAGTTAAAGCGGGGCGGGGTGATCGCCTGAAAGAAACGCCAGATATGTTCAGTGGTTTGATCTGGTCAGGTGAGCAGGCGCTGGAGCTCGGGCTGATTGACGGCTTGTCGAGCACTTCTGCGGTGGCGCGGGACGTTATTGGTGCCGATGAGTTGGTGGATTTCACGCATCAGGAGTCGCCATTCAAGCGCTTTACCCGTCAACTGGGTGCCAGCATGGGGTCTGCGTTGGCGACCGAGCTAGGTTTCTCCGGGCCGGCTTTGCGCTGAGCGGGGCGGCTCAGGGTAGGTAAATACCTTCCTTGGCGAGCATGTCGCATAGCTTGATCAGCGGCAGGCCGATCAGGCTATTGGGGTCGTCACCCTGCATGCTGTGCACCAGGCTGATACCAAAACCTTCAGACTTGAAGCTGCCGGCGCAGTCGTAGGGTTTTTCGCGGCTGAGGTAGCGCTCGATCTGCGCGTCATCCAGTTGTCGAAAGGTGACGCGGTAGGGTTCCACGATGAGTTGGTAGTTGCCGCTGGCGCTGTTCAATAGGCAGAGCGCCGTCGAGAAGGTCAGGGTCTGACCGCTGCTTGCTCTGAGCTGGCGGGTGGCTTCGAGATGGCTGCCGGGTTTGCTCACCGGCTGGCCGTCCAGTAATACCACCTGATCCGAGCCGATTATCAGATGCTGGGGGAAGGCCTGCTGCAGGCTTTGTGCCTTTTGCAGGGCGAGGCGCTGCGTCAGCTGCTCTGGTGGCTCGTTGACAGAGGGTGTTTCATCAATGTCCGGTGAGGCGCATTGGAATGGCAGGTGCAGCCGCTGCAGCAGGGTTTTGCGGTAGCTGGAGCTGGACGCCAGGATCAGTGCCGGCATGGGGGTTTCTCCGATTTTAACTGGGTGGCATCTTAGCCTTGGCGTGCGGAGGTTGGCGAGTCGGTCGCTAATAGTGATTCTGCCTGCAAATAGTTTTGACAGATGGGGCGCTGATCCCTAGAATTGCGCGCTTATGTCTGGAACCATACCCTCATACATTGAGCCGGCACGGCTTGTTGATCGCCAAATCACCCTGAAAGGCGTGGTAAAGGCGGATAGCATGCAGCGTTTGGCGGCGGTGTTGGCGGCTCCCGCAGATGATGTGCAGGTTGAACTGCATTTTGCCCGCGACGAGCAGGGGATCGGCACCATGCATGGTCACTATCAGACCAATGCGCCGCTGATCTGCCAGCGTTGCCTCGAGCAGGTTATTGTGCCGCTCGACAGCGAGTGTGATGTAGGTTTTGTCGAAAGTGATGAGGCTGCCAAACAGCTGCCCCGTCTTTATGAACCGGTTATTGTGGGTGAAGAACCGCTCGATCTGATTTCTCTGATCGAAGACGAACTGCTTCTGGCCTTGCCTGCAGTTCCGATGCACCCGCAGGAAACATGTCAGCATCCGCCAGGGTATCGCCCTGAGACGGCGGAGCTGGAGGAAAAGTCTGAGAAGCCTAATCCTTTCAGCGTGCTGGCCAAGTTAAAACGCGATACCTGAGCTTAGGAGCTTATTAGTCATGGCTGTTCAGCAGAACAAAAAGTCCCGTTCCGCACGCGGCATGCGTCGTTCACACGATGCGTTGTCCTCCGCTGCCTTGTCAGTAGACAAGACCACTGGCGAAACTCATCTTCGTCACCACGTTTCTCCTGACGGTTTCTACCGTGGTCGTCAGGTTGTAAACAAGGACAACGACGAATAAGTTTTGTCCACGTCAATTCGCCTGGCGATTGATGTGATGGGCGGGGACTTCGGTCCCCGTTGCATTATCCCCGCTGCGCTTCGCAGCCTCGCGCTATACCCCTCCCTGCATTTGATTCTGGTTGGCTCTGCGGATGCTATCAAGCCGCTGCTTGCCGCTGCCCGTTATCCCGCTGATCGAATTACTCTGCTCCCTGCCAGCGAGCAAATTCTGGCCGATGATCCGCCTGCTCGCGTGTTGCGCGGCAAACCGGATGCTTCTATGCGAGTAGCCTTGGAGTTGGTACGTGATGGGCGCGCTGATGGTTGTCTGAGTGCAGGCAACACCGGCGCGCTTATGGTACTGGCGCGATCCGTTGTTGGCATGCTCGAAGGTGTACAGCGGCCAGCCATAATGGCGGCGCTGCCGGTCGCCGGACATGATTGCCATGTGCTGGATCTGGGGGCGAACGTTGATTGCTCGGCCGAGCACTTACTTGAATTTGCTCTTATGGGTTCGGCTGCGGTTACGCAGTTGACCGGCAACTCCAGCCCTCGCGTCGGTTTGCTGAATATCGGTCACGAGGTGAACAAGGGCACGCGCGAGGTGCGCGCGGCGGCGGCCTTGCTGGCTGCCAGTGAGCGCCTCAATTACGTCGGCCATGTTGAGGGCGATGGGCTGTTTCGCGGTGAAGCCGATGTGGTGGTGTGTGACGGCTTTGTTGGTAATGTGCTGCTCAAGGCGAGCGAGGGTGTTGCCAGCTATCTGCAGTCGGAAATGCGTGATGCCCTGCAGGCCAGTCGCTTGCTGCGCTGGATGTCGCCCTGGGTTCGGCGTTCGCTCAAGCCCATGCGGCAGCGCAACGACCCTGATCGCCACAATGGTGCCAGTCTGCTGGGCTTGCGTTCGGTGGTGATCAAAAGTCATGGTGGTGCCGGCGAAGAGGCTTTGCTGGCGGCTATCGGCAAGGCGGTGAAGGCTTGTGAGGCCAATCTTCCGGCGCGAATTGCCGATCAGCTGAGGGCGGCGCGATGAGGGCTGTGACCTCGGCGGTGCAAGACGCATCCAAATTCCATTGTCACAATCATGTGTCTAGACTCTCCTCATTCATTCGATAACAGGAAGATGGTATGACTAATTCCCTTGGCTTCGTATTCCCCGGTCAGGGCTCGCAAGCCGTTGGCATGCTGGGTGAGCTGGCTGAGCAGCACGCGGTGATCAAGGATACCTTCGGTGAAGCGTCAGAGGCGCTCGGTTATGACCTGTGGGCATTGACCCAGAATGGCCCGGAGGCGGACCTGAATCGCACTGATCGAACGCAGCCAGCCATTCTGACTGCCTCCGTCGCGTTGTGGCGCCTGTGGTGCCAAACCAGTGCCGTGCGTCCCGGTTTTGTAGCAGGTCACAGTCTGGGTGAGTATTCGGCGCTGGTCGCGGCCGAGGTGTTGAGCTTCGCCGATGCGGTGCGCTTGGTCGAGCGCCGTGGCCAGCTGATGCAGCAGGCCGTGCCTGCAGGGCAGGGCGCCATGGCGGCGATACTGGGGCTGGAGGATGACCAGATTATCGAGCTGTGCGCCGCTGCTTCTCAAGGTGAGGTGGTCAGCGCGGTAAACTTCAACGCCCCGGGGCAGGTGGTTATTGCCGGTCAGGCTGCTGCTGTGGAGCGCGCCATTGATGCCTGCAAGGCGGCGGGTGCCAAGCGGGCGATTGCCTTGCCGGTAAGCGTGCCTTCACACTGCGCGTTGATGCAGCCTGCAGCAGAGCAGCTTTCCGCTGATTTCGCCGCCATTGATTGGCAGGTGCCGGCCATTACGCTGGTGCAGAACGTCAGTGCGCGTCCGGCAGCCGATGTTGCCGATCTGCGGCAGTTGCTAGTCGAGCAACTTTACAGTCCGGTTCGCTGGGTTGAGACGGTGGTTTACATGGCTGAGCAGGGTGTTACTGACCTGGTCGAGTGCGGTCCGGGCAAGGTTCTGGGTGGTCTTAACAAGCGCTGTGCCAAGGCCGTTGCCAATCACAGTCTGGACAGTGTTTCTGGTTTTGCCGCGTTCAGCGAACGCTTTGCATAAGGAATTTGATATGACTCTTGCAGGAAAAGTAGCGCTGGTGACCGGCGCGAGCCGCGGTATCGGCCAGGCTATCGCCCATACACTGGCTGCGCAGGGTGCCATCGTTGTGGGTACTGCGACCAGTGACCAGGGTGCGCAGGCGATTGCCGACAAGCTGGCTGAGGCCGGTTATCAGGGCACCGGAATGAAGTTGGATGTGCGTGATCCCGAGTCAGTTGCCGCGGTCTTGGGCAGTATTACCGATACCTACGGTGCTCCGGCGATTCTGGTGAACAATGCGGGTATTACCGCCGATAACCTGCTCATGCGCATGAAAGACAATGAGTGGGACGATGTACTGAATACCAACCTAGGCTCGGTTTACCGCCTGTCCAAGGCGGTGCTGCGAGGTATGACCAAGGGCCGTTGGGGGCGTATCATCAACATCAGTTCGGTGGTGGGCGGCATGGGTAACGCCGGCCAGTCCAACTATGCTGCGGCCAAGGCCGGCATGGAAGGTTTTACTCGCGCATTGGCGCGCGAAGTGGGCTCGCGTGCTATTACTGTGAACGCGGTTGCACCGGGTTTTATTGACACAGACATGACGCGTGCGCTTAATGACAGCCAGCGTGACGTGATGCTGGAGCAGATTCCGCTTGGCCGTTTGGGGCAGGCAGATGAAATTGCAGCCGCAGTAGGATTTCTTGCCAGTGAGTCGGCAGGCTACATTACCGGTGCAACGTTGCCGGTAAATGGCGGCATGTACATGAGCTGAGGTGCTATCCACCTCGGCTAGAATGATGTTTTTGCATGACTTTTTGCCGGGTACAGGCCCCGCAGGCTTTGCACCCTTTACGATAGGAACGATTCGCGCTTGAAACCAAGCAATTTGTTTCTATAAACTACCCGCAGTCCGGCTTCTCGGAACTGCAAATAGGAGTGAGAACAAGGTATGAGTACCATCGAAGAACGCGTCAAGAAAATCGTTGCCGAACAGCTCGGCGTCAAAGAAGAAGAAGTGACCAACAGCGCTTCTTTTGTTGAAGATCTTGGCGCTGACTCCCTGGACACCGTGGAGCTGGTAATGGCGCTCGAAGAAGAATTCGAGACCGAGATTCCGGATGAAGAAGCCGAGAAGATCACTACCGTCCAGGAAGCAATCAACTACGTGAATTCAAACCAGAAGTAATCACGTAGTCTGCTGAAAGGTCCCAAAAAAGCCGCAGTGCTCTCAAGTAGCTGCGGCTTTTTTGTATGTCTGAATCATGCTGATACGCTGGCGTCGTTCTAGTGTATTGCTGGGCGGCGCGTTTGCGCCGACAATATGGCAGGTTCGCGGCAGAGGCTTTGTCTGGCTGTCGTTGCTATAAGAGTTGAATAAGGAGTTCGCTGTGTCGCGCAGACGCGTCGTGGTAACCGGTCTGGGTATGCTGTCACCCTTGGGTAATACGGTAGAGAGCAGTTGGCAGGCCGCCCTGGCTGGCAAAAGTGGTATTGCCACCATCGAGCACATGGATGTCAGTGCCTTCAATACGCGCATTGGCGGGTCCATTCGGGACTTTGACGTCGAGTTGTACATGGCGGCGAAAGAGGCGCGCAAGCTCGATTTGTTCATTCAGTACGGCCTGGCTGCCTGCATTCAATCGATCAAGGACTCGGGCATCGAAGTATCTGACGAAAACCGCGATCGTATTGGTGTAGTAATGGGCTCGGGTATCGGCGGTCTCACCAATATCGAAAAAAATTGCGAACAGCTGCTGAACAGCGGGCCGCGTCGCATCTCTCCGTTTTTTGTTCCGGGTTCGATCATCAACATGGTCGCCGGTTATCTGTCGATTCAATACGGTCTGCAAGGCCCCAACTATGCGATGACCACCGCATGCACAACCGGCACGCACAGCATCGGCATGGCTGCGCGCAATATTGCCTACGGTGAAGCAGACGTGATGGTCGCCGGTGGCTCCGAAATGGCTACCAGTGGTTTGGGTCTTGGTGGTTTCAGTGCTGCCCGTGCGATGAGCACGCGTAATGACGACCCGCAGGGCGCCAGCCGCCCCTGGGATAAGGATAGAGACGGCTTTGTACTGTCCGACGGCGCCGGCGCCATGGTGCTGGAGGAGTACGAGCACGCCAAGGCGCGCGGGGCGAACATCTATGCCGAGCTGGTCGGGTTTGGCATGAGCGGCGATGCTTATCACATGACGGCGCCACCGGAAGATGGTCGCGGCGGGGCCAAGTGCATGGCCAATGCGCTCAAGGACGCCAGGCTCAACCCGGATGAAGTGGATTACATCAACGCCCACGGCACCTCTACACCGGCGGGTGACCTGGCTGAAACCCGCGCGGTGAAAGCCGTGTTTGGTGAGCACGCACAGCAACTGGCGATCAGTTCCACCAAGTCCATGACCGGGCACCTGCTGGGCGCCGCCGGTGCGGTCGAAGCGGTGTTCAGCGTGCTGGCGCTGCGTGATCAGGTCGCCCCACCCACCATTAACCTCGACAACCCGGATGAGGGCTGCGACCTCAACTATGTTGCCCACAGTGCGCAACAGCGCGCACTGAACGTGACGCTGTCCAACTCGTTCGGGTTTGGTGGTACCAACGGCAGTCTGGTTTTCCGTCGTTGTGAATGAGGGCTGACGCCGCCATGACCGGGGCAAGCCGCTTCACGCTGGTAAATGGTCGGGAAGCCGATCAGGTGCCCCTGACTGATCGCGGCCTGGCCTACGGTGACGGCTTGTTTGAAACCCTGCGGGTCGTGGCGGGCACAGCGCCACTGCTCGGGTTGCACCTGCAGCGTTTGCAGCGCGGCTGTCAGGCGCTGAGGTTGCCGCTACCGCATGATCTGGCAGATGAGCTGAGTTCTGCTGCCAGGCGGCTTGGCGACGGCGTGCTCAAATTGATCTTCACCCGCGGTAGCGGGCAGCGTGGCTATGCCATACCGCAGCATAGCGAACCCAATCGCATCATCTCGGCGGCACCCCTGCCAGCCTACCCTGAAGCGCATGCCGCGGAAGGTATCCGCCTTTACGCCTGCAGTACGCGTTTGGCCCAGCAACCCTTGTTGGCGGGCATCAAGCATCTGAACCGCCTGGAGCAGGTACTGGCCCGCAGTGAGTGGGAAGGCCGCGAGTTTGCTGAAGGCTTGGTGTGCGATCAGCAGGGGCGTCCGATTGAGTGCACCATGAGCAATCTGTTCTTTTATGCCGATGGCGCCTGGATTACGCCTGAGTTGACTCAGTGCGGTGTGCAGGGCGTAATGCGCGACTGGCTGATTGCGGCGCTGCAAGAGCAGGGTGAACCGGCACAGGTCCGGCAGGTCAGTTATCCTGAACTACTGGCGGCTGATGAAGTGATGTGCTGCAACAGTTTATTTGGTGTCTGGCCAGTGGTGCGGCTGGCTGATCGGCAATGGCCGGTTGGTGTGCGCACTCGTCAGATGCAGACCTCGGCAAAACAGGCTTATTCGTGAAAATTCTTGGCAAGATCCTCGCTTTCTTATTCGTGGTTTCTACTCTTTTAGTGCTGGGGGGTGGCCTGTGGGGGTTTCTCACGCTGCAAACTGCGCTGCATCAGCGTTTGCAGTTGGAGGAGTCTCGAACCCTCGAGGTACCACCAGGCAGCACACCGGCGGGTATCTTTGCCGAGTTGGAGCGTGAGCAGGTACTGGAGAACAGCGTCTGGTTGCGGCGCTACTGGCAATGGCAGATGGAAGGCGCGGTGTTGCACGTCGGCGAGTATGCACTGCAGCCAGCGATGACCGCTGCCGAGTTGCTGCACCTATTGGAGCGCGGTGACGTGCTGCAGCGCCACCTGACGCTGGTGGAGGGTTGGAACTTTGCGCAGGTGCGCGCTGCGTTGCGCCAGGCCGAACGCTTGCAGCAGACATTGCCGGAAGACTGGAGTGATGCTCAGGTAATGGATGCGCTTGAGCTGTCGGGGGTACACCCTGAAGGGCGTTTCTTCCCGGATACCTATCAGTACACCCTGGGCATGAGCGACCGTGATCTGCTGCTGCGTTCCTACCAGCGCATGGAGCAGCAGTTGGCCGATGCCTGGGCAGGGCGCGCCGAGGATCTGCCGTTTGACACGCCTTACGAGGCATTGATTATGGCCTCAATAGTCGAGCGTGAAACCGGTGTGCCCAGTGAGCGCCCCGAAATCGCGGGGGTGTTTACCCGTCGTTTGCGCTTGGGTATGAAGTTGCAGACAGACCCGACGGTTATCTATGGTCTGGGCGCTGACTACAAAGGCAATATTACGCGCCGCCATCTGACTCAGCCCTCTGATTACAACACCTACATCATCGACGGCTTGCCGCCGACGCCTATTGCGATGCCCGGCCGGGAAGCACTGTTAGCTGCGGTTAATCCAAAGCCGGGCAAGAGCCTCTACTTTGTGGCCAAAGGAGATGGTTCGCACGTGTTCTCCAACAGTCTGGCTGAGCACAATCGCGCGGTACGCGAGTATCAGATGCGCCGCCGGGCTGACTATCGTTCATCCCCCGCGCCGGCTGCAGCCGATCAGGAGAGCGCCGAATGAGCGGGCTATTCGTTACCTTCGAGGGTCCCGAGGGCGCGGGCAAGTCGACCAATTTGCAGTACCTAGCCGAAGCCCTGCGAGCGGCTGGTGCCGATCCGCTGCTTACCCGTGAGCCTGGCGGCACCCCGATTGCCGAGCAGATTCGAGGGCTGTTGCTGGCCAATCACGATGAGCAGATGGACGACGATGCGGAGCTATTGCTGATGTTTGCTGCCCGTGCTCAGCACCTTAACCAAGTGATTCGCCCAGCGTTGGCTGCCGGCCGAATCGTGATAAGCGATCGCTTCACCGATGCAACCTATGCTTACCAGGGCGGCGGGCGTGGTATTGATCCAGAGCGTATTGCGGTACTTGAGAGCTGGGTGCAGGGCAAGCTGCGGCCTGACCTGACGCTCCTGTTCGACGTGCCGGTAGACGTTGGCCTTGCCCGCGCCAAGGCGCGCAGCGCACTTGATCGTTTCGAGCAGGAAGAGCGCGCTTTTTTTGACGCTGTGCGTAACATCTATCTCAGCCGGGCAGCACAGGCCCCCGAGCGTTATCGGGTGATTGACGGCAGCGGCGCGCTGGCGGACGTGCAGGCCGCATTGCAACCGGCGGTACATTGGATTCTGGAGCAGTGGCGTGCTTGATCTGGATACCCGGCCTGCGCCTTGGCATCAGCCGATCTGGCAGCAGCTGACAGCGCAGCAGGATGTTGCCCATGCTTATCTGTTCAGCGGCCAGCCCGGTGGCGGTAAGCGGCGCTTTGCCAGCGCTTTCGCCGCCTTTCTCATGTGCGACGCGCCGGAGCATGGGTTCGCCTGCGATCAGTGCCGCAGTTGTCACCTGCGGCTTGCCGGGAGCCACCCCGACCTGTTGCTGCTTGAGCCGGAGGAGGAGGGCAAGGCGATTCGCGTGGACGCGGTGCGTCAGCTGGTAGATTTTATTTCCCAGACCGCGCAACAGGGTGGTCGCAAGGTAGTCGTACTGCAACCGGCGGAAGCGATGAACGTAAACGCCGCCAACGCGCTGTTGAAGTCGCTGGAAGAGCCCTCCGCGCAAACCTATCTGTTATTGATCAGCGATCAGCCCAGCCGACTGCTGCCGACTGTTCGCAGTCGTTGCCGAGTGCAGCCGCTGGGCCTGCCCGCCGGCACCGAGGCATTGGCCTGGTTGACGGAGCAGGGTGGTGAGCGTTCCCGCGAAGAGTGCGCGCTGTTGCTGCAGATGGCCGGTGGCGCGCCTTTGCTGGCGTTGACGCTGGCCCAGCAGGACGCACTGGCGCAGCGCGAAAAGGTAGTTGAGGGTATCAAGGCGCTGCTCAAGGGGCAGGTGGCACCGTCGCGGCTGGCCGAGCAATGGAATGCAGTGCCCATCGAACTCCTGCTCGACTGGTTCTGTGCCTGGACATTGGATCTGCTCAAGCTGCAACAGGGCGCCGTTGACCACGCCACCAGCGCTGATATGGAAAAGGTGCTGGGCTACATGGCGCAGAAACTGGAGGTGCAGCGGTTGCTCGCCTGGCAGGATTGGCTGCTTGAGCATCGCCGGCTATTTGCCAGCAAAGCCAACCTGAATCGAGTACTCTTTCTGGAAAAGGCGTTGGTGCAGTGGAAAAATCTGCTGCAAAGGCGTTAACCTGATAGTCGTATTACGCTTCTAACAAGGATAGAGCGATGAACAATCCAACCGCACCTGGTCCGCGCAACGGTATTCTGTCGCTGACGATCAAGGACAAGTCGGTTCTGTACGCGGCCTACATGCCGTTCGTGAAGCACGGTGGCCTGTTTATTCCGACCAACAAGGCCTATCGTCTGGGCGATGAGGTTTTCATGCTGCTCAACCTGATGGAAGAGCCGGAGAAGATTCCGGTGGCTGGCAAGGTTATCTGGGTGACGCCCAAAGGGGCCCAGGGTAACCGTGCGGCGGGTATTGGCGTGCAGTTCAGCGACCAGGACAACACCGCGCGCAGCAAGATCGAAACCTATCTGGCCGGCGCTCTCAAATCCGACCGTCCCACGCACACAATGTAATTCATGCTCATAGATTCGCACTGCCATCTTGATCGCCTTGATCTCACTCCCTACAACGGCTCCCTCGACGCAGCACTGGATGCGGCGCGGGCCCGAGGTGTAGGCAAGTTTCTGTGTATTGGCGTTGACGCCACCAATGCGCCCATTGTGCAAGCGCTGGCCGAACGGTATGCCGACGTGTTCTGCAGTGTGGGCGTGCATCCGCTGGACTTGAAGGACAGTGCCGAAACCGAGCTGGACTGGCTGCTGACAGCGCTGCAGCATGAGCGCACCGTGGCCATCGGCGAAACCGGGCTGGACTATCATTATGAGCCTGAGCTGGCCGAGCAGCAGAAAGCCTCGTTTGAGGTGCATCTGCAGGCGGCCAAGCAAACGGGCAAGCCGGTGGTGATACACACCCGCGCGGCGCGCGCCGATACCCTGGCGCTGCTGCGCGAGGCCGATCTGGCCAATGCCGGGGTATTGCACTGCTTTACCGAAGACTGGGCTATGGCCCGTGCTGCGCTGGATATGGGCTACTACATCTCGTTATCCGGCATCGTAACCTTCCGCAACGCCGACGCCTTGCGCGAGGTTGCCAGGCAGGTGCCGGTTGATCGTCTGCTGGTCGAGACAGACTCCCCCTATCTCGCGCCGGTCCCGCATCGCGGAAAACCGAACGAGCCGCAGTTTGTCTGCGAGGTAGCATCCTTCCTGGCCGAATTGCGCGGTGTGTCTGTGGCGACGCTATGGCAGCAAACCAGCGATAACTTCCATCGCCTGTTCCCCCTCACGCAGCGCTGAGGCGTTTGGTCTGACGTGCTGGGCTGCTTCTCTGCGCGCAAAAAAAACCCGAACTCTGGGGGATGAGTTCGGGTTAAGACCATTAGGAGTGATACTGAGACAGGGTAGAACCTGTCAGCTCAGCCCGGCACTTGGGGGAGATGCCGATCTGATAGCTTGAGTATTGTTGAAATCCCCCGGCTTTCCAGCGTTAACGCAGGTTTTTATAAACTGATTTGGAATACGTGCGCGGCGCCTTATCGTGAAGCGCTTTTACTCCGCTGTGCCGTCACCAGCGTTCGCAGATGGCACAGCGCCTGATCCAGTGTAGCTTCCCCGGTGTAGAAATGTGGTGACCAGCGAATGCCGCCTCCGCGCTGCGCACAGACCACCCCCGCCTGCATCAGCTCACGGTACAGGGCGGCGTGGTCCACTCCGTCGATGGCAAAGCTCACTATGCCAGCCTGTCGGTCTGCGGTCTTTGGGCTAAGCAGACGTACGCCGGGCAGTTGTTCAAGTTGGTTTATCAAGTAGCTGATGCGCTGGTGCAGCAGTGTTGCCACTTGCTCCATGCCTACCTCCAGCAGTACTTCCAGGCTCGCCGATAGCGCCTGCTGCGCCAGGGTGTTGGGGCTGCCTGCCTCAAATCGGCGAGCCGATCTGGCGGGTGACCAGTCTGTCAGGTCGTAGTTGCCCATCGCCTCCACCATGTGCCAACCGTGCTGAGTCAGGCGCAGCTGATCGCGCGCTGCGGCCCGGCAATAGAAGACGCCCAGGCCCTCCGGGCCCAATAGCCACTTATGCCCATCGGCCATGGCGAAGTCGCAGTCGATGGCCTGGACGTCGAACGGTAGTGCACCAAGCGATTGAATCGCGTCAACACAGAATAGTATCCCGCGCTCACGGCAGGCCGCGCCCAGGCGTACCAGATCCATTTTCAGACCGCTGGCGTATTGCACCGAGCTGATCGTCAGTAGTCGGGTGCGCGGGCCCATGGCGTCGATCAAGGCCTGTTCTGGATCGGCGCAGTTGAGCGCAACTTGCTGCAAGCTGACGCCGTGTTCGCTCAACGCCTGCCAGGGAATGCGATTGGACGGAAATTCCTGATCGCTGGTAATGATCTGGTCGCCGGCTTGCCAATTGATACCCTGGGCAACGAAAGACAGCGCTTCGGAGGTGTTTTTCACCAAGGCGATGTCGTCACTGGAGGGTGCGTTCAGCAGTTGCTGCAACTGACTGCGCAGGTGTTTTTCCTGCCTTGCCCAGCGCGGGTAATCACGCGCGCCTTGTCGGGCATTCTCCTGCGCAAAGTGAGTGACTGCCTCGACTGCCCGCTGGGGCCAGGGCGCTACGGCGGCGTGATTCAGATAACAGACGCTTGGGTCGAGCGGGAATTCGTGTTGCCAGGATTGCGGTGTGTTCATGGGGCCTCCTTTGCCTGTCAGCATAGTGGCTGCCAACCGCTTAAGTCACGCCGGATCGCTGATCTGGTACAACACGACATATCGGACAAAATGGAGTACGGAGAATCGCCCCCGCAGGCCCTCTGTAACACAAGCCAGAAAATAGGCACATTGGGACAGGTCTGAACCCATGGGTCAGCTTTTAATCAAATATGGGCATCTGGTCATCGAGTTGGCATAATGGGAAACATTTTCAGTTTGAGTCTCAGGTGCCTTAATGCAGAAAGAGTCACGTAAAGTTCGCGAATTTCGTCGTCGGGAGCAGGAAATCCTGGATAGCGCGTTGCGTCTGTTTCTTGAGCAAGGAGAAGACAGCGTCACCGTAGAGATGATCGCCGATGAGGTTGGCATCGGTAAGGGCACTATTTACAAGCATTTCAAATCCAAGGCTGAGATCTACTTGCGGCTGATGCTGGATTACGAGCGTGACCTGGCCGAATTGCTGCACTCCAAGGACATTGAGCGTAATCAGGAAGCTTTGTCTCGCGAGTATTTCGCTTTCCGCATGAGCGATCCGGAACGCTACCGTCTCTTCGACCGACTGGAAGAGAAGGTGGTCAAGGCCAATCAGCTACCCGCTCTGGTCGAGGAGTTGCACGCCATTCGCGGCTCCAACTTCAATCACCTGACCGGGGTGATCCAGACACGGATCGATGAGGGCAAGCTGGAAGATGTGCCTGCCTACTTTCACTATTCCGCGGCCTGGGCGCTGGTGCATGGCGCGATGGCGATGTATCACTCGCCGTTCTGGAAAGACGTGATCAAGGATCAGGAAGGCTATATGCAGTTTCTGATGGATATTGGTGTGCGTATGGGCAACAAGTCCAAGCGCAAGAAAGAGCAGGAGAGTACCGAGCAGGGCGCCTGAGACGCGACCGACTGAACTCCCGGACAGGGGCAAGGGTCTATCAGACAGACCAAACAGGAGCTGAACCTTGCCCCCATTACGGATTGTCTGCGGTTTGCTGGCGTGCTGTCTGTCGATGCCGCTGCTGGCGCGCGATTACACCTACACCGATGCTCATCTGCACTACGTCGACTTTTTTCAAGAGTCTGCCGGCATGCCGGCGCTGATCGAACAGATGGATGAGAAGCGGGTAGAGCATGTCATGCTGTCGGGCATTCCGGTGGCCAAGAAATGGAGCGAAAACGAGCCCAAGCGGCCGCGTTATTATGCAGGCGACGATGGCAGCGCTTACTGGTTCACCGCAACCGACGTGCTGGTAGCAGAGGCTTACAAGCAGTTGCCGACGGATCAGCGCCACCGCTTTCACCCGTTCCTCTCCGGATTCAATCCCAACGACAAAAACTCCGACGCGCATATCCGGCGCATGCTGGAGCTGTATCCCGGGCTCTGGCAGGGTATAGGCGAGGTATTCACGCGGCATGACGACCTGACCGCGCTGATTCATGGCGAGCCGCCGCGTGCCAATAGCGATGCCATGGACCGGGTCTACACGCTGGCTGCTGAATACGATTTACCGGTCATGGTGCACAGCAACATCACCTCACAGCGCGAGCGCAACCCTCTGTATCTGCAGGAAGTGGAAGAGCCGCTGCGTAATCATCCGCGCGTTCGTTTCATCTGGGCACACGCGGGCACCAGCATGGAGATTCACCGGCACCAGACCAAGCTGGAATTTTTGCTGCCGACTCTGCAGCGCATGCTCAAGGCTTACGCGAACCTCTATATCGACCTGTCGTGGACCGTCCGCGAGCCCTATTTGCTGGATGAGGAGGGCAAACCGAATGCCGGGTGGGTAAAGCTGGTGGAGGAGTATCCCGATCGCTTCATGATTGGTTCGGACGTGGTAGGGCGGTTCGATAGCATCGGCAAGTATATGCACGGCTTTGATGTGTTTCTGGATGCCTTGCCGGAGGAGGTCGCCCACAAGGTGGCGCGGGATAACTTTTTGGCGGTATTGCCCAGGCCGGAGGGTAGTGCTGAGCGCGTTGAACCGTGATTCGTTGATTCTTGCGGCGGTTTCAGCTGTAGAAAAAACCCGGCATCAGACTGACGATGCCGGGTTTTTTCTTGCTGAGCAGTTAGCCTATTGCAGGCCGGTGCTTACAGCGTGGGCAGTGAAAGCGGCGGATTGGCCCAGTAGTCGCACCAGTGGTAGGCCTCAAAATCGGCCTTGGTAGCGGTGCTGGTGGCTGGCGCATTCAGTTGCATTACCTGACTGTCGCCGGCTTGTGGCCAAGTGGTGGTGGCGCCATCGCTGGCGTTCGGATCACCGTATTTGGCGAACTGGGTCCAGTAGGTCACCATCTCGGCGGCCAGAGTATCTACTGCCTCGTCGGTACCCTTGTAGCGGCCGCGCATCAGTTGCTCGGGGTAGAGCACGTAGGGGATTTCGCTGGCATGACTGGCACCCTGCGGGAAGCTGATGGGTACATTACCAATACCGGGTACCGGCACGGCGGGCGGGATCAGCGTCCAGGGTGCATTGGTGTCGCGGAACCAGTATTGGAAGGTATCCAGGTTGTTGGCGGCGAAGGTGGCGGCCTGGTTCTTACTGTTGCAGGCAAACATGTAATCGGTCCAGACCGCAGATAGCGCGAGTGACAGCTGACTCGGGTTGCCGTCGTAGCGAGCCATATAATCATCGGCAATCTGGCGGGTGTTGTAGGGAATGACCGCTAGGTAGGGCGCAAAGAGTGCATGCACCCGGTCGCGGTACTCCTCGACGCCCATGGCGTCGAGCGAGGTGAGGCTGTTGGTCAACTCGTCCAGCGCGACAAACAGCGTGCCTTCGTCCTGGTTACTGCCCATCAGAATGTCGAGGTTGTTGTCATACTGGCCTGTAGCAACACCCACGCGAATGGAGCGGGGTAAAAAGGTGCCGCCGTTGGTGGGGATGCTCTGGCTACCCTGCAGGGCCAGAATCTGGCTCACGCTGAGCGCGCGGAAGCACTCAGCTGCAGTCAGGTCGTCACAGGTCTCGCCTGCGGCGCGGGCGGCAGCCTCGACGGCAAGCCCACCAGCCTGTGCAGCGGCCAATGGCGCTTGATCCGGCGCGTAGGATCCGCTCTGAATAATAGCGCGCTGGAACAGGTCTTCGGCCTGGGCGCTGGGCGATACGATGTGGCTCATGATGCTGTGACCGCCAGCGGATTCGCCAAACACGGTGACCTTGGCCGGGTCGCCGCCAAACGCCTCGATGTTTTCCTTGACCCAGCGTAGCGCCTGCTGCTGGTCCATCAGGCCAAAGTTGCCGTCGCCGTTGCCCAGGTCGGGGTGAGCCAGGAAGCCGAGGTTGCCCAGGCGGTAGTTCAATGTCACCACAATTACGTCTTCGGCTACCAAGCGGGTGGGGTCGTACTCACCGCCACCGTTGCCGAACACAAAGGCGCCGCCGTGGATCCACACCATGACGGGCAGGTCAGCCGCCTCGCCGGGGGTGTAGACGTTCAGATAGAGGCAGTCTTCCTCACCTTGGGCTGCACCGGTGGTGATGTTGGTCTGGGGGCACATGCTGCCGAACTCATCGCTCAGTTCAAGGGTTTCGTCGCGTTCTGGCGCTGGCGCTGTCGGAGCAAAACGCAGCTCGCCTACTGGCGCTGCGGCGTACGGGATGCCCCGGAACACGCGCATGCCTTCAATAGTGACGCCTTTGACATCACCCTCGGTGGTAGTCACCGCGAGAGGGTCTGGCGTGGCCTCATCATCACTGCCGCCGCCGCTACTGAGGCAGCCAGTCAGCGTAATGGCCAACATTGAGGCGGTGAGGGTTTTGAGCAAAAAACCGGTACTGGTCGGGGAGCTGTTATCTTTCATTATTGTATTTTTCCGTTGCCCTGGGGCTATTGTTCTTATGCGTATGGGGTGAAGCGGCCTGAGACATAATGGCTATATGTCATGTGCTGTGGTGACTATATGTGATGGGGTCGACAGATTCCAAACCTGTGCGGGGGATTGGATTTTCTCCTGCATTTGCTTAGGATTACCGGTTTTGCTCAGCCAGAGCTTTGGCGCGGGGCGGATTACTACTCGCGATTAATGCGGTTACGCCGGCTCCTACGACCAGTGGTATTACCTGATTGCCTTGTGGAGTTGCCCATGCCCCTTGAGCAGGATTTTCCTGTCAGCTATATCGAACCGGTGTTTCGCCCGCCGAGCGAGGCGCACTCGCTGATTCTGCCGGTGACCAATGGCTGTTCCTGGAACAAGTGCACCTTCTGTGAGATGTACACCGCGCCGCAGAAGAAATTCCGCGCCCGTGATGAGGCCCAGGTGCTGGAGGAAATTCGCCGGGTTGGCGCGAGCTACATAGTGCAGCGCATCTTTCTTGCCGACGGCGATGCGATGGTCCTGCCGACGCGGCGGCTGCTGCGTATTCTGGAAACCATTCGTGACGAGATCCCCAGCGTCGAGCGGGTCACCTCCTATTGTCTGCCACGCAACATCAAGCGCAAGAGCGTCGAGGAGCTGCGTGAACTGCGTGAGGCCGGCCTGCAGATGCTGTATGTGGGCGCCGAGTCGGGGGACGACGAAGTGCTGGCACGGGTCAACAAGGGCGAGACTTTTGCCTCTACCGCCGATGCACTGAGCAAGGCTGGCGAGGCGGGTCTGCAGCGCTCGGTGATGATTCTCAATGGGCTCGGTGGCAAGGCTTTGAGCGCGCAGCATGCCGCCAATTCGGCACGCCTGATGAACCTGACGCAGCCCGAGTTTGTGTCTACGCTGGTAGTGAACTTCCCGCAGGGCATGGCGCGCTTCAAGGAGCAGTATCCCGACTTTGTTGAGCTGGACCAGGCCTCATTGTTCAATGAGTTGCAGCAATTTGTCGGCGCGCTGGAGCTGGACAATAGTGTGTTTCGCAGCGACCATGCCTCCAATGCCCTGGTGCTCAAAGGTGTGCTTGGAGCAGATAAAGCGCGGTTGCTGGCGCAGATCGACAACGCCATTGCGCGGCCAGAGCGAGCACAACTGCGGCCGGAGTGGATGCGCGGGTTGTAAACCGGCTGGTCAATGCAGACAGGAGAAGGTGCATGAGGCGTTTGGCTATGGTGTTGTTGCTGGCAATGCTTGCCGGTTGCATGAAGCCCTCGGACATGACCCAGCAGGCCGGTTATTACCTGGGCGACGCAGGCCTGCTGGACCATTACAAGATCAACCGCAGCAGCACCTGGACCTTGCAGTCCGACTCCAAGCTCTATATCGCACAAGGTCATTTTTTGCCGATTGGCAATCCCTATTCGCGGCCCAACGTGGTGGCTGAAGAAGCCTTCGCCGCCGCCGTTGAGGTGTTCCCGATGGTGCGCCGTGCGCAGCAGCCGCTGGGCCTGGAAGAGGCCTTGCTGGAAGCGCGCAGCTATCAGTACGACTATCTGTTGTACACACGCTTCGCCGCAGCAGAAGACGGCGTCGGTAGTCAGGAGCAGTGGGAAACCTCCGAGCAGTGGGAGGATGTGGGCGCCGATAGCGGTGTGCTGCAACTGATCTTGATGGAAGTAGGAACACGTCACCTGGTGGATTTCACCACCATCAATACCAAGGGCGGCTTTCTGCAGTTCTACAAAGCCAAGCCGGAAGACCTTCTGCGACCGCCCCTGCAAGACTATACACGGCAACTTTTGGGCCGCCGCTGAGTCAGAAGCAGTTCAGCCGGGCTGATAAAGCGAGCCCGGCCCTCTTGCATTTCTCCAAGGAGTGATTGATATGGCTGATCGCCCTCTGCCGGCACAATCTCTGCTCGACAGTATTCCCCAGCGCGGTGCCCTGCAGCGCCGTGACCCCGCACCAGTGCATCTCTGGAACCCTGATCTCAGTGGCGAGATGGACATGTGCATCACCCGCGACGGTACCTGGTATCACGAAGGGGACCCCATAGAACGCAAGGCACTGGCGCAGCTCTTCGCCAGTATTCTACGGCTGGACGAGGATGGTCGTTACTACCTGGTAACCCCGGTTGAGCGCTGGGCCATTCAGGTCGATGACGCGCCCTTTGTGGCCACTCGGCTCAAGGTGGAAGGTGAGGGTAAACAGCAGAAACTGATGTTCACCACCAATCTTGAGGACGAGGTAACGGTTAATGCTGAGCATGGCATCCGCGTGACGGTCGATGCCGAGACCGAAGAACCCTCACCTTATGTACGCTTGCGCGGCAATCTGGATGCGCTGATCAGTCGCAATCTGTTTTATGAGCTGGTTGAGCGAGCGGTCGAGCATCAAGTCAACGGACGGACTCGATTGGGGGTCTGGAGCAGCGGTGAATTCTTCCCGATAGACGGTTGCGAATAGGTGCATCCGGCACTGTGGTGCGCCATTGCTGGGCGCGCTTCCCCAGGCGTCTCTGCACTGCCTCAATAGCCCCGAAAGTCAACCCGAAAAAGGCTCAAATGAGTCCTTTTTTGCGGTTGATATTTACCATATGTAGGTCTAGGATTCCCGAAATGCACAATAACTAGTGTTTCGTACGCCGGGGTGCGCATAGCAGGTCAAAAGCCTGCAAGTCAATCCCCCAGCGGGTCCGGTCGAGTGTTTCAGGAGAAAGTAATGAGTCAGACAGCCAAGGTGCAGCGCCTGCACAACGTGGTTACCAGCATCCCCATGCAGCCCGCTTCAGAGGATATCTGGGACACCAAGTACCGACTCAAAACCAAGGACGGCGAAGCCATCGACGGCGTGGTTGACGAGACCTATCAGCGCGTTGCCCGTGCCCTGTCTGATGTTGAAGCACCCGAGTTGCGCGAAGAATGGTACGAGAAGTTTCTCTGGGCCCTGCGTCACGGTGCCATTCCTGCTGGCCGGATTACTTCGAACGCCGGTGCGCTCGAGCACAAACCGGCGACTTCGACCATTAACTGCACCGTGTCCGCCACTATTGGCGACTCGATGGACGATATTCTGTCCAAGCTGCATGAGGCGGGCCTGACGCTGAAGGCCGGCTGCGGTATTGGCTACGAATTCTCCACCCTGCGCCCCAAGGGTGCTTACGTGTCAGGCGCTGGCGCCTACACCTCCGGCCCGCTGTCGTTCATGGATATCTACGACAAGATGTGCTTCACCGTGTCTTCTGCCGGTGGCCGTCGTGGCGCGCAGATGGCCACCTTTGATGTCGGCCACCCCGATGTAATGGACTTCATCCGCGCCAAGCGTGAGGGCGGTCGTCTGCGTCAGTTCAATCTGTCGCTGCTGATCACCGAAGAGTTCATGAAAGCGGTCGAGACCGATTCCGACTGGCAGCTGGCGTTCCCGCTGAACTCGGCAGAAGTGCTGGCTGACGGTGTGAATGTGGATGATCCGGAACAGGTCATCTGGCGCGAATGGCCAAGCAACGAGCGTTATGTCACCCGTGAGGACGGCTTGGTGGCCTGCCGTATCTTCCGCACCATCAAGGCGCGGCGGATCTGGGACATGATCATGGCCTCCACCTACGACTTTGCCGAGCCGGGTTTTATCCTCATCGACCGCGTCAACGAGATGAACAACAACTGGTTCTGCGAAGAAATCCGCGCCACCAACCCCTGTGGCGAGCAGCCGCTGCCGCCTTACGGCGCCTGCCTGCTGGGTTCAATCAACCTGACGTTGTTTGTGCGTGACCCCTTCACCGAGAAAGCGCGTTTCGACTGGGACGAGTACCGCCGCGTGGTCGCCATCTTTACCCGCATGCTGGACAACGTGGTCGAGATCAACGGCCTGCCCTTGGAGCAGCAGCGTAACGAAATTTTCCGCAAGCGCCGCCACGGCATGGGCTTCCTGGGTCTGGGTTCAACGATGACCATGCTGTGCATGAAGTACGGTGAGGAAAAGTCGCTCGAATTCACCGAAGAAGTCTCCAAGGAAATGGCCATGCAAGGCTGGCGTACCGCCCTGGAACTGGCGGAAGAGAAGGGCGCCGCGCCCATCATGGATGAAGAGTTTACGGTCACCGCGGCCATGCTGGCCAAGCGCCCGGAGATGGTGAAAGACGGTGTCAAGGCGGGCGATGTGCTGCCGGGCAAGGTGCTTTGGGCCAAGTACAGCCGTTATATGCAGCAGGTCAGCGCAGAAGATCCCAAGTTGGCCAAGGCACTGGCAGAGAAGGGCGCTCGCTTTACCCACCACAGCTCGATTGCGCCTACCGGCACCATCTCGCTGTCGCTGGCCAACAATGCCTCCAACGGTATCGAGCCGAGCTTCGCGCATCACTATTTCCGTAACGTGATCCGTGAAGGAAAAAAATCGAAAGAGAAGGTAGACGTGTTCAGCTTCGAGCTGCTGGCCTACCGTCACTTCGTCAATCCCGAGGCGCTGCCCAGCATGGAAGCCGGCACCCGCAATCTGCCGGATTACTTTATCGCCGCCGATGACGTAAAACCCACCGAGCACGTTGATGTGCAGGCCGCGGCGCAGAAGTGGATCGACTCCTCTATCTCCAAGACCGCCAACGTGCCGACCGATTACGCCTACGAAGACTTCAAGGACATCTATCTGTACGCCTTCCACAAGGGCCTCAAGGGCTGCACCACTTTCCGCTTCAACCCGGAAGCTTTCCAGGGCGTACTGGTGAAGGAGCAGGATCTGGCCAACACCACCTACCGCTTCAAGCTGGAAGATGGCAGCTTCATTGAGGCCAAAGGCGGTGATGAAATTGAATACGACGGCGAAATGCACTCTGCCGCCAACCTGTACGACGCCTTGAAAGAAGGCTACTACGGCAAGTTCTGATAAGCTGCGCCGCGGCGTACCGAACACGATTGAATTGATGGCTGCGCAGCCGCGCAGCGAGGAAAGCGTTACATGGCACTGAAGATCAACAGCAAGATTGTCGACTACTCTGTGGTGAAGCCCGACGAGCCGGCCAAGGCGCCGGAAGTCAAGAACACCGCCCCGGCAATCGAAGAAATGCATGAAAAACTCAAGCGTCCCGAGTTTCTTGAAGGCTCCACCTACAAGATCAAGACGCCGACCTCCGAGCACGCCATCTACGTCACCATCAACGACGTAGTGCTCAACCACGGCAGCGATCACGAAACCCGTCGCCCGTTCGAGATTTTCATCAACTCCAAAAACATGGAGCACTACCAGTGGATTTCAGCCCTCACGCTGATTATCTCCGCCGTTTTCCGCAAGGGCGGTGACTGTACTTTCCTGGTAGAAGAGCTGCGCAG
Organism: Halopseudomonas sabulinigri; assembly: GCF_900105255.1. Classification (NCBI taxonomy): domain Bacteria; kingdom Pseudomonadati; phylum Pseudomonadota; class Gammaproteobacteria; order Pseudomonadales; family Pseudomonadaceae; genus Halopseudomonas; species Halopseudomonas sabulinigri. Next base: position 1,095,541 of record NZ_LT629763.1, on the reverse strand, counting down.
CGTGTTCGACCCCAAGGGCGGCTACATGAAGCGCGGCGGTCGTTGGATGCCGTCCCTGGTAGCCGAGATCGGCGATGTGCTGGATCAGCATCTCAAGCGCATCGGCATGCTGAAGGACGAGATGGATGAGCATCAGCTGGCCTACCTCGAGCAGAAGCGGGCCGAGTTCAACAGCCTCAAGCCGCAGGGACAGGCAGAAGCCGACTGTGACGACAGCGCTTCCGCGTATCCGGCGGGTGCGCAGATGTGCAACAAGTGTCATACCAAGGCGGCTGTGCAGATGGATGGCTGTCTTACTTGCTTGAGTTGTGGTGATAGCAAGTGTGGCTAAGTGTTTGATTTAGCTTTTCTTGCTCCATAAAAAACCGCCAAATTTGGCGGTTTTTTGTTTGTTTCGTCTTCTAGAGGTGAGCTTCCGTACTTCGAAAATGGGTATTCAAAGCTACTTTTTGAGCTCTCTTCTCGGTTGCCTTTCGCCTTTGCCGGCGAGTCACTTTTGTTTGTTTGGCCAAACAAAAGTAACCAAAAAAAAGTCCACCCCACTAAGCTGGCCTGCGGCTTCTCTGCGTTACTCGGCGCCGAGCGGCGTCGCCTCGCCGGCCGCACGAAAACTCGCTTCGCTCAGACAACTCGCGACGCTATTCCGCTCGATCCCGGCGTTACTCGACAGCTTGGAAGGGGACGAAAAGCTAGGCCCCGCTGCGGTTTTCAGGTTTGATTGTTTGATTGAGTAACGCAAAAACAAGCAACGACACGGACTTATAGTCCCATCTGAGCGGGCGAGTAGCGCAGAGCTGGCGGGAAAAAGGTCCTCGCGGTGTCTGAGGTGCGTAGCGCCGAGTTTGCGAGGGCCCCCGGCAGATTGAGCAACGCAGCGAACCCGCAGGGCCGCGCAGCTGGGTTCCCGAGGGGGTTGTTAGGGGGCGATGGGCAAGCATCTCCCCCTGACTCGCCTAGAGGCGAAAGCGATAGTGAGCTAAACACCACGCTTGAAGACCGCCAAAAATGTAGGGTGGATGGCCGAAGCCATTCACCATTGTGGCAAGTCTCTGGCGTTACCCGCCCTACGGAGATTCGCGTGAGAGGGGATCACTCACTCCGCTTGGCACTCACCCCTTCAAGCGTCGCAAAGGACGTATCCTTCGCCGTCAGCAAAAAGTCCTGCAGATACGACATCTCCAGCATGTCCTCACGCACCGCCGCGTAAAGCGTGCCAAATAGCCCCTCAGACCCCAGCTTGCGCGCGCTCACGTAGCCCTTGTGCAGATACTCGGCCATGGCCCAGTTGGGCAGGCAGCAGACGCCGCGGCCCGAGGCGACCAACTGCATCATCATCACGGTCATCTCGGCGGTGCGCAAACTCGCGGGTTCGATGCCGGCAGGGTCGAGGAAGTGCTTGAACACATCCAGCCTATCACGATCGACTGGGTAGCTGATCAGGGTTTCACTGGCCAGATCCTCGGGGCGCACGTAGCTCTGCGCCGCCAGGGGATGCTGGTTGCTGACGGCCAGCAGGGCTTCGTAGGTGAACAGTGGCACGTAGCTGATGCCGGCAATGTCCAGCGGGTCGGAGGTGACGACCAGGTCCAGGTCGCCGCGGGCCAGTGCCGGCAGCGGGGCGAAGAAAAAACCCGAGGCAAAGTCGACTTCTACATCCGGCCAGGCGTTGCGGAACTGATCAATGGTTGGCATCAGCCACTGAAAACAGCTGTGGCACTCGATAGCCATGTGCAGGCGTCCGGCCTGGCCGCCCGCCAGGCGCTGAATATCCCGTTCCGCCTGCCGCAGTTGCGGTAGCACGCTGTCGGCCAGCCGTAACAGACGCAGCCCGGCGCTGGTGAAGCGCACCGGTTTGCTTTTGCGCACAAACAGGCTCATACCGAGCTTCTCTTCCAGATCCTTCAGTTGATGCGACAGGGCCGACTGGGTGAGATGCAAGCGCTCGGCAGCCTCGACCAGGCTTTCGGCGTCGCGCAGGGTGCTGAGGGTGCGCAGGTGGCGGATTTCAAGCATGGCAGGCCCGGCTGTATGAGGAAAGTTGAACTATAGCATGCAGCAGATGAGCCTGATTCAGGTGCTGGCCCGTTACGTTAGCAGGTGAGCAGCCGGTACGTCAGATCGGCTGGTGCGCCGCCAGGTTGCAATAACGACCTTTGAAATACAGCAGCGGCTGCGTCACGGCCGGGCTCTGCCGGCTCAAGGCTTTCACCTCACCAACCACGATCAGGTGGTCACCGGCGGCGTGCTCGGCGTGAATCTCGCAATCAAACCAGTGCAGGCTGCCAGTTATGACGGGATTACCCAGGGGTGAGGTCTGCCAGTCAACAGCGTGCCATTTGTCACTACCCCGGCTGGCAAACTGGTTCGAGATATGCGCCTGCTCGCCGGACAGCACATTCACTGCAAAGCGGCCAGCGCGCCGAATCTTTGGGTAGCTGTAGGCGTTGGCCATGACGCTGAATGAGACCAGCGGCGGGCTCATTGAGACGCTATAGAACGACTGGCAGGTGAAACCAAGCGGTTCGCCGTCGACCTGTGAAGTGATCACGGTGATGCCGGAGGCGTAATGCCCAAGGGCTTCGCGAAAGCTCAGCGGTTCAATTACCGAGGTGGGGCGGGTCATAGTCGATCCTGTAGCATACTGCGACCGGCAGCCTGCCGGCGTGGGTGGAAGGCGGCGCCTGAACGCGCGGCGCTGCCCTTCGTCAGGCCAGCAGTTCCTGGCGGACGATCTCGGCTCCGGCGGCCAGCGCATTCAGCTTGCCGCGGGCAACCGCACGCGGCAGCGGCGCCATGCCGCAATTGGTGCAGGGATAGAGTTTGTCGGCATCCACAAACTGCAGCGCCTTGCGCAGGGTGTTGGCGACTTCCTCGGGCGTCTCGACCGCATGGTTAGCCACATCAATGGCGCCGACCATGACTTTCTTGCCGCGAATCAGCTCGATCAGCTCCATGGGTACGTGGGCGTTGTGGCATTCCAGCGAGACCATGCCGATCTTGGATTGCTGCAGCTTGGGGAACGCCTCTTCATACTGGCGCCACTCGGCGCCGAGGGTCTTTTTCCAATCGGTGTTGGCCTTAATGCCGTAGCCGTAGCAGATATGCACGGCGGTCTCGCATTTCAGGCCTTCGATGGCCCGCTCCAGGGTCGCAACGCCCCAATCGTTGACCTCATCGAAGAACACATTAAAGGCCGGCTCATCAAACTGGATGATATCCACGCCCGCCGCTTCCAGCTCTCGGGCCTCCTGATTGAGAATCTGGGCAAATTCCCAGGCAAGTTTTTCGCGGCTTTTGTAGTGCGCGTCGTACAGGGTGTCGATCATCGTCATCGGCCCTGGCAGGGCCCACTTGATCGGCTGGCTGGTTTGCTGGCGCATGAACTTCGCGTCTTCAACAAAGACCGGCTTCTGTCGTGCTACAGCGCCGACCACCGTGGGCACGCTGGCGTCGTAGCGATCGCGGATTCTGACTGTTTCGCGTTGCTCGAAATCAACCCCATCGAGATGCTCGATAAAGGTCGTGACAAAGTGCTGGCGCGTTTGCTCGCCGTCGCTGACGATGTCGATGCCGGCCTGCAGCTGTTCCTGCAGTGAGACGCGCAAGGCGTCTTGCTTACCTTCAAGCAATGCCTCGCCCTGCAGCTTCCAGGGTGACCATAGCGTTTCGGGCTCAGCCAGCCAGGCCGGTTTCGGCAGGCTGCCGGCTGTCGAGGTTGGTAGCAGTTTTCTCATGATAAAGGCTCGTATCGGTTTTAGTTGGCGTGGCTGGCAGACCATTGCTCAAGCACGTGCTGGTACGGCTTGATGAACTGTTCCTCGGCAAAGCGCCCCTGCTCAATAGCCAGCTGGCTACGCTCTGTTCGGTCATAGACGATCTGCGTCAGTGAGTGATCCTGGTTTTTCAGGTTGGGCTGGTAGCATGGCCCGGCCGGCGCGTTGGCGTTGTAAATCTCGGGCCGATAGATCTTTTGGAACGTCTCCATCGTGCTGATGGTGCTGATCAGCTCAAGATTGGTGTAGTCATTCAGCAGGTCGCCGAAGAAATAGAAAGCCAGCGGGGCGGCACTACCCGGCGGCATGAAGTAGCGAACCTGGAGCCCCATTTTCTTGAAATACTGCTCCGTCAAGGACGACTCGTTAGGCTGATACTCAAAGCCCAGCACCGGGTGCTGGTTGTCTGTGCGCTGGTAAACCTTGTTGTCCGACACGCTGAGACAGACCACCGGTGGCTTGCTGAAATGCTGTTTGTAGGTCGCCGAGTTGATGAAGTGCTGGAACAGTTGGCCGTGCAGCTCGCCGAAGTTGTCTGGAACGCTGAACGCAGGCAGACCCTTGTTGTGATCGAGCAGCAGCACGCTGAAATCATAGTCCCGCACGTAGGAGGAAAAGTTATTGCCGACGATGCCGTCAATGCGCTGGTTGGTTTTGCGGTCAACAATATAGGTTTTGAGTACTTCAATGGCCGGGAAGCTATTGCCACGGCCGCTGGCGTCCAGCAGCAGCTCGACGGAAATGATTTCAAGCTCGACCGCGTAACGGTCGGCCGTGGGGTTGTCCCACTGGGCCAGCGCGTTGAAACGGTTGTTGATCATCGCGAGCGTATTGCGCAGGTTTTGCTGACGGCTTTCGCCTCTGGCCAGGTTGGCAAAATTGGTGGTGATACGCGTGTTATCGGCGGGACAATAATCCTCGTCGAAGCGCAGGTGTTTGATGGCAAAGGTAAAGTCAGTGTTCATCGCTCTCGAGTGTCCTGATGTTTTAGGTGTCGCGTGACGCTGCTTCACAGTCACGCGGGCTAGCCAACTGGGTCAGCGGCTAGGGACGGTATGCATTGTAGGTAGAGGATTAACTTGAGAAAAAGTGAACTATTTTCAAAGAAACATTAGAAGTATTCATGGGGGTTTTTCGTCCTGCGCAGGACGGGCCACGCAGGCGGGTATTCATAATGGCGCGTGAATCAGTCCGGCGGCACTTCAACCAGGCCTCGGCAGCCTGTAGAGTAGCGGCCGGTCATCGAGCGGGAGCGTGTCATGCAGGAACTGTTGCTACATTGTCGTCCAGGTTTTGAAGGGGAAGCCGCTGCAGAAATGCAGGAGCTGGCAGCCGAGCAGGGCATCGCCGGTTATGCCGTAGCGCAGGACGGCGCAGCCTTGGTGCGCTTCGTCTGCCCGCAGGCAGGCGACGCTGAGCAACTGATGCAAGTCATTCCCTTCAGTCATCTGATCTTCGCTCGCCAATGGGCAGTAGGCAGCTGGTTGGACGTCGATCCGGAAGATCGCATTACCCCGATTATCACCGCCTGCGCACAGGGGCCCATCGCGTCGCAGCTGTGGCTGGAGACGGCCGATACTAACGACGGTAAATCAATGGCCGCGCTGACCAAGAAATTGCGCGCACCGCTCGAACGCTCGCTTACCAAGACCCGCTTCGTGCGCCCGAACAAACCCGAACTGCCGCGCCTGCATCTGTGCTTTGAGAGTGGTCAGCGGGTGTTCGTTGGCTGGTCCTGGGCAGATAACGCCGCGCCCTGGCCCATGGGTATTCCGCGCCTGCGCGTACCCAAGGATGCGCCCAGCCGCTCTACCTTGAAGCTGGAAGAAGCCTGGCACCACTTTATTCCGCGCGATGATTGGGATAGCCGCCTGAAAGCCGGCATGACGGCGGTCGACTTGGGCGCAGCCCCCGGCGGCTGGACCTGGCAACTGGTCAACCGGCTGATGAACGTCATCGCGGTGGATAACGGCCCAATGGACCGCAAGCTGATGGACAGCGGGCAAGTGGAGCACGTGCAGGCCGACGGCTACCTGTACAAGCCCAAGTACACGGTCGACTGGATGGTCTGCGATATTGTCGACAAGCCCGCGCGCAGCAGCGCGCTGGTGTCCAAGTGGATTGGTCAACGCCTGTGCCGCGAAGTCATCATCAACTTCAAGTTGCCGATGAAGCGCCGCTATCAGGAAGTGATGCAATGTCTGGAGCACATTCAGGATGCGCTCGACGAGGCGGGCGTCAAGGCAGAAATCGCCTGCAAGCAGCTGTACACCGATCGCGAAGAGGTAACGTGCCACGTGCGCGCCATCTCACGTGGCTACTGAGGCGGGCTCCGGTTAGACCCTGATGAACCGCTAGAGCGGCTCAAGCAGGGTGATCCGCTCCTGTTCCAGCAAAATGGGCGCGAAGGCGCCAATGCTGTCCTTGCGCGCATCGGAGTTTTCCCAGCGCTCCCAGGAGTGCCGGTTCTGCCAGGTCACGGTGATGATACGGTGGTTCGGCTGCTCCAGATTGCGAAAGGACTCCCCGGAAATGAAACCGGGCGATTGAATGGCGGCTGACAGCACCTGCCGGGCAACCTCTTCGTAAGGCTGTTCCAGCCCCTCTGCAATAACACGTTCAATCAACACTTTGATCATGAATCATCCCTTGTTGTGGCCGGGTGTTGGTGTATCGTCTTTTCGACTTGTCATGTACCGCTTGCCTAAGTGTTGGCGCTGCGAGCGCGTCTGGCAAGCACTCGGTTAATTCTGGATAATCGGCTTTTTTTGAAGCAGGCCCTGATAATGAGCGAACCCACCTCACCATCGACCCTGGATACCCAGGGACTGATGTGCCCGGAACCGGTTATGTTGCTGCATAACGCTGTGCGCGACATGGCAGTAGGCGACCTGTTGCAGGTGCTGGCAACTGACCCGTCCACCCAGCGCGATATTCCCAAGTTCTGTGCCTTTCTGGGGCATGAATTGGTCGAGCAGCAAGAGCGTGATGGCGTGTTCCGTTATCTGATCCGCAAGGCGGATTGAGCCGGGTTCCCGGCCAGAAGACGGCTGTTGGCACGCTCTAGCTAACGCCTGCTGCCGAGCGCTAAAGTCCCGCCCTGTTCCAGTGCTGCCGTCAGGTAGCTTGTCCGGCCATTGAGCTTCGCCCCAGCCTGCCGATTCTTTGCTCGGCTAGCGCTCTGCGGTTAACAATCGTTTTAATGGGTACGCAGCGCATGGATAATACGGCGAGCCCAAGGAGAAGTGCATGCCCCTGTCTGATCTTACCCAACTCTATCCCGTTATCTGTCTTGCCCTGCTGGCCGGCTGGGGGCTGACTGCCACCTTGCTGCTGCGCCGTCAGAGCGCGCTGCGCGAGGAGTTGGCGCAAGCGCAGCAACAGCAGGCGCAATTGCGCGACGAGCTGCAAACAGCACAGCTGGAGCTGCATCAGCAACACGCGCAGCACAGCGGACTGCAAACGCGTATCGAGCACCTGCAAGAAACCCAGCAGGAGCTGCGCCAACAGCAGCTGCAGCAGGCTGAGCGCCTGAGCAGCGCGCAGGCACAGGGTCAGGAGTGGCAGCTGCAGGCCGAGCGTGCGCAAACGCTGAGCCGTGAGCAGGGCAGGCAGGTCGAGGAGCTGCGCGCTGAGCGTGACCAACTGCGTACGCGGCTGGATACGCTGCAGCACGAGCATGAGCAGCTCAAGGTGGAGCACTCCACGCTGCAAAGCAGTTTAGAGCAGCGTCAGCAGCATTTCAGTGAGCAGCAACAACTGCTGAAAGACAGCCGCGACCAGCTGAAAATGGAATTCGAACAACTGGCCGGCAAGATCTTCGAGGCCAAGGGCCAGGCCTTCTCGCAACAGAATCAGCAATCGCTGGATGCACTACTCAAGCCGTTCCGCGAGCAGATCGACCAGTTCCGCAGCAAGGTTGAAGACATCCATCACAAGGACACCCAGCAGCAGGCTACCCTGGCGGCTGAGCTCAAGCATCTGAAAGACCTGAACCTGCAGATTACCCAGGAAGCGCATGATCTGAGCACTGCCCTGCGCGGGCAGAAAAAGACACAGGGCAACTGGGGAGAGCTGATACTGGAAAACGTGCTGGAACGCTCCGGTCTGCGTGCGGGCACCGATTTCAAGCGCGAAGTCAGCATGACCAACAGCGAAGGGCAGCGTCAGCGGCCAGACGTCTTGGTCTATCTGCCGCAGGACAAGCACCTGATCATCGACGCCAAGGTGTCGCTCAACGCTTATACCCGCTACATCAACAGCGAGGATGACACCGAGCGGCGGGTGGCCCTGGCTGAGCACGTGCAGGCCATCGGACAGCGCATTCGCGAACTGTCGGACCGCAACTACTTTGATCTGCCGGGCCTTAACGCGCCCGAGATGGTGTTCATGTTCATCCCCATCGAGTCAGCCTTTGTTGAGGCGCTGAAGGCCGATGAAACCCTGTTTCAGAAGGCCATCGAACAGAATGTACTGGTGGCCACGCCCACCACCTTGTTGACCAGCCTGAACATAGTGCGGCAGCTGTGGCGCTTTGAAGACCAGAACCGCCACACTGCCGAGCTGGCCGAACGCGCGGCCAAGATTCACGACAAGCTGCGTACCTTCCTGGGTAGTATGGACAATATCGAGAAGAGCCTGGACAAGGCATCGGATGCCTACCGCAAAGCCAAGGATCAACTGCTTGGCGGGCGCGCCAACCTGGTTAAACAGGTTAACGATTTCAAAGAGTTGGGCGTATCTGTTAAAGCAGAATTGGGCGAGGAGTGGACCGAGCGCGCGGCTCTGGAGCTAGGCCATGACAGCCCCGATCCGGCGCAATAGCGGTCAGCGGCAACCAGCGCCCGAGGCGAGCTCGGGGCGCTGGGGCTAACAGCTGGTGTCAGAGGTGATAGTCACCGCTGGCTTCTGGCTGATACAGAATATCCATGATTTTGAGCTTCAGCGGGCGTCCCTGCGGGCCTTGCCAGTTGATGCTCTGACCGACCTTCAAACCGAGCAGGGCGATACCCACTGGCGCCAGAATCGAGATGGTGCCGGGTCGTCCGGCCTGCTCTGGATAAACCAGTGTCAGCACGAACTCGCGTTCGCTCGCCTCATCACTAAACCGCACTGTCGAATTCATGGTGACCACGTCGCTGGCAATGCGCTTGTGGCTGACCACGCGGGCGCGCAGCACCTCGTCTTCCAGCGCTTCCAGCAGATCCAGTGGCGCCTGCATGTTATCGAGCACTTTCTCCAGGCGCTGCACATCCAGACGGGTCATTACGATGGCGGGGGATTTGTTCATGGCGAGCGGCACTACTCCTTGATTAGAGTTGAGTTCAACAGTTTTGGGTAATTAAAGGCATTGCCCAGCAGGACGCTGGTCAGCCGACGTTACCAGATTGGGCAGCGGTTACAACCGTCAAGGTGTATCCAATTATGCCCTTTTATGGTGCCTTGAAATGCTGTCCAAATGGTCAGTGTTCGTTTATGGTGCGTCGCGCCGTGACCTGTTGTCGGGCACGCCGCGGAATATCGGCGCGTCAGGGTGGCATGGCACTTGCTCTGTAATTGGCCATCGTTAACGGTTGGATACGCCCTATGACCCTCGCTTGGCACCTTGAACAGCATGATAGCGCGCTGAACTGGCAAGCCGGCTTAAGCCTGGGGTTCGCCCGCAGCGGAGAACGCACCCAGTTGGCGCACACCAGCCACCGCGGCCCCCTGCGCATTCAACGTCCCTTCTTTCCGGAAGGGACCGATTGCCCGCACCTCTACATTCTGCACCCGCCTGGTGGGCTGGTCAGTGGCGATACCCTTCGCCTGCAAGCCGACATGCAAGCGGGTGCCCAAGCGTTGCTGACCACGCCATCCTCGGGCAAATGCTATCGCGCGCGCGACAACGGCACCTTTCAGGTGCAACACAACCGCTTCACCCTGGCCGCTGGCAGCAGTCTGGAATATCTGCCGCAAGACACAATCGCCTTTGAAGGCTGCAACGCCAAATTCATTACCCGTATTGATTTGAACGGCGATGCTCGTTGCTGCGCCTGGGATCTGCTCTGCCTTGGCCGACCGGCGGCGGACGAAGGCTTTACCCACGGCGCGGTGGAGCAGCGCCTGGACGTGTGGCGCGATGGCCGGCCGATTTACATCGAGCGCAACTGCTTTGTGGGTGGTGAAGCGCTGCTGGATGCGCGCTGGGGGTTGGCCGGAGCCGGTGTCAGTGGCACCTGGTTGGCTACACTGCAACTGGATCGCCAACAGCTCGATGACCTGCGTGAGACCTTTGCAGACTACCCGCAGTTGGCGCTGACGCAGCGCAACGGCTTGCTGATTGGCCGTTATCTTGGTCATGAGGCCGAACATGCGCGCAATACCTTTATTCGTTTGTGGCAGCACCTGCGACCCCTGATCAACGGTCGCGCTGCCTGCTCACCCCGTATCTGGAATACCTGAATGGAGCCCGTTTCATGGAGCTGACACCGCGCGAAAAAGACAAACTTCTGCTATTCACCGCAGCGCTGCTGGCCGAGCGCCGGTTGGCCCGCGGGGTAAAGCTGAATTATCCGGAAGCCATGGCCTACATCAGCGCTGCGATCATGGAAGGTGCGCGAGATGGGCGCAGCGTGGCCGAGATGATGAGCTACGGTCGCACCTTGCTAAGTCGCGATCAGGTGATGGATGGCATTCCCGAACTGCTGGCCGAGGTGCAGGTGGAAGCAACTTTCCCCGACGGCACCAAACTGGTCACCGTGCATAACCCGATTCCCTGAGGAGAGCGCCATGATTCCAGGAGAAATACAGACCCGCGAGGGCTCGCTGCAACTCAACGAGGGGCGCGAGACGCTGATGATCAGCGTGGCCAACAGTGGCGACCGCCCGGTGCAGGTGGGCTCTCATTACCACTTTGCTGAAACCAACCCGGCGCTGCAGTTCGACCGTGCTGCGGCGCGTGGCTTTCGGCTGAACATTGCCGCTGGCACGGCAGTGCGTTTCGAGCCGGGGCAGAGCCGCGAGGTGGAACTGGTGGCCTTGGCCGGTGAGCGCAAGGTGTATGGCTTCCGTGGCGACGTCATGGGCAGTCTCTGAGCAGATCAGGAGCGAATAATGGAAATCAGCAGACAGGCCTACGCCGAAATGTATGGCCCAACCACCGGCGACCGCGTGCGTCTTGGCGACACCGAGCTGTGGATCAGCGTAGAGAAGGACCTGACCCGCTACGGCGAGGAAGTGAAATTTGGTGGCGGCAAGGTAATCCGCGACGGCATGGGGCAAAGCCAGCGCACCCGTACCGAAACCCCGGATACCGTGATCACCAATGCGCTGATCCTCGACTGGTGGGGCGTGATCAAGGCCGACGTGGCGCTCAAGGATGGCAACATCCAGGCGATCGGCAAGGCTGGCAACCCGGATATACAACCGGGTATCGATATCATCATCGGGCCCTGTACCGAGGTGATTGCCGGCGAAGGCATGATTCTGACTGCCGGCGGCATTGATGCGCACATTCATTTCATCTGCCCGCAGCAGATTGATGAGGCGCTGATGTCGGGCGTCACCACCATGATTGGTGGCGGCACCGGCCCGGCCACCGGCACCAATGCCACCACCTGCACACCGGGTGCCTGGCACCTGGGCAAGATGCTCCAATCCGCCGAGTGTTTTCCGATGAACCTCGGCTTTCTCGGCAAGGGTAACGCCAGCCTGCCGGACGCATTGGAAGAGCAGATCGAGGCTGGCGCGATGGGCCTCAAACTGCACGAAGACTGGGGCACTACGCCGGCGGCTATTGACTGCTGCCTGAGTGTGGCCGATGCCTACGATGTGCAGGTGGCGATCCACACCGATACCCTGAATGAATCCGGTTTTGTGGAAGACACCCTGGCCGCGATCAATGGCCGGGTGATTCACACCTATCACACCGAGGGCGCTGGTGGTGGCCACGCGCCGGATATCATCAAGGCCTGCGGTGAAGCCAACGTGCTGCCGTCCTCGACCAACCCGACGCGGCCTTACACGGTCAACACTGTGGATGAGCACCTGGACATGCTGATGGTTTGCCATCACCTGGATCCGGCCATCGCCGAAGACGTAGCCTTTGCTGACTCGCGCATCCGCCGCGAGACCATCGCCGCCGAAGACATCCTGCACGACCTGGGCGCCTTCTGCATGATCTCGTCAGACTCCCAGGCCATGGGCCGCGTGGGTGAAGTGGTCACTCGCACTTGGCAAACCGCGCACAAGATGAAAGTGCAGCGCGGCCCGCTGGAGGGCGACGATGAGTGGTCCGACAACGCACGCGCCAAACGCTACATCGCCAAGTACACCATCAACCCGGCCATCACCATGGGCCTGGCCGATGTGGTCGGCTCGATCGAGGTCGGCAAACTGGCAGATCTGGTGCTGTGGAAGCCGGCGTTCTTTGGCACCAAGCCCAGCCTGATTCTCAAGGGCGGTGCCATCGCTGCGGCGCCGATGGGCGATCCGAACGCCTCGATTCCGACGCCGCAGCCAGTGCACTACCGGCCGATGTTCGGCGCCTTTGGCAAGGGTATGGATAGCACCTGTGTGACCTTTGTCTCCAAGGCAGCGCTGGACGCCGGTATTGCCGACAAGCTTGGCCTGAATCGCCGGCTGGAAGCGGTACGCAATACCCGCACCATCGGCAAGGCGGACATGAAGCTGAACGATTACATGCCCGACATCAGCGTTGATCCGCAGACCTATGTGGTCAAGGCCGACGGTGTTGAGCTGCTCTGCGAGCCGGCCACCGAATTGCCGCTGGCCCAGCGTTACTACCTGTTCTAAGTGGCTTTGAACGATTTGTGTTGAATGACCTGTTTTGAGAGGGAAAGACCCAATGCTGGAATGTCATGAATGGCTGGAGGGCGAGGGCGGTCACGACCACGTGCTCGAGCTGACCTATGAGCTTCGCACCCGTAGCCGTCTGCGTGCGGTCACCGAGGGTGGGTTGGACGTCGGCCTGTTTCTACCACGTGGTCGCGTGTTGGCCCAGGGCGAACGCCTGCAGTGCACTGACGGCAGCGTGCTGATGATCAGTGCCGCACCGGAGCAACTGTCGCGTGTGCAGTGCAGTGACGCGCTGCTGCTGGCGCGGGCGGCCTATCACATGGGCAACCGTCACGTCGCACTCGAGGTGCGCGCCGGCGAGCTGCGTTACCTGTGCGATCACGTGCTGGATGCCATGCTGCGCGGCTTTGGGCTGGAGGTAGAGCAGATTACCGCGCCTTTCAATCCTGAGTCCGGTGCCTACCATAACCACAGCCACAGCGTTGCCACCCCGGCGGCACCTTTTCTGCGGCTGGCCGGGCATGATCGTGGCTGAGGCGAGGGTGGAAGCCAGAGTAATGACCGATCTGGCGCTGCTGCGCGTATTGCAGCTGGCCAGCCCGGCACTGCCGATTGGTGGCTATGCCTATTCGCAAGGCCTGGAGTACGCCATCGAGCAGGCTTGGGTGACGGATATCGACAGTGCCGCCGGTTGGCTTGGTGGTTTGCTTGAGCACTCCGCCGCGCGGCTGGATATACCCATTCTGCTGCGGCAGTACGAGGCGCTGGAACGCGCCGATGACGGAGCGCTGTTCTCCTGGAATGACTGGCTGCTGGCCAACCGCGAAACCGCCGAGTTGTATCTGGAGGACAGCCAGCAGGGCGGCGCCTTGTTGCGGCTGCTGTGCTCGCTCGGTGTACCCAGTGCACAGGAGTGGCCTAGCGGCGAGCCTCTGGCGCTGGTCACCGCGCTGGCCATGGCCGGCCAGCACTGGAGCACCGGCGCACATGCGCTGGCACTCGGGGCACTCTGGAGCTGGCTGGAGAACCAGGTGGGCGCCGCGACCAAACTGATACCGCTGGGCCAGACCGATGCTCAGCGCCTGCTTGACCGTATTTTGCCCAGCCTGCCGGGCGTCGTGGAGACAGCGCGGCAGCTGCCTGGCGACGAACTCGGCGCGGGGTTGCCTGGCCTGGCGTTCGCCAGCGCCCGGCACGAACATCAATACACCCGACTGTTTCGATCTTAAGGAGCACTGACATATGACTACCAGACCTGCATTGCGAGTGGGCATTGGCGGACCTGTGGGTTCCGGCAAGACTGCACTGGTGCGCACCCTCTGCGAGCGCCTGTACCCGCACTACAACCTGGGTGTGATCACCAATGATATCTATACCCGCGAGGATGCCGACTTTCTGCTGCGCCACGATGCGTTGCCGGAAGACCGCATCCTGGGCGTCGAAACCGGCGGCTGCCCGCACACCGCCATCCGCGAGGACGCTTCGATGAATCTGGCCGCCGTGGCCGAGCTGCAGGAGCGTCACCCGGAAATGGAGCTGGTGCTGGTGGAGAGCGGCGGCGACAACCTTGCCGCGACCTTCAGCCCCGAGCTGTCTGACCTCACGCTCTACGTGATCGATGTGTCCGCTGGCGACAAGATACCGCGCAAGGGTGGGCCGGGTATTACCCGCTCCGACCTGCTGATCATCAACAAGACCGACCTGGCTCCGCTGGTGGGCGCCGATCTGGGCGTGATGGATCGCGACGCCAAGAAAATGCGCGGCGAGCGCCCTTTCGTGTTTTCCAACCTCAAGAGCGGGCAGGGCGTGGAAGACATCATCAATTTCATCGTACGTCAGGGCATGCTCAAGGCGCTGCCCAGCACTGAACAATCTCAACAAGGAGCCTGACATGAACCACCTTCGCAAACACCTTCTGCTGGCCGCTGGCCTTACTCTGATGCCAGCCATGGCCTATGCCCACCCCGGCCACGGTACGTCCGGCCTGGTCAGCGGCCTGAGTCACCCGCTGTTTGGTCTGGATCACCTGCTGGCCATGGTGGCGGTCGGCTTGTGTGCAGCCAAGCTCGGCGGGGTCGCACGCTGGTTGCTGCCGGTGCTTTTTGTCGGCGTGATGGTACTGGGCGGTGGTCTGGCCATGGCCGGCATGCATCTGCCGGGTGTTGAGCTGGGTATCGTGGCCTCGGTGATCGTACTGGGCGTGCTGCTGATGTTCGCGCGCAGCGGTGCCACCATTCCGGCAGCGGTGCTGGTCAGCGGTTTCGCGCTGTTCCACGGGTACGCCCATGGCGCCGAGATGCCCGCGGCAGCGGGTGCGGCGGCCTACGCCTTCGGTTTTGCCGTAGCAACCGCCGGGTTGCACGGGCTCGGGCTGGTCGGCGGCCAATGGCTGCAGGCACGGCACTGGCAGCGTGCTGTCTCAGTATTGGGCGCGCTGATCAGCATGGCCGGCGTGAGCATGGCGCTGAGCATGTAAGGCGGCGCAGGCAGTAAAAAGCCGCGCTCTGGCCCTGCCAGGCGCGGCTTTTTTGTGGCCGTAATGCTTGCTGGCCAAGGGCGGCACCAGCGCGGATCCGCGCAAGCCGCCGGTTAATGCAGGTTAAGCAAGCAAGCTGCGGAGCATCCGGCGGGGTTATGCTGTCAAAGCGGAGATGTGACCACAAAAACATTACTTTTCAAGCAATTGAGATCGGGTTTGAAAGTAACGCAGGGAGTGAAAATGAAGAAATTATTGGTAGCGGCAGGACTCATTGGTGTGCTTGCCGGTTGTTCAGACAATGAGGTGGGCGATGTTTCTTTGGGGGTATTCACCCTCAAGGACATCAAGTTGAACTCGCTGGTAGATCCGCAGGTGCCCGGTGTTACCTGTCATATCGCGTCGGTCGAGGCGAACCTGAGTTTATCCGATCCCAGCGACAGTGCCATTTCCTGCCGGCAGACCGGCGAGATCACGCCGGAGATGATTGCCCAGATCGACACCAGCGATTCGGGTGAGATCGTGTTCCGTAAATCCAAAAGCGTATTCTTCAAGACCATGAAGGTAAGGCGCATCTTTGATCCGCAGAATCAGACGCTGATGTACCTGTCGTATTCCACCAAGGAGACGTCCGGCAGCTTCAAGCACAGTCTGTCGACCGTGCCGCTGTGGGGTACCAAGGCCTATCAACCCGCCGGTTTCGTTACCCAAGAGTAACGCGCCAGGCTTTTTTCGCAGGACCGGCGCAAGCCGTTTAGACTGCAGGGAAGATTCGTGTTCGGAGTGGCAGGATGCATAACCTGAAGCAGATAGGGCTCTTCATTCGTACCAACCTGTGGATTATCCCGTTGGCGCTGGTGCTGGTGTGGCTGTTGTTTCGCTTGCTTGATCCGGCGCCGCCCAAGGTGCTGGTGATGACCACGGGTAGCGAAACCGGTAGTTACCACCAGTTTGGTCTGGCCATGCAAAAGGAACTGGCCAAGCAGGATCTGGAGCTGCGGCTGCGCACCAGCCGTGGCTCGTTGGATAACCTGCAGCTGCTCACCGATGGCACCGGTGAGGCGCAGATCGGCTTGATTCAAAGCGGTACCGAGCTGTTGCTGGAACCGGCGCAGCGCAGCCGTCTGGTCGGCCTGGCCGCGCTCTACCACGAACCCCTGTGGCTGTTTCAGCGCAAGGGCGCGAATATCACCCGGTTATCTGACCTGGAGGACAAGCGCGTCGCAGTGGGCAGCGAGGGCAGCGGTACCTGGGCAGTGCTCAAGGGGCTGTTTGAAGAGCGCAACGAGGTTTCCCGGCTGGAGCTGTTGAACAACGGACTGTGGCGCAAGATGGGTAGCTCGGCCGCCGTCGATGCGCTGGTAGCGGGCGAGCTGGATGCTGCCTTTCTGGTGTTGCCGGCCGACAACCGCCTGGTGACGCGTTTGGCGGCCAACCCGGATATGACCCTGATCAACCTCTCGCAGGCCGATGCCTTTGCCGCGCGGCTGCATTTTCTGGAGGCGCTGGACGTGCCCAAGGGGCTGTTGAATATCGCCGCCAGCATGCCACCGCAAGATACCAAGGTACTGTCACCGGTGGCGATGCTGGTGGGCAATCAGAGCTTTCATCCAGCTCTGACCGCCGTGGTATTGGAGGCTGCACGCAAGGTGCTGCGCGATGGCAACCTGCTCGACAAGCCCGGACGTTTCCCGGCCGGTGAGCCGATGGGGCTGGAGCTGAGCAAGGAGGCTGATTACTACCATCGCCAGGGCGTGCCCTTTCTGCAGCGGTATCTGCCGTTCCAGGTGGCGTCGGCAATTGATCGTTACGTCGTGCTGGTTATTCCCTTCATTGCCATCATGTTTCCGTTACTCAAGACTATGGGGCCGTTGTACCGCTGGCGCGTACGAGCGCGGGTATACCGCTGGTATGAGCACCTGCGGCGCATCGACAAGCTGATTTACAGTGGCAAGATCAAACAGCAATACACGCAGGAAATTCAGGGGCTGAAGGAACTGGAAACCGAACTGAATCATGTGGACGTACCACTTTCCTATGCCCATGAGCTGTACAGCCTGCACCTGCACGTTCGCTACATGATCTACCGTTTGGAATCCTTGCAGGCCGAGGAGGAGGGCGGAGAGAAACCGTCGTTGGCCTGATCATCAGTCTTGCTTACGCCGTGCTGGCTGATAAAGCAGGTGACCTGATCAATCACCGGCGCCCAGTGCTGGAAGGGCGCTGCCAGAGTCAACAGAATTTTGATGTGTCCCAAGTCATCCATCACCGCACTCTTGGTCGCCACGCCCTGCGTGGTCAGTGCCTCGGCCAGCTGCCGGGTGTTGCGTTGCGGGTCGACCAGGTCGTCCTCGGCGCCGGCCAACAGTAACGCGGGTGGGCTGGCAGCGCTGGCATGTACCAGCGGCTGGGAGTCGACCGGGGTATCGGGGTGATAGAAAACCGGCTGCACATCGGGGTTGATTATCGGTAGAAAGTCGTAAGGACCGGCCAGGCCGATCCAGCCGCTGAGTATGTCGGGGCTGAGCTGCTCCTGATCCAACCAGCGCGAATCGAGCGCGAGCATGGCGGCGTTGTAGGCGCCGGCGCTGTGGCCCATGACGAACAGGGGGCCCTGCGGGCTCTGCCAGTCCGCCTGGTGTGCTCGTGTCCAGGCCAGGGCCTTGGCGCTATCGCGTAAAAAATCGGGGTAGCGCACCTCGGGGTACAGTCGATAATCGGGAATCACCGCGATAATGCCGCGACTCGCCAGTGCCTGGCCCACGAAACGGTAGTTGCCACGCTCGCCGCTACGCCAGCTTCCTCCGTAGTAGAACACCACCACCGGCGCATTGGGTTTCAGTTCAGCTGGCAGGTAAACATCCATTTGCTGGCGCGGCAGGTCGCCGTAGCGCAGGCTGCCGAGCTTTTCATAGCCATGGTTTGGCACCAGCCAGTTGACCGGGGCGAGGGCTGAGCAACCGCTGAGTAGGGTAGTCATCAGTAGCGACAGGGTGCGTAGCAGCGGCATGGGCCGTCCTCGGGTACGGGGTGAGTAAAGAGCGCAAGCTGTTACAAGCCATTGCATTTGCCTTTCGCGCAGCAGCGCTTGCACCTACCATGGCATGGTAACCCGGAGAAGAGGTGAGCATGAAGGATGCGTTGAGTGCGGCGCAGGACGCGATAGACAAGGTGCTGCTGGGCAAGTCCCGCGCCGTCAAACTGGCGCTGACCTGCATTCTGGCCAAGGGGCACCTGCTGATAGAAGACCTGCCCGGCATGGGCAAGACCACCCTGTCGCAGGCGCTGGCCTCGGTATTGGGCATGAGCTACCAGCGCATTCAGTTCACCAGTGATCTGTTGCCGGGCGACATTCTGGGTACCTCGGTATTCGACCGTAACAGCGGCCAGTTCGTGTTTCATCCGGGGCCAATCTTTGCCGAGCTGATTCTCGCCGATGAGATCAATCGCGCTACGCCCAAGAGTCAGAGTGCGCTGCTGGAGGCCATGGAAGAAGGGCAGGTAACCGTAGACGGTGCCACCCGGCCCTTGGCTGATCCCTTCTTTGTCATCGCCACCCAGAACCCGGTGTCCCAGGGTGGCACATTTGCGTTACCTGAATCGCAGCTCGACCGTTTTCTGATGCGCCTGTCACTGGGCTACCCGAGCGAGCAGGCCGAACGCAGTCTGCTGCTGGGTGACGACCGCCGGGCGAGACTGGACCGGGTAGAACCGTTGCTCAACCGCGAGGAGCTCAGCCGGCTGCAGGCGCTGGTGCCGCAGATCAATGCCAGCGAAGCCTTGGTGAACTACATCTTGCGGCTGGTCAATCACACCCGTAACAGTGACCTCTGCGCCTGGGGCCTATCGCCGCGCGCCAGTCTCGGCTTGCTTGCTGCCGCGCGTGCCTGGGCGTTGCTGGAGCAGCGCAGCTATGTGATCCCTGAAGACGTGCAGGCGGTCTTGCCGGCCGTTGTGAGTCACCGGTTGCGTGCCGCCAACGACCCCGCCGGCCATGGTGGCGAGAGTCTTGCCCTATGGCTGCTCAACGAAGTGCCCGCGGTGTGAGCACCGGCTGGCGGGCTCGTGGCCGTGCGCTGCACCAACGCTGGCTCAAGCGGCGCATTCCGGCAGCGCAGCAGATAACCCTGGACCACCGGCGTATTTTCATCCTGCCCAGCCGGGCGGGTATGGCCTTCCTGTTGCTGCTGGCAATCCTCTTGGTAGGCGCCATCAATTACGAAAACAGCCTGGTCTACGGGTTGACCTTCCTGCTGCTCAGTCTGTTCTGGGTGGCCTTGCATCACAGCTACCGCAATCTGGCGGGCATCAGCCTGCGCGCGACTGGCGGGCGTCCGGTGTTTGCCGGTGAGCAGGTGCCGCTTGGCCTGGTGCTGCTGAGCCCGGCACGCGAGCGCCAGGCGCTCAGGTTGAGCTGGCCTGGCGTGGCGCCGCAGCAGTTGGATGTACCGGCTGATGGCGAAACGAGCACCAAGCTGTATTACCCGAGTCAAGGCCGCGGCTGGCTTGAACCAGAGCGCCTGCGCATTGAAACGCGCTTTCCGCTCGGCTGGTTTGCGGCCTGGAGTCTGCTGGACCTGAACTGGCGGGTGCTGGTGTATCCACGCCCGATCAAGGCACCACTGCCGCTGCAGCGCAGCGGCAGTGGTCAGGATGAAGCTCCCCAGGCGCAGCTGGCCGAAGGCGTGGATGATTTTCAGGGGCTGCGTCACTACCGCCCCGGCGACTCGCGACGGCGGCTGGACTGGCGCGCCTATTCGCGCGGACAGGGGCTGCACAGCAAGGTGTTTGCCGAGCCGCAGCAACAGAGTCAGTGGCTTGATCTGGAGCAGACCACGGGCGCCGATCTTGAACAGCGCCTGGGCATGCTGACCGGCTGGGTGCTGGCGCTGGAAGCGGCCGGCCGGCCCTACGGCCTGGCCTTGGGCAACTTGCGTCAGGCGCCGGCACTGGGCGAAGCGCACCGCGATGCCTGTCTGCGCGCACTGGCGCTCTATGGTCTGGGTGAGAGCGCATGAGCGCCGCCGGCCTGATCCCGCGTAACAGCCTGGCCTGGCTGCTGACCGCACAGGTGGTGGTGTTGCTGCCACATTTGCCGCGTCTGCCCTGGTGGGTAGCGCTGCTGTGGATTGGCTGCGCCCTGTGGCGGGTGCAGATTCAGCGCATGCGCTGGGGTTATCCGGGCATCGTGTTGAAAGCAACCGCGCTGGTGCTGATCCTTATTGGCGTATTTCTCACCCAGGGCACGCTGATCGGCCTGGATGCAACCGTGATGTGGCTGCTCATGTTGTTCATGCTCAAGCTGCTGGAAATGCGCACGCCGCGTGATGCCCTGGTGGTGATCTACCTGGGCTTTTTCGTGCTGGCCACCGCGTTTCTGTTTGATCAGGGGATACCCCTGACGTTGTATCAGTGCCTGTCCCTGCTGATACTGGTAGCCGCCCTGGTGGGCTTGCAGCAGAGCGCTGGACGAAACGACCCGCTGCGTGCTCTGCGTAGCGCCGGCGTCATGCTGTTGCAGGCGATTCCCTTGCTGCTGGTGCTGTTTATCTTTTTCCCGCGGCTGGAGCCGCTGTGGTCGGTCAATATGCCTGGCGGCAGCGCCAAGACCGGCCTCTCTGACAACATGTCACCGGCGGATATAGCCAACCTGGCGCGTTCGCCGGAACTGGCCTTCCGGGCCAGCTTTGCCGGTGAGATTCCGCCCTTGCCGACGCTCTACTGGCGGGCGCTGACCCTCAGCCGCTTTGATGGTCGCAGCTGGTCGCAGGATCGCTGGCTGAGCAACCTGCCGGCGCTGTCGCTGGCAACCGACGGCAAGGCCGTGGAATATCAGGTGGTGGCCGGCGCCAGTGGTCAGCACTGGGTTTACAGCCTGCGCGGCGCGACCTCGCAAGACCCTTATCTGCGGCGCATGCATGATTTCAATCTGCAATCCATCACGCCGCTCAACAGCACCTTTGGCTACACTGCGACCTCCTATCCTGAGGCGCTGTTGCAGACCGAGCCGTTGAGCAGATTGGAGCACAACCGGCAGACCGAACTGCCGGAGCAGGGTGATCCGCGTGCTCGCGCCTGGGCTGCGGAGTTGCGCCAGCAGTATCCGGACGATGCCGCGTTGGTGCAGGCGTTGCTGGGTTACTTCAATCGCGAGCCGTTTTATTACACGCTCAACCCCACGCCACTCGGCCAGCACAGCAATGACGAGTTTCTGTTCGATACGCGGCGTGGCTTCTGTGAGCACTACGCGGGAGCCATGACCTTCGTGCTGCGCGCGGCGGGAATTCCGGCGCGCGTCGTAGCGGGTTATCAGGGTGGTGAGGTGAATACACGGGGCGGCTATGTGCTGGTGCATCAGTTTGATGCCCACGCCTGGGTCGAGGCCTGGCTACCGGGTCAGGGTTGGGTAACGGTTGATCCGACCTTTCAGGTGGCGCCCGAACGTATCGAGCGTGGGCTGGAGGAAGCGGTGCGCGGGGAAGGCAGCTTTCTGCAGGACGATTATCTGTCAGCCTCCCGCTATCGCGGTGTGACCTGGCTGAACGAAGCGCGCCTGGCCTGGGATAACATCAACTACCAGTGGCAGTTGCGCGTACTCAACTTCAAGGGTGAGGAGCAGATGGGGCTGTTCCGCCGCTGGCTTGGTACTGCGGATTGGCAGCGCATTGGTCTGGTGGTGCTGGCGCTGGCGGGCGGTGTCATGCTGTTGCAGGGACTCTGGTGGCTTCGCCCGCAGCGGCAAAGCGGCACGGCTCAGCAGCGCGCCTGGGCTCGCCTGGATCAACGCTTGAGGCGGTTGCGGCTGCAAGCGTTGCCCGGCGAGGGGCCGCGTGATTGGCAGCACCGTCTGGAAATGGCCTTGCCCGCTCAGCAGCCAGGCCTGCAGGCGTTTTTCGACGAATTTGTGCGTCAGTCCTATGCCGCAGCAGCGGAGTCGCGGGAGGATCAGCAGCGCTTGCAAAAGGTGCTGCGTGCGCTGCTGCGCAGCTTGCCACGCAAGCGCCCAGCGGCGGCCAGCGTATTGCTGCGCGATGGCGAGTTGTCGTCATCAACCAAGCCCTTATAATTGCCGAGCGCGTCGGCGGCGGCGCGGCAACCTTGATTCTGGAGTAGGTATGCATCCATTCAGCGCGACACGCCCCCCGAAACTGGCCTTGGGGCTGGGACTGGTTGGGCTGATCCCCTTTGTCAGCGGCGCCCTGGGCCTGTGGGTTACACCTGAGGCCTGGCGGGAACGGGTGCTGGAAGAGTTGCTGGCCTACGCGGCTATTGTGCTGGCGTTCATGGGCGCCATTCACTGGGGACTGGCAATGCGCGCGGGTGAGGAGAGCAGCCAGGCGCCGGTTCAACTGGCGCTGTCCGTCATACCGCCGCTGCTGGGCTGGGTCGGCCTGAGTTTGCCGATCAATCTGGCCTTGCCGGTGTTTTTCACTGCCTTTGCGACCCTGTACTTTGCTGATGTGTGGGCGGTACGCCATGGGCTGGCGCCGGTCTGGTATCCGGCGCTGCGCAAACCTCTGAGTATTCTGGTGGTGCTGAGCCTGATGGTTGCCTGGTTGGCGGTTGGGCGGGTGTTCTAAGATGTGCAGTCCTGGTCACTGATACGGGTGATGGGCGCACCCTCTGGCGTGTGCTCAAGTAGGGGCCACAATAACAAGATGTTGGCCTCGTTATGGAACACCCTCTGCACAGTATTGATTGCCGCTGGTTGCTGGCGTTGTATGCGGTAATCCCGCTATCGGCGTTGCTGGTTGGCCTGGACCTGTTGCTCTGGGATGGCTGGTTGGCTGCCGATGTGCTGCCCGGCGACCCCAACGATTGGCCGCTCTGGGCAGTCCTGTTCGGCCTGCCGCACATCATCGCCAGCATGCTGACCATGGCCAATGCTGAGTATCTGGCGCACTACCGCCGCAGTCTGTTGCCGCCACTCTGTTTGTTTCTGCTGATTGCCGTTGCCGGCCATTTTGGCCCGCAGCCGCTGAGTTACAGTCTGCTGTTTGTCTTTCTCGCCTTTTACACCATCTACCACGTGCTCGCGCAGCAACTGGGATTGACCCTGATGATGCTAGGGGCGCGCCCTGATCGGTTATACAACTGCTGGAAGTGGCTGGCGATACTGGCTGGCTTCGCGATCTACATCAACGTCTACGGGACGCGCTTTCTGGGCCAATGGGCGGTCGCCGGCATCAATGGCTATCAGCTCATGTCGGCCTTGGCGGCTGCGCTCTGCGCCGCGGTAGTCGTGCTGTCGTGGCGGCTGGCCCGCCGGGCGCCGCGCGGCATAGGCCGTTGGTACCTGTGGGCCAACGCGGCCATGCTGGTGTCTGCGCTGCTGATCAACGAGATCGGTTACACCCTGTTCGTGATTCTGATTCCACGGGTTATCCACGACCTGACTGCCTACAGCGTGTATATCACCCACGACCGCAACCGTAATCGTAGTGGTGCTGGCAGCCTGTGCTATCGGCTGACCCATGCCAGTGCCTGGTCACCATTTATCGTGCTGCCGCTGACCTCCTTATTGATCGCCTACGCACTGACCAGCCATCAGCATTACCCGTGGGTCAACATCACCATACTGACAGTGTCTTTCCTGCACTATTACTACGAAGGGTTCATCTGGCGCGGGCCTAACCCGCATCGTCAGTACGTCGCATTCAAGCGTTGAAGGGAGTACTCCACAGCGAGCAGGCCGGGCGGTATCGGGGGAAGTAAAGCAGTTGGCCGCCCGGCCGGAGATCAGGACTTTTTCACGAACTCGGATTTCAGCTTCATGGCGCCGATGCCGTCGATCTTGCAGTCGATATCGTGATCGCCCTCGACCAAGCGGATGTTCTTCACCTTGGTGCCCACCTTGACCACCAGCGAAGAGCCCTTGACCTTCAGGTCCTTGATCACGGTGACCGAGTCGCCATCGACCAGCGGGTTGCCGTTGGCGTCGGTGATACCGCTGCCAGTGTCTGCTTCATCGGCCTGCTGCGGCCACTCGTGGGCGCATTCCGGGCAGACGAACATCAGGCCGTCTTCGTAGGTAAATGCCGAGTCGCAGCTGGGGCAGGAGGGCAGTTCGCTCATCGGGTCGCCTTTTTCGATAGATATAACCATGCAGTAGGCAGGGTTTTAGGCCGCGCATGATGCCGTATGTGCGCGGCTCTGTCCATGTCAGCGGGGCTAGATCGCCAGTGCTGGGTTGGTGGGTTGGCGTAGTTGGTAACGGCTGTAGGTGCAGGCTGAGGCCAAGGCAAAGACGCCGGCAGACAGACTGAGCAGCGCCAAATGATCAATTTGTTCGCTCGCCACAGTACTGGGGCTGGCTTGTAACGGAAAGCCAATCAGATCCAGTCCTACCCCGGCAACCAGATAGCCGGCCGCAGCCGCAATCTTGCCGGTGAAGGAAATGGCGCTGAAGAAAAAACCTTCCTGTTGTTG
This sequence comes from Halopseudomonas sabulinigri, assembly GCF_900105255.1. Taxonomy (NCBI): domain Bacteria; kingdom Pseudomonadati; phylum Pseudomonadota; class Gammaproteobacteria; order Pseudomonadales; family Pseudomonadaceae; genus Halopseudomonas; species Halopseudomonas sabulinigri. The sequence continues at coordinate 1,071,064 of NZ_LT629763.1, read as the reverse complement.
TCCGCTTGCGTCCGCGTGCTGCTGTGCGACATCGGCCATCATGGATGCGCCCGAGATCATGGCCAGACCGGAGGCCGCACCGCCGATAAACAACAACAGCAGAATCGAAGGGACGAAGGCGGCGCTTTGCGCCGCGGGAAACAGTTCCAGCAGCTCCAGTACCACGGCAATATTGCCGGCCAGCGCTGCTACCAGGGCCGCCCCGACGATACTGGGCTTCTTGTCGAAGCGCCGGTGTAGCGGTCGAGCCAATAAAATGCCGGCGGGCCAACCAAGCAGCACACCGGCGCCCAAAAGAGCTATGTTGTTGCTGGTCAGCCCCCAGAAGTACACGTTCAAATGCATGTTCAAGGTCTGCGTAATACCAATCGAGACAGACACCAGCAGCGTCCCTAGAAAGAGTGCGCGAAATGAAGAGTTGCCCCAGATATGCTGCAGGTTCTTCAACATGCCTAGGGTGGCCTGTTGCTGCGGATTGACGCCCATGCGCGCATTGGCGCGGGTACCCCAGACCGACACTACTATGCTGATTGCCATTAATACTGCGCCACTGATCGCCACCAACGGGTAGCCGGCGGGGTTCAACAGGCCGTTCTCAAAGGCGGCCGATTCAGGGAAAAACACGGGCACGCCCAGCAGCACCACCAGGGCGGCGCCACAGACCCCACAGAAACCCCGCCAGGCAGCGACCGAGGTGCGCTCGTGGTAGTCCGTAGTCAGCTCGGCACCCAGCCCGAGATAGGGTACGTAGTAGAGTGTAATGGCGCCGCGTACCAGCACCGCGAAACCGGTCAGCCAGAGAAAAAGCCCGGTTTGATCAAGCCCGGGGGGTGGCGTGAACAACAGGTACCAGGTGAGTGCCAAAGGTAGTGCTGCCGCCAGCATGAATGGGTGTCTGCGGCCAAAGCGCGAGCGGCTGCGGTCCGACAGATAGCCGGCCAGAGGATCGGTGACGGCATCAAATACCAGGGCAATCATCACCGCCAGTCCAGCCAGGGTGCCGGACAGCCCGAGAACCTGAGTGAAAAAGAAAAACAGGAAGATGTTGAAACCGGTGCTTTTCGTGGTTTCGGCAATTTGGCCTAGCCCGTAGGCCAGTTTGGTTGTGCGGCTCAGCGCCATGGTGCTCACCTGATATTGTTGTTTTGTAAGGTGCAGATTTACGCGGCTGAGTATTGTTCAGGTCGGCAGTGTGTACAAGTGTTTACACCGCCAGATCATTGCAATTGATGTCGTGGCTCAGCTTTCCCAGGTGCTGGCACTTTCGCTGCCGCGTCGTTGCAAATGGAGGTGGCTGAGTAGGCGAATGCTGGGTCGCACGAGAAACTGCGCGCTGCCGATAATGAACAAGACGATGGCGGCTTTTTCGTACTCGGGAAACAGAAACAGGATGCTGCCGAGCAGAAACCAGATGGCGATAAAAAAGTCGTTGATGATGCTGAGCACTTCATAGCGGCGGCGAATGACCAGCTGCTCGTTGCCCAGTGGCAGGGTCAGTGGATTGTCCTGTTGGTCTGTGGCTCTATCCGTCATGCATTACCTCGCGGTGTCGGGAAACCTAACGGCCTTACGCCTCGGGCTCTGGTGGCGCACCTTGCGGATACTGTGGCAGCGCGTCGTCAATCGGCCACCAGTTAGCGGCAGAAGCCGTGTAGGCATGAAACGCCGGGCGCACGGTCAGCGCCTGATCGAGACTACCGGCACGCAGTCGTATGGCCTCCGGAGCGCTGCTGCGCTGACTGTACAGCGGTGAACCGCAGTGGCTGCAGAACACGCGTTCCTTGCCCGCAGAGGAAGCGTAGGCCTTGAGCAGCTCCGCGCCGCTGAGCAGTTCAAACTGACTGCGCAGCAACGGAATATTGCTGGCAAAGGGCGTGCCCTGCGCCTTGCGGCATTGCTGACAGTGACACAGCTGAATGGGCGCAAGTTCCCCGCTGATGCGGTAGCGAACGCCGCCACACAGGCAACCACCGCTGATCATGGTTGGCTGCCGCTGTCAGCGTCTGCAGCGCGCGCCTTGATCGTGCGGTTGTCAGTGGTGATCAGTATCAACGCACCGGTGTCGTCGATCTCAAAGCGTGCCACGTCACCGAGCACCTCAAGAAAGTGCTCGTCCTGGTTCATCAGTGCCGGTGCGCAGGCTTTTTGCGTGGAGGCGATGGCCTGGGTAGTCAGGCCTTCGCCACCGAGCTGATAGCTGGTGGTGTACTGGTTGCACGCGGCACGGCCGCCGAGCAGGCCCTCGTTGGTGAAATTCAGGCTCATCTGGGTGTTGTCGATCACCCCCTTGCTGTCGACATCCTCGACTATCCACTCCCGTCCGGTGAGCAGTGACTGCGCAGCGCCGCCGCAGCCGGTGAGTGTCTCGCCATTCACTTTGACGCTGACCTCGTAGGGGTAGGGCATACCGGTCATGCTGTCGCGGCATAGCTGAGGGGTAACATCGACGATGACCGAGTTGGCCTCCGTGCTCGCGTTGAAGCGGTAGCTGTCCTCTTCACGCGTGGTGGTCGGCGTGGGCGTAAGAATGGTGGTGGGGTCGTTCTGGCGGCTCAGGCTCATGCGCTCGCTGTCGACCTTCAGCGTCCAGCCGGGCTCGTTGCCGCGGGCGGCGAAGGGCAGAAAGGCATTCACATCGACGATCTCGGCATCGTTGGCGACGGCGCCGTTGACCTTGATCATCATGATAGTGCCCAGATCCACTACCGGCTGGCTGACGTCGATCAGGTTGGCGCTGTCGGTAGTCCATAGCAGTTGACCGTCACTGCTGCGAATCTGCGCGGAAACCGAATAGCGCATGCGATGATCGAACATCGCGGGTTCGACCTTGAGCGAGAAGGGGATAGGCACCGCCTTGCCGAACAGCGTGGTGTTCTGTTCGGCCAGCACCGTGGCCGAGGCATCGGCGCGCGAGACATCGCTCAGCTTGATGTGCGCCACACTGCCGTCGGGCAGCGCGATGCGCTCACGGTAGCTGATCTGGCCGGTGACCTGCTCGGTGCTAGGCGCGGCCTGTTCTTCCTGCGCTTCATTGCTGTCTGTGCTTGCGGTTGTGCCGCAACCCGCGGCGAGTACGCCGGCAATACCGATAAACAGTAGTGGAAAGGTAGTTTTGTGCATGCAGCGCTCCCGATTATTAGCGGCTCAGGCCGACTGTTTCCATTGCTGGCATTGAGTGTAACGCAAAGTGCCGTCGCGGCTACCAGGTCGAGCCGGCCTGAATATACACCGCGGATTCCTCCGGCCCGCGGGCCACATCAATACCCATATTGAAGCCGTAACGCTCCGCGACCATATAGCGAAAACCCCCGCCTAGGCTGTTGGCGGCCTCGGCATCGCCCAGCTCGTTGAACTGGTCGGCGGCGCGGCCAGCACCGGCAAAGGTCTTGACGCGCCAGCGCGGGGTGATTTTCCAGGTCAGCTCCGCCTCGGCCACGGCCACGGCATTGCCCTGATAGCGCGCGGCGGGGATGCCGCGCAGATCAATGGAGGGTGCGATATAGGCCGGCAGCACGGTCTCGTCGTCCACTGCGATGCCGTCATACTGCAGGCGCACACCCAGATCCCATGCTGGCGTCAGCTTCCAGTAATTGGTGCCCTTGAGCTGATAGCTGGCGTAGTCGTAATCGCTGCCGATGGTCTTGTCGTAAACCAGATAGCGCACGCTGTAGTTGTAACCTTCCTGCGGGTCGATGGGGGTGTCCAGCGAGTCGAATTCGGCGGTGATACCCAGGCCCGACGTCACCGCGCTGTCGCCCAGGTGATTATCGAGATAGCGATTGATCGGATCAGCCAGCGCCGCATTGGGCAGGCTTAGGTCATCGGTGAGAGTGAGTTTGACCTTGCGATACACCTGCTTGGCGCCGATCAGCCAGCGGCTGTCGCTGATGCGCATCTGCAACTCCTGGATGACCGCCGGGCCCTTGATATTGAAGCCGATGGGGCGGTTGATCGGCATGCCGGCCAGCGAGTAGAAATCAATGTTGAAGTCGGAATAGGCGAGGAAGCCCTTGTAACGGATGGTGTCGTCTTTCCAGAAACCCAGATGCCCCACGCCATAGCCACGGCTGCCGTTGGAGGTAAAGGCCAGACCGCCGATGGTGATGTTTTCCGGCACCAGGCTGCCGTCGGAACGTTCGGCCTTCTGCTCTTCGGATTCCTCAAAAAACACCAGCCCCAACGCCAGCCCAGTGCCGACCGCAGGTTCCGTGATGATCTTGGGTACGGGAATAAACGGCAGCGACCAGCGATCAAGGAAGTTTCCGGTATCGACCTCGGCGTCTTCCGGCGCCGCCGAGTAATCGTGATACAGCGATGCCATTGCCGGCGCGCTCAGTAATGCCACTGCAAGCCCCCCCAGGGCGCTTAACGAAAACCGCATTCAGGCTCCTTGAAATTCGCACAGATTGCTGCCATGCCAGCGTGCCGCTCACGCTGTGCCCTTAGAGCATAGCCGCTACCGCGCGCATTGCTCGGTGCCGGCGGGGCTTCGCTCTGATTGCTGGCAGGATATTCGTCAGCTTGATGCGCTACTGTTGCGTGGCTAAATCGGTGCAGACTGCAGGGGTAGCGGTATCAGCCTAAACACAATCTCCGGAGTCCGTCAGATGATTAAAGTCAGCGTCTTGTACCCCAACGTGGCCGGCAGCCATTTTGACCATGATTACTACCGTGAACAGCACATGCCGATGGTCAAGCGTCTGGTGGGTGATGCCTGCCTGTCGTTTGGCATTGATCGCGGTCTGGCGGGTGGCGCCCCCGGTGCGCCGGCGGCCTTTGTGGCCATGGGGCACCTGTTTTTTGATTCAGTGGAGAGCTTTCAGGCTGCCTTTGCGCCGCACGCAAAGGAAATTCAGGGGGATGTTGCCAATTACACCGACATCGCTCCGGAGCTGCTGATCAGTGAGGTGGTGGCAGGCTGAGCGTCAGCCCTTGCGCGCTGATGACAGCCGGCGCGCCCTACGGCTGCTCGTGGTCTAGCCGTAGGGCGCGCGGTGGTACCTAGAGGTTTTCGTAGCGATTGACATCCAGTATGCCGGCTTGCTCCGGCGTGCTTTCCTCTGTGCTGCGCTTGAAGTCGGCCATGATGTCCCAGAACTGCGGATGCGTGCGGCGCACGCCCCACCGATCCGCCAGGCTATGCAAACCGGCCTGTTGCTGAATAGCCGACAGGCTGTCGACAAAGCTCGGCAGCTCCTCCAGCGGCACGTTGAAGCTGAAGTTGGGATAACTGCCGAGCGTGCCTTCGATCAGGGTCAGGGTGTCTTCCTTGGGCAGCAGGCGTGATTGTTCACCAAACATGAAGGCAACACTAGAGTGCGCGCGGTTGTGTACCAGCGTGTATACCCAGCGCTGCTCGCCCTGGGTAACGCGCAGGAAAGTGACCTCCGGCAGCAGGCTGATCACCGGCAAGCTGGCGCCATTGGCCCGCGCCAGCGGCTGCAGGGTCGCTTCCACCTGCTGCTGAGCGGCGCTGATGCTGGCGCGCTGACAATTGTTCTGCGGGCAGCGATTCAGCGTATCTGGCGGGCCGCTGACGGCGGCGGTGCGATCCATCAACAGTTGGCTGAAGCGCTGCATGACGGCGTCGTTGCCCTCGGCTCCGGTGTAGTTCATGGCTACCGGGGTAGTGGTATCCAGGCCGGTATAGGTCAATGCGTGCTTGATTTTGGCGCTGCCCTGATACCAGTGCGCGTACAGGGGTTCACGCTGCTTTGCCGGCACGAAACGCAGCATGTTGTGTTCGGCACCATTGCGGATCAGGTCGAAATACAGCCGGGTCTGGCCCTGGTGCGAGACGCTGCCGAACACGTTGAAGTTGGCGACCAGCTCGTAATAGGTACGTTCGAGCAGCGGGTAGTCCATGACCCAGATGGTGCGTGGCACGCGGCCATGCAGCCCGCGGCGCACCGAGGCGCTGTCGTAGTGGCGGAAGATGGTCAGCAGCGCGTCCCGGTTCCAATTGTCACCGTCCCACAGCTCGTCTGCAGTCGCGCCGTCGGGCTTGCGCTCGGCGTAGTACTGGCCGCGCAGTTTCAGATAGTCGTTGCGTTTTTCGTTGTACTCCAGCCACTCAGGGCCGAGCGCCAGCAGGTCACTTTTCTGACCCGGCAGGCCTAGTAACGGGCTGGCTTGCGCACGGTACTCGGCGTCGTTGACGTAGGCCTCCTGCTCTGGATCTTCAAATACTGTCCAGAACTGATCGCGGATTACATCGGTTGCAATCTGACCGCGGCACACCGGGCCGCGAATAAAGTTGCGTACGAAATACTCGGCGTCGTCCAGCAGGAACTGGTAGCGCGCTTTCGCCGGGATGGCGGCGAAGGTAACGAAGGGGTTGGCGCGCGCCTCGTAGCTGTAGTCGGGCAGATTGACCACATCCCAATCCGGCTGCAAGAACAGCGACTTAAAACGCTGCATGCGCGTGTCACCCAGGGCGTAGACAATATGCGTTTTTTCCACAATAGCCTGCCGCAGCGGCTGCAGGCGGTAAAAGTACGGGCCTTCGGGGTCATCGTTCGGGCGTACCGTACGCAGCGCGCGAACCGGCTGGCCGGGTGGGGTGCTGGAGCGCACCAGTTCATAGAAATGGCTGCCGTCGATATCCGGGAAATACAGGTGCGCGGCGAACAGGTGCTCAAACAGGTAACGGGCCACCAATTGTTCACGCTTGCCAGTCTGGTTGAGGAACTGCTCCCACTTCGTGGTCATTGCCTGCTCGGCTTCACCGGGCGTATAGAGCGCCGGCGTGACCACCGCGCCCTCGCTGATCCACTGGGTCAGGCGGGTAAACTCCTCGTCGCTGAGACCGGTGGCGCCATAGGGCATGCCGCCATGCGGAAAGTCATCGGCGTACTCGGCAAAGCGGTCGATGCTGGGACAGCTGTTGGTGCGCGCGGTACCCAGGCTTATGCTGGCGGGCAGACGGCTGTTCGGGGTCACCGGCTGGCTATGGCCAAGCTCAATCATTTTATACAGCACGGAAGCGTCGAGCCCGCTCAGTTGGCCATCTTCAGCGCCGTGCAGCACCGAGAAAAAGCCCTTTTCACGCCACTCCGCGGTCGAGTTGGCATCCACACCCAGGCGCGTCGGCAGCATGTCTTCGAGGCGCGCGCCATCGTATACCGGCAGGATGGAGGCGCCGCGCTCGAGGCCTTCAGCGCTGGTCAGTTTCAGCTGGCAGGGGGCGTCGTAGCAGCCATGGCAGGCCATGCACTTGTGTTCAAAGATGGGGCGGATGTCGCGCTGGTAATCATAGCTTTGTACGCGCGCCGCGATGGGCTCCTCTACCGGATATTCCGGTATCTGGCTGCAGGCGATAAACAGACCGGCCACCAGGAGAATCAATACGCTCAGTTTAACTTTGCTGATGCCCGACACACGCGCCATGGAGCTTCCTTCAAGACTGGTTTTCTCTGTGTTGTCGGTTTGCCCAGGGCGCTTCGACTTCGCTGACTGCAGCGCGGCCCCAGACCGCTTCTGCGCCTGGGACTTTAACATTTTGCACGCAAAACAGCAGCTTGCCTTTTACTTTTGCGATGACTTGTCGGTCACCTGATCAGTGTCTTGCAGCAGATGCTCCAGTTCATCCTCGCCCATGGGCCGGTGCCGCTTTACTCGCAAACTGTCGCGCCATTCCCGACCGAAATTCGGGTTTAACCAGAGGTTGGTCAGCAGTACCAGCAACAGGGTGATAAGCGCACCTAAGCTGGCCAGCGCCATGTCCTTGTGGGCGTCCCAGATGTCGCCCTGAGTACCCAGATAGGCAACGCCCAGGTCGCCGCCAAACAGACTGGCGGCCGCCCACTCGAACAGCTCGTACAACATGGACGCGGCCATCGCCAGTTCCAGCGGAAAGAAGTAGCCCCAGAAGCCGCGGGCGTTGGCGACGCGGCAGTAAAGCTCACGGATGGGGTAGACCAGCAGCGCGCCGAACAGAAAATGCACCACGCGATCGAAGTTGTTGCGCTGCCAACCGAGCATCTCGTTGAGGCTGACGCCGAAGGCACTGGTCATCCAGGCATCGTAGGGCACCTTGGAGTAGGTGTAATGCGCGCCCACCTCATGCAAACAGAGAAACAGAAAGATCAGCGTGTAGGACAAGCGTGAGAGTGGGAAGGCGCGGTAGCTGAGGCCCAGTGCGACGGCGAAGGCCAGTACCAGTAGATTCTCCAGCGCCCAATCACTGCGGTCGTGCGGGTGGATTGCCAGAACGGCAAAGAGTAACGAAAACAACAGCGTCAGAATCAGCAGGTAGCGCAGATGAAGGTATTTCGCAGTCATTGAGGGTCGGTTTCTCAGGCAGGTTTTCGATGATTGAGCACCACCAGGGCGATTCCCCCCAGGATGCTGGCGCAGGCGATCAGCAGTGGCAGGGTCAGCGCTTCATTGAGCAGCACAATACCACCGATGGCGGTAATCACAGGTACGCTCAGCTGTACCGTGGCGGCGGTGCTGGTCGCCAGCAGCGGCAGCGCGGCGTACCACAGGCCGTAGCCGACGCCGGAGGCCAGCGCGCCGGACAGCAGCGCATAGAGCACTCCGGGCTGATCAAGTGAGCGAGACGGCCAAAGCAGCAGGCACAACAGCGCTGCGAAGAGCAGTGCGCGGATGAAGTTGCCCGCGGTCACGCGCGTTGGGTCACCGGCGCTACGGCCACGCAGTGAGTACACCGCCCAGGCCACACCTGCGATCAGCATCCACAAGGCCGCACCCAGCGGCGGCGCGGACAGGCCGGGTAACAGCAGTACCACCAGGCCGGCAACTGCCACGGCCACGCCTAGCCACTGCAATGGGCCAAGCCGCTCGCCGCGCGCCAGGCCATAACCGATCATGCTGGTCTGCACGGCGCCAAAAAGCAGCAGCGCCCCGGTAGCGGCAGACAGTTGCACATAGGCGAGAGAGAAGGCGGCTGCGTAGGCAAAAAGCGCCAGGGCAGACCACCAGTTGCCCGCGCCGGCCGCATTGCTGCGGCGCAGCCTGACGATCAGCCACAAGGTCAGCGCTCCGGCAGCCAGGCGAATTGCGGTGAAGCTGGCAGGGTCAATCTCGGTCTCTTTGAGCGCCAGGCGGCAGAGAATCGAGTTGCCGGCAAAGGCCAGCATGGCGAGCAGGGTGAGGGTGATGGCGCGCAGTGTCACGTTGTTATCCTTGAACAAGACTGGGCTGCCTATCGCAGCCCAAGCCAAGCGCGCGGGCAATACGACTTTGGAGAGGCCGTGTATTTCTGCGGATCACTGCGGCAGCGCATAGGTACCGGTAACGTGCGCGACCAGCTCATCGGGCCGGCCCGCGCTGTAGAGCCCAACCTCGCACACCGCTTGCCTTCGAGTCATCCGGAGTAAAGTTGCTTTCGCCATTAAATCAACGGGTTGCGGGCGTGATAGAAAGTTGATGTTGAGATTGGACGTCACCGCCATTTCAGCTGGTCCCAGCCTGCCGAGCACCAATGCATACATGGCCGCGTCGCCCAGCGCCATCAGTGTCGGCCCAGAAAGGGTGCCGCCGGGGCGAATCAGCCGGCTGTGGAAAGGTACCCGCGCGAGGCTGTGCTGTTCGCTGACTTCTTCAATCCGCAGATCAAGGTCGTCGGCCTGCGGCACGCCTTGACGTATCAGCTGTTGAACCTGGTGCGCACTCAGCATGCCTGGCTGCTCCTTTGATCGCAGAAAGAGTCATCATCAGGGGCAGACCGGCAAGGGGCAAGCGGCATTCCGGTCATTCTCGGCACCGCCTTGGCTGCGCTGTTCAAAGCATTGCTGCGCCACCTTGGCGGCCTGCTCGCAGCCCATGTCATTGAGGCCGGTGATCAGGTTATTCCAGCCGGCGTCCAGCGTGGGAAACTGGCGGGTCAATTCGCTGAAATGCGCTACCGCGATGCGCTTGTCGCCCTGCTGCCAAGCGACGTTACCCAGCCCCAGACGCGCAGCGGGCTGGTCCGGCCAGCGAATCAACGCTGTTTGATAGGCGTCCTTGGCGCTGTCTAGCTTATCGGTCTGTTCCAGATCGCTGGCGGCGCGCAGGTAGGGCAGGGGCGCTGCGGTCGCGGGCAGCTGGTCTGCGGGTAATACAACTCGCGCCCAGTTATCGGCTCGCTCCCAGGTACGCAGAAACAGCTTGAAGGGTTCGCGTTGCGCTTCCTGGAGGCCGCTGTGCAGGATCAGCTCCTGCGCGTTGAGGTCGTAGCCGACCACCACCGCGTAGTGCCATTGGGGAAACCAGCTCAACCCCAGGTTTTGCATGACCAGCACGGCGTTACCGGCATCTACCTCGCTCAGTATGGCCTGCAGGTCAGGCTCCAGCGGGTACACCAGCATGCCCTGATCGCGCGCGGCAGCCACCATCTCGACCTGTAGGCTGCCCTTGCGCTCCGGGATGTACACGCGCTCCTTGAGCGCGGCGGGGGTTATATCGACATGCCGCTGGTTGAGCACCATGGCTAGCGCGGCGGGGCCGCATTGGTACTCATCCTGGGCGAAAAAGGGGACGTCATCGAGGCGTTGCTGCGGTTGAATGTCAGGCGGCAATTGCGCGGAGTCGGGAATAGTCTGAGTGCCGGCACAGGCTGACAGCAAAGCTGTCAGCCCGAGCGCAGCAAGGATGCGAAGAGAGCGCATCCGTTAGCGATTGATGCAGTGGATGAAGCTGAAGATGTCGGTTGCACAGAGCATGTCGGTGATGATGAAGATCACCAGAAACAGTACGATCACACCCACCACGCCGGCACCGGCAGGCGCTTCATCCAGCTGGGTGTTGAAGTAGGCCAACTCATCGGCAGTCAGGCTGTCGATACGCTGGTCAACCTGATCGGGCGAAACGCCCATGCTGGCGAGCTTTTCCTGCACGGCTTCATCCTGCAGCATGCCTTTCAACTCAGCCCGGTCAACGGTCAGCTGTTGCTGAGCGATAACCTCGTTAGTGCCAACCATGGCAGCCTGGGCCTGAACGCTGATCAGCGAGGTAAGCATGAACAGAGCGGCGAAAACGACGGATAGGTAACGCTTGCTGGATTGCATGAAAGTCATTGGGTTACTCCTCATTCTTGGTCTTGGCTTCCTTGCTTGGAAGCTGTGCTTGCGGGCGGCTGCCTGCGGGTGCCGGCGCGTAATACGCGCGCGGGACACAAAGCCTAAGACTAAGGAAGGCGGGAGCAGTTCCGAAGTGCTATCACTGATGTGATCAGGTTCACCGAATTTGTCTGCCTGCCGGCGGCAAACGCGAATGCGGGCAGCGCCGGTGCGCTGCCTGGCGGGTAGTCAGAAGCCCAGCTTGTCGCGCATCTGGTAATACCAGGCGCCCATTGCCGTAAAGGGCACGCGCAGCAGGCGCCCGCCGGGGAAGGGGTAATGCGGCAAGCTGGCGAAGGCATCAAAGCGCTCGGCCTGGCCACGCAAAGCCTCGGCCAGAATCTTGCCGGCCAGGTGGGTGTAGGTAACGCCGTGGCCGCTGCAACCCTGTGAGTAATAGATGTTGTCGCCAATCCGGCCAACTTGGGGCAGGCGCGAGAGGGTCAACAGGAAGTTACCGGTCCAGGCGTAGTCTATCTTGACGTCCTTGAGCTGCGGGAAGGTCTTGATCAGATTGGGGCGCACCAGGGCTTCTACATCCGCCGGGTCGCGCGCGCCGTATACCACGCCACCGCCGAATATCATGCGCTTGTCGCCGGACAGACGATAGTAATCCAGCAGGTAGGCGCAATCTTCCACGCAATAATCCTGCGGCAGCAGTGAGTGCGCCAGATCATCACCCAGGGGCTCGGTGGTGATCACCTGAGTGCCGCAGGGCATGGATTTAGCCGCCAGCTGCGGCAGCAGGTTGCCCAGATAGGCGTTGCCGGCGACCACCACATAGTTGGCGACCACCTGACCCTGGTCGGTGTGCACCACCGGCTTGGCGCCCTGGTCTACCTTGGTAACTCGCGAATGCTCATGAATCACGCCACCCAGCGATTCGACCGCTGCAGCTTCACCCAACACCAGGTTGAGCGGGTGAATGTGACCGCCACTCATGTCGAGCATGCCGCCGACGTAGCGGTCGGTGTTTACCACCTGGTTGATACGGGTTTGATCCAGCATCTCCAATTGCGTATGTCCGTAACGTTCCCAGAGCTTCTTCTGGGCTTCGAGGTGACCCATCTGCTTGTCGTTGAAGGCAGCAAATACGCCGCCATCCTTGAGGTCACATTGGATGTTGTACTTGGCGACTCGCTCGCGAATGATGCGGCCACCTTCAAAGGCCATCTCGCCCATCAGTCGGGCTTGCTTGGCACCGGCGGTGCGCTCGATGACATCAATGTCGCGGCTGTAGCTGTTGACTATCTGCCCGCCATTGCGGCCCGAGGCGCCAAAACCGACCTTCACCGCCTCCAACACCGTCACCTTGAAACCTTGCTCCAGCAGGAACAGGGCAGTCGAGATGCCGGTATAACCGGCGCCGATCACGCACACATCGGTTTCATGACGCCCCTGCAACGACGGACGCTCGGGCGTCGCATTGGCGGATGCGGCGTAATAGGAAGATGTGTGCTGGGTTTCGACCATGATGCACCTGCTGAAAAGTGGTTGTTGAAAATATTTTACATTTCAAGCCGATGCTACCCCCTGGAGTGGACTAATTCCAGAGGGTGATCAAAAAAAATGACAGTCAGGGATGAGCCGGTTCGACGCTGTCGGGGCTGTCGCCGGCGGGTTTGGCCGCAACCGGTTTGGGAATGGCGCGAGTCAGCAAGACAAACACCATGGAGCAGCCCAGCATGATGGCGATAAGGTGGAAGGCATCGTTGAAGGCCATGATGCTGGCTTGCTGATGTACCTGATTGCTGAGCATCTGGAAGGCGCTTTGTTCGTTGCCCAGACGCGCCGTCAGCGCGCTCATACGCTCGCTGAATGCCGGGTTACCGGGGGTTATGTTCTCGCGCAATATCTCGTAGTAATGCTTGGCCCGGCTATCCAGAATGGTTGCCAGCGCCGCGATGCCGATGGCGCCGCCCAGGTTGCGCAGAATGTTGTAGAGACTGGACGCAGAACCGGCCTGCGAGGGCGGAATCATCGCCGTGGCCAGGATCGACATGGGCACCAGCACCATCGGCTGGCCGAAGGCACGGAAAATCTGGATGGCGATAAACTGATCGCCGGCAAAATCGAGATTCAGGCTACCGCTGAAAAAACTGGCGAAGGCGAACAGGAAAAAGCCGGTCGCGCAGATAAATCGCGCATCGACAAACTTCATCAGAATCGGCACCAGCGGAATGATCAGCAGCTGCGGAAAGCCCATCCACATGATCACCTGACCAATCTGCAGGGCGTTGTACTGCTGAATCTGCGCCAGGTACACCGGCAACACGAACACCGTGCCGTACAGGCCCACACCCAGGCCGATGTTGGCCAGGCTGCCAAACAGGAAGTTGCGCTCTTTCAGCAGCCGCAGGTTCACCAAAGGATTTGGCCGCGACAGCTGCAGGATGATAAAGCACACCAGGCTGATAAAGGAGATCACCGCCAGGGTAACCATGCTGCTGGACTCGAACCAGTCTTCGCGGTGGCCTTCTTCAAGGAACACTTGCAGGCAACCCAGACCGGCCGCCATGGTGGCGATGCCCCAGTAATCACCCTGGCGCAGCAATTCCCAGCGCGGCGCTGCCTTGTCCAGGCCATACATCAGGCCGCTGGCCATCAGGATGCCGGGCACGATATTGATGTAGAAGATGTATTCCCAGCCGAAGTTCTCGGTCAGCCAGCCACCAATGGTGGGGCCGATGGAGGGGGCGAAGGTCGCGGTAATCGCGAACATGGCCATGCCCTTGGGGCGCGAAGCCGGCGGCAGCTTGGTCAGAATCAGGGTAAAGGCAAAGGGAATCAGCGCGCCGCCGGCGAGGCCCTGCAGAGCGCGGAACGCGATCATGCTTTCCAGGTTCCAGGCCATGGAGCAGAGCAGGGAGGCAATCACGAACAGGGTCGAGATACCCACGGCAAAACGCCGTGGCGAAAATATGGTGGTCAGCCAGGCAGCCAGGGGGATGATGATGATCTCGGCGACCAGATACGAGGTGGAAATCCACGAACCTTCTTCGATGGTGGCCGAGAGCGCGCCCTGAATATCCTTCAGCGACGAGTTGATGATCTGAATGTCCAGAATCGCCATGAAGGCGCCCAGAATCGCGCTCAGCAGGGCGATCCAGTCGCGTCTGCCGGGTGGCGGAATCTCCTGTTCGGGGATCGCGGCCTCAGCCACGCAGATCTACCTTCACGTGAACCGACATGCCGGGGCGAATACGCTCACTCAGGGGATGCTCTGCATCGATCACCAGTTTCACCGGTATGCGCTGCACCACCTTGGTGAAGTTGCCGGTGGCGTTGTCGGGCGGCAGCAGGCTGAACTGGGCGCCAGAGGCGGGAAACAGGCTCTGGATCTGGCCCGGTACTACGTCGTCCGGGAAGGCATCGAACACCAGTTCGGCGCGCTGGCCGTCATGCATGCCCTGGATCTGGGTTTCCTTGAAGTTGGCCTTGATCCACAGCTGGCTGTCAGGCACCACGGCCATCAGATGGCTGCCCGGCTGCACGTTCTGACCAACCCGGGCGGTGCGCTGACCAATCCGGCCCGCCAAGGGAGCGCGCACTACCGTGCGCTCAAGCGCCAGTTCGGCCTGGCTGATATCGGCTTCGGCGGCTTGAATCTGTGCGGCGAGGCGCTCGATGTCGGCGTAGAGCGTGTCTTTGCTCAGCTTTTGTGTCTGCACGTCGGCATCGGCTTTCTTGACCTGCGCCTTGGCCACTTCAAGCTGCGCGCGGAAGTTGCTCAGTTGTTCCTCGGAGGCATAGCCAGAGCGCTGCAGCGGTTCGATGCGTTTGATGTCCAGTTCGATGCGGCGTTGCTCGGCCTGGGTTGCCAGCAGGCTGGCTTGGGCGGCGAGAATCAGGCTGTCCTGTTGGGTCAGCTTGGAGCGGGCCTGTTGCTGTTCGGCGCGGCGGGTCGCAAGGTTGGCGCGGGCGTGGGCGAGGGCGACCTCAAAGTCGCGGGCGTCCAGCCGCACCAGCGGGTCACCCGCCTGTACCAACTCGTTGTCATCCACCAGCACCTCGGTCACCTGCGCGGCCAGCTGGCTGGAAATCAGGGTGATGTCGCCCTGCACGTAGGCGTTGTCCGTTTCTTCGTAATGACGGCCAACAAGCCACCAATGTGCTGCGGCAGCGGCTCCAATCAGGGCGCAAAGCAGTAAGAAGGCAAACAGACGTACGCGAACGCGGGCAGACATGAACTTCCCCAATTTTTATTATCCGACGCACTCTAACACTGTTCCGCTCGGCGCCAGAGGCGCTAGAATCTGGAAACTTTGTTGCAATACGGGAACAGTAATCGATGGGATTGGATGACGCGCTGATTTTTACCCGAGTCGTGGAGTGTCACAGCTTTACCAGTGCGGCAGCGACCCTGAACATGCAGAAGTCGACGGTGAGCCGACGCATCGCCCAACTGGAGGAGCGGCTGGGGGTGCGCTTGCTCAATCGCACCACCCGCAAGCTGCGCCTGACTGAAGTAGGGCAGGCGTATTACGAGCGCTGTCGGCAGATCATGCAGGAGTTTGCCGAAGCCGAGCAGGCGATCATGCAGTTGCAGCGCGAGCCCACGGGCCTGCTGCGCGTCAGCTCGCCAATCGAGTTTGGCCAACTGTTTCTGGGCGGCGTGGTGGGCGAGTTCATGCGCCGTTACCCGGCCATTCAGGTTGAAGTGGAACTGACCACCCGCACGGTTGACCCGGTGGAAGAGGGCGTTGATATTGTCGTGCACCTTGGACGCCCGCAGGATTCCAGCCTGGTGGCGCGGCCGTTGATGTCCAGCCCGCGGCAGCTTTATGCCAGTCCGGGCTACATCGCCAAATACGGCATGCCCAAACTGGCGGAAGAGCTCAGCCAGCACCGCTGCATTCATGCCCTGGTCGATGGCAGCCGCAAGTGGCACTTCCTGCAGCCGCACATGAGCGTGCCGATCAACCCGGTGCTGGTGGTCAACAACATTACCTTCGCCCGTGAAGCAGCGCTGGCCAGCGCGGGTATCATCAATGTGCCGGCCTTTATTGCCGAGCCCTGCGTCGCCGAGGGCACGCTGGTGCGGGTGCTGGAAGACGTTACCCTGCCATCCAGCGAGCTATACGCGCTCTATCCGTCGCGGCGCTTTCAGGCAATGAAGGTCAAGGCCTTCATCGACTTTGTGATTGAAAATCTGGAAGCGCGCCAGGATGTGCAAGTCGAGGTCGAGGCCTGATAAAATCGCTCGCCATGCAATGCCCGTAACCCATTACTGCCATGCCGAGCGCCTGCTCGGCAGTCTGACTGAGAGACCCCATGACCGTTCGTACTCGTATCGCCCCCTCGCCAACTGGCGATCCGCATGTGGGCACTGCCTACATCGCCCTGTTTAACCAGTGTTTTGCTCGCCAGCACGGTGGCCAGTTCATCCTGCGAATTGAAGACACGGATCAGGTGCGCTCCAGTGCCGAATCGGAACAGCAGATTCTTGATTCCCTCCGCTGGCTGGGTCTGGACTGGGATGAAGGTCCGGATGTGGGCGGCCCGCACGGCCCTTACCGCCAGAGCGAACGCAGCGCCATCTACCACGAGCACAGTGAACAGCTGATCAGCGCCGGCCATGCCTTCCGCTGCTTCTGCAGCAGCGAGCGACTAGATGCCCTGCGCGCAGAACAGATGGCCAACAAGCAGACCCCCGGTTACGACGGCCACTGCCTGCATTTGAGCGCAGATGAGGTGGCCAAGCGCGTGGCAGCGGGCGAGCCCCACGTGGTGCGCATGAAGGTGCCGAGTGAAGGCATCTGCCAGGTGCAAGACATGCTGCGCGGCGAAATCGATATCCCGTGGGAACAGGTCGACATGCAGGTGCTGATGAAGGCCGACGGCCTGCCCACCTACCACCTGGCCAACGTGGTGGATGACCACCTGATGGGCATCACCCACGTATTGCGCGGTGAGGAGTGGATCAACTCCGCGCCCAAGCACATTCTGCTGTATCAGTACTTTGGCTGGGATATGCCGCAGCTGTGCCACATGCCGCTGCTGCGTAACCCCGACAAGAGCAAACTGTCCAAGCGCAAGAATCCGACCAGCATTACCTTTTATGAGCGCATGGGTTATCTGCCGGAAGCGTTGCTGAACTACCTGGGCCGCATGGGCTGGTCGATGCCGGATGAAAGCGAGAAATTCACCCTCGCCGAAATGGTCGAGCACTTTGACATTCAGCGGGTATCGCTGGGCGGCCCAATCTTTGATGTAGAGAAGCTGTCTTGGCTGAACGGCCAGTGGATTCGTGAGCTGTCGGAAGACGACTTTGCCGCTGCCGTGCAGACCTGGGCGCTGAACCCGGCGTACCTCAAACCGATGATCAGCCTGGCGCAGAGCCGCGTCGAGACCTTCAGCGATCTGCCTGATCTGCTCGGCTTCTTCATGGCCGGCAAGGTAAACCCTGCGCCTGAGCTGTTCGAGCACAAGAAGCTGTCCGCCGATGAAGTACGCAAGGTCATGCAACTGCTGCTGTGGAAGCTGGAAGCGCTGCGCGACTGGAACAAGGACGGCATCATGGCGACCATCAATGCCGTGGCTGCCAGCCAGGAGCTGAAGCTGCGTGATCTGATGCCGCTGCTGTTCCCGGCGATTACCGGCCAGGCCAGCTCGGTCTCGGTGTTGGATGCCATGGCGCACCTGGGCCCGGATCTGACGCGCTTCCGCCTGCGTCAGGCGCTGGAGCTGCTGGGTGGCACCTCGAAGAAAGAGAACAAGGCTTGGCAGAAGGAACTGGAGGCTATCTAGTCTCCAGCGGCAAGTCGTAAGCTAGAAGCAACAGCAAAAAGCGGCGCAGGGTTTCAGCTTTGCGCCGCCAACCGCCGCCGCATCAATCAACGTGTGGCTTGCCGCTTGAAGCTTGCCGCTGAGTTAAGTCGCTGTTTTACGTAAAATTCTGTTGACAGGGCGGGGCGTCGTACTTAATATGCGCCCCGTCATAGCGACGGGGCTATAGCTCAGCTGGGAGAGCGCCTGCATGGCATGCAGGAGGTCAGCGGTTCGATCCCGCTTAGCTCCACCAAGTTTTTTGGTCGACGTTCGCGTCGGCCTGTTTTATCACTGCTAAACAGATTCCAGCCTGTTTAGAGAAGGGTTTGCGTCCCCTTCGTCTAGTGGCCTAGGACACCGCCCTTTCACGGCGGTAACAGGGGTTCGAGTCCCCTAGGGGACGCCATTTTTACCGACACGCGAGAGTGTGTCAGGGTCGCAAGACCTGGGGCTATAGCTCAGCTGGGAGAGCGCCTGCATGGCATGCAGGAGGTCAGCGGTTCGATCCCGCTTAGCTCCACCATTTTACAAAGCCGGCATTTATGCCGGCTTTTTTTTTGTCTGTTTTTTGCCGCCACCAGCTGCTCCGTTCGTGGCCCGTGGCAATAGCAGTAGCAGTAGCCGTTACTGTTCTGTGCGGCCCTGCCATCCGCTTTGCCCCGGCCGCGACTGACAAGCTCCCAACAGATCCTGCCAAGCCTGGGTGTGCGCCGCCACGGCCGCCTGGTAACGCTCCCACAGGGAAGCTTCCGTGCCCGCCAGCCGGTCCAGCGCCTGTGCGGTGGCCGCTGGTATCCCCGGCAGGGCGCGCAACTCGCCGATGGCGGCGGCCCAGGGTTGCCCCAGCCGCTGTAGCTGCGCGAGGTAGGGTTGAATCTCGCCAGCGTAAAAAAGCACAAACACATTCAGCAGAATTTTCGAGCGTTCAGAAGGCGCCTGCATCGGGCATAGCAGGCGCGCCTCAGTGGCCTGCAGCATTTGTGTTGCCTGCTGCAGGCCATGGGTCGTTTGCGCCAGGCTGGTGATCAACTGGCCGCCATGCTGGCTGAGTTGCAGGGTGCGCAATAGCGCGTCCAGTGAGGCGCGCTCGGGTGGCAGCCTGTGCGGCAACTCCGCGCCCACGTTGGCCAGTTCGCGCAGTGCCTCAATTGCGGCCTGATCGGTGAGCGGTTGGCTGCTTACCGGTAGGGGCTGGTCGGCGAAGCGCAGGTATTGCTCAAACTCCTCGCTGCTGTTCAGTGCATTCCAGAAGGTGGCGGGTAGGCTGCTGGTTTTGCTGGCGGCGATGGCGGACAGCTGCTCTTGCAGCGCTTGCTTATCATCCCGCTCGGCCAGCAGCGCCGTGCAGTGCTGCAGTGCGCGCAGCAGCTCGCCGTCATAGGCGAGCCGATGACTCCAGGGCATGACCTTACCCAGCACCGTGTTGCGCTCGCTGATGCGTTGTTGCAGCTCACGGCAGTCATTGGTATCGACGATCAGATCAAGCAGGCTGATACGCAGCGGCGCAATGCTGAGCACGCGCTCGCGGCGTGGCCCGAATCGGTAGGCAGACAGGCTCTCGGGTTGGAAGGGCTGCCAGTCCTGTTGCAGCACCCGGCTGACCCGATCAAGGTAGTTGGCCATCTGCCGCTGCGCCTCGGGTGGGCGTTGGCAGCCGCACAGCGTCAGCAGCAGGGCGATGGGAATAATCCGCAGAAGGGTGCTCATGGCCGCAGTATGCCACGCCTGCGGCTGGAGCCGGATCAGTGTGTTGCGCTGAACGGCGCGCCGCTGGGAGGTGCCGGCGGACGCAGCTTTTCGCGTTTCCCGACTATCGACAGCCGAATGCCCAGAAACAGCGCAGCGCTGCTCAGGCCTACGATCAGCCCCATCCAGAACCCGGCCGGCCCGCGTGGCGGACCAAGCAGGTCGCTGATGCCCAGCAGATATCCCGCCGGCAGGCCGATCAGCCAGTAGGCGATCATGGTCAGCAGCATCGGCAGCCGGGTGTCCTGAAAGCCACGCAGGGCGCCGGCGCATGCCACCTGAATGGCATCGGAAAATTGATACAGCGCGGCTAGTACGAACAGGCTGGCAGCCAGTTCGATTACCTGTGCATCCTGGGTATACAGGCGCGGAATCTGCCCGGCAAAAAAGTACATGCCGGCAGCCGCGACGGCGGCAGCGCCCAGCGCCACGACCGTACCCACCTTGGCGGAAAACAGCGCCGCGCGGGCGCCAGCCCGGCCCAGGTTGTGGCCCACACGCACGGTAATCGCCAGGCCCAGGCTAAAGGGCACCATGAAGGCCAGCGAGGAAAAGTTGATGGCTACCTGATGGCTGGCGACCACCACGGCGCCCATGCCGCCGATCAACAGGGCAATCACGCAGAACATGCTGGTCTCGGCAAACAGCGCGATGCCGATCGGAAAACCCAGACCAAAGAGTTCGCCCTGGGTGCGTGCCACCGGCCAGTCGAAACGCGCGAACAGGCCGCACTCGCGGTACAGCGGCGAACGTTTCAGGTAGATCAACAGGCAGGCCAGCATCGACCACATCACCAGTGCGGTAGCCACACCGCAGCCGACCGCACCCATGGCCGGAAAGCCGAGCTTGCCGTAAACCAGCACGTAGTTGGCAGGAATGTTGATAAGCAAGCCAATAAAGCCCACCAGCATCGCCGGTTTAGTGCGCGACAGGCCGTCGGACAAACCGCGCAGGGCAAGCATGATGCCCACCGCCGGAAAGCCGAGCGAAATCGCCAGCAGGTAATCCAGGGTAACCGGGATCAGCGATTCGCCGATCTGCATCCAGACGAGTATCGGGCGCGTCAGATTGAGAAACAGCATGCACAGCAAGCCAATGAACAAGCCCAGCCAGGCGCCCTGACGCACCAGCGGGCCGGTTTCGGCCAGGCGATTAGCCCCATTGCAGGCGGCCACTTTGGAGGTGACGATCATCATCACGCCGGTGAGAAACAACAGGGTAGGGATCCAGAACGAGTTGCCCAGTGCCACCGCGGCGAGGGCTTCGGCGCTGACGCGGCCGGCCATGGCGGTATCGACAAAGCCTAGCAGGGTGTGCGACAGCTGCGCCGCGACGATCGGCAGAACCAGAATAATCAGCGCGCGCAGTTCTGCTACAATGCGCGGCCCGTTGAAGCGAGTAGGTCTGCTGCTCATTACCGAGTGTGCCTTGAAAAAAGCGCTTCATCCTATCAACTTGCCAGATATTGTCTACCAGCCGATGCAGCACCATTGCGATGACCTTGTAACCCTGTTTGACCGCTGTTTTGCCGGTGACTTCAATACCCGCCTGCGTGGCGGTTTTGCCGAGCCGGAATACCTGCCCGCGGACGTAGTGTCGCCCAGTCATCGCATTCACTTCACCCGCGATTATTTTCGTAGCGCACTGCATGAAGTGGCGCACTGGTGCGTGGCTGGCGCCGAACGGCGGTTGTTGCCGGATTTTGGTTACTGGTATGCGCCAGATGGGCGAACGGCCGGCCAGCAGCAGGCGTTCGAGCAGGTAGAGGTCAAGCCGCAGGCGTTGGAGTGGCTGTTCTGCGTTGCCGCCGGCCACCGCTTTGATGTGAGCACGGACAACCTCAGCGGAGAGGCGACCGATCCCGAGCCCTTCCGCGCCAAGGTACGCGCACAGGTACTGAGCTATCTGGAGGCCGGGCTGAAGGAGCGCCCGGCGCGTTTTGTCGAGGCCTTGCTGGCGTTCTACCGGCCGGGCGCGACCCTGAGTGCAGACAGCTTTCCTGAGTCTGGCCGAACGCCGTTGCCCGGCGCAGACCCAGAGAGTTCAGAGCTTCAGACCAGGCCCAGCTGATTCTGCTTGAGCCCCACTACCTGTCGCGGCGCCACGGTCAGCTGCGCCTGACCTTGCTGTGGTAGGCTGTCGGCAATAAAGCCGAGCACCGCATCGCGGGTCTGCTGCCAGGCCTCCTTGTTTTCCATATCCAGAAAATGTCCGGCGCCGGTCACCGTGGCGTAGGAGCAATCACGCATATGGCGGCTGAAATGGCGCGCGTCCTGCGGGCTGGTGTAACGGTCCAGATCGCCATTGATAAACAGCAGCGGCACATCGATATTGGCACTGCCGGTCAGGTAGCAGCGGGTATCCTGGGTCAGTACCTGGCTCACATGGAAGGCCATCTGTTGGTACTCGTGCTCATCCAGGCTGATGATGTGGCGGAAGTTGTAACGCTTCACCAGCGACGGCAGGTGTTCGCCGATGGTGTCATTCAGCAGCATGCCCAGCTTGCGTCGCTCGCAGTTAAGCAGCAGATCAATGCCGTTCTCCAGATAGTCGCGCATGGCGCTGTTGATCAGCGGCGAGAAGGCCATCACCACCGCCTTGCGAATACTCGGTGGGCGCTGCGCCAATGCCAACAAGGCAGAAGCGCCGCCCCATGAGAAGGACAACATGTGGTCGGCCTGAAAGTGCGCGATCAACTCCAGCAGAATACCTGCTTCCTGCTCCTTGGTGATCGGGCGCTGGTTGGCGTTGTAGCGCTTGGACTCGCCAGAGTAGGGCTCATCAAATAGCACAACATTGAAATGTGGCTGGAGAAAACGCACGGTCTGGGCAAAGGCCGCCATGGTCGCCAGTGAGCCGTTGACCAGAATAATGGTCCCCTGCGGCGCCGGGCTGGCATAGTAATGCGTTTGAATGCGAAATAGCCCCAGTGTTTCTACCACTTCGTGTTCTGGCTTCATATTCCCTGTCTCCGGTCTTGGCTGGACGCGGCAAAGAGCCACGTCATACAGGGCAGTGATTGGCAAAAAGCCGCAAAGAAACTAAACGCGCCAAGGCATCGTCCGGTGCAGACAACTTTGCTTGTGGTTATGGCGACAGGGTGGAGAGGACAGTCTCAGGGCCAGCGCAGTGGGCATTGCGCGAATTGCTCTTTGACTCAGGCAGGTCCTGCAAAGAGAGGTAGTTACCCCTCGGGAAACGCTTAGAATAATGTTTTGACCATCAAGTCACATTCGGACTTGTTGCGTTCAGTAAAGCAGCGGCGCGGAATAGGTGCAAGCTCATTCTTGCAGTTTCTTTACTGCCGGCAGCGCAGCGGCTGGACAGCCCGCCGGGCACCGCTGACAATGCCCCCACACCCTGTACTCGGAAGCCGCTGTATGCGTATTGTCGCCGACGAAAATATCCCTCTGTTAAACGCCTTTTTTGCCGACCAGGGCGAGATTGTCACCTATCCCGGCCGCGAAATTCGGCGTGAACACCTTATGCAGGCCGATGCCCTGCTGGTGCGTTCCGTTACCAAGGTGGATGCCGCGCTGTTGGCGGGCACGCCGGTGCGGTTTGTCGGCACCTGCACCATTGGCACGGATCACCTGGATTTGGCAGGCCTGGTCGCCGCCGGTATTCAGGTGGTCAGCGCGCCCGGGTGCAACGCACGCGGGGTGGTGGAGTATGTCCTCAGCTGCCTGCTCACCCTGGCTGAACGCACCGGCGCGGCATGGAGTACGCGCCGCGTTGGCATCATCGGGGTCGGTGAGGTGGGTGGCCGCCTGGCCGCTACGCTGACCGCCCTGGGCGTTGACTGCCTGCTGTGCGACCCGCCGCGCGCCCAGCGTGGCGAGAGCGGCTTTGTAAGCCTGGATGCGCTGCTGGCGCAAGCCGGTGTCATCACTTGCCATGTACCGCTCAACAAGCAAGGCCCGCACGCCACGCAGCACCTTTTGAATGCCGAACGATTGGCCAAGCTAGCCCCAGGCACCTGGCTGATCAACAGCAGCCGTGGCCCTGTGGTCGACAATCAGGCGCTGGCCAGCTTGCTGCCGCAACGGCCAGACCTGCAGGTGGCATTGGACGTGTGGGAGCAGGAACCGCAGGTCGATCTGGCGCTGGCGCAGCTGTGCGCCCTGGCCACGCCACATATCGCCGGTTACAGCCTGGACGGCAAATTGCGCGGTACCGAACAGATTTATCAGGCGTTTTGCGCGCACTTTCAGCAATCAGCCGCGCTGAAGCTGAGCGACCTGGCACCGACATCGGGCCTGGCGCATTTGGCGGTGGACGAACAGACACCAGCAGATTGGGCGCTGGCGCGCGCGCTACGGCTGGTTTATGACGTAAGGGACGATGATGCGCGTTTTCGCGCGGCGATGCAGGGGGCACAGCAAGAGCAGATCCCGCAGGCTTTTGATCTGCTGCGCAAGCACTACCCGCTACGCCGGGAGTGCTCACATCTGCAACTGGACTGGCTTGGCGACAAAACGCCGCCGGCCGCTTGGACCGCAGCGGGTTTCAGTTACCCGTGCGGCTAGGAGCGGGTACCCACTGGCGCTCCAGTTCATTGCAGGCGTGTTGAATCATTTGCTCGGTAATGGCAATTTCTCGGCCGCTCTCATCGACCAGATAACCGCCCGAGCAGGACGCGGGGTGAATCAGGATTTCGGCACTGTCACGGCAAGTCTGCAAGGCATGTACACTCATGGTTTTCTCCCAGTGTGGTGTCGCTGAATCGTCTCGCTGAGCGCTGGCCAACCCTCCCGCTGACCAGCTGAGGGCAGGATATGGCAACCGCGTGACGACTTTGTGACAACCCACCCGCAACAAACAGGAACGGACAAACGTAATGCAGGCAGCTTTTAGACTCGGGCTCATCATCAACCCACTGGCCGGCGTGGGCGGGCAGGCTGCCCTCAAGGGCTCCGATGGCGTTGCCGAGCAGGCGCTGGCGCAAGGCGTGCTGCCACAGGCACAGCGCCGCGTCGCCATCGCGCTGGAACAGCTGTTACCCCTGCGCGAACAGCTGCAGATCTTTGCCGCTCCCGGTCCCATGGGCAGTGACCTGCTCACTGAGCTGGGCTTTGATCACGAGGTGATTGGCGAGCTGGGCGATGCCAACCAGACCAGCGCCGAAGACACCGAACGCTGCGCCGCCGCCCTGCAACAAACCGGCGTAGACCTGCTGCTGTTCGCCGGCGGCGACGGCACCGCCCGCAACATCTGTAACCAGATACGCGCCAACCAACTGGTGCTGGGCATTCCCGCCGGGGTAAAAATCCACTCCGGCGTCTACGCCGTCAATCCGCGCGCCGCCGGTGAACTGGTCGCACTGCTAGTCAAGGGCGATCTGGTACGCCTGAGAGAAGCCGACGTGCGTGACATCGACGAAACCGCCTTCCGCCAGGGCCAGGTCAAAACCCGCCATTACGGCGAACTCTCGGTGCCCGAAGAAGGCCGCTTTGTGCAGCAGGTGAAGCAGGGCGGAAGAGAAGTCGAAACCCTGGTGCTGGACGACATCGCCGCCTGGCTGCAGGAAGAACAGGATGAAGAGACCGGCTGGATACTCGGCCCCGGTTCCACCAACCTCGGCCTGCTCGAAGCCATGGGCCTGCACGGCACACTGCTGGGCGTAGACGTACTGCGCCACGGTGAACTCATCCTGCAGGACGCCACAGAACAGCAACTCTGGACGCTGCTGGAGCAAGGCGGCGACTGGCGCATACTGGTCACCGCCATCGGCGGCCAGGGCCACATCCTTGGCCGTGGCAACCAACAACTCTCCCCCCGCATCGTCCGCGCTGTAGGGCTCGATAACCTCATGGTTGTCGCGACCAAAACCAAACTCACCACCCTGAATGGCCGACCCTTCCTGGTTGATAGCGGCGACGCCGAGCTGGACCAGCAACTCACCGGCCTGCGGCGGGTGCTCAGCGGTTATCGGGAAGAGATGCTGTATCCGGTAAGTTGGAAGGCGGAGTAGGGCGAGAGATGTTGCGCTATGAAGATTTGCTTTACCGCACATCGTCATAGCGCTATTTTGGCTTCACGGCAGTAAGCCACTAAGCAGGAGCCCAAGGATGGCGCGCAACACTACCTCAATACTTAATTGCCAAAGCACAGCTTCAGCCTTAACGGGTCTGATGCTTCTTCGCGCGTGCGCTGTTTATGGTTTAATCCGTTTCCAGTCCGCAATCAAAAAATACTTATCCTGCCTGGCTTTAAGCGCTGGCGGGTGTCGGCTTGCCCGCTTGAATATGTTGACTGGCATGCCATACAGGTTGATTGGATTCACGAAATGTGGAAGTCACGCGAATACGTCTGGGGTTGGGGTATGGCGTTCAACTACATGAATTTAAATCTATTTTTTATTGGATGCCGGCGGCGAGGAGTGTTGATATGCGGAAGTCACTGATATGTAATCATAAAGCCAGCGTTCCACTTAGCTGTTAGGCATCAGGAGAGAGAATGGAATATCTACTCAGCATATTGTCTGGCGGAATTAGTGGAGCAACTTTAGTCTGGCTTGCCAAAGGATGGATTTCAGAGAGATTGAAACAATCTATTCAGCATGAATATGCTGAAAAATTAGAAAGCTATAAGACTGAATTGAATTCTAAGATCGAAGGAATTAAGCACGAAAATCAGGTTTCACAACTTCGCACCTCTCTGTTTTTTGATCATCAACGAAATGCATTCGCAGCGCTAATAACAAAAATAGCCCAAATCAATACAGAGTGGGCGGCTCACTACGATCCTGATGAAGGCTTATATGAACCTGTTCCTTCAAGCGGGCGTAGAGAATTTGAAGGATTGATATATCAGCATCAGTTGTTTTTAGATGAGGAGTGCTTGATGGCCTTGTCATTGGTTACGGAAGCTTACTTTCGATCTCTTCCATATAATGATGGAAGCGGTGCACCTCCACACCAAAATGATTCTAGCCAGCATGTTTCATATATTGAATACCTACAACCACGAATAGCTTCGATATTTCGTGGCAAAATCGGCGTGGCCGCTGATCCTCAACACCTAATAGATGTTGCGGTTTTATCCGCAATTGAACTTGTGAATGGCTACCACTTTTTGGAAGTCGAGATTCCTCCGAAAGGGGCGTTATCGACTAGAAAGATCAAGAACGCTGCTGATAAAGTAACGGTTGGGTTAGACAATATCGATGAGCTAGTTGCATTGCTCAGAAGGTTTGATGAATATTTGAGTCGTGATGGTGGGTGGATTCACGAGGCTCAGCTAAATGTAAAGCAAACTTTGAATATTCTAGAGAAATGCCTAACAAATCAAAGCACTCGGACGCAGCGAAGCTGCGCCGGTGTTTGAGGCGTTAGTTTTACATCCGTATTCTGAGTAATAAACCATGATTCATATAGATATAAAAGACAAAGACCTATTTGGAAATGATGCTGGCGAAGATGAAAATATTGAAGTGCTGAACTCTTACTACATAGATAACCCAGATTTTGAAGATTTCTTTGATCGATCTGTTCGGCTAAACGTAGTGAGTGCAAGAAAAGGTATGGGTAAATCTGCAATGATTTCTCGAATGGCCTATAACCTTAAAGAAGATGACGGCGCGCTAATTATTCGAGTTACTGGAAATTCATTATTAGGCCTTGGAGATTTTCAAGATCAGGACCAAGCATACTTAGAGAATTACTGGAAGCAGATCATATGTAAAAAAATTATTCTGGAGATTGGAAAGTCTATTGGTTTTGCGCTCACTAGTGATGAAATTTCAATGGTAGAAATCTCCGAATTAGAAGGAATGAAAAGCAAAAACATTATTGGTGGATTGATTTCCAGGGTTAAAGGAAAACTACCTTTAGTTAATGCTGAGCTTAAAAGGTCGTTTCCCGAAAATTTACAGAGTCTATTGCAAAACTATCAGGATACACATCAGGCATCTAGCGTCTGGATACTGATTGATGATATTGATGCAAAGTACAAAGACACAGAAGAGTATCAAGCTAGAGTTGGCTCCTTTTTTAGCGCCATAAGATCACTATCATTTGATATGAATAATTTGAATATTAGAGCCAGTGTTCGATCAGATGTATGGGCAAATCTAAGGCACTTAGAGGATCTTGATAAGTGGGAGCAGTATGTAGTTGAAATATTTTGGACGAAAAAGCAACTTCGAGACATGCTCGCAAACCGAATTTTGGCATATGTTCAAAGAAAGCACCCTGAGTCTAAAGAATCACAGTTAAAAATAAGTAGAGACTACAATCAGATCTTTGGGCTTGCATTCAACACGCCAATTAGGTGGAAAAATGATGATCAAGCTTCAATTTTTGATGCTATTTACTCATTCTCAAACAAGCGACCACGGTGGATGGGACAGCTTTGCAGAATGGCCGCAATTCAGACTAAGAAGAACAGTCCGTACAACAAAAAAATCGATTTAGATTATATAAATCAAATTTTAGAGAAATACGGTAAAAACCGTAAAAATGACCTGATAAAAGAACATCAGCACCAATTTCCTGAGCTTGATAAGCTTATAGACTCTTTTCGAGCGAATAGTAAGACATATACCTGCTCAACGCTTGCTGAAATGTTTGATACAGATTTCATAAGGGGGCGGTCTGTAGATTCTATTGCCGACATTGATGGAAAGGTGTATGTATCTCCGAATGATTTAGGGGAGTTCTCGTATAAGATTGGGCTGATTTCTAGGATTCACGATAACGGTAAAAACTTCACCCATTTTACAGATGACCCCGACTTATTTCGAAGTAATGAGAATATGGATGATAAAATCACTTGGTCAGTCCACATCGCATACCGAGAATTCCTTAATATTCACTGAAAAAACTAACAATAGGTTGCAGCGGATTCGCTTCGCTCACCGCTGAACCTAGCGTTGAGGCTGTAGAAAAAGGTCGACGGTTTTATACTGGTCAATTTTGGTCAAAAAACGAACTAAAAATAGCGCCTATTTTCGAAATCTGAAGCGTTCGTCATCGGAAAACTTCTGAAATTTCGCGTAGGCGCACCAATTGAAAGAGGCTCGGGAGTTTTTCTACAGCCTCGTTAAAAGGACATAAGGCATGAAGCCTACGCACTACCTCGCAATCCTCGTTCGAATTTTTTCCGTTCTGTTGATTCTGTTCGCTCTTCGACAATCCTCTTTCTTGTTAGGGCTTATGACCGGGCAGCTAAGCGGCTTAACCGTGTCTATGGCCTTTGCTATTTCTTCAGTGGTGATCCCGATTCTCGTAGCAATTTTCTTGTGGTATTTCCCCATGAAGGTGGCAAAAACCATCTTGAAGCCAGAAATAGACCAGCCGGTCGAGCCAATGAATGCGCCGTCCTGCCTGACTGTTTTGTTACTGGCTGTAGCTACCTATTACCTCTATTTCGCAATAATCGACGCCGTATATTGGGCTACCCTTTGGCAAATGTCGGAGCGTAGTCAGGGTGCTTTTGCGCCGCTGAATCTTAGCCAAGAAAACAAAGCGAATATGCTTTCGACGATAGTGGAGTTGCTTGTTTCAGCAATCTTGATTCTTAAGGCTCGCACTATATCTAGGAAAATGCTGAGCTTGGCCGCGTGATGCCATTTAACAAATCGCTCTTGCCGGACAATTTCTCCATCGCTTCACGGCTACAAAATTGCCGCAAAGCTCTACGTTGGGCCTGAAAGAAATGAACATTCTTTCCCTGCTGGTTAATGGCGTTCTGGCGTTAGCTTTTGCTGCCGGGGTGTTGTTCGGCGTCTTGTGTGTTCGTCTGGCGCGGCTCCCGTACAACAGCGAGGGCCGGTACTTCGATGGTGTAGTAGTTACCCATGAATCCGCCCCGCTGGCCTTGGGCGTTCTATGCGTGGTGTCCTTTGTCGTTGCAGGGCTTGTGTTCCTGCTTCGTCGGTTTCTGGCTCGCAAGCGGCGCGCTTAGTGCCAGGGGCCGACGTGGTTATGTTGGGGCGTTGAGGCGGTAGAAAAGCCCTGAGGTTTTTGAGCAAGCCATCCGGATCAGTGAAGATATCTTTCATAATCCAGGAAGAATGACTTTCTTCACGGTGTGTTAATCCACATTGGCCCCAATTATCAGTGTCAGCTCGTCCGAATGGGGCAGGGTCGCGGCGAATGTGCAAAGGCACTATCAGGTGAGACAAGCTGAGTGACGATCCAAAAGAACAGGCTCTCGGTTTTGAAGGGCTATCTTGCACACTCTGTGAGATAAATTACCCGCGCGCATTGCGCTATGCATTAGCAGAGGCTCGTAAGCTATGGCTAGGCTAATCATCGTTACCGGCCCTACCGGTGTCGGAAAAACCACGTACTCCCTGTCTTTCTCCAAGGAGATTGGCGCAGTGCGCTTTTCTATCGATCCTTGGATGCAGAATCTGTTTTCCAAGGACATGACCTCCCTCGACTACGCTTGGATGATCGAGCGGGTGAATCGCTGTTACATACAAATCTGGCAGGTTTGCGAGCAGATTCTGCAGTTGAACGGCAATGTGGTTCTGGACCTGGGGTTCACCACCAAGGAACAGAGGGCACGTTTCTCTGAGTTGGCAAAGACGTTGGGAGTGCAGGCCGAAGTTCACTATCTGAATGCGCCGACAGCGGTGCGTAAACAGCGTGTAGAAAAACGAAATGCCGAAAAGGACCCCAACGTTTACGCCTTTGAGGTGACCGACTTCATGTTCGAGTTTATGGAGCCGCGATACGAGGTGCCGGATGCAAACGAGTTGGCAAATGGCCGCACCGTCAATGCGCAATAGCTGCTTGATGCCAAGCTGGGGTTGCACCGAACGCCCGCAGCTTAAGGCCGGTACACTGACGCAGAAACAGATGCTGTCATGGCCATAGTCCAGCACAAACTTACCATTAATGCACCCCAGGCCGTTGTGTACTCCGCATCACAAGACTATGCAGTGCGCTATGAGTGGGATCCATTCCCTGAGAAAATCGAGCTGCTGGATGGCGCAACCGAGTTGGCGGTTGGGGTCAGAACCCGTGTAATAGCCAAATCCGGCTTGCGGATGGACGTTGAGTTTGTCCAGTTGGCGCCGCCTGTCAGGGCGGCCATTGTGATGACCAAGGGGCCGGTCTTTATCAAGAGTTTCGCGGGCAGTTGGGTTTTCAAGCCCATTGATGCCAGTTCTACTCAAGCCACTTTCCGCTATGCGATCAAAACCAAAGCCTGGGCTTTGCCGCCGGTTTCCGAGTACCTCGCGACACTGTATTTTCGCAGGGCTGTTGTAGCCAGGCTGCGGGGCCTGAAGCACTACTGTGAGCGAATGGCCTGATGACGATTCAGCAGGCTCTGTCAGTACGGAGCCTGCGCTCCATGTTCCTTTTTTAAAAAGACGGTGCTGCATGCAAAAGGTTTTGTATTACTGGTTGATGCTGGTGGGGCTGGGCCACTTTGTGCTCGGGCTGGTGTTTATAGTTCTCGCCAAGACAAGCCTGATGACGCCCTACGTGGCCGGCCTTTACGCTGCCTTTGATGTGGGTTTCGAGGCCAATGTAGACCAACTGATGCGCAGCCTGTTGCAGCTGTTTGGGCCTACGGTCGCCAGCTGGGGTTTGCTGTTCTGTCTGGCGATTTATCACTATGTGGCGCAGGGCACTGCAGCAATCAAGCTGGCCCTCATGGTGGCGGTGCTCGTCTGGTTTTGCCTGGATAGCGGCGTGTCGGCGGCCAACGGAATGTACAGCCATTTGTGGATCAACACCCCGGTGGTCGTGCTCATACTGTTGCCACTGTGGTTTTTGCAGCCCAGGGCCAGTGCGTCCGGCGCTGACCTATGATACTGACGGGATTTTTGCGGTACCAGAGCGAGGCACGCAGCGTGCTGGTGGGACCGGGTTCAACGCACTGCGGTGCGGCGCCTGATTTTTTGCTCCTTGTAAAACCTAGCTGTTTTTCTCCAACTTCAAATACCGCTCGATCCCCGCTATCCGATCTTCCGCATGATGATTCACATACAACACCGTGGTCTCCGACCTTTGGCAGATCTTCTCGATCAACGCGAGCACGAGCTGCCGATTCATATCGTCGAGGCCCAGGCAGGGCTCGTCGAGGATCAACAGGGGCGGGTGTTTGACCATGGCGCGGGCGATAAGTAGCAGGCGCTGATCGCCGTAGGAGAGTTTGTTGAATGGTTGGTCGGCGCGCGAGGTCATGCCGAGCAGCGCCAGCCACTGGTCTGCGATCTTTTTCTGGTTGTCTGACGACTTGCTATACAGGCCGATGCTGTCGTGAAAGCCGGAGATGATCACGTTCTTGCAACTGGTGCTGACTCGGTATTCCCACTGCAGGGTAGTGGAGACGTAACCGATAAACTGCTTGATCTGCCAGATGCTTTCACCGTTGCCGCGCTGAAAGCCGAAGACATAAATGTCGTTGGTATAGCACTGCGGGTGATCGCCGGTGATCAGCGACAACACCCCGGTTTTGCCGCTGCCGTTGGGGCCGCTGAGCTGCCAGTGCTGGCCGGGCTCTATGGTCCAGTTCAGCTTGTTTACGATGACGGTATCGCCGTACTTGATGGTCGCGTCTTTCAGCCGCACCAGCGATTGGCCTGGATCAAGCGCGGGCAGTTTATTGCCGGGGTCGGCACCGGGTACGTGCAGGTCGGTGGTTTTCAGGTGCAGCAGTTGATACAGCTCGTTGAAGGCGCCTTCGTCGCTTCTATCGACGGTCAGGGTCAGGCGGCCCTGATTCGGGTTCTTTGGGTCTGAGCTGTCTTTATCCATGTAAGCAACATGGGTGATGAAGTCAGGCATCTCATCAAAGCGGTTCAGCACCATGACCATAGGGACGGTGTTGATGATAGAGGCCAGGTGCGCTTGCAGCATGGCGAGGGTGTCTGCATCCAGGCCATCAAAGGGCTCATCGAGGATCAGCAGATCCGGCTTGCTGGAGAGGGCGCGAATCAGCATGACCTTGCGGGTTTCACCGGTGGAAAGTTTGCGAAACGCGCGGTCGAGCAGTTTGCTAAGGCCGAACTTCTCCACCAGCGATTGAGCCAATGCCGGGTCCTGGCAGTTCTCGAAGATGATTTCATGCACCGGCGTGCCAAGTGAAATCACGTCCATGATGTCGGCATCGTCTTTTTTCAGTTCTCTGGCGATCAGCTCCGCCTGGGCTTCAAACGAGACCAGGCCCACGCGTGCGGGCAGACCCTGTACGCTGCCAGCGGTGACTTCGCCCATCCCGGCCAGCACCGCCGCCAGAGCGGACTTGCCGGCGCCGTTGGTGCCGGTAATGACCCAGTGCTGGTCTGGCGAGATGCTCCAGTCAATTTCGTTCAGGGTGAAGCGATCATCAAAGTTGACCGTCGCGTTGTTCAATTGAATGGGAGCGAGCTGGGTTGATGCGTTCATTGGGGCGTGCCTTTTTGAGTTACGAACAACGGAGCCGGGAATAACAGGTGCTGCAAACAACAGAGACAAAAAAGCCGGGTTTCTGGTCGGAAACCCGGCTTGGCGGCTAACGATGAATTAATCGATTAAACGATTTTCTTCATGTCAGCCATGTAGCCACGGAGCACTGTGCCTACGGCTTCGACCGGGTGTGAGCGCAGCGCGGCGTTCACTTCGATCAGGCGAGCGTTGTCTACGCCGTTGTCTTCCAGGTCCAGGCCTTTGCCGATAACGTCGGTCTTGATGCCTTTCATGAAGTCGGCCAGCAGCGGCACACAGGCGTGGTTGTACAGGTAGCAACCATATTCTGCAGTGTCGGAAATGGTGGCGTTCATTTCATACAGCTTCTTGCGCGCGATGGTGTTGGCAATCAGCGGGGTTTCGTGCAGCGACTCGTAGTACGCAGACTCGGCGATGATGCCGGCAGCAGTCATGGTCTCGAACGCCAGCTCAACGCCGGCTTTAACCATGGCAACCATCAGGATGCCGTTGTCGAAGAATTCCTGTTCGGAGATTTTTACGTCGCCGGCAGGGGTCTTCTCGAAGTTGGTTTCAGCGGTATCTGCACGCCATTGCAGCAGGTTCTTGTCGTCGTTGGCCCAGTCTTCCATCATGGTCTTGGAGAAGTGACCGCTGATGATGTCGTCCTGGTGCTTGTTGTACAGCGGACGCATGATCTGCTTCAGCTCTTCGGCCAGGTCAAAGGCCTTGATCTTGGCCGGGTTGGACAGGCGGTCCAGCATGTTGGTCACGCCGCCGTATTTCAGGGCTTCGGTGATGGTTTCCCAGCCGTACTGGATCAGGCGCGAGGCGTAGCCAGCGTCGATGCCTTCTTCAACCATTTTGTCGAAGCACAGGATGGAGCCGGTCTGCAGCATGCCGCACAGAATGGTCTGCTCGCCCATCAGGTCGGATTTAACTTCAGCGATGAAGGACGACATCAGTACGCCGGCCTTGTGACCGCCAGTACCGACTGCATAGGCCTTGGCCAGTGCCAGGCCTTCGCCTTTAGGATCGTTGTCTTCGTGAACGGCGATCAGGGTAGGTACGCCAAAGCCGCGAACGTATTCAGCGCGCACTTCAGAACCTGGGCACTTGGGAGCAACCATGATGACGGTCAGGTCGTCACGGATTTTCATGCCTTCTTCAACGATGTTGAAACCGTGCGAGTAAGACAGGCAGGCGCCTTGCTTCATCAGCGGCATGACAGCGTTTACAACGGCGGTGTGCTGCTTGTCTGGAGTCAGGTTCAGTACTACGTCGGCGGTGGGGATCAGCTCTTCATAAGTGCCAACGGTGAAGCCGTTTTCAGTGGCGTTCTTCCAGGATTGGCGCTTCTGCTCAATGGCCTCAGGGCGCAGGGCGTAGGAAACGTCCAGGCCGCTGTCGCGCAGGTTCAAGCCCTGGTTCAGGCCCTGTGCGCCACAACCGATAACGACCATTTTTTTGCCTTTCAGCGCGTCGACGCCATCGGCGAATTCAGCGTTGTGCATGAAGCGGCACTTGGCCAGCTCTGCCAGTTGCTCGCGCAGCGGTAAGGTATTGAAGTAATTAGCCATTTTTTAACACCCTGAGTGTATGGTGAAGTGATCGGCGACAACCGCACGCCGATCTTGATAAGGGACACAGCCACCAACGATAGGCGCCAGTAATCTGTGAGTGCGGTCAATTTATAGAAAACTGACCATTTCTTAAATTGATATATTTGCAACAAGACGTCCCGTTTTCTGCAAACATCCGTTATCATCCCAGCATGAACATCAAAACGCTCAAGCAGTTTCTCGCGTTGGCGGAAACACTGCACTTTGGCCGCGCCAGCGATGAGTGCCACATCAGCATCTCTGCCTTGTCGCGCAACATACGCCAGTTGGAAGACGAACTGGGGGTGGCGCTATTCAATCGCGACAATCGTACGGTCGCGCTGACCCGCGAGGGGCAAAAATTTCTCAACTACGCGCGTGATACCAGCAGCCAGTGGAACCTGATTCGCCACGAACTCACCGACAATTCGGATCAGCTCAGCGGTGAGGTTAGTCTGTACGGCTCGGTTACCGCCAGTTACAGCTTTTTGTATGAGCTGCTGCGCCGTTTCCGGGTGGCGTATCCGGCGATTGAAATCAAACTGCGCACCGGCGATCCGGAGCACGCCATCGCGCATGTGCTGGATGGCAAGGAAGACATCAGCATCGCGGCGCAGCCCGCCAGCCTGCCACGCGGCTTGGCGTTCAAACCCATCGCCATTTCGCCCCTGCTGTTTATAGCGCCGCTGGAGCAGCAGGTTCCCAACGTGCCCATCGAGACGCCCACTACGCCGCAGGCCTGGGAGAGCATACCGCTGATTCTCTCGGAAAGCGGCGTCTCCCGAACCCGGGTTGACGAGTGGTTCCGCCAGCAGGATATCGCGCCGCGCATTTATGCCCAGGTCACGGGTAACGAGGCGATTGTCAGCATGGTCAGCCTTGGCTTTGGCATTGGCGTAGTGCCCAAGATTGTGCTCGACAACAGTCCGCTGCGCGAGCGTATCCGCGTGCTGGATGTCACCCCGGAGCTGGAACCCTACGACATCGGGTTGTTCACCCTGAAAAAGAACCTGAAAAACCCGTTGGTCGAAGCGTTTTGGAATTTGATGTAAGCCGGCACGTTCAAACTTATGCACTTGCTTAAATCAGCCAGATGGAAAGCAACAAAAAAGCGGAACCAGGCTAAGCCCGATTCCGCTCCAATTGCTTGCAGCTAGTTACCGATAGTTTCCGGCCCGCAGCGCGGCAATGCGCTCATCCAGTGGCGGGTGGCTCATCAGCAGGCCGGCGAGACCGTGCTTGAGGCTGCCGTTGATGCCGAATGCGGTCATCTCGCCGGGCAGTTCCACCGGAATGCCCTGTTCGGCTTTCAGGTGTTCCAGCGCGGCGATCATGGCGCCGGCGCCCACCAGTTGCGCGCTCGCTGCATCGGCGCGGAACTCACGCTGGCGGGAGAACCACATGACGATGATGCTGGCCAGAATGCCCAATACCAGCTCGGCAAAGATGGTCGCGACAAAATAGCCAATGCCCGGGCCGCTGCCTTCGTTCTTGAATACGGCGCGGTCGACAAAGTTGCCGATGATGCGCGCAAAGAACATCACGAAGGTGTTCACCACGCCCTGAATCAGGGTGAGGGTGATCATGTCGCCGTTGGCGACGTGGCCAATCTCGTGGGCCATGACGGCTTTGACTTCCGCCGGGCTGAAACGCTGCAGCATGCCTTCGGAAACGGCGACCAGCGAGGCGTTCTTGTTCCAGCCGGTGGCAAAGGCGTTGGGCGCGCGGGACGGGAAGATGGCCACTTCCGGCATGCCGATGCCAGCGGTGCGGGCCAGTTCTTCCACGGTGCTGACCAGCCACTTTTCCTGCTGGGTCTGCGGCTGCTCGATCACGCGGGCACCGGTGCTGCGCTTGGCCATCCATTTGGATAGAAACAGCGAGATAAAGGAGCCGGCAAAGCCGATCACGGCGCAGAAGATCAGCAGCGCCTGCAGGTTCATGCCGCCCTGGCCGTCATGGATGTTGCCGACGCCCAGCAGGCTCAGGGTAATGCTGGCGACCAGCACGACCGCAATGTTGGTTGCCAGAAACAGCAGTATTCGCATCATGGTTTGGGTATTTCCTGTGTAGAGATCAATCAGCTCGCGCGGCGTTGCGCTGCGAGGCTCTATTCTGAGCTTATATTGGGCGAGCGGGGTGGGCTTTCAATGCTGACTCTATGACAAAAGGTTTCACAGTCAGGTTGCGTGCAGGGGCGGGTAGCGACTGTGGTTATTTGTCGCGGGGTAAAAAGCAGAGTTGCACGGTGTCGTAGAGCTGGCTGCTGGAGCCGCTTTTGAGAGCATCACGCAGGCGCTGAGCGAGCGTGGCGCGTTGGCGGGCAATGCTGGCAGGCAGCTCAGGGTCACGTTGCGCGCTGTCGGCCTTGGAGAGCAGTACAAAGGCACGTTCGCTAAGGCAGGCCTGATCGATGGCTTCCTGGCGAATGGTGTCGCCATAGCGCAGAAAGCCTTCATCGGCGAGCCATAGCATGGCGCTGAAGCAGGCGAGATGGCGCGGCGCAGGCACGCCGAAGGCATCGGGCTCGTGCTCACCAATCAAATCACTGACAAAGAGTGCGGCGGGCTGCGGGAAGCGGTTATACAGCGCCACCAGGATGCGGGCTACATCCTGGTGGAAGTCTTCGATATGCAGGTCAGCCACGCAGCGCCTTACTGTTTGTAGGTCTTGAGGAAGTTGGCGATGCGGCCGATGGCCATTTCCAGATCATCCTTGCGCGGCAGCGAGACAATACGGAAGTGATCCGGCCACGGCCAGTTGAAGGCCGTGCCCTGCACGATCAGGATCTTTTCCTGCAGCAGCAGGTCGAGCACCATTTTCTCGTCGTTATGGATCGGGTAGACCTTGGGGTCGAGCCGCGGGAACAGGTAGAGCGCGCCCTTGGGCTTGGTGCAGCTGACGCCGGGGATTTCGTTGAGCAGCTCCCAGGCGGTATCGCGCTGTTCCAACAGGCGGCCGCCCGGCAGGATCAGGTCGTTGATGCTCTGATAGCCACCCAGCGCGGTCTGGATGGCGTGCTGCGCCGGCACGTTGGCGCAAAGACGCATGGAGGCGAGAATCTCCAGACCTTCCAGGTAGCTCTTGGCGTGCTGCTTGGGCCCGCTGATGATCATCCAGCCAGAGCGGAAGCCCGCGACCCGGTAAGACTTGGACAGGCCGTTGAAGGTCAGGCACAGGACATCGGGCGCCACGGCAGCCACGGACTCGTGCTCAACGCCGTCGTACAGGATCTTGTCGTAGATTTCATCGGCAAACAGGATCAGGTTGTTCTCGCGAGCCACCTGCGCCAACTGCTCCAGCACCTCGCGCGGGTACACCGCACCAGTGGGGTTGTTGGGGTTGATGATTACCATGGCCTTGGTGTTGCTGGTGATCTTGCTGCGAATGTCTTCAATATCGGGGTACCAGTCCGACTGCTCGTCGCACAGGTAATGCACCGGCTTGCCGCCCGAGAGGCTGACAGAGGCGGTCCACAGCGGATAGTCGGGCGCCGGGATCAAGACCTCATCGCCGTTGTTCAGCAGGCCTTGCATGGCCATGACGATCAGCTCGGAAACGCCGTTGCCGAGGTAGATGTCGTCGATGCCGACATTGGGGATGTTCTTGGTCTGGGTGTAATGCATCACCGCCTTGCGGGCGGAGAAAAGACCACGCGAATCACTGTAGCCCTGCGCGGTAGACAGGTTGAGGATAACGTCCTGCAGGATCTCTTCCGGCGCTTCAAAACCAAAGGGCGCGGGGTTGCCGATGTTCAGCTTGAGAATGCGGTGGCCTTCTTCTTCGAGGCGCTTGGCGTGGCGCAGCACGGGGCCGCGAATGTCGTAGCAGACGTTGGCCAATTTGTTGGACTTGCTAACCTGCATGGTGCTTACCTTGTGGATCCAGGGCTGATGAGCATGTCAGGGAGGGAGGTGATGTTCTGTCATCCCTGAGCGATTGTAAAACGACCATCATACGTCTTGCGTGGCTCACTGTGAAAGCCTGTGTTGCGGATTCCGGGTGGGGAAAATGCAGAAAATGTGTAGCTGTACTGGTGTGCTGGCGGTTACCTCCAAAAGCGGTAGTTGCCCCTCAGGCCGTACCCATGACTTTACCGGTGCGAATATCGTCGTGCTTTTTTTAATTGCGCGCAAATAAATTGCATGCAAATTAATATGCGCTAAGCTGTGCTCACTTAACGCGAATAACCCAAGGAGTATTGTCGTCATGGCTGAACAACTGCTGCAGATCCCCTGTACCACCATCGATAACCGTGAAAGCAGCCTGGCAGAGCTGGATGGCAAGGCGTATCTGGTGGTCAACACCGCGAGCAAATGCGGCTTCACCCCGCAGTACAAGGGGCTTGAGGCGCTGTGGCAGGATTATCAGGCCAAGGGGCTGCGCGTAGCCGGATTTCCGTGCAATCAGTTTGGGGCGCAGGAGCCGGGTGATGAGGGGCAGATCTCCGAGTTTTGCGAGCTGAACTACGGCGTCAGCTTCCCACTGTTCAAGAAGGTTGACGTCAACGGCGACAGCGCGCACCCGCTGTTTGTGCAGCTCAAGTCGCAGGCGCCAGGGTTGCTGGGCAGTAAGGGCATCAAGTGGAACTTCACCAAGTTTCTGGTCGATGCGCAGGGCAAAGTCGTCAAGCGTTACGCCCCAACCACCAAGCCGGAAGATCTGCGGGCGGATATTGAGGCGCTGCTCGGCTAGGCCTTAGGCACTCTTCAGCCGCTCAATCGGCTGAAGGGTTGCTAAGCCAGCGCTGCAGTATGGCCTGCAGGTCTTCACGCTTGAAAGGTTTGGCCAGGTAGTCACTCATGCCGGCCTCTTGGCAGCGCTGGCGGTCTTCGTGCAACGCGTTGGCGGTGAGGGCGATGATCGGCAGATTCTGCCAGCGCGGGTCGGCGCGCATGCGCCGGCTGGTCTCGTAGCCGTCGAGAACTGGCATGTTGCAATCCATCAGCACCAGCGCGTAGTCGTTTTCCTCCAGCAGATGCAATGCGATCTCGCCATGTTCGGCCAGATCCGCTTCATAGCCCAGGCGGCTGAGCATGCCCTTGGCAACCATCTGGTTCACCGCGTTGTCTTCCACCAGCAGCAGCCTTTGGCCGGCCGGCAAGGCGATATTTTCAGTGGTGGGCTGGCTTTCTCGCACAATGCCGAACAGCTCGTCTATCGCCTGCGCCAGGCGGCGGCGGGCCGGCGGCGCCGCGACCTGCTGCAGAATACCCAGTTTGTGTGC
Source organism: Halopseudomonas sabulinigri (assembly GCF_900105255.1). NCBI lineage: Bacteria > Pseudomonadati > Pseudomonadota > Gammaproteobacteria > Pseudomonadales > Pseudomonadaceae > Halopseudomonas > Halopseudomonas sabulinigri. The sequence goes on along the minus strand of NZ_LT629763.1, from coordinate 1,031,283 downwards.
TTTCTCGGCTGAGAGCAGTCGGCTGTAGCTGCACACCAGCAGTCGCGGCGTCTCGGGTTCCAGCCCTTGTAGTCGTTGCGCGAGGGTCGGGCTGTCGAGCAGCCAGAAGTCTTTGCCGTCCGGTACCTGAGGCAAGGGGCTGAGCAGTTGGTAATCCATGACCGTGCAATCCATACCCCAGCTGCGCAGCAGTTCGTTGAGCACCTGGCCCTGCAGGTGGCCACTTTGATTCCAGATCAGTACCGAACGTGCTGCGGGCTTGGGAAAAACGGGTTGCTGGTCGTGGCTGGCGAGTGGGATCAACACGCTGAAGCTGCTGCCCTGGCCGAGGGTCGAGGTGACGGTCAGCACGCCGCCCATGGCGTCAGTCAGGCTGCGGCACAGCGCAAGACCCAGCCCGGTGCCGCCAAAACGACGGGAGATATGCGCGTCGGCCTGGGTGAAGGGCGAGAAGATGCTTTCCAGCGCCTCTTCGGCGATGCCAATGCCGCTGTCCGACACGCTGATACGCACCTGCTGATCGGCACTGCCACCACGCTCAAGGTTCAGAGTAAGGGCCACATGGCCCTGCTCGGTGAACTTGAGCGCGTTGGACAGCAGGTTGCTGACGATCTGGCGGATACGCGTGGGGTCGCCGAGCAGCATGCCCGGGAGGCGTGGATCTATACGACAGGTCAGTTCGATATCCTGCTTGCCGGCATTCTGTGACAGCAGGCTGGCAGTTTCTTCGAGCAGTGCGCCCAGATCGAAGGGGATGCGCTCTAGCTGCAACTTGCCGGCTTCAAACTTGGACAGGTCGAGAATGTCGTTCAGCAGGGCCACCAGCACTTTGCCAGAGTCGTAGGCTATGGAGAGCTGCTGCTTTTGCTCGTTGTTCAGCGGGCTGTCGAGCGTCAGGCCGATCATGCCGAGCAGGCCATTGATGGGGGTGCGAATCTCGTGGCTCATGTTGGCCAGAAAGGCCGAGCGCGCGCGGGCCATATCGAGCGCTTCTTCGCGCGAGTACTCCAGGTCTTGGTTCGAGCGGCGTAACTGGGCGTTGGTTTCCTGCAGCTCATTGGTGCGAGACTCGACGATGCTTTCGAGTTCTTCGAGGTATTTGCGCAGACGCTCTTCGGCGCGCAGCTTCTGGCGCATGTTGACGTCGATGCTCTGCAGCTGACGGTTGATTACCTCTACCAAAGCGCCGATTTCGTCGCGCTCGTGACCATCAGGGCAGGGCAGGCGGCTGCGTTCGCCCTCGGTCTTCATGTTCAGCAGGTCGTTGATCAGGCGCACCAGGGGCTTGGTCAGCATGCCGTAGAACAGCACCATCAGAATCAGCGACAGGACCAGGCTGAGAATAAAGCCCGACAACATGGTCAGGCCGGCGCGGCGCAGGAAGCTTGCCCCTTGGTGGAAGGTATCCACTTCGATCACCAGGTGGCCCAGCAGCTCATTGGGTGCGTGTTCTACATAGAGCGGATGTGAGTAGTCGCGGCGGCGCTTGAACAGCGCATCGCTGACCACGCGGTAACGGCTGGTGGCCATGGGGCGGCTGACGCTGGCCAGGGCGATGCCGTTGTTATCGATGATTTCCGCGCGGATCACCGGCGGCGCCTGCAGCAAGCCGTTAACCAGTTCCAGGGCAAGTTCAGCATCAATGTTGTACGCAATACGCGAGGCGGGGCCGAGGCTGACGTTGATCTGGGCCTGCACCGCTTCATCGATGGCGGCATCTTCGGAATGGTAATCAACGGTCACCTGAATCAGGCCCAGCAGGGTGCCAAGAATGAAAGCGCCCAGCACGCCCATGCGGGTTTGCTTGAAGGACAGGCGGTTGGTGAGGCGGATATCCATATGGGTTGCTGCGATCCTTATCGGCAATCTCTTGGCAAAAGCTTAGCGCACTATCGCCATCAGGGTGACAGCATGCCGTAACAGCGCGGATCGCTCAGCCGAGGCGGTGCATTGTCGCACGGTTACGCGGGTTGGGTGGCAGCAACGTATTGGCGTTTTTGACGGCGCTGAAGTGCTACCGGGCCCGGCTGCGCAGATGGCCGCGCCGCCCGGTAGCTTACCGCTTCAGAGGCGGCCGGTCAGCTTGGCAACCTGCTGGTGCTCGGTTGGCAGAATGGCCGAAACGCTGGCCCGCGAAGTGACGCGGCTAAGCAGCGAAGACAGGCCGGGCCAGCGGTACTCGTCAATCAATTCGCCGGCATGGGCCATGTTGATCAGCTGCGTGCACACGGCAATATCTGCCAGGCTGAACTGTTGGCCGAGAAAGAAGGGCGCGTTGCCGAGCTCTGCTTCCAGGTAGTTGAGCAGAGGTGGCAGATGATGGTCGAGCGCGGCCTGAATCATGGCTTGATCAGGCTGTTCACCATAGTTTGGCGCCACCACACGCTGAAAGAACAGCGCAAAGGTGCTGTAGGGGGCCAGCTCATAATCGGCATATTTTTCCAGCCAGCGAACCCGGGCCGCCTGCTCGGGTGATGTGCCGTACAGCGGTTGGCCGCCGCGGCTTTCATGCAGGTATTGCGCGATGACGGCGGAGTCGGCCAGCTTGAAGTCGCCATCCTGGATCGCGGGAATGCGCCCAAGCGGGCTGATATCGGTATACCAATCCGGTTTGTCGCGTGGCGGGATGTGCTTGTGCTGGTACTCGATCTGCTGCTCTGCGAGCTGGATCCGAATCTTGCGTACGTAGGGCGACAGTATGGCGCCGTAGAGGGTCAGGGCCATTGGAATTCCATATGGGGTCGTTATCGGGAGGAGTGGCCAGCACTAGCTGGCCACGGGGCGTCTTGGTTCTAATCGTCGTAGACGGCGTTTTTCTTCCACTGGTCGTCGGCGCTTTCCATTTGCTGCAGGCCTGCATCCAGTTCACTCGGCTGGCCGCTGGCTGACTGATCTTGCGCTACAACGGCAGCCTCGGCGCGTTGCAGAAGAGCCTTGTATTGCTTCAGGTGCTCGCTAAAGGCCGGGTTGTTCAGTTTGGTCAGGTAGGCGATGGCACGCTCATATTGCAGCTTGGCGACCCGCGGCTTGCCCTGCTGCATGCCTTGCTTGGCGGTGGCGTTGAAGGTGTCCAGGTTGGCGGCGACCAGAAAGCGGCGAATCTGGCTGGACCAGTGCGTCAGCGTGGCCTTGTCGATCAGGCCGTCAGCCTGCGCCTGCTGCAGCTGCTTGTAGAGATTCTCCAGCTGGATGCGCGCTTCCTTGCCCTTGGCTTCGGAGTCCAGGGTAACGGGAGCGTTGCTGGGCACCTGGTTCTGCTCAAGTTGCGCGCGCGAGGCGGCCAGGCGCTGACTGACGTCGCCGGCGTTCTTGTTGATGCGAGCCAGCTTTTCCAATAGTTGCACTTCAATCTGCAGTAGCAAGGTGCCCAGCTCCGCCGGCAGAAACTGGCCGGGCAGGGAGGCCATGACGCTGTTGCCGATCTTGATGCGCGCGGACACCTCGGCAGATTGTCTGGCGCGCTCCAGCCGCGCGCGCTCAAGCCCGTGACTGATAAAGCCGATGCTGACCAGAACCAGAAGTCCGGCAGCCAATAAACCGCCAATTAGGAGTGGGGACACGTGTTTGTCTCTCTTCTTGTGTGCCTAAACGTCCTGAGCCAATGCAACCTTGCCTGTGGCTACGGGTCGCAATGCTCCGTTTACAAGACTGCCAACCTATTTGAAACAATGGTCGCACAGTCAGTGAACTATCACTTTAGCATCATGGCTGAGACAGCTTGAGGCGACAAGCTTTTTTCCGCCGCTGGTCGGCTTGTTGTGCAGGGCCCGGTTTTTGGGTCCAGCCCTCATTACACAAGCGCTTGACGAGCGGTGGGGTGGCTCGTTGCTGACGAAGATGAAAAAAACCTGAAAAAAGATTGGGTTGAGGGGTTGACGATATTTCAGACCATGCATAAAATGCGCGCCACTTGCAGCGAACAACACGCAGCAAGTAGCCAGGGTTAACACCTCGGCACAGAGAAGTCCGGATACGTCCCCTTCGTCTAGTGGCCTAGGACACCGCCCTTTCACGGCGGTAACAGGGGTTCGAGTCCCCTAGGGGACGCCATCACGGCGTCAGTTTTGCGGGAATAGCTCAGTTGGTAGAGCACGACCTTGCCAAGGTCGGGGTCGCGAGTTCGAGTCTCGTTTCCCGCTCCAGAAGTAACAAAACAGCCGCTCACGTAGCGGCTTTTTTGTGCCTGCGATTTGGTCGCTGGCGCAGGTCTCAGTGGTAGAGCACGGCATTGCCGAGGTCGGGGCGAGGCGCGTAGCCTCGCGAGTTCGCGTCTCGCTTCCCCCCAGAAGTAACAAAACAGCCGCTCACGTAGCGGCTTTTTTGTGCCTGAGATTTGCTCGCTGGCGCAGGTCTCAGTGGTAGAGCACGGCATTGCCGTGGTCGGGGCGGGGCGCGTAGCCTCGCGAGTTCGCGTCTCGCTTCCCCCCCCCCAGAAATAACAAAAAAGCCGCTCATGTAGCGGCTTTTTTTGTGCCTGAAGAAAACTACCTGCCTGGCCGTTGCCGCTTGCTGGTATGTCAGAGAGGCTGGGTTCTTGCTCGGGCTGTGCCGGTGCGCTTGAGGTTGCGGGTCGAGACGGAGCTCGGCGTTGCCGGCTGGCGGCTAGCCGGTGCGAGGCTTTGAGGTGGCTATCTGGAAGGGCTGGGTACCATCCCGGCTAGCGGCGTCGCACCGATGCCGGTCAAGGTGAAACTCGAGCTGACCGGGCGCGGCTCGCCGCAGGCGTTGGGATGGTGCGAGCCTCAGTTGCTTTGAATCAGTTGCCGGGCTTGTTGCCAATCGAAAGCTTCACCGCGCGCCTCAGCGTCGGCACGGTGCTCATCCAGCAGTTGGTACTGGGCGATTTCTTCGTCGGGCATGAAGTGCAGGCAGTCGCCACCAAAATACCAGAGCAGGTCGCGGGGGATCAGGTGGGCGATTTGCGGGTAGCGGCTGATGATCTGGCAGAGAATGTCCTGGCCCAGGTACAGGCTGTCGTGATCGCCTTGCTCCAGCTGTTCCAGCAGCTCGTTGAAGCGTTCCATAAACAGCTCGTTGCTCTCTTCCGGCACCTGTTCCAGCAGGGCCGATTGCGCGCGCAGCGTGTCGTACAGGCTTTGTAGCAGGGCAAGGTGATAGGCGTGGTAGCTAAGCGGGGTGGTCATGGCGGGACTCCTGATTACTCTGGCGCGGGAGTCTAACAGAAAGCATGGTCTGGCGCGTGGCTGCTGCCGACACGCCAGAACATTGGCTCAGGCTTTATCTTCCGGTGGCGGGAAGGGTTGGTTCTCAAGCATCGCTTCCTGCTCTGAGGGTGCGGTTTTTGCCGGGTTATTGTCAGCTTTCTTGGCCGATTTGCGCGTTTTCGCCGGGCTGGCGCTTGCTTGGCGCGCTGTGGGGTCCATTTCTTCCTTGGAGAAGTCATCCACGTCGATCACGGCGCGGCGGGCGATGCGGGCCTCGCGCACCAGCTCGGCTTCGTCGGGACTGATCACGCCGGATTCGGCTGCCACGTTGAGCATGTCCGCATCGCTGTCGTGCTCCAGTTCGCCCTTGTGAATGGCCTTGGCAAGGCGCGCTTCGATGGGGTCGGCGAGCAGCACCTTTTCCAGAGTGGTGTTGACCAGGCCGGTGACGTCATTCGGGTCGGTGCTCTGATAGCAGCCATCCAGCAGACGGTCACGCGCGGCGCCGGGCGTCATCAAGCGTCTGGCGACTTCCGCGCCCACCGCATCTGCAGGTGGTGTGAGGCGGCGGCCGAGCGGGAAGACCACGACGCGCAGCAGGCAACCCATGCGTGGATCAGGGAAGTTGAGCAGCACCTCGTGCAGGCTTTGCTCGATCTTGAACAGCAGGTCTTCTACGCCCCACTGGACAAAGGGTAGATCCTCTTCGTGGCGACCCTGATCGTCAAAATGCTTGAGCGTAGCGCTGGCCAGGTACAGATAGCTCAACACGTCGCCGAGCCGTGCAGAAATGCGCTCACGGCGTTTCAGCTCGCCGCCCAGCATCAGCATGGTGCAGTCGGTGACGGTGGCAAAGGCAGCTGCCAAGCGCGACAGTTGGCGGTAGTAGGCTTGCGTGGCGGGGTAGTCCGGCGTGTCGGCCAGACGGCCGCCGGTCAGCCCCAGCAGCAGGCTGGCAGAGGCGTTGCTCAGCGAAAAACCGATATGACGGAACAGCAGGTCGTCGAACTCGGTCAACGCCGCGTTCTGATCCTCATTCTGAGTGGCCTGCATCTCCTTGAGTACAAAGGGATGGCAGCGAATGGCGCCCTGACCGAAGATCATCATGCTACGGGTGAGAATATTGGCGCCTTCCACGGTGATGGAAATGGGCACCGACTGATAGGCGCGGCCCAGGTAGTTGCTCGGCCCCATACAGATACCCTTGCCGCCGTGCACGTCCATGGCGTCGCTGACGGTTTGGCGCATGCGTTCGGTCACGTGGTACTTGACCACAGCCGAGAGTACCGAAGGTTTCTCACCCAGATCGACAGCGCCGGCGGTCATGGTGCGGGTGGCGTTCATCACGTAGGTGTTGCCGCCAATGCGGGCGAGCGCTTCCTGAATACCCTCGAACTCACCAATTGGCAGGTTGAACTGGCGGCGGATGCTGGCGTAGGCGCCGGTGGTCATGCTGGCCATCTTGGCAGCGCCTGTGCCGCCGGCAGGCAGCGAAATGGAACGCCCGACGGACAGGCAGTTCATCAGCATCATCCAGCCCTGGCCGATCCGCTCCTGGCCACCGATCAGGTAGCTCATGGGAATGAACACGTCCTTGCCTGAGTTGGGGCCGTTCATGAAGGCGGCATTGAGCGGGAAGTGGCGACGCCCGATCTTGACGCCCTCGGTATCGGTGGGGATCAGTGCCAGGGTAATCCCCAGCGATTCCTCATCGCCCAGCAGGTGGTCGGGGTCGTAGGCCTTGAAGGCCAGGCCAAGCACGGTAGCGACCGGGCCGAGGGTGATATAGCGCTTCTCCCAGGTGACCCGCAGGCCGATCACTTCTTCGCCTTCCCATTGGCCCTTGCAGATGATGCCCTTGTCGGTCATTGAGCCGGCGTCAGAGCCAGCTTCTGGCGCGGTGAGGGCAAAACAGGGGATTTCCTGTCCGGCGGCCAGGCGCGGCAGGTAATGCTGCTTCTGTTCTTCGGTGCCGTAATGCATCAGCAGCTCGGCCGGGCCAAGCGAGTTGGGCACCATGACGGTGGAGCCCAGGTCACCGCTGCGGCTGGCCAGCTTCATGGCGATCTGCGAGTGGGCGTAGGCGGAGAAGCCCTTGCCGTTGTATTCCTTGGGGATGATCAAGCCGAAGAAGCCGTTGTCCTTGATGTAGGACCAGGTTTCAGGCGACAGGTCCTGCCGCTCGGTGGTGACCTCCCACTCGTTGGTCATGCGGCAAAGCTCTTCCACCGGGCCGTCGAGAAAGGCCTGCTCTTCGGCGCTCAGGCGTGGGATGGGGAAGCTGTGCAGTTTGCCCCAATCAGGGCGGCCGCTGAATAGCTCGCCGTCCCACCAGACGGTACCGGCATCAAGGGCTTCCTGTTCAGTGTCGGACAGCGGTGGTAGTACTTTCTTGAACCAGCTGAACAGGGGGGCGGAGATCTGATTGCGGCGCACATCGGGGATGTTCAGCGGGATCGCAATCGCCAAAAAGACGACCCAGAGCACCAGGTCAATGACCCAGGGGGCCGGTCCCAACAGGGTCATCGCGAGCAGGTAGGCACCTACACCCAGGCAGGCGTTCAACAGCGAGGTTCGGACGTAGGCGAGGGCGGCAATGCACAGCACCAGGCCGAGCAGCCAAAGCAGAGTCAGCATGAAGTTTTCCTTCTTCCGGAGGTCCAGCTGTCAGCATAGACGCTTTCACTGCAGGCGCCGGTGCTGACAGACGTTATACCAATGGACAGGGAAGAGGCCCGGCGGTTCCGATTGCCATGCGCAACCGCCAGGAGGTGCTTGCGGATCAGCCGACCAGGTTGTCGGTATCCTGCTTCAGGGTTTTACCGGCCAGGTAGTAGTGCGCCGAGGCCCAGACGTTGACGAAGGTGGCGGCCAACAGCGCATAACGCAGGCTCTCACTTTCGAACCAGGCGCGCATGACGTCGCTGGCAATACCAATCAGCTGCGGACCAAAGCCCAAGCCAAACAGGTTGAGGATAAACAGCATGATGGCCGACGCCAGCGCGCGGCTGCGCAGCGGTGTCAGGCTCTGAATCATGCCGAAGCTGGGCCCGAGATAGAAGGCACCGAGGAAAGCTGCAGGCATATAGAACGCCAGCGCCAGATAGGTGTTGTCGACCAGATAGAAGGCGCAGATGAAGGGGATGGACAGCATCTTGGCGATACCCACAATCCAGGCATTCCAGCGCGCATCCTTGGCGGCCAGGTGGTCAGCCAGCATGCCGCCGATGTAGGCGCCCAGGCCGCCGACGATGCCCAAGACCGGGCCGAGGAACATGCCGACTTCGCTCGGCGTCATGCCGTGGCTGCGAATCAGGAAGGCCGGTGCCCAGACGATGGTGCCGTAGCCTACCAGTGCGGTCAGGGTTACGCCGCAGACCACGTGGCGGGTAGTACGGACTCGCCACAGCGAGGCAAAGCCGGCGCGTACGTTTACCTTGCCCAGCGGCGGCGGTTTGACGCCATCGGCAAAGCCGCGTGGCGGTTCTATCATGGTGTAGCGCACCAGCAGGGCGATCAGTAGTCCGGGAGCGCCGACAATAAAGAACGCGGCACGCCAGCCCCACCACTCAGCGACAAAGCCACCAATCAAAAAGCCCAGCATGATGCCGAAGTAAACGCCCAGGGCGTAGATCGACATGGCGCTGGAGCGCTTTTCCTTGGGGTAGAGGTCAGCGATCATCGAGTGGGAGGAGGGGCCGGAACCGGCCTCGCCAATACCGACGCCGACGCGGGCGATAGCCAGTTGCCAGAAGCTCTGTGCGGTGCCGCAGACGGCGGTCATGGCACTCCAAATCGCAATGGACCAGGCAATGATGTTGCGGCGGTTGGAACGGTCGGCGAAAACGGCAATCGGAATGCCCAGGGTGGCGTAGAACAGCGCGAAGGCGATGCCTGACAAAAAGCCCATCTGGGTATCCGACAGCATCAGGTCGGCCTTGATCGGTTCGATCAGGATGCCCACGATGTTGCGGTCGATGTGGCTGGAGGTGTACGCCAGCACCAGAAGGATCAGTGCGTAACGGCGATAGGCTGGGGTGATGCGACTGGCTGTATCGGTCGCCTCAACCGGGGTATCCGGCGTAGTGGCCATGGGAGTCTCCGGGGTTGCTTGTTGTTGTGCCGGCGAGGATACGATGTCTCCCTGTGAGCCACAATCGACCGCTCGGTCACATTTGTAGCAAATTTGTAAGTGTTTCAGGGTATTGCAAAAACCCTGGCGCGCGGCGCTTTGTGGGGTTGATTCCGCGCGCTTTGCCCCCATAGTCAGATCACCACTTCACTGGCTTAAGGCATCTGCATGACTGCAGCTATTCGTATCAGCGGGCTGGAAAAAACCTATTCCAACGGCATGCGCGCGCTCAAGGGCATCGACCTGGAGGTGCGCGAAGGCGATTTCTTTGCGCTGCTGGGCCCCAACGGCGCGGGCAAGTCGACAACCATCGGCATTCTCTCTTCACTGGTGAACAAATCTGCCGGTGAGGTCAGCATCTTCGGCAACAGCATTGATACCGATCTGCTGGCGGCCAAACGCTGCATCGGCGTGGTGCCGCAGGAGTTCAACTTCAGTCAGTTTGAAAAGACCATCGATATTCTGGTGAATCAAGCCGGGTATTACGGTATCCCTCACCGCGAGGCAACGCAGCGCGCCGAGCAGTATCTCAAGCGACTGGGGCTGTGGGACAAGCGTGATGTACCTTCACGCATGCTCTCGGGCGGGATGAAGCGTCGCCTGATGATTGCCCGGGCACTGATCCATGAGCCGAAACTGCTGATTCTGGATGAGCCCACCGCCGGTGTGGATATCGAGATTCGCCGTTCCATGTGGCAGTTTCTGCAGGAGATCAATGCACAGGGCATCACCATAGTGCTGACCACGCATTATCTGGAAGAAGCCGAGCAGCTGTGCAAGAACATCGCGATCATCGATCAGGGGCAGATCATTCACAACACCAGCATGCGCAAATTGCTGAGCGAGCTGCATGTCGAGACCTTTCTGCTCGACTGCACCAGTTGCTTTGAATCGGCCCCCGAGCTCGCCGGTTACCCCTGTGAGCTGGTGGATGAGCACACGCTGGCGGTGCAAGTGGATAAGGAGCAGGGTTTGAATGCGCTGTTTGCCGAGCTGAGCCGGCTGGACATCAAGGTACAGAGCCTGCGCAATAGAAGTAACCGCCTGGAAGAGCTATTCCTGATGCTGGTAGATGAGAACGCTGACAAGAAAGGGGTCGCGTGAGATGACGCATTGGCGTAGTAGTTGGGTGGCCTTTACCACCATTCTGTTCAAGGAAATCAAGCGCTTTACCCGTATCTGGCCGCAGACGCTACTGCCGCCGGGTATCGTCATGGCGCTGTATTTCGTGATTTTCGGCAAGATGATTGGCTCGCGCATCGGCGAGATGGACGGCTTTGCCTACATTGATTACATCGTGCCGGGGCTGATTATGATGTCGGTGATTACCAACAGTTATTCGAACGTGGCCTCCAGCTTCTTCAGCACCAAGTTTCAGCGCTCGATCGAGGAGCTGATGGTGGCGCCGGTCTCACCGCACGTGATCTTGCTGGGTTACACCTTTGGTGGTGTGGCACGCGGGCTGGCAGTGGGTTTGATCGTTACGCTGATGTCGATGTTCTTTACCCGCCTGCAGATTCATCACATCGGGTTGACCATTTGTGTGGTGTTCTTTACCTCGCTGGTGTTTTCCCTTGGCGGCTTCATCAATTCGGTGTTCGCGCGCACCTTCGATGACATATCCATCGTACCGACCTTCGTGCTGACTCCGCTGACGTACCTGGGCGGGGTGTTCTACTCGATTCACCTGTTGTCGCCGTTCTGGCAGGGGTTGTCGATGGCCAACCCGATTCTGCACATGGTCAATGCTTTCCGGTACGGCATTCTGGGTGTGTCGGATATTCCGATTGCTACTGCGCTGATCATCATGGCCGTGTTTACCGTGGCGCTGTACAGTCTGAGTTACTGGTTGCTGGTGCGCGGTACCGGCATGCGACAATAAGCGACCTGCCCGCTGGTGCCTTGCCAGCGGGTTAATACTCTGGAGACCTTGAGCATGTCAGAACACCCGGCGGAATTGTCCCCGCTTGGCAAGTCCAGCGCCTATGTCAGCGTATACACGCCTTCATTGCTGTTCCCGATTGCGCGCCAGCCCAAGTGGCAGGAGCTGGGACTGGACGCGGCCAGGCTGCCGTTTCACGGGGTGGATATCTGGAATTGCTATGAGTTGTCCTGGCTGACGCCGTCGGGCAAGCCCGAGGTCGCCGCAGCGGAGTTCGTATTTCCGATCAAGGCGGCGCGGATTGTCGAGTCCAAGTCGTTCAAGCTGTACCTGAACTCGTTCAACCAGACGGTGTTCCGTGATCGGCAGGAAGTGCAGCAAACGCTGGAAACCGACCTCTCGGTGGCAGCGCAGGGGCCGGTCATGGTGCGTTTGCTCAGTATGCAGCAGTTACACCAGGGCGGCATGCTGCCGCTGGCGGGCGACTGTATTGATGACCTGGATGTGACGGTGGACTGTTACGAATACGATCGCTCGTTGCTGGCGCTGAACCTGCCGCAGGTCGAGGTGTCCGAGCAGCTGCACAGCCACTTGCTCAAGTCCAATTGTCCGGTGACCGGGCAACCCGATTGGGGCAGCCTGCAGATCAGTTATCGCGGACCCCAGCTGAATCGTGCAGCGCTGTTGCGCTATCTGATTTCGTTCCGCCAGCACGCGGACTTTCACGAGCAATGCGTTGAGCGGATTTTCCTTGATCTGCGCAGGGTGCTCGGCGAAGGGGAGCTGACGGTTTATGCGCGTTATGTGCGCCGTGGTGGGCTGGACATCAACCCCTATCGTTCCACGCGTGCCGGTGTGCCGGAAAATCTGCGGCTGGCGCGGCAGTAGGCATCATGCGTTAACCAGTGTAGCTGAAACTACAACGCCGGCAATTCTGCCGGCGTTGTTCGTTGGGCTGCCTGGCTACGGGCTCAGATGCCCATGTCCGAGAGTGTCTGCATCACACTGCGCAGGGTGCCGGCGAGGGTAGGGTGGCGCACGGCGAATTGTTCGGCCATCAGGTTTACCCCGTCAACCAGGGTAGGATCTTCCTCGGGCTGGTCTTCACTTTCCTTGGTGAGCAGTCGGGCATAAATATTATTTGCCATGTTCTGCAGGGCTTCGCGCTCTTCGGCGGTCAGCTCGGCGTTCGGGTCGTTGAGCGTATCCTGCAGCGATTCCAGTTGGGCTTTCAGACGCTGTGTGGGCATGGCTTACTCCAGTTGCGGTTTTTCACACTATAACCTGTGCGCGGCTCCGCGTCCGCCCGAATTAAGCCCGCTCACCCTTGTGCAAGCGCTGGGCGATGTCGGTCAGGCAATGCGCCAACTCGTCTACAGCGTCAATGACATAATGTGCACCGGCGTTGAGCAGGGTAATAGTGGCTTGCATGCGCAGCTGGTCGCGTTCAGCGGCGGGCATGGCCTGCCAGTCAGCCATGGTGGCGTGCTCAAGACTGCCGCTCAGCGCTGTGCCGACGGTCCACATACCGGCATTCAACCCGGCCGTTATGCCGGCGGCGGAGCCGCTGACCAGTACACACTGGCGCAAGGCGTGGCTCTCCAGTGCGATGGCCGCGAGCACAGGAAGATCCGGAGCAGGTGCCCCACGCCGTGTTTGTTCCGTCGAGAGGCAAGGATAATGATCAAGGGCAGAGGGTAGCTGCAGGGGCTGCTGGGTCAGCAGGCCAATGCGCTGCTGGTTGGCGCTGAGGTGGCTGAGCAGCTCTGCCGCTTCGGGCAACAGACTGGTGCTGGTGGTGCGATGGGCATCGCACGGCAGCAGGGTGCCGGCGACATCAAAGATTACTGCCTCGATCTGAGGGTGGGGCATGGGCCATGTCCTTGTCTGGCAACGCCTTGACGGTTGCAGTGGTTGCCGGCATGCCCGCAGCGCTGCAATGTGACCCGTTATGATCTGACAGTTTTGTTGCGCCTTGATGACAGGCTGTTTCAGCTCTCCGCCAGCGGCGCCTTACCTATGGACACGCGAACGCTGTCGGGCACCGGAATGGGGCGTTGGGTGGCCACATCAATCCAGACCATTTTAACGTCGCCATAGCCGACCAGTTCGGGTTGCCCTTTGACATAAAGGCGGTGTTCCAGCGTCAGACTGGTTCTACCCACATCGCCGGCGATCAATTCGACCACCACGATGGAGGGGTGGACCACTGGCCGCAGAAAGTAGTGTGTGCAGCTGAGCAACACCAGGCCCTGCCCAATTTCGCGGCGCTGCGCGCCAAGACCATCCAGCCAGAGGATGCGGGCTTCTTCCAGATACTGGTAGTAACGGGTGTTGTTGACGTGCTGGTTGCTGTCCATATCGCCGTAGCGTACGGGTAGTTCACAGCGGTAGAGCACAGGCTTGTTGTCTTCGGTCATAGTAAAATCGCTGATTTATACGGTTATTTTGCATTACACTGGCACGCCCGGCTGGCGGCATCAGGACGCTGTCGGTTGTTCAGAGCTGAAAACGGAGACGTGCTGATGAGATTTTCCAGTACAGGTGCTGGTGCGGTATTGCTGTCGCTAGTGACGCTAACCGGTATTACACCTGTTTTTGCCGACGATTCCTACGATGATTACGAGGCTGAATACCCTAATCCCGATCCATGGGAAAAAGCCAATCGCATCAGCTTCGCTTTCAACGACACTCTGGATCGCTATGCGGTCAAACCGGTCGCCAAGGGCTACGATGCCGTCATGCCTGAGTTTCTGAGCGATGGGGTGAGCAATTTTTTCAACAACCTCACCGAGCCGATGAACTTCGTCAATAATGGCTTGCAAGGCAAGTTTCGCGAGGCGGGTGTGGATATGTCCCGTTTTCTGTTCAACAGCCTGCTAGGGGGGTTGGGTACAGTCGATGTGGCGACTCGCATGGGTTTGCAGCGTAACGATGAAGATCTGGGGCAAACGCTGGGCGCTTGGGGCGTCGACAGCGGCCCTTATTTGATGGTGCCCTTTATCGGGCCAAGCACACTGCGCGATTTCAGTTCAAAATTTCCGGAAAACTTCTTCAATTACACCTACACCGGTTACATGAACGATATCCGCGTGCGTAACCAGTTGTTCGGGCTGGAGATGATCGACAAGCGGGCGTCCTTTCTGGAGCAGGAGCGCTTGATTCGCGGGGATCGTTATACCTTTATTCGCAACGCCTACCTGCAGAATCGCGAATATAAAGTCAAAGACGGCAACGTACCGGACGAGTTCTGACCCCGAGCTGGCATGGCGCTTTTGCTGCGCGTGCCTCTGGTATGTGGACAGCCTCAGTCGAGGCTGTCGAATTTAACGCCAATAACGTGGCCGCCGGATTCCTCGGCCTGGCAGCGCACTACCACACCTTTGGCTTGCAGTCCTTTCATTCCCGGTGTGGGAGAGGGGATGTTCAGCTCCACCGCAGCGCCCTCGCTCACGCCTTCAGGACAGAGCACCTGGGCCCCCTGATTGGACAGGTCCTGACACTGAACCGAATGGGTCAGGTTGTCGGCGAGAACCGTCAGCGTCGCGGTGGTCTCCATCTTCATCCGCATGAAGTCACGCTTTTCGCTGTACTGCTGGTCGTGAAATGACATGGTCTACTCCGGCTTGGGCGAAACAGAATCCCGATTGTTCTTTTTGCAACATCCTAGTGCCGAGTGTGCCCGGAGACAAGCATTCCGGGCGCCATGGCTAACGGTTGCTTGCTGCATCGGATGGGAGTACTGTTTGCCCCTTGAAAACATCAGGTTTCTCCTGATCTGGTACTCAACCCTGTGGTCATGGCTCCAGCCGCGCTCCATGACATTGACGTAGGGACTCTATGCAGCTTCCAGGCACGACACTGCTGGTGATTGACGACGATGATCACGTTCGGCAGCGCATTTCAGCGCATTTGGAACGTGGTGGGTATGACGTCCTGCAGGCCCGTGATGCCAGCGAAGGACTCGCCGTGTTCACGACCCAGCGCCCGGCGCTGGTGCTCTGTGATTTGCACCTGGGCAATAGTCGTGGGTTCGAGCTGGTGCGTCAGATTACCGAAAGCGACCCGGACACCTCGGTGATAGTGGTGTCTGCCGATGGCATCATGGCGGACGTGGTCGAGGCGCTGCGCCTGGGCGCCAGTGATTACCTGATCAAACCGCTGGACGACCTTGTGGTGCTGGAGCACGCGGTGCGTCGTTCACTGGACCGCTCCCGTCTGCGCATTGAGAACCAGCGTATTCGCGAACGCCTGGAGCGCGCCAACCGCGAGCTGGAAAATCACCTCAAGGAGCTGCGTGACGACCAGGCTGCGGGTCACCAGGTGCAGCTCAACATGCTCCCGGCGACGCCCTGGAGCAGTGGCGAGTACCGTTTTGAACATCGCTTGATTCCTTCTCTTTATCTTTCTGGCGATTTTGTCGATTACTTCCGTGTTTCTGACAGCCAGCTGGCGTTCTACCTGGCTGACGTGTCTGGTCACGGCTCGTCTTCGGCGTTCGTGACCGTGCTGCTGAAATTCATGACGACCCGGTTGATGTATGAGCAGCGTAAGGCCGATAATGCCGCGCGCATCGAGTTCAAGCCCTCGGATGTCCTGGGGCACATCAATCGCAGTTTGATCAGTTGTAAGCTGGGCAAGCACGTGACCATGCTGGGCGGCGTGATTGATGAGCAGAAAAAGACGCTGACCTACAGTATTGGTGGGCATCTGCCGCTGCCGGTCATGTTTACCGGCGGTGAAGCACATTATCTGCAGGGCAAGGGGCGGCCGGTCGGGCTGTTCGAAGACGCCGAGTATCACAACGAGGTCATTGAGTTGCCTGACCAGTTCAGCCTGGCTTTATGCTCGGATGGCGTGCTGGATTGCCTGTCAGGGACTACCCTGAAAGAGAAGGAAGCACGTTTGCCGCAGTTGTTTGCCGAGTCCAACGGTGAATTGCGCGGCCTGTTGGCAGGTCTGGGGCTTGATCCCAACAAGACCATGCCGGATGACATTTCCGTTTTGGTGTTAGGCAGGAACGCATAATGATGACTACTGGCAAGATCCAGTTTGCGGAATCGCAGGGCACCTTTGTACTCAAGTTCATTGGTGACGTCCGGCTGACGCTGTGTGCGGCGCTGGACGCCTATATCGAAAAAATCTTCAGTGTGCTGAGTTTCGAGTCGATCGTGATCGATTTGACCGAAACCGAGGGGATCGACAGTACCTCTCTTGGCCTGTTGGCCAAGCTGTCGATCCTGTCGAAGCAGAAAGTCGGTTTTCTACCCACGCTGGTGTCCAATCACGACGACATGAACCGCCTCCTGCAGAGCATGGGGTTTGATCAAGTGTTCAATATAGTGCCGGAAACCACGCCAACCTGCGCTGAACTGCAGGATTTGCCGGGGCAGATGTTGTCTGAAGACAAGGTGAAGAAAAAGGTGCTGGAAGCGCACCATATTCTGATGCAGTTGAATGACAGCAACCGCGAGGCCTTCCGTGACCTCGTCAGTGCCCTGGAGTCAGACGCCTGACCGTGCGGCCCGCGCCTTAATCAGTTTCTCCAGTTTCAATTGATCTGCCGCAAAGGCGCGTATGCCCTCGGCGAGCTTCTCTGTGGCCATCGCGTCTTCATTGTGCTGCCAGCGAAAACGCTCCTCGTTAAGCACCTCGCGTTCATCGCTGGAGTCGCTACTCAGCAGCGGTGAGATGTTCAGCTCACCTTGCTCATCTTTAAGGCTTTGCAGTAACGCCGGGCTGATGGTCAGTCGGTCGCAACCGGTCAGCGCTTCGATCTGCCCGCTGTTGCGAAAGCTCGCGCCCATGACCACTGTGTTGTACATGTGCTGCTTGTAATAGCGGTAAATGCGCGCAACCGACTGCACGCCTGGATCTTCCAGACCGCTGAAATCACGCGCCTCCTGTTTTTTATACCAGTCGTAAATGCGCCCCACGAAGGGTGAAATCAGGAATACACCGGCGTCGGCACAGGCTTTGGCCTGGGCGAATGAGAACAGCAGGGTGAGGTTGCACTGAATACCTTCACGTTCCAGTTCGGCGGCGGCCTGAATGCCTTCCCAGGTCGAGGCGATTTTGATCAACACGCGGTCGCGAGTGACGCCGGCACGCTCGTAGCGTTCGATCAGCTCGACGGCTTTCTTCAGCGTGGCGGGGCGGTCAAACGACAGGCGTGCGTCCACCTCGGTGGAGATGCGGCCGGGAATCAGCTTGATGATTTCGCTGCCAACGGCGACCGCAAAGCGATCGCAAGCCTCGGTGATAGGGGCGGCGCTGCTGGCTGACTCGGCGATGACCTGGTCCAGCAGAGGGCTGTAGCTTTCCTGCTCGGCGGCTTTCAGCAATAGCGAGGGGTTGGTGGTGGCATCAACGGGTTGCAAATTGCGGATGGCTTCGATGTCGCCGGTGTCGGCAACGATCAGGGTGTGTTGCTTGAGGCTTTGCAGTTTTGAACTCATGGCATTCCATCGGCGTAGAAGGTATGCCCTGACCTTACCTCATGCAGGTTCTGGCCCGCAATCGCGCGGCTGCAGCCGCTGCACCATCTCGCTCAGCAACTGGTCGTACAACGCCAGTGGTTGATCGGTCTGATGAATGGCGGTGCTCAATTGGCGGCGGAAGTGGCGGGCGCCGGGTAGGCCCTGGAAAAGCCCAAGCATGTGCCGGGTGACGTGGTGCATGACGCCACCCTGTTCGATATGACGGGCGATGTAGAGACGCATCTGTGCCATGACTTCAAGGCGCGACAGGGCTGGGGTGTCGTCGCCATAAAAACGTTGATCTACCTGGGCCATCATGTAGGGATTGTGATAGGCCTCGCGCCCGACCATCACGCCATCCAGGTCCTCTAGATGCTGCTGCATGATGTGCAGATCGGTAAGCCCGCCATTGAGCAGGATTTCCAACTGCGGAAAGTCGCTTTTCAACTGGTGTACCACCTCGTATTTCAGCGGCGGAATGTCACGATTCTCCTTGGGTGACAGACCTTCAAGAATGGCAATGCGGGCGTGTACGGCGAAGGTAGTGCAGCCGGCCTCGTGTACCTGGCCGACAAAATCGCAAAGCTCGGCATAGCTGTCGCGACCGTTAATGCCGATGCGGTGTTTGACGGTCACCGGAATGGTGCAAGCATCGCGCATCGCCTTGACGGCATCAGCCACCAGTTGCGGATGCGCCATCAGGCAGGCGCCAATCAGGTTGTTTTGCACTCGATCGCTCGGGCAGCCGACATTCAGGTTCACCTCGGCAAACCCGGCTTGCTCGGCTAGCGATGCACATTGCCCCAACTCGCCCGCGTTGCTGCCGCCGAGCTGCAGCGCCAGCGGCTGCTCCTCGGCGTTGTAGCCAAGAAAGCGTTGGCGATCACCGTGCAGCACAGCGCCGGTGGTGACCATCTCTGTGTACAGCAAGGCACGACGAGTGATCAGGCGCGCAAAATAGCGGTAGTGACGGTCCGTCCAGTCCATCATGGGCGCGACGGAGAAGCGGCGTGACAGTGCGGCTGGTTTGTTCAGGGATGCATGCGACATGGTGTAGGGGAGCGTGAAGGTTGTGCCGGGAGGGCGAGTTTATCAGGAAACCCGTTGCCTTTGCCCGTGTGCGGTTTACTTCATTGGCTGCTGGGCACGGCTTCGGGCAAGGCCGTCACCTCGGTAGATGACGCAAACAGCTGCGCCCGGGCATCAGCTGGGAGGCAGGGGCGCTATAACGGCTATTTGGGAAACAGCGCAACTATCTGGAACCGGAGGCCCAGCCCCTCAGGGCCGTTGTCAGTACTCTTGGTCCAGTAGCGTAGACCACCGCCAAAGCTGAACGGATGGCCGCCGATGGGAACAACCTTGCTGATAATGGCGTTGATCGGCACTGCGCTGTCGTGGTGTTCCCAGTCGATGGTGCTTTCCGAGTTCAGCGTATAGCTGACAGCGTCGGCCGTGGTGTAGGTCATGAAGGGCTGCAGGAAGGTGCTGCTGATATCGCCGCGGTCGTCGTCGCCGGCGAAGTCGACAATGTGGTTGAACAGCCCACCATAGGTCCAAGGGCCTTGCTGCCGCAGTACGACACCGGTGGGGCCAGCGCCCCATTTGTCTGCTGTCAACTCGTCCTTCGAGCCGGTAGGCAGCAGAAATACGGGGCCAACCCCCCAAATCCAGCCATTGGCTGTGGGTTCTTTGGGCGAGAAGAACAGACTCTGCACCACATCTCCGGTGCCGCTTTGGCTGCCCGCACCGGGCGCAACGTCGCTCTGGCTGATGATGGGCAGAATAGTCCGCGAAATAAGGTTCCAGTCGTCGCTGAGCGAGAAGGGTATGACTGGCTGAATGTTCAGTGTAGAGCGATGGCCGTCGTCATCCGGGCCGATATTCTGATCGTAATTGTATTGGAATGGCACGCTGATGAGGTCGGCAACCGGGTTGGACAGCGATTTGGCGAGGTCGGCGCTGTCTGTATCTGCCATACCCGCAGAGCTGATGCCCAGAGCGGGTAAGGCAAGTGCGAGAGCGGTGCGGGTGCTGGCGCGGAAAGAACGAGTCATGTGCAGTGTCCTGTTGATGTAAAGCCGATGGCGGCGACGTCCGGTTTGTGCGTGCGCTCTGAGAGTTTAGTTCAGACCTTGGCGCACACAAGCCAGAGGCTCTATGGCGGATTCCAGGTATCGTTGCCATTCACCCAGTTGATGATCTGTATATCATGTGGCTGCGGATTGCTTCCGGGGGCTGCGGGGATAGTCCAGACTGCCTGCAATGCTATTGATGATCGACTGATGTTGCCTTTCAGACCCCGTGCTGCTCCGGCGCTAAGGGCTTTGGGTAACGCGTTTCAGACCAAAAAATAAAAGGTAGCTACCATGCAGCAGTCCCAGCAAGCCAAGAATGCGTGGCGGGTCCTCTTCCTGCTTTTTCTCGCTAACATGTTCAATTTTTTCGATCGCACCATTCCGGCCATCATCATCGAACCCTTGCGGATGGAGTGGGATCTGAGTGACTTCCAGCTTGGCTTGGGCGGTACCGTGTTTACCGTGGTCTACGCGCTGGCCGGTATTCAGTTGGGGCGCATGGCGGATATTGGCTCAAGGCGCAAGATCATGGGCTGGGGCCTGGTGGCCTGGAGTGGCTTCACCGCCTTGACCGGCGCAGCCTGGAACTTCTGGAGCTTCCTGCTGATTCGTATGGGCGTGGGCATTGGCGAAGCGAGCTACGCGCCAGCGGCTAACTCCCTGTTGGGCGATCTGTTTCCGGCCCACAAGCGCGCGCGGGCGATGGGTATCTTCATGCTCGGTTTACCGTTGGGGCTGCTGCTGGCCTTTTTCACCGTGGGCGCCATGGTTGAGGCGTTCGGCAGCTGGCGGGCACCTTTCTATATTGCTGCGGTGCCGGGTTTGATATTGGCGATATTCATCTTCTTTATCAAAGAACCGGCTCGCGGCGCAGCTGAAGTGGTCAAGACCAGCTCGGCGCCGGTGGCCAATCCGATTCGCAAAATTTTCGCCGTGCGCACTTTCTGGTGGCTAACCATGGCGGGGCTGGCCTACAACTTTGCCTCCTACGCCTGCAACACCTTCATGGTGCCGATGTTGCAACGCTACTTCGATATGCCGCTGCAGCAAGCGGCGGTGGCCACTGGCGTTATTGTCGGTGTGACCGGTCTGTTTGGTCTGACCCTTGGCGGCTGGGTGGCCGACAAGGTGCACCAGCGCTGGGCTACGGGTCGCCTCTGGTTTGGTGCCATCAGTATGCTGATTTCGGCCCTGGCCACTGGCTATGCCTTGCTGGCAGGCGAGATTGCGATTGGCGTATTTGTCGGCGTTTTCGCCTTTGGCTGGCTGTTTTCCTACAACTACTTCACCAGTGTGTATACCGCGATTCAGGATGTGATCGAGCCGCGTCTGCGAGCGACCGCCGTGGCGCTGTTCTTCGCGGGTCTGTATCTGTTCGGCGGCGGCATGGGGCCGCTGGTAGTAGGGCTGCTGTCGGATCACTTCGCCGAGGCGGCGCAAGCGGCGGCCGGGGCGGCAGAGATGAGCGAAGCGTTCAAGGCGCAGGGCCTGCATGATGCCATGCTGTTGATACCGGTTGCGCTGCTGCTGGCGATGGCGGCGTTGATCGTGGCCTCGCGTAGTTTTGTCGCAGATCGGCAGAAGATGGAAGCCTCGATGGCCCATGATGCGCAGGTGCTGGACGAGGAGGGCGCTAGCCCCGAAGTCGGCACCGCCGCTTCGGTCTAAATTGGCGCTGCCTTCGCCCACTTTGCGGTACCAACAAAAGCCCGCTGTCAGTCTCGCTGACAGCGGGCTTTTGTTGGCTGCTGGCTAGGGTCTGCTGAGGTTTCATTACGAACCGCGTTGCTGCCGGGAAACTGACCAGGCGAGGCGCGGAACGTAGGCACCGGCGTGGTCGCGATCAAAGGCCAAATGACATTAGTAATCAGGTTTGATGGGCAGGGCGTTCAGCAGGTTGCCCACCTTGGTCAGGGTTTCCTGGTACTCGGCATCAATGTCAGAGTCGGCGACAATGCCGCCGCCGCCCCAGCAGTAAACCTGCTGATTGGCGCAAACCAGGCTGCGAATGGCGATATTGAAATCCATTTGCCCTTCGCAGCCGATATAGCCCACGCCGCCGCAATACAGGCTACGGCGTACCGGCTCGAGCTCCTCGATGATCTGCATGGCGCGTATCTTCGGCGCTCCGGTAATGGAGCCGCCGGGGAATGAGCTGCGTAGCAGTTCGATTGCATCGCAGTCGGTGCGCAGGGTGCCGGTCACACTGCTGACCAGATGATGCACGTTAGGATAGCTTTCCAGGCTGAACAGCTCCGGCACGCGAATACTGCCCGGCACACAGCTACGGCCAAGGTCGTTGCGCAGCAGGTCGACAATCATCAGGTTCTCGGCGCGATCCTTCAGGCAATGCTGCAGCTCGCTGGCAAGTGCCTGGTCTTCTGCTAGTGTCTTGCCACGGGCACGGGTGCCCTTGATCGGTCGGGCCTCAACCTGCGCGTCATGAACCTGCAGAAAGCGTTCCGGCGAGAGGCTGAGCAGGCAGGCGTCGGGCGTTTCCAGGTAGGCGGAGAAGGGCGTCGGACTGGCGCTGCGCAGTAATCGGTAGGCTTCAAGAGGGTCACCCGCG
This sequence comes from Halopseudomonas sabulinigri, assembly GCF_900105255.1. Taxonomy (NCBI): domain Bacteria; kingdom Pseudomonadati; phylum Pseudomonadota; class Gammaproteobacteria; order Pseudomonadales; family Pseudomonadaceae; genus Halopseudomonas; species Halopseudomonas sabulinigri. The sequence continues at coordinate 1,008,981 of NZ_LT629763.1, read as the reverse complement.
TAACGGCTGGAGAAGCGTTGCGCCAGGTTTATCTGGTAACAGTCGCCGGCCTGGATGTAATGCTGGATGCGCGCAAACGCCTGGGCGTACTGCGCTTTGCTTTGCTCGGCGTGAAAGGGCGCGTCCAGCTGAAATTCCGCTGGCTCAGAAGGCGCCTGCTGTAGGCGGGCGAGCACCTTGTCGCGTTCGGCCTCAGGCAGGCTTGGGTGACACACCAGCCAGCAGCGCTGTTGCAGATGATCACTTACCAGGCTCCAGCGGTAGATACCCAGCTGAATGCAGGGCAGGGCGATGTCGTCAGCCGCCAGGCTGGGAAGGTTTTCGAGTTCGCGCGCCAGGTCATAACTGAGGTAACCCAACGCGCCCGCGCCAAAGGGCAACGCCTGGCCGGCTGGCCAGCGCGCCGGGCCCAGGACCTGCAATCGAGCACGAACCTCGCTAAGGGCATCGGGTGTGTTGCGGCTGGAAACTACCGTAGAGGGCGCCGCGGCAAGCACGCTGTAACGTCCCAGGTGCGAGCGGTTGTCTGCCGAATCGAGCAGCACCGGATGGCCAAGCCCGCGCAGGCTGATCAGCCGCGGGAGCGGATCAGCCTGGTAGCTTACTTCGGTTAACTGGTATTCAGGCATGGCCGGACGCGCCTGACCTTACGCGGTGGCAGGGTCGGGCTGCGGCTCGGAGGGTTCGGCGCTGGTCGGCATGCCGAAATGCAGCTGCGAGAAAGCCACGCGCTCTTCTGCGGTTTCGGTCTTGCCGGCCTTTTTCAGTTCGGCCAGATGATGCTCGACCTTATGGCAACGGGCGGTCAGGCCTGCATCGTTGGCAATCTGGATGTTCAGGCCGGGGCGCGCATTGAGCTCAAGAATTAGAGGGCCCTGGTCTTGATCAAGCACCAGATCCACGCCGATATAGCCCAACCCGGACAGCTCGTAGCAGGAGGCGGCCAGATTCATGAAGCCATTCCAGTCGGGCAGTTGCACGCCGTCGACCGGGTTGGTGGTGTCCGGATGCTTGCTGATGATCTTGTTCAGCCAGGTACCCTTGAGGGTCACACCGGAGGCCAGGTCGACGCCAACGCCAATCGCGCCCTGGTGCAGGTTCGCCTTGCCGCCCGATTGCCGCGTGGGCAGACGCAGCATGGCCATGACCGGGTAGCCCATCAGACAAATAATGCGGATGTCCGGCACACCTTCGTAACTGATGCTTTTGAAGATCTGGTCGGGGGTTACCCGGTATTCGATCAGTACGCGGTCGCGGTGACCGCCCAGCGAATACAGACCGGACAGAATGCTGGAGATGTGATGGCCAATCTCGTCGCGGCTGATGATCTTGCCTGAGACGGTCTTGAACATACCCTCAAAGCGGTCGGCAATTACGATAATGCCATCACCGCCTGCGCCCTGCGCCGGTTTGATAACGAAGTCGCGGTAGTTGGCGACGATGCCGTCGAAGGTATCGAAGTCCTTTTCGGTCTCGATTACGCCATACATCTCCGGCACGTGAATGCCAGCCGCCATGGCCCGTTCCTTGGTCAGGATCTTGTCATCCACCACCGGATACAAATGGCGCTTGTTGTACTTGAGCACGTAATCCGCGTTGCGGCGGTTGATGCCCATTACGCCATTGGCAGCCAGTGCCTTCCAGGTTTTCCAGAACATGTCGACTCCTCAGCCCTTGGTCAGCGCCTTGAAGCGCATCAGTTCGGTCAGGCGGTAGCCACGGTAGCGGCCCATGGCGAGCATGAAGCCAACCAGGATCAACAGCACGGCAGGGAAGGTGAAGACGAAATAGGTCAACTCCGGAATGGTCATCAGCAGGTGTGCCAAAGTCGCGGCGATCAGGGTGCCCAGGGCGGTCTTGAGCGACTGGATACCGCCGCGCTCTTCCCAGGTGATCGACAGGCGTTCAATGGTCATGGTCAGAATCACCATCGGGAACAGCGACACCGCCAGTGCCTTCTCCATGCCCAGTTTATGGCTGAACAGGCTGATGGCCGCGATCACCAGGACCACAAAGGTCAGTACCACGGACAAGCGCGGCAGCATCTGCAACTTGAGGTGTTCAAGGTAAGAGCGCAGCGACAGACCCAGGGCGGTGATCAAGGTAAACAGCGCGATACCCCAACCAACCTCGGTTTCACGGAACGCCAGTGCAATCAGTACCGGGGTAAAGGTTCCCAGGGTCTGCATGCCGATCAGGTTACGCAGGATCAGGATCACCAGTACGCCGATGGGGATCATGATCATCACCTGGTAAACCCGCTGTGCCTGCAGTGGCAGACCATACAGCGAATAGTCGAGCAGCGCCGAGGCGCGGTTCTCGGTAGTCAGTTTGGCCAGGCGCAGGGCATTCATTTCACTGTTGGTTACGGTCAATGACACGCTGCTCTGGCGGCCACCTTCCATCGCCAGCAGCGGCTCGGGGCCAGTCCACCAGACCAGACGGTTGTCGGGCATGCCCTGTTGGCCGGTTTCCGGATGGAAGTACAGCCAGCGTTCGCCATTGTAGCTGCGCAGCCAGAGCTCCGGGCTCTGCGCTTCGGTGTTCTCCAGGCGGATGGTGTGCACCATTTCCAGCGGGATACGCGCGTTGGACAGCAGCAAATCGATGACCCGTGCCTTGTCCATGGCGCTGGTGCCGCCGTTGAGCAGGAGCTTGACGTTGTCGTCGGTAATATCGTTGACGCGGCGAATGGTTTCGCTGATGAAGGTTTCGATGTCGGCCGAATGCTGGCGGATCGGGTTAATCAGCGCATCGGCTGCGATCTGCTCAGGACCTTCCAGCGGAATCGGTTGGCGCGGTGGCGGCGGCGCGGCAGCAAGCTGCTCTTCGCTGTAGCGTTGGGTCAGCACCAGGCGGTAATAAAGGGTCTGGGTGCCACTGGCACGGCGCGATGACCAGGTAACGCGACGGTTGCCATTCTGGCTGTTGACGCTGACGCCATAGTTGTTGGAGATGAAGCTTTCGTTGAGGCTGACGTAGTCCTGATTCAACGGGGGAATATAAAACTGCGCCTTGATTGGGGTGCCAGGGGTGGCTCTGAATTCAACCTTGGCATCCAGACTCCAGATGTCATCTGTTTCGTCCTCGGTGACCGGGATATCGAGGAGGTAGATTTGGTATCCGGTGATGAGCACACCTAGGCTAACGAGCACGGCAATCAGGATTTTCAGGTGCAGATTTATTGAATGCATAGTTTTCTCAACGTCTGTTTTAAGTCGGCGTTGCCCTGAAAAGCTGGCAGCAGGCGCGGCACGCTGGCGGCATCTTAGCATGACCCTGCGCCGCCTCGTAGAGGCTGGGTACAGGTTCTGTGTAGCTATGAGCACGCAGGGTGTGGTTGCAGATTGTCGACAATCCGACGGCCGTTGCCTGCTCAAGTTCCATTCCGGCGGCCCTTATAGAGCAGCATAGACCAGGAATCACAGTCTGCATTGTTGACAATAGTGGGGGTGAGGGCGCAAAATTCGCGTGTTTTCCAAATCTCAATTATGGATTGTCTACAATTGACAGATATTGAACTGGAAGAACCCACCAAAACACTGTCTGACGGTGCCTTCCGCCAGATTCAGGCGGCTATCGTCAAGGGTGATATTGCCCCTGGCACGCGTATCAGCGAGCAATATCTCTCTACTACGTTCGGCATTGGCCGTGGCCCGCTGCGCGAAGCAATTCGCCGCCTTGAGGGGCGTCGGCTGGTCGTGCGCATTCCGCACGCCGGCGTGCGGGTGGTGTCGCTCAGCTATGCAGAGTTGATTGAGCTGTACCACGTGCGCGAAGCGCTGGAAGGCATGGCCTGCCGCTTGGCCGCGCAGAACATGACCGATGAAGAAATACAGGGGCTGCGTGATGTGCTGGCCATGCACGAGCAGCACAGCGGTCTTAAGGCAAACAAATCCTACTATCAGCAGGAAGGTGATCTGGATATTCATTATCTGATCGTGCAGGGCAGCAAGAATCGCACGCTGAGCAACATGCTCTGTGATGAGCTGTATCACCTGGTGCGCATGTACCGCTACCGTTTTTCGACCACGCCCAAGCGGCCGCAACAGGCCTTTGCCGAGCACCATAATCTTATTCAAGCCATTGCTGATCGTGATGGCGAGCTGGCGGAAATGCTGATGCGCCGCCATATCAGTGCCTCACGTCGCAATATTGAGCGTCGCCTGCAGGAGCAGGGCGAGGCCTCCACTTCCTCAGGAGGGAAAGTCTGATGTCGAACACCCCGGGTAAACGTTTTCGCGAGGCACTGGCTGCCGAAAGTCCGTTGCAGGTTATTGGTGCGATCAACGCCAACCACGCACTGCTGGCCAAGCGTGCTGGTTTCAAGGCTATCTACCTGTCGGGCGGCGGCGTGGCTGCCGGCTCGCTCGGCTTGCCGGACTTGGGGATCAACACCCTGGAAGATGTGCTGATCGACGTACGCCGTATTACTGATGTCTGCGATCTGCCGCTTCTGGTGGATATCGACACCGGTTTCGGCCCCAGTGCCTTCAACATTGAGCGCACGGTCAAAAGCCTGATCAAGGCCGGCGCCGCTGCGGCGCATATCGAGGATCAGGTGGGCGCCAAGCGCTGCGGCCACCGCCCAGGCAAAGAGATTGTCTCGACCGAAGAGATGGTCAACCGTATCAAGGCGGCGGTGGATGCCAAGACCGACCCCGATTTCTTCCTGATTGCGCGTACCGACGCCATTCAGGCAGAAGGCGTGGATGCCGCCATTGAGCGCTGCAAGGCCTACGTCGAGGCGGGTGCCGACGGCATATTCGCCGAGGCCGCCTACGATCTGCCGACCTACGAGCGCTTCGTCAAGGAACTGAACGTGCCGGTACTGGCCAACATCACCGAATTTGGCGCCACCCCATTGTTTACCCGCGACGAGTTGGCCTCGGTTGGCGTGGCCATTCAGCTGTACCCGCTATCGGCGTTCCGGGCGGCCAACAAGGCGGCAGAGAACGTGTATACCGCGATCCGCAGCGAAGGCCATCAGAAAGCGGTGGTCGATAGCATGCAGACCCGCGCCGAGCTTTACGACCGGATTGGTTATCACGCGTTCGAGCAGAAGCTGGACGCGCTCTTCGCCGCCGGCAAGAAGTAATTCATCAGGCAGCGCCGCGCTCGCGGCGCTGTTATGTAGGTGCAGGCCATTGGGCCTGCGCAACAAGACAAGAATGATCCGAGAGGAGACCTGATAATGAGCGCCACCCCCGAGAATCCGAATCCGACCTTCAAGCCAAAAAAATCTGTTGCCCTGAGCGGCACCGCCGCCGGCAATACCGCACTGTGCACCGTAGGCCGCAGCGGCAACGACCTGCACTACCGCGGCTACGATATTCTGGATATCGCCAACACCTGCGAGTTTGAAGAGATCGCCCATCTGCTGGTGCACGGCAAGTTGCCGACCGCTGCGGAGCTGGCCTCCTATAAGGCAAAATTGCGCGCATTGCGCGGTCTGCCCGCCGCACTCAAGGCGTCACTGGAGCAGCTGCCGCCATCGGCGCATCCGATGGATGTCATGCGCACCGGCGTCTCTGTGCTGGGCTGTGTGTCACCCGAGAAGGATGATCACAATCATCCCGGCGCCCGCGACATTGCCGACAAGCTGATGGCGTCTTTCGGTTCCATGCTGCTGTACTGGTATCACTTCAGCCACAACGGCAAGCGTATTGATGTGGAAACCGATGACGACTCGATTGGTGGTCATTTCCTGCATCTGCTGCACGGTGAGGCGCCGCGCGAATCCTGGGTGCGTGCGATGCACACCAGTCTGATTTTGTACGCGGAGCACGAATTCAATGCCTCCACCTTTACCAGTCGGGTGATCGCCGGCACGGGTTCGGATATGCACTCGTGCATTGCTGGCGGCATTGGCGCATTGCGCGGGCCCAAGCATGGCGGCGCCAACGAGGTCGCTTTCGAGATTCAGAAACGCTACGACACCCCGGATGAGGCCGAAGCCGATATCCGAGCCCGCGTCGTGAAGAAGGAAGTGGTCATCGGCTTTGGCCACCCGGTCTACACCGTCTCTGATCCGCGCAACAAGGTGATCAAGGATGTGGCACGTGAGCTCTCGGCAGAGCAGAGCAACACCAAGATGTACGACATCGCCGAGCGCCTGGAAAGCGTGATGTGGGAAATCAAGAAAATGTTCCCCAATCTCGACTGGTTCAGCGCCGTGAGCTATCACATGATGGGTGTTCCCACGGCGATGTTCACGCCGCTGTTTGTGATTGCGCGCACCGCCGGCTGGTCCAGTCACGTTATCGAGCAGCGCATTGACGGCAAGATCATTCGCCCCAGCGCCAATTATGTAGGCCCTGAAGACGTGGCCTTTGTGCCGCTCAAGGATCGCAAGTAATGAACAGCCAATACCGCAAGCCACTGCCGGGTACGGCGCTGGACTACTTCGATACTCGCGAAGCGGTTGACTCGATCAAACAAGACGCCTGGGCAAAACTGCCCTACACCTCGCGCGTGCTGGCCGAGCAACTGGTACGCCGCTGCGCGCCGGAAGATCTGACGGCGTCACTCAAGCAACTGATCGATCGTCAGCGCACGCTGGACTTTCCCTGGTATCCGGCCCGCGTGGTCTGTCACGACATCCTGGGGCAGACCGCACTGGTTGATCTGGCCGGGCTGCGCGACATTATTGCCGAGCAGGGCGGCGATCCGAGCAAGGTTAATCCGGTAGTGCCGACCCAGTTGATCGTTGACCACTCGCTGGCCGTGGAGCACCCCGGTTTTGAGGAAAACGCCTTCGAGAAAAACCGTGCGGTAGAGGATCGCCGCAACGAAGATCGCTTTCATTTCATCAACTGGACTAAGACCGCGTTTGATAACGTGGATGTGATTCCGCCGGGCAACGGCATCATGCACCAGATCAACCTGGAAAAGATGTCGCCGGTGGTGCAGGTACGTGACGGTGTGGCTTTCCCCGACACCTGTGTGGGCACTGACAGCCATACGCCCATGGTGGACGCGCTGGGCGTGATTTCCGTGGGCGTGGGCGGGCTGGAGGCCGAGAACGTGATGCTGGGCAATCCGTCCATGATGCGCCTGCCCGACATCGTCGGCGTAGAGCTGACTGGCAAGCTCAAGCCCGGTATTACCGGTACCGATCTGGTGCTGGCGCTCACCGAGTTTTTGCGCCGCGAGCGCGTCGTGGGTGCCTACCTGGAGTTCTTCGGTGCTGGCGCCAACAGCCTGTCGCTGGGCGATCGCGCCACCATCGCCAACATGACGCCTGAATATGGCGCCAGTGCGGGCATGTTCTTTATTGACGAGCAGACCATTGAATACCTCAAGCTGACTGGCCGTGAAGACGAGCAGGTCGCTCTGGTCGAGCAGTACGCCAAGGAAGCCGGTTTCTGGGCAGATACCCTGCAAGAGGTGGATTACGAGCGGGTCCTGCGGTTTGACCTGTCCACGGTTACCCGCAACATGGCCGGCCCCTCCAACCCGCATGCCTTGCTGCCGGTCTCCGAGTTGGGCAATCGCGGCATCGCGCGCCAGTGGGAAAACGAAGAGGGCTTGATGCCCGATGGTGCGGTGATCATCGCGGCCATCACCAGTTGCACCAATACCTCCAACCCGCGCAACATCATTGGCGCGGGGTTGCTGGCGCGCAACGCCAACCGCCTGGGTCTGATCCGCAAGCCCTGGGTCAAGAGCTCACTGGCGCCGGGTTCCAAGACCGTGAAAATGTATCTGGAAGAATCTGGATTGCTGCCCGAGTTGCAGCAGCTGGGTTTTGATGTGGTCGCCTTTGCCTGCACTACCTGTAACGGCATGTCCGGTGCGCTGGACCCGGTGATTCAGCAGGAAGTGATCGAGCGTGACCTGTATGCCACAGCAGTGCTCTCGGGTAACCGCAATTTTGACGGTCGCATTCACCCCTACGCCAAGCAGGCCTTTCTGGCTTCGCCGCCGTTGGTAGTGGCCTACGCGATTGCCGGCACCATTCGGTTTGATATCGAAAAGGATGTGTTGGGCCACGACCAGCAAGGCAATCCGATTACCCTGAAAGATATCTGGCCGGCGGATGAAGAGATCGACGCTATCGTCAAATCAGCGGTCAAGCCCTCGCAGTTCCGCGAGGTCTACATCCCGATGTTCGACATCACTCGCGAGACCGAGGCAAAGACGCCACCGCTGTATGACTGGCGCCCGCAAAGCACCTACATTCGCCGTCCGCCTTACTGGGAGGGCAATATGGCCGGTCAGCGCGCGATGAAGGGCATGCGGCCGCTGGCGATCCTGCCGGATAACATCACCACCGATCACCTGTCGCCTTCCAACGCCATTTTGCTGGATAGCGCCGCCGGTGAGTATTTGCATAAAATGGGCCTGCCGGAAGAGGACTTCAACTCCTACGCCACTCACCGCGGCGACCACCTGACAGCGCAGCGCGCCACCCTGGCCAATCCCAAGCTGTGGAACGAGATGGTCACTGACGAGTTGGGCAAGCCGATCCAGGGCTCGCTGGCGCGGGTCGAGCCGGAAGGCCAAGTGATGCGCATGTGGGAAGCGATTGAAACCTACATGGAGCGCAAGCAACCGCTGATCATTATTGCCGGCGCCGACTACGGCCAGGGCTCATCCCGTGACTGGGCAGCCAAGGGCGTTGCGCTGGCAGGGGTAGAGGTAATTGTTGCCGAAGGCTTCGAGCGCATTCACCGCACCAACCTCATCGGCATGGGCGTAATGCCGCTGCAGTTCGAGGAAGGCACCACGCGCAAGACCCTGGGGCTGACCGGTACCGAGCTCTTCGACGTGGAAGGCACCCCGGCACCGCGCACCCCGCTGACCCTGGTGATCACCCACCAGAACGGCAAGGTCACCCGCGTGCCGGTCCTCTGCCGCCTGGATACCGCCGAAGAACTCTCGGTCTACTCCAGCGGTGGCATTCTGCAAAAATTCGCCAAGGACCTGTTGGCCGAAGCGGTGTAATCGAAAGCCCCGGCCCAAGCCGGGGCTTTTTTAAATTCCAGGTTTGGTTCTAGGTAAACGAGCAAAGAGCTCAAATGTTATGCACGGACCTCAAGTCCCCGTCTACGCGGGCGAGTAGCGCAGAGCCATCGGGATTAAGGTGCCTGGACTGTTTGAGCGAAGCGAGTTTCCAGGTGCGCCCGATGGATCGAGCAACGCAGCGAACCCGCAGGGCCGCGTAGTTGGGGTGTCCTAGGGGGTGTTGGGGGAAATGGACAAGCATTTCCCCCGACTCGCCATAAAGGCGAAACCGATATTGAACAACACACGAGCGGCATGAGTTGTCATCGCGCCGCCTGTAAAAAGCGCCAGGAGCAAACAGCATGTCCAATGCCCCCCAAATCCGCATTCCCGCCACCTACCTGCGCGGCGGCACCAGCAAAGGCGTCTTCTTCCGCCTGCAAGACCTGCCCGAACCCTGTCAGGTTCCAGGCGCGGCCCGCGATAAGCTCTTTATGCGCATCATTGGCAGCCCCGACCCCTATAGCGCGCATATTGATGGCATGGGCGGCGCCACCTCCAGCACCAGCAAGTGCGTGATTCTGTCGGCCAGCAGCCAGCCGGATCACGACGTCGATTATCTGTATGGTCAGGTCTCCATCGACAGCGCCTTTGTCGACTGGAGTGGCAATTGCGGCAATCTTTCGACCGGTGCAGGTGCCTTTGCCATCCATGCCGGGTTGGTAGACCAGTCGCGCATTCCGGAAAATGGCGTTTGTGCCGTACGTATCTGGCAGGCCAATATTCAGAAAACCATCATCGCCCACGTGCCGATCAGCAATGGGCAGGTACAGGAAACCGGTGATTTCGAATTGGACGGTGTGACCTTTCCTGCGGCAGAAATCGTGCTGGAGTTTCTTGATCCCTCCGACGAGGGTGAGGAGGGTGGCTCGATGTTCCCCACCGGCAACTTGGTCGACGAGTTGGACGTCCCGGGTATTGGTAACTTCAAGGCCACCATGATCACTGCGGGTATTCCGACTGTGTTCGTCAATGCCGAGGATATCGGCTATCAGGGCACCGAGCTGCGCGAAGACATCAATAGTGATCCGGTGCAGCTTGCTCGTTTCGAGCAGATTCGCATTGCCGGTGCGCTGCGTATGGGGTTGATCAGCACGCCAGAAGACGCCATCAAGCGGCAGCATACGCCCAAGATCGCCTTCGTCTCGCCGCCCAAGAGCTACAAGGCGTCCAGCGGTAAAGAAGTCAATGCGAGCGACGTCGACCTGCTGGTACGCGCGCTGTCGATGGGCAAGCTGCATCACGCCATGATGGGCACTTGCGCGGTGGCGATTGGCACTGCGGCCGCCATTCCGGGCACTTTGGTGAATCTGGCCGCAGGTGGTGGCGAGCGCACGGCGGTGACCTTTGGTCACCCCTCAGGAGCGCTGCGGGTGGGCGCTGAAGCGCAACAGGTGGCGGGTGACTGGCAGGTGACCAAGGCCATCATGAGCCGCAGTGCGCGTATTTTGATGGAAGGCTGGGTGCGGGTGCCGGCTGATACCTTCTAAACGGCCCGTTCTCTTCATCACAACCCGGCTGAGCGCCGGGTTGTTTTTGTCGGTTATGGGTCGTGCCTGGCCAAGTCTGATGCACGCGGTGAATAGCTCATCGTTCATGCAGCAGCGCCAGCTGGCGCGGTATGTGCGGCGTGCTAGTCTGGTTTTTTATTTCTCATTCGATAGGGAATTCGTCATGAATCTGGATCTGTCAGGCAAGCGGGCGCTGGTATGCGGCGCCAGTCAGGGGTTGGGTGAGGCTTGTGCGCTACAACTGGCGCAGCAGGGCGCGGAGGTGGTGCTGCTGGCGCGCTCGGCTGACAAGCTCCAGGCGCTGTGTTCGCGCCTGCCAGCAGAGCATGGCCAGGAGCACGGTTTTCTCGCGGTAGACGCGCATGATCGCGCCACTCTCTCCGAGGTGGTGGGTTACGAGCTGGAGCAGGGAGGTGATCTGCACATATGGGTTAATAACACCGGCGGCCCGGCACCGGGCCCGGCCAATACGGCTGACCCGCAAGCCTACGCCGATGCCTTTATGCAGCACATGGTCAGCGCGCAGGTGCTGTTACAGCTACTGTTACCGGGCATGCGCGCGGCGGGCTACGGGCGCATCCTGAATGTGCTGTCTACCTCGGTTAAGCAGGTGATCCCCAATCTGGGTGTCTCCAACACGGTGCGCGCAGCTATGGGTAACTGGGCCAAGACGCTGGCCGGAGAGCTGGCGGCAGACGGCATTACCGTCAATAACGTGTTGCCTGGCCTGACGCGCACCCCGCGCCTCGATAGCCTGATTGAGCATAGCGCTAAGAGCAGCGGCAAGACGGTGGAGCAGGTCACCCAGGCAATGGCGGCGAGCATCCCGGTGCAGCGTTTTGCCGAGCCGCAGGAGTTTGCCAATGCGGTGGGGTTTCTGGCATCGCCTGCGGCGGCGTACATCACCGGAATCAATCTGCCGGTCGATGGCGGCAAGACCGGTAACCTCTAACGCAAAACGCCCAGCACTCTGGCTGGGCGTTTCAGCTTGCGAGGTTGCAAATCAGTCGTGCAGATGGGCACAGGCGTGCAGGGTGTTCTCAAGCAGGCAGGCGCGGGTCATCGGGCCAACGCCACCGGGCACCGGTGTGATCCAGCTCGCTCGCTCGGCAGCTGCAGCAAATTCCACATCGCCGACCAGGCGGCCGTCCTCCATGCGGTTGATACCCACGTCGACCACTATGGCGCCGGGTTTGATCCACTCACCTTTCACCAGTCCTGGCTTGCCAGCGGCGACCACCACCAAATCCGAGCGGCGCACATGATCTTCCAGACTCTTGGTGAAGCGGTGGGTAACGGTGGTGGTGCAACCAGCCAGCAGCAGCTCCAACGCCATCGGACGGCCCACGATGTTTGAAGCGCCGACCACGGTGGCGTCCAGGCCGTACAGGTCAACACCAGTGCTGTTCAGCAGACGGATGATGCCCATCGGGGTGCATGGACGCAGCAACGGCATGCGCTGGGCCAGGCGGCCGATGTTATAGGGGTGAAAGCCATCCACATCCTTGTCGGGGCGAATACGCTCCAGCAGTTGTGATGCTTCGAGGTGCGCGGGCAGCGGCAGCTGTACCAGGATGCCGTCAATCTCCGGGTCGTCGTTCAGCGCGTCGATCAAGTCCAGCAACTCATTCTGCTGGGTGCTGGCGGGCAGGTCGTGCGAGCGCGAGATAAAGCCGACTTCCTCGCAGTCCTTGCGCTTGTGGGAAACGTAGACCTGGGAGGCCGGGTCACTGCCGACCAGAATCACGGCCAGGCCTGGCAGGCGCAGACCGCGGTCTTGGCGTTCGGCTACTTTGGCGGCGATGTCCTTACGGAGGTTGGCAGCAATCTGCTTGCCATCAATGAGCTGGGCGTTCATGGGGTTCCTGACGCAGATAAAATTGGCGGCATTGTCGCACGGCGGGGGCTGCAGGCAAAAGGGCGATCACGAATCCGTCGTGCAATTGCCGCAAATGCCCGGCAGCGGCTGCGCAATTGCGCCGTCGATTAGCGTTAAGCTCCTCTTCTGATTAAAAAAATCAGTCTCCGGCGTTGACGTGGGGCAGTGCGCTCAGTATTATTCGCCCCGCTTCACAAACACAGCGATACCGGTTTGGAAGGCGACCAGGCTCCACCGAATGATCGTCACAAAAGGTCAGTCGGACATGCCGATGATGCTTCATCATCTAGTGTGTGCAACAGGCGCCCGTAGCTCAGCTGGATAGAGCATCCGCCTTCTAAGCGGATGGTCGCAGGTTCGAGTCCTGCCGGGTGCGCCATTGCGCGAAGGTGTGGAGTGTTGAAGTGAGTAGTGGTGGGCGTAGCTCAGTTGGTAGAGCACAGGATTGTGACTCCTGTTGTCGTGGGTTCGATCCCCATCGTCCACCCCATTATTCTTCGAAAATGCCAGGCTTGCGGTCTGGCATTTTTGTTCCAGCGTTATGCGGACGTGGTGAAATTGGTAGACACACCAGATTTAGGTTCTGGCGCCGCGAGGTGTGGGAGTTCGAGTCTCCCCGTCCGCACCATCTTTTCTTTGGTTTACGTGTATCGGAATGCGTCAGCAAAAGCCGCCCTCTTCAGGCGGCTTTTTTGCTTCAATTGACGTATTACTGCTAGCGGGGCGGGCTTGCAAGTGTATTCCTTGCTGGCAGAGTACAGCATCATCAATGCGCGGCATAAAAAAGTCCGGCGAACATGATCGCTGCGCCGATGACAACAAGTCCTAGTGCAAGCTGGTGGTGGGCTCGTTTATAAAAGCCGCCAAACGCCCGTGCTATGCCTTCCTCGTCGGAGCTTATGCTGATTAGGCGTTTCCCCGGCTTTGTGGATGGAAAGCTGTAAACCAAGAAGGCAGCTGAGATACAGCAATAAAAGACAAAACCCCAAATTATGTTTTCGCCTTCTATATCTAAGCCACCAGGGGTTCTGCTGGGGAGTATGACGAACAGTTTTCCGGTCCAAGCCCCGAAAATGGCGTAACCCATGACTCCAACACTTGCGAAAAACGGTTTGAACCTTATCCATCTCATTACGTACTTTCCCTGTAGTTGGTTGCGTGCATGCTAATCCTTCTAGCCGCGATTTCGCTGGTTTTTGTCGGAGTGCGGGTGGGTGACTAGCTGACTCGCTGAGCGAGTTCGTGCGGCTGACTTCATAGAAACGTTGCTGGTCACCTGTTTTTTTGTTTTTACGTGGTATTTGATCTGTCCTTTGCCAGCGCACCTTGATTTTACAGTAACGGGGTAGAGCCCCTTGCAAGTTAAGACCTTACGCCAGACAGGATCGAGCTGGAAATTACTGAAGGCGCTCTTATCGATAATCTGGTGCATGCGCAGCAGGTATTCTTCGAGTTGCGCGAAATGGGCGTAAGGCTCTCCCTGGGTGATTTCGGCACCGGGTACTGTTCTCTGGGTTATTTGAAAAAAATGCCTATTGATAAGCTCAAAATTGATCAGAGCTTTGTGCGAGATATAACGCTTTCCGCGCGAGACGCTGCCATCGTTGAGGTGATCCTCAAATTAGCTAGCCAGCTGGATCTGCTATGTATTGCCGAAGGGGTGGAAACGGTCGCCGAGCTCGACTGGTTGCTCGATAAAGGGTGTAAGGTTTTTCAAGGCTATTTATTCCATGGGTTCTACCCCGTTTCCACGGACGGTTATAAAACGGCTGTGAGCTTCCGATCCTGAGCAGCAACTCTACGTCGCATCCTGGGGTTATGGAGCCGCTCGATGTATTCAAACAGATCAGCTCTTGCCTCGTCCTGCGTTCGGTAACGCCGATGGTGTACTCGCTCACGTTTCAGCATGCCGAAGAACCCTTCACAGGCTGCGTTGTCTCCGCAATGGCCAACCACGCTCATACTGCTAACCAAATGGTTACTGCCAAGATAACGCTGGTAATCGCCGCTGGTGAACTGGCTGCCGCGGTCAGAATGCAATATCACAGGTGTTTCGCCCTGACGTTGCCACACAGCCATTTGCACGGCTCTAATTACCATCTGTCGATCCTGCCGGTGGTGCATAGACCAGCCGACGATCAGCTTGCTGAACAGATCCAGAACCACGCAGAGAAATAGCTTTCCTTCCTGGGTGGAGATCTCCGTAATGTCAGTGACCCATTTGGTATCAGGTTCCAATGCGGAGAAATCCCGTTCAAGGTGATTTCGAATACCTTGTGGCCGATTCGATGCACGTCCGAGACGTCCTCGCTTCCTGCGGGGCCAACCCTGAATGCCGTGCTTAGCCATTAGCCTTGCAACCCGATTCAGGCTGGCTGCAACGCCTTCAGCAGCTAAGTCTTCGTGCATACGGGGCGACCCAAGCATTCCGCCACTGTCATCATGAATCTCTCTGATCCGCCTCAGCAGACGCTGGTTAGCCTTTGCTCTGCTGGAGAGCGGTCGAGATACCCAGGCGTAATAGCCGCTGGCAGAAACCCTCAGACAGCGACACATAAGGCGTATGGGGAACTGGTCGCGACAGTGCTGAATCGCCTGATACCTCAGGACGACTCCTTTGCAAAGAACACTGCCGCTTCGCGCAAAAAATCGCGCTCCTTTTTTACCTGCGCCAGTTCCCGCTTCAGGTTGGCAAGCTCCTCATCACGGGCCGCCCCAGAGCCCTTGAAGGCCTTGCTCGGCTCTTCATTCGCTTCACGTACCCATCGGGTCAACATGTTGGGATTAACGCCTATTTCCAAAGCTACCTGTCGGCAGCTTGTGCCTGGTTGGCGAGATAGCGCGATGGCTTCGCGCTTGAATTCGGGGCTGTATTTTCTGCGTTTGGTCATGAACACTCCTTCGGCACATTGCGCCTCTTTTCAGAAATGTCCGCAGTAACGGGGTAGAACCCCATTCGGCCGATGCCTATCCTCGAGTTCGAAGAGCTTTTGCAGGCCCATCATGTTGGATAAGAATCAGGTTATTGCTCGCCTGCCAAGCTGGTGATGACTTCTATTGCTTAAGCGATTAGACTACCCGGCTTTTACTAAATCACTAATTTAATTTGATCGTTCAACGAGGACTCTCCATGCAAGTTTCGGTTGAAACCACCTCCGGCCTCGAGCGCCGCATGACCGTTGGCATTCCTGCCGATCGTATTGAAAACGAGGTCAAAAAGCGTCTGCAGCAGACCGCGCAGCGCGCCCGTGTAGATGGTTTCCGTCCTGGTAAGGTGCCGATGAGCGTCATCCGCAAGCGCTTCGGTGCTTCTGCTCATCAGGAAGTGATCGGTGAAGTGATCCAGTCTTCCTTTTATGAAGCCATCATGCAGGAAAAGCTGAACCCGGCCGGTGCGCCGAGTGTTGAGCCCAAGAGCATGGAAGAGGGCAAGGACTTCGAATACATCGCCACTTTTGAAGTTTACCCTGAAGTCGCCCTGGCTGATTTCGGTAGCATCAGTGTTGAGCGCCTTGAGTCCGAAGTGACCGACGCCGACCTGGATACCATGCTGGAAACCCTGCGCAAGCAGAACACCCGCTTTGAGGCTGTTGAGCGCGCGGCGCAGAATGACGACCAACTGACCATCGACTTCGTCGGTAAGGTTGATGGCGAAGCGTTCCAGGGTGGTACTGCCAATGGCAGCAACATCGTACTGGGCTCTGGTCGCATGATTCCCGGCTTTGAAGAAGGCCTGGTTGGCGCCAAGGCGGGTGACAACCTGACCCTGAACGTGACCTTCCCCGAAGATTACCAGAACCTGGATCTGGCCGGTAAGGCTGCCGAGTTCGACGTAACCGTGCAAGCCGTGGCAGAACCTGCACTGCCAGCGCTGGACGAGGAGTTCTTCGCCCAGTTTGGCGTTACCGAGGGTGGTATCGAAGGTTTCCGCGCTGAAGTTCGCAAGAACATGGAGCGTGAGCTGAAGCAAGCGATCAAGACCAAGGTCAAGGCTCAGGTCATGGACGGTTTGCTGGAAATCAACACCGTTGACGTGCCCAAGGCGCTGGTTGCCAACGAAATCGACCGTCTGCGCGAGCAAGCTGTGCAGCAGTTTGGTGGTGCCAACATCCAGGCTAGCCAGCTGCCGGCTGAGTTGTTCGAAGAGCAGGCCAAGCGTCGCGTCAGCCTGGGTCTGGTTGTCGCTGAAGTGGTCAAGCAGAACGATATCAAGCCCGACAACGATCGCGTTCGCGCCATGATCGAAGAGCTCGCTGCTGCCTATCAGGAGCCTGAGCAGGTAATCAACTGGTACTACCAGAATGAGCAACAGCTGGGCGAGATCCAGTCGGTTGTGCTGGAAGAACAAGTGGTGGATACTGTGCTGCAGAAGGCGCAGGTTACCGACAAGAAGGTAGCTTACGAGGAAGCCGTTAAGCCTGCGCAGCCTGCACAGGTTGAAGCCGGCGAAGCGGAAGAGAACAGCGCAGACGAGTAATCTCGTTGCCGTTTTTCGCTAACTAGAGCCAGCCTTCGGGCTGGCTCTCGTGTTTTCGCGACATGCATATTTGGAGTGACAGGAATCCATGACCCATAACAGCTTTACGCAGTTTCCACCGGACGTGCAGGCCGCCGGCGGTCTGGTACCAATGGTTATCGAACAATCCGCCCGTGGTGAGCGCTCCTACGACATCTATTCCCGGCTGTTGAAAGAGCGGGTCATCTTCCTGGTGGGTCAGGTAGAAGACTACATGGCCAATCTGGTTGTCGCGCAGCTGCTGTTCCTTGAGTCGGAGAACCCGGACAAGGATATTCACCTGTATATCAACTCGCCTGGCGGCTCTGTCACCGCGGGCATGGCGATCTACGACACCATGCAGTTCATCAAGCCCAACGTCAGCACTTTGTGTATTGGCCAGGCTTGCAGCATGGGTGCTCTGTTGCTGGCTGGCGGTGCGCCGGGCAAACGCTATTGCCTGCCGCATGCGCGGATGATGATCCACCAGCCGCTGGGCGGCTTTCAGGGTCAAGCCTCGGATATCGAGATTCATGCGCGCGAGATCCTGTTCATCCGTGAGCGTCTGAACAAGGTGCTGGCTGACCACACGGGGCAGCCGCTTGATGTGATTGAGCGTGATACCGATCGTGACCGCTTCATGAGTGGCTCCGAGGCGGTAGAGTACGGTCTGATCGACCAGATGCTCGAATCGCGTCCAAGCGCTGAGTAACTATTTGTTTCACGCCAACAACCCCCGAATCAGCTGATGATGCTGCTGACCACGCGCAAGCGCGTGGTCAGCAGTGGGGTTTGTCTGGTGCATGTTGATCGGGTCGCACTTGCAATGTGGGCACATTGCCCCCATCTTTATATTCAAGAGCGATTCAAGAGTAGGGGTTTTCGATGACCGATATGACTGGGAAGGGTGACGACAACGGCAAGCTGCTGTATTGCTCCTTCTGCGGCAAGAGCCAGCATGAAGTGCGCAAGCTGATTGCCGGCCCCTCCGTGTTTATCTGCGATGAGTGCGTTGATCTGTGCAACGACATCATTCGCGAAGAAGTTCAGGAAAGTCAGGCTGAGAACAGCAATCAGAAGCTGCCGACGCCGGTGGAAATCTGTTCCATTCTGGATCAGTACGTCATTGGTCAGCAGCGCGCCAAGAAAGTGTTGTCTGTGGCGGTGTACAACCACTACAAACGGTTGAATCAGCGTCAGGGTAAAGATGAAGTCGAGCTGGGCAAGAGCAACATCCTGCTGATCGGCCCTACCGGTTCGGGCAAGACTCTTCTTGCAGAAACCCTGGCACGCCTGCTCAATGTGCCTTTTACCATCGCCGACGCAACCACGCTTACTGAAGCGGGTTATGTAGGTGAAGACGTAGAAAACATTATTCAGAAGTTGCTGCAGAAGTGCGACTACGATGTAGAGAAGGCCCAGATGGGTATTGTCTATATCGACGAGATCGACAAAATCTCGCGCAAGTCGGACAACCCCTCAATTACCCGCGACGTATCGGGTGAGGGCGTGCAGCAGGCGCTGTTGAAATTGATCGAGGGTACCGTTGCCTCGGTACCGCCGCAGGGTGGTCGCAAGCATCCGCAGCAGGAATTTCTGCAGGTGGATACGCGCAATATCCTGTTCATCTGTGGCGGCGCTTTTGCTGGGCTTGAGAAGGTTATCCGTGACCGTTCCGAGCGCAGCGGCATTGGCTTCAACGCCACCGTGCGCAGCAAGGACGGCGGCAAGAAGGTAGGTGACACCTTGAAGGACGTCGAGCCGGATGATCTGGTGCGGTTCGGCCTGATTCCGGAATTTGTTGGTCGTCTACCGGTTATTGCGACTCTTAACGAACTGGATGAAGAAGCCTTGATCCAGATTCTGACCGAGCCGAAGAATGCGCTGACCAAACAATATGCGCGTCTGTTCGACATGGAAGGGGTAGAGCTGGAGTTCCGCACCGACGCACTCAAGGCGATTTCGTCCCGTGCGCTGGAGCGCAAGACCGGTGCCCGTGGTTTGCGCTCGATCTTGGAAAGTGTGCTGCTGGAAACCATGTATGAGATTCCGTCAGCCGAGCATGTCAGTAAGGTGGTAATCGACGAAAACGTGATCAGTGGTGAAGCCAAACCATTGCTGATTTACGAAACGCCGGAGCAGCCACCGAAGGCAATGCCTGAGGATTGATCTGCAAGCTGTTGATTGCGCCGCCACTTTGGCGGCGCAGTCGTTTTTGCTGCAGGCAAAATGCGGCAATATTATTACCGTCTTTCCGCTTGTTTTTTCGTTTCCCAGCCCCCATCTTGAATTCATGGACTTTTTTTCTTCCGGCGCAGTGTTACGCAAGCGCCCCTCAGCGAGTGAGCCTCAGCCATGACGACTCTTAGCGAATTCCCGCTACTGCCATTACGCGATGTGGTGGTGTATCCCCATATGGTCATCCCGCTGTTTGTCGGGCGTGACAAATCCATTCAGGCGCTCGAGCAGGCAATGTCAGGCGGCAAGCAGGTATTGCTGATAGCCCAGTGCGACCCGGCTGAGGATGATCCTGCGCGCGACGGGCTTTACGACATGGGCACCGTCGCCACCATCCTGCAGTTACTGAAGTTGCCTGACGGCACCGTCAAGGTGCTGGTGGAGGGTGAGCAGCGCGCACGCATCGACTCCCTCGACGAGGTTGAGGGTTACCAGAGTGCCGAGGTGGAGCTGCTAAGCGAAAGCGAGCTCGACGAGCGTGAGGCGGAAGTTCTCACCCGCAGCTTGATGAGCCAGTTCGAGCAGTTTGTGCAGTTAGGCAAGAAAGTCCCCTCCGAGGTGGTCTCATCGCTCTCCAGCATTGATCAGCCGGGCCGTTTGGTCGATACCATGGCGGCGCACCTGTCGTTGAAGCTGGAAGAGAAGCAGGCGATTCTCGAGATTCTGCCGCTGCGTGAGAGGGTAGAGCATGTGCTGGGTGTGCTGGATGGCGAAATTGATCTGCTGCAGGTCGAGAAGCGCATCCGCGGTCGGGTCAAGAAGCAGATGGAGCGCAGCCAGCGCGAGTACTATCTGAACGAACAGATGAAAGCCATCCAGAAGGAAATGGGTAACCTGGATGAAGGGCACAGCGAGTTTGACGACCTGCGCAAGAAGATCGATGACGCGGGCTTATCGGAAGAGGCGCTGAGCAAAGCCAATGCCGAGTTCAACAAACTGAAAATGATGTCGCCGATGTCCGCAGAAGCGACTGTAGTGCGCTCCTATATCGACTGGTTGACTGCCGTGCCCTGGAAGAAATCCAGCAAGGTGCGTCATGACATTCAACGTGCCGAGAAAGTGCTTGAGGCAGACCACTACGGCCTGGAGGAGGTCAAGGAGCGTATCCTTGAGTACCTTGCCGTACAGAAGCGTGTGCGCAAGCTGAAGGGCCCTGTGCTCTGTCTGGTTGGGCCTCCCGGTGTGGGCAAGACCTCGCTGGGTGAATCCCTTGCGAGAGCAACCAATCGCGAGTTTGTGCGTATGGCGCTGGGCGGCGTACGTGATGAGGCAGAAATCCGCGGTCATCGGCGCACCTACATTGGCTCGTTGCCCGGTAAATTGATTCAGAAAATGACCAAGGCCGGCGTCAAGAACCCGCTGTTTCTGCTCGATGAGATCGACAAGATGGGGCAGGACATGCGCGGCGATCCGTCTTCCGCGCTGCTTGAGGTTCTTGACCCAGAGCAGAATCACGCCTTCAACGATCACTACCTGGAGGTGGATTACGATCTCTCGGATGTGATGTTCATCTGTACCTCCAACTCGATGAACATTCCGGCACCGCTGCTCGATCGCATGGAAATCATCCGTATTCCGGGTTACACCGAAGACGAGAAAATCAACATCGCGCAGCGTTATCTGGTGCCCAAGCAGGTCAAGAATAACGGCTTGAAAAAGGATGAGCTGACCTTCAGTGAAGCGTCGCTGCGGGACCTGGTGCGTTATTACACCCGCGAAGCCGGTGTGCGCGGGCTGGAGCGTCAGATCGCCAAAGTCTGCCGCAAGGTGGTGAAGGAGCAGGCTGGGGAGCGAAAGCCCAAGCCCGTGGCCCTGGATGAAACCATGCTTGAGCATTACCTGGGAGTACGCAAGTTCAAGTACGGTCTGGCGGAAGAGGCCGACCAGGTAGGGCAGGTAACCGGACTGGCCTGGACCCAGGTTGGCGGCGAGTTGCTGAGCCTGGAAGCTGTAGTGGTGCCAGGCAAGGGACGGCAGATCAAGACCGGCTCGCTGGGTGATGTCATGCAGGAGTCGATCAGCGCCGCGCTGACCGTGGTTCGCAGTCGTGCAGCCAGCCTTGGGATCAAGGCAGACTTCCATGAAAACAATGACATACACATTCACGTGCCGGAAGGCGCGACGCCCAAGGATGGCCCCAGTGCGGGTATTGGCATGTGTACTGCACTGGTGTCATCGCTGACCAAAATTCCGGTGCGAGCCGATGTCGCCATGACCGGTGAGATCACCCTGCGTGGCCAGGTATTGCCGATTGGCGGCCTGAAAGAGAAGCTGCTGGCGGCACACCGTGGCGGGATCAAAACCGTCATCATCCCGCACGACAACGTGCGTGATCTGAAGGAAATTCCTGACCGGATCAAACAGGATATTGACGTCAAACCTGTGAAATGGATTGACGAGGTGTTGCAGATTGCGCTGCAATACATGCCGGAGCCCTTGAAAGAAGGGGTTGAAGAGATGGTTGCAAAGGATGACAATCGCGAGACTGATGAGAAAGGACGCATCAGTACTCACTGAGGCGATTAGGGTCCGGTGAGTGAAGCGCGTCCAGTGTGAAAGCGTTTTGCTAACCGGTCCCGGATTACCTCAGGCATTCCTTGACACGGTTTTTGACCGCTTGCTATAAAGCGTGCTTCGACCTAAGCAGGTATGCTGACTGGCCACAGCTTTGCTAAGACCACAAGCTTACATAATGACTAACAATTCATTGAATTAAATAAGGGGACTTAGAGTGAACAAGTCTGAACTGATTGATGCTATCGCCGCATCCGCCGATATTCCTAAAGCTGCTGCCGGTCGTGCTCTGGACGCCGTCATTGAGTCCGTTACTGGTGCGCTGAAGGATGGTGATTCGGTTGTATTGGTAGGATTTGGTACATTCGCTGTTAAGGAGCGTGCTGCACGCACCGGCCGTAACCCGCAGACTGGTCAGCCGATTGAAATCAGCGCTGCCAAGATTCCTGGTTTCAAAGCAGGTAAGGCACTCAAGGACGCTGTGAACTAATTGCGTCCCTGATCTGATGTGACATGCCGACTCCCCAGGGCCAAGGCATGCTACGGGGTCATCAGGACGCACAGGCCATCAGGCCGATAACGTCACACAGATGACTCCGTCAGTTACCAGAAAGGCGCATCTACCGGATGCGCCTTTTTTGTTGGAAAGCGAGAAAGGCCACTCAAGGTTTGAGCGGCAAAGACCTGATGCTGAGCGCACAGGTTAAACAGAATTCGGGGGCATGATGCTGCAAAACATGAGGGACAATGCGCAAAGCTGGGTCGCTAAGGTGATCGTCGGCGTCATTGTGCTGATTTTCGCGTTGACGGGCTGGGAGTCGATCAGTCGTTTCTCCAGCGACGCTGAGAAGGCTGCTGAGGTAAACGGAGAAGTGGTCTCCAAGCTGGAGCTGGAACAGGCCGTCGCCTTGCAACGCCGTCAATTGATTCAGCAATTGCAGCAGATGGGCAACAACAACTTTGATCCCAGCATGATTGATGAGCGCTTCCTGCGCACCAGTGTGCTGGATGGTCTGATTGAGCGGGCGGTATTGATCCAGGGCGCTGAAGAAGCTGGCTTTGATGTGTCCGACCAGATGATCGATCAATTGATTCTGTCTACGCCGGACTTCCAGGTTGACGGCAAGTTCGACAGCGACCGTTTCGATATCGTCATCCGCAATATGGGCATGCCCTCACGTTTGGCGTTCCGTGATCTGGTGCGTCAGCAGTTGCTGATCACTCAGTACCGCAACGGCTATGAAGCAACGGCCTTCGCCACGCCTGCCGAGCGCAAGCAACTGGCTGACCTGGAAAACCAGACGCGTGATTTTTCGGTGATCGATGTGCCGGTGGGTGACGCTTCCAGCGTGGCTGTGTCGGATGAGGAAATCGAACAATACTACGCCAGTAACGCGCAGCAGTTCATGACGCCTGAGCAGGTAGTACTGGATACGCTGACGCTGTCGCGGGCTGACTTCTTTGACCGGGTTGATGTTAGCGAAGACGCCGTGAACGAGCTGTACCAGCGTGAGATCGGCAATCTGGCAGAACAACGCCGCGCATCGCATATCCTGGTCGAAGTGCCTGACGAGGCGGATGACGCCGACGCCAAGGCGCGTATCGAGGCCGCCGCCGAGCGCATCAGCGCAGGCGAGGACTTTGCCGCAGTTGCTGCTGACGTCTCCGACGATAGCGGCAGTGCGCGTGAGGGCGGTGATCTGGGCTATGTGATCAAAGGGAGTTTTGATCAATCCTTCGATGACGCGCTCTTTGCTCTGCAACAGGGCGAAGTGTCTGCTCCGTTGCGTACCAGCTACGGTTATCACCTGATCAAACTGACCGACCTCAAGGCGCCAGAAGTCCCCACGCTGGAATCAATGCGCGAACAGTTGGTACAGGAGTTGAAGTCGGAGCAGGTCGAACGCGAGTTTGTTGATGCGTCGCAGGAGTTGGCGAATCTGGCACACGAAGCGTCTGACCTGGCTGAGCCGGCCGCGGCACTTGACCTGAAGATCGAAACCCTCGGCCCGGTAGAGCGTTTGGGTGGTGAAGGTCTGGCGAGCAATCCCAAGGTGATGAATGCTGCCTTCAGTGACGACGTGCTGAAGAACGGCTACAACAGTGAGTTGATCGAGCTGGATGCCGATACTGTGGCGGTGGTGCGGGTAAAACAGCATATGAAACCGGAGCAGCGCCCGCTGGACGACGTCAAGCAGGAGATCAGTGAGCTGATCGCCTACGACAAGGCCGAGCAGGCTGCGGCGGAGCAGGCCGATCAATTCATCGCCAGCCTGAGGTCGGGTGACCTGTCCGTCGAAGCGGTTGCCGAGCAGCAGGAAGCCGAATGGCAACAATATGAAGCGGTAGGGCGCTCTTCCAGCGAAATCCCCACGCCCCTGTTGCGTAACGTGTTTGGCTTGCCCAAGCCGACCGCAGAGCAACCGGTGTTTGCGCGTATCAAGCAGCCCGCTGGTGGGTACTGGTTGGTGGCGCTACGTGGCGTAGCGACCGCAGAGGATGTGCAGGCGGAGGACGGTGCCGGTTCACAGTATCAGCAGTTCATCGCCGGTCAGTCTGGTCAGCAGGATTTCAGCGCTGCGCAGGAGCAATTGCGCACTGACGCCGAGATTGAACGTTTCTGACGAGTTGTCTTGCTGTAAAAAAACGCGCTTCGGCGCGTTTTTTAATGGGCGGCGATCGTGCTGGCGGGTTCGGCAGACGGCAAGAGTTGACCTGCAGGTAAAGCAAAAAAATGCGGTGACCAGGGTCACCGCAAAGCACGACCGGCTTCTGGTGCAGAGGGGGGCTTGAAGTCGGTCGGGAGCAGCCTATTTGAGCGCGAACGAATAGTTCAGGATCAAGCGGTTCTCGTCGATATCGCGGGTAGCGTTGGAGCGCACCATGGCGTTGCGCCAGCGCACCGACAGGTTTTTCAGCGGCTCGCTTTGCAGGGTATAGCTGATGTCGATGTCACGTTCCCATTCGCTGCCCTCGCTAGTGCCGACTGTAAAGTTGTCACCTTGCACGTAGCGGGTAAAGGCGCTCAGTCCGGGTACGCCGAGCGTCGCGAAGTTGATGTCGTAGCGCGCCTGCCAGGACTTTTCATCTGCCCGGGTGAAATCCAGTATCTGCACGTAGTTGGCGATGTAAGGATCGGTCTCGGCGAGATAGGGGAAGGCGGTGTCGCCATCACTGTGCTGATAACCCAGGCGGAAGGTATGCGCGCCGGTGGCCGCCGAAAGCATCAGGGACTTCATCTTGTGATCGATATCCAGCGGCTGGCTGCCGGCATCACCGGTATCAAAGTAGGCCAGATTGGCACCGAGCACCCAATCACCTACGGGTTGATTGTGTATCAGGTTGATCAGCGTCTGCTCGTAGACGTCATCCAACTCGGCGCCCCAGAGTCCAATCTTGGTATTGTCACTGTTGAAGGCGTAGCTGCCCCCCAGATAGTTGAAGCGGTCAGCACTGCCGCCCACAGTGGCGCGAATATCCTCGGAGTTGGTGCTATTACGGTAGTTCACTTCACGCAATTGACCCGCTTGCAGGTCAAGGTTGTCGATTTCGTTGACCGCCAGACTGGCGCCAGTGAACTCCTGCGGCAGCAGGCGCAGGTCGCCGGATGAGGCGATCGGCAGCTTGGGCATCAGCCCGCCGACTTTCAGCACGCTCTGCGACAGGCGCACTTTTGCGGCGGCCGTCGCTTCGCTGTAGCTGCCTGGGCCTTCATCGCCAAAGCTGTTGGGTAGCAGACCGCTGCCTGCGCGTTCATCGGCTGAGTCGAGCTTTACGCCCAGGCCAGCGTACACATCCAGGCCAAACCCGATAAACCCCTCGGTAAAGCCGGATTCTGCCTTGAAGATAAAGCCCTGTGCCCATTCCTCTGCCTTGGACTGGGCTCCCGGGTCGCGGAAGTCTCGGTTGAAATAGAAGTTGCGTAGCTGCAGGTTGGCGCTGGCATCGTCGGCAAAGCCGCTGGCCTGGACTTGCCCGGCCGTGGTGGCGCCCAGTGCCAGGGCGACAGCCCCAGCCAGGGCGTGGGGTTTCACATGCTTCATTGTTGTTCTCCTGATGTGAGTCGGTGCGCTGCGATGGCGCGCACTCAATAAAGCATGCGATCAGTGAAGCGGCCTTACGACGATAGTATTACCGTCATCAAAACGTCATGTGGCTGGGCCGGACGTTGCGGGTAGAAGGCCTGATCTTGACCCTTCGCAGGTGCCGCACTGCCGACGACCGAGCGGCATCGTACTTTAGTCTAGGACGTCTCCGGATGGAGCTTTTACGGTCATAAGCATGCGCCCACCGAAAGGGCGAATAGCGATCACACAAGGCTGAACATTTGCGCCGAATTGCCCATCCCACCTTTTGGAAGTGGTCTATATTTAAGGTCGCTGGCATTGCTTGGCGCTGAAGCAAATAGTCGTAACTTGCTCAAGTATGACTTCAGCTGGCCAGCGTAACTGGCCGTGGCCCATGGAAAAGGATTCGAAAGCCGATGGACGAACTCAAACCGGGTAACCCCGCGCCTACTACGCCGATAATCGATATTGCCATTCGCTTGGGTGTGATCGCGTTTCTGGTCTATCTGGCCATGCGGGTTTTTTCGCCTTTTCTTGGTCTGATGGCATGGGCGGTGATACTGGCTGTGTCGCTTTATCCCCTGAACGCTAAGCTGGTCAAGCGCATGGGCGGGCGTAGCGGTCGGGCAGCGACGCTACTGGTGCTCTGTATTTTGCTGGTATTGGGCGTGCCCACTGTGCTGTTGACCCTGTCGCTGGTTGATCACGCAATGAGCAGTTACCAAGCTCTGCAGAACGGCACCTTGACCATTCGTGGCCCGGGCCCAAACGTGGCCAACTGGCCGCTCGTTGGCGAGCGGGTGGATGCTACCTGGCGCGCTGCCTCGGACAACGCCATGCTGTTTGCCTCGCAACACGAAGAACAGTTACGTGAATTCTCCCGTCGCGCAGTGGCGGCGCTGGGTGGCGCGGTCAAAACCATGTTGAGTTTTCTCGCGGCCTTCATCGTGGGCGGCATCATGCTGGCGTATGCGCAGCCCGGCGCAGATAGCACACGACGCATTTTCAGCCGTATTTGTGGGCCGCAGGTGGGCCCGGAACTGCACGCCTTGTCGGTCGCCACTATCCGTTCGGTGGCCGTGGGTGTGGTGGGTGTGGCCTTTATCCAGTCGGTATTGCTCGGCGTTGGTTTCTTGATCGCCGGCATTCCGGCGGCCGGCTTGCTGGCGCTGGGTGTGCTGGTGTTGGGCATAATGCAGTTACCTGCAGCCATCTTTGTGATCCCGGCAATAGCCTGGTTGTGGATGGCGGGTGATGGGGGGGTGGTTGCCAACATTGTGCTCAGTGTTTATCTGCTGGCAGCCGGACTGGTCGACAACGTTTTAAAACCCTTGTTGTTAGGCCGTGGTTTGGCCGTTCCAATGCCAGTCATTCTATTGGGCGCGCTAGGCGGAATGGTCACCAGTGGCCTGGTAGGCCTGTTCGTGGGCGCGGTCATTCTGGCGGTGGGTTATCAGGTGTTTGTTGCCTGGGTGTACGAGAGTGAGCCAGCAACAGGCAAGGACTCTCCGCTCGAGTGAAGTGTCATCGTCGGTATGACCTGCTGCGCGGCGCATTGGTGCTGGCTACGGTGGCAGTCACCGCCTGCGCTCCGCTAGGGCCGGAATTTAAGGAGCCGGAGCCGGACTGGGTGGCGACCTGGCAGCCGGATATGCAAGGCCAGGCAGGCGCTGACCGCCGCGCCGCGCCGCTGGAGGTTTGGTGGACTCGCTTCAATGACCCGGTGCTGAGTGATCTGATGCGCAAGGCAAGGGAGGAAAATCCGGGTCTGCGGGTCGCCGGCCTCCGTATTCTGGAGAGCCGCGCGCTGCAGGGGATCGCCGCGGGTCTGAACTATCCGCAAGTACAGCAGCTGAATGCGACCGGAGCTTATGTACAGCAGCGCAGCGGTGGTAGTAGTCAAAGTGTTGAAACCGGCGATATTTCTTTCGATCTGGGCTGGGAGCTGGATTTCTGGGGGCGCTTTCGGCGCGGCCTGGAAAGCGCCGACGCAGCCTATTTTGCTTCGCTAACCAATCAGCAGGATGTACAGGTGTTACTCGCCGCCCAGGTGGCCACGCTGTACTACGGCTACAAGACCACCTTGCAGCGCATCGAGATCGCGGAAAACAACGTTGCGCTGCAAAAGCGCAGCTTCGATATTACCGAGCGCCTGTTTAACGAGGGGCAGGATTCCGAACTCGACCTGCAGCAGGCCAAATCCCAATACCTGGCCACCCAGGCGACCATCCCCGGTTTGCGCCTGGCATTGCAGCAGCAGCGCAATGCCTTGAGTGCTCTGTTGGGGCGCGCGCCCAACGATGTGCCGGAGCTAAGCGGTGTCGACAGCACGCTACCGGAGATGCCGGTGACCGGGTTGCAGGATGTCCCTGCCAATTTGTTGTTGCGACGCCCGGATGTGCGCACGGCAGCCTGGACCGCCGCTGCCCAGTCAGCACAGATCGGCGTGGCAGAAGCTGATCTGTATCCGGCCATATCGCTGTTTGGTTCGCTGGGCTGGTCGGGTAACAGCCTGGGCACGGCCAACAACGTTACCAGTCTGGCAGTGGGGCCTGCGCTGAGTTGGAATCTGTTCAACTATGGTCGCCTGAAAAACAATGTGCGGGTGCAGGACGCGCGCCTGCAGCAGGCTCTGGAGGCCTATCGCAGCACGGTACTGAACGCTGCTCGGCAGATTGAGGACGCCGCCAACAGGATCGCGCAAACCAGGACCAGCCAGGCGATTCTGGATCAATCTCTGACAGCGGCCGAGCGTTCCCTGGCGATTGCCTCGCGGCGCTACCAGGAGGGGTATTCCGAGTTCCAGCGAGTGTTGGACGCCCAGGCTTCGACCTTTGCGCAATCGGATCGGGCCATCGTTAACCGGGGCGATCATATCGCTGCCATCATCAGTCTGTATCAGGCGCTGGGCGGTGGTTGGCAACAGGCCGATATCAACAGTGTGATCCCCGATACCCTGCGCGAACAGATGCGCGAGCGCACCGATTGGGGGGATCTGCTTGACGCGCCATTGGCGCCCCCACCAGAGCCAGGAAGCGTGCAATGAGTACAGCAGAACAGAATGAAAGCCAGCCGACCAGCGCGGATGCCACGCCAGTAGCGACCGCTAGTGAGTTGCCCTCGGCACAGAAATCCGTGGCGCGGGGAGGCGTGGGTATCTTGCTGCTGATTGTTGTAATGCTGGTCTGGCATTTACTGGCAGATCGCTTCACGCCCTATACCTCCCAGGCGCGAGTGCAGGGTTACGTAGTGGGCGTGGCGCCCAAGGTCAGTGGTGTGTTGACGGATGTCTGGGTGGCTAACAACGAGCGCGTTAGCGAAGGCCAGAAGCTGTTTGCCGTCGACCGGTCGCAGTATGAGATTGCTCTGGGGCGCGCCAACGCCGATCTCAGCAGTACCCGCAACCAGGTCGGCGCCGGTGACGCCGGAGTGACCGTGGCCAGGGCCAATCTGCAAGCTGCCCAAGCCGGGCAATTGAAGGCCGAGCAGGACTACACGCGGCTCAAGCGTCTGCGCGAGGATGACCCGGGTACCATTTCGCAGCGCCGGCTTGAGGTATCACAAGCCACCCTGGCGCAGGCGCGTGCGCAGGTTGCGGCTGCCAAGGCTGATATAGAGCGGGCGATTGAGCAGAAGGGCGGTGTGTCCGAGGATGACAACGCACTGCTGCTCACGGCCCAGGCCGGTGTCGACAAGGCGCAACTGGATCTGGATAACACCACGGTTCTAGCGCAAAGCGATGGGGTGATCACCGACATGCGCGCGGATATTGGTCAGTTTGCCGCGGCCGGTAACCCGGTCATGACACTGGTGGCGGTTCAGGATGTCTGGATCAATGCCGAGTTTACCGAGAATAACCTCGGGCACCTGACGCCCGGTACGGCGGTTGAAATTGTCTTGGACTCGCTGCCAGGGCAGGTTTTTTCAGGGCGTATCCGCAACATCGGGGTGGGTATCAGTGCGGGTTCTGCACCGCCTCCGGGCGCCTTGCCCAGTGTGCAGAACAACCGCGACTGGCTGCGCCAGGCGCAGCGGTTTCCGGTCCAGGTAGAGTTTGATCAGCCCATCACGCCGGCATTGTTGCGCCAGTTGCGGGTGGGTGGCCAGGCGTCGGTCATGGCCTATGTCGAGGGGCATGCTGTGCTGAGCCTGCTCGGCAAGGCCTACCTGCGTCTGCTGAGCTACCTGACGTACGCTTTCTGATGGTTTCGCGCGCGCCTATGCCATTAGCTGCCCGCCGTACCTTTCGGTTGGCCTTTACCACCAGTCTTGCAGTGGCGCTAGGTTACGGTATGGGCTTGGCGATTCCGTTTATCGTACCGCTGCTGGCCGTGATACTCAGCGCCGCTCCCGCCCCACCCCCAGGACCCAAGAAGTTGTTGGTGCTGGTGGTCGCGGTGATGTTCAGCCTGGGTATAGGTATTTTATTGGGTCCATTGCTGCAGAGCGCTCCGGTACCGGCGCTGCTTATCATTGCCTGCGGGCTGTTTTTCAGCAACCGGCTGGCGATTGCTGGCGGCAAGGTGGCGCCGGCGACGCTGCTGGCCTTCGGGTTCACCGTCATACCTGCTGCGAGCAGCGTCAGTCAGGCACTGGCCAGTGCCCTGATTGCTTCGCTGGTGCTGGGGGTTGTATTGGCGGTGCTCTGCCAGTGGCTGGTGTATCCGTTCTTTCCTGAGGACGATGCTCGCGCTCCCGTGGCTGCCGGGCCGACGCCGACAGAGAGCGGCTGGCTCTCGTTACGCGCCACCTTGATCGTGCTACCGGCTTTCCTGCTGACGCTGACCAACCCCGCAGCCTATTTGCCACTGACCGTGAAGAGCATCCTGCTCGGGCGGGAAGCTACTCAGCTTAATCTGCGTGATGCCAACAGTGAAATCATTGGCTCGACGCTGCTGGGCGGCATACTGGCTATAGCCGTCTGGGTGTGTCTGAGCCTGGCAGTCGAGCTTTGGTTTTTTGCCGCGTGGATGTTGCTGTTCTGCCTTGGGTTGGCGAGCGGTGCCTACGGCGTCGTGCGCACGCGCTTCAAGGCATCGTTCTGGATCGGCACATTGACCACCATGATCATCCTGCTGGGCGCTGCGGTGCAGGACAGCGCCAACGGCAAGGATGTTTATCAGGCATTTGCCGTGCGCATGGCGTTGTTTATGGCGGTGGCGCTTTACGCCAGTCTCGCGGTTGCCCTATTGGAAACCTGGCGCTCCGGGCAGTTGTTCAAGCGCCGCAAGACTGATCTATCGGGAGTTGGCTAATGTTGATGAACTTTGTGATGGGCCTATCCATGATGGCCGTCTGTCTGTTGTTGCAGGGCGTTCTGGTGATCGCGGCATTGCGCTATTTCGCCCGCCGCCAGGATCAGGTTCACTCGGCGTTTCTATCTGCCATGCGGGTAACCGTCGGTTTAATGTTTATTCTGATTATCGGCAACGTCTGCCAATTGATCGCCTGGGCAATGCTTTTCTACGGGTTGGGCGAGTTCGACACCCTGGGGCTGGCGATCTATCACTCGGCGGTCAATTTCGCGACCTTGGGTTATGGCGATATTGTCATGTCAGCCAAACATCAGCTGCTCGGACCGCTGGAGGCGCTCAACGGCGCGTTGATGATCGGCGTGACCACGGCAGCGTTGTCACGCGCCTTTGCCGAGGCGGTAAAGGATCGGCCTTTTGTCAGCAGCTGAGTTGGCCTCAGACAGCCGGCGAAGCGGGCGTTACCTGCATCTGTTGCGCAATGTTGCTGCAGGCCGGGACGGCCTTCGGTCGCGGGGCTTTTGACAGCGGCAGCGGTGTTCGGCAGAGTACGCGACCTTTGAGGGTTGTCTGGCCAGCGCGGCCGGTAACCGGGCCTACTTTGCTGGAGAGACTGAATGAACGCGGTAGTTGCGGCAGTTGCCGTCATGTTGGTGTTGAGCCTGTGTCGGGTACACGTGGTAGTGGCGTTGATTCTGGGCGCGCTCACGGGGGGTCTGCTGGGTGGCTTGGGGCTGCAGGCCACGCTGGAAACCTTTCAGAGCGGTCTGGGCAAAGGGGCGAACATCGCGCTGAGCTATGCCTTGCTCGGCGCCTTTGCAGTGGCCATTGCCAAATCTGGTTTGGCACATGCGCTGGCGGACCGGGCGCTGCAGTTGGTTGACCGCCAGCAGCAGGGCGGGGCAGGGCTGCTGAAGCTCATTCTGGTGTTGTTGCTTGGCAGTGTGGCGATTGCTTCACAGAACATACTGCCGATTCATATTGCCTTTATTCCCCTGCTGGTGCCGCCGCTGTTGTACGTTATGGCGCGATTGAACCTGGATCGCCGGGCGGTGGCCTGCGTGCTGACCTTTGGTCTGATTACCCCGTACATGTTTTTGCCGGTCGGTTTTGGTGGCATTTTCCTCAACGATATTCTGCTCGCCAATGTGGCAGAAAGCGGCGCCGAAGTGGCAGACATCAATGTGATGCACGCCATGGCGTTGCCGGCGCTGGGGATGCTGCTGGGTCTGCTGGTGGCGATCTTCATCAGTTACCGCAAGCCACGTGAATACGATGTCGCGCGTATTCGTCAGGTCGAGCGGATGGAAGGCGGCTACAGCCCGATGTCGCTACTGGTGGCGCTGGCAGCGGTGGTGGCCGCTTTCGTTATTCAGCTGTGGCTGGACTCGATGATCATGGGTGCCTTGGCCGGTTTCGTGATTTTCTCGGTGTCTGGGGTAGTGCGCTGGAAAGACGCCGATGGCGTCTTCACCGAGGGCATGAAAATGATGGCGATGATTGGCTTCATCATGATTGCGGCAGCCGGGTTTGCCGAAGTGATGCGGGCCACGGGCGCGATCCAGACGCTGGTCGACAGCTCGGCTGAGTTGATTGGCAACAATCGCGCGCTGGCTGCCTTGCTGATGCTGCTGGTGGGCCTGCTCATCACCATGGGGATCGGCTCGTCGTTCTCGACTATCCCGATCATTGCCGCCATTTACGTGCCACTGGCGATGCAGCTGGGTTTCAGCCCGATGGCGATTGTTGCTCTGGTCGGCACGGCGGCGGCGTTGGGTGATGCCGGTTCACCGGCCTCCGACTCCACGCTGGGTCCAACTGCTGGTCTCAATGTAGACGGCCAGCACAACCACATCTGGGATACCGTGGTACCCACCTTCCTGCATTACAACCTACCGTTGATTGCTTTCGGCTGGTTGGCGGTCATGGTGCTCTGACCCCGAAGGCAGCAAGCAGACAGTAAAAAGCGCGCAACCGGCCATCCGGTTGCGCGCTTTTTTGTGGCTATGATTAAACGCGGAAGCGCTTGAGCAACTCGTCGATCTGGCGACCCAGACTGGCCAGATGCTGGCCTGCCTGCGCGGTTTCCCGCGCGCCGTCGGTGGTCTCGCGGGCCAGCTCGGCGGCTTCGGTTACGTTGCGATTGACATCCTCGACCACGGTGGACTGCTGGGTCGTGGCGCTGGCGATGGAGGCGTTCAGGGCCACCAGTTGCTCCATCGAGTGGGCGATCAGCTCCAGCGCCTTGCCGGCTTCATTGACCTGCTCGACGCTTTGCTGCGAATGGCGGCTGCTGTCGTTGATCACCCCGACCACCGTCTGCGTATTGGTCTGCAGCTTGGTGATCATGTTGTGAATCTCTTCGGTCGACTTCTGCGTGCGTTGCGCCAGATTGCGCACCTCATCGGCCACCACGGCAAAGCCGCGGCCCATCTCACCGGCACGAGCGGCTTCAATCGCGGCGTTGAGCGCCAACAGGTTGGTCTGCTCTGCGATGTTGCGGATCACGTCCAGTACGGAAGTGATTTCCTGCGCATCGCTGGACAGGGTTTCCATGTGCTCGACGGCGGTCTGCACGCTGCCGGACAGCAGCTTGATCTCCTGAATGGTCTTGTCGACCTGATAGCGACCGTTGTTGGCGCCTTCATTGGCGTTCTCTACCTCCTGCGCGGCGGCGTTGGCGTTCTGCGCTACATCCTGTACGCCATAGGTGATCTCGTTGATCGCCGTGGCCATCAACTCCATGCGCTCTGACTGGGTGTTCATATCGCGCAGGCTGTTGCCGCTGATCTGATCCAGCTGATGGCTCGAGCTGATCAACTGACGAGCGCTGTCGCCGAGTTGCTGGATGATGTCGGCCAGGTTGCGGTTGAACTGATTGAAGTAGTGGGCGATCTGCGAGACCTCATCGCGGGCACCGTCGTCCAGCCGGCGGCTCAGATCGGCTTCGCCGCTTGCTACGCCACGCATGGCATCGACGACGCTATTGAGCGGCTGGGTAATGCTACGGCCGATCACGTAGAGGAGGGCAACCATGGCGAGGGTAACCAGGGTCATGATGATGACGGAGCTGGTGATGGCGCTGCGGAACTTGGCCTGCATGTCATCTATGTAGATACCGGTGCCAACCATGTAATCCCATGGTGCAAAGTGCTTGAAGGCGGCAATCTTGGGGGTGCCTTCCTCTTCGCCCGGCTTGGGCCAGTTGTACTCGAAGCTGGCGGTGCCCTTGGAGCGGGCGAGCGCGACCATCTCGCTGATGACATTGACGCCTTCGGTGTTCTGCATCGTGGTCAGGTCGACCCCGACGGTTTGCGGCGCCAGCGGGTGCATGACCATGATGTTGTTCATGTCATTGACCCAGTAGTACTCATTACCGTCATAACGCAGGCTGCCCAGCGCTGCCATTGCCTCCTGCCGCGCCTGCTCACCGGTGAGCTCGCCACTGAGTTCCTTCTGGTGGTAGAAGTTCATCAGGTCGTGCGCTACCTCCACCAGGTGGGTTGCCTTGGTGATCTCGGCGTCGCGGATTTCCTTGTGCAGATGGGAGAGGGATACACCCTCCATGATCAGGGTACTGGCCAGTGCAATAATCAGGATCAGCCAGATCCGTTGACTGATTCGAATGCTGCGCAACAGCTTCATCTACAACCTCCACGCACTGAATGGCATACGGCATTTTGTTTTAATTGTTCTGCATTGGTAGCGGAAGCTGACTAGTCAGATCCCGGTACCGAGCATATCGGCAGTGAGCTGCATAACCTGAGTGATATTTTATTGGCATGCATGATGTCAATTTGACGTCATGTGGCGCCGGCTTTCAAGTGCTAATCGGTTTCTGTGATTGGTCGATATAAGATAGACAGGTGTTCTTATCGTCTTAACTGGTATATAAAGCGCCGAAACCGGTGTTCTGCCGCAGGGCGGAGGGCACTTTCCGGGCGTGGTCCAGTCTATTCTGATGTTTGCAATAAGGATTTCTCATGCAGTCAGTTTTCAAGGTGATGTCGTTATCAGCGTGTGTACTGCTGGCGTCCGTCGCGGGCATGGCTCAGGCCGGTAGCGATGATCGCGTGGACGAGGCGGGCGAGCGCCACGAGAAGCAGGTAGTGGGCTGGATCGAGAAGGGTCTGATCATGCCTGAGCATACGGCCGTGAAGATCAAGGTCGATTCGGGGGCACTGACCTCGTCGATGCATGCGGTCAATCTGGAGACCTTCGAGCACAAGGGCAAGCCCTGGGTCCGCTACGACGTTCCGGTGAAGGATGCCGACTCCGGCGAGCTGGTCACCATGAAATTCGAGCGTCCGGTGTTTCGCCGCATTCTGGTGCGCGGCGCGGGTGGCTCCGATCGTCGTCCGGTAGTGAAAATGTCGATCTGCATGGGTGACCAGGTTTACGAGGAGCAGTTTTCCCTGCGTGACCGCGGCGACATGACTTACCCGGTGCTGATCGGCCGTCGGACCATCGAGCACATCGGCCTGATCGATGTGTCTGACACCTTCCTGCTCAAGCCCAGTTGTTCAGAGCAGGAGCACGAGGATGAGCGCGACAAGCAGGAGCGCATGAAGGATGACGAAAATCTGGTAGACGACAGCGAGATTGATCAGCCAGAGCAGACTGAAGAAGAGCTGGAAGCCGAAGAATAGCGTCGGCCAAGTAGCCCGGCGCGCAAGGCGCCGGGCTACATCAGTGCTACCACATCAGGTCATCAGGGACCTGGAAGGCAGCATAAGGATCATCTTCGGCTGGTGCTTCGGCCTTGGCTTGGGCGACGTAGACCGGCCAGTGTGGTGCGCGCTCGCGTACCTTTTCAGCGATTTCCAGC
Source organism: Halopseudomonas sabulinigri (assembly GCF_900105255.1). Classification (NCBI taxonomy): domain Bacteria; kingdom Pseudomonadati; phylum Pseudomonadota; class Gammaproteobacteria; order Pseudomonadales; family Pseudomonadaceae; genus Halopseudomonas; species Halopseudomonas sabulinigri. The sequence goes on along the minus strand of NZ_LT629763.1, from coordinate 973,188 downwards.
GGGATCAGCACGAAGTTGCCCGACAGCCGGGTGATACCCAGGCGACCGCGGCTAAGCAGATCGAACTGCTCCTTGGTGACGTGAATCTTCTTGATCTTGTTCTTGCTGACAAACTGGTAGGGCGTTTCGCCGCCACTGCGATCCAGCTTGCTGTTCTCGACCATCTGCTTGACCTGCGCCTCACGCTCCTTGCGCGCGGCCTCTTCCTGGCGTTGCTGATTGAGCTGGCGGTCACGCTCGGCCTTTTCCGTGCGCGCCTGGGCAATGGCTTTGCCGGTGTCCTGCGCGGGTTCGGTTTTGGCGGCCTTCTTCTTGGCGCGCTGTGCTTGCTTGAGTTTTTTCTCGTCAACCAGGCCGGCTTTGAGGAGTTGAGCTTGCAGAGAATTGACCATGATCTGTAACTGTCTTGTCGGCGGCGAGCAAAAAAATGCCCGCACGCAAATGAATCCGAGCCAGGGGGTGGCGTTTGCGCCGCTAGTCTACCGCTTTTCTTCGCGCGCTTCCTCTGCTGCGAGTTCCGCTTCGCGCGCTTTCACACGGGCAATGGTTTCCTTGCTGACCTTGTTGCTCCCGGCGTTGTCGCGCAGCATCAGCAGGCTGCCGACGATGCTGCCGAGCGCCAGTGCGATAAACAGCCATCCGTACCACGGCATGGGCTTGATCCTTTGTGTGGGGTTTGTCTTCATCATGGTCGCTCTGCGCCCGCAAGGCAAACGCTGATGCGCCAAAGTGTTATCTGTTAATCGGGAGCAATGATGAGGCGCAGCCGTTGCGCACTGTGGTGGCGAATGGGCGCAGCCGGCTATTGAAAGGCGCACGCGCGGGGCGCTCTGAGGCACGCTTCGCCACAGTTATCGCGTGGATAATAAATCTCACGCAAGTGCTTGACTCCCTTGATGGAATGTTTACAATGCGCGCCAGTTCAGACGCTCTGCAGCGACGTTTTTGCAGGGTTTTGAGCTGATGCGCAGCGGTAGTTCAGTTGGTTAGAATACCGGCCTGTCACGCCGGGGGTCGCGGGTTCGAGTCCCGTCCGCTGCGCCATATCAGATAAACCCCAGTTGCTCACGCAACTGGGGTTTTTTGTTGCCCGTCAGTTGGCTGTTTCCCGTCTGGTTTTACCTCCCTGCGCTACCTAGGTGAACTGATCCAGGTCGATGGCTTCGCCGTGCCAGGCATGCAACTGGCTGCGGATGTCCTCGAACATGGCGTCGTATTCGTGATGCGTCGTCAGCGACATGAACTCAGGCGACAACACCTGGTGGCGGCGCAGCAGGTGATCAATATCACTGGCAAAGTTGAACGCGCTGTCGCGCGTTAGCGTGAAACCTTCGTCAATCGCCTCGCCGTTGACTTCACCGGTGACATGGAAGCTGACTGCCTTGCCTTGCTGCTCCACCTGATAGCGAATGTCGATACTGAAACCGCTGTCGGTCGGCAGCAGACGCATGCGCGCGAGGTGCAGTTGGCCGGGTTCGAACATGTTGGTGTCTCCTGCGAAACGAGAGTCATTGTTGTCTTCACATTAGGTGGCATTGTTTCCACTGCAAAGGCCGGTGCGCAGGGTGGCCCGGCTGCCGGATGGCACAGGTATTGCTGCGTCTTTGCTGAACCGGCATCTCAGACCGGGGAGGGGGAGATATGTCGACAGCGCTTGATTTCATGCTGGCGGCCCGGCGCAGTGAAATGCAGGGGCTGCAGGCACTGGCGCTGACCTGTCAGCTGGTCAGCGAAATCAGCCGTCTGGTGCACGCGCTGCAGCGTGAACGCGGCTTTTCCAACATGTATCTGGGAGGCCAGGCGGAACGTTACCGGCAGCCGCTGGATGAGCTGTCTGCGACTGCCAGCGCTTGCGCTGAGCGAGTACGCAAGGCCTTCAACCGCATGGATATAGAGCACGGCTGCGGCGCCGACAAGGCGCGCCTGTTTACCCGCGTCGCCTTTGTATTGCACGGCCTGGACGCGCTACCGGCCGTGCGGCGGCGAGTGCGCGCGCAGCAAATCAGCGCGCAGGACGCGACTCGCAGCTTTACCCGCCTGATCGCCGGCTTGCTGGCTGTGGTATTTGAAGCGGCGGACACCGCAGTCGATCCGCGCGTAACACGCGCCCTGGTGGCGATGTTCAACTTCATGCAGGGCAAGGAACTGGCGGGGCAGGAGCGGGCTATTGGGGTTTCCGGTTTTATCGCCGGTTACTTCGACCAAACCCAGCGCGACAAGCTGGCTTATCTCGAAGATGCCCAGCGTCGCTGTTTTGATACCTTTATCGAGTTCGCCGACCCCGACAGCAAGCGTCATTGGCTGACCCTCTGCAGTGAAGAGCTGGTGGGTGAGATCGCACGGCTGCGGCAGGTGGCGGCCCGTACCAATGAGCGAAGCCAGGTGCAGGCGGCGATGGGCGAGTTGTGGTTTGAACTCACCTCGCAGCGTATCGACAGCATGAAGCAGGTCGAGGACGACCTGGCCGATAAACTGCAACTGATGTGTGAGCACAGTACCAGCCAGGCCAAGGCGGATCTGGATAGCCAGCGCCGCTTGCTGAAGCGGCTCAACAGCCTGGATGACGAGGCCAATACGCCGGCGGCGCGGCTGTACAACGTACAGGCTACGGAGCTTGATCCGTTGCCAGGTGAGCGTCTGGGCAATCACGTGCAGCGCTCGGTGCTGGAGGTGTTGCACGAGCAGACCGTGCGCCTGCAGCAGTTGCACGACGAGCTGGAAAACGCGCGCCGCAGCCTCAGCGAGCGCAAGACCATCGAGCGCGCCAAGGGCGTGCTGATGACACAACAGGGTTTGAGTGAGGAAGAGGCGTTTCGCGCGTTGCAGAGTGCCGCCATGGAACGAAGCCAGAAGCTGTGCGATGTCGCTCAAACCATTCTCAATTACGACGCACTGCTGAAAACGCCAGTTACCCGCCCCGGCCCGCGCTGAACTGCACGATTCTGGCGCAGCGTGGCCGGTTTTGCCCGTTATGCGGGCGGCGTTAAAGCTCGGTTGACGCTCTGCGGCAAACTCTCTACTCTTCACGCCTGCTTCAGGTTCCCTCTATTCAGAGAGGGTGAAACTGGGAAGCCGGTGCGTCTGCCAATGCAGACAATTCCGGCGCTGCCCCCGCAACGGTAAGCGATGTTCGCCTCACGGCGATGCCCCTGAGAAAACCACTGTGCTGTGCATGGGAAGGTTCAGGTCGCAGGATCAACAGATCCAATCGCAAGCCCGGAGACCGGCCTGATGCGAATCACAACAGTGCGGTGGGCGCTGTAGGTGTACGGCCCGCCGATGCTTGCTGGCTGCCGTTCTCCTGCCTCCGCCACTGTGTATCTCAGTCAGTGTCGTGCGGGTGGGTACGACGGAGCAATCACGCAGCATGAAAACTTTTTTTCGCGCCCCGGTGGCGCTTGGCCTCGTTGGCCTGTCTTCCCTTTCTTTAGCACATACCCTGAGCCTTGATGATCAGGTGGTGACCGCCACCCGAACGGCGCAGAGCGGCGCGCAAAGCATTGCTGCCACCAGCGTGTTTGATCGTAACGATATCGAGCGACTGCAGGTCACCAGTGTCGACCAGTTGCTGCGCCGTGTGCCGGGTGTCAACCTGGTCAACACCGGTGGCCCCGGCAAGAACACCACGATCAGCATTCGCGGCGCCAGTACCAATCAGGTGCTGGTGTTGATCGATGGCGTGCGCATAGGGTCAGCTACCACCGGCGACGCCGCGCTGCAAAACCTGCCGGTAGAGCAGATTGAGCGGATTGAGGTGGTGCGTGGGCCGCGCTCCAGCCTGTATGGTTCAGAGGCGATTGGCGGGGTGATTCAAATTTTCACCCGCCGGGGCGGTGATGGCGGGGCGCAGCCGTACTTCTCGACCACTGTTGGCAGCGCGCAGCACCTTTCCGGCACTGCCGGAGTGTCGGGCGGCGACGACAAGGCCTGGTACAACCTGGGTGCCAGCAGCCTGAAAGATGAAGGCATTGATGCGCGCCCTTCGCGCGAAGTGGACCATGACGGTTACCGCGAGCTATCGGCCAATCTCAGCGGCGGCTACCGCTTTGCCAACGGACTGACGCTGGATGGCAATATCCTGCAGGTCGACTCGCACAACGATTACGACTCCGGCTTCAAGGCCAACGCTGACAACGTCACCAAGGTGTACGGCGCACGTGCCCGCTTCTCGCCGCTGAGCGCCTGGGATGTGACCCTGCAGGCTGGTCGCAGTGAAGACAAGACCGACACCTTCAACGGCAACACCTTCAACACCCGCATCGATACCCGGCGCGATAGCTTCGGCTGGCAAAACGACCTGCGCCTAGCAGAAGGGCAACTGCTGACCCTGGGCTACGACTGGCTGGACGACGAGGTCAACGGCACCGGCACCTTCGCCGAAGACGGCCGCGACAACCACGGCGTTTACGCGCAATACCTGGCGCAGTTCGGCCGTCACGAAGTGCAGCTCAGCCTGCGCCATGACGACAACGAGCAGTTTGGTGCGCACAACACCGGCAGTTTGGGTTATGGCCTGCAACTCACCGATGCATTGCGTGCGGTGGCCAGTTACGGCACAGCGTTCAAGGCACCGACCTTCAATCAACTGTATTACCCCGGCTTTGGTAATGCAGACCTGGAACCGGAAAGCTCCAAGAGCCTGGAGGCCGGGCTACAAGGCTGGCACGACTGGGGCAACTGGTCGGCCACCGCGTTTCGCAATGAGATCGACGATCTGATCGCCTATTTCAACAGCGGCGCTGGGCTACAGGCGCAGAACATCGACAAGGCCACCATCAACGGGTTGGAGCTGGAAGCCGCTACCCAGCTGTTGGGGTGGAGCTGGCAGGGCAACCTGACCCTGCAGGACCCGAAAAACGCGTCCAATCGCGCCGGCCAGGGCGACCTGCTGCCGCGCCGCGCCGAGCAGGTTTTCAATCTGGATGTGGATCGCCGCTTTGGTCGCATCGGCGTTGGCGCCAGCCTGCACGCCGAAGGTCGGCGCTGGGATAACGCCGCAAACAGTACGGACCTGCCCGGGTATAACACCCTTGATCTGCGTGCTACCTACTGGCTGAGTCACGCCTGGCGGGTACAGGCGCAGATCACCAATCTGTTCGATACCGATTACGAAACCGCCGCCACCTACCAGCAACCGGGTCGCGCGGGGTACCTGACCCTGCGCTACCAGGCCATGTAGGCCAGGCTGCAGGACCCAGCCGTCTCTACCGGGACGGTAGCCAAAGGCGTTTGCGCTGACCAGGGCGCAAACGCTTTGCTGTTTTCAACGAGGAGAACGACCGTGCTTAACCTGTCCAGATCTACCCAGCTGTACATCGGCGTTGCGCTGGTGGCATTGATGGCCATGACCCGTGGTAGCCACTTTCCGCTGCAAAACCTGCCCAGCGCCTCCTGGGCGGTGTTCTTTCTGGCGGGCGTGCTGTTGCGACCTAAATGGGTATTCCCGCTGCTGTTTGCTGAAGCGACGCTGATTGACGTCGCCAGCGTCGGCTGGATCAACGCCGGCCACCATTGCATGAGCGTTGCCTACTGGATGCTGATTCCAGCCTACGGCGCACTCTGGTTTGGTGGCCGTCTGTACGCCGGTTGGCACCGCGAAACGGCCGGCTCGCTGGCGATTCTGGTACCTGTGATGGCGCTGAGTGCGCTGGTCTGCCAGCTGTTCTCCAGCGGCGGTTTCTACTTTTTGTCAGGCCGTTATGACGCCCCGACCTTGATGGGCATGGTTGAGCGTATCGCGCATTACTACCCTCAGTACCTGAGCACTTTGGCGCTGTATGTGGGCATCGCCGTGGTGCTCTACATAGGCGCACGCAGCGCGCAGACCTTGCTCGGCAAACAGAGCCATCAGGCATGAGTGAGCAGGACCCGGAACGCGATGAGCGCCATCGCCAGCGCATGCTGCGCAAGAAGACGGTGGTGGACGAAAAAATCGCCGTCGCACAGCAGGAACGTGGTGTGCTGTTGGTGCTGACCGGTAACGGCAAGGGCAAGAGCAGTTCGGGTTTCGGCATGGCCGCGCGGGCGCTGGGGCATGGCTTGCGCATTGGTATCGTGCAGTTCATCAAGGGCGCAAAAAGCACCGGTGAGGAAAGCTTCTTTCGCCGCTTTCCCGATGAGGTGCGTTATCACGTGATGGGTGCCGGCTTCACTTGGGAAACCCAGGATCGTCAGGATGATATGGCCAAGGCGCAAGCGGCCTGGGCGGTGGCGGTAGAGCTGATGCGCGACCCAGATGTGGCTCTGGTGCTGCTGGATGAGCTGAACATAGCGCTCAAATACGGCTATTTGCAGCTTGAACAGGTCATCGCGGATATTCAGGCCCGGCCCCCCGCGCAGCATGTGGTGATCACCGGTCGTGGCGCACCCACGGCGCTGCTTGAGGTCGCCGATACGGTGACTGAGATGGGCATGGTCAAGCATGCATTCAAAGCCGGTATCAAGGCGCAGAAGGGGATCGAGTTTTGACTAGCAGACACTGCCCGGCGGTATTGATTGCCGCCCCGGCCTCAGGGCAGGGCAAAACCACGGTTACTGCCGCGTTGGCGCGCATGCATCGGCTCGCGGGTCGCAAGGTGCGGGTGTTCAAATGTGGGCCGGACTTTCTTGATCCGATGATCCTGGAGGTCGCCAGCGGCGCGCCGGTACATCAGCTGGATCTGTGGATGGTGGGGCTGGAGCAGTCCCAGCGGCTGTTGTGGGAAGCCGCAGGTGAGGCCGACCTGATTCTGATTGAAGGCGTTATGGGGCTGTTTGACGGTACGCCCTCGGCGGCGGATCTCGCGCGCCAGTTTGGTGTGCCGGTGCTGGGGGTTATCGACGGTTCCGGCATGGCGCAGACCTTCGCCGCCATGGCGTACGGACTGGCGAATTTTCAGGCTGATCTGCCCTTTGCCGGCGTGCTGGGCAACAAGCTGGGTAGCGCGCGGCATGGCGAGATTCTGCGCGACAGCCTGCCGGCCGACATCCGCTGGTTTGGCGCCTTGCCACGCTCGGCCGATATCGCCTTGCCCAGCCGCCACTTGGGGCTGGTTCAGGCAGGCGAGTTGGCTGATCTGGAGGTTCGGCTTGATGCCGCCGCCAGCGCACTGGCTGCCAGCGTGAGCGATGCGCTGCCGGCGCCGGTGAGCTTTGCCGCGCCGGCAGCGCAGCACCTTGAGCCGCTGCTCGCCGGCGTCAGCATTGGCGTGGCACGCGACGCGGCGTTTGCTTTTGTCTATCAGGCCAATCTACAGCTGTTGCAGGCGCTGGGCGCCGATCTGCTTTACTTTTCGCCGCTGCAGGATGCCCATCTACCCGATGTGGATAGCCTTTATCTGCCCGGCGGTTATCCCGAATTGCACGCCGCGCAACTGGCGGGCAACAAGGCGATGCAGGCGGAGATAGCCGAGCACCACCTGATGGGTAAGCCGATCGTCGCCGAGTGCGGTGGCATGCTCTACCTGCTCGACAGTCTGACCGACCTGCAGGGCGAGCGCTTCGAGATGTGCGGGTTACTGAGTGGTGATGCGGCCATGCAGCAGCGCCTCAGCGCCCTTGCTTTGCAGGCAGTTGAGTTGCCAGAGGGCAGATTGCATGGCCACACCTTCCATCATTCGCAGCTGACCTGCGAACTGCAGCCACTGGTGCGCGGCGAGTGCCCCAACTATCGGCGCACCGCCGAGGCGGTTTACCGGCAGGAGCGTATGACAGCGTCTTACATCCACTTTTACCTGCCCAGTAACCCCTCGGCAGCGGCGGCACTGTTCCGGCCATGAACCTGCCGCATGCCTACTCCGCTGCCGAGCGGGACGCGCTGTACCGCGCCATTCGCGAGCGCCGGGACATGCGGCACTTTATCGGCGGCGAGGTGGCAGACGAGTTACTACAGCGCCTGCTGCAGGCCGCGCACCAGGCGCCCAGTGTTGGCTTGATGCAGCCCTGGCGCTTTATCCGCATCCGCAGCGGCGTCTTACGCGAGCAAATTCATCAGTTGGTGGAGCAGGAGCGTCAGGCCACGGCAGAGGCTCTGGGTGAGCGTCGTGATGAGTTCATGCGCTTGAAAGTGCAGGGCGTGCGCGACTGCGCCGAACTGCTGGTGGCCGCCTTGCCCGAGGGCCGCGAGGCTCATGTGTTTGGCCGCCGCACGCTGCCGGAGATGGATCTGGCCTCGTTGGCCTGTGCGATCCAGAATCTCTGGCTCGCAGCCAGGGCAGAGGGGCTGGGGATGGGCTGGGTGTCGCTGTTCGAGCCGCAGGCGCTGGCCAGCCTGTTGCAGTTGCCGCCCGGCGCCAAACCCATCGCGGTATTGTGCCTGGGGCCAGTAGCCGAGTTTTACCCAGAGCCCATGCTGGTACAGGAGCAGTGGGCGCGGCCGCGTAGTCTGGATGAGCTGCTGTTTGTTGATCAATGGGGGGCACACGAGTGAGCGCAGATGACATCGGTAGCGGACCGCAGCGCATCGTCTGCCTGTCGACCGAAACTTGTGAGGTGCTGTATTGCCTGGGTGAGCAGCAGCGTATCGTCGGCATCTCCGGTTTTACCGTGCGGCCGCCGCAGGCGCGCAAGGAAAAGCCGAAAATCGCCGCCTTCACCAGCGCCAAAATAGACGAGATCATCGCGCTAGAGCCGGATCTGGTGCTGGGTTATTGCGATCTGCAGGCCGGTTTGCTGGCTGATCTGGCGCGCGCCGGGTTAGAGGTGCATCTGTTCAATCAGCGCAGCATTGCCGGCATCTTGCGCATGATCTCAACGCTGGGCGCCCTGGTCGGTGCGGCTGAGCGCGCCGCTGAACTGGTGGCCGAACTGGAAGATGGGCTGCTGCAGGTGCGCAATGCCGCGCCGCAGGGTGCCGCAAGGCCCCGGGTTTATTTTGAGGAATGGAACGAGCCGCTGATTTCCGGCATTGGCTGGGTCAGCGAGTTGATTGAACTGGCCGGTGGCCAGGACTGCTTTGCCGAGCTGGCCTCTGCGCCCGGTGCGCGCCAGCGCATTATCGCCGACCCGCAGGAGGTGGTACGCCGCGCGCCGGATATCATTATTGGCTCCTGGTGCGGCAAGCGCTTTCGCCCTGAGCAAGTCAGTGCCCGTGACGGTTGGCAGGCAATACCTGCGGTACGGAACGGGCAGCTACACGAGATCAAATCGGCGGATATCCTGCAGCCGGGTGTGGGCGCGCTGACCGACGGGCTGCAACAATTGGTCGGCATTATTGCCGGCTGGCGTGCCAGGTGACCGGCCTGCTGCCTGCGGCCCTGCTGGCTGCGCTATTGGATCGCTTGCTGGGTGAACCTTCACGTTGGCACCCGCTGGTTGGCTTTGGCCGCTGGGCCCAGTACCTGGAGCAGCGGTTGAATCGGCACAACAGCATTCTGCGCGGCGCTCTTGCCTGGGCGCTGGCGGTACTCCCCTTTACCGTGCTGGCTTACTGGCTGGCCAGTTGGCCGGTGCTGGGCTGGGTGTTTGCCGTGCTCTGCCTGTATGTATGTCTTGGTGGCCAGAGCCTGACAGCGCACGCACGGCCCATTGCCGAAGCACTGCAACGCAAGGATTTACCCTTGGCGCGCGAGTTGGTAGGCCGCATTGTCAGTCGCGACACCCGGCAGCTGAGCGAGGAGGGCATTGCCAGAGCTACGGTTGAGTCGGTGCTGGAGAACGGCAGTGATGCACTCTTTGCCGCCTTGTTCTGGTTTCTGCTGCTGGGCGCGCCTGGTGTGGTGTTGTATCGCCTGAGTAACACTCTGGATGCCATGTGGGGTTACCGCACCCCGCGTTTTCTACTCTTTGGCCGGGTCGCCGCGCGCATGGATGATGTGCTCAATTATCTGCCCGCTCGGCTGGTGGCGCTGAGCTACTGCCTATGTGGTGATGCTGGCAGCGGCTGGCGCAGCTGGCGTACTCAGGCCGCCGCCTGGGACAGCCCCAACGCCGGTCCGGTGATGGCGGCGGGCGCTGGCGCGCTGCAACTGCAACTGGGCGGCGCGGCGGTGTACCACGGTGAATCCGTTACCCGGCCAACGTTGGGGCTGGGCGCCGCGCCGCGCGCGCAGGATATTCTGCGTGCGCTGCAGCTGGTGCGCCGCAGTCTGCTGGTATGGCTACTGCTGATCCTGCTGGTGTGGATTCTTAGCCATGCTTGAGCACGGCGGGCGCCTGCGCCGTGCGGCCAGCGAATTTGGCCTGCCGCTTGAGCAATGGCTGGACCTGTCCACCGGATTGGCGCCTTACCATTGGCCGATTCCCCCATTGCCACATTCGGTCTGGAGCCGTCTGCCCGAGCCGGACGATGGACTCGGCGAGATGGCTGCCGACTATTACGCTGCGCCCCGGGCGCTGCCGGTAGCAGGGTCGCAGGCCGCGATCCAGGCCTTGCCGATGCTGCGCCGCCCCTGCCGCGTAGGCATTGTCGAGCCGACCTATGCCGAGCACCGTCAGGCCTGGGTGCGCGCCGGGCATGAGGTCGTCAGCCTCAGCCCTGGTGTGTCTGCACAGCAGCTGGGGCAGCTGGATGTGCTGGTGGTGGTCAACCCGAACAACCCTACAGGCCAACTGATATCGGCTGAACGCTTGTTGCAGTGGCATCAGACGCTTGTTGCGCAGGGGGCTGGCTGGTAGTGGACGAGGCTTTTATGGATGTGACGCCAGGCTGCAGTCTGGCACCCCACAGTCATTTGCCAGGCTTGATCGTGCTGCGCTCGGTGGGCAAGTTCTTCGGTCTGGCGGGCCTACGCTTGGGCTTTGTGCTGGCCGCCGAGCACACACTGGCCGCGCTTGAAGAGCAACTGGGCCCCTGGACGGTCAGCGGACCGGCGCGCGCAGTGGGGCAAGCAATCCTCGGGGACCGCCGTACTCAGCAGTTGTGGCGTAGCCGCCTGTTGCAGGACAGTGATCGCCTGGACTCGTTGCTGAACGCATCGGGTCTGCAGGGCGGCGGCGGTTGCGGTTTGTTTCAATGGCGCCAGCCAGGTGCCGCGCAGGCGCCGGCGCTTTACCGCAGCTTGGCGCGGCGCGGTGTGCTGGTCAGGTTGTTTCCCGAGTTGGCTGGCGTGCGTTTCGGTTTGCCGCGCTCAGAATCACAATGGCAGCGGTTGCAGCTGGCGCTGCAGGACTGTCTGAAGGAGTTGGCATGAGCAGTTTGATGGTGCAGGGCACGACCTCGGATGCGGGCAAGAGTACCTTGGTCAGCGCTTTGTGCCGCTGGCTGGTGCGCGAGGGCGTGGCGGTGGCGCCGTTCAAGCCACAGAACATGGCGCTCAATGCAGCGGTGACCGAGGATGGCGGCGAGATCGGCCGCGCTCAGGCGGTGCAGGCGCAGGCCGCGCGCCTCAGCCCGCATACCGACATGAACCCGATTCTGCTCAAGCCCAACAGCGATGTGGGGGCGCAGGTCATCATTCAGGGCCAGCCCGTCGGCAATATGGATGCGGTGGCCTACCACGCCTATAAGCCAATCGCCATGCAATCCGTGCTGGCGGCGCATGAACGCTTGCGCAGCCGCTACCCGGTCATTCTGGTGGAGGGTGCCGGATCGCCGGCTGAAATCAATCTGCGCGAAGGCGATATTGCCAATATGGGCTTTGCCGAGGCAGTGGATTGTCCGGTGATCATTATTGCCGATATCGACAAGGGCGGCGTGTTCGCTCACCTGGTGGGCACGCTTGAGCTGTTGTCGCCGAGCGAGCAGGCGCGGGTGCAGGGTTTTGTCATCAACCGGTTTCGTGGCGATATTGCACTACTGGAGCCGGGCCTGCGCTGGCTGGAGCAGCGTACCGGCAAACCTGTGCTTGGCGTGCTGCCGTACTTGCATGACTTGCACCTCGAAGCCGAGGACGCGGTAGACACCCGGCAGGTGGCCAAACAGCAGAACGCTATTCGGGTGGTAGTGCCAGTGCTGCCGCGCATCAGTAACCATACCGACTTTGATCCGTTGCGCCTGCATCCGCAGGTCAAGCTGACATTCGTTGGGCCGGGCCAGCCGATCCCGCCGGCCGATCTGATGATTCTGCCAGGCTCGAAAAGCGTCGCAGCCGATCTTGCCTATTTGCGTAGCCAGGGTTGGGATCAGGCTCTGCAACGGCATTTACGTTACGGCGGTAAGCTGTTGGGTATCTGTGGTGGCTTTCAGATGCTGGGCACGCGGCTGGCTGACCCGCTGGGGCTGGAGGGTGCGCCGGGTGATGTTCAGGGGCTGGGCTTGCTCGACATGCACACCGAATTGCGCGCGGCGAAACAGCTCACCAACGTGACGGGCACGCTGAGCCTGGCGCAGGCCGCCGTCAGTGGGTACGAAATTCACGCCGGCGTGAGTATGGGGCCGGCGTTGGGCCGGCCGCTGGTACAGCTGCACGGTGGCAAAACCGAGGGTGCGCTGAGCGCAGACGGCCAGGTGGCGGGCACCTATTTGCACGGCTTCTTCGAACAGCCCGCGACCCAGCGGGCGATTCTGGCCTGGGCTGGCCTAAGCAACGCCCAGGGGCTGGACTATGCTGCGTTGCGCGAGCGCGATCTGGATCGTCTAGCCGATTTAGTGGCGCAGCATCTGGATACGGAAAAACTGCGCGTGCTTTGTGGGGTGCCCCATGCATGAACTGATTCTGGGTGGCGCGCGCTCGGGCAAAAGCCGCATGGCAGAGCGGCTGGCGCTGGAATCCGGGCTGTCGGTCACCTATATTGCCACCTGTCAGCCACGCGATGCGGAGATGGCCGCGCGGGTAGCGCATCATCGTGCTCGCCGCCCCGCAGACTGGGCGCTGGTAGAGGAGCCATTGGCGCTGGCGCAGGTGCTGCAACAACACGCCTCGCAGGAGCGCTGTCTGCTGGTAGACTGCCTGACATTGTGGTTGAGCAACCTGTTGCTCGACACGGACACAACACGCTGGGCGCATGAGCGTCAGCGGCTGTTCGACAGCCTTCAGCAGTTGCCAGGGCGCTTGATCATGGTCAGTAACGAGACCGGCTTGGGCGTGGTGCCCATGGGTGAGTTGAGCCGGCGGTTTGTCGACGAAGCAGGCTGGTTGCATCAGGAACTGGCAGCACACTGCGAACGGGTGGTGGTCTGTATTGCGGGACTTCCGCAGACCTTGAAGGGAGAGAGCGTGTGAAAGGAGCTTGGTGGCAGGCAGCGGCGCGAAGTCTTGACGGGGGTAGGCGGGCGCAGGCGCTAGCGCGACAGACGCAACTCACCAAACCGCTGGGAGCACTCGGTCGCCTGGAGCAGCTCGCCGTCACGCTGGCGGGGCTGCAAGGGCGCAGCCAGCCCGCTGTTGAGCGCATCTGGATCTCCATTTTCGCCGCCGATCACGGCATTGCTGAGGAAGGTGTTTCGGCGTACCCGCAGGAAGTTACCGGTCAGATGCTCGCCAATTTTGCTCAAGGTGGCGCGGCCATCAGCGTGCTGGCTCGCCACCTGGGCGCTGAACTGGAGCTGCTGGAGCTGGGGCTGGTGCACGAAGTGGGCCCGTTGCCCGGGGTACGCCAATTGAAAATCGCCCCCGGCACGGCCAATTTTCGCCAGCAGCGGGCGATGACCAGCGTGCAGTGTGCGCACGCGCTGCTGGCAGGGCGGGAGGCAGTGCAGCGTAGCATCGAGAAACGCGCTGATCTGTTTATTGGCGGAGATATGGGCATCGGCAATACCAGCAGCGCCTGCGCTCTGGCCTGTCTGCTGCTCGACCAGCCGGTAGCCCGGTTGGTGGGGGCCGGCACCGGTATGAAGGGGGGCGGTTTGCAGCACAAGACGCGAGTGATCGAGGCGGCGCTGAAGCTGCACCGGCCGCACATTGATTCACCGCTGGAAGCGCTGACCCGCGTGGGTGGGCTGGAAATTGCGGCGCTGGCGGGCGCCTATATTGCCGCTGCGCAAGAGGGTATTGCGGCCTTGGTCGATGGCTATATCTGTTCGGCGGCGGCGCTCTGTGCTCAGCGCATGAACCCCGGTGTGGCGCCCTGGTTGCTGTACAGCCATCGCAGTGCCGAGCCCTGTCATCAGGAATTGCTCGACGCCCTTGACGCCGAGCCGCTGCTGGCCATGGAAATGCGCCTTGGCGAGGCCAGTGGCGCCGCTGTTGCAGTGCCGTTGTTGCAGTCGGCCTGCCGTCTGCACAACGAAATGGCGACCTTTCAGGAGGCTGCGGTATCGGTCAGCCTGCGATGAGCCTGCGTCTGGACTTTCTGCGCCACGGTGAAACAGAGCAGGGAGGCGGCTTGCGCGGCAGCCTGGATGATCTGCTAACGGAAACCGGCTGGCAGCAACTGAATACGGCCGTTGCGCCGCTGTCCGGGTGGCAGCGTATTGTCAGTTCGCCGCTGCGTCGCTGCGCGCTTTTTGCCGAGCAACTGGCAGTGCAGCGAAATTTGCCCCTGGAATACAGCAACGATCTGCGCGAACTGCACTTTGGCGTCTGGGAAGGCAAGCATCCCAGTGAGCTGATGCAGACCCAGGCCGACGAACTTGGCCGCTTCTGGGCCGACCCCTATGCCTATACACCGCCCGGCGCGGAGTCGCTGCAAGCCTTTGCAGCGCGCATCGATAGCGCCCTGCAGCACCTGTACGCGTGCTATGCCGGGCAACGCTTGCTGGTGGTGTGCCACGCCGGGGTTATGCGGCTACTGCTGGCGCGCGCCCGCGGGTTGGCGCCCGCTGCGTTGTTGCAGGTAACGGTAGGCTATGCCGAGCTGGTGTCGCTGCAGTTTGATCGGCAAGACGGCCTGCGAGAGCTCATCGCATGATGCCCTTCGCCGTGGCATTGCAGTTTCTGACGCGCTTACCGGTTCGCCTGCGGCGTTCGCCGACTGCCAGTGAAAGCGCGGAATCCTTGCTCTGGTATCCGCTGGTGGGTTTGCTGCTGGGAGCATTACTGCTCGCAGCAAATGCGCTGCTGGGTGGTGTGGATGTAATACTGCGTGCAGCGGTGTTGCTGGCGGCCTGGGTCTGGCTCACCGGCGGCCTGCATCTCGATGGCCTGGCCGACACCGTTGATGCCTGGGTTGGGGGCTTTGGCGACCGCGAGCGTACCCTGGCGATCATGAAAGACCCGGCCTGCGGCCCTATGGGCGTGATGGCCCTGGTGCTGTGTCTGCTGTTGAAGTACTGCGCGCTACTGGTTTTGCTGGCTGATAACCAGTGGCAGCTGTTGCTGATCGCGCCCTGGCTCGGGCGCTGCCTGTTGCCGGCGCTGCTGCTGAGTACTGCCTACGTGCGCGCGGGTGGCCTTGGTAGCAGCCTTACTCAGGCGATGCCGCGTTTGCGCCTGCAATGGGTGTTGGCGGGGAATGCTCTGGCCTTGATCTGCTTTGGCTGGCCCGGTCTGTTAGCGTTGTTGGTCGCCGTGGCGCTGCTACTGTATTGTCGCAAGCTGCTGTTGGTGCGCCTGGGCGGGACCACTGGCGATACTGCCGGGGCCTTGCTTGAAGGCTTCGAGTGCCTGGCGCTGGTGGTCGTGGCGATATTGCTGGTCTGAGGTGCGGGAACTTTCCACTCTCTGGTTCATCTGAATGTCATCTGGCGTGGCTAACGTAAAACCCGTTAGCAGTACGTCATGATCGTCAAAGAAGAAAAGGGAGATGGATAATGAGTGACTATATTGAAGAGTTGATCGAACAACAGATGCAGCAACGTGATGAAGATGTAGAAGACGCTGAAGAGATGTAATTCTCTTTATGCGTTTTCTGGAAATAGGCGGTAAATCCCTGTTTTAAATTGTTTTATTCAAGTCTTTCCTTTCTCAAGTATTCCCCGGCGGTAGCCTCCTGGCGCCGATCCCGTCCAGCGCTTGAACGCGCGCTGAAATGCCTCCGGTGATGAAAATCCCAGCAGAAATGCAATCTCGCCCAGTGCCAGTTCGGTATCTCGAATATAGCTGACGGCTAGCTCGCGGCGCATGTCGTCAATGATGTCCTGAAAACGGGTGTGGTCTTCCTGTTGCAGGCGTCTGCGCAGGGTCCAGGATGGCAGACCAAGCTCGCGCGCGACCTGCATCAGGCTGGGCAGCCTTTGGTGCAGTTGCGGCGCTACTATGCTCTCCACCCGCTCGCGCAGTCCGCGATGCCGCGTGAGTTCATGCAGCCGTTGGTCGCACAGCGTCAGCAGGTGCTGGTAATGCCCGGGCGCGCTTTGCGTCAGCGGTAGCTGCAGGCTACGCGGTTCCCACATCAATTGATTGTGCGGCTGGGAAAACAGCACCGGGCATTGAAACAGCTCTTCGTACCGGGCGGCGTAGGTTGGCGGCGGGAACTCGATATGCACCTCACGCAGCTGCGCCAAGCCACCAGTCAGCTGCTTGCCCGTCAGGGCGCGGGCCGAGAGGGCGGAATCGACCACGAACAGATTGAACATGTTGTAAGGCGCAATCGAGTAGAAGCGCAGCGCCGGAGCCTCGAAGCTGGAATGGCCGCGGTAGTTCTGGCTGGTTAGCCGCTCGTAGCGCACCAGTACCTCAAAGGCGGTTGCCAGATCGGGTGCGCACTGCGCCGTCATGCCGGCCAGCCCCAGGTGGCTGAGCTGGCTGTGATTGCCCATCGCCAGGCCAATGGCCGGGTTCTTGGTGTAGCGTATGGCCGCGTTGCCCAGGCGCATGAAACGCGGGATGCTGATGCGCGCGTGCGGCTCGGCCAGCAGCGCTTCAGTGATGCCAAAGCGTTCCAGCAGCGGCGCTGGATCCAGCTGCTGCTGGCGAATCGCGGAGCGCAGGCTAAGCAGATAGCTGACGGAAATGTCGCCGAGTTTCATCGTGGATTGGCCGTCGTCTATGAGGTGGAGGCGTCGAGCGGGAGACGGCAGTGTAATTCAGGGTTATGAATGTGTCACTTTGGGTGATTGAGTGGGCACTTGGCTGGGCCTATTGTTTTGCCCACAACAGGCTCCGCGCAGGTAATCGAGAGCCGTCCTGATGACGCTGACGAGGCGATGAGATAACCATGACCGCACAAACGCTTTATCCCGAATTGCTGGCCCCGCTGGATCTGGGCTTTACCACGCTGCGCAACCGCACCTTGATGGGCTCCATGCACACCGGACTGGAAGAGCGCCCCAATGGCTTCAATCGCATGGCGGCCTACTTTGCCGAGCGCGCGCGCGGCGGTGTTGGTCTGATCGTTACCGGCGGCATCGGCCCGAACGAAGAGGGCTGCGTGGCCCACGGCGCAGCCAAGATGACCACCCCGGAAGAAGCTGCCCAGCACAAGGTGATTACCCAGGCGGTACACGCCGAAGGCGGCAAGATCTGCATGCAGATTCTGCACGCCGGCCGTTACGCCTACAGCCCCAAGCAGGTCTCGGCCAGTGCGGTGCAGGCCCCGATCAATCCTTTCACTCCAAAAGAGCTGGACGAAGAGGGCATCGAGAAGCAGATCGCCGACTTCGCGCGCTGCGCTGTGCTGGCCAAGGAGGCCGGTTACGACGGTGTGGAAGTAATGGGCTCGGAAGGTTACTTCATCAATCAGTTTCTGGTCGCCCACGTAAACAAGCGCACCGACCGCTGGGGCGGCAGCTTCGAGAACCGTATGCGCCTGCCGGTGGAAATTGTTCGCCGCGTACGCGAAGCGGCCGGCGATGACTTCATCATCATCTATCGCCTGTCGATGCTCGATCTGATCGAGAACGGCAGTACCTGGAATGAAGTGGTGCTGCTCGCCAAGGCCATCGAGCAAGCCGGTGCGACCATCATCAATACCGGGATCGGTTGGCACGAAGCGCGAATTCCCACTATTGCGACCAAGGTGCCGCGCGGCGCATTTGCCAAGGTGACGGCCAAGCTCAAGGGCGAGGTTTCCATTCCGCTGGTCACCACTAACCGGATCAACACGCCCGAGCTGGCTAACCAGCTGCTGGCCGAAGGCGCCGCAGACATGATCTCCATGGCCCGCCCGTTCCTGGCCGACCCTGATTTCGTCAACAAGGCCGCGGCTGGCCGCGCGGATGAAATCAATACCTGCATCGGCTGCAACCAGGCCTGTCTGGATCACACCTTTGGCGGCAAGCTGACCAGCTGTCTGGTCAATCCGCGGGCCTGTTACGAGACCGAGCTCAATTACATTCCTACCACTCAGGTAAAAAATGTGGCGGTAGTGGGCGCCGGGCCGGCCGGTTTGGCGGCCGCCACGGTCGCCGCCGAACGCGGCCATCAGGTCACCCTGTTTGACTCGGCCAGCGAGATTGGCGGCCAGTTCAACGTAGCCAAGCGGGTGCCGGGCAAGGAGGAGTTCTATGAGACCTTGCGCTACTTCGGCAAACGCATCGAGGTGACCGGGGTGCAGCTGCAATTGAACCGCCGAGTCAGTGCGGCCGATCTGGCTGAGTTTGACGAGGTGATTCTGGCCACCGGTATCGTGCCGCGCACGCCGGCGATTCCGGGTATCGACCATCCGAAGGTAATCGGTTATCTGGACGCCATTCTGGAGCGCAAGCCGGTGGGTCAGCGGGTCGCCGTGATCGGCGCGGGCGGGATTGGCTTTGACGTCAGTGAGATGATCACCCATCAGGGCACGAGTCCCAGTCAGGATATTGATCTGTTCTGGAAGGAATGGGGGATTGACCCCGCACTCCAGGCCCGTGGCGGCATTGCCGGCATCAAGGCTGAGCCGCACCCGCCGGCCCGCGAGGTTTATCTGCTGCAGCGCAAGACCAGCAAGGTCGGCGACGGCCTGGGCAAGACCACTGGCTGGATTCACCGCGCCGGGCTCAAGAGCAAGCAGGTGCAGATGCTCAATTCGGTCAACTACGTCAAGGTAGACGATGCGGGGTTGCACATTCGCATTGGTGAGAGCGGCGAAGACAAGGTGTTGCCGGTCGATACCATTATTCTCTGCGCCGGTCAGGAGCCGCTGCGTGAACTGCATGCTGAGCTGCAGTCCGCGGGCAAGCCGGTGCACCTGATCGGGGGGGCGGATGTCGCTGCCGAGCTGGACGCCAAGCGAGCGATTGATCAGGGCTCACGCCTGGCCGCTGCACTCTGATACCCGTGCTTAGCGCAAGCGAAGCATTCGCTTGCGCTATGGCGGTGCTGTGACCAGGCCTCTTCAGCCCGCGCGCTGCCTGTGCCTGCGCCCCTGTCTGCGGGGTCTGATTGGCTGCTTGCCAAGTCGGTCACATACCCGTTTGAACCTTTTCCTTACACTGGCTGCCTTAAACGGCATGCGGGATGCATTTGCCGCAAAAAAGGCGCAGAGTATTGAGCAGGGCAAGGAGATAGATGATGAGCACCGCAACAAAGCCAATGCTCACAGAGGCGGTGATGTTTTTCTCGGAACGCGGCATATGCAAGGAAATGCTGTTCCCCGAGTTTGAAGCATTGCTGGACGGCCTCGTGGCGTCACCCGAATTCGCTGACGAAACGGTGGAAGCCGCTTTCGTGCAGATCAACTCGCGGCTGCAGGTTCGTGCAGCGGTGTTCTTCACACTCGACTTCGACCTGGACGGCTACGTCAACCGGCTATGGAACATGCCGCTGCGGCAGCTGGCCGAGAAAGCCGAGCGCGGCCCTGACATGGGTGGCGGACCAATTCGCCTGGTCTGCCTGGGCTATAACAAGCAGCCCAACTATCGTCCGTTGCTGTGGAAGCCGGGCCAGCGTGCCGGTACCAATGATCTTGCCCTGATCAAGGAGGCGGTGACGCGCAACACGCTCGGTATTCTGGGTGAGGATGAAGAAGCCATTGGCATCATTTCGCCCGAGCGGCTGCAGGTGGCGGCGGAAGACAGCTGGTATGGCAGTGGAGTCATCATCGATCCTGATAACACTACGCTGACGCCGATTGAGTCGAGTGCCCCGCACAGCGATGATCTGGACGAGGTGCTGGAACAGCACGCGCTGGAAACCCGCGAATATCAACGCCAGATCGAACTGCTGAACAACCGCCTGAAGGCGCTGACGCTGGAGAAGGATCAGGCGCTGGCCGAACTCAAGGGCACGCACGCCGATCATCTTGAGATCGTTCAGGGTGAACTGCTGGATATCAAGCAGGAGCTGGCCCAGCAGCAGAAGCTGAATGTGGCCCTCAAACGCGACCTGGTAAAACTGCAGAGCCGTACCTCTACCGATATCGACTGATCAGGCAGGCCAGTCATCCGCGACGCAGATCAGGCGGTCTGCGTGCAGCGGTTGGTACGCCGCCATTGAGTCTACCCGCGCGAACATCACCGCCTGGCGCGCCCTGGCCTTGTCGAACACCCCTCCCATCTGATCTGGCCGCAACAGCAAGCCGGGCTCGGCGCGCGGCGGCATCAACCATTCCTTGTGCGGTATCGCCAGCCACTGGCTGTCGGCGGGCAGCAACTGCGTCACCTGATGGCGTTGACACCACATCTGCTGCCCCGGCCTTGGCTGCTGCCCACAGGCGGGCGGCATGCGCTGCGCCGCAGATTGAAACAGAAAGCCTTGCAGCCAGGCCGCCGAGCAGTTGGGCTGTGGTACGGGCTCGGCACAGTGCGCGGCAAGCTGGCTGACCAGGGGTAGCTGATGATCACGCAGGCGATCGACCTTGCGTGCAAGTTGGTCGCTTGGATCTGGCCCCCACCAGAGCGCCGGGTCGCTGCAGCTGCCGGCGGTGGTCCGTAGTTCAGGTCGGCCCAGATAGAATTTGATGGCCAGCTCCAGGTGTACCAAGTCGCCATTGGCTGCCTGGATGATCAGATCCAGCTCACCGAGGGTTCGGCCCTGCTCGCGCAAGGCGATATTGTGCGCCACTATGGATACATCGGGGGCGAGCATGAGCAGGGCGTGCCACAGCCGTTCGTAATAGTTGCCGAGACGGCGGTCGCGGGCGGCGGGGAAGAGCGCGGCAAGCTCCTGCGGCGTGCTGTCCAGCTGTTGCAGGCGCTGCCATAGTGCATTCGGAT
Source organism: Halopseudomonas sabulinigri (assembly GCF_900105255.1). Classification (NCBI taxonomy): domain Bacteria; kingdom Pseudomonadati; phylum Pseudomonadota; class Gammaproteobacteria; order Pseudomonadales; family Pseudomonadaceae; genus Halopseudomonas; species Halopseudomonas sabulinigri. The sequence continues at coordinate 952,376 of NZ_LT629763.1, read as the reverse complement.
CGGCGCGCCAGAGACTGTCCTGCAGCGGGTCTCGCTGGGGCAGCGTGCTGCCGTCGAGTAGTGGCGGGCTGAAGGCTACCCAGGCCAGGTCGCGCACTACGTCGTGGCGGAATTGGGTGAGCATGGCGCGGTTCCTGATTTGCCAGCGGGGGCTGGCTGCGGAATAATCGGCGCTCCAGAAGAGCGTTGTTGTCCGGGCAGTCTCCGACATGTCCGCACATCTCTCAAGCGAACAGGGCAAAGAGGTGGTATGGATCAGTTCCGCAATATCGGGCTAATCGGTCGACTCGGCAGCGGACGAGTGGTGGATACCCTCAAACGCTTGAAGCGCTTTCTGCTCGACAGCGGTTACACCGTGATTCTCGAAGATGCGGTGGCCGATCTGTTTCCGGGCCACCAGCAGCAGGTATGCTCGCGCAAAATGATGGGCGAGATTTGCGATCTGGTCATCGTGGTTGGCGGTGACGGTAGCCTGCTGGGGGCCGCTCGCGCCTTGTGTCGTTACAACATCCCGGTGCTGGGGGTAAACCGCGGCGGCCTCGGCTTTCTGACCGACATTCCGCCCGATGAGCTTGAGCACCGCGTTGGCGAGGTGCTGGCCGGGCAATACATGGTTGAAACGCGCTTTTTGCTGGACGCTTTTGTGCGCCGCGGCGAGGAGCAACTGGGCACCAGTGAAGCGTTGAATGATGTGGTATTGCATCCGGGCAAGTCGGCGCGGATGATCGAGTTTGAACTCTATGTCGACGGCCAGTTCGTTTACAGTCAGAAGTCCGATGGCCTCATTGTGGCCACGCCTACCGGTTCTACCGCCTACTCTCTATCCGCTGGCGGGCCAATCATGCATCCCAAGCTGGACGCCGTGGTGCTGGTGCCGATGTTTCCGCATACGCTGTCGAGCCGACCGATCGTGGTCGACGGCAACAGCGAATTGAAGATCATCATTTCCAATCAGAATGGCATTTACCCGCAGGTCAGCTGCGATGGTCAGGTGCATATATCCTGTGCGCCCGGCGACAGCATCACTATCCGCAAGAAACCGCAGAAGCTGCGTCTGCTGCATCCGCTGGATCATAACTTCTACGCCATCTGCCGCAGCAAACTGGGATGGTCCAGCCGTCTCACGGACCAGTAAATGAGTGTGCTGGAGAGCGAGCGCGGCTATGACATCATCGGCGATGTGCATGGCTGCGCCCTGACCGTAGAGCGCCTGCTCGAGCACATGGGCTATCGCAAGCAAGCGGGTGTATGGCGGCATCCACGCCGGCAGGCGTTGTTTCTGGGTGACATCATCGACCGTGGGCCACGCATTCGCGAGGCATTGCATTTGGTGCGTGACATGGTGGAGGCCGGTAGCGCGCGCTGCATCATGGGCAATCACGAGTTCAATGCGCTGTGTTGGGCTACCCCGGCGCCGCCGGAGTCAGGCCGCGAATTCATGCGTGAGCACAACGAGCGCCACCTGCGTCTGATTGGCGATACCCTGCAGCAATTCGCCGCCTGGCCGGACGAGTGGCAAGGCTTTCTGGACTGGTTTTACCAGTTGCCGCTGTTTCTAGACTGCAACGAAATACGCCTGGTGCACGCCTGCTGGGATGACCGTCTGATCGAGCCCTTTCGCGCCCGGCACCCCGACGGCTGCATCGATGCCGAATATCTGCGCGCCGCCGCGCAGTGGGGCAGCCTTGAATCGAAAACCCTTGATCGCTTGCTGCGCGGCACTGATATGCGCCTGCCGGACGGGATGACCATGACCGGCAAGGACGGCTTTACCCGCGGCGCCTTTCGCACCAAATTCTGGGAAGAAGCACCACAGACCTACGGTGACGTGGTATTCCAGCCCGATGCCCTGCCCGAAGACATCGCCGCGCTCCCCCTCAGCGCTGAACAAAAGCAGGCATTGCAGATCTATCGTCCAGGCGACCCGATTCTGTTTGTCGGGCATTACTGGCAACAAGGCCAACCGCATTCGATACGCCCCAATCTGGCGTGCCTGGATTACAGCGCGGTCAAATACGGCAAGCTCGTTGCCTACCGCTGGGACGGCGAACTACAGCTGAACCAGGATCACTTCGTTTGGGTCGACGTACCCCATTACGCTTGAGGATGTCATGCAACGTGCTTTTACCTGTTCGCTGGAAGAAGACCTGCGCCCGCTGGTGCGCTTTTTGCGCAGCCGCGGGGTAGTACATCGCGTCAGCGAAGAGCGCGGTATGCAGGTGGTCTGGGTGGTTGATCAGGCTACCGCAGATATCGTGCAGGCGCTGTACCAGGGCGGGTTGGCCGAGCTGCCCAGCGCACCGCCGCGCGATTTGCCTGAAACCCCGGCCAGAGCATACTGGCGCCAGTCTTACCGGCTGATTCCGGCGACCTTGCTGGTGCTGCTGGTAACGGCCTTGGTGGCCGTGTTTACCGGCTTGGGCAGTAATGTTGAGAATGTAGTGTTGCTGACCTTCACCCCGCTGGAGGCCAGTGGTTACCTCGCACCGCAACCCGATATGCAGCAGTGGTGGCGGCTTATCACACCGATCTTTATTCACTTTGGCTTGATGCACCTGGCCTTCAATGCGCTCTGGTTCTGGGAGCTGGGGCGGCGCATCGAGATGCGCTCCGGGGCGTTGTGGTTACTGGGTCTGACGTTGCTGATCGGGGTTATTTCCAACACCGCGCAGTGGTGGTGGACCGGCACCGATGGCCTGTTTGGCGGTCTCTCTGGTGTGTTGTATGGCATGCTGGGCTATTGCTGGCTGTATCAGTTGATTGCCCCCAACGTGTATTTCGCACTGCCCAAGGGAGTAGTGATCATGATGCTGGTCTGGCTGGCGCTGTGCATGTCGGGTTTGATTACCGTGCTCGGGTTTGGCGCCATAGCCAATGCGGCACACGTCAGTGGGCTGCTGGTCGGTTGTCTGTTTGGCAGTATCGCCGGGGCGCTGCAGCGGCGCCTGTGACGCGTTACAATAATCGCCGTTTTCCATTCTCGCCGGAGTTCTGATGACCACTTTCATCGACATGCTGCGCAATATCACCCCAGAGGTGTATGCCGCCCTCAAACTCGCCGTGGAAATCGGCAAGTGGTCTGATGGCCGCAAACTGACGCAGGAGCAGAAAGAACTCTGTCTGCAGGCGATGATCGCCTGGGAGCAGGACAATCTGCCGGAGGAAGAGCGCACCGGTTACATGGGGCCGCAGGCCTGCAAGTCCGAACAGAAGGACATCCCCAATATTCTGTTTTCCACCGGCTCCGGCACGGTGCACTGATGGCGCAGCTGGAGACCCAGGGTAGTGTGCGCAAGATGCTCGGAGAGCTGGCTGATGCGACGACGCCAGTTGCCTATCATCTGCCGCTGGGCGAGCAGCGCATTGCCCTGAACGATGCCATTGGCAAGCAGATTCGCCTGCAGGCGCTCGGTCAGATCAACTGCGTGCATTGCGGACGCAAGACCAAGAAGAGCTTCAATCAGGGCTACTGTTACCCCTGTTTTACCAAGCTGGCGCAGTGTGACAGCTGCATCATGAGTCCGGAAAAGTGCCACTATCATCTGGGGACTTGCCGAGAGCCGGCCTGGGGCGAGCAGTTCTGCATGACTGATCATATTGTGTACCTGGCCAACTCGTCGGGACTCAAGGTCGGTATTACCCGCGCAACCCAGATTCCTACCCGCTGGATCGACCAGGGCGCCAGTCAGGCCTTGCCGATTCTGCGCGTGGCGACGCGGCAACAGTCCGGGCTGGTGGAAGACCTGATCCGCCAGCACGTGGCCGACAAGACCAACTGGCGTGCGCTGCTGCGTGGCGAGCCTGAGCCACTGGACTTGCTCGCCGAGCGCGAGCGTTTGCTGGAGCTGGCCGGCGAGGGCATTCAGGCCCTGCAGGCGCAGTTCGGCCTGCAGGCTATTCAGCCGATCACCGACATCGCGCCCCTGGAGATTCGTTATCCGGTAGAGCAGTACGTGGCCAAGCCGCAGTCGGCCAATCTCGATAAAGAGCCGCTGCTCGAAGGCACGCTGCTGGGTATCAAGGGTCAATATTTGCTGCTGGATACCGCGGTCATCAATATTCGCAAATATACTGCTTATCAACTGGCTTTCAGCGTCAGCTGACAACGCAACTCCAGCCCGCTGCCGCGGATTGCAGCGGGCCGAACTTTCACTGGCCGGCCTGCGCCGGCAAGAGGCTCACCATGCGTACTGAACAACCGAAGACGATCTACCTCAAGGACTATCAGCAGCCCGATTACTGGATTGATGAAACCCAGCTGACCTTCGAGCTGTTCGAAGATCATGCGCTGGTTCACAGCCGTCTGAGTATTCGTCTGAATGACGCCAAGCCGCAGGGCCAGGCTCAGCCGCCGCTGGTACTCGACGGCCAGTTGCTGGAGTTGGTGTCGGTCGAACTCGACGATCAACCGCTGAGCAATTATCAGGTTGATGACGACAGTCTGACCCTGCAACCGCAGGCGGCCAGTTTTGCCCTGGCAATCACCACGCGCATCGAGCCGCAGAACAATACCGCGCTCGAAGGTCTGTACAAGTCTGGCGGCATGTTCTGCACCCAGTGCGAGGCTGAAGGCTTCCGCAAGATCACCTATTACCTTGATCGCCCGGACGTGATGAGCCGCTTTACCACCACGGTGGTGGCCGATCGCGGCAGCTATCCCGTGTTGCTGTCCAACGGCAATCCCATTGCCTCCGGCGAGCACGCCGGCGGCCGTCACTGGATCAGTTGGGAAGACCCGTTCCCCAAACCCGCTTATCTGTTTGCCCTGGTGGCAGGCGATCTCTGCCTGCTGCAGGACAGCTTCACTACCATGACCGGCCGAGAAATCGATCTGCGTATCTATGTTGAGCCGGAAAACCGCGAGCAATGCGACCACGCCATGGACAGTCTCAAGCGTTCCATGCGCTGGGATGAAGAGGTCTACGGCCGCGAATACGATCTGGATATCTTCATGATCGTCGCGGTGAATGATTTCAACATGGGCGCGATGGAAAACAAGGGCCTGAACATCTTCAATTCCAGCTGTGTGCTGGCGCAGCAGGATACCGCCACCGATATGGCGTTTCAGCGCGTCGAGGCGGTGGTCGCCCACGAGTACTTCCATAACTGGTCAGGCAACCGGGTGACCTGCCGCGACTGGTTCCAGCTGTCGCTGAAGGAAGGCTTCACGGTATTCCGCGATTCCGAGTTTTCCGCCGACATGAACTCGCGCACGGTCAAACGCATAGAGGACGTGACCTTTCTGCGCGCCAACCAGTTTGCCGAGGATGCCGGCCCGATGGCGCACCCGGTGCGTCCGGACTCCTTTATAGAGATCTCCAACTTTTACACCCTGACCGTGTACGAGAAGGGCGCCGAAGTCGTGCGCATGCTGCATACGCTGCTGGGCGCGGAGGGCTTTCGCAAGGGCACCGACCTGTATTTTGAACGGCACGACGGTCAGGCGGTGACCTGCGATGACTTCATCAAGGCGCTGGAAGACGCCAACGGCGCCGATTTCAGTCAGTTCAAGCGCTGGTACAGTCAGGCCGGTACGCCGCGTCTGGACGTGGCAAGCCATTACGATGCGGCGCGGCGCGAGTACCGCCTGAGCTTCCGTCAGCATTGCCCGGCCACGCCGGGGCAGAGCGAGAAGCTGCCGCAGGTGATTCCGGTGCGCATGGCGCTGCTCGACTCTGCAGGCCAGGAATTGCCGCTGCAAATGGCGGGTGAGCAGCAGAGCCTCGGCAATGAGACGGTATTGTCGGTGACCGAAGCCGAGCAGGAGTTCGTGTTCGCCAACATTGACCAGGAGCCGTTACCCTCACTGCTGCGTGGTTTCTCGGCACCGGTCAAGCTGAGCTATCCCTACAGCCGCGACGATCGGGTGTTTCTGGCCAAGCATGATCCCGATGGTTTCAATCGTTGGGAGGCCGCACAGGGTCTGGCGGTAGACGTTCTGCAGGGCCTGGTCGAGATCCATCGTGCCGGCCGCCCGTTGCACCTGGATCAACGTCTGGCAGACATCTACCGCACGGTGTTGGCCGACACCGCGCTGGACGCTGCGATGGTGGCCGAGATCATTCGCTTGCCATCCGAGGCCTATCTGGTCGAGCTGGCTGATACGGCTCACGTGGACGCTATCCACTTTGCCCGTGAATGGTTGCGTGCCGAGTTGGCGCGCAGCCTGAAGAGCGAGTTGCAGCAGCGTTTCGACAGTCTGCAGGTCAGCGCGCACTACAGCGCGGACGCCGACGCCATGGCCATGCGCAGCCTGAAAAACACCCTGCTGGGCTACCTGATGCTGACCGATGACCAGGCCGTGGTGCAGCAATGTGTGCGCCAGTTTGTTGAGGCCGATAACATGACAGACCGGCAGGCTGCCTTGGTGGCGCTGGTCAACTCGCCCTTCGAGCAGCCGCGCCAGGCTGCACTTGAGCACTTTGCCGAACGCTGGGCAGCCTACCCGCTGGTGATGGATCAATGGTTCAGCATTCAGGCTGGTAGCACCCAGCCGGGCGGTCTGGAGCGGGTAGAGGCGCTGATGCAGCACCCGCTGTTTACCCTGCGCAACCCGAACAAGGTGCGTGCCCTGATCGGCGCTTTTGCCAACCAGAACCTGGTCAACTTCCACCGTGCCGATGGCGCCGGCTACCGCTTCCTGGCGGACCGCATCATCGAGCTGGATCGCTTGAACCCGCAAATCGCGGCGCGGCTGGTGACGCCGCTCAGCCGCTGGCGCAAGTTCGCCAGCGACCGTCAGCAACTGATGCAGCAGGAGCTTGCGCGTATTCTGGCCACCGAGAAGCTGTCACCGGACGTGTATGAGGTGGTGAGTAAATCGCTGGCGTGAAGCGCGATGCTGGCCAAATGCTCTTCGTGAGGGGCGCAGGGCTTGAGTTAAGCGCTGATAAATGAGTTACTTTGTCAGCGCAAGGCCAACATTTTAATAAAAAATTACCAAGAGGTATTTGTGCAGCAAGTTGTAGGCCTCTAATATGCCTTGTCCGCTGGAGCGGTAGCTGATTTCATAACGTCTGTTCAGCTCTCCAAGCATGGCGACATCTGTTCATCGTTCCCTTGCGGAGCAGGGCACCTTATAAAAACAAAGAGGGGTGGTGTATGCGTAAGCCTGTCAATTGGCGCGCTCCATTCATGGTCCGGGCGAATACGTTTCAACCGACCAGCAAGCAAAATTTTCCCATTCGTTCAGTCTTGTCAACGCTGGCTCTATCCGCCGTCGTTGCCGGTTTTGCTGTGCCTGGCGTAAGCCTGGCGGAAGCCAAGGAAGACATCAAACCCGCCGTTGAATCCAAGCTGGCTGCCTCTGACCTGCTGCTCGATGCAGCCAAGGCCGGTGACCGCCTGGTAGCGGTGGGCGCGCGTGGTCACATCGTTTATTCCGATGACCAGGGTGGTAGCTGGACCCAGGCGGCCGTGCCGGTACGTCAGTTGCTGACCGCGGTCTATTTTGTCGATGACAAGAACGGCTGGGCGGTCGGACACGACTCATTGATCCTCAATACCACCGACGGCGGTCAGACCTGGGCGATGCAGTACCGCGACCCCGAGCTGGATGAGCCAATGGACCCCAATGGCCCCAGCCTGCTGGAGCGGCCGTTGATGGACGTTTGGTTTCGCGATGCCAATACCGGTTTTGCCGTGGGTGCCTATGGCATTTTCCTGCGTACCGACGACGGTGGCAAAAACTGGGAAGACCTCAGCGATGTGGTGGATAACCCGGATGGCTTCCATTACAACGCGATCGCTGAAATCAAGGGCGCAGGTCTGTTCCTGGCCGGCGAGATGGGCACCATGTACCGCTCGGCTGACTACGGCGATACCTGGGAAACCTTGACCGACATGCCCTATGACGGTTCCTGGTTTGGCGTTAGCGGTACCAAGCAAAGCAACGTCGTACTGGTTTGGGGGCTGCGTGGCAACATGTACCGCTCCACCGACTTTGGTGACAGCTGGCAGGAAGTTGATCTGCCTACCGGGGCTACTCTGTTGGGCGGTAACCTCTCCGCCAGCGGGGAGTTGGCGGTCGTTGGCGCAGGCGGCGTGGTGGTGGTCAGCCACGACGGCGGCCAGACCTTCGACGTGGTAACCCGTCCTGATCGTATTGCGCTGGCGTCGGCCACTGTGCTGGATAACGGTAAAATCTTGCTTGTAGGCCAGCACGGTGTTTCGACTGCCGGGGCTAACGGTCTCAAAGCCAACTGATAATAACTACAAGCCAGGAGAATCTGGATGTCTCGCGACCAGGAAAACGCGACTTTCATGGAACGGTTGGTATTCAACAACCGCTTGATCGTTGTATTGCTGTTCTCTCTTATTACTGTGTTTCTCGGCTATCAGGCGCTGCAGGTTCGCCCTGATACCAGTTTCGGCAAGATGATTCCGCTGGAACACCCCTATATCGTCAACATGCTTGAGCACCAGAATGATCTGGCCAACCTCGGCAACTCCATTCGTATTGCGGTGGCGATCGAAGATGGCGACATCTTCAGCACCGAATACATGGAAACGCTCAAGCAGATCAACGACGAAGTTTTCTTCCTGCCCGGTGTTGATCGCTCCAACCTGCGTTCGCTGTGGACGCCGAACGTGCGCTGGACTGAGGTAACCGAGTACGGCTTTGATGGTGGCCCGGTCACCAATCACCCGTCGTATACCAACGAAGAAGATCTGGACGAGCTGCGCGCCAACGTGCTGAAGTCTGGTGAAATCGGTCGTCTGGTCGCGAACAACTTCAAGTCGAGCATCATTGATGTGCCGCTGCAGGAGTTCTATCCGAACCCGGAGAACCAAAGCGAGCTGCTGCGTCTGGACTACAAGGAGTTTTCTCACCAGCTGGAAGAGAAGGTGCGTGACCGCTTTCAGTCCGAGAACCCCAACATCAAGATCCACATCGTCGGTTTCGCCAAGAAAGTAGGTGACCTGATTGATGGCTTGATGGGCGTTGTGGCTTTCTTCGGTATTGCCTTCCTGATCACCTTCGTACTGCTGTATCTGTTTACCTGGTGTATTCGCAGTACCGTATCGGTATTGGTTACCACGGTTATCGCGGTTATCTGGCAGTTGGGTCTGATCAATCTGGTCGGCTTCGGGCTTGATCCCTATTCGATGCTGGTACCCTTCCTGATCTTCGCCATCGGTATTTCCCACGGCGTGCAGAAGATCAACGGTATTGCCTTGCAATCGGGTGAAGCTGATAACGCACTGACTGCGGCGCGTCGCACTTTCCGGCAGCTGTTCCTGCCCGGCATGATCGCGATTCTGGCCGACGCCGTGGGCTTTATCACGCTGCTGGTCATGGATATTGGCGTGATTCACGAACTGGCCATCGGTGCTTCCATCGGTGTGGCGGTAATCGTGTTTACCAACCTGATCATGCTGCCGGTCACCATCTCTTACCTGGGCATCAGTAAGAAAGCCATTGAGCGCAGCAAGCGCGATGCGGTGCGTGAGCACCCGTTCTGGCGCTCCATCTCCTACGTGGCCCACCCGAACGTGGCGCCCTGGATGGTGATTGTTGCGCTGGTCGGTGGTGTAGCCTGCTTTATCTACCAGGAACACAACATCAAGGTCGGTGACCTGGATGCCGGTGCCCCTGAACTGCGCCCGGACTCGCGTTACAACCTGGATAACGACTTCATCATCCAGAACTATTCCACCAGCTCGGACATTCTGGTGGTGATGGTCAAGACGCCGCCAGAGAAGTGCTCTGCCTACGAAACCATGGAAGCCATCGACCAGCTGCAGTGGAAGATGAACAACCTCGAAGGTGTGCAGTCGGCAGTCTCGCTGGTAACCGTGGCCAAACAGGTGCTGATGGGTAACAACGAGGGCAACCTCAAGTGGCAGGGTCTGTCGCGTAACCAGGACAACCTGAACAACGCGATCAGCCGTGCGCCGTCCGGCATGTTCAACGCAGCCTGTTCGCTGGCTCCGGTGATGATCTTCCTGGATGACCACAAGGCCGATACCCTGACCCGGGCTACCGATGCGGTGAAGGAATTTGCTGCCGAGTACAACACCGACACCCTCGAGTTCAAACTGGCTGCGGGTAACGCCGGTATTGAAGCGGCTACCAACGACGTTATCTCCAGCTCCGAGCTGCTGATTCTGGCGCTGGTATACGTCTGGGTTGGCCTGATGTGCCTGATGACCTTCCGTTCCTTGCCAGCAACCATCTGTATCGTACTGCCGCTGGTACTGACCTCGGTCATGGGTAACGCGCTGATGGCCTTCCTGGGCATTGGCATGAAGGTCGCGACACTGCCGGTAATCGCACTGGGCGTGGGCGTGGGAGTGGACTACGGTATCTACATCTACAGCCGACTGGAAAGTTTCCTGCGTGCCGGCATGCCGCTGCAGGAAGCCTACTACGAGACGCTGCGCTCGACTGGTAAGGCGGTACTCTTTACCGGTCTGTGTCTGGCCATTGGTGTGGCTACCTGGATCTTCTCCGCCATCAAGTTCCAGGCGGATATGGGTCTGATGCTGACCTTCATGTTCCTGGTTAACATGATCGGTGCCATGCTGCTGCTGCCGGCACTGGCGCGCTTCCTGATCAATCCTGAGAAGGTGCGTCGTTCCAAGGCGAGCAAGATGACTCACTGATCGCCTGAGTAGTTAAAAAACCCGTCTTGATAGGCGGGTTTTTTTATGCGCGCGATAAATGCCTGCGCAAAAGTTGTTACCTGATATTGCGGCTAAAATACGCGAACTGTTATCAATATGCTGATTAACCAAAGATAACCGCGAGCGGTTGGCGGGGTGGGTGCGTCCTCGTTAGTATTGTTGATTCCGTCTAGCTGGCGGGTTCTGACAACAATAAGGGGGAATGGCGTATGCGTGAGCGCAGCGAAGGGCGCACTCAATCTACAGTCCAGGCAGTTAGCCCGAATCCAGGTCTGAAATACCGCAAACAACTACTCGGCCGCTCGGTGCTGCGTGCATTGGGTATCACCACAGCACTCCTGGCACCGGCTGGCGCCGCCCTGGCCCAGGATGCACAACCGCTGGCCGCTGCGCCGGAGCCGGCCATCATGTCTGAGCTGGCGAGCAAAACGTTGCTGCTTGATGCCGTCAGCGCCGGGGAGCGCCTGGTGGCGGTTGGCAGCCGCGGCCACATTCTCTATTCCGATGACCAGGGCGAAAGCTGGACGCAGGCTGAAGTACCCGCGCGCCAGGTGCTGACAGCGGTCTATTTTGTCGATGAGCAGAATGGCTGGGCGGTGGGGCATGACTCGATGATCCTGCACAGCAGCGATGGCGGGCAGAACTGGGCACTGCAGTACCGTGACCCGGCACTGGACCAGCCAGCCGACCCGGACGGCCCAGGCCTGCTTGAACGACCGCTCATGGACGTCTGGTTCCGTGATGGCCAGACCGGCTTTGCCGTGGGGGCCTATGGGCTCTTTCTGCGCACCGACGATGGCGGCACCACCTGGGAAGATTGCAGCGACAGTATCGATAACGAATACGGCATGCATTACAACGCCATCGCCCCGGTGCACAACGCGGGTCTGATGATGGTCGGTGAAATGGGCAGTCTGTATCGCTCCTCCGACTACGGCGATACCTGGGAGACCCTCGACACCTCGCCCTACGACGGGACCTGGTTTGGTGTGTCCGGTACCGGCAAAACAGGGCAGGTAGTGGTCTGGGGGTTGCGCGGTAACCTGTACCGTTCGGAAAACTTCGGTTTCACTTGGGAGCCAGTCGAGTTCAGCAACAAGGCGCCGCATGCGACCCTGCTCGGCGGCAACCTGTCGGCTGATGGCAAGCTGGCCATTGTCGGCGCTGGTGGCGTGGTACTGACCAGCGACGATTACGGCAAAACTTTCGAAGCGCACACCCGCGCTGATCGGGTTGCGCTGGCGACGGCCAAACGACTGCCGGATGGGCACCTGTTGCTGGTAGGTCAGCACGGCGTGGTCAGGGCATCAGCCAACGGTCTTAAAGACTCACAACAATAAGTTTCTGCCGGGAGATACTGGATGTCCAAGCACCATCAGGAGACCGCACCCTTTGTGGAGCGGCTGATTTTCAATAATCGGATTGCAGTACTGCTGATCTTTGCGTTACTCACGGTGTTTTTTGCCTATCAGGCCGCGCAGGTGAAGCCTGATACCAGCTTTGAGAAGATGATTCCGCTCAAGCACCCCTATATCGTCAACATGATCGAGCACGAAAACGATCTGCCGAACCTAGGCAACTCGATTCGTATTGCGGTGGAGATCGAGGATGGTGACATCTTTTCCACCGAATACATGGAGACGTTGAAACGCATCAACGACGAGGTGTTTTTCCTGCCGGGCGTTGACCGCTCAAACCTGCGTTCACTGTGGACGCCCAACGTGCGCTGGACCGAGGTAACCGAGTACGGGTTTGATGGTGGTCCGGTAGCCAATCGGCCGGCCTATACCAGCGAAGAGGACCTTGAAGAGCTACGTGCCAACGTGCTCAAGTCGGGTGAAATCGGTCGCCTGGTGGCCAATAACTTCAAGTCGACCATCATTGATGTGCCGTTGCAGGAGGCCTATCCCAATCCGGAGAATCAGAGCGAGTTGATTCAACTGGATTACGGTGATTTCTCGCGGCAGCTGGAAGAGAAGATTCGCCAGCACTTCGAGGCAGACAATCCCAACATCAAGGTCCACATCGTGGGCTTTGCCAAGAAGGTCGGTGACCTGATTGAGGGCATCATCAAGGTCGTCATGTTCTTTGGCGCCGCGCTGCTGATTACCTTTGTACTGCTGCTGATGTTTACCCGCTGTTTGAAGAGCTCACTGACCACCCTGGTGTGTTCGGTGATCGCGGTGGTCTGGCAGCTGGGCCTGCTGCGTACCCTGGGCTTCGGGCTGGATCCTTACTCGATTCTGGTGCCATTTCTGGTATTTGCCATCGGTATCTCCCATGGCGTACAGATCATCAACGGCATGGCGATTGAGTATCCCACCTCACAGGGCAGCTACGACGCTGCACGTCGTGCGTTCCGTGCACTCTATATTCCGGGCATCGTGGCGCTGATCTCCGATGCGGTAGGTTTTGTCACCCTGCTGCTGATCGAGATCGAGGTGATTCGCGAGCTGGGGATTGCCGCCTCCATCGGTGTGGGTGTCATCATTCTTACCAACCTGATGTTGCTGCCGATTTTGATGTCGTACATCGGCATCAGCAAAGGGGCCGTCGAGCGTAACCGCGAGCGGGCCGCACGGCCGCAGAAAACCTGGCTGGCGGTGGCGCGCTTTGCGCATCCGACAGTAGCGCCAATTTCCATTTTGCTGGCCATTGCGGCCTTTGCCTTTGGCATCTATCACGGCCAGAACGTCGCCATTGGTGACCTAGATCCGGGCGCCCCGGAGCTACGCGCCGATTCGCGCTACAACCTGGATAACAAGTTCATCATCGACAACTATTCGACCAGCTCGGACATTCTGGTGGTGATGGTCAAGACGCCGCCAGAGATGTGTTCGGCGCACAGCACCATGGAAGCCATCGACCAGCTGGAATGGAAGATGAATAACCTGGACGGGGTGCAGTCGGCCGTCTCGCTGGTGACCGTGGCCAAGCAGGTGATCATGGGCAACAACGAGGGCAACCTGAAGTGGCAGGGGTTGTCGCGTAACCAGGACAACCTGAACAACGCCATCAGCCGCGCGCCGTCTGGCATGTTCAACTCCTCGTGCTCTTTGGCACCGGTGATGATCTTCCTCGATGACCACAAGGCAGCGACCCTGAGCAAGGCTACTGCAGCGGTTGAGGCCTTTGCCGAGGAGTACAACACCGATACGCTGGAATTCAAGCTGGCGGCCGGCAATGCCGGTATCGAGGCAGCCACCAACGTGGTGATCGAAGCGTCGCAGACCAAGATGCTACTGACTGTTTACGCGGTGGTTATCTTCATGTGTCTGGTGACCTTCCGCTCGATCCGCGCGGTACTGTGCATCATCATTCCGCTGGCACTGACGTCGGTCCTGGCCAATGCCTTGATGGCCTTCCTGGGGATTGGCGTCAAGGTGGCTACGCTGCCGGTGATCGCCTTGGGTGTGGGGATCGGGGTGGACTACGGCATCTATATCTATAGTCGTCTGGAAACCTACCTGCGTCAGGGGCTGCCGCTGCAGGAAGCCTATTACGAGACGTTGAAAACCACGGGTAAGGCGGTGACGTTCACCGGTTTCACGCTGGCCATCGGCGTAGCGACCTGGATTTTCTCGGCCATCAAGTTCCAGGCCGATATGGGCATTCTGCTGACCTTCATGTTCCTGTGGAACATGTTTGGTGCACTCTGGTTGCTGCCTGCCCTGGCACGCTTCCTGATCCGGCCGGACAAGCTGCGTCAGTAAGCAATACCACCGAACCAAAAAGGCGCCTGCGGGCGCCTTTTTGTTTTATGCGATTGAGCAGCAAGCTGATTGCTGAAGTAGGGACTAAATATAAGCCGCCGCACGGACCTGGTTTTCCATCTGAGTGGGCGAGTAGCGCAGAGCGGCCGGGAAAAAGGTTCTCGCGGTGTCTGAGCGAAGCGAGTTTGTGAGCGGCCGGCTAGACGGGCCCCGAGCGCTCGAGCAATGTAGCTAACGCGAAGGGCAGTTCAGCTGGGTGCCCTTGGCTCGTCAGCCAGGCGAAAGGCGCCAGTGAGCAGCGCACGGAATACTATTGCTGACGCTGGTCATCCGAGTTCGCTGGATTCAACAGCACCTAAACATCCGGATACAGCGGCTGCATACCGCCATCACTTGCCTCAGCGGCTTCCCGCTGCCGTGACTGGGTAACTTGCCGTACCGCGCGCCACAGCGGCTTGCCACGCCAGGCGCTGTCGTTCTGGCCGAACAGACAGGCGTTCAGTTCATCCAGTGCATCAGCCAGCGTCGGGTACTGCTGACTGAGTGCGATAAGGTCGCTGGTCTGTTGTTTGGCCCAGTGCTCCAGCGCCTTGCGCGCATCCCCCGGCTGGTTCTGGCGACAGGCAACCTGCAGGTCGGCCAGAGGGTTGCCGGCGACATCGGCATCCAGGTGAGTGGTGTCCTCATGCAGTTCGTCCAGGCTCTGCAGCTGTTGGCGCAATTGGCGCAAGCGGTACAGACAAGCGGCCAACGCCATCAATAACAGGGCGCAGCCCAGTTGCCAGGGCCAGAGCAGGGGGAGTGGCGCGTTGCTGCGGTTACGCTCGTTGTTGTTGAGTGGCGTGCTGGTGGTCTGGTTACTCAAGATATGCAGGTTGACGGCGGCCAGGCTGGCTTCTTCGAGGCTGTCGGTAGTGGTATTCCACCAGGTTACGCGTACTTCGGGTATCTGCAGGTCACCGGTGCTGCGCGCCACGATGGCAGCGCTTTCCTGGCGCAAGCCGAGAATGCCGTTGGCCGACAACTGGTTCTCCAGTTGCGGCTGATCGTTGTATTGGCGCAGGTCTTCGGATTGCTCTTCGCTGAGGTGCCCGAGTTCGGGTAACTGGCTGGCGGTCAAGCCATCGGCCTGAATCGACAGGGTGCGGGTCAGCGGTTCGCCGCGCAGCAGATCCTGACCAGGGTCCGGCTGCCAGTTCTGGCTCAGACGCACCTGCTTGGCCGGTAGCCAGAGTGTGTCAGCAGGGTAGCTTTCCGGGATGGGTTGTACCTTCAGCTGCAGGCTGGGCGAGCGCAGCTGCACCATACGCGCACTGTGTGCACCGGCCGGGTTGGCGGGGTCGCGCGGCAACTGCACTGTGGCACTGAACAGCTGCGAGGGAATATCCAGGGTGCCGCTCTGCTGCGGATAGATGGCATAGCGCACCTCGATCACGCCGTGCAACACGCCGTTGATGGTGCGTTCATAGTTTCGCGGCGCGCCGAGGCGCTCGATGCGGGCGTTGGCGATATCCAGGCCGCTGAGGTCGGAGTCGTCGTACAGCGAAACCGAGTGATAGATACGCAAGGTCAGCAATACCTGCGCCTGGACGTAGGGCGTTTCGGTATCGACTTCGCTGTCGATAAAGATCGGCGCCAGTTTGCCCGCGGCGTCATCGCGGGCCTGGGCCTCGGTCAGTACGCGCAGGGTGATTGGCTCGCTGCTGTCGGGCCCGAGAAACAACGGCGGGATCACCACAAAGCCGGTGCGCTTGGGCTGCAGGCCTACCACCCAGCGATTGACCCACTGTTTGCGGCCTTCCAGCTCGCTGAGCAGGCTCAACTGGTGGCTCTGCGTAACGGTAAAGTGCTCCTGCAGGGGGGTCAGGTCGGGTGGGCCGTATTTACTGCCGGCGTTGCTTTCCAGTGTCAGCTCAAGACTCTCGCCCTCGACCAGTTGGGTGCGATCCACACTGGCCTGCATGGTGGCCTGGCTAAGGCCGGCCAACAGCAACAGAACGAGGGTGCACAGCAAACGCATCATCGGGGACGTCCATCAGGTTGTTGCAGGTGTTGATAAAGAAACTTGCGGCGCAGCAGTTCAGCGGGATTATCCGGGATGTCGCGCAGCCATTGCTGCAACGCCTGTTGCTGCTCGACATTGTAGCCTCTGGCGGGGAGGGGAGCGCCAGTGCTGTCTGCCGTGCTGGTGCCCGGCAGCTCATCTTCCAGCTCGTCGCTGGCACGCTGTTCGTTCAGCCCGGCAGTGGCTTCGCTGCTGCTGTCGCTGGTCTGGGGCGCGTTACTATCAGCGCCGTTTGCGGTCTGGTCACCGCTGGTCGGCGTTTCCTCGCTGTTGGCTGCGGATTCGTCGTCATGGCCGGTGTCTCCTTCGCTCGCCTGATCGGCCGTGGCGCCGCTGCCGTTATCGGCCTCCTTGGTTGCCGTCTCGCTGTCGGCGTCCTGCTCCTTTTCCTGCTCGGCGAGTTCTGCCAGATACGCCTCCACGCGTTGCCGGTTGTGCCGCGCGGCGGTGTGCTCCGGGGCGCGAATCAGGGTCTGTTCGAAGGCGTCCAGCGCGTCGGGGTAATCACCCTTGAGGGCGAGTGCGGTACCTTCGGCAAAGTGGAACTCCGCGTTCTCGGGTTCGCTATCGGCGAGTGCGCCGTAGGCCTGGCTGGCGGCGGCGTAATCGCCGGCCTGCAATAGTGCCCAGGCGCGCCACTGCGGGTCTTCAAAGTGTGACGCCGCCGCCGCCGGCTGCCCCTGCTGGAGCAGTTCGGCGCCCTGCTGGTCAGGCCGCTGCCAGAGGTCTTGCCAACTCATCGCCGACACCGGCGGCGGCAGCCAAAGCGCGATCAGCAACAAGCCGAGCCAGCCGCGGCGCGCGCCGAGAGCAGCTATCGGCACCAGTAGCAACAGCAGCCAATGACCCTGATCCAGCCATTGTCGCTGCTCGGTCTGCAACAGTTCATCGCTCCCTGACGCCGTGGCCAGCAGGTATTGAATGTCGCTGTCGTCGACGCTCAGCCGTGCATACTCGCCGCCATGACGGCGGGCAAAATGGCTGAGCACACTTTCATCCAGTTGCGGCAACAGTATGCGACCCTGCTCATCGCGCATGAAGCCGCCCTCTGCGAGCGGCACCGGGGCGCCATCGGCGGTGCCTATACCCAGTACGCGCAGGCGCTCGCCGAGCTGCTCGGCGGTATTGTCAGCGACTGACTGTTCTGCCTCGCTCAAGCCATTGGTCAACAGCAGCACCTGGGCGCTGTCGGGGGGCAAGCTGCTGAGGAGTTGTGCTGCCAGCACCAGCGCCTGGTCGGCCTGTTGTCCGCGGGCCGGCATGATGTCGGGGTGCAGCACGCCGAGCAGGTTCTTCAGCGTGGCGTGGTCGCGAGTCAGTGGTGCCACCAGATGGGCGCTGCCCGCGTAGGCAATCAGCCCGATGCGGCGTTCCGGGAAGGCGCGCAGGATGTCCTCGACCTTGTGGCGTGCCTGCTCGAGACGGTTGGGCGTAAGGTCGGTGGAGAGCATGCTACGCGATACCTGCAGTACCAGCACCAGGGCCGCCTGGTCGCTGCGCTCAACGCCTTCATCCGACTCCCAGGCGGGGCCGGCCAGGGCGAATAATGCGAGTGTCCAGCACAGGGCCAGCAGCAGGTAGCGCCCGGCGTAGCGGCGGCCTTGTTGTTGCTGCAGCAGGGCCCCGCGCAGGTTGACCGGTAACAGGGCTTCCCAACCAGAATACTTCTTCATGTGCCGGTACAGGTAGCCGCACAGCAGCAGCGTTGGCGGTAACGCGAGCAGCCACCAGGGACGCAAAAAGCTGAAGGGCAGCAGGTCAGACCACACGGCGCTGCCTCCGCACTTGTTGTAGGCCCATCCCCAGGCTGATCAGCCAGGCGGCGGCCAGCGGCCAGGGGTAGAGCGGAATACTCTCGCGGCTGGGGCGGCCGGCGCGCAGGCTGGGTTCAAGTGTATCCAACTGCTGATAGATGGCTTCCAGGCTGGCACTGTCGCGGGCCCGAAAGTATTCGCCGCCGGTCAGCTCGGCCAGTTCGCGCAGGGTGGTTTCATCCAGGTCAATGGATGGATCCACATCGCCATTCAAGAGCCCCTGCAGGCCATCCTCACGGGCACTGTCGGCACCCACGCCAATGGTAAAGATGCGGATGCCCTGGTCGGCGGCCAATTGGGCAGCCTGCAAGGGGGCAATTTCACCGGCGGTGTTGGCCCCGTCGGTGATCAACAGCATGACGCGGCTCGACGCGGGCTGCTGCATCAGCCGCTTGATGCTCAGGCCAATGGCGTCACCGATGGCGGTGTCGCGGCCGGTCAGGCCGACAAAGGCCTCATTCAGCCACAGGGCGATGCTGTCCAGGTCGTAGGTCAGCGGCGCTTGCACGTAAGCTTTGCTGCCAAACAGGATCAGCCCCAGACGATCGCCATGCCGGCGCTCAACAAAAGCGCCGAGCCAGTGTTTGACCAGTGTCAGCCGGTCCACTGGCTGGTCTTCCAGCTGCATGTCGCGTATTTCCATACTGGCTGACAGGTCCACGGCAATCATCATGTCGCGGCCGCTGATACTCGGCGCCAATGGCGCGCCGAGCAGCTCTGGCCGGGCGCAGGCGAACACAAGCAAGCACCAGATCAAGATGGCCGGCGCGTGCCTGCGGTTACTGACGGGGCGCGAGCTGCTCTGCTCCAGGTGCTGCAACCGGCGCAGGAAACTGACCTGCAGGGCGCTTGCCGGCCGGTCGGCGCTCGGCAGCAGCCAGCGCAGCAGCCAGGGCAGGGGTAGCAGGGCGAAGGCTACAGGCCAGTGCAACTCAAACATGGTTGTACCTTATCCAGCGCAGCAGTTCGCGCTGCAGCGCCAGGCGGTCGGTAGAACTCATGGCAACCCCAGGTTGATACAGACCCCCGCCCAGCGGCTGCAGAATATCCGCGCGCGGCTGTGGATAGCGCTGGCACAGGTAATCGACCCAGGCAGCACCGTACAGCCGGGTGGCGTCCTCGTCACCACGGCTTTTCAGTTGGCGCTTCAATTGCGTGTTGAGCGCCGCGAGCCAGGCCTGATCGGACAGCTGATCGGGTATTTCCCAGATGATGCGCTGCGCCCGCATACGCCGTCGCTGGCGTCGGCGCAGGGTCAGCCAGAGCACCGGGACGGCCAATAGCAACAGGGTCAGGACCACGGCCAGCGCTATCCAGCCCGGTGCCGGCGGCCACCAGGTTACCGGTGGCGGGGCGGCGGGTTGCAGCAGGGCATCCTGTAGCGGGCTGCTCATCGTGGCCCTCCGCGCGGATGGCCGGTAAGGGTGTCGTGCAGTTGTTGATGTGCGGCGAAGCGGGTGTCCAGTGGGATCAGGCTGCAGCGCAGGCGGCGGGCCAGACGCAGCCAGTTCTGTTGCTGTTGCTCGAACTGCGCGGCGTAGGTCTGGCGTACGCCGCTCTGCAGGGTGTCAATCGTCAGTCGTTGCTCGCCCTGGACAAAGTCGAGCGGGCCAAACAGCGGTAGGCTGGTATCCAGCGGATCGAATACCGGTAGCAGCACCAGATCGTTGTGGCCGGCCAGGGGTACCAGCAGACTCTGGTTCAGACCGTCGATGGCGGCATGGTCGCAGATGATATACAGAATGCTGCCCGGGCGGATGATCTCGCGGCTGTGCCGCAGGGCCAGATTCAGCGCTTCGCTCTCGTCCTCGGGCTCGGCCTGCTGGCCGGCCTGCAGCGCGTGGTTGGCCTTGAGCAGCAGTTGCAGTAGTTGCAACAGCGCCTTGCGGTCGCGCCGCGGGCGTACCTCGTGGCACACGCCGGGGCTGTAGACCATGCCGCCCACACGGTCGTGGTGCGACAACGCGGTCCAGGCAATCAGGGCGCAGGTTTCCGCGGCGAGCACCGATTTGAAGCAGCGCTGGCTGCCGAAAAACAGCCGCGGGCTTTGCTCGCCGATGACGAACACCGGGCGTTCACGCTCCTCGTTGAATACCTTGGTATGGACCTTCTGGGTGCGGGCGGTCACGCGCCAGTCGATATTGCGGATGTCGTCGCCGGGCTGATAGGCACGTACCTGATCAAAGTCGACCCCGCGACCACGCAAACGTGAGCTTTGCTGGCCGCTTTGCCGACCGCTACGCACTGGCCGACTGAACAGCGGCAGCTCATGGCAGTGGCGGCGCGCGCCGAGCAATGCTTCCAGACTGGTATAAACAGCCGGGTCCAGACTGGCAGCCACGGATCAGACCACCGGAACCGAGTCGATCAACAGGTTGATGGCCTGATCGGTATCGATGCCAGCGGCTTCGGCTTCAAAGCTCAGCATGATGCGGTGGCGCAGCACATCGTGAACGATGGCCTGCACATCCTCGGGGCTGACAAAATCGCGGCCCGCCAGCCAGGCATGCGCACGAGCGCAGCGGTCCAGGGCGATGGTGCCGCGTGGGCTGGCGCCCATCGACAACCACTCGGCCAGCTGCGGGTTGTACTGTTCGGCGCGGCGAGTCGCCATGATCAACTGGATGAGATACTCCTCGACCGCCTCGGCCATGAACATTTCGAGCACCTCCTGGCGCGCGCCCAGAATGCTGGCCTGGCTGATCTTGCGGCTGATGGCGGGCTCTTCGCCACGCGCTTCGCCACGCGCCAGTTGCAGAATCTGGCGCTCCAGCGCGGCATCCGGGAAGCCGATGCGTACGTGCATCAGGAAGCGGTCGAGTTGCGCCTCGGGCAGCGGGTAGGTGCCTTCCTGCTCAATCGGGTTCTGGGTCGCCATGACCATGAACAGCTCCGGCAGCGGATAGGTCTCGCGGCCAATACTGACCTGTCGCTCGGCCATGGCTTCGAGCAAGGCTGATTGCACCTTGGCCGGTGCGCGGTTGATTTCGTCAGCCAGTACCAGATGGTGGAAGATCGGCCCCTGCTGGAAGCTGAACGTAGCGGTTTCCGGCCGGTAGACTTCGGTGCCGGTAATGTCGGCGGGCAGCAGATCGGGGGTGAACTGGATGCGATGGAAATCGGCTTCGATGCCTTCAGACAGCGCCTTGATGGCCTTGGTCTTGGCCAGACCGGGCGCACCTTCAACCAATACATGACCGCCGGCCAGCAGGCTGATCAGCATGCGATCAATCAAATGTTCCTGACCAAAGATGTGTTGCCCGAGGAAGGCTTTGAGCTGCAGCAGTGAGTCCCGATGGGTCATTGGAATTTTTCGTGTCCTGTTCGTTGGGGCCGGCGTCAGTGTACGTCACTTTACCGAAATGCCTTTGGTCTAGACTATGCCTGAGACAAGAATAATTCAGGCGCCGGCCGGATGCCCCACAAGGGCGCAGAGCCAGACCAAAGCAGGTTCGCAGTCCACACCCAAGACGCAACAGGAGGTAGGCAGCATGGCATTGATCATGGCCAGCACTAAGCAGGGCTTTATCGAGACACTGCAGGAGCGGCTTCAGGCGCTGGTGCAGACAAAGGATCAAGATGCCATTCGGCTGTTCTGCCGCTACTTCTATGGTATCGCCACGCTGGACGAGCTAAGTCTGCGCCAGGATAACGACTTGCTCGGCTGCACACTGTCCAGCTGGCGCTTCCTGCAGCAGTTCGACGGGGGCGAGGTCAAACTGCGGGTATTCAACCCCGACACCCAGCAGCACGGTTGGCAGAGCACGCACACCGTGGTCGAAGTCCTGCACCGTGACCTGCCGTTCCTAGTCGACTCGGTTCGCATGGAGCTGACGCGTTCCGGCTATGCCATCCACACCTTGCAAAACAGCATCATGACCACGCAGCGCGACGAGCAGGGCAACCTGCTGTCATTGCTGGAAGCCGGCAGCACGGGTGATCAGGTGCGCGCTGAATCACTGATGTATATCGAAATCGACCGTTGCACCACCAGCGCCGATTTGCGGGCCCTGCAAGAGGGGCTGCAGGAGGCGTTGAGCAACGTGCGAGTGACCGTACGCGACTTTCCGGCCATGTGCAGCCAGGTCGCTACGCTGATTGCCAACCTGAAAAAGCGCGGCAAGCACTATTTCTCTGCCTCCGAGCGCAGCGAAACCGTAGCCTTTCTTGAATGGCTGCTGGAAGATCACTTCACCTTTCTCGGGTACGAGTGCTTTGCCGTCAATGAGGGATTGCCCAAGCAGCGCCTGGGGTTGTTTGCCGACAAGAGCCTCGGCGCCCTGGCCATGGAGCCGCGTGACGAGAGTCTGGCTGGCTTGCCCGCGCAGGTAATCGAGTACTTGCAGGCGCCGC
The DNA here is from genome assembly GCF_900105255.1 of Halopseudomonas sabulinigri. Classification (NCBI taxonomy): domain Bacteria; kingdom Pseudomonadati; phylum Pseudomonadota; class Gammaproteobacteria; order Pseudomonadales; family Pseudomonadaceae; genus Halopseudomonas; species Halopseudomonas sabulinigri. The sequence continues at coordinate 929,802 of NZ_LT629763.1, read as the reverse complement.
TGTTGTTGTCGTTCGCCAAGGCCTCGCGCCTGAGCCGGGTGCACCGGCCGGCCTATCCTGATTACGTCTCGGTCCGCGAGGTGGATGCTGACGGTAAGGTGGTGCTGGAGCACCGTTTCATGGGGCTCTATACCTCACGGGTTTACTCCGATCTGGTCGACAACATCCCGCACGTAAGGCGCAAGGTAGCGCACGTGCGCGAGGTGTCGGGCTTTATTCCGCGTAGCCATCTGGCCAAGGAGCTGGAGCAGGTGTTGCAGGTGTTGCCGCGCGACGACCTGTTTCAGATGTCGGTAGAGGAGTTGGCCGATACGGCGCTCAGCATAGTGCAGATGCAGGAGCGCAATCAGATCCGCGTATTTTTGCGCTCTGGCAACTACGGGCGATTCTATTACTGCCTGGCCTTCGTGCCCCGCGATGTGTACTCCACCGATATTCGGCTGACCATTCAGTCGGTATTGATGGAGCGGCTGCAGGCCAGCGAAAGCGAGTTCTGGACCTACTTCTCCGAATCCATTCTGGCCCGCACCCAGTTCATTATGCGGGTTGACCCCACCAAGACGCTGGATATCGACCCCGTGAAAATAGAACAGGAAGTCATACGCGCCTGCCGCGACTGGAAGGATGAATTTCGTGACCGGCTGCTGGAGAGCATGGGCGAGGCGCGGGCCACCGATGTGCTGGCGCACTTGGGTGAAGGCTTCCCAGCCGGCTACAGCGACCGCTTCCCGCCGGCCACTGGCGTGGTCGATCTGCAAACCATGCTGGGACTGACGGCCGACAAGCCGCTGGCGATGAGCTTTTACCAGCCGCTGGAGCAGAAGCCGGGCGTGCTGCACTGCAAGCTATATCACCTGAATGATCCCTTGCCGCTGTCGGATGTCATCCCGATTCTGGAGAACCTGGGGCTGCGCGTGCTCGGTGAGTTTCCGTTCCATATCGCGCAGCAGGACGGCACTGGTTTCTGGATTCACGATTTTGAATTTACCTTTGCCGCCAATGCCAGCCTCGACATACAGGAAGCCAACGACCTGTTCCGTGAAGCTTTCGCGGCGATCTGGGCCGGGCAGGCTGAGAACGATGCGTTCAACCGCCTGGTGCTGCTGGCCAGCTTGCCGTGGCGTGATGTGTCGCTGCTGCGTGCCTATGCGCGTTACCTCAAGCAGATTCGCCTCGGCTTTGAACTGCCCTACATTGCCAACACGCTGATTGCCCACGCGGATATTGCGCGCGAGCTGGTGCGGCTGTTCCGCACGCGCTTCTACCTGGCCCGCAAGCTGTCGGCTGGCGATCTGGAAGACATGCAGCAAAAGCTGGAGCAGGCGATCCTCAATGCGCTGGATAACGTGGCCGTGCTTAACGAAGACCGCATCCTGCGACGCTACCTGGATCTGATCAAGGCGACCCTGCGCACCAACTTCTATCAGCCGGATGCCGAGGGCGAGGCCAAGGACTACCTCAGCCTGAAATTCGATCCCTCGGGGATACCCGAGCTGCCGTTGCCGCGCCCGATGTTCGAGATATTCGTCTATTCGCCACGGGTCGAGGGTGTGCATCTGCGGGGTGGAAAGGTTGCGCGTGGTGGCCTGCGCTGGTCCGACCGCGAGGAAGATTACCGCACCGAGGTATTGGGGCTGGTCAAGGCGCAACAGGTGAAGAACGCGGTCATCGTGCCGGTGGGCGCCAAGGGTGGGTTCGTACCTCGGCGGCTGCCGGTAGGCGGCAACCGTGATGAGGTGCAGCAGGAGGCAATTGCCTGCTACAAGCTGTTCATCCAGGGGCTGCTGGATTTGACCGATAATCTGGTTGAAGGGCAGGTGGTGCCGCCGGTCAATGTGGTGCGCCATGACGCCGATGATCCTTATCTGGTGGTCGCGGCCGACAAGGGCACCGCGACCTTCTCCGACATCGCCAACGGCATCGCTGCCGGGTACGGCTTCTGGCTGGGTGACGCCTTTGCTTCCGGCGGCTCGGCCGGATATGACCACAAGAAAATGGGCATCACCGCGAAGGGCGCCTGGGTCTCCGTGCAGCGGCATTTCCGCGAGCTGGGGCTGGACGTGCAGAACGACCCGATCACGGTGATCGGCATTGGCGACATGGCCGGCGACGTGTTCGGCAACGGCATGCTGTTGTCGCGCCAGCTGAAGTTGGTGGCGGCGTTCAACCATCAGCACATCTTCATCGATCCAACGCCTGACCCGCAAAGCAGCTTCGTCGAGCGCCAACGCTTGTTTGATCTGCCGCGCTCCAGCTGGGCGGATTACGACGCCAGCCTGATTTCCAAGGGCGGCGGTATTTTCGAGCGCAGCCTGAAGCAGATCACCCTGACGCCGCAGATGCGCGAACTGTTCGATATCAAGGCCGATAAACTCACGCCCACCGAGCTGATTCACCAATTGCTCAAGGCGCCGGTTGACCTGATCTGGAACGGCGGCATCGGCACTTACGTCAAGGGCAGCGGTGAAACCCATGCTGATGTGGGCGACAAGGCCAACGATGCGTTGCGGGTCAACGGCCGCGACCTGCGTTGCCGCGTGGTAGGCGAGGGCGGCAACCTGGGGCTGACGCAGCTCGGGCGTATCGAGTTCTGCCTTAACGGCGGGGCGGTGAATACCGACTTTATTGATAACGCTGGCGGCGTCGACTGCTCCGACCACGAGGTCAATATCAAGATCCTGCTCAATGAAGTGGTCGCCAGCCAGGACATGACTGCCAAGCAGCGCAACAAACTGCTGGCCAGCATGACCGATGCGGTCGCCGGCCTGGTGCTGGGCAACAACTACAAGCAGACCCAGGCAATCAGTCTGGCGCAGCGTCTTGCCGGGCAGACCATGGGCGAATATCAGCGCTTTATCAGTGCCATGGAAAGCAGCGGCAAACTCAACCGGGCGCTGGAGTTCATCCCCGATGACGAGCAGATGGCAGAGCGCAAGGCCGCCGGTAAGGGGCTGACGCGCGCCGAGCTGTCGGTGCTGATTTCCTATTCCAAGGCGGATTTGAAGGAAGCCCTGGCCGCCTCCGACGTACCCGAAGACGCCTATCTGGCGACTGAGCTGGAAACGGCCTTCCCCGAGGTGCTGTTGAAGAAGTACCAGTCGGCACTGGCCAGTCACCGTTTGCGCCGTGAAATCATCTCCACGCAGTTGGCCAACAACCTGGTCAACCACATGGGGATTACCTTCCTGCGCCGCCTTGAGCAATCCACCGGTGCAACCGCCAGCGACATCGCGCGCGCGTATGTCGTGGCACGTGACGTATTCCATCTGCAGGAGCACTTTGCCGGCATCGAGCAGTTGGATTATCAGATTCCCGCCGAGGTGCAGCTGGAGTTGATGGAAGAGCTGATGCGGCTGGGCCGGCGGGCGACACGCTGGTTTATCCGCAACCGCCGCACCGAGTTGCTGCCACAGCGCGAGGTCGAGCATTTTGCGCCTTGCGTGCAGGCGCTGTCGGAGCGCTTTGATCAACTGCTGGATGGCGATATTCGCCGCCTGTGGGACGAACGCTATCAGCACTACGCCGATGCCAGCGTGCCAGAGGGCATTGCCCGCGTGGTGGCCGGCACCGGCCATGCCTACACGCTGCTGGGTATTGTCGAGGCGGCCGATACCACTGGCCAAAGTCCGGAGCGGGTGGCGCAGGTATTCTTTGCCATTGGCAGTCAGCTGCAGTTGCCCTGGTTCAACCAGCAGGTATCCAACCTGGTGGTCGACAACCACTGGCAGGCGCTGGCCCGTGAAAGCTACCGCGACGATCTGGACTGGCAGGCCCGAACCATGACCATTGCGGCCCTGCAAAGCGCAGACGCAGCCATGCCGGTAGCAGATCTGGTTAACCGCTGGATGGCGCAGAATCAGCAAATGGTACTGCGTTGGCAAGCCATGCTCACCGAGCTGAAAAACGCCGGGGCAGGGGACTATCCGATGGTGGCGGTGGCCATGCGAGAATTGCTGGATCTGGCTCAGGCGGCGCGTTTGAACGTGCAGGGAGAGCCATGCAGCAGTTGATCATCGATCTGGCATTGCCCGCCGAGCGCTACCTGGCCTGGTACCAGGGACGCGCCGAGCGGGTGCTGATGTACAGTCGGGATGGGCGCCGGGTCAGTTTGCCGGCGCATCATCTGCGGCCTTTCCTGACCCATGCCGGGGTACACGGCAGCTTCCGCCTGAGCTTCACCGATGAGGGCAAGCTGCTCAAGCTGGAGCGCCTGTAGCGCTGCTCGCCCGATTACCGCTGGCTGCTGAATCCTCGGGCATAACCCTTTATACTCTGCAGCCTGATTTCACTGCCCAGGCCCGCGCCCATGTACGACCTGCTTCGCTCCCTGATGTTCAAACTGCCCGCTGAAACCTCCCACGATCTGGCTCTGGATCTGATTGGCGCTGCCGGGCGGTTGCGGCTGGCCGACAAACTGGTGCGCCCGGTGCCGCCCCAGCCGGTCGAAGTTATGGGGCTGACCTTCGACAATCCGGTCGGCCTGGCCGCCGGGCTGGACAAGAACGCCGTGGCGGTTGATGGCCTGGCGGCCATGGGCTTCGGCTCCATCGAGGTAGGTACCGTCACACCTAAGCCGCAACCGGGTAACCCCAAGCCACGCCTGTTTCGCCTGGCCGAGCACGAGGCCATCATCAACCGCTTCGGTTTCAACAACCAGGGCGTAGACGCCATGCTCGAACGTCTGGCGGCGGTGAAATATCAGGGCGTGTTGGGTATCAACATTGGCAAGAATGCAGCTACCCCGGTCGAGAACGCGGTAGATGATTACCTCTACTGCCTGCGCAAGGTCTACAGCCGCGCCAGCTATGTCACGGTCAACCTGTCCTCACCCAATACCCCCGGCCTGCGCACCCTGCAATACGGTGATTCGCTGAAGCAGCTGCTGGCGCAGATCAAGACCTGCCAGCTGCAGTTGAGCGAGCGGCACGGCCGCTATGTGCCGATTGCGATCAAGATTGCCCCCGACATGACCGCGGAAGAGGTGAGCCTGGTGGCTGTTACCCTGCTGGAGCAGGGCATGGACGCGGTGATAGCGACCAATACCACGCTGGATCGCAGCGCGGTGGCGGACTCAACCTTTGCCGAAGAGGCCGGCGGTCTTTCTGGCGCGCCGCTGACCGACGTTTCCACCCAGGTGGTACGTCTGCTGGCGCAGGAGCTCAAGGGGCGTATGCCGATCATCGGCGTAGGCGGTATTTTCAGCGGCGCCGATGCTGCCGACAAGATCGCGGCAGGCGCCAGTCTGGTACAGCTCTATAGTGGCTTTATCTATCGCGGCCCGGGTTTGATTCGGGAATGTGCCGAGGCGATTGCGACCTTGCCACGCGTTGAGTGACGTCGTCGGGGGGCTGAAATAGGCAGCCCCCGCAAGCGGGGGCCGGGTGGGCCTTCGCGAGGCCCGGCGCTCTGGGTGAGCGCCTTGGGGAAAATTGAAAAAGAGAGAAAGCTTAACCTACCGCGTGCATTTCGTTTAAACGGTGTACACCGGAGATGCCGGTGTAACCGGCCCAATGATCCGCGCGTCCTTCACGCCAACCATTGATCCAATTCTGTCTGGCACTGGCACTGTTGAAAGGGCAACTGTCTTGAGATTTGCCATGTACTCCATTTTGGTAACCGCGCAAAAACGCTCGTTCCATCGGATCACGCTTGAGTCTTCTCATAGGGTTGAGTCCTCGTTGGGTATGACATACCAGACGGCACATGCCGTGCGGGAAGGTGTGCGAACCAGTAACTGACTGGTTGCACCAGAGGGAAGCCAGCTAACATGTAGTAAAAGGCTGGCCGCCGAATCCGTGTTGCTGATCAAGTCATAGCTTGTTGTACCCTACCGGAGGTGCCTCCTCCAAAGAACGAATTGGCATACCGCGGCTTATATTTAGCCGCCCTTGAAATATAAACGTCATCATCTGCCGGAAATCAACGACATGCGCGAGACCCTTGAATTTTTTGTTACCTGTCCGAAAGGCGTGGAGGGTCTGCTGCGTGACGAAGTGCTCGCGCTGGGCGCTGATTCTGCCCGTGAAACCGTTACCGGCATCGAAGTGCAGGGCGACAGGGAGCTGGCTTACCGTATCTGTTTGTGGTCGCGGCTGGCCAACCGGGTGCTGATGGTGCTCAGCCGTTTTCCGGCGGAAAGCGCGCAGCAGATGTATGACGGTATCCAGCAAATCGATTGGGCTGCGCACCTGCGCGCCGATGGCAGTCTTGCCATCGACTTTACCGGCAGCCTGCCGGGCATCGACAACACCCACTTTGGCGCACTCAAGGTCAAGGATGCGATTGTTGATCAGCTACGCCAGGCCGATGGTACGCGGCCCAGCGTTGAGAAGGTGCAGCCTGATCTGCGCATCAACGTGCATTGCCGTCGCAGCGAGGTGCAGGTGGCGCTGGATCTGTCCGGTGTCAGCCTGCATCAGCGCGGCTACCGTTTGCAGCAGGGCGCGGCGCCCCTGAAAGAAAATTTGGCAGCGGCCATTCTGATCCGCAGCGGCTGGCCGAAACTGGCGGAAGAGGGCGCAGCGCTGGCCGACCCCATGTGCGGCTCCGGCACCTTTCTGGTGGAGGCGGCGCTGATGGCCGCCGATGTCGCGCCCAATCTGCAGCGCGAGCGCTGGGGCTTCAGTCGCTGGCTACAACACATACCCAGCATGTGGGAGCGCTTGCTCAATGAGGCGCGCTATCGCGCGGAAAAAGGCCTGGCCAAACCGCCAGCCTGGATTCGCGGCTATGAAGCTGACCCGCGTCTACTGCAGCCAGTGCGCAACAACATTCAACGCGCTGGCGTGACCGAGTGGGTGAAGGTCTATCAGGGCGAGCTGGCGACCTTTGCGCCCAGCCCGGATCGCGGGCAGCAGGGGCTGATCGTGTGCAATCCGCCCTACGGCGAACGGCTCGGCGATACCGCCAGCCTGGTTTATCTGTATCAGAAGTTGGGTGAGGTGCTGCGCGAGCAGTGCGTTGGTTGGCAGGCGGCGATTTTTACCGGCAACCAGGACCTGGGCAAGCGCATGGGCATTCGCAGCCACAAACAGTACAACCTGTTCAATGGCGCCTTGCCGTGCAAGCTGCTGCTGATGGACCTGGCGCCAGAGCGCTTCATCACCCAGGCGGCGGCGCCGCAAACGCAAAAACAGACTGAGCAGGGTACCGCCGCACCGGTGACGACCGCACGCCTCAGTGAGTCGGCACAGATGTTCGCCAATCGCTTGAAGAAGAACCTCAAGCTGTTGGGCAAATGGGCGCGGCAGCAGGATATTCAGTGCTACCGCCTTTACGACGCTGATATGCCCGAATTCTCCGTTGCCGTTGACGTATACGCCGATTGGGTACACGTGCAGGAATATGCTGCGCCCGCCAGCATCGACGAAGACAAGGCGCAGGCGCGCCTGCAGGACGTGTTATCGGCCATCCCGCAGGTGCTGGATATTCCGCAAAGCCAGGTGGTGCTCAAGCAGCGCCAGCGGCAAACCGGCAAGCAGCAGTATCAGCGCATGGCGCAGCGCGGCGAGTTCATGACTGTGCACGAAGGGCAGGTGAAACTGCTGGTCAATCTGACCGATTACCTGGACACCGGCCTGTTTCTCGATCACCGGCCGATTCGCCTGCGCATCGCCCAGGAGGCGCGCGGCAAGCGCTTCCTCAACCTGTTCTGCTACACCGCAACGGCCAGCGTACACGCGGCCGCAGGCGGCGCGCGTTCGACTACCAGTGTGGATCTGTCCAAGACGTATCTCGACTGGGCACGGCGTAACCTGTCCTTGAATGGCCTCTCGGAGCTGCACAAATTGGAGCGCGCCGATGTGATGGAGTGGCTGGCGCAGGAGCAGCAAAGCTACGATCTGATCTTCATTGATCCGCCGACCTTCTCCAACTCCAAACGCCTGGACGATGTGTTCGATGTGCAGCGCGACCATCCAAAATTGCTGGAACTGGCGATGGCACGCCTGGCACCGGGCGGGATGATTTACTTCTCCAACAATTTCCGGCGCTTCCGTATGGACGACGCGGTGGCGGCGGCCTATCAGGTCGAGGATATTTCCGCACAAACGCTGGACAAGGACTTTCAGCGCAACACCAAAATTCACAAAACCTGGCGCATAACCCGCCGCGCCTAGACCTTACTGCGCAGGCAATAAAAAACCCGACCAGCAGAACAGCGGGTCGGGTTTTTTCTGTCGGCAGCTTACTGCCAGAGAAGCGCCTTATTCAAAGACGATCACGCCACGGGCGTTTTTGCCATCCAGCATATCGGCGAAGGCTTGCGCAGCATCGTCGATGTTGTAGGTCTGGGTGACCAGCTCATCCAGTTTCAGGCGGTTGGCCTTGTACAGGTTGAGAATCCGCGGGAAGTCATACTGCGGACGCGCCGAGCCCAGCCAGCTGCCCTTGAGCGTGCGCTCATCGGCGGGCAGGGTGAAGGTATTGATGGAGGTGGTGTCCTTGCCATCGGCAACACCTACAACCACTACAGTCCCGGCACGGCCGAGCGCCTTGAACGCCTGCTCGACTACCTTGCCGTTGCCGACGCACTCGAAGGCGTAATCCACACCGCCACCGCTGAGCTTCTTGATCGCCTTGGAAACGTCATCGACCTCGGTGATATTGACGGTATGCGTCGCGCCAAACTCCTTGGCCATTTCCAGCTTGGCGGCGTTGGTGTCTACCGCGATGACCATCTCGGCACCCGCTGTTACACAACCCTGAATGGCGTTCAGACCCACACCGCCAATACCGAATACCGCTGCACGCGAGCCGGGCTCCAGCTGCGCCGTGTTGAATACCGAGCCTACGCCGGTAATGACTGCACAACCCACCAGGGCAGCACTGGACATGGGCACGTCGTCATCGATCTTCACACAGTTGTCGACGTGCAGGGTGGCGTACTCGGCCATGACGCCGCAGGCGCCAAACACGTTGAGGTCTTCGCCGTCCTTGCCGTGGGTGCGCACGGTGCCGTCGGGCAGGGTGACCATCGACTTGCGCGCGTTCTCGCAAAGGACCGGGCGGCCGCGTACGCAGTTGCGGCACTTGCCGCACATGGTGATGAAGGTGCTGACCACGTAGTCGCCTTCCTTGAGCGCGGTAACGCCTTCACCGACGTCAACCACCACGCCGGCCGCTTCATGACCGAGTACCAGCGGCGCCGGGTAAGGAATCTTGCCGGTGGTGGCGGAATGATCACTGTGGCAAACGCCACAGGCGGCCACCTTGATGGTGACTTCGCCGCGCTTGGGTCCATCCACGGTGATGGTTTCCACTTGAATGGGTTGGCCCCATTCCCGACAAACGACGGCTTTTGCCTGACGACTCATTGTTCTTCTCCTTTCATCTGCTGATTACTGGCTTGGCTATAGTGTTCGTGTGGTGCTGAAACCTGTCTTATCTCACCCTGGCATGCAACGCTGGCCAGCCACCAAAGTGAATTATTTTACGTTATTGGCTCGCAATATTACTAAAACGAATTTTGTTTACTACGCAGCTGGTTCTCGGCACGCAGGAGGCTGGTGGAGTTAAGCACGGTAAAGATTGTCCCTGCCCGGCACCGGCTAGGGCAAGACGAAAATGACATGGCAGACAGGATATAGATTGTTCGTTATGGGTAATCATTTACGTTTATAGGAATTGAATGCTAGAGCGCGGTAGCGACGGCTGTCAAAGAGTCTACTAGAGCATGGTGCTCATGGACGACGAATGCCTGCTTGTGCGAGCAAATGATAATAACTATCATTTGCTCGCTCTCGGCGCGCTGCTCTATCTCGAGCCTGTGGCGGTAATGCCCGGTAAAGGAAAAGTAATGTAAAGCCAAGGTAAAGGTATGTAAATTCGGTACAGCTCTTTGATGAGCTCCTCTAAAGTCAGCGTTCTCACGTTGTTCGCCCACTGCCACACGCGCTGTACACCCGGATATTGATCTCATGGCCCACGCATTTTCTTTTCGCCGTCACGGCAAACTGCTGATTCTGGTTGTCGGCGTCATTGCCGTACTGCTGTTCGCCTGGTACCAGTTTGGCCGTGAGCCAGCACCGACTCAGGCCGAGAGCTGGCGGCGCATGGGGTGGGACGCGCCGGCCGTGGTACGTGCCGAGCCCGCCACCCTGGGTAGCCTGGAAGTACAGATCAAATCCATTGGCACGGTGACGCCGCTGAATACCGTGGTGGTACGCAGCCGAGTAGATGGCGTGCTCGACCGCGTGGCGTTTGCTGAGGGCGCGGCGGTAGAGCAGGGCGAACTGCTGGCTGAAGTTGATCCACGCCCGTACAAAACGCAGCTGGAGCAGGCCGAGGGTCAACTGCAGCAGAACCGTGCCACGCTGGAAAACGCCCGTGCCGACCTGCAACTGTATGAAAAGCTCTGGGAGCAGGATTCCATCGCTCGCCAGCAACTGAGCGATCAACGCGCGCTGGTCAAGGAGCTTGACGGTACCCTCCGCGCGAACCAGGCGCAGGTGGAGGATGCGCAGCTGCAGCTGTCCTGGACACGGATCGAAGCGCCGCTGGCTGGCAAACTGGGCTTGCGCCGGGTGGACCCGGGCAACCTGGTTTCCAGCGGTGATACCGAAGGGCTGGTGACCATCACGCAGATGCAGCCGATAGCGGTGAACTTTACCGTCCCCGAGATTGAGCTGCAGGCGCTGCGCAGCGCCTTTCAAGGCGAAGGCAAACTGCAGGTGGAAGCCCTGGATCGCAGCGAGCGCCAGGTGCTGGCAACCGGCGAGCTGACCACGCTGGATAACCAGATCGATACCACTACCGGTACCTTGCGGGTGCGCGCCCGGTTCGAGAACGACGACAGCGCGCTCTTCCCGAATCAATTCGTTAATGTGCGTCTGCGTCTGAACACCCTGGCAGACGTTGTCACCATTCCGGCTGACGCCGTGCAGTTTGGTACCGACCGCAACTACGTGTATGTCATCAACGATGGCAAGGCGTACATCCGCGAAGTGGTGCTGGGCGCTGCAGCCAATGATCGCGTAGCCGTGACCAGTGGCCTGGAAGCCGGCGAGCTGGTGGTGCTCGAAGGGCTTGATCGCCTGCGCGACGGCAAGCAGGTGACGATTCCCGGCGCCGAGCCTGCTGCCGAGTCTGACGTCACGCCCGAGGGGCCCGCCGGCGGGCGACCGGCCAGCGGTGAGCGCCGCGGTCCGCCACGCGCCGGCAATTGAGCCAGCGACCATGAAGAATCTTTCCGCTCCCTTCATCCTGCGGCCGGTCGCCACCTCGCTGCTGATGCTGGCGTTTCTGGCCGCCGGGCTGATTGCCTGGCGGATGTTGCCGGTGGCCGCGTTGCCGCAGGTGGATTACCCCATCATTCAGGTGTTCACCTTCCAGCCGGGCGCCAGCCCCGAGGTCACAGCGCGGACCATTACCGCGCCGCTGGAACGCCATCTGGGGCAGATACCCGGGTTGAAACAAATGTCGTCCACCAGCTCCGGTGGCGCCTCGGTGATTACCCTGCAGTTCGCGCTGGATGAGGATCTGGGGGTGGCCGAGCAGGAAGTGCAGGCGGCCATGAACACCGCGGAGAGTCTGCTGCCCAGCGATCTGCCAACGCCGCCGATCTACCGCAAGGTGAACCCCGCCGATGCGCCCATTCTTACCCTGGCGATAACCTCCAACAGCTTGCCGCTGCCGCAGGTCCACGACCTGGTCGATACCCGCATGGCGCAGAAGCTAGCCCAGCTCTCGGGTGTGGGTATGGTGAGTCTGGCGGGCGGTCAGCGTCCGGCGCTTAGGGTACTGGTCAACCCGCGCGCACTGGCGTCCTACGGCCTGAGCCTGGACAGCGTGCGTCAGACCATCGCCGCGACCAACGTCAACCAGCCCAAGGGCAGTTTTGATGGCCCAACGCGCAGCACCATGCTGGATGCCAACGATCAGATTCGCTCGGTCGAGGATTACCGCAAGCTGATCGTTACCTGGGTAGATGGCGCGCCGCTGCGTCTGGGTGATGTGGCGACCATCGTCGATGGCGCCGAAGACCGCTTTCTGGCTGCCTGGGCCAACGGCGCACCAGCGGTGCTGCTGAACGTGCAGCGCCAGCCCGGTGCCAACGTAATCGAAGTGGCCGACCGGGTGCGCGAGCTGCTCCCGCAGCTGACCGCCAGTTTGCCCGCCGCAGTGGATGTGCAGGTGCTGACCGACCGTACCCACAGTATTCGCGCCTCGGTACGCGATACCCAGAAAGAGCTGGTATTTGCCATCTTCCTGGTGGTGCTGGTGACCCTGGTATTCCTGCGTAACCTGCAGGCGACCTTCATCCCCAGTATCGCCGTGCCCTTGTCGCTGGTGGGCACCTTCGCCTTCATGTATCTGATGAACTTCTCGGTCAACAACCTGACGCTGATGGCGCTCACCATCGCTACCGGTTTTGTCGTGGACGATGCCATCGTCATGCTGGAGAACGTGGCGCGCCATCGCGAGATGGGTGAAACGCCGATGCAGGCCGCGCTCAAGGGCGCTTCGGAAATTGGCTTTACGCTGATGTCACTGACCTTTTCGCTGGTGGCGGTGCTGATTCCGCTGCTGTTCATGCCGGATGTGGTAGGGCGGCTGTTCCACGAATTTGCCATTACGCTCGCGGTCGCCATCGTTATCTCGCTGGTGGTATCGCTCACGCTGACACCCATGATGTGCGCGCGGATGCTGAAACGTCCGCCACAGGAACATAAGGACGACCTGCTGCAACGGGTGATCGAACGATATGGCCGGGGCCTGGACTGGGTGCTGGCACGCCAGGGGCCAACGCTGCTGGTGATGCTGGCGACTATCGTGCTCAGCGGTCTGCTGTACCTGGCGGTGAACAAGGACTTCTTCCCCGTGCAGGACAGCAACGTGATTCAGGTGGTCACCGAGGCGCCGCAGGATATTTCCTTTACCGCCATGGCCGAGCGGCAGCAGAACCTGGCCAAGGCACTGATGGAAGATGCGGGCGTGGAGAGTATCTCGTCTTTCATCGGCGTGGACGGTACCAACGTCACTATCAACAGCGGTCGCCTGCTGATCAACCTGCCGCCGCACAGTGAGCGCAGCGAAAGCCTGTTTGAGGTAATGGAGCGGCTGCGCGAGCGCAGTGCTCAGGTCTCCGGTATTACCGCCTGGTTTCAGCCGGTGCAGGAGCTGAGCATTGAGGACCGGGTGAGCCGCACGCAGTACCAGTTCAGCCTGACCAGCCTGGACAGCGACGAACTGCACAACTGGGTACCGCAGATGATTGCGGCGCTGAGCGCGCGTCCCGAGCTGGCCGACGTAGCGTCTGATCTGCAGCAGCGGGGCATGGAAGCCTATGTGGACATCGACCGCGACGCCGCCGCGCGACTGGGGCTGGATGTCACCGATATTGCCGACACGCTGTACAACGCCTTTGGCCAGCGGCAGATTGCGACGCTCTTTACCCAGTCGAACCAGTACCGGGTGATCATGGAGGTCGATCCGCAGTTTGCCGGCACGCCGGAAAGCCTGAGTCAGGTGTACCTGACCAGTGCGGATGGCAACCCGATTCCGCTGGCCAGCGTCGCCAGCGTGCATCAGCGCCGCGCCGCGCTGCTGATCAACCACCAGGGTCAGTTCCCGGCGGCCACGGTCTCGTTCAACCTGGCACCCGGCGCCTCGCTGGGTGAAGCGGTAGATGCCATCGAGCAGGTGCAGGCTGAGCTGCAGCTGCCTGCTGCCATCGAATTGCGTTTCCAGGGCGCGGCAGAGGCCTTTCGCAGCTCGCTGGCCAATACCCTGTGGCTGATTCTGGCGGCGGTACTGACCATGTACATCGTGCTGGGCGTGCTGTACGAGAGCACCATTCACCCCATCACCATTCTCTCGACCTTGCCCTCGGCCACCCTCGGTGCGCTGTTGGCATTGCTGCTGACCGACCGCGCGCTGGATATGATTTCGGTGGTCGGTATCGTGCTGCTGATTGGCCTGGTCAAGAAAAACGGCATCATGATGGTCGACTTTGCCCTGGATGCGCAGCGCAATCTGGGCCTGAGCCCGCGTGAGGCGATTCACCGCGCGGCGCTGCTGCGTTTTCGGCCGATTCTGATGACTACCCTGGCGGCGCTGTTTGGCGCCTTGCCGTTGATGTTTGCCAGCGGTTCGGGTGCGGAGCTGCGTCAGCCGCTGGGTGTGGTCATGGTCGGCGGCCTGTTGGTCAATCAGGTACTGACCTTGTTCACCACCCCCGTGGTGTACCTGTTCTTCGATCGGCTGACGCGCAAGCAGGATGCCGGCGAGCCGGTAGAGGCCGCGCATTGAGCGCCGTTAATACCTTCATTCAGCGCCCGGTCGGTATCTCGCTGCTGGCGTTGGCGCTGGTGCTCTGCGGCGCACTGTGTTGGCGCCTGCTGCCGGTGGCGCCACTGCCGCAGCTGGATATCCCCATGATCGTGGTGACCGCCAGCTTGCCAGGCGCCAGCCCCGAGAGTATGGCCACCACGGTGGCCACGCCAATGGAGCGGGCGCTGGGGAGTATTTCCGGGGTTACGGCCATTTCGTCATCCAGCAGCCAGGGCAGCACCCAGGTGGCCCTGACCTTCGAGCTGGAACGCGACCTGAACGAAGCCGCGCGCGAGGTGCAGGCCGCCATCAACGCGGTACGCGGCGACCTGCCGGCCGGCATGCCGGGTAACCCGCAGTACGTGAAGATCGACCCTTCCCAGGCGCCCATCATGGGCCTGGCGCTGAGTTCGCCGAATCTGGCGTCCAGCGAGTTGTACGACATAGGCGCGACCATTCTGGCGCAGAAACTGGCGCAGATCTCCGGCGTTGGTGAAGTGACCGTTGATGGCGCCTCCTTGCCGGCGGTGCGGATGCAGATTGACGCCGGCGCGCTGCTGCATTACGGCCTTTCGCTGGATGAGGTGCGTAACGCCATCTCGCGCAGCAACGCGCTGCGGCCCATGGGCGTGATCGAAGAGGGCGCGCATCGCTGGCAGGTGCAAACCAGTGATGCGCTGCGCACGGCCAAGGCCTACCGCGAACTGGTGGTGCGCTATGACGAGGGCGCCGTGGTGCGGCTGGGAGATGTGGCCGAGGTCACCGACTCGGTCGAGAACCGCTACAGCAGCGGCTTTCACAATGATCGCCCCGCGGTAATCCTGAACATCAGCCGGCAGAGCGGCGCCAATATTGTCGAGACCATCGACAACATCTACGACCGCCTGCCGCAATTGCTGGTGTTGCTGCCGGCCGATGCTGAGCTGTCGGTGATCATGGACCGCTCGCCAGTGATCCGCGCCACCCTGCGCGAGGCACAGATTTCGCTGCTGCTGGCGGCCTTGCTGGTGGTCGTAGTGGTCTGGTTGTTTCTGGGTAACTTTCGCGCTGCGCTGATTCCCTCAGCGGCCATTCCGGTGTCGCTGATCGGCAGCTTCGTGGTCATGTATTTCTGGGGCTTCTCGCTCAACAATCTGTCGTTGATGGCGCTCATCGTGGGTGCCGGACTGGTAGTGGATGACGCCATTGTGGTGCTGGAAAACGTGCAGCGGCACATGGCTAATGGCTTGTCGCCGCAGCAGGCCGCCGCGCGCAGCGCGCGCGAGCTGAGCTTCACGCTGATCGCCATGACCCTGGCACTGGCGGTGGTCTTTGCCTCCATCCTGCTTCTCGGCGGCCTGGTAAAGCAGCTGTTCGAAGAGTTCTCGATCACCCTGATTGCTGCCATGCTGATTTCGCTGCTGGTGTCGCTGACGCTGACGCCCAGCCTCTGCGCCCATTGGTTGCAGCGGCGCGGCGCTCATGTTGTGGGGCAGGGGCAAGGTCAGGGCGACGAGGTCAGGTCTGAGTCGCTGTTTGCCGGTCTGCAGCGGGGCTATGCTCGCTCGTTGAGCTGGACACTCGATCACCGCCCACTGGCCTTGCTCACGCTGCTGGGCGCGATTCTGGCCAGCGGCTATCTGTTGTTCAACTTGCCGGAGGAGTCGCTGCCGCAGCAGGATACCGGCCAGATTCGCGGCTTTATTCGCGGCGACGATGGTCTCTCGTTTCAGGTCATGCAGCCCAAGATCGAAGCCTACCGGCAGTACATCCTGTCCGACCCGGCGGTACAGGATCTGACCGGCACCAGCGGCGGTAACGGCGGCCTGACCAACGCGCAACTGGCGATCCGCCTGAAGCCGCTGGCTGAGCGCAAACTGTCGTCCCAGCAGGTGATTGATCGGCTGCGCGCCAACGCGCCGGCGGTGCCGGGCGTGATGATGTACCTGATGGCCGATCAGGATCTGCATTTCCGCGGCCCTTTCGGTAACAGTGAGAATGAAGTGGTGCTGCGCTCCGACTCGCTGGAGGCGCTGAAGGTCTGGGCGCGCCGTGTAGCGCAGGCGATGGAGCAGAGCCCGCTACTGACCGATGTCGACAACGTTGATGGCGATGAAACCCGGCAGATGGTGCTGACTATCGACCGTGAGGCTGCCCGCCGCCTGGGCGTAGACATGCAGACCATCGCCTCGGTGCTCAACAACTCGTTTTCGCAGCGTCAGGTGGCAACGCTGTATGACGAGTTGAACCAGTACCGCGTCGTGATGGAGCTGGCGCCGCGTTACACCGAACGCCCGGCAGTACTCGATCAGCTGGAAGTGCTGACCAGTGACGGCCAGCGGGTGCCTTTTACCAGCTTTGCCACCTGGGACTACGGCATGGCCGAAGATCGGGTGCGTCACGAAGGGCAGTTCGCTTCCATGGGCATCGGCTATTCCTTGGCGCCCGAGGTGACCGAAGGCGAGGCCGATGCTGCCATCGAGCAGATACTCAACGAGGTCATGCTGCCCAGCGAGGTACATCAGGCGCCGCCGTCGCCGAACGATTTTGGCAATGCACTGAATGATCCCTGGGCATTTGTTGCCGTCTTGCTGGCCGTTTATCTGGTGCTCGGTGTGCTTTATGAAAGCACCCTGCATCCGCTGACGATTCTCTCCACCTTGCCGCCGGCCGGGTTGGGCGCCTTGCTGGCCTTGCAGTTGGGCGGGCAGAGCCTCAGCCTGATTGCCATGCTCGGGCTGTTTCTGTTGATCGGCATTGTGATGAAAAACGCCATCATGATGATCGACTTCGCACTGGACCTGCAGCGCCGCGAAGGTCTGACTCCACAGCAGGGCATTCACCGCGCAGCCTTGCTGCGCCTGCGCCCGATCCTGATGACCAACATGGCCGGCATGCTGGGCGCCGTGCCGCTGATCCTTGGTTTTGGCGAGGGCGCGGAGATGCGTCGGCCGCTGGGGATCACCATTTTTGGCGGCTTGGCGCTGAGCCAGTTGCTCACGCTTTACACCACGCCCGCGGTCTACCTGTATCTGGAAAACCTGCGTCAGCGCTGGCTCAAGCGCGGCGCGGCCGCCGAACAATCCGACTCATCTACCTGACTGGCGCGTAATCGATGAAATGCCTACCACTGCCTACCCTCGTCATCCTTGCGGCCACGCTTGCCGCCGGTTGCACCATGGGGCCGGACTATGTCAAACCCGCCACCGTGCCGGTACAGCAACTCAAGTACGATGCGGGCTGGCAGCCGCTGCCGGCGCAAAGCTGGGCTCAGAGTGGCGAGTGGTGGCGGGCGTTTGGCGACGCGCAACTTACCGCGTTGGTGCAGGAAGCCAATACAAATAACCAGACGTTGGCGCAGGCTGAAGCACGTTACCGCGCTGCATTGGCCCAGCGGCGGCTGGCGCGCGCCGACTACAGCCCCACGCTGAGCGCTGCCGTGGACGCCGCGCGCAGCAGCAGTGATGAGGTGATCGGCGAAAGCAGTAGCGCGCGCTTGGGCATCAGTTGGGAGCTGGATCTCTGGGGTAGGGTGCGGCGTCAGGTGGAGGCCAGTACCGCGCAGCTGGACGCAAGTGCCGCCGATCTGGCGGCGGCGCGGCTGTCGATTCAATTGGCGGTAGTGAACAGCTACATCAATCTGCGTGCGCTGGACGTGCAGTACCGCATTCTCAGACAAACCATGGATTCCTTCACGCGTTCGACCCAGCTTACGCGCAATCAGTACGACGCCGGCATAGTGTCGCGCGCTGACGTGATTCAGGCTGAAACCCAGTTGCAATCGCTGCGCAGTGATCTCTACGATCTGGAAAATCAGCGCGCCATTGAAGAAAACACCATCGCCGCGTTGCAGGGCAAACCACCGGTAGCCTTCGACCTGCTGCGGCAGGACGTGCTGCCCGCCGTGCCGGCGATTCCTGCGCAGCTGCCCGGCGAGCTGATTGCCCGGCGCCCGGACGTGGTCGCTGCGGAACGCAACGTGGCAGCGGCCAACGCACAGATCGGCGTGGCCATTACCGCCTGGTTGCCGACCCTCAGCCTGGATGCCAGTGGTGGAGTGAATGGACAGAACGTCAGTGACCTGTGGAATGCCCCGGTGCGTTTCTGGTCGGTCGGTCCTAGTCTGGCCCTCACCATCTTCGACGGCGGCCGCCGCAGCGCCGCAGAAGACGCCGCCGTCGCCAGTTACGACGAGCAGGCGGCGGCCTATCGCCAGATCGTACTCGACAGTCTGCGCGACGTGGAGAACGCCCTGGCCACCACCAGCATCCTGCGCGAGAAAGCCGTGCAGCAGGCCAGATTGGTCGAGTTGGCGGAGGAGAACGAGCGGGTAATTACCAACCGTTACCAGTCCGGTCTGATTTCCTATCTGGAAGTGGCAGTGGCGCAGAACACCACGCTCAACGCCAAGCGCACACAGGTGAACGTGACCGCCGCGCAACTGGCCGCCGCTGCAGAGCTGGCGGGTAGCATTGGCGGCAGTTGGCAGGTGGGTGACGATGTGGGTGATGCTGCCGAGCGACCGGAGCAGCCCTGAGCGGATCAACAGCCCTGAGCGCAGAGAGAACCCAGATGCAGCCAGGTTAGCGGCTGGTCGCGGCTAGCCCCAGCCCGAAACCCATGAAGGTGCCGCCGCCCAGGCGGTTGACCAGACGCCCACCGCTATCGGATGCCAGCCATTGCCGGGTGGTTCTGGCCAATGCGGCGTAGATCAGGTGAACCACCACCAGCACCACACTGTAGGTACACACCAGCAGGGCAAACTGGCCCACGTGAGCGCTGTCGTAAGTCACGAACTGCGGCAGGATAGAGAGGAAAAAGAACACCGCCTTGGGGTTGGTCAGCTGCAGGCCCAGGCCTTCGGCAAACTGGCGGGGCAAGGTACGGCGCCCGGCCGCGCGCAGTTCGATCACCGCTGGCGGCGCACGCCACAGCTTCACGCCCAGGTAGATCAGGTATGCAGCGCCAATGAATTTGAGCACGGTGAAGGCGACTGCCGAGGTCGCCAGCAAAATGCCCAACCCGGTAGCCGATACCCCGGCAATCAGAAAGGCGCCCACCGCCAAGCCAAGAATACCGCCAATGGCACCGCTCACACCGAAGCGGATGGCATTGGTCAGCGTCAGCAGGACGCCAGGGCCGGGGCTCATGACAGTGGCGACGGTGATGATCAGAAACAGCAGGTAAGCATCCATAGAGCGCTCTAACTCGACCTCGAAGCAGGTGCAGGATTGATTCTGCTCCCGCATCTTGTGGAAGCAAAGGTGTCGCCGCAAAAAATCTGCGTTAAGCGCCTTGGCACCGGCGCGCGCTACGGATCCTTCGGGAAAATCTCTGCCCCGTCGGGAAGGGCAAACCAATCCTGCTTCTCACTGACCCACACGTGCTTGGTCGGTTGAATAACGCGGGTATCCGACAGGTTGCTGGGTTTGAGCTTGATCAGCTCGGGCTGCTCAGGATTGACGTGATAGATACGGTTACCGCAGGTGCCACAGAAGGCCGCCGCGTTGGTGTTGCCGCTGTCTGCCACGCGGCTCCAGTGCTGCAAAGGGCCGCTGAAACGCAGATCGCTCGCCGGCACCAGTGCGGTGAGGCTGAAGGCGCTGGTGGACAGCTTCTGGCATTCCCGACAATGGCAGGCAATCACCGCCTGCGGTGGGGCCAGCAGCTGGTAGGTGACGCTGCCACATTGGCAAGCGCCCGAGAGGGGATAGCTGATGTCGGCCATGCTGGTTTCCTGGTCTATTGGCTGGCCAGCGCTTGAGTGACGGTGGCTGCCGCGTGGATGGCGGTGGTGTCATACAGGGGCACGTGGCTGTCGGCCTGCTGCACCAACAGGCCTATTTCGGTACAGCCGAGTATCACGCCCTGCGCGCCACGCTCGGCCAGCGCAGCAATAATCTGCAGATAAGCGCTGCGCGAGGCCTCCACCAGGTTGCCCAGGCACAGCTCCTCATAAATGATGCGATGCACTTCGGCGCGTTCAGCCGCATCGGGCACCAGTACCTCGATGCCTTGTGCCTCCAGCCGTTCGCGATAGAAGGCCTGCTCCATGGTAAAGGCCGTGCCCAGCAGGCCAACGCGGTTGATGTTTTGCTGCTTGAGCACCCTGGCAGTGGCATCAGCGATATGCAGCAGGGGAATAGTGATCTGCTGCTGTATTTCGGGCGCGACCTTGTGCATGGTATTGGTGGCAATCACCAGAAAGTCGGCGCCGGCCGCCTGCAGGGATTGCGCTGCCTGGCTCAATATTTGCGCCGCGGCAGCCCAGTCACCGCGCTGTTGCAGCGCCTCTAGTTCGGCGAAGTCCACGCTGTAGAGCACCAGCCTGGCGGAGTGCAGGCCGCCCAGCTGCTGTTTGATGCCCTGATTGATGGCGGCGTAGTAACTCTGGGTCGACTCCCAGCTCATGCCGCCGAGCAGGCCGATGGTTTGCATACGTGCTCCCTAGATATGTGCGCCCACGTGTTCGGCTCGCGCGTCAGCGACGAGCTTGCAGCCAGTCTAGCGCTGTAGCCAAGCAGACGAGCAGTACAGTTACCGAGTAGCAACGCTAGTCACCGCCGCCGCCATCGCCACCACCGTCGCTGCCGATACTCATGCCGCCGGTTTCGATTTCCAGCTCCTGCTCTGTGGAAACCCGCCCCCGTGGGAAGTAACGCCGGTTCAGCCATTCGACCAACGGAAAGACCATGGCGCCAATGAGGACGAGTGCAACGAAGCTATCCCCGGTGGGTGCAAACACCGCCCAGATAAGCAGGGTAGTGACCAGTGAAAGCAAATAGCGGTACATGATTCTTCCTTGATTCAGTGATGAAGCCTAGCTGGCAGTGAGCGAGAGTAGTCAATAACCCCAGGCCAAAAACTCCGCTTACAGCCGGGTCTCGCTAGCCGCATCCGGAATGTAAAAACCGTCCGGTACGCGGCGGACTTCGTAGCGGGTGCCGGTGGTCAGGCTATCGTAGACCATGTGGTCGTCGGTCAGACTGATAACGTTATAGGCGTCGTAGTTGTCAGCCTGGCGCGGGTCGGAAGGCGTAAAAACGTCGCCTTCCAGCCAGCCGCGAAAAAAGCCGAAGTAGATTGGCCCGGCCATGCCCCACTGGCCCAGCTCGGTACTGTTCTCGATACGCCCCCTTGCCGTGGTGCTGCGAAAGTCTACCTGGTAGGTGCCGTCGGCGTGGCGCTGGGTAATCCATTGTATGCGCTCGCCGTCTTCATCCATGCGATCGCCATACCAGCGCCCGACCATGGTATTCCAGGTGGTCTGACGCGCGTCTGCGCTGTCGCTATGCCAGTTCAGCTCCAGGGTTGGCAGGCTGATCTGGCCTGTCTCGTCGCGGCAACCGGCGAGGCTGCACAGCAGCAAGAGAATGATAAGGGTTCGCGACATGAATGCTCCTTGCGTAATGATCCTGGCGTGCAGCCGCGCTGCACACCAGGGCGGTGAACAACAGATCCTGTTGCAGAATAGCTGCTGGCAGAGCAAGGGAACAGAGCGGGCCAGCGCTGCTGCGCGGCTGGCAGCGCCCCGCCCACATGGGAGCCGGTCTCAGCGTTTGCCGGTGCCGGTGAACTGAATGATGTTATTCGGAAATTCCAGCGTCTCTACCTCGGCGGTAAAGTCGCGCGCCACCTTGACGATGGTATCGCTGACGTGGGCGTACTGCTTGGAGAACGGTGGCCAGTAGTCGCCCAGTCCCAGTGCATCGTTGATCACCAGTACCTGGCCGTCACACTCCGGGCCCGCGCCAATGCCGATGGTGGGAATACCCAAGGCCTGAGTGATCTGCCCGGCGAGGGTATAGGGGATGTGCTCCAGTACCACCATGAAGGCGCCGGATGCCTCGATCAACTTTGCCTCTTGCACAATGCGCTGCGCCTCGGCATCGGTGTTGCCGACCTTCTTGAACGAGGTGGCGGTTTGTGGCGTCAGCCCGGTATGGCCAACCACCGCGATGCCGTTATCCACCAGATGGCGGATAACCTCGGCCTTGGGGCCTTCCAGCTTGATGCTGTTGGCACCGGCGGCAATCAGGCGCTGCGCGCTGGCCAGCGCGGTTTGCGGATCGGTATCGGTCAGGTAGGGCAAATCGCCAATGATGTGTGTGTCGGGGGCACCACGGCGCACGGCGCCGATGTGGTACTCCATATGCTCCAGGGTCACATCACGGGTGCTTGCAAACCCCATCTCCACCATACCCACGGTGTCGCCCACCAGAATCACCGGAACGCCAGCCGCCTCGATGCCGCGGGCAACCGGGCAGGTGTAGGCAGTCAGCATGGTGATCGGCTTGTTGCCCTTGCGAGCAATAAAATCAGCTGCGTGCAGTGTCATGTGATGTCTCCCAATTAGCTGGAAACGACGCGGGATCACGTTGCCGCCCCTGCGCAAAACAGGCTGCGGGCAGAGCAGCAGGCCGCGTCGAGCTGTTGAAATACCAGTAAACGCAGGCGTGCTCAAGCATCATTGTTTGTGGTTATGCAGCTGCAGAGTGAGGATAAGCAGGAATGTTGCCCGCGGCACTGACCGAGCTTCCGGCAGACGTGCCGGCCAATGAAACGCTAGATGCTGCTTACTGTCTTCGGCGGGTCGCCTGTTGGCTATGCTGTCGACAGCGAGCGGCGCACTGGCCCTTGCGAGCGCAAAACCGCGCTAGCGTATCCGCGCGGTGATATTCATTTGGCCGCCACGCCTGGAGCGGTAGAATCGCCTGCGTTGTCGACACCCACCCTGAACCGAGCACCTGATGGCCATCAAACTGAATGAAAGCAGCCAGGGCATCGCCTTTGGTATTAGCGCCTACCTCATGTGGGGCTGCTTTCCGCTGTTCTTTGCCTTGTTCGACGGCGTACCAGCCTTTGAAATTCTGGTGCACCGGATTATCTGGTCCTGTGTTTTCCTTACCCTGCTGGTCAGTGTGTTGCGCCGCTGGGCGCCGGTAATGGCGGCCCTCAAGCAACCGGCGCGCCTGGGGCGGGTGCTGGGCTGTGCGGTGTTGATCGGGTTGAACTGGGGCGTCTACATTTACTCGATAGAAACCCACCACGTGCTGCAAGCGAGCCTGGGTTACTTTCTCACGCCGTTGGTCAACGTCGCGCTGGGTATGCTGATTCTGCGCGAGCGCCTCGCGCGCCTGCAGGGCATCGCCATTGCGCTGGCCGTGGCCGGCATACTGGTGCAGCTGGTGTTGCTGGGCAGTCTTCCCTGGATCGCGCTCGTATTGGCCCTGAGCTTTGGCACCTATGGTTTGCTGCGCAAACAAGTACTGCTGGACGGCTTGTCTGGCCTGTTTGTCGAGACCTTGCTGCTGTTGCCGCTGGCCTTGCTGGCGCTGGGCGCGCTGTCGCAAATGCAGCTGTCTCACTTCACTCAGGATGCGCGAACGCCAGTGCTGCTGGTAGCCAGCGGTGTGGTTACCGCGATTCCGCTACTGGCGTTCGCCGGCGCGGCGCGGCGTTTACGCCTGGCGACGCTGGGCTTTCTCATGTACATCAACCCCAGCATTCAGTTCCTGATCGCCGTATTCGTTTTCAAGGAGAGCATCAGCGCGCCGCAACTGGCCAGCTTCGTACTGATCTGGCTGGCGTTGCTGCTGTATTCCTGGTCTGCCTGGCAAGGTATGCAGCGTGCAAACCGGCGCCTAGCAGCCGAAGATTGAACGGCTCTCGTGGCGTAAAGTCCATGCGCTGGTGCTCGGGCTGGCCGAGCTTGCTCCCGGCCGGCGGCGGTGCGGTTACCTCTGATGATCCAGATGTAGCTCGACCGCTTACGCTCAAGTGCACAGCATTGCGCTGCTGGCGGAGGTCATAGCAAAGCACGCTCTGCCAGCACCTCCTTCACCACAAACATAGCGTTCAATGCTGCCGGAAAGCCGGCGTATACCGCCATCTGCAGCACGGTTTCCTTGATCTCATCCGGCGTGCAGCCAATGTTCAAGGCCGCGTTCACATGTACTTTCAGCTGTGGCGCGCAGTGCCCCAGCGCGGTCAGCGCCGCGACTGTGGCGATTTCACGTGATTTGAGGTCCAGGCCCGGCCTGGCGTAGATGTCGCCGAAGGGAAACTCAATGATGTACCTGGCCAGATCAGGGCAAACGTCTTTCAGGCTATCAATGACGCTGTGGCCGGCTTCGCCGTCTATTGCTGTCAGGTTCTGCAAACCTGTCTGGTATCTGCTCGTGCTCATGCTACTGCTCCCATACGCTAGGTGATCAGTCACGATGCCGCTTTGAGTAAGCTCTAAGTCAAGCGCTACCGACAAGCGCCTGGTAGTGGCGGATCTTGGCGTCCAACGCTTGCAGATGCAGTTGCTCCCGCTCGATTTTGAGCTTCAGTGCATCGCGGTGGGTCGCCAACATGCGTTGACGCTCGGCCAGGGTGCCATCGCCCTCAAGCCTGAGCGCGGCATACTTGAGTATGCCTTCCAGCGGCATGCCGGTTTCTTTCAGCCGAGTGACAAAGTTGATCCACTCCAGGTCCCTGGCTGTGAAGGCGCGGTGCCCGCTGCTATTGCGCTGAATACGCGGTAGCACGCCGATCTTTTCGTAGTAGCGCAGAGTGTGCGCCGAGAGCCCGGATCGCACGGAGAACTCGCTCACGTTCATTCTATGAATCCTCGCCTAACACTTTGTTTGTAGGTGTTTTTAGTGAGATCTTGGCAGCCAAATAAAGCTCGCAGAGTAGTCAGTGTGCAGCAGGCAGCGCATTGATTGAGCGCAGCAGTGCACGGGTGATGTCTTCACGCTTGTGCAGGTCTTCCAGCCGGTTTGGCGTGTCGATATTAAGCGCAAAAAACACAGGCCCCTCGGGCCATTCCACCCAGCCGACCCACCAGCCATAGCGACCCTCCCAGCCGGTTTTGGCACGCAGGATCCAGTTACGCTCGGCCTGCACAATCATCAGATCTTTGGTCAGCCGTTGGTGCGCTATCTTGAACGGCAGCTGATTACGGTACAGCTGCTGCAAAAAAGCAATTTGCTCTTCGGCAGAGATTGCCAGCTTGCCATCAATCCAGTAATCGCCGGCGTCCACCGAAGGGTCGGCATTGCCGTAGTTCAGCTGCTGGAGATAGGCGCGGGCCTTGGGCTCGCCGATAGCGCTGGCAAAGCCGCGATACACCCACACAGTAGAATGGCGCATGGCCGAGCGCAGGGTCTGATCCTGATTGTGGCCAGCGTAGCTGTGCTGGGTGCCATGCCAGGGGAAGACCTGAAACTCGTCCTTCACCGCGCCCGCATCCAGGGCCATCAGCGTATGCGGAATCTTGAACGTTGAGGCGGGGGAGAAGCGCTGCGCTGCGCGCTCGGGGTTATGCACCCAGGTGGCTTTGCCTGGTATGCGTTCATCCACCACGATTATGGTGCCGACGGCATCCTGCGCGGCGAATTCGGCTGCCCAGTCGGCACGTTCCCGCTCGGCGGCGTGCAGTGGCAGGGCGAGGAAGAACAGCAGGTATAGCGTCAGTCTTGGCATGGTTGCGCGGTTTTGAAAGGCATGTATGGTGCGCCAAAAACAGAGACGCGATGAATCCGCATGGCAGTGCGCCCTAGCTGCTTAACCCCAGCCGCTGGTGCCATTCGGCCAGGGATTCGTCGGGGTATACCTCAAACAACTTGTCATTCGGAGCGGCCTGTACTTTAACCCAGGGCGCTTTTGAGCCAAGCATCAAATGCGTACGCTCCGGCGGCACCGGCAGGGGTGTATCAATGGCCGAGGCCAGCGGGTGCACCAGCTCTGGCCAGTTCGGGTCCCAAAGCCAGAGCGCGCTGCCGCACTCCAC
This sequence comes from Halopseudomonas sabulinigri, assembly GCF_900105255.1. Classification (NCBI taxonomy): domain Bacteria; kingdom Pseudomonadati; phylum Pseudomonadota; class Gammaproteobacteria; order Pseudomonadales; family Pseudomonadaceae; genus Halopseudomonas; species Halopseudomonas sabulinigri. Next base: position 903,770 of record NZ_LT629763.1, on the reverse strand, counting down.
ACAAAAGTGTCGTTGCCCCGAGCTTAATCGCTGCTCGCCGGTATCCGCGTCGGTGATCGTGGCTTGATAGACCTTCACATGCTCCATGCCCTCTACCTTGAGCGTCCGGTAATCGCCACCGAGGTTGATCGCGTAGCCACCACCGCCCGCCGTCTTGCGGCAAATGGAGCAGTAGCACAGGTTGAACGGGTAGGGCTGCGCGGACTCCAGTGAGAAGTGAACGCGGCCACAGTGGCATGAGCCTTTGAGATGCATGGGTACCTCCGGTTGCTGGTGCAGCCGGCGAAATGCCATGCGAAGTTTCAGGCTGCTTGAACAGTGATCACCAAAGTCGCCCTGGGTTCAGTCGGCATGACGACTGGCTGGGCAGACATTGCCGGGTTCGCCGCAGAGCGCTGGTTACCAATGGCGCTCGCGGTCCCCCGTAGCGCACAGCCGTAGCCTGTAGGCCAGCTGATCGCAGGCAGATCAACGCCATGTCGCTACCGCAAAGCCCGCAACAACGCGGCTTAATTGCACCGCGTGGTCGCGTTGTTCCAGAAGCCGGAATTCAGGCTGTCCCGCTGGCATTGCTCCAGCGCCGTGATCAACGGCGCCAACGCTGTAATGCCCAATGGGGCCAGACCTGGCGCCGTAAGCTCGACGGCAGACGCCGGTTTTATCGCCGCAACGTTGCCCGCTAACGGCGCAAACTCAAAGCGAACATAGCGCCTGGTGCTATCGCCAATGGCAACTACGCTGCCTGTGGAGGCTGGCACGCCATTCACCAGCAGGCTCGCCGCCGCCTGCTGCACGCCAGCCGTCACGGTGCGATCGCGAGAGGTAAACTGCAGGTTCCAGGCGAACGCATCGTCTGGCAGGGCCCTGACTGACAGGTACAGTTGCTGCCCGTCGGTTGCAGATTGTTGTGCCGAGCAAGTGACTGACCTGATCTTCCGCGTGGCGGTGATCTGCCAGCCCTGCACGTGCGGCAGGCGCACTTCCTGCGCCATTGACCGCGCCTGGCTGTGTTGCGCGCTGCCGACCGCGAGGAGCAGTAGGGCACCCGCTAACAATGCTTTCATGGTCTTAACCGTCCGGGCTGGGTGAGGTTCAGGGCTGGTTCTCGTTATCTATAGCCTGTTGTACCTGTCGGTAAAAGGCCAGGCGCTGTTTACTCTGATCGCCACCCTGGGCGTCGGTGGCCTGCGGCCAGTTGCCGTTGGAGGCGATCACCAGCTGGCGGTTGGGGTCGATAAAGATGCCCTGGCCGAAAATCCCCTGGGCGATGTAGGCGCCATCATCCAGCGTCCACCACTGATAGCCGTAGCCGCGGCCGGGCGCGCCTATGTCGGCCTGCCTGGTGGTGGCTTCGGCGATCCAGCCCTCGGGCAGCACCTGATCGCCGCCAGCCACACCGCCGCCCAGCATGAACAGGCCAAAGCGGGCGAAGTCGCGGGTGGCAGCCTGCACACAGCAACCACTGATCTCGTGTCCGGTCGAGCCCAACAGCCAGGTGGCGTCTTGCTGCATGCCAAAGGGTTTCCAGACCTTTTCCGAGAGGTAGTCCGCCAGTGGTTTGTTGGCGGCGGAACTGGCCAGCACACCAATCAGATTGGTTTCGCCGGTTTTATATACCCACTTGGTGCCGGGTTCTGCCTCGGCTTTCAATTGGCGCATATAGCTTACGGTCACATCCACGCCGGGCTCGGCTTGGTGTGAGTTAAAGCGCGCTACGTCTGACTGCGGGTCTGCGTAGTCCTCGTTCCAGGCCACGCCGGAGGTCATGGTCAGCAGTTGCTTGATGGTGACGTTATCGTAGGCCGAACCCTTCAGGTCGGGGATGTAGTCCGAGACCATGTCGTCGATGCTGTTGATGTAACCATCCTGAATGGCGGCACCGACCAGGGTGGAGGTAAAGGACTTGGCCACCGAGAAACTGGTCCAGCGGCCCTCGGGGCCAAAGTCCAATCCGTATTGCTCAAGCCGCACCTTGCCGTTGTGCACAATCACCAAGGCCGCCGCGTGCTGCTCGTGCATAAAGGCATCCACGTCTACGCCAATATCCAGCGGCGCGCCTGCGGGCAGCGGGTAAACACTATTGCCGGCCGCAATCACGCGGGACTGGCTTAGAATCGGTAGGCGGTCCATGGCGCGGAAGCCGGCATCGCGCTGCTCGCTGGACCAGAACAGTACGTTGGTATCGGTCGGCAGGTTCAAGGCCAGCCGGCGCATATCCTGGTCGGCGGTTGCCCAAAAAATGCCGCAGGCCAGCACCAGTAGCAGTGCTATCGAGATGATCCCTTTTTTCATTCCTATGCTCCGTCTTATTGTTGTTTGGATATCTTAGGGGCGAGCGCGGATGGCCGGCTGATTTTTCTAACTTATAAGTGGTCGTGATTGATGGGTATGGGCCCGCTTTTCGAGGCTCGCAAAGCGTGCGGCTGCGCTAAACCGGGCATTGCGAGCCAGCAGGAGGTCGGGCGCTTTAGCTCGCCTGCAGCGGGGGCCGCGGCGGATCAGCGTGGCAGCGACTCAAGCTCGCCTGGAAAGCCAGGCGTGAATCAACCCGGCCTGAAAGAACAGCACCGGCAACTCGAAACCGCCTGCAGCAAGGATGGACGCCACTGTGGCCGGCGGGAGCACGCCCACGTCGTTGGCATAGGCGGTGCGCATGCGTTGCAGGTTCTCTGGGGTAAGCTCGGCAGCGGCCATCATGTTCATCCAGGCGCGCAGCAGAACTTCGTATTCGGGCGAATCAACATCAGCCGCCAGGTCAGAGCTGGCCAGCAACCCACCGGGCTTGAGGCGGTTGGCGATCCCGGCAAAAAACTGCGAACGCTCGCCGGTGTCGAGGATGAACTGGGACACCAGAAAACAGGTGGCGGCGTCGTGCGGCGCGGCAGTCGGCAACGACTCCAGGTAACCCTCGTGGAACACGCAGCGCGAGGCGAAGCCTTCGGCCTGGGCGCGCTCACGGCACAGGTTCAGCATTGGCCCGGAAGGTTCCACTGCGGTGAACCGCCACCCCGGATTCTTCGACGCCAGGTGTGCCAGTTCAGCGCCTGTACCCACGCCAACACACAGAATCTGCGCATCGCGCGGCAACGCAGCAAACTGTGACTCCAGCAGCAGATGCAGGCAGTGCCTGATGGGCGCCGTTTTTGCCCACTGGCTGTCATAACTTGCCGCCTGCTGGTCGAACAAGGCCTTGATTTCGTCCTGCCGCATAGACCTCTCCAGTTAACCGTTAGCCGAGCCAACGCCGCCTCTCTTGCGCTGCCGCCTGTGTCAGTCGCGGTTCGTTGGCGCCTCGGCAATCAACTCCCGCTGTACACGTACTGCCGTGCTCCTGGGGCGCACAGACTGGCCCCGGCCTTCAAGGTGTGCGCGGGTAAACGCCGCGCCAAACAGCAGGATCATCGAGGAGTAGTTCACCCAGAGTAAAAGCAGCGCCAACGAGCCCGCCGCGCCGTAGGCCGATGCCGTCGCAGAGTAGGCCAGGTAAATCGAGATCAACGAGCGGCCCACGGTAAACAGTACGGCGGTAATAAAGGCGCCAAGTAGTACATCGCGCCATGACAGCAGTACGTCGGGCAGGATCTTGAACATGGCCGCAAACAGCAGCGTGGTTACCAACAGAGACAACCCCGACTCCACACCGACCATCGCCCCACCGGGTATCGGCAGCCAACCTTGGGCGTAGGCCATAATGGCGCTGGAAATGACGGATAACATCAGCGAAACCAGCAGGATAAAGCCGATCGCCAGAATGATGGTAAGCGACAGCAATCGACTCTTGATAAACAGCCACATGTTATTTCGGGTAGGCCGCGGTGCCACGCCCCAGATCTGATTCAGTGACTGCTGCATCTTGGCGAACACTGTGGTGGCGCCCACGATGGTGGCAAAAATCCCGATCAACGCCGGCCAGATGCCGCTGTTGTCGATCTGCGAGTTGGCCACGGCGGTCTGAATGACCCCGGCCGCATCCGGGCCGAGCGTACCCTCCAACTGCGCAAACAGCTCCCCTTGTACAGCGCTCTGACCCAGAATCAGCCCCACCAGGGCCACCACCACAACCAGCACTGGTGCGATGGAAAACACGGTGAAAAAGGCCAGGGCGGCAGCGTAGATAAAGGCCTGGCTATCGAGCCAGTTCTGGATGGCGGCGCGAAGAATGCTGAACCAGTGTTTCAACATAGGGCGGCGCTGCGGTGAAAGCTGAAAACCATTGTCGAAATGCCTTTTCTTGAAATCAGTCTTGCGGGTCTGGGCCATTGTAGACACATGCGCTAAAGCCTGACCACTGCGTAGGCCGGCTTTGGCAGGCGCGGTGAGCGCTCTGGAAGGCTCTGCAATGCCTTCTGCAAGCGTGCGGGAAGAGGGGCGCCCAAATAGCTGGCGCGGAGTGAGCCCTGCCGCGGCACCCTTTAGCGAAATGTCGCCCCATTCACAGCCGTCACTCACAGGTCAAAGCGTTCATGCGAATGGGTATTAAGGCCTATGATAAGACGGTCCCTCGGGCGCCATGCCAAGGCCCGCCACCTTTCAGGAGAATAAAATGTCGGACACCAACATCGAACTCATTTCCACCATCAGCGAAAACAACCAGCTGGAGCTGGCCCTGCGCGAGATTGAGATCCCGGAGCCGGGCGAAAATGACGTGATCATCCGCATCGAGGCTGCCCCGATCAACCCGTCTGACCTGGGCGTGATGTTCAGCATGGCCGATATGACGACGGCAAAGCAGTCCGGCAGCGCCGAGCGCCCGGTGATCACAGCTGATGTGCCAGCCAAGTTCATGGGCGCGGTTAAAAAGCGCATTGGCAAGGCGATTCCGGTAGGCAACGAAGGCGCCGGTACTGTTATTGCTGCAGGCTCGTCCGCCGCTGCTCAGGCTCTGATGGGCAAAACCGTCGCCTTCATCGGCGGTGGTAGTTACCGCAAATACTTGCGTGCCAATGTGCAAAGCTGTCTGGAGCTGGAGGCGGGCACCACCGCCGTTGAAGGCGCCTCCAGCTTCGTTAACCCGCTGACGTCCCTGGCGATGGTCGAAACCATGCGCGCAGAAGGGCACAAGGCGATCGTACACGCGGCCGCCGCCTCCAACCTGGGGCAAATGCTTAACCGCATCTGCATCGCCGATGGCATTGACCTGGTCAACATCGTCCGCAAGCCCGAGCAGGAAGCCTTGCTGCGCGAGCAGGGTGCCAAGTACGTGGTCAATTCCAGCAGCGACAGCTTCATGGCCGACCTGACCCAGGCGCTGATCGAAACCGGCGCTACCATCGCCTTTGACCCGATTGGTGGTGGCAAGCTGGCCAGCGACATCCTCACCTGCATGGAAGCCGCCGTATCGCGCGACATCACTGAATACAGCGTGTATGGCTCTACCGTCTTCAAACAGGTGTATATCTATGGCGGCCTGGATCGCGGCCCGATCACCCTGAACCGCGCCTTCGGTTTTGCCTGGGGGGTGAATGGCTTCCTGTTGTTCAACGCGCTAGGCAAACTGGGTAACGACACCGCCGCCGCCATGCGCAAACGCGTTGCCGCTGAAATCAAAACCACCTTCGCCAGCAGCTACACGCACGAAGTGTCATTGGCCGGTGCGCTGAAGCTGGACTCGATGGCGATATACGGCAAACAGGCGACTGGCGAGAAGTTCCTGATCAAGCCGCAGAGCTGAACTTTGTCTGTGGCCGCCTGGCCAGCCCAGGACGCTGGAGCCGATCTGGCTCCAGCGTCTGCACCAAGGCAATCTTGCCGTCTATGGCGCTAACGCCATTGCCGACTATTGACCCTGGTTCTGCAAGCTGCTGATAAACGCTTCTGATTCGGCGATCGATCTTTCCATTTCTCTGATCAGCTGGGCGACATCCGTCTCTATGCTCCCCAGTTCACCCTGGAGCGAGTCAATCGCTCGCGCGTTCAGATTGTGCTTGAGAAACAGCACCTGATCCTGGAAGGCGCGCAATACCGGCTCCATGCTGGACTCAGCGCTGCGCATGGCTTTGATGAGCGCCTGGTATTGCCGCCGGGTCTGGGAAAGCTTGGCAGCACTCTGGCGCTTGAGGTTGGCGCTGCTGTATAGCTCGATTTCATCTTCCCACTCATCGAACAATGCCTCAGACACATCTTCTACCGCATCAATACGATCGGTCACCGCTTCAGCGGCAGCTTTGCTGTCTTCGTATTCGCTGTTCAGCTTGTCGTAGCGGGTGGCCAGATCCTGATCCTTGATCTGGATAATGGAGCGGAACTGCGCCAGCGCCGATTCGAACTGCTCTTTGGCGTCGGTTTGCGCGTCTTGGGCCGACTCAACCCGATCGACCATGATGTCGCGCTTGTGAACGCCAACCCGCTCCATCGCGCCGTAGTACGCCGACTGGCAACCGGTCAGCGCGAGCAGCAAAAAAGAAATGAAAAACCAACGACTTAATAACATGTGTCCTTACCTTTAGCTGAATTCAGACCCGTTCGATTAATGCAGATTAACGCCCTTGTGACGCGAGAGCAGGGGAGCGCCCGGTGCACGAGGCCGAGTGAATGCTACTCATCTGACCCCAATTACCTGCCAATTACATTTGTGCATCGTACAGGCGCCGGGCCTGCGGAAGAAAGGTAGGGCAATGTGGCATCAAGCCTGAAGCCCCGTCTGAAAAGCCGCCGTTGGCACTCAAGTTCACGCTCAGCCTCTGTCTGGATGCTTAAATCACACAAGCGTGATAGCCAGCAGTCTTCCCCATTCAGCAGGGCCTGCTGTTACCTGAGTGAGAGCAATGCTATGGCACGGAGTGATGGTGCTGGCGATTTGCCTGCTTTACCCTGCATCTGTGCGGAACTGTTTGTCTCATGGGCCCTCATATTCACGAACTGCTGCACGGTCAGTGGCCGTGTTTACTCGTTTGCATCATTACATTGGAGCCCCCTGCCGTGAGCAGCGTTAGAACCCTTGAGCCCATGCGGCCGACGGCGCCAAGTTGAAGCGCTCTCCCTTCGTCGCTATCGCGATCCTCGCTGTACTGGGCATGTCTCTTTGCGCGGCAATGAGCCGTAGCTTTTACGTTCAGGAGACCCTGGCTATTTCCAACGAGTTTCAGGGGGATGTTGGCCAGATTGCGTCCGTATTGGAGCGAGAGGTACTTCTCAACCTTGAGGTGCTTTTTGCTTTGAAAGCGGCCATCGAGGTTGTGCCCGGTATGGACGCAGAGCGCTTCCAATCCATCACCGATGGCATACTCGAGCGTTCCCCGGTAATCATGGCCTTTGCTTGGGCCCCGGTCATCGAGCGCAGCCAGACAGCGACCTTTGAAAGGGACCAGCAGGGCCATTTCCCGGGTTGGCGCCTTAGCGAAAGGGATGCTGAAAACAGAGTTATTCCGGTAGCCGAACGCAGTGTGTACGTCCCTGTGCAGTTCATAGCGCCATTGGACAAGAACGCTGCTGCAATGGGTTTTGACCTGGCCAGTGAAGCCAACCGCCGCGCAGCGATCGAAGCCTCACGCGACACGGGCACGATGGTTGCAACTGCTGGCATCAAGCTGGTTCAAGAGACGGAAAAGAAACAGGGGTTCTTGGTATTCGCTCCGCTTTATAAGGGCCGACCGACCAACCTGGAACAGCGGCGCGAGGCCCATTATGGTTACATCAATGGCGTCTTTCTGGTTGGGGAGCTGGCCAACCAGGCGATTGGTATCAGGAATAACCCGAATCTGCTGTTTCAGGTGGTAGATATTACCGGCGCCCAACCTAACCAGCTGTACAGCAACGCCGATCCCGCAGACCCCAGGTGGGTGAGCGACATGGGTTATAAAACCCTGCTGGCCGACGTGGCTGGCCGCACCTGGCAGATTCAAGCCAAGCCTTCACAGACCTATGTCAATGCCCGACGTAGCTTTCTGCCGGCGCTGATCATGGTGTCTGGTTCTTTTTTCATTGCATTGCTGGTGATCTATGCGCTGATCAACGTCAATCGGAACCGCGCGCTGGTTGCCAGCAAGGAGAAGCTGGAAAAGATGTCCCTCACCGACGGTTTGACCCAGTTGGCGAACCGACGGCATTTTGATCAGTTTCTTGAGCAGGAGTGGGCTCGCGGTATGCGACAAAGCCAACCACTGTCATTGATCATGCTGGATATAGACCACTTCAAACACTACAACGATCAGTACGGGCACCCCGCTGGTGACGAGTGCCTGAGGAATGTCGCGCGCATTCTACAAGGCGTCGTGCGCAGGCCGACCGACATGCTGGCCCGCTACGGAGGCGAAGAGTTCGCAATCATTCTGCCCGACACGGCCAACGGCAGCCTCGTTGCCGAAGCCTGTCGAGCCGCCATTGAACAGGCGGCAATGCAGCACGAGCTTTCAGAAACCAGCAAGCGAGTGACCATCAGCGCAGGCGTGTGCTCCATGGTACCGAGCGAATCCAACAGTCTGGAAGAGCTCAAAGAACAGGCAGACGCTGCGCTCTACCGCGCAAAAAATGCGGGTCGCAATAGGGTGGAAGGGTGTTGATGTGCTCACGGGAGGATCAAAGGTATTAAGAAAATGCGGCTTTGCGGTCGCCCGCCCCGGCCAATATTTCCCTGAGTATTGCGTTGATTATCGTCGATGAGTGGGAGTGGTACGGCATTAAAAGCGATGTTGATCGTTATTCTATTGAGGGGCTGCTAAAGTTGTAAGGTGCTTGATCAATCCTCAAAGAGAGGCCCGTTAGGGCTTTCTTTTTTTGCGCACTAGCAAAGTCAAGGACCGAGGAACACTGGCGAAATGCTCATCTGACCCCATTTCTTTTAGCGGTTAACAACAGGAGTAAGGCTTTTAATATGAATCCCTAGCCCGGTTTGTTTGGTTTGCAGCGTGTACATGCCTGCTTGAGGGAAAGCTTGGAACTCTTTTTCAGATATGCACACGTAGTCTGGTAGCGCATTTTCTATGGCGTGGCCCTCAAGGCGATAATCGCAGAGTCTTCTGCTTCGTGTTTGGTTTTTAGTGAACGCAGTGGTTAGTTTATTATCCTGACCAATTATTTGCGTTGCGATGTCGCCAAGGCCGTGCGTTATGGCGAGAAGGAAAAAAAAGAAAACGATTGCGGGTAGCAAGGCGACTGCCAGGATTTTTATTGAGATTGATGTGTTTGGTTTGAACTTTGCCCGACCTGTTAAAAGGGCTAAGTAGTATACAAAAATGAAAGTTACTGTTGCTGTGCTTGCCAGTTTAAAGCCCATTTCGCTCCACTCTGATGACGGCGCGAAATCAGCCCACCAGCCGTATGCTCCAAGGAAGGTAAAAGCTAAGATGAAGTTAGTTACAATAACACTGGTTTTTGATAAATCTTCGGTTCCATATACTGTCGTTCTCCATGACATGATGAAGCTCCCTCAACTGTTAACGCCCGCAACAGGGGCAAACTTTTAGCGTCAGCGGAAAGTTTGTCCCTGCCTGCTTGCGTTTGTTAGCCATCGATTTCCAGCATTTTTAGGAGCGTAGTACCGGATGAGGTAATTCCATTACCCCCGGCCGCAACGAACTCATTTTTCATATTTCTGGCTGCCCAGCCACCACAGAATATAAAGTAAGGCGTTTCTACGTTCGACGCCCTGACATACTTAAGTAGGTCTATTCCCGCCGTATCACTTTCTGGTCGCCCCATGTCACTGATGATCTTATAGTATTGGTTTTGTCCTAATAGCTCTTTAGCTTCAGCTGTTGACTTTGCAATATGAACTTCCAAACCAAAATCTGATAAATGCGAAACAAGAAAGCTATTATTTTTCGGCTTATCATCCACCCACAAAATTTTACCAAAAGCTTGACGTTTCACCTCTCCAAGAGAAAAAGCTGTCGGAGTCGAAGATTCATATAGCTCTTCTAACTTAGCTACCTTATCTTGCAAATCAGCCAGAATAGTTCGCTGCTGCTCAGTAACTTCCTCCATCGTCAATTCGTTGCCGGCTATCTTTAAAGTGAATTTCCTCCCCTTTGCAGATTCCAACACCGTTTTAAAGGCTTCTCTAAAATAGTACAAAACCCATATAAAAATGGCTGGCCAAAGGATGCTGGATAATGACTCTATGAATTTTCCTAAATCTTCCATACATGCTCCTTTTGGCTAACGCCGCCAGCACGCGCGGCTTTGTAGTGGAGGCGAAACCGGAACGAAAAAGCCGTCGCTGTGCCTGGCCTTGTTAAATTCTTTCCCTAAGCACTTTCCGAGTGAATTCGCTACACACGCCAGCGATCTGTGATAACAGATCTGGTTGATGCTCTCCGTAGATCACAACATAGGGTTGTAGCCGCCTTTTAAGGGCGAGGGGATATAGTAGCGACTCATAATATAGCCTACCCAATAACCAAATTGTCCGGATTCGGAGGCGCCCAAGGGCGTCAAGGTTTTCTACCCCAGCCAAAAGCAATCGCTCCTCATGCTCTTTGAACATTGTTTCTATGGGAGTGATATCAGAGGTTGGGGCTTGTTCGGCATAGCCAGATAGCGATTCATGGTCCCATAAGTGGGAAAATTTATTCCTGACCTTTCTCAGAGAATCCATGTCTTTCAGTATATCTTCACTCATTCAGCCAAAGGCGTAGGCAACTTGTATTCTCTTTGACAGACTTGAGAATGGCCCGTACCCAGAGAATAGACTGTCTCTACCTCCTGGGATGCCCTTGGGCACTTCACGCTTGTACATTTCATCAAGCGCTTCGTCAGCAAATGCGCAAGCTATTACCGGGACAAGCCTTTCATCATCAGATGCTATGGCATCACATACCTTGCTTAACCTTGATACATCGTGAGATTCAGAATTAACCTCTATTGCAAATTTCTTCGCCTGATTCCTCTCGAATGCCTTTGTATAATTTCGATAAACCTGCAGGCCATTTTTTTCGACATCGCTCATATCAAGCGCTGCGATATCGTCATCCCATTCGGACATGCTCGTGACCTCTTACGAAATTTAACAGTGATTAGATGGAACGCATCGATATAACGTGCGACGACCGTCGCGCGCTTGAGGTGAAAATATCGTCAAATCAGTACATTCCATGTTCTACCTCAGCTCATCTGTGCACGTTAAACCGCATGCGGCTTAACACCATTAGTCGCGTGTTATACCGAATGCGCATTGCATCAAAGCTGTAAGCGAGCGTCCTTGCTTCGTCCGGAGGGGCGTAGGCTGGCTTGCAGTTACTGGCATAGTGCTACAGTTTTTATGTGGTGCCAACCCGGGTTTTTGGTTCATTTGTCGGGTGCGCCAAGCGCTTCGGTAAGGGGTGGCGTGCCTCTCCTGGTGTGAAAGGGTTGGCTTACCGCCACCCCTGCGAGGCAGGGCGCTGCCCTGTGGTAAAGTGGCCGCAAACTCCAGCCTAGCTCCGGTATTTCACATGCTTATATACGTACTCATCGCCACTGACCGTCTTGAAGAGAAGCAGGAAAAGAAGCTGCGGCAAAACCTGCCTGAGCTGCAGGCGGCCTTGCAGGCGTACGCTGAGGCGAACGAGGCGAACCAGGTAACGCTGATCAATGACTGCGAAAGCGATGATTGCGAAGACTGGCAGTTGGGTATCAGCCAGCCGATCAAGAAGCACATTCAGCTGAACTTCCCGGTGAACCTGTTTAACGACCTTGCCAAAAAATACCAGATTGATTGCGAGGTGGGTTACATCGAAGACGGCGAGCGCGAGCCGGTGAGTTATTTCGGCAAGCACGAAGGGCAGGGCGAGGCGTTTCTGATTGCGGAGTATCTGGGGCTGTAAGCCACCTTGAGGGTGACGCGGGGCTGTTGCCAGCCCCGCGTGAGGTACATCAGAAGCGGTATTTGGCTGTGGCGGTAACGCTGCGGGGTTCACCGTAGGTCATGGCGCCGTAGGCATCGAAGATATCGAAGTACTTCTCGTCGGTGACGTTGTTGGCGTTCACCTGGGCCGAGAGGTTATCGGTAATGTCGTAACGGGCCATCAGGTTGACCAGGGCGTAGGCGTCCTGCTCGATTTTCTCGGAATCGCCGGCCGGGTTGGTGGCGTAGGTGTGGATGCTGTCTTGCCAGTTTACGCCGCCGCCAATGGTCAGCTTGTTGAGCGGGCCTTGAAAGCGGTAGGTGGTGAAGGTACGCAGCAGCTTGGTGGGATAGAGCGTGTTTACCGCGGCGCCGTCCGCATCTTCAATATCGAACTGGGTATAACCGGCAGAGACGTTCCAGCCGGGTGCCAGTTCGCCGGATACTTCCAGTTCAAAACCCTCGCTGGTGGCGCCTTCGCTGGCTTCGTAGATGAAGCCCAGCGCTGGGGTGGTGGGATCAAGATAGACGCCGGTGCTGACGCCAAGGTTGTCCTGCTTGATCTGGAACAGGGCGGCGGAGGCGTTCAGGCGACCATCGTAAAACTCGCCTTTCAGGCCCAGTTCGGTACTCTCGCCAACGATGGGTTCGAGTATCTGGCCGCTGGCATCCGCGACAGATTGCGGCAGGAAGATGTCGGTATAACTGGCGTAGGCCGAGAGTTGCTCGGTCAGGTCGTAGATGATGCCGGCGTAGGGGGTTACTTCCTGGGTTACGTCGATGTGCGTGGGTTCAAGGGAATAGATGTCGTCGCTGTCGCGCTCGTAGTAGTTGACGCGCGCGCCGAGGATAACCTTTAGCTCGTCGGTCATGTTCAGCCGGGTAACGCCGTAGAAGGCTTGCTGCTCCACTTCACCTTCGCCGTAGCGTGAGCGGTTGGCCCAGCTGGGTTCGGCCACGTTACCGGTATAACCGGGGAAGTCGGCAATGGGATAGGCACCCGGTGTGCCGGCGCGGGCGTCGGCGTCGAACTCCTGCTTGCTGTTGATGTAACCAAAGGCGAGCTCATGCTCACGCTGGAACAGCTGGATCGGGCCACTGAAGCGCAGGCTGAAGTCGTCCTGTGTGGTTTCTACGTGGTAGGCACCCACGGAGCCACCCATGTCGACGGTGCTGGGGTCAAAGTCCGGGTTGCCGTACAGATACAGCAGGTAGGAGTCTGCAATACGCTCGCCACGGCTGTAGCTCAGGTTGGCTAGCCAGCCATTGGCAAAGGTGTGGTCCAGGTTGACGAAGTAGTTGTCGTAGGTGGTGTCCCATTTGCTCCACTCGGCCGAGGTGGTTTTGGAGCGGCTCCAGTCGGTGCGGGTGCCATCGGCATTCCATACTGGCAGCCCGCCCCACATCGGAGAATCGGAGTTATTCTGCTGATGGCTCATGCCGAACCAGAGTGTGGTGTTGTCGCTCAGGTCGATATCCATGGTGCCATAGAGGGTTTCGCGCTGGTTGCTGTGCAGGTCTATCCAGCTGTCGCCCTCGTTGTATTCGCCTACCAAGCGGGCGCGAACGGTGCCGGCTTCATTCAGCGCCATGGCGACATCGCCCAGCGTGCCATAGGTATCCCAGGTGCCGCCGCTGACTTCCACCGAGCCGTGCAGATCCGCGCTGTTGGCGCGTTTGCGTGCCAGATTGAGCGAAGCGGATGGGTCGCCTGAACCGGCCATCAAACCATTGGCGCCGCGCACAATCTCTACCCGGTCGTACATGGCCAGGCTGCTGAAAATCTCCCCCGAGCTCCAGGGCTGCTCCCAGATGGTGGGCACGCCGTCGATCATCAGGGCGTTGATTTCAAAGCCGCGGGCATTGAACTGGGCACGGCTGGTCTCATAGCGGTTGACCGAGACCCCGGTGGCGTTGTTGACCACATCGAGGATGGTCTGTAGATCCTGATCCTGTATGCGCTGCTGAGTGACCACGCTCACCGACTGCGGGGTTTCACGCAGGGAGAGATCTAGCGGAGTGGCGGTGCGAGCTGCTTCTGCGGTGTAGGAACCGCTGTCTTCCGTCACCTTGGCGTCGCGTGCTCCGGTCACGGTCAGAGGAGCCAACGTGGTGCTTGATTCTGTCGCTGCGGTGTCGGACTGTTGCGCGAAAGCCGGCAGGGCAGCAGCCGCCATGCCGCAAGCGAGCAGGCGTACGGCCAATGCCAGCGGGCGTAACGTCGTGTGCGCAGCGGTGCTTGAGTGTTGGCTGGAAGTAAGGACAGGATAGAAGGACGGCATCGGTGAACTTTCCTTGATAAGCGTAGTCGTGGTGATAATCGTTCGCATTCTATTCGAGCCGCTTTTGGAATAAAAGAGGCTTTGTAAATTACGTAAACCTCTTCCCGAGCGTTAGACGCGGGCTGATAGGGCAGAGACCAAGCTACCTAGAGGCTATTGGCGTTGGGTGTTGTCGGGCAGGCTGCTCGTGCAGCGTCAGCCCTGATGGAGAGCGGCGGTGCAGGCTGCTCTTTGGGGAGTGCGGCCGGGATGCTCGGCGCGGGGAGTAGGGTTATGGGTTTGTGGTGCGATAGGCGCGGCTGGAAATGCAGATGTTGTTCTGGTCCGGGTCTTTGGCGTTGGCAAAGCTGTAGCCATTGGCTTGATGGGTGCTGCCAAAGTGCATTCCCTGCTCTGCGCTGCGCGTCTTGAAAGCCTCTACATCCTGCACGCTGAACATCAGTTTGACGGTGGCCTGACCAAACTTGAGGCTCTTGGCCGCCTGATGAATCAAAATGCTGCAGCTGCCATCGCCCGCTGTCAGTTCAATCAAGCCTTCCACGACCTCACCGCTGCCGCTGAAGCCAAAATGCTGCTGATAGAACGCGGCGCTGCGTTGCATGTCTTTGGCGTAGAGAATGATGCCGGTGAGTGCTGCGCTCATGGTGCTGTTCCTGTCTGCCGAATGTGATCACTGCGCTACGGGTAGGGTTACAGCAATAAACCAGCGCGGGTGCATCTGCTCAAAATCGGTTCTGACGTTGTGCTCCAGATAGCTGGCAGAATCCAGCACCACGGCCTGGTCGGCCTCACGCTTGAATACCACCCAGTGCCAGAACTCCTTGCCTGCTTCCTGGTGATGCTTGATCGGCAGCAACGCCAGGTCAGGTAACGTTTGCCAACGGGTGAAGGGTATTTCAGTTGGCGAGGAGTTTACGCCGGCCGATGCCAACAGCCGGCGTACATACTGGGTATCTGACCAGAGTGCAGTATCTGCGGCATAAATGCCCATGCCATGGGCAATGGCGCGCATTTGGGCGTAGGTCTTGCCGAGTATGTTGGCCACGGCGGCGATGCCGCAGCCGGTGGGCTCTTCCTGTATTACCGGAGGGTGCATGCTGCGTACTCGTGGCGGTGATTGGGGGCGGCAGAAGCTGGGCAATGCAAGGCGGGCGTCATTTGAAAACCTGCTCTGCCTCTTGCCGCAGCGCTGCCTTGGCGCCGCTGGCGAGTGGTTGGCCATGGGCGGCGATCAGGGCGTCGAAATCAAGGTTCAGCAGGCTGTCGAAGTCGGCGCGCAGCGAGCCGCCCTTGGGCGTGACGCGTTTTCGCCAAGGCCCACCAATGTTGATGCCCTTTTTAAAACCCAGCAGTTTGAAGACCAGACGGGTAATGATGCTGAAATAGCGCCAGTGTGCGTGGTATTGCACGCTGTCACCGGTGACCAGCAGTTTGTGTTGTTTGAGCAACAGAGCGGCTTCCGGGTAGATGGCTGTGCGGAATACAAAGAACGCGGCGTCGGGTAGCGGCGGCGCAAGCTGTTCGGTGATCACGTGGTCGGGTGCAGGTTGCGGGTAGGTGGCTTGCCCGGGTTGCGCCCAGAACGCGCAGCTGTAGCGCTCCAGGTAGAAGGCATCGTCCATACCGTGGAAGTCACTCAGACGCAGCAGATGCGTAACCTTGCCCAGCGCATCCAGGCTGGCCAGCCCGTGTTCGCTGAGGCGTACGGGGTTGATCAGGGTGAGTTCACCGTGATTCTGCACAATGACCATGTTGCGGTTCATGCGCAAACCGGGGCCCATACGGATGCTGCCTTGCACCCAGTAGACGCCAGCGTAGAGCTGCTGGATTGGATCGTGCGGGTAGGCCGGTGGATGCATGGGGCGTCCTTGCGAGTGGCGCGTCAGGGCTTTTGCGTGACGCCGGGCTCGGTGGTTTGGTTGTCGTTGTTCAGGCACACCTGATTGCGGCCTTTGTGTTTGGCTTCATACAACGCCTTGTCTGCCCGGTTGAGCGCGGTTTCTATGCTGTCGGTGGCAAGGTTGACGGTTGCCACGCCAATGCTGACGGTCAGCGACAGCTGCTTGTCCGGGCTGAGGTCTATACGCTGCGCGGCAATGGCGGCGCGCACGCGTTCGGCACAGGCAAGCGCCTGGTCGGTGTTGGTCTCGGGCAACAGCATGACAAACTCCTCACCGCCGAAGCGGGCCAGTAGGTCGTTGCTGCGGCTTTGCGTTTTCAGTGCGCGGGCCAGGGTGATAATCACCTGATCGCCCACGGCGTGGCCGTGCGAGTCGTTGACTTGCTTGAAGCGGTCGATGTCGATGGCAAGTACCGCGAGGGGCTGCTGATGGGCCTTGGCGACCTCCATCAGGTAACCGGCCTCGGCAAAGAAATAGCGGCGGTTGTAGAGCCGGGTGAGGGGGTCGGTCGCGGCCTGCTTTTTCAGTTCGTCCTGCGAGGCGCGGATGTCTTCGAGAATCTTGATGCGGTGCGAAATGATGAAAGCCAGCATCAACGCCTCCAGCATGATGCCGATACCCACGCCGTGACTGGCAACGTAGGTGGGTTCAATCAGGCCTTTGTAAAAGAGCACCGCCATGACGTTGAAGATGACAAAAAAGCCGTGCCCCACCAGGAAGAACTTGGCCAGCGGGTTGCCCTTGCGCAATAGCGAAAAGGTGACGGACAGGGTGACCACCATCATGATGACGGCCGCCGTACTGGCCGGCTTTAGCGCGGCCGATATATCAAACAGCCCCCAGACGAACATGACGCACAGCGGCACCAGCAGCGCCTGCAAGAAACGATGCTCAAGGCGATAGCGGGTTTTGGTCTCAAAAATGGCCATCATGAACAGCACCAGAAAAATCGGCATGGTGATGAGCGAGATGTTGAGCATGAAGACTTCATCGCCGTAGGCATCAAACAGGCTTGCTACCAGGCCGTAAGACAGGGCAATCCAGACCAGACCGGAGATCAGGTAGAAGGAATAGAAGATGTTTTCCAGTTTGCTGGTCGCGAAGTACAGCAGGAAGTTGTAGAACACCAAGGCGAGCATCATGCCGACCAGCAGGGCGACGTCGTTATTGGTGGCGACCAGTGCCTGACGCGAGTGCTCTTCGTCGTAGATATCGAGGGCAAACCACTGGTGCGAATAGGCAAAGCTGCGCACGTACAGCGTGGTGGTGGCGTTCGCCGGCAGGGTGACGGGGTAAACCGCGACCCCGTGATACATGATGCCGCTGTTGCCCAGGTTATCGAGGTCCAGGGTTTCGCTGCGCACCAGTTGGCCATCGCGTTCTTCATGGAAAGCGACCGATTCCACATGGTAGGCGTGGGGCATCTGCACATCCAGCGCGAGATCGCTGTCAGTGGCGTTCTCAAGAATGACCTTGTACCAGGCGACACGGGCATTGGTACCCAGGCTGGTGGTGCTGGCGGTTTCCCGGAAGCTGCGGTCGCGCACCTGCTGGTAGGTCAGCTCGCGCGAGTCGTCGATGTAATAGCCGATGCGAAAGTCAGTGAGGTTGACGCTGGTAGAGTCGAGTACCACGCGTGGCTCGGCGCTGGCTGCCGCAGCCCAGAGCAGCAGAACGAGCAAAACAAAGAAACGGGTTAGCGGCATCCTGCGACCATCCATTGGGTTAACTGCTGTTCCAAAGTGCCATTATCACGCCCATGTTAGCCAAACCCGCCGTGCGCACCAAGCGCTAAGCTGACTTTAGCTGCCCAGCGCACTGCTGTTCTGGCGGCGGCGCGCCACTGGCGCGGGATTGCGCCGGCAGATTTAGCGTTACCTGCTGCGAGCGGGTGATCTGGCTGTCGTCTTGCTTTCCACTGGGGCGGCAACTATTTTTGTGGTGTCTTTGCTGTTTATGTTTTCCCTGCCGTTGGATCGGACGGCACTACCCCATTGCCACGGAAACCGAACGATGAATATAAGCGAGTTGTTGGCGCAAAAAGACAAATTGCCGAACGTGCCCGAGGTGGTCAAGGAGCTGATTCAGGTGCTGTCTGACGACAAGGCTGACCTGGATCTGATTGCTACCAAGGTGGCCCGCGACCCGACCCTGTCGGTCAAGATTCTGCGCATGGTCAACTCCTCCTACTACGGTCTGCCGCGCAAGGTGAACTCCATTGATGAGGCCATCGTGCGTATCGGCTTTGATCGGTTGAAGATACTGGTGATCTCCTCTGGCCTCTCTGGCTCAGTGAGCGGGGAAGTAGAGGGTCTGGACGTTAAGCGCTTCTGGAATGAGTCGTTCGAGACCGGTGAGATCTGCAAGATCATCGCCAAGAAAACCAAAGCTGTTGAGCCAGACGTCGCTTTCACCGCGGGCATCATCAGTAACATTGGCCGTTTGCTGTTGCATCTGACTACGCCCAACCGTGCCAAGGCGGTACAGACCATGGTGGACGAGGGCGCGGATCGTAATCAGGCAGAGCTGGATCGCTTTCAGTTCACCAGCCCCGAGGCTGGCGCGGCCTTGCTGGAGGAGTGGAAGCTGCCCACCGAGCTGTGCGTTGCCGTGCTGCAGCACCGCGCGCCGCTGGAGCACGCTGAGCCAAGCCCTTTGGCGGCGGTAATTTGTCTGGCCAAGCACCTGATGGCGGCGCGCAAGAAGGGCGCTACGGCAAAGGGAATGGTAGATGGCATGTCGTTGCCGCTGATTAACCTGGCCGGGGTGAAAGAGGGCCTTGGGGACATTGCCGACCAGGTGGTTAACCTTGAACCGATGAAAATGGTCTAGGCCGGCTGGCAGCGCCGCAACGGCGCTGCGCCGCCAGCGCGCTATTGCGCCAGAACCGGTGGCGCGTTAAAGCTGACAATGGTGTACAGCTTGCCCGGCGCGTACTGATTGTCTGAGCGGTAGGTCACCGCAACCGAGGCGGGGGCGTTTTCCGGGTACTCTACTTCCCCGCAGCTATCCACATCGACCCACAGCTCTACCGCCTGAACACCGTCGCTGATACTGCCGAAACAGCCACCGTCGCCCTCGTACATCCAGAAAGTCATTGTGCCGTTCAGCGTGACGCGCTCGTCCGCAGACGTCGGCAGGGCAGGGAAACGCGATGCACTGCTCTCAGTGCTGGTGGCCGGGGCGGAGTTTTCGGAGCAGCCGCCAAGGGCGATGCCGAGGGTAATGAAGGCCAGTAATTTGTACACGTCCATGTGCATGTCACATCCTTTGTCGGGTTGCAGTGGCTACCTGATCTACCATCCGGCCTTCAGTCCGGCTGGCGGCGCCGGCGGCTCAGCAGCTTATATTGATCTTGCGGTTGCGCCACCAGCCGATCCCGCCGATGACCAGAAATCCCAGGCCCATGAGTACCAGAAAGTAGTCATCGCGGCCCTTCACCAGCGCGAAATACAGGCCGAAGCCGGTAAACATGACGCCAAAGAAAAAGAACATCAGCAGGCCGGTGGGGATGGATTTGCGTTCGCTGCCGACGCCCAAAAGCACTTTGTTCTTGCGCATGATTTCATCGAGGTCAGCGAGTTCTGCGGCGCAGCTCTGGGAGCAGACCAAGCCTGAGCCGGTGTCGGTGGTGCAGGGCATGCAGAGCGCTTTGGCGCAGATTTTACAGATGCCGATGGCGTCATCGGTGGTGTGGTTGAAGCACTTCATGAGCGGACCTCCCTGTTCTTGTCCTGATCTAGTGCGGTGCGGCTATGCGCGTCACAGGATCGGCCATCATGTACTGATTTTCAATGCTCGCGTGCAGGCACAGCGCCAGACTGTGAACGTGGTCGTCTGCACGCCGCGAGCTGAGCGGTACAGATGACCAACCTGTGCCGGGCAGCGATGGGATGCTGGGGATGGCCGGGAGCCATCCCGGCCAGCGGTAGTGCGGTTGAGGCGGATGATCGAGATGAGGCTCGACCTGTCCGAATATGGTTAGCCTTGCCTGCTGTGGAAAGCAGGCGGTGCCGGCTGGCTTAGGCCAGGTGCGCCCAGAGGTCGTATTCGTCGGCGTCGGTGACGGTAACGGTGACCAGGTCGCCGGGCTTGAGCACTTCGTCGGTATCGATATACACGTTGCCATCGATTTCCGGCGCGTCGGCCATGGAGCGAGCGATAGGGCCTTCTTCATCCACTTCATCAATGATGACTTGGATAGTCTTGCCGACTTTCTGCTGCAGACGTGCGGTAGAAATGGCCTGCTGGTGCGCCATGAACCGCTCCCAGCGATCCTGTTGCACGTCTTCCGGTACCGGGTCCAGGCCCAGATCGTTAGCCGGTGCGCCTTCTACCGGCGAATACTTGAAGCAGCCCACGCGGTCGAGTTGCGCTTCGGTCAGCCAGTCGAGCAGGTACTGAAAGTCTTCTTCGGTTTCACCCGGGAAGCCGACGATAAAGGTCGAGCGAATGGTCAGCTCGGGGCAGATTTCGCGCCAGTTCTTGATCCGCGCCAGGGTCTTGTCTTCAAAGGCCGGGCGCTTCATCGCCTTGAGCACCTTGGGGCTGGCGTGCTGGAAGGGAATGTCGAGGTAGGGCAGGATCTTGCCTGCGGCCATCAGCGGGATCAGCTCATCCACGTGCGGGTAAGGGTAGACGTAGTGCAAACGTACCCAGATGCCCAGCTCGCTCAAGGCTTCGCACATTTCAGTCATGCGCGACTTGACCGGGCGACCATTCCAGAAACCGGTGCGGTATTTGATGTCGACGCCATAGGCGCTGGTGTCCTGCGAAATAACCAGCACTTCCTTGACGCCGGCCTTGGCCAGACGCTCGGCTTCGCTCAATACATCACCTACCGGGCGGCTGACCAGCTTGCCGCGCATGGAGGGAATAATGCAGAAGCTGCAGCTGTGGTTGCAGCCTTCGGAAATCTTCAGGTACGCGTAGTGGCGCGGGGTGAGCTTGACGCCCTGTGGCGGTACCAGGTCGATCAGCGGGTTGTGATCGGCGCGCGGTGGTACAACCTCATGCACGGCATTGACCACCTGCTCGTACTGCTGCGGACCGGTAACGGCCAGCACGCTGGGGTGTACATCGCGAATAGCGCTTTCTTCCACGCCCATGCAACCGGTGACAATCACGCGGCCGTTTTCGGCGATGGCTTCGCCGATGGCATCCAGCGATTCAGCCTTGGCGGTATCAATAAAGCCGCAGGTGTTGACCACCACCACGTCGGCATCTTCATAGGTGGGCACCACCTGATAACCCTCGGTGCGCAGCTGAGTAAGAATGCGTTCCGAGTCGACCAGGGCTTTGGGGCAGCCGAGGGAAACGAAGCCGACTTTAGGGGCAGACTGGGTGGTGGACATCAATGACCTCGCGGGGCGGCATCAGGTGATAGCCGTAGCTGAAAACGGCGTATTCTAGCGATCTGCCTTGCCCCATTCCAGCTTTGCCAGTCGCCGTCCGTCCCGCCATTTGCTTAACCATTCCCATTATTGTTTGACAGCGATTGCGCGGCGCCTTTTTACTGCCTACAATGCGAACAATTCTCATTTATATTGTTTTGATCCGCTTTACGAGAGGGAGCTCATGACATCCAGCGACAGTGCAAGGCAGCAGTGCGGCGCGCTCTATATTGAGCACCACCGCTGGCTGGTTGGTTGGCTGCGCTACAAGCTGGGCTGCCTGCATGATGCTGCCGATCTGGCGCAGGATACCTTTGTGCGCGTGCTCAGCTCCCGCGAGCTGCAGACTGAAGAGCCGCTGCAAGAACCGCGCGCCTTTCTGGTCACGGTGGCGGGGCGCCTGGTCTCGAACCATTTCCGTCGCCGCTCGCTGGAACAGGCCTGGCTGGAGACGCTGGCGGCGCTACCGCCGCAGCAGGTCCCCTCGCCGGAGGTGCAAACCAGCCTGCTGCAGAGTCTGCATGAGGTGGACGCGATGCTGGACGGTCTGGCGCCGCGCGTGCGGCAGGCCTTTTTGTTGGCGCAGCTGGAAGGCTGTACCTACGCGCAGATAGCCGAACGGCTTGGCATCAGCGTACGCACGGTTAAACGCTACATGGCGGAGGCATACGAACAATGCATCATGCTTACTCTCTGAACGGGATGGATCAGACCGACAAGCTGGATCGCGCGGCGGTGCGTGAGGCGGCCGGCTGGCTGGTGCGATTGCACGAGGAACGCCATAACCCGCAGACACTAGCGGCGCTGGCACGCTGGCGGGCCAGTAGTGAGGAGCATGAGCGCGCCTGGCAGCGCGCGCAGCTGGTGAATGACAAGTTCGGGCTGATTCCGGCACAGCTTGGGATGCCGGTGTTGGGGCACGCCTCCAGCAGTTCACGGCGGCGCGCGATCAAGGCGCTGGTATTGCTGATGACCTTTGTACCCGCGTCTTACGTCGCCTACCGACATTCTGCCTGGCGCGAATGGACGGCCGATTACGCCACTCGTACTGGCGAGCGGCGCAGCCTGTCGCTCAACGATGGCACTGAACTGGAACTCAATACCGACACGGCGCTGGACGTTAAATTCGATGCAGTGCAGCGGCTGATACGCCTGCATCGCGGGGAGGTGCTGATTGATACCGGCGCCGATCCCCGGCGCGCGGATGAAAGTTTCCGCCCGTTCTGGGTACAGACGCGACAAGGGCGTATTCGCGCCTTGGGTACGCGCTTTGTGGTACGCCGCGATCACGACATTACCCGCGTGCAGGTCTACGACGGCGCGGTGGAGGTACAACCGGCCAATGCTGGCGCAAGGCAGGTGATTCAGGCTGGCCAGCAGTTGAGCTTCAGTGCCGAGGCGGTGCAGTTGCCGCGCCCGGTGGACCCCCATGGCGCTGATTGGGCGCGCGGGTTGCTGGTGGCCCAGCAGATGCCACTCGGCGAGTTTATCCACGAGCTGGCGCGCTATCGCCCTGGTTTGCTGCGCTGTGATCCGGCGATTGCCGACCTGCGCATCAGCGGCGCATTTCAATTGGATAACACCGATCAGGTGCTGGCTGCCTTGCCCGCCACGCTGCCGGTGCAGGTGGTGTATCGCACGCGCTTTTGGGTGTCGCTGACTGCGGCCTGAGGTCGTGCCCCATCAACTTGGCAAAAAGAGTGTCCCCTTTTTTCAACTCGCGTGTCATTCCCATAGACAACTCATCTATTTCAGCTTCAGGAGTTTATGGAATGACGCATGCTTTTTCTCGCCAACGGGTCGCCGGAGCGCACTTTGCCAGGCTGCCGCTGCGCGCAGCCATCATTGCCGTGTCGCTACTCACCAGCGTGGCCCAAGTTCAGGCTCAGGTGCAGACCCAGCCCGGCGGCGTTGACGCGCAGCGCAACAGTTATCAGGTTGCTGCGGGAACACTGGCCAATGCGCTAACCGATTTTGCTGCCCAGGCGGGCGTCACAGTGCAGTTCAAGCCATCATTGACTGAGGGGCGTCAGTCGCCCGGTCTGCGCGGTGAATACAGCGTTACTGAGGGCTTCGCCCGCTTGTTGCAAGGGAGCGGCTTGAGCATTGAGCAGCACGGCAGCCGGGTTTACGTGCTCAGCGCGGCTGGCACGGATGCCGCGCTGCTGGCACCGCTCACCATCACCGGGCAGCACGCAGTGCACTTGCCGAGCGCGGCAGCCGGTAGCATCGTGGCTACCACCTCAGCAGCCGGTACCAAAACCGGTACGCCGCTGATACGCACACCCCAGGCGGTGAACGTGGTGACCCGCGAAGAGCTGCAGCAGCACGGCGCCAACAATGTGTCCCAGGCGTTGCAGTACACACCGGGCCTGGTCAGTCAGTATGGCAATGCCGACGTGCGGCATGACTGGTTCACCGTGCGCGGCTTTACGCCGGGGCGTTATCTCGATGGCTTGCGCCTGCCGTTTGGTGTATTGGGTTACGCGCAGCCAAAAATTGCCAGCTACGGGTTGGAGCGGGTAGAGGTGTTCAAGGGCCCTGCCTCGGTGCTCTATGGTCAGAATGCTCCCGGCGGCATGATCAATATGGTCAGCAAGCGCCCCAGCGTCGCCCCGGTGCGGGAAGTCTATGCCGAGTACGGCAGCTACGATGCGCAGCAAGTGGGTTTCGATCTGGGCGGCGCGTTGACTGACAGTGGCAACCTGCTGTATCGCCTGGTCGGCCAGTTGGGCGAAAGTGACTCGCGGGTGGATTACCTCAATGAGGAGCGCCAGTTCATCGCTCCCTCGCTGACCTGGCTGATTGGTGATGACACGCAGCTGACTCTGCTGGCGCAGTATCAGAATATCGACTCGGATGGCGGTGGTGCCCAGCCAGCGCTGCCTGCGGTTGGCACGCTCTATGGTGGCTCCCCCTACGGCAAACTGGACGCCGATACATTTATCGGTGAGCCGGGCTTTGATCGCTTCAGCAATGAGCAAATGATGGCTGGCTGGGAGTTTGAGCACCAGCTTAACGAGGTATGGCAGTTGCGCCAGAACTTGCGCGCCTCGCGTGTGGATACCTACACCCAGCGCGTGCAAGCCTACAGTATGATCAGCCCGACGGTGTTGGCGCGTTACGCCTGGGCCTTCCCGGAAGACTCCACCACCTTCACCGTGGACAATCAGGCTATCGCTCGCTTTGCGACGGGGTCGGCTGAGCATACGCTGCTGATCGGCGCAGATTATCAGCACGAAGACGCGACCTACGATGAGCACTTCCAGGGCACCAGCGTCAGCCCGATCGACCTGAGCACGCTGGAGTACAGCGGCGATGCGGTAAAACCGCCGTTGACCACCAGGCGCGAACAGGACCGTTACCAGGCTGGGTTGTACCTACAGGAAGAGCTGCAGCTGGCCGGTTGGACCTTCAATCTGGGCGGCCGGTATGACCTCGCCAAGGCTGACAGCAAAACTACTGATGTGCTGGCGGGCACCAGCAGTACAGTGGATCAGGATGACGAAGCTTTCACTGGTCGTTTTGGCCTGGTTTATGAGTTTGC
Organism: Halopseudomonas sabulinigri; assembly: GCF_900105255.1. NCBI lineage: Bacteria > Pseudomonadati > Pseudomonadota > Gammaproteobacteria > Pseudomonadales > Pseudomonadaceae > Halopseudomonas > Halopseudomonas sabulinigri. Next base: position 878,886 of record NZ_LT629763.1, on the reverse strand, counting down.
TAACGGGATTGCGCCCTATGCCAGCTATTCGCAGTCATTCGCTCCGACTGCCGGGGTAGGCGCCGACGGCAACGCATTGAAGCCCACCGAAGGCGAGCAGTATGAGCTGGGCGTGCGCTATCAACCGGCCTCGGGTAGCAGTCTGTGGACGTTGTCTGTTTATGATCTGACGCAGCAGAACGTGCTCACCCGCGACCTGCTGACCAACGTACGCTCGCAAACCGGTGAGGTGCGCGTACGCGGTATGGAGCTGGAGGGCAAGATGGCTCTGCGCCGCGGGCTGGATGCGAGCGTTTCCTACGCCCTGACCGACAGCGAAATCACCCGAGATGGCAATCCGACGGTTGAAGGCAATGAACAGCCTTTTGTGCCTAATAAACAGGGCAGCGCCTGGCTTAATTATGTGGTGCAGAGCAGTGCGCTGCGCGGGCTCGGGTTGGGCGGTGGCGTGCGCTATATCGGCAAGTCGTACGGTGAGGTGGCCAATAACTTTGAATCGCCGAGCGTCACGCTCTTTGATGCGGTGCTGAGTTATGACGTGGGCGCGCTGAGCCAGTCACTCGAGGGTGCGCAGCTGTCGTTGAGCGCCAACAACATAATGAACAAAGAATACGTGTCTTATTGTATTTCCAGTACCGGCTGTTTCTACGACGGCGGTCGAGTGGTGACTGCCCAGGTCAAGTACAACTGGTAGCGGCAGGTCTAAGGTGGCAACCCGATAGGCTGTTGCCCGCTAAGGCGGTATTGCCAGCTGCCTGCCTGCGAAACGCAGGCAGGCAGCCGTTCAGTCGATCACCACCTTGAAGCCACCAAAGATCAGCCGCTTGCCATCAAAGGGCATGTTCTCCGGCGTCATCTGGCCTTCGAGCCTGGGGTCGGCCATGACCAGGGCTATTATGCGGTCGCGCTCTTCGCGTGAGCTGTATCGAATCCAGGAAAATATCACCATTTCTTCCGGCTCTAGCTTGACGCTCATCGGGAAGGAAGTGTGCTGCCCATCGGGCACATCATCACCAACGCATTCGACGTACTCCAGTGCGCCGTGCTCCATCCAGACCGTTTTGGCGATCTGGGCGACGCGGATGTATTCATCGATCCTGGCTTTGGGTACGGGAACCACAAATCCATCTACATAAGACATATCAGCCTCCTCGGGCGGTTGAACAATCAAGGTGCACAAGCTTGTCGATCGGGCAGGGGCGAATTCGACAACGCCATTGCCGACTGCATTTCCTGCAGGCGCCGCGCGAGGAAGCGCTGCTCCAGCTGGTTGTTTACCAGTACCAGTGCTGCACGGTACTGGTCGGCCGCCTCGGCCGGCCGACCCAAACGGCGCAACAGGTCGGCGCGGGTCGCCGGCAGCAGGTGATAGCTGGGCAGATGAATGTGCTTGAGTAGTGCCAGGCCCTGTTCGAGCCCATCGGTCATGGCGATCGCCACTGCCCGATTGAGGGCTATGATCGGCGTTGGCTGTTGCTGGTAGAGCAGGCTGTAGAGGGCGGCAATGTGCCGCCAATCCGTTGCTGCGCTGCTGGGCGCCTGGGCGTGCAGCGCGGCGATGCCCGCCTGCAAGGTATAGGCGCCAGGCCGGCCCTGCTGGAAAGCGCGGCTGGTATGCCGGCAGCCAAGCTCGATCTGTTGCTGGTCCCATTGGCTGCGGTCCTGATCCTCAAGCAACACCAGGTCGCCCTGGCTGTCGATGCGCGTGGCGCGCCGCGCATCGTGCAACAGCATCAGGCCCAACAAGCCGCGCGCTTCGGCCTCTGCGGGCAGCAGCCGTACCAGCAGGCTGGCCAGGCGGATGGCCTCCTGGCAAAGGTCATTACGCACCATTTGTGTACCGAAACTGGCGCTGTAGCCCTCGTTGAAAATCAGATACAGCACCGTCAGGACGGGTCGCAGCCGCGCCGATAGTTGCTCATCTGCGGGGATCTGAAAGGGAATGCCGGCATCGCGAATCTTGCTCTTGGCGCGCACCAGGCGTTGCGCCAGCGTGGATAGCGGCACCAGCAGGGCGCGGGCAATTTCGTCGGTTTTCAGGCCGCCCAGGGTATGCAGCGTCAGAGCCACCTGGCTGGTTTGCGGCAAGGCTGGATGGCAGCAGGTGAACATCAGCCGCAGGCTATCCTGCGGTATATCCTGATCGTCCTGATCTTGCGCCAACTGGTGCAGGTGAAAGGCGAGGGCATCGCTCTTGTCCCGTTGCGTGATCAGGTGGCGCTGCTGATCAATCAGTTTGTGCTGCGCGGTGCGGCTGAGCCACGCCGCAGGGTTGGCTGGCAGGCCATCGCCGGGCCATTGCCGCAGGGCGGCCTCAAAGGCGGTCTGCAAGGCATCTTCGGCCTGGTCAAAACTACCGCTGCGGCGGATCAGGCCGGCCAGCAACTTGCCGTACTCGCTGCGGTAGAGTTGATCCAGCGTTGGCGTGGTCATTACAGCTGATAGGCCGGGTCGAGCGGCCGTACTTCAACCACGCCGCCCACTGCCAATGGCGGGATGCGCTTGGCCAAAGCCAGCGCCTGGTCCAGGTGTTCGCACTCGATCACGTGAAAGCCGCCGAGCTGTTCTTTGGTTTCGGCAAAGGGGCCGTCGGTGACGATCAACTCGCCCTGTTCCTTGCGCAGCGTGGTGGCAGCGTGCGTCGGCAGCAGCTTGCCGCCACCACGGTAATGCCCGGTGGTGACCATCTCCTGAATCAGTTTGTCGTAATCGTTCATCACCGTCTGGCGTTGCTCGTCGGGGAGCGCAGCCCACAGGGCTTCATCGATGCAGCACAGCAGCATGTATTGCATGGTGTTCTCCTCAAGCCTGGGTATCGAGCGCGCAGGTGCAGTTGATCATCCACTGGATGCCGAAGCGGTCGGTGAACATGGCAAAGCCTGTGGACCAGAAAGTCGCCTGCAAGGGCATGCTGATCTGGCCGTCGGCCGACAGGCTGTCGAAGCGGCGCTGCGCTTCTTCCAGATCGTCACATTGCAGGGCAACCTGCATGCCTTGTGGCGCTTGATAGACCGACGGCGGTACGTCGCAGCCCATCAGGAAAAACGTTCCATTGCTCAATGACACGTGCATGATGCGGTCTTGCATCACGGCGGGCATCTCATCGGCCATGGGTGAGCCGGCGTAGGGCATGGCCTCCAGTTCGCCACCCAAACAGGCATGGTAGAAGGCGAAGGCGTCGGCGCAATTGCCGTCGAAGGACAGGTAGGGCGTCAGCTGCATGGCGAGTTCCTCATAGGACGCGGTGGCGGGCGTTATTGCCCGGCGTCACATTTACGTCGAGTGAGCAAATGAGTTTTCGACAGCAAGCGTAGTTCAGATAGCAGGAAAAGGTAGATGAGGGCGCGAAGAGGTCGAAGAGGGAGAGCCGGAGTGCGGTGATGAGCCATTGCGGCTCACCACCACTGTGCTCTGGCTAGCGTTCGATAACCGATTTGACGTCCGACTGCATGATGGTCGCTTTGCGGCCTTCTGCGTCCTTGTATTCGACCATGCCGGTCTCGTTATTCAGTTTGGGCTTGCCATCGGTGGGAATCATCTGGCCGCTAGTGGTACTGATGATGTACTCACTGGAGCAGGCCGTCAGAGAGATGGCGGCGAACAGGGCGAAAGCGACGAGCATTGCGTGTTTCATGGTGACGCTCCTATACGGAATTTAGCTTTCCTGCTTTTTTTATTGCCTTACAGAGAATAGACGCAATTTGATGAAACGCCGCAAGCAAGGCAGCGAGACTGCATTTTTGTGACAGGGCTATCGTCGGGCGTGTATAGAGCGGGCGGCGCCTTACAGATTTATGCCGGGCAGATCGGCGGGGAGGGCGCACATAAAAACGCCGGCTCGGGGCCGGCGTTTCGGTTCACAACCTCGGTTATCAGCGCTCGATGATTTCTTTCACATCGGACTGTTTAACCTGGTTGTCGTAACCCTGCTCATCTTCGTACTCGATCATGCCGGTGTCTTCATCGATTTCCGGCTTCTCGTTACTCTGAATCATTTCCCCGTCTTCGGTGCGAATGATGTGGTCATTCGAGCAACCCACAACGGCCAGCATGGCGACGGCACCCAGCGCGGCAAGTTTCCATGGTTTCATAAGATAATCCTCTCACTGTGGCTTGTGCAAAATGTACACATAGATGACAGGCTTATGACCGTAAAGGTTCAGTTTGCAGGTTAAATTGGCGCTATTTCGCCGAAAACCTCACAAAATACGCAATGGGTGTGTGTATAAATTGAACATTCAGCGGGATTTGAAATCAGCGCTGCGCCTTTTTAGCAACCTGGGCAGCGCTGTTGTGTTTACTCAGCCACAGCCGAGCGCAGGGACTGCCGGCGAATGAATTCGCTGGTGAGATCGGGCTGGGTTATAGGAAGCATGTGACCGCCATCAACCAGCTCAAGTTCCGTGCCGGGGAGGGCGTCGGCCAGTGCCTGGCCCTGTTCCTGCGGATCGAGAATGCGGTCCTGGCGGCCATATAGCACGCCGACTGGCAGGGCAATCGCGCCATAGCATTGCTGCATGGCCGGCAGGGCGGCGTTCAGCGCATAGGCGTCGGATGAGGCAGCGACGAATTGGCTGGGACGCATGCCCAGAAAGCCACCGCCGCGGGTCGGGAAATCCTTGGGTACGGCTTCTGGCCCGAATACCAGCTCGGTGACCTTGTCACGATTACGGATCGACAGCGGTATCGCCACGGTCCAGCCCACCAGCTTGCGCAGCCACAGATAGGGGATATTCAGCGCGGCGAAAGCTTTGGAGGTTTCTTTCGGTTTGTGCGTCAAGGGGGCAATCAGCGCCAGACCCGAGACCTTGCCTGGATAGCGCAATGCGGTTGCCAGTGATACGGCGCCGCCCAGTGAGTGACCGACCAGCAGCGGCTTGTCGAGACCCAAAGCGTCTATCAGGCCGGCGACGATATCGGCCTGTACGTTGAGCGTTGCCGCTGAGCGCGGGTGCCTGACCGAGTAACCGCTACCCGGCCTGTCGATGGCGATTACCCGATGGGTCTTGGCCAGATCGCCGAGCACCTGGTAGCCGAAATTCTGTGCTACGCCACTCAGCCCGTGAATCATCACCATCGCCGGGCCCTGGCCCTGCTCCAGGTAATGTACGCGGGTACCCTGGATAGTGATGAAGTTGCCCTCAGGCGGCATGCCGGCTTCCACTCGTTTGCTGATAAGCCAGGTGAAAACAAACAAGCCGAGCATGACCAGCAGAACAACAATGATGATTGCATTGAACAGATAACTCACGATGAATTCCTTGTGCTGGCTTCAGTGTCAATTGTTGCGGGTGGCAATACCTGGCAGCAGGCGCCAGTAGTTGACCGGCAGCAAGCGTTCAAGCCAGGAAAGAATCAGCGCATCGTTGCCGACGATAACCCGGGGCTTGTCGCGCTCGATGCCGCGCAGGATGATATCCGCCGCCTTGGGCGGTGGCATGCGCAGCAGCTTTTTGGCCTGCGCGAGCTTCTCTTGCCGTTGCGCTTCGGTCGCCTCGGCAGGACCGCGAGCACTGGTAGCGATGGCGGTGGCAACGCCGCCGGGGTGCACAACAGTCATGCCGACATTGCTGCCTTCAAGTTCCAGCCTGAGCGAGTTGGAAAAGCCGCGCACGGCAAATTTGCTCGCGCAATACGCGGTGTTCTGCGCCGGGGTGATCAGGCCGAACAGGCTGGATACGTTGACGATTCGCGCCACCGGGCGCTCGCTGAGCAATGGCAAAAAGGCGCGGCACATGCTGACCACGCCGTCGAAGTTGATACGCATCAGCCAGTCGAAGTTTTCCTCCGAGGTTTGCGCGAAGGTACCGCCCAGCGCGACGCCGGCGTTGTTTATCAGCAGGTCTACCTTGCCATGTTCTGCCATCACCGCTGCCGGCAGGGCAGCTACGGCTGCTCTATCGGCGACATCAAGCGGATGTTCACTGGCCTTGATGCCAAACGCGCGGGCCTGGGCGGCGGTCTCTGCCAGGGCCTCGGCATTCAGGTCTGCCAGGGCAAGGTGGCAATGCTGCTTGGCCAGTGCCAGGGCAAGGCACCGGCCTATGCCGCTGCCGGCACCAGTCAGTACGGCAACACAGTTGTTAACTTGCATCGTTGCTTATCCTTCTTATTTGAATTGCATTATGCCGTCATCAACGCGGCCGTATTGAATGGTGAGCTTGTCTGCCAGGTAGCTCTGGTAGACCTGCCAGGGTTTGCGGTCGCCCTGTTTTGGTAAAACATGCGCGCCCCGCTGAACGTAGCCGGAGGTGAAGTTGAGGAACGGCATGTTCTGTACTGCTGGGTCGCGCCGAGCGACAGCAATGCGGTAACCCTGGCTGTCCATATGGCGCAGCAGCCGGCAGGTGTAGTTTGAGGTCAGCTCGGCCTTCAACGTCCAGGATGCATTGGTATAGCCAAAGGTCAGAATCAGGTTGGGAATATCGCTGAGCATCATGCCCTTGTAGGACATGCGCTCCGCGACAGCGACGGTTTCGCCGTCCACGCTCACCTGCACGTCGCCCATGGCATTCAACCTCAATCCGGTGGCAGTGACGATGATGTCTGCTTCGAGCTCTTCACCGGATGACAGGCGAATGCCGTTCTCGGTAAAGGACTCGATGGTGTCGGTTACTACCGAGGCGCGGCCAGCGCGCAGATCGTGGAACAGATCGCCGTCCGGCACTGCGCAGATGCGCTGGTCCCAAGGCTTGTAGGAGGGGATGAAGTGTTTTACATCGACCTCAGAACCCACCTGGGCTTTGGCCATCTGGATCAGTCGCATCTTGAAAAAATCGGGCTTTTTCAGTGCGAGCCGATGATAGAAAGAGCCAATCAATACGTTCTTCCAACGGGTCAGCCGGTGCGCGGTGGGCATTGGTAGCCATTTCTGCAACGACTGCGCGGTACGGTCGCTCAATGGACGGGCAACCACATAGCTGGGGGAGCGCTGCAACATGGTGACATGTGCTGCGGTTTTCGCCATTGCCGGAACCAGGGTGACGGCGGTGGCGCCACTACCGATCACCACGACGCGCTTGCCGCTGTAGTCGAGGTCGGTTGGCCAAAATTGCGGGTGAATGATCTGACCCTTGAACACCTGCTCCTCGGGAAACTCGGGGCGGTATCCTTCATCGTAGCTGTAATAGCCGGCACAGATCGACAGCAGGCGCGCTTGATAAACTTCTTCCTGTTCGTTGCCTGATGGGTCTGTGGCAAGCGCGGTGATGGTCCAGAGCGCAGCCTCGGTGGACCAACTGGCGCTGATGACCTTGCGCTGAAAGCGAATGTTATGGGTAATGCCGGACTCCTCGGCGATGTCTTCGATATAACGCTTGATGTCGGCGCCATCGGCAATCGCTTTGCGGTGCGTCCAGGGCTTGTGACTGAAGCTCAGGGTGTACATGTCGGAATCGGAGCGAATACCGGGATAGCGAAACAGGTCCCAGGTCCCGCCTATGGCTGCACGGCGCTCCAGGATCAGGTAGCGCTTGTCCGGGCATTGATCGGTCAGCGCGTGGGCGGCGCCAATGCCGGACAAACCTGCGCCAATGATCAAGACGTCCAGCGGAGCAGGGGCAAATTGTTGTTGTACTGTACTCATGGTGGTATCCGTGGTCATATCCGTGCGATAGGTTGTGGTGACAATCTAGATTGTCATATATGATTTGGCAATCACTATTGTCAGAATTTATCGCATGAATACTCCAACTACTGCCAAACGACGTTATCGCGGCTCTGCAGTCGAAGAGCGCAAAGCGCTGCGCCGTCAGCAATTGATAGATGCGGCCATAGAGGTTTATGGCCGTAATGGCTATCGCCACTCGGGCGTCAAGCAAGTGTGTGATGCCGCTGGTCTGACCCAACGCTATTTCTATGAGTCGTTCTCGCACAGTGATGAACTGCTGATCGCCTGCTATGAGCAAGCCGCAGAGCAGCTGCGCGAGAACAATGCCGCGGTAGCGGAGGCGGCCGGTCCTAACCCAGTTGACCGCAGCATGGCGATGTTGCGGGCCTATTTTCAGTCACTGAAGGATCACCCGCTGATCGCACGCTTGCTGCTGATCGAGATTCGCGGCATCAGCCCGGCGGTTGATCGCGCAATCGACAAGGCGCTACACGCGGCCAATAACGATATGGCCCGCCTGTTGGTAAAGCCCGGGCACGAGGGTGAGCCGGTCGATGAACTGTTGCACGCCGGGATCATGGGCGGGGTGATTCACATTGCCCTGCACTGGATGGCGACGGGTTACCGCAAGCCGGTGGAAGAGGTTGCCGCCACCGCGTTCAAACTGGGTGGCGCTTTACTCGAGGGTTGAGCCGCGGCCGCTGTATCAGGCGTGCTCAAGCCGCGCGGTGAGATAGGCAACAGCTGCGCTGGCACCCATGGCGTTGGCGTAATCCAGTGCAGTGCGTTGCGCGTCGTCCTGAGCTCTCGGGTTGGCGCCGGCGGCCAGCAGCAGATCGAGCATGTCGGTGCGATCAAACATGGCTGCATACATCAGCGGGGTCTTGCCGCCGTCGGGCCGGCCGTCCACCGCCGCGCCGTGCTCCAGCAGTAGCTTTACCAATTGCGCATCGCCCTTGAAGACGACGCCGGCCAGCGGTGTTTGCGCACGCCCATTCGCCAGCTCCGGATCGGCGCCGCGCTCCAGCAGCAGGCGGCTGGCTGCTTCATGGCCGTGATAACTGGCCAGCATCAACAGGCTGTCGCCGTTACTGGTCAGAATGTCGACCGGCAGGCCGGCGTCGAGCAAGGGTGCCAGGGCTTCGGCATCGCCGTTGCGTGCGAGATCGAAGACCTTTTCGGCAAAGGCCAGTGCTTCGTCATTCAGTTCGGGATTGTTGCTGCTGTGCGTAGGCTCGCTCATGCAAACTCCTGGGCAGAATTGAGTTGAAGTTCGGCTGCTGGCTATGGGCGGCCGCGGCGCTATATGGCTTTCAGACTCATTGTGGCAACAATCTGTTCCCCCGCAGTGCAGGGGTTTTCTGGCATCATGCGCAATCGATATCTAAGCTGATCTCGTTCCTTTCTTTTCACTGGTGCTACGCACCAGATAGCTGCTGTGTCACCAGGCGTGGCGTGCGGCTCTGATGGATACCTGAATGCCTTTCTATATTTTGCTCATTCTTGGCGCGCTGAGCGCCTTCGGCCCGTTGGCCATTGATATGTATCTGCCGGCGTTCCCGGCCATTGGCGCAGCGCTGAGCGCGGACGCTGAGCAGGTGCAACTGAGTCTGTCTGTCTACTTCCTCGGTCTGGCCAGTGGTCAGTTGCTGTATGGCCCGCTGGCGGACCGGTTTGGCCGCCGCAAGCCCTTGCTGGTCGGCGTCTTGCTGTTCTGTCTGGCGTCCTTCGCCTGCGCCATGGCACCTACGCTCGAGTGGCTGCTGACAGCGCGTTTTGTCCAGGCGCTGGGTGGTTGCGCGGGCATGGTGGTCACCCGCGCGGTGGTGCGCGACCTGTGTGCTCCGATTGATGCTGCCAAGGCCTTCTCTCAGCTGATGCTGATCATGGGGGTAGCGCCGATCCTCGCGCCCCTGCTGGGCGGGGCTATGCTCAAGGTGGCGGGTTGGCCCTCGATATTCTGGTTTCTGACCGCCTTCTCTGCGCTCTTTGCACTGGCGGTCTACTTCTTCCTGCCGGAGACCTTGCCAGATAATGTGCCCGCATCAAAGCTGAGCAGCGCGCTGGGGCGCTACCTTGGTTTGCTGCGCGAGCCGGTGTTCATGTTCCACTCACTGACCGGCGGCGTGGCGATGGCCGGGATGTTTGCCTACATCGCCGGCTCGCCCTATATCTTCATCGAGCTGTACGGTCTGAGCGTGGATCATTACGCCTGGCTGTTCGGCACCAACGCGGCGGGATTTATTCTTTTTGCCCAGTTCAATAGCCGCCTGTTGCGCCGGCACACGCCACTGAATCTGCTCAAGGGCACTACGGCGGTTTATCTCGCCGCGACGGCCTCGCTGCTGCTGGTAGCCTTGTCGCATTCGCCCAGCATCTGGTTGTTCCTGCCGCCGCTGTTTTGCAGCGTAGCGGTGATTTCGCTGGTGATTCCCAACGCCTCGGCCTGTGCGCTGGCCGGTCATGGGCATCAGGCCGGAGTGGCCTCGGCGTTGATGGGGACCATGCAATTCGCGATTGCCGGTCCGACCTCCGCCGCTGTGGGTTGGCTGCACGATGGCAGCAATGTGCCCATGGCTTTGGTGATGGCCAGCTGTGGCCTGGTGACGGTCATCATGGCGCTGTTGGCGCGGCGTGCTTCAGCGAATGCGCCGCAGCCCAGCTGGTCATCCTGATCGGTCGTGCGCAGGTAATAAAAAACGCCGCAGATGCGGCGTTTTTTATTACTGCCTGAAATCAGGCAGCGTTCCAGCGCTTCATGATCAGTGTGGCGTTGGTGCCGCCAAAGCCGAAGCTGTTGGACATCACCAGATCAACCGCCTGGTCCAGGCGTTCACGCAGAATTGGCAGATCGCCGGCGTTTTCGTCCAGCTCTTCAATGTTGGCCGAGGCCACCAGGAAGTTGTCCCGCAGCATCAGCAGGCAGTAAATCGCCTCCTGCACACCGGCAGCGCCCAGCGAGTGACCCGAGAGGCTCTTGGTGGAGCTGATCTTGGGCGCCTTGTCGCCAAACACTTCACGGATTGCCTTGAGTTCGGCGACATCGCCCACCGGCGTTGAAGTACCGTGGGTGTTGAGATACTCGATGGCACCGTCAACGGTCGCGAGCGCCTGCTGCATGCAGCGCACTGCGCCTTCACCACTCGGGGCGACCATGTCGTAACCGTCGGAGGTAGCACCGTAACCGACCACTTCACCGTAAATCTTGGCACCACGCGCCAACGCGTGTTCCAGCTCTTCGACCACGACCATGCCGCCGCCGCCAGCGATGACAAAGCCGTCACGCTTGCTGTCGTAGGCGCGCGAAGCTTTTTCCGGAGTCTCGTTGTACTGGGTGGAGAGAGCGCCCATGGCATCGAACAGCATGGTCTGAGACCAGTGCTCTTCTTCGCCGCCGCCGGCAAATACGATGTCCTGTTTGCCCAGCTGAATCAGCTCTGCAGCGTGACCAATACAATGGGCACTGGTGGCGCAGGCAGAAGAAATCGAGTAGTTCACACCCTTGATCTTGAACGGTGTGGCCAGGCAGGCGGACACGGTGCTGCCCATGGTGCGGGGCACACGGTATGGCCCGATCTTCTTGACGCCTTTCTCGCGCAGAATGTCGATGGCTTCCATCTGGTTCAACGTGGAGGCGCCGCCGCTGCCGGCCACCAGGCCGGTGCGCACGTTGCTGACCTGCTCGTCGCTCAGGCCGGCGTCAGCGATAGCCTGTTGCATGGACAGGTAGGCATAGGCTGCGGCATCGCCCATGAAGCGCTTGACCTTGCGGTCGATCGCGGCTTCAAGGTCAATATCGACGGAGCCGGAAACGTGGCTGCGCAGGCCCATTTCTGCGTACGAGGGGTTGAAGCGAATGCCTGGCTTGCCGGCCTTGAGGCTGGCGGCCACGCTTTCCAGATCTTGGCCAAGGCAGGAAACAATGCCCATGCCGGTAATCACGACGCGACGCATAGTGATGATCCTCAGAAGCTGTCGGTAGAAGTAAACAGACCTACGCGCAGACCTTCGGCGCTGTAGATCTCGCGGCCATCAACAGCCATGCTGCCGTCGGCAATACCGAGGGTCAGGGCGCGGTTGATGGTACGTTTGATGTGAATCGTGTAAGTGACTTTCTTGGCGGTGGGTAGTACCTGGCCAAAGAACTTGACCTCGCCGGAGCCCAGCGCGCGGCCACGGCCTTCGTAGCCCAGCCAGCCAAGGTGAAAGCCAACCAGCTGCCACATGGCGTCGAGGCCCAGACAACCCGGCATGACGGGGTCGCCTTCAAAATGACAGGCAAAGAACCAGAGATCAGGAGTGATATCCAGCTCGGCGACAATCTCGCCCTTGCCGTATTTGCCGCCGGTCTGGCTGATGTGCACGATGCGATCCATCATCAGCATGTTGGGGGCGGGGAGTTGTGCGTTACCGGGGCCAAACATTTCGCCACGGCTGCATTTGAGCAGCTCTTCCCGGGAATACGCATTTTGTTGTGTCATAGAGGCTCCTGCTCTTCCCCTGAATAGTGGGGCGCTGTTAATTCGGCTTGACCTGATTTTCAGGCAACATCTGAAAAAGCGCGCTGTGAGAAGCCAACAGTAGTAGATCCTGTGTTAAGAAATTGCTTTATTTGTATGAAATAAAAGAAATTTCAATCAGGACTCTTGTTCTTTTGCTCTCATGTTGCAGCGTTTTCAGATGCTTCCTGGCGCTATCGGGCCAGCGTAAGGTCAGACTGCTCGCCTGACGATAAAGTCACAACTGTCGCTCTTAACTGTGCAACGAGGCGTTGAGGATACCCGCGATGGCCCCCGAGGACAAAGGTTCTGTGTCCTCGGGGTGGCGCGTCAATACCGCGCAGGCAGGATGTGGCGGGTACCAATCAGGCAAGGACACCGAACTCGGCCTGGAACTGATCGCGCAGCTCGCGCTTCAACACCTTGCCAATGGCGCTGCGTGGCAGCTCGTCGGTGATGATTACGCGGTTCAGCCGCTGGGTCTTGCCCACACGCTCGTTGAACCACGCCTGCACCGCCTCGGCGCTGACCTGAACACCGGGCTTGGCTACCACATAGCCGACCGGGGTTTCGCCCCAACTGGTGGAGGCGACGCCGACGACGGTGACGTCCTGCAGGTCGCTGTGCTGGCGCAGCTCGGCTTCTAGGTCACTGGGATAGATATTGAAGCCACCGCTGATGATCATGTCTTTCTTGCGATCCATCAGGGTCAGAAAGCCTTCTTCGTCAAAACGGCCCACGTCGCCGGTGCGGATAAAGCGCTTGCCGGTACTGTCATACCATTCGGCTTCGGCGGTTTTTTCCGGCTTGTTGAGGTAGCCGGTCATCATGGCAGGAGAGTTGCCTACCACTTCGCCGATCTCACCCCGGGGCAGTTCCACGCCATCTTCATCAATTACGCGCATATCGTGCCCCTCTGAGGGCATGCCCACAGTACCCAGTTTGGTCGGATGCAAGTGGGCCGGCAGAATGCAGGATCCGCCGCCTTCCGTCATACCGTAGAACTCGACCAGGCCACCCGGCCAGCGCTGCAGAATGTCCGCCTTGAGCGCGGCGTGGAAGGGCGCGCTGGTGCTGAACTTCATGATGAAGCTGGAGAGGTCGTAGCTGTCGAAATCCTCGCGCGCCATGATGCGCTGATACTGCACCGGCACCAGCATGGTGTGAGTTACCTTGTGCTGCTCGGCCAGGGCCAGATAGCGCGCGGCGTCAAACTTCGCCATCAATACCACGGTGCCACCGAGACCCAGCGTGGGCAGGAAGGACACCAGGGTGGTGTTGGAGTACAGCGGGGTGGAGATCAGTGTGCGACTGTCTGGCCCATAGCTGAACACCAGCGCTCGCTGGATGTGTGCCCAACGCATGCCGTGCGACTGCACGATACCCTTGGGCTCGCCGGTGGTGCCCGATGAATAGATGATGTTGAACACGTGCTCCGGCGCGAGGGTGACGGCTGCCGGCGTGCCCTTGGCCAGCCAGCTGCTGAAACCCGGCTCGCCGGTGCTGTCGTCCAGGCTGTATAGCGGGGCGCTGATGCGCTCGCGCACGCCGCTGATGGCATCACGCACGGCGGCGTCGACGAAGAACAGTTTGGCGGCCGAGTCGGCCAGCATGCCAAGCAGGCTTTCCGGTGTGGATGAGGGCGCCAGTGGAGCAACCACCGCACCGGCACGCAACGCGCCGACAAAGAGCACCGAATAGTTGATCGAGTTGGCGGCACACACGGCAACGGCTTCACCCGGTTTTACCCCGTCACGTTGCAGGGCAGCAGCGACTTGGTCGGCCTGCGCGTCCAGCTCGCGGTAATTAAGGCTCTCGCTCTCCTGCATCAGGGCAGGGTGGTCGCCACGCTCGCGGGCGTGCTGGGCGATCAGCTCGGGAAGGGTGCTGTAAGGGGTTTCCAGGGTGATAGTTGGCATTGTTTTACGCTCGCATAACTGGACCGGGACAGGCCCCGCATCACCGTGCCCACTGCGCTGCAGTGGCGGATGTGACCGGGGCTGAAAAAAACGAGCCCTAGTGTCGCGATATTGGGCAGCTGAATCCAGCGTCTACCGTCGTTGCCGCAAAGCAGAATGGTACTGGATCAACCTGATCAATGATCTGCGGTTTGCATCCAGCGGTTCAATGCCTTGAGTAACGCCTGGCGGCTGATGGGTTTGCTGAGAAAATCCTGCATGCCCGCTTCTTCGCTGTGCCGCCGGTCCATGTCGAAAGCGCTGGCCGTCAGCGCGATACACGGGATAGGAGCGCGTAGTTGCGCGCTGCATAGCTCGTGGTAACGGCGGCAGACGGCCAGGCCGTCGGTATCGGGCAGATGTATGTCCATCAGAATGACGGCATAACGGTCCGGCTGGTGGGCCAGCAGTTGCAGTGCCTGTTCTCCAGTGCCCGCGATCTCGACGGTCATGCCGAAGCTGTGCAGCATGCCTTCAATTACCATCTGATTGACCGGGTTGTCCTCGACCAACAGCAGCGGCTTGTCATTGCGGCGGCCCTGTATGGGTTGCGCTTCATCCTGCTGCGGACGCTGGTTATCCCCGATCTCAAGCGGAATGGTGAAGGTGAAGCGTGAGCCCTGGCCTTCGGTGCTGCGGGCAATCAGCTCACCGCCCATTTTCTGCACAAAGGTGCGCGCGATTGATAACCCCAGCCCGGTGCCGCCGAAGCGGCGTGAGGTGCTGGAATCGGCCTGCTGGAATGCATCGAACATGCTTTCCAGGCGCTCCGGGGCTATACCGATGCCGGTGTCGGAGACCTCGCATTCGAACCACAGACGGTCGCTGCCGGAGAGGTGCCAGTTGGCAACCACGGTGACGTTACCCTCTTCAGTGAACTTGAGCGCATTGCCGATTAGGTTGACCAGAATCTGACGAATCCGCGTGGGGTCGCCCAATACCTCGGACCATTGCCGGTCACCGTGCAGGCGCGTTATCAACTGCAGGCCCTTTTGCCGAGCGGTGTGTTCAAACACATTCACCGACGAGCTGATCAGCTGCGGCAGGTTGAAGGGGATTTTTTCCAGCTCCAGGGCTCCACGTTCAATGCGCGAGAAGTCGAGAATGTCGTTGATCACCTTGAGCAGGTGGTCGGTGGACTCGCCGGCGATATGCACATACTCGCTCTGTTCGCTGCTCAACTCGGTGGTCTCCAGCAGCTGCAGCATACCGAGCACGCCGTTCATGGGGGTGCGCAGTTCGTGGCTCATCATGGCCAGGAACTCGGATTTGGCGCGGTTGGCGGCCTCGGCCTCCTCGCGCGCGCTGACCAACTGTTGCATCGCCTGCTGCTGCTGCTGGCTGGAGCGCTCAAGGGTGGCGGCGAGGCTGTTGATATTGCTCATCAACTGGCCGATCTCATGTTGATCGTCGACCTCCAGCCGGGTACTCAACTGGCCTTCCTGCAACTTGTGTACTGCGATGCCCATGCGTGCCATGGGGTTGGCCAGTGCGCGGGCCAGGCGTATGGCCAGAAACAGCGTGGCGACCAGCACCAGGGTTGCCAGCCCCAGGGTTTTCATCAGGATGACGCGCTGCCGCTCAACGAAGGCCTCGTTGCTCAGGCCGACGTGTACCTGCCCCAGATACCGCAGCTCACCCTCGTCATCTGCGGCGGCCGGCGCATCAAGCAGGAAAAGCTCGTTTTGTAGCGGAATCCGCTGGCGCATGATGTCGGCGACGAACACCTGTAATCCCGGACCGGTCTCAATGTCGTCCTTGCTGAGCATCAGCAGGGGCAGGCCGGCGTTGTCGAAGACCTGTACGTAGCGCACATGCGGCATGTTCAGGGCGCCCTGGACCAGACTTTCCAGCGTGCGCAGGTTGCCGCTGATCACGCCGTATTCCGCCGCCGGTGCCAACTGGTCGGCAATCAACTGACCGGTCAGCTGCAGTTCACGGTTGACGTCATCCAAGCGTTCGCTGGTCAGGAAGGTAAAGCCCACGACCCCCATGAGCAGTACGGGCAAGGTGGCAATGAGGATCAGCCGGCTGAATATGGTGCCGTGTTGCAGAAAACTCATGGTGTTTGCTCCAGCTCGGCCAACTCGCGGCCAAGCTTTGCGTCATCAGGGACAGGCAGGCCCAGCGAGCGCGCTACCTGGGCATTGCTGAGTACAGAGAAGTAGGCGGGGTAGGAGAGGCCGCCGCCAGGCGCCTCAATCTCGAGCAATCGGGCGACACTGCGCGCCATATCCTGCGGACTGCTGTAAGTAGTACTGAGGCTGCCCGCCTCTATAAAAGGCGCGCTGGGGCCGATCAGGACCTTGCTGCGCGAGTAGCTGGTCAGCAGGATGGTTTTCAAATTGTCCGCGTTGTATATGGCAGGGTCGTCGGTGCCCATCAGTACGTCGGTATCACCCAAAAGTTGCTGTAATGCGCGAATCAGATTTTTAGACGCAGTGACGGTAATCGATTCGCCTGTTAGCGGGGTGTTGGCGAGTGCTTCTTCCCACTCCAACCTCAGGCCTGACTGATGCTCGCTGTAGAGTAATCCAGCCTTGCGTGCCCTGGGCAGTAGCAGCCTGGCTAGGCGCAGTTGCCGTTCTGGCTTTGGGTTGGCCAGTACAATGCGCTGGTAGCTGGGGAGAGGGGCTTCTGGAAGTGCGGCCCGATTTACATAGGTGGCAATGCTGGGTGTCTGCGCTGGCGAGGCGAGGCGCCATTTGAGTCTTTCGCTACCCAGGGTGATGATGGCATCGAAGCCCGTTGTTGCTGGTTCGTCACTGTTTGACACCTGAATGGTGTCCTGCGGCAGCGCAGCGTGCAACGCCGTAGTGAAGTCCGTTATCAACGGGCTCTTGGTGTTTGGGGTGACCACCAGGATTTCGCGCGCAACGCTCAAGCCCGGCACCAGGGCCAGCCATAGCAAAAGCAGCAAACTACCGAGGAATCTCATGCTGCGAGAGATTCCTGCTGTGCATTATCCATCATCACGCGACGTTCCATGTCAGAACCTTGAATTACCAGCGGCCATCAACTGTTAGTGGTATCGGCAGGCTCAAAAGTTTAGTTCAGCGCTCAAATAATAGTGGTTTCGGCTGTCGTACAGGTTCTCGCTCCAGGTCAGCGCCTCATCGTCCAGGCGATGCTGAACTACCAGTGCCAGATTCAACTGGCTGGCCTGGCCGATATCAAAGTCCTTTGCCAGGCGCAGGTCCAGACGCTCGAAACGGCGCTCGTTCAGTTGATCTGCACCGTAATAGATAACGCTGCTCTCGATCTGGGCGGGCCATGAATGCAGCCAGGCGGCACTGCCGGAGTTGCGGGCAGTCAGACGTTGGTCCAGCTCGCTGGAGGCCTCAAAATCCACGTAGGCGTAGGTCACCCGGAAGCGATCCGCGTAGGTGGCACGCCAGTCTATCTGCGCTTCTGCACCCTCAAACTCGGCGGACGATTCGTTGTTGGGGTAGAAGTCAGTGATCTTCAATGGCTCGCTGTCCATCTCCGTAATACGTTCCTGAAATACGCGCAGGTCAAGCGCCAGGCCATATTGATGGAAAGTGCCGTTGTAACCTACCTCGCGCGAGCGCATTTTTTCAGGACCCAGGTTGCCTGGGCCCACCGCCGTTACATAGTAGGTTTGCGGGCTGCTCACGGGGCCAGACAAGTTCTTAACCTGGTAGGTCCAGTTCACGTTGTTTTCGTACATGTCAGGAGTGCGTACGGCTTCTGAGTAGACGAAGCGAATGCTGTGCAGTGGGGCCAGAAAGTAATGCATGGCGAGGCGTGGCGAGAAGGCGTCGCCCACCAGTTCGGAGTCTTCATACATGCCGCCCAGTTGGAACAGCCAGTTCTGATGTGGGCGATACTCGGCATTGCCGAATACTTGCACGATGCCATTGTCAATGGCACCGCCGAAGTAGGTTTCTGACTTTGCTCGATCCTGGCGGTAACTGGCGCCGCTGACAAATCGCAGTTGCTCGTTCAACCGTAGGGTGTCCTGTACTTCGAGGTGGTAGCGGCTCTCGCGTATGTTCTGATTGATGTCGAAGCAGGCGGGCTCGCTGTCAACATACTGCAGGCGCTCCTGTTGAATCGCCTCGCCCAGATCACCGAGATAATCGTAGTACTCGCCGTACATGAATCGTTCCATGTACTCGCGCAGCGTCACGCCGTAATTGTGGGTCAGGTAGCGGCTGACTCGGCGAGCGCCCAGTGGACTGAGATCTGACAGCTCTTTTAACGTCGGTGAGAAGGCCAGCGGGCTATCACACGCGCGCCACTCACTGAGACGTTCGGTGTGCTGGGCATAGGCTAATACCTGCAAGCTGTGATCAGGTGTCAGGTCGGTTTTCCACAGCGCTTGAGCGGCGTAATCGCTGCCGCGAATGTCTGAGTTGGGCTGCCATTCATCAATAAGGTCGTCGAACTGCCCAAGCCGTGTTGCGCCTGATCCTAAAAACGGGCTGTAGTCGTAGTAGCCCTGTCGGCTGGTTTCACTGGCAGCCAATTGCCATTCAAGGGTGTTGTTCGCATCGATCTGGAAAGCACTGCTCAGGTTGACGCGGTTCAGCCGTTTGCCGTCGCGATACTCTTGGCCGGGCTCTTCGTAAATATCAAAACCGTCATCCTGCATGCCCGACAATGTCAACCTGGTCTGGCTGTTGTCGGTGTTGAAGCCTTGACGCGCCACCCAGTCACTGACGCCCCGCGTACCTTTGGTGACTTTGAGGCTGGTGCCCAGAGTCTCGCGCGGATGCCGGGTAATGATATTGATCACCCCCATCAGCGCATTGGCGCCGTAGGCGGCCGTGTTGGGGCCACGGAACACTTCAATGCGATCAATGTCTTCGATGGCGACGGGGATCTCCGCCCAATCCACGGTGGCGAACCCGGGGCGATACACCGAGCGGCCGTCGACCAGTACCTGCAGGCGCCTGGCCTCGGTGACGTTGGTGCCGTGGTAGTTGACGTTGATCTGATTACCCCGCCGGTAACCGATCATCATGCCGGGCACCAGGCGCAGTATCTCGGGAATGTCGCGCGCACCGCTGGCGCGGATCAACTGCCGATCCAGCACTGTCATGCTGCCGGGCACTTCCGCCGGTGCTTGCTTGAGGCGGGTTGCACTGAGGACGGTCGGCAATTCGAGGTCATCAAGCAACGGATCCGTTGTCGCCTGCAAGGTAAGTGGCAGGCTCAGAGCAGCGAAGCCCGCCAGGGCGGTGATGCGATTGGTAAACATGTGATGGCACTTTGTAGCTATTTTTCTTGGGCCTCCATATTAACGGTCGCAACAGGTTTTTCCACTGCTCAATCGCTGTTATCGTCGGGCAAGCTTATACTTGGCCGGGAAAACCTGATTAAGGATCTTGCATGACCGATTCCAAAGCGGCTGTCTGCGTATTAGGCGGAGGCAGTTTCGGTACTACGCTGGCCAATTTGATGGCTTGCGAGGGACAGAACGTTACTCTCTGGTTGCGTGACCAGGATGTGGCCGACCACATTCGCACCCAGCACGAAAATCCGCGCTATCTGCCGGGCTACAAGCTAGACGCTCGGCTGCAGGTGTCTACCGACATTGAAGCCACCATTGCCGCGGCCGATCTGGTGTTTCTGGCCATCCCCAGTGGCGCCTTTCGCAGTGTGCTGCAGGAGGTTGGCCCAAGTCTGGCCGGCAAGCAGGTGGTCAGCACCACCAAGGGGATAGAGCAGCCGGGCTTTCTGATGATGAGCCAGATCGTCGAGCAGGAGGCCCCGCAAGCCAAGGTGGCGGTGCTGTCCGGCCCCAATCTGGCGAAGGAAATGGCCGCTGGCGAGCTGACTGCTACGGTGATTGCCAGCGAGGACGAAGCGCTGTGCAATGCTGTACAAGACGTGCTCGGCAGTAAAAATTTGCGCGTTTATGCCAGCCAGGACCGCTATGGTGTCGAACTGGGCGGCGCGTTGAAGAACGTCTACGCCATCATCTCCGGCATGGCGGTCGCGCTCGGTATGGGCGAAAACACCAAAAGCATGCTGATTACCCGCGCATTGGCGGAAATGACGCGCTTTGCCGTGCACATGGGGGCCAATCCGCTGACCTTTCTGGGGCTGGCGGGGGTTGGTGATCTGATCGTGACCTGCATGTCGCCGCAGTCGCGCAACTTTCGGGTTGGCCATGCGCTGGGCAAAGGCGAAACCCTGGAAGAGGGCGTCGCGCGCTTGGGCCAAGTTGCCGAGGGCGTCAATACGCTCAAGACACTCAAGCAGAAGGCCGACGAGGAGGGCGTTTACATGCCGCTGGTGGCCGGTTTGCACGCCATTGTGTTTGAGCAGCAGCCGCTGGGGCAGGTGATCGGCAAGTTGATGTCGGCAGAACAGAAACACGATGTCGAATTTTCCGCGTTCATGAGCTGCACGCCGATCAAGGAGTAATGAGTCAATGTCTGCATTGAAGACTTCCCTGTGCTCAGCCGATTTCTGGCTGCGCCTGCTGTACACCTTTCTGTTCATGCTCGCTTGGCAGGTAGTCGAAATTCTGCTGGCGCTGCTGGTGGTCATTCAGATTTTGGCGCGGCTCTTTACCGGCAGCGCCAATCAGGATGCCGTGGTTTGGGGTGAGGGCTTGTCGGTTTACGCCTGCCAGATCGGTCGTTACGTCACCATGGCCAGCGAGCAGAAGCCCTGGCCGTTTATCGAGTGGCCGCAGCCGGCTGCGCAAGCCGCTGACGTATCCAAGCCAGCCGAGCCAACTGAGCCAAAGGCATGAGACTCTGGATACTGCGCCATGGTCAGGCGGCGACGCAGGCGGCCAGTGACGCAGAGCGCCCGCTGACGCCAGCGGGCGAAGCCGAAGTGCAGGCAATGAGTGCGCTCCTGGCGAATCAGCCGCTGGATGCAATTCTCGCCAGCCCCTATCGCCGGGCGCAGCAGACTGCCGCCGTGATGCGCAGCGCCATCGGCTTTACTCATGATGTGGCAACCGCACCCTGGCTGACGCCGGATGATGATCCGGGAGAGGTGCTGCGTTTTTTATCGGAGCGCAGCGAGCAGCAGTTGTTGCTGGTCTCGCATCAACCTTTGGTCAGCCAGTTGGTCAGCCTGCTGGTGGAGGGCAATCGCGCTTCACACTATCCCATGCCGACGGCGGCACTGGCCTGCATTGACCTTGATTTCGTGGCCGCCGGGCTGGGTACCCTGGTCGCCCTGCGGGTACCTGCTGATTTGGCTGGCTGAGCCGGGCGCTGCGTTACGCCAGTGCGAATCAGGCAGTTCATCAACTGACCGAGTTATCCGGTGACCTGGTCCGCAAGCTGCGCGTTAGGGCCTTGTGGTGGGTCCGTGGCTTGGGATAGTGTTCACTCAAACGGGTGAGCACCGCGCGATCAGCGCAATCATTCCAACAATAATAATATCCAGCAGCACGAGGGCACAGTATGGGCGCCTTGGCCAAAACGCCGGTAACGGCTCTTGATGCATTTTTGCGTCAGGAAAGCCTGCAGGCAGACAGAACCTATCTGATTCAGCCGATGCCCGATGGGCAGGTGGTTGAACTGAGCTGGCGCCAGGTGGGTGATCAGGCGCGGCGCATGGCCAGTTACCTGCAATCGCTGGGCTTTCCGGCGGGCAGCCAGATTGGCCTGTTATCGAAAAACTGCGCGCACTGGATAATCGCCGACCTGGCTATCTGGATGGCCGGTCATGTATCTGTTCCGCTGTATCCCAACCAGACCGCCGATACCATCAGGCAAGTGCTTGAGCACGCTGACGCCTGTGCCGTCTTTATTGGCAAACTCGACGATTGGTCGCACATGCGCGCTGGCGTACCGCAGGATATGCCCTGGATCGGGTTGCCGCTGGCGCCGGACGATGCCGACATCAAATCCTGGGCTGCGCTGCTGGAGACCAACGAGCCTCTGCAGGACTTGAGCCTGCCAGTGGCCGATCAGCTGGCCACTCTGGTATACACCTCAGGCACCACTGGCATACCCAAGGGCGTGATGCTCAGCTTTGGCAGCATGTACCTTGCCGCCAGCAATGGCTTGCGGCTATTCAACATCAGCGCGCAGGACCGGCTGTTGTCCTATCTGCCATTGAGTCATGTGGCCGAGCGGCAGTTTGTCGAGATTGCCTCGCTGCTGTCTGGTCAGCAGATCTATTTCGTCAATAGTGTTGCCACCTTTTTTGATGATGCGCGCCGCGCCAGACCCACTGTGTTCTTTGCTGCGCCGCGGGTGTGGGAAAACTTCAAGCAATACGCCGAGCGTAGACACGGCTCAGCCTGGGCGCGCTTGCAGCTGCGCCTGCCGTTGCTTAGAGAACGCAAGGCACGTCAGGTGCTGGCCGACCTGGGCCTGGATCAGGTGCGCTACGCGGTCTGCGGCGCGGCGCGGCTTAGTCCTGGCTTGAGTAGTTGGTTCGCCGAGCGCGGCCTGTTGATCGTCGAGGCCTATGGCATGACGGAAAACTGCGGCTACTCGCACCTAGGCCGACCGGCGAAAATCAAGGCAGGATACATCGGTCTGCCGAATCCCGGCGTTGAATGCCGTTTAACCGCACAGGGCGAAGTGCTGGTGCGCAGCCGCGCCGCAATGCTGGGCTATTACAAGGACCCGGTACGTACCGCCGAAGTGCTGGACGACGACGGGTTTTTGCATACCGGTGACCTCGGCGAAATTGACCAGGAAGGCTTTCTGCGCCTCACCGGGCGTGCCAAGGATATTTTCAAGACCTCGAAGGGGCGCTACGTAACGCCGGTGCCGATAGAAGCGCTGTTGCTCGATAGCCCGTTGATCGAAGATGCCTGCGTGGTCGGTCACGACCTGCCGCAACCGCTGGCGCTGGTACGCTTGTGCGCTGAGGCCGAGGGTGCCCCAGACGCGTTGAACCGGCAGCTTGATGCCTTGCTGCAGGAGGTCAACGCCAGGCTGCAGCGCAGCGAGCAATTGGGTTGCCTGGTGGTGATCAGTGACGAATGGAATGTCGAAACCGGCTTCCGTACGCCCAACCTCAAACTCAAACGCAACGTGGTCGAGGCAAGCTATCAGGGCCAGGTGCATCTGTGGCTAGTCTCGGGCAATACCGTTGTTTGGCAACAGGACACAAAGGAAAACGCATGAGTGCAATCTGGTTTGGCAAGGTCGATCTGGACGCCATGAACGCCCCGGCAGACAACATCAATACGCTGCTGGACGTACGCCTGGAAGATCATGGCGATGACTGGATTACCGCCAGCATGCCGGTCGACAAGCGCACGCATCAGCCCTACGGCATTCTGCATGGCGGCGCCTCGGTTGTGCTGGCGGAATCCCTGGGTAGCATTGCCTCGTATCTGTGTATCGACAGCAGCCGTTTCTACTGCGTGGGGCTGGAAGTCAACGCCAATCACCTCAAAGCGGTAAAAAGCGGGCGGGTGACTGCAATCGCCAAGCCCGTGCACCTGGGCCGCACGACCCATGTTTGGGATATTCGTCTCAGTAACGATGCCGGTGCGCTGACCTGTATTGCTCGCTTGACCATGGCCGTGGTGCCGCTGAAAGCGGAATAAGGCCTGATCTATGCTGCTGCATTCATGGTTGCAAGCTTGATTGCTGCTGTGTGGCAGAGTCTTTAAGTTGGCGGAGTAAATCACGCTCAGGACCAACGGATAACCGATGACAACAACCAGCCGCGAAGTGCGTTTCTCTCTGCCCTCCCTTGAAGTTGCCGGTAAGGTCTGGGGGGAACCCGGTGGCGTACCGGTGATCGGGTTGCACGGCTGGCTCGACAACGCGGCTACATTCGACCGCTTGGCCCCGGCGTTGCAAGGCGTGCATCTGGTTGCCCTGGATCTCGCCGGGCACGGCTTGTCGGACCATCTGCCAATGGCCGGCTACAGTCTGTGGCAGCAGGCCTCCATCGTGCTGCAAGTGGCAGAAGAGCTGGGCTGGGACCGCTTTGCACTGCTCGGCCACTCCATGGGGGCGATCATCAGCGGCGTGTTGGCCGGCTCGCTGCCGGAGCGCATTCTCGGCGCCGCGATGATCGACGGGCTGATGCCCTTTACCTCAGAGGCCGACGATGCACCCAAGCAGATGGCGCGCTTTTTCAAGTCCAGCCTGGCCGTGGGCAACAAGCGTAAGCCGGTGTACGACAGCGTAGAGAAGGCGGTGTCGGCGCGCGTGCTGGGCGGTACTACACCGATTTCACGCGATGCGGTCAGCTGCCTGGTCGAGCGCGGGCTGATGCCGGATCACGGCGGCTGGACCTGGCGCACCGACCCGCAATTGATGCTGCCCTCGGCGCTGCGCTTCACCAATCACCACGCGGTGTCCTTCATTGAGGCTATCGAAGCACCGACCATGCTGGTGCTGGCCAATCAGGGTGTGATGCATAAACATCCGCAGGTACTCGACCGCATCGAGCGCTTCAAGCACATCCAGTTACACAAAATGGACGGTGGTCATCACCTGCATCTGGAGGAGCAGGCGCCCGCTGTTGCGGCGCTGTTGAATGATTTTTATGCCGCACTGCCGGCCAGGGACGTCAGCCCGGCCTGACCGCAATGCGGCAAACCGGGTATGCTGTGGGTTAGCTCTTTGCTGCCCAAGGAAAGCCATGTTTTTGCGCCGTACCACCCCGATCGGATGGGCCGTTGCCGCCTTGCTGCTGAGTACCGCCAGCCAGGCCGACGAGGCCTTTGAACAGTCGCTCAGCATCACCCCCTTTGCCCAAGTCAGCACGGTCCAGCAAGATCGCGTAAAGGGCGCCGAATACCAATTCATCATCGGCAGCATTCGTCGCATCAACAATCAACTGCGCGCGGAGCGTGAGGTGCGCGCCAGCGGCGAACTGCTGCGCGCCACCTGGCAACTGAATGACGGCTATGCGCCGGACGAGGCCTTCCGCGATGCCTTGCAGCAGCTCACCGAGCAGCCGCATACGCTGCTCTACGCCTGCGAGGGTCGCGAGTGCGGCAGCAGTAGCCTGTGGGCCAATCAGGTGTTTGGCAACGCCCAGCTCTATGGCCCTGAGGAAGACCAGCGTTATCTTGCCCTGCGCCTGGATGGCGAGGCGCAACAGTTCATCGCGCTGTATTCCATCACCCGGGGCAATAAGCGCAGCTATCTGCACATGGATCAGTTCAGCCCCAGCCCGGTAGTCACCCAGGCGCTGTATCCAACGCCCACCACCTTGCTCAAGGTACTCAAGCGTGAGGGTCAGCTGCTGTTGCCCACGCTCGATCTGCAGCACCCTGAAGCGGCGCCCACGGCAGAGTGGGTCAGGCTGCTGGTGCGGATGCTGCGGACCGATTCGTTGCTGCGGGTCAGCATCGATGGCGCTGACGCCCCCGCACTGGTGCAGGCGCTCAAGGAGGGTGGTATTCGCGATCAGCGCTTGAGTGTTGGCGAGCCGCAGCCGGAGCAGGGCGTGCGGATCACCCGGATTCGCTGAGCCGGGTGGCTCAGCGTTTGCGCTCGGGGCGGATCAGTAGCTGATCGGGCAGCGCCTGAATCGACAGCCAGTCGAACAACTGCGTGCGGTAGCGGCCCTCGTTGTACATCTCTGCCTGATCCAGCGCATGCATGTCCAGCGGGTTGCCGGACTGCCCCAGCGGATTGATACCCAGCGTGGCATTCACATCGGCCAGGTCGATCAGGCGCCGCGTAGAAGGGCCTGATTTGACCTGATAGCGCGGCTCGCCAATGTTGTACGCCATGTTGTTCAACGTCTCGTTACCGCCGTTGACGGCGACCGGTTCAGTGTTCAGGTAACGACCAAAGGGAATGCGATCTGCCAGGGCGTGCTGGTGCTGCAAGCTGGCTAGGCGCGACCACTGCCATTGTTCCGGCTGATCGCCAAGGTCGGCCACCAGGCCTTCCACGGCCTTGATCCAGGCGTGGGTGATTGCCGCCTGACGGCCATCCAGGCTGGGCTGCTGGCGGTTGTCCCACCAGGGTGAGGTGGGCTTCCAGTACAGCTGCGTCAGGGTCTTGCTGGCCAGATAGGTATTGCGGAAAAAGGCGTAGCGGTCTCCCAGTTCATCGGCAAACAGCGCCACGCTCAACTCGTCGCGCCAGCGCTGAAAAATACTCGCGCCAACGCTGTCCTGCTGATAGCGGCCGTCCCATTGCTCCAGCAATTGCGCCGCCTTGGCTGCCGGGGCGTGCAGCTCACTGCTGAACAGGTTGTAATCCAGCAGGGGCAGGGCATCTTGCACCATAGCCAGGGCCTGCGGGCGCTGGTCGTCCAGCTGCATGGCCTTGAAGCGGGACAGGTCGAAGGTCTCTTCCTCCTGCAACAGTTCGCTCAGCCGCTGGGCCCGCTCAGTCGGTGCGTAGTAACCCGGTAGGCTGCGGCGCACGTTCTTTTCCGGGTACGGGTTGTTGGTGCTGAACAGGTAGCCGTCACGCGGGTTGATGATGCGCGGATTGTTCTCAAAGGGTTGATAGCCCAGAAACTCGTCGCGCCCGGAGCTGCCATTGAGCAGCGCAAAACCGTTGCTGCTGGTGGGCCAGCGCTTGAGTTTGCCGATGGCCCACATGGCAATGTTGTCGTCGGTATCGGCGTAGATCAGGTTCAGCCCCGGTGCGCTGTGGGCCGCTGCCGCGGTCTCAAACTCTGCCATGTTCTGTGCGCGGGTAAAGCCGTAGAAGGCCTTGGCAGAATCGTTCTCGGGGTCGAGGAAGGTCCAGAACAGGCTGACCGGCTGCCGTTCCAGGCTGCCCGGCAGGTCGTTGATTACCGGGCCGTGGCGAGTGCTGCGGGTTTTGATCAGGCGGTCTTCCTGGCCGCGGACTTTGATGACCTCTTCATGCAGGGCGAAGTCTTCCCAGTGATCACTCGCCCAGACCTGGTTGGGGTCTTCCGGGTTGATGCGCTCGCGGTAGAAGTCGATATCGTCGTTCATCAGCATGGTCAGGCCCCAGGCGTGATGTCGCGTCTGGCCCAGCAGCGGGAAGGGTATGCCGGCCAGAAAATGCCCGTACACCTCGTTCTCCGGCGTGCGCAGATGGGCTTCATACCACACGGCCGGTACGGCGAACCCTATGTGCGGGTCGTTGGCTAACAGGGGGGCGCCGCTGGCGCTCTTGCTACCGTTGACGGCCCAGGCGTTGCTGCCGATGAACTGACCGACCGGAAAGTCCTTTTCAATCGCCGAGATCTGCTCCAGCATGGGTTTGAGCAGCTCTATGTAGGGCTGCCCGGAGGAGCGGGCGGGCGGGAGTTGATCTGGCCAACTGGGTACCAGGTCCTTATAGTGGCGCTCGCTCAGAGTGCCGCGAATATGGTCCACCAGCACATCGGTCTTGAAGGCTTCGGCGAACGAGTAGGCCATGTAGCCCATGATCTGGGCGATGTCTTCGGTGGTGAAGTAATCCGACTTGGCCATCAGCAGGCGGTATTCCAGCGGCCGGCCGCCGTGGTCGATGTACTGATTGATACCGTCCTGATAGGCGTGCAGCAGCTTCACATGGGGGCTGTTGGCTTCGGCTTCCAGGCGTTCGGCGTAGGCGCGGGCAAAGCGGTTGATGCCCAGGGTGCGGAAGAAACGGTCGGTCGCGAAGGATTCAGCGCCAAACAGCTCCGACAGTCGGCCGCCGCCCACGCGGCGCAGCATGTCCATCTGGAACAGGCGATCCTGGGCATGCACGTAACCCAGAGCGCGGTAGGCGTCTTCTTCGTTTTGTGCGTCGATATGCGGTACGCCCCAGGCGTCGTAATGCACCGAGACGCGGCTTTGCAGGTTGCCCAGGCGCAGCTCACCGCTGCGTTTGGCTTCGGCAGTATGCAGTATCCAGACGCCCAACAGGGCTATGAGGGTCAGCAGCAAAGCGATGAAGACGAATGCTTTTAAAGGTAAGGAAAGACGCTTGATCACGGGGTGCCTTGTGCTGCGGGAAATCATCCCGGCATCATGCGCAGAGTGATCAATTACGTCAATCGGGATTAACCAAATTGCGGGGGAGCCTACAAAGATGGGGCAGCGAGTAGCATTGGTGCTGGGTAGCGGCGGAGCACGCGGCTATGCGCACATCGGCGTGATTGAAGAGATTGAACGGCGCGGGTATGAAATCGCCTGTATTGCCGGCTGCTCCATGGGTGCAGTGGTAGGCGGCATTCACGCTGCCGGACACCTGAAGGCCTACCGTGACTGGGTCACGGGCCTGGACTATCTGGATGTCATTCGCCTGTTGGATATCGGCTTTGGCAACCTGGGCGCCATCCGCGGCGAACGGGTATTTGGGCGCATTCGCGAGATTCTCGGTGAGATCAATATCGAGCAACTGAACATTCCCTTCACCGCCGTGGCCACCGACCTGACCAACCAGCAGGAGGTGTGGTTCCAGCAGGGCTGCCTGCATCAGGCCATGCGCGCCTCGGCGGCCATACCCAGCCTGTTCTCACCGGTACGCCAGGGCAGCCGGGTACTGGTAGACGGCGGCTTGCTGAACCCCCTGCCGATTGTGCCGGTGGTGTCCCAGCACTGTGATCTGATCATGGCAGTCAACCTCAACTCGATAGAAAACGACGGCTACCGCATGCCCGTGGTTGAGCGGCCCGCACCCATTCGCCAGCAGTGGGATCAGTGGATGACGGCACTCAAGCCCAACTGGTTGGGCCGCAAGGGCGATGAAGAAGAGGGTGAAGACGCCATGGCCCTGCTCACCGCCGAGCACGAACCGCAGGAACCGCCGCATTCGCGTGAAGAAGATCAGGCGCAACCCGTCGAGGTCGAGGCGTCCCCTGGCCCGGCGAGCATGCTGGAACTGGTCAACCTGTCGTTTGAGGCCATGCAGTCATCGCTTACCCAGTACAAAATTGCTGGTTACCCGCCGGATGTACTGTTCAACGTTCCCAAGCGCCTGTGTCGCT
Source organism: Halopseudomonas sabulinigri (assembly GCF_900105255.1). Classification (NCBI taxonomy): domain Bacteria; kingdom Pseudomonadati; phylum Pseudomonadota; class Gammaproteobacteria; order Pseudomonadales; family Pseudomonadaceae; genus Halopseudomonas; species Halopseudomonas sabulinigri. The sequence goes on along the minus strand of NZ_LT629763.1, from coordinate 850,000 downwards.
TCTTCGAGTTTTACCGCGCGCCGGAACTGATCGAGTTGGGCCGCATGGTCGCCAGTGATACCCTCGACCAGTTCGAGCGGCGCGGCCGCTGAAGCGCGGCTGCTGAAGCGTAGGCGCAGCCAGCCCTGGCTGGTAGAATCGCGGGCTTGATCCTTACCGCCGGAGAGCCCGCATGACCCAAACAGTGCGATTGACCGAATACAGCCACGGCGCCGGCTGCGGCTGCAAGATAGCGCCCAAGGTGCTGGACGAAATGTTGTCGGTCGGTCAGCCGGGGCCCAGCTTCGAACGGCTCTGGGTAGGTAACGACAGCCGCGACGACGCGGCCGTGTTTGGCCTGGACGCCGAACAGGGCATCGTCAGCACCACTGACTTCTTCATGCCGATCGTCGATGACCCCTTCGACTTCGGCCGCATCGCCGCCACCAACGCCATCAGCGACATCTACGCCATGGGCGGTACGCCGCTGATGGCCATCGCCATCCTTGGCTGGCCGGTCAACCTGCTGCCCGCCGCTGTGGCGGGCGAAGTGCTCGCCGGCGCGCGCCAGGTGTGTGCTGAGGCCGGTATGCCGCTGGCCGGCGGCCACTCGATTGATGCCCCCGAGCCGATCTTCGGTCTGGCCGTCACCGGTCAGGTACTGCGCAGCCAACTCAAGCGCAATGACCAAGCCAAGCCAGGCGCTCAACTCTTTCTCACCAAGCCCTTGGGTATTGGCATTCTGACCACCGCGGAGAAACAGAAAAAACTGCGCGCTGAAGATGTTGGCGTGGCCCGGGATCTGATGTGCACGCTGAACAAACCAGGCCAACGCTTCGCCACACTGCCCGGCGTGCAAGCCATGACTGACGTCACCGGCTTCGGCCTGCTGGGTCACTTGGCCGAGGTCGCCGAGGGCTCCGGCGTCAAGGCGCAGATCCATGCCGATTGCATTCCGCGTATCGCCAGCGTCGACTACTACCTGGCGCAGGGCTGCATCCCCGGCGGCACACTGCGTAATTTCGATAGCTACGGCCACAAGCTGGGGCCGCTGAGCGATGCGCAGCAACAGCTGCTGTGCGACCCACAGACCAGCGGCGGCCTGCTGGTGGCGGTAGCACCCGCTGCGGTAAGCGAGTTTCTGCTGGCCGCACGGGAAGAGGGCCTTGAGTTACAGGCAATTGGTGAGTGCGTAGCAGCCGACGGCGGCCCCTGGGTCGAGGTTATTTGATGCGCGATAATACCGAGGACTTTCGCCAGCTGTTTCTTGCGGATGTTCCGCTGATGGATGTGCGCGCGCCCATCGAATTTTCCAAGGGCGCCTTTCCCGCGGCCTGCAACCTACCGCTGATGTACGATGATGAGCGGCAGCAGGTGGGCACAACCTACAAACAGCGTGGCCAGGAGGCCGCCATCGCTCTGGGCCACAAATTGGTTTGCGGTGACACCAAAGCGGCGCGAATCGACGCCTGGATACAACGCGTGCAGGCCAACCCGCAGGGGTATCTCTACTGCTTTCGCGGTGGCCTGCGCTCGCAGTTGGTACAGCAATGGCTGAGTGACGCTGGCGTGCAGTACCCGCGCGTTATCGGCGGCTACAAAGCCATGCGCCGCTTTCTGATCGACTCGCTGGATGAGGCAGTCGAGCAATGCCCGCCGGTGCTGGTCGCCGGCCTGACCGGCACCGGTAAAACCGAAGTAATCGCCGCGTTAAGCAGTAGCCTGGATCTGGAAGGTCATGCGCATCACCGTGGCTCCAGCTTTGGTCGCCACGCCACGCCGCAGCCTACGCAGATCGATTTTGAGAACCGCCTGTCGATTGAAGCGCTGAAAGTCCGCGAGACTGGTGCCCAGCGGCTGGTGCTGGAAGACGAAGGACGCATGGTCGGCAGTTGCTCGGTGCCGCTGAACGTTTACCACGCCATGCAACAGGCGCCGCTGGTGTGGCTGGAGGACAGCCAGGAAAATCGAATCAGCCGTATCCTCGCTGATTACGTGACCGCGATGCACGCCGAGTTTGTCGCGTTGCACGCCGACCCGGAGCGCGCGTTTGCGGAGTTCTCCGACTACCTGTTGAACAGCCTGTTGCGTATCCGCAAACGCCTTGGCGGCGAGCAGCATCAGCAGCTCGACGCCCTGATGCAACAGGCCCTGACAGAGCAGCAGAGCAGCGGCGATGAAACCCTACATCGCGCCTGGATCAAGGGCCTGCTGGAGAACTACTACGACCCCATGTACGCCTATCAGCGCGAAAGCAAGCAGGCACGGGTGGTCTTCTCCGGCAATCACGCCGAGATCATCGAGTATCTTGCAGAACTCACCATCAATAATCAGCATGGCGCGTGAACAACGCAGCTGATTCAGTCGAAATATGACGGCGCTCGTTGTTATCATCCAGCGATAACAACGGAGCGGCCCCAGCTGCTCCCATCGTCAAGGAGCGCAATCAATGAGTTTGGATTTTGCAGGCAAGGTTGTACTGGTTACCGGCGCAGCTGCGGGTATTGGCAAGGCCACAGCAGAAGCCTTCGCGGCCGCCGGCGCGCGGCTGATTCTGGCAGATGTCGACAGCCAGGGCGGTGAAGCGGTTGCCGCCGGCATTCGCGCTACCGGGGGCGATGCCGTATTCCAGGCCTGCAACGTAGTAGATGCCGCCGAAGTCAAAGCCCTGATCGACATGATCGAAGCCAACTACGGCCGCCTCGACTGCGCTTACAACAATGCCGGCATCGAGATCGAGCAAGACAAGATCGCCGACGCCAAGGAAGACGTGTTCGACCGCATCATGGACGTCAACGTCAAAGGCGTTTGGCAGTGCATGCGCTTTGAAATCCCGCTGATGCTCAAGAACGGTGGCGGCGCCATCGTCAATACCGGCTCTATCGCCTCCCTGGGCGCTGCGCCCAAGATGAGCATATACGCCGCCAGCAAGCACGCGGTACTTGGCCTGACCCGTTCAGCTGCCGTGGAATACGGCAAAAAAGGCATCCGCGTTAATGCCGTTTGCCCGGCGGTAATAGACACCGACATGTTCCGCCGCGCCGCCGCCATTGAGCCGCGCAAGGCCGAGTACGTTGCTGGCATGCACCCGGTCGGCCGCATCGGTAAGGCTGAAGAGATCGCTGCTGCGGTCCTTTATCTGTGTTCCGATGCCGCCGCTTTTACCACCGGTATCGCACTGCCCGTAGACGGCGGCAGTACCTGCATCTAAGACCGCTGGCCCGGCCATCGCCGGGCCCATGGTATCCCAGTCTGATCATCCGGCAAGCAGCCGCGTTGTTCAGGAGAGCGCTCGCCGTCATCGCCCTAATACCGCGGCTCTGCTTTGCTATGCTCTGGTAGAAACGCGGACTCGGGCTCCACTTATGCTGCCAGTGCAAAAACGGACGTTGCCTTGAACGGGTGCAAGGGCATGCACTTGTGGCTGCTAGTGGTGCTGCTGTGCGTGAGCCTGCACGCCGCAGCACAAGAGATTCTGGGTGATCAGAACTCTGAGACCGTCGATGCGGTTGCCGCCGACAAAGTGGATGCCGCCAGCCCGGAGATACCCCGGGTATTTACCTTTGTGCGGCTTGATGCCCCGGTCATCGACGGCGATCTGTCTGACGGCTTCTGGTTCAATCTGCACGAAATACCCATCGAGTACGAAGTTTTTCCGGTGCGGCTGCGCGATGCGGGAGTGCCCACGCGCGTGCGCATCGCGCTGACCGAGACCCATCTATACGCCGCTTTCGACGCCCCTGACCCCGATATCAGTAACCTGCGTTCTGCGGTGCGCGAACGTGATGGATTGAAAGAAGACGATTACGTTTCCCTGGTGCTTGATCCGGCGGGGCAGGGCCTGCGCAAATACGAATTTCGCGTGAATCCGCACGGCAGTCAGTCTGACGTACTGCAAGACACCATCAGTGACCGCTACCTGTACGACTGGGATGCTGAGTGGGAGGCCGCCGCACAGATAGACGAGACCGGCTTTCGGGTAGAGATGGCGATTCCGCGCAGTGAGCTGGGCATTCTGCCTGGCGACCAGGCCCAGCAACTCGAATTGCTGGTCATGCTCAAGCGGCATTATCCGCGCCAGGTTGAGCGCACACTGGCCAGTGCCGTGCAATTGGTGCTGACCGAAGAGCCACCCAAGCCCAGCGAGGCGAAAGACAGTGGTCGGCGCCTGACCATTACTCCGCACTATGTGTTTGACCGGGATGAGGACCGCGACATTGGCGGGCGTTTCGAGCAGGTAGAGGAGCAGCCACGCCACGCCGCCGGCGCCTATCTCAATTACCGCCTCTCGGCTGACCGCAGCTTCCTGATGACGGTCAAGCCCAACTACGCGGAGGTCGAATCGGACATCGCCCGCGACAGCATCAACAACCCCTTCGATCCCTATGAGCCGGAAAAACGCGAGATGTTTGTTGATACCCGCGAGTACTTCCGCACCCTGAACGAAGTGGTCTATACCCGCAATATTGTGCAGCCGGATGTGGGGCTGGCGCATCTCTGGAGGAGCCCCACGGCGACCAGTGGTCTCCTAGCAGCCTTTGACCAGCAGACGCAGCTCTACATGCCAGACAATCTCGGTTCAGACGTGGTTACGCTGGTCGATAACAGTCAGTCAGCTGCCTTTAACTACGAGCGCCAATCCGACAAACGCAGCCTGGGCGTACTCACCACCCTGCGCACCGCCGATGACTACCACAACGCCGTGCTGAGCCTGAACGGCACCGGCAATCTTGGCGTGGATGACAAGGTGCGCGGCCAGTTCATGGTGTCGGATACCCGTTACCCGCAGCGGTTTGCCGAAGACCTTTGCGACACTACAGGCTGTACCGAGCAGGACCCCGACGCCGAGTGTGAGCTGGGTGACTGCGACATCACGCCTTATGTACGGCGTGCCGATTACGACGACCGGCTGCGCGGTTATAACCTGCAGCTACGCTATAACCACGACGGCCCCGACTCGCTGTACTGGGCAAGGTACTACGATGTATCGCCGGACTTTCGCGCCGATCTGGGCTTTCTGCGCCGTGTGGATTATCGCGCGATCAACCTGGCCTACGGCCGCAAATGGTACTTTCAGGCCAAAGCCGACGATGAAAGCCAGTCGCGCATTCGTGCCTACCTGGTAGGAGGGCACATGCGCTCCCATTCTGATAACCAGCCGTTGGAGACTACGGTCGGTATTTGGGGCGAATTTCGTGGCAGCTACCAGACCATCGCGCGCCTGGGCTGGCAGCACCGAAAACGCGCGGTAAACAGGCTGGATCAGAGTGACCTGTCAGCCGGAGACAACGCCCCGCGCTTTGATGAGCACTACTGGCAATGGTTTTTCCAGACCGCCCCCTACGTACCCTGGACCCTGCACCTGGACGGTCGCTGGGGCGCTATGGCTGACCCCGACAATCTGGTGTTGGGCCACATGCGCGAGATCAAACCCAAACTGCATTACACCACCGGCCCACTCGACCTGATGGCCGACCTGACCCTGCGCCACTTTGATACCGACGGCGATCGCCTCTACAAGGAGCAATTCTTCTCCCTCACTGCGCTCTACCACACCCCCAGCGGCCTGACGCATAGATTGCTGTGGCTCAACGACCTGACCGAGCGCGATATCGACCGCTGGCGCGGCGACGAACTCGCCCGCGAAACCAGCCGCACTCTGGAGTACACGCAAATCTTTTCACCACACCCGGCCTGGCAGCTCATGTGGGGCCTGCGCCTGGTAAAAGACTACGAATCGGACATAAACCAAAAAGACCTGACCGCGCGGGAAATCTACTTCAAGGTGCAGCGTGAGTTCACCTTGCTGGATTAGCCAAGGCAGCCAGTAAAACGGGGAGGGTGCTCATCACAGACTACCGGTCAGCAAAACACAGCGGCGCGAAACAACGCGCTGGCGTCAGTGGAAACAAGTGTTGCAGAGCGCTTTACCCGCAGCCGCATTAGCGCTAAGTTGCGTCAATGGCGCATGGCCATGCATCAGGAGCCCAAGGATGGCGCGCAAAGTAAACCTCTCACAAACCTCAGATTTTAGTGCTCAACCGCCGTTATATCGGCTGCTCACCCGTCGTATGCCTGCGATGAAAGCATCGCCGCTGTCCAGCCCAGTACCCGTGTACCGCGCGCAACGGGCAGGCTCGCCTGTCGCAGATAAAGGACAGTTCGCCTCAGGTGGAATGATAAGTGCCATGCCATCCAGTCGTAATGGATTCACGAAATGACGCGCGCACGCGAATACGGGCTGCTGGCGGAAAGGCTCCGCAAGCTACTGATTTTTTATCGATAAGCTTTTTGTGATGGGCGGCCTGAGCCCGCAGTTATATCGAACGCGCGGTTATGTATTAATGCCGCGTGCTATCTAATCACTGTTAGGCAAATATGAAAATGCTGAAGGTACTTTTAATTATTTTGATTGCTCCTTTTGTTCTCTATTTTAGTCTTGCGGCTAAATCATTTATTGATGGTGCTAATTTGAAAGCGGATGCTGAAACTCAGCATACAAAATACGTATTTGAATTTGAAAATGGTAGAAATGTCATAATTGAAGATCAATTTAATAAAATTGTAAGGTCGTGGGGGGAGAGTCCTGCAAAGATTGTGTTGCACGACAATATACGGACAGCAATATTTAATGATTCAGCGATTTTGAAAACTGAAATTGATTCCATAGAGCCTCATGATGAATATGTAAAAGTGAAAGGGTATATGGGACTCATCTCACAGGACTTAAAATATTTAGTAAATACTGAAGGTGAAATCTCAAGTTACAAATGGAAAAACAATTAATGCCTAAAAAATGCATCATGTTCGCCCACTTCGTGGGCTGGGACCTCCGTTCCGTCGGCCGTTTTTATGGTGGTTGCCACAAAAACACCCAACTGCACTCCGATCCCATATGCAGGCGTTAGAACCAATTTTCATCTGACCCAATTATTCAAAGAGAACCATGAGCAAATACCCAAAAGTAAAAGACCCGGACATGGTAGGAGAGTATTCTGGTGCCGCAAAAGCCGGAGGTGGATATGTCTGGGATGAGGTTCTTGAGTACCGGGTGTGGTGCCACCCGCACGAAGGTTCGCCAGATTTAGAGGACGGCAGTGACTACTACTATGCCTTTGCAACATTTGAAGAGGCTTTGGAATGTGCTAATGAAATTCCTGGTAGTGGAGCCCCGCTGGCTCTTATTCTGCAGCGTGAATATATTGATGAGCCCGAGCCGGGAATATACCTTCACAAGAAGGAGGAGCGTATCGCGGAGTGGCCGGCAGCGTTTTTGTCCCGTCCGAGAAGAGGCCCTGATACTATCCCGAGATTTATGGCCCCAGATGCACCATCCAATAAACTGGACATCATCCGTGGTAAAGCCTGACACGCCACTCAACTTCGTTGCGGTCATTAAAAATCGAGGCCGCCACCTCTGCGGCTACAGACGATGGTGCTCAGGTTGCTCAGACGGCCGGCAGCGTTATGGTTCTGACGGGGCGGCCCTCTATCCAGGCACGCTGTCATTCTGGCTACGCGCAGTTTTTTCTTGGTTGTCCAGCCACTCCAGTAGTTGCTTGAAGCGGTATTGCTGGATGAAAGGCTGAACTTGCTGCAGGAATTGGGCGTGTTGTTCGCTGGCCTTGAGGGTGTCGATCAGTTGTCGTAGTGCCAACACGTTGTGGCGCTTGGCGTGTTCTTTGAGCTGAGCCAGTACCGCCGGATCGGGCAGGTTTAGTAGCGTGGGTTCCTCTACCACGGTTGAGCGCGACAATGTTTCGCTGCCTGATGCCTGCACTTCAAGGTTAAACCAGAATACGCTTCCACTGCCGGCTTCGCTGCTTACCTGCAATTTCGAGTTCATCAAGTTCAGTAGCCGCTGGCTGATGGTCAGCCCCAGGCCGGTGCCCTCTGCTCGGGTAATGGCGTTGTCCAGTTGATGGAACGGAATGAATATGGATTTTATTTGGCCGCGGTCGATGCCGATGCCACTGTCCTGCACGGCAAAGCGCAAGCGCCTGCTGTGGTTGGATCGGCAGGGGATTGTCTTGACTGAAAATATGACCTTTCCGTGTTCGGTAAATTTGATCGCATTGCTCAGCAGGTTAAGCAGAATCTGACGCAGGCGCTTTTCGTCGGCCACGATGATGGCGGGTAACTGCTCGGAGAAGTCGTAAAGAAATTCCAGGCCTTTGAGACGGGTGCTTACTCTTGTCATTTCCACGATAGTGCTGAGGAACTTACCCAGGTCGATTTCCTCGGGGTGCAGTGTCAGGCTGTCTTCATTGGCGCGTGAGAACTCCAGTATGTCGCTGATCATCAGCAGCAGGTGGTCGGCGCTGCGGTCGATGGTTTCTATACCCTGGCGATGATGTTGCATCAACTGGGCATCCTGCTTGTACAGCTGGGTGTAGCCCAGGATGGCGTTCAGTGGCGTGCGTAACTCGTGGGTGACATTAGCCATGAAGCGGGTTTTGGCATGGTCTGAGGCTTCTATAAGCTTTTTGGCGCTGTGCAGGCGGTAGAACATGACCATCATGACGACCCAGACGGCGATAACCAGTGCGATGACGATGCTGGATTCGGCGAACAGCTTCGACCTCATGTCCTTGCTGAGGGTGCGCAGGTAACCATCGCTGATGGCGAAGCTGGCCAGGCCCAGAATCTCGCCCTGGCGGTTGATCAGTGGCACATCGGTATGAAAGCAGCGAGTGCAGTTGGCGTCGCCTTCGCTGATGTCGAGGGTGCCCGCTTCGGCATCTACCGTTGAGTAGTCGATCTGCAGGGTCAGATGCCGCACAAAGCGCTCGCCGATGGCGGGGTCTTCGACGATGAGCATTTCCTGCACGGTGTCAGCCAGCGCCTGGGCCAGGTAATTTGGCGCGGTCCGCTCCAGCGTTTGCAGCAGTACCGCCGATTGCGACTCTGCCAGCACTTTGGCCTGGGTTTCTGCCACCTTGTACAGTCGCGGCTGCAAGGAATGTTGCCAATAGCGGTCGAGTGACCAGTTGAATACGGCTATCAGCAGAATGAACACGGTACTGATCAGGATCTGGGTATGGAATGCCGGATCCTGTCTGAGGGACGCCAGCCAGTTGCGCAGTCTCTGGTGGTTGGCCTTATTCATAGTGTTTGGCCACCTTGAGATAGAAGGGCTTGATATTGAACTGCCCCGCGGACAGGGTTTGCATGTTGATCAAGGGGCGCACTGTGGCCTGTACGGAAAGGCCGGCGAGTACGCCACGCTCAACGTCTTCCTCGAAGGGTGAGAAGACGATGATGTTGTTCGCGATGCTGTAGCGCACCAGAGCGTCGCGCTCGCTATCTCTCAGGGCCTGACTGACGAAGATCGCCGCTGGCTTGCTGCTGGTTGGCTGCAGCAATGCGCTCAGGGCGCTAACACGCACCGACACCGGCGTGCCGTTCAGGGAGTCAACGTCTTGCTCGAGGGCTTTCTGGTAAGTGGTGGCGGTTGTTTCATCATCGGCATAGACGAGCAGCAGATTGAGCTGATTATCGCCACTGATTTTAGTGTCGATATCCAGATCCGCTGCGACCAGGGTGCGAAACAGCTTTAACCCCACCAGCACGCGGCGCTCGCTAAAGCTGTCTGTACCGTTTGCCGTGGTCGCACAGACCAGTAGCGACAGGCAGAGCAGACCAAGCGCCAGGGTGAGCAGGGTTGAACGGCGTATTTGCACGCTCATGTTGAAGCCATCAGGGCAGCGTCCACGTCAGAATTGGTACTCCAGTGTCGCCCAGCCGGTGCGCTCGCCGCGGGGCAGGCCACCCGGAAAAAACTGCGGGTTGGACACCACATCGTACTGCCGGTCAAAAATGTTGTTGATGCTGGCTTGCAGGGTCAGATTGGGTGCTCCAAGCAGGTGGTTCACGGTGAGGGCATAGTCGACAAGGGTGTAGCTGTCGTAGGTTTCCGGATACCGGCCGCCGCCGCTCGGTGGGTCGTAGCCTTCCTGGTCGCCAACATATCGCACGCTAAGGGCGTGCCGGGTATGCGGCGTTGCGCGCCAACTGGCGCCGAGATTTGCCAGCCAATCAACTGCGCCGATGAGGCGACTGTCGGCGTCTCGTTTGTCTTCAGCATCGATGTAGGAGAGGTTGGCGTGCCATTCCCAATCGCGTCCGATTTGCTGCTCCCATTCCAGCTCCACGCCCTGGGTCGTGACATCGCCGCGGTTGCGCAACACCGGCGGGCGGCCTGGCGGTATATAGAATTCGATGAGGTCGCGCACTTCGGTATGAAAGACCGTTGAGCGCAGCTTGTAGCCGCTGCCGTTGAAAATATAGGCTAACTCCGTGGATTTCAGCCGCTCCTCCTGCAGTGAGTCGTACTCAAATCGGGGGTAGGTATTGGGCCCTGGGTTTTGATTGGCCAGGGTAGGGGGGCGAAAGGCTTCGGCGTATTGAGCTTTGAAAATATGCCGGTCGCTGGCCCGCCAGACGGCGGCGACGCGGGGCGAGACGCTACTGCCCCAGTCGTCGTAATCGTCGTAGCGCGCGCCGAGGGTCAGTTCAAGGTTGTCCACGGGCGTCCACTGGTCCTGCAGCGTCAGGCTGGTGATGCCACGTTCGGCGCCGTCCAGCACCAGCTCCTCATCAGGCGTACCGTATACCGGTGCAAAGCCCTCGCGTGTGGTTTTAATCGAGGATCCCGTCACCTTGCTGTGTGCGTAATCCAGACCCAGCAGTAGTTGATGTTGGGCCAGGCCGTCCCAGTGCAGAACCACTTTTGCACGTTGTGCTTCATCTTTGTTGGCATCGCGCCTGAAAACGTTGTTGGCAATCGGCGGCCGTGGTCCGGGTGGATCTTCGCCCTTGGGTATGGGCAGGTAGGTGGCGAACTCGAGATCGGTTTTCAGGTATCCCAGACTGGCATCCATCGTCAGGTCGTCATTGATGCTCCAGGTCTTAGACAGGTTCAGGCTGGTGGTGGTTTCTTCGCGGGGCTCCAGTTCATAGGGCAGTGCTCCGTTGCGGCCATACCAGGCGCCGCGCTCCACATCGCTGTAGGTGACTTGCAGCCGGTAGCCTTGGTGACTGCCATCAAGGAACAGAACGCCGCCCCGTTCGTCGTCGTAGATGTTGCCTGGCGAATAGCCGACACCGGGGCGTTGAAAGTTGTCTGGATTGGTCATCCGATCGCTGTCATCGCGGCCCCACAGCGAGGCGTTGATGGCGATCTGCGCGCCGCTCTCAAAGCTGTGGGTGGCAAGAATGTCGCCTTGTTTCAGGTTGTGGCTGCCGCCGCGCACGCTGACAAGATTATCGCGGCGGGTAATGATGTTGATCACGCCAGAGAAGGCGAACTCGCCATGCAGCGCAGAGCCGGGGCCACGAATTACCTCTACCCGGTCGACCTGGGTCATGGGGATACGGAATACCCAGTCGGCGGAGGCGTCCGTGGCCCGGTTCACGGCGACGCCGTCCACCAGGACTTTCAGGTTGCTGCCGTTCACGTTGGCCCCAACCCCGCGCACAATCGCTACCGGATCGCCGACGTTGTTGAGGGACATATAAAACCCGGCCACCTGGTCCAATGCGTCGGCAACGGTGCCGGCGCCGTAGGAGCGCAATTCTTCACCGTGCAGCACGGTAACCATGCCGGGCACGTAGTCGGTGTTCATTTTGCTTTGCGTTGCCAACGCGGTCTCCTGATCGAGCAGCGCCAGCAGGTCTTCCATTTCACTGCCATCACCGGGTTCGTTGGCCGCCGGGCTGGAGAGCGGGGCGAGCAGTAACAAGGTCAGTGCTATTTTCAGGGGGTACGGCATGGAGCGGGTCCTCGAGTGCAGAGCTCTGCTGGTTGTGGCGATCGGTTCGCCAATTGTTGTTGTTCTTATTGATCCATCTCGGCAGCTACAAAGACCTGATTACGACCCTGGGCCTTGGCTTGATAGAGTGCATTATCTGCCCATGCGAGCAAGTCTTCGGGCGTGTTGGGGGCGGCTGGGACCGCTGTGGCGACCCCGAGGCTGATAGTCACCCGCCCATCAGTGCCCGCGCTTTGATGCGGCAGTGCCAGATTGAATACGCTGGCATGCAGTTGCTCTGCGATAGCCGCTGCGCCATCGCGCTCGGTTTCCGGCAGCAACACGACAAACTCCTCGCCGCCGTAGCGGGCCAACATATCAGATGGCCGATGCAGCACGCTGTCGAGGGCGCCTGCGATCTGGGCCAGACATCGATCTCCCTCGGGATGGCCGTAGTGATCATTGAAGCGCTTGAAGTAATCCACATCGAGCATCACCAGCGACAGCGGCGTTTGATTGCGCATGGCGCGCCCCCATTCGCTGTGCAGCATCTTGTTGAAGTGGCGGCGATTACCGACGCGGGTCAGCTCGTCGGTACAGGCAAGCTGCAGCAGCAAATTGCTTTTGCGCTTGAGAGCCAGATGATTGCGCAGACGCGCTTTCAGGATCGGCATGGAGAAGGGCTTGCTGATGTAATCCACCGCGCCCAGTCGCAGACCTTTTTCGGTGTCCAGCTCGTCTTCCCGCGCGGTGAGAAACACTACGGGGATGTCGTTGGTGTCCTGATCGGCCTTCAAGCGCCGGCAGGTTTCAAAACCGTCGATGCCGGGCATCATCACATCAAGCAGGATCAGGTCCGGGCCAATCTCTTTGGCCAGCCGCAAACCCTCCTCTCCTGAAAGGGCGACCACCAGATGTACGGCCTCTCGCTGCAAATGCTCAACCAAGACGTCAAGATTGGCCGGAACATCGTCGACGATCAGTACCGTAGGGGTTTGCTGGTTCGCATTGGGTTGAATGTTCATGTCTGATCCTGGTAACCGCTTTGCTGGTATGACGTTCGCGTTCTGCCGCGCGAGTTAATGGCATGACGCAAAGCGTGGTGGATCCTATCGCTATTACAAGATTCGCGCCAAGTTGGAAAGTTACGCTGTTTCATGGGCTTAGCTGCTATGAGCAACTGTTCTCAGAAGATTGCTTATAGGCGTATAGGCATAAAGCTTATAGTCACTTATATTGACGTTCCCCTGGCTGCGGTAACGTTAAACGAGAGGCGCAGCCAAATCAGATCAAAAGGAGTGGCCCGTGCCGACCAGCCCGGTGGTATTAATCGTCGATGACCAGCCAGGTAATCTGGATGTGCTGGTTAATTATCTGGCCGACAGCGGGCTGGAACTGGTCGTGGCCACCGATGGCGAGCAGGCGCTAGAGTTGGCCGTTTCTCACCTGCCCGAACTGGTGCTGCTGGATGTGATGATGCCGGGCATCGACGGCTTTGAAACCTGCCGGCGTTTGCAAGACAACCCGATCACAGCGCAGGTGCGGGTCATTTTCATGAGTGCGCTCGCCGATACCGACAGCAAGATGCAAGGCTTTGCCGCAGGTGCTGTTGATTACCTCAACAAGCCCTTGCAACGCGAAGAGGTGCTGGCGAGGATTCAGGTGCACCTTACCTTGCGCCGTCAACAGCACGAGCTGCAGCTCAAGAACCAGCAACTCGAAGCGCTCAACCGTGACCTGCTTGAACAAATACAACGGCGACAACTGGTGGAAGACGCTTTGCACCTGGCCGATGAAAAGCTCTCTGCGTTAACGCGGCAGGAGGCAGAACATTGGGGTATCGATGCCTTTGTGGGCCAGAGCAAGGCGACGCTCGACCTGCTGAACGAGGTCCGCGCCTTGCAGCAGGCACCGCGCACCAATGTGCTGGTGCTGGGCGAAAGCGGCACGGGTAAGGAGCTGATCTCCCGGGCCACGCATTTTGGCAGTGCGCGCAGCCAGAAGCCCTTTGTTGCCGTGAACTGCTCGGCGATTCCCTCGGAGCTTGCCGATGCTGAGTTTTTTGGTCATATCAAAGGCGCCTACACCGGTGCCACCCATGATCGGCATGGCTACTTTCTGCAGGCTGACGGGGGCACTCTGTTTCTAGATGAAATCAGCGATATGCCGTTGGCCATGCAGGCCAAGTTACTACGCGTGCTGGAAGACGGGGTGGTCACACCCGTCGGCGGCAGAAGTAGCCGGCAGGTGGATGTGCGCATTGTGGCCGCTACCAACGCGGATCTTGTCGGTAGGGTGAATGCAAAGGAGTTTCGCCAGGACCTGTACTTCCGCCTGGCGGGTTACCAGCTGTTGGTCCCTGCCTTGCGCAATCGGGTCAGCGATATTGCCTTGCTGGTGAACCACTATCTGGTGCGCCTGGGCGGCCAGATGGGGCGCGACCGGCCGACCATAACACCTGAGGCCATGGCAGCGCTGAACCGCTACCATTACCCAGGCAACGTGCGAGAGCTGAAAAACATTATTGAGTACGCGCTCATCGCCAGTCGCGGCGGCGCCATAGAGGTTCGGCACCTGCATTTTCTCGATGCGCCCGAGAGCCTCGCTGGCCACGCGAATATACGCGGCGCGAGGCCAGCTTCACTCGATTCAACATCAAACCAGATCGCCGCGGGACCGCCTTCAGGCGGCATTGCTGAGGCGGAAAGCGGGGGAGCAGATCACAGTGATGAAGAGCAGATTCTGGCCTGCATTCGCACGCAGGGGCGTATCGACAATGCCGCAGTGCAGACGCTACTTGGCGTTAACCATGGCCGTGCCTCCTATTTGCTGAAAAAACTCCACAAAGAGGGGCGGCTGACAAAGCAGGGTGTACGGCGCTGGAGCTATTACACGTTGCCAGCGCCTGTCTGAGGGACAATCTTTTCTGGTGTGATCACAGCCGGGCGTGAAGCGCGTACACAGCGGTCAAGGGCGTGATTCATCTTTTCGGCAAAGGCGGTATAGGGGCGCGGGTATGAATAAGATAACGCAGGAGATGTTGGCTACTGACCTGGCCCTTTGGCGAAAGAAGGGGCTATTTTCGGTAGTTCTGTTGCTTGGCCTGTTCCCGTTCGCTGTAATTTTCGTCGAGGCCAAGCCGGATATCATCGCGAGTCTATGGGCGCTTCGGCACTTTCTGGGTATCGCGGCCATACAAGCGATAGCGCAAACCTGCATCGCCTGGTATCTGCTGAAAAACCCGGTGCCGAACTACCTGATTTTGAGTTTTGTGTTGATGGTCATGTTTTTTCAAATCACTTTTGGGCTGACGGTGATTCTTCTCTCGAACGCATGACGAGCGGCGGCTGGTAGCTTATCTTGCACCGTTTGGCGGCGCTCAGCGCTGCACAGTTCTCCATCAGGGATGATACTTGCGCATGAAGTACTACAAATTCTGGGTTAAAGAATCGGTAAAAATAAATGTGGGTCAGTCGGCTGAGTTCGTCAGTATTCTGTCTGGCTCAAACACGTCGATAGAAGACGCGCGGCTTGAGTTGGCGAAGCAATCCCGGTTTGTCGAGCAGAAGATTAACGGTGAGGGTGCGATGAGTTATTTTTCAAATCTTAAGTGTAGCGTGAGGTTAATCTATACCGACGAGTGTAAAGTTTCACCTTATTATCCAAGTTTATTTGGCGAGTCTTGAGGAAATATGCGGCACTTTAAATTCTTTTTTCAAATGTGGATGGCTGTCACCATCGCCTTGGCAATTGTTTTCGTGGTGACCGACGGCGGGTCAGTGGTTTCTGTTAAAATATTATTGCGGATATGCATGTTATCCGCAGTATTCGGGTTTGCTCCTGCGCTCTTTGGGTTCGCGGTTAGTCGGGTATTCTTTGGTGGTGCTGATACGCGGAGCGGGCTAGTCCTGTTATCAGATGCGCCCAAGTTAGCATACTCCATGCTTGTTGTTTTCACTTGGATGAGCTTGGTTTTTTTATTTGTCGCAACTGTTTATGCCGTCTCATATATCTCGGCTGAGCCAATCGCTGAATATTTATTTTTGTCTGGCGACGTGTTTTCGGATGTTGGGTTTTTCGTAGCTCTTCTTTTATTCGTGGTTCTCCACTTTCTGGTCTTCCCCAGAATATTTCCATTTAAATGCCCACGTTGCTATAGACGGTCGATTCTCGTTGGTTTGTGGTTATACAGGGTGAGCTTTGAATGCAAGAAATGCGGCTGGTCATCCGACCGTCCACGGTACTAATTGGTCAGTAGGGGAGCTTTTAGCGTTCATCACTAGCGGTCCCCTAACAAGTGACTGTGGTGTCAACGTCCCAAATCAGGCTGTTTTTTCACGCCACGGCTCTTGATTCTTAACCATGGTGTTGAGCATCACGATCATCTTTCGCATGCAGGCAATGAGGGCGACTTTTGGTAACTTTCCTTGGGCTTTCAGGCGTTCATAGAACTGCTTGAATACCGGGTTGCATTGGATGGCTGACATCATCGCCATGAACATCACTGTTCGCACTCTATGGCGACCGCCACGGATCCGACGCTTGCCCGTCAGTCTGCCGCTATCGCGATTGATGGGTGCCACGCCAACCAGGGCTGCGATCTCTCGCCGGTTAAGCTTGCCTAACTCAGGAAGCTCGCTCAGTAGCGTAAACGCCATGACTTTGCCAACGCCTGGCACGCTGGTCAGGATGTCTGTTTTACTTCGCCAATGATCAACCTTGGCGACTTCATGCTCGATCTGCTTGGTGATGGTTTTGATCTGGGTCTGGAGCGTTTTGAGTAGACTATTGATGGAGCTGTGAAGTGTTTTTGGCAGTATTTGCAGGCGGTTTTTTTCCATGGTGGACATTTCCATGAGCTGGCTGCGCCTCGCCAATAGGTCTTTGATTTTTTGAGATGTTTTATCCGGTATGGGCTTGAATTCTGGCTTCAGCGTAGCAGCATATTTGGCAATGACCTGAGCGTCGATGCGGTCCGTTTTTGCCAACACACCGATAGCTTGGGCATAGCGCCGCACACTGATCGGATTGACCACAATGATGGGCAGCCCAGCCTGACTGATGGCTCGAACCAATGCATGTTCGTAGCGGCCTGTTGCTTCTACAACGATCCGCTCAATGGCGTAGCCCTTGAGTATCTTCACAAGCTCTCGGATATGAGTGGTGCTGTTCGGAATGGTAAAAGATTGGCCGGACGGATGAAGGGCGATATCGAGGTTAGCTTTACCGACGTCGACACCGATGTTGATCAGGGTTTGGTTTTCTGGAGTGTTCATAATAAGCTGACTCTGCCTTGCTATACGGGCTCGAGGCCCCGATGACTGTTCGAGTTATCGCTTGAGAGTCATGCAGCGCTACCCACTTGTTATCGGTCTCTCAAAAGAGGAGCCGGCGCTACACCGAGCTGCTGCATGAAGGCCCCCGATGGCCGTCGGGGGTGGGCCTCAATTTACCCAAACACGGCAGAAATTATCCATACAATAGTTATAACTGGCTGAGTTTTGAAACGTACTGCCCTTGCGTTTGCGGTTTAACACTTGGCAGTAGTGCCTATCATCAAGCTTCCCAATCGGAGCATAGGCCAAAAGACTGCTAAGGACATCGAGGAAATAACACTCTCCTCAGTCCTCCCGCCCCTCCAGCATAGTCCGCTTGAGCAGCACATAAACAGACCCCGTGCCGCCATGGCGCGGGATGCAGGAGGTGAAGGCCAGTACGCTGGCGTGTTGTCGCAGCCAGGTATTGACGTGGCTTTTCAGGATGGGCGTGCGGCCGTCCTTGCGTTGCGCTTTGCCGTGGGTGACGCGCACGCAGCGAATTTCCTGCTTTACCGCTTCGGCCAGAAAGGCCCAGAGCAACTCGCGGGCACGTTCTACCGTCATGCCGTGCAGATCGATTGAGCCATCAAAGGGGATTTGCGCGCTTTTGAGTTTGCGCAGCTGGCTGGCCTGGACGCCGTTGGCGCCCCACATGAGTTCTTCTTCAGGGGCTACATCAATCACAAACTGGTCGGAAAGGCCGTCTATCACGATGCTGGTGTTACCGGTCAGCGCGCGGGCGCGACTGGCCGCGATGCGGGCGCGATCGGCCTTGGGCTTACCGGTATCGGCTTGCTGTTGCTTGAGTGGTTTGACACCCTTGATGGCCTGCCGGAACAGGTTTTCGTCATCGGGTTCGACGTTATCCTGAGACATTTTCAGTGATCAGCTGCTAAAAAACCGCAGTGTACCAGTAGTCGCTGGCACGCGGCAGCGTAGAATGGGCGCCTGACAGAACAAGGATTTAGATCATGAGTGAATACGCCGCATTGAAAACCGTGCAGGATTTGATCCGCTGGGGCGTCAGCCGTTTTCATCAGACCGAGCTGTTTTTCGGGCACGGCACCGACAACGCCTGGGACGAGTCCCGCCTGCTGGTGTTGCATGCGCTCTACTTGCCGTGGGAAACGCCCGAACCCTATCTGCAATGCCGGGTCACCGAAGAGGAGCGCGACGCCGCTGTGGCGCTGCTGCAAGAGCGTATACGCCTGCGTATTCCGGCGGCCTACCTGACTGGTCACGCGCGTTTTGCCGGCTTGGACTTCATCGTCGATGACCGCGTGCTGGTGCCGCGCTCGCCGATTGCCGAGCTGATCGACTCACGCTTTGAGCCTTGGTTGGAGCGTGATCCGCTGCGCATTCTGGACCTGTGTACCGGCAGTGGGTGTATTGGCATTGCCTGTGCCTACGCCTTTGACGAAGCCGAAGTGGTGCTGGCTGATTTGTCGGCCGATGCGCTGGCGGTAGCCGAGGCCAATATTGAGATGCACGGCCTAACCGAGCGGGTAGAAGCGCGCTGGTCGGATGGCTTTGATGGTTTGGCCGGCGAGCGGTTCGACCTGATCGTCAGCAATCCGCCCTATGTGGACGCCGAGGACATGGACAGTCTGCCGGAGGAATACCGGCACGAACCCGAGATGGGCCTGGCTGCGGGCGACGACGGCCTGGACCTGGTGCGCCGCATGCTGGCAGAAGCGGCGGACTACCTCAGTGAAGACGGTGTGCTGGTGATTGAGGTGGGTAACAGCATGGTGCATGTGATGGCTGAGTGGCCCGAGGTCGACTTTGAGTGGGTGAAGTTCGAGCATGGCGGGCACGGGGTGTTTGTGCTCAGTGCCGAGCAGTGCCGCCATTTTCAGCCGCTGTTCGCCGAAGGGCTCTAGCGTTCAGCGCAGTACCACCCACAGCAGCATCAGTGCCTGGAAAATACTGAACACGATGAGGCAGCCAATGGCGAAGCGGTTGCCCATGTCGGAGCGCTTGTACCCGGCGATCACGCTTTGCAGGTTGTTCAGTTGGGCTGTTTGCTTGAGGTTGAGGGCTTCGTGCTCGCGCAGTTGGCCGAGCAGATTGCCGATCTGCAGGGGCTGGATTCGTTCGGTGTTCCAACTGCCGATGAGGTCGTTTACGCGGTTGCTTTGGGCTACGCCGCTGTGGGTGTCTTCATCCAGCGTGGTGACGGTAAAGCCGGCTCGGCTGAGCACGTTCTCAAAGGCGTTGCGGGCGTCGCCGCTTTTGAAATCCTCCGCGCGCAGGCTGATTGGCGTGACCGCATACTCGCCGCAGTAGCGCTGGCACCAGTGAATCAGTTGCGCGAGCATGAAGGTGCCCAGGCCACGCTGGGCTGGCTGGATGCTAACGCCGCTGAGCGGCCCAAAGCGTACACGTTGGCGTTTGTGATCGACCATGACTTCCAGGCAATTGCCGCTTTCCGGTAGCGCCTCACCCTCAAAGCGTACTTGCAGACGCAGCAACTCGAGGCTGCCGACCTTTTCCTGGGTTACTGCGATCTGCGCGAGCTTTTCCTGATGCACCAGTACGCGCGCTTTGAATACCGGCTTGAGCTGTACCCAGTAGAAGTCTGAGGGCTTGGCGCGCGCAAAGGGATCACGCAGAGCGGTCTGCTCCTGGCTGGATTCCGGGCTGATGGTCTCGATCTCGCTCATGCTTCGTCCTGGGCGCGCGTACTGCGTTCGGCGGTTACTTCAACCTGTATCGGCGTTGCGGCGGGTTTCTGTAATGTATCCCCATGGTCAGCAAAAGTCATGCTCACCAATGGGTGATGGCTTCCCAGGCCAGACGTATGGCGAGCAGGGTCAGAATCACGTTGAACAGCCGGCTGAAGTGCCGATCACTCAGCCGCTGCAGAATATGCAGGCCAGCCCAGGTACCCAGCGCACCCGCGGCGATCATGCCGATAATCAGCGGCAGCCAGGCGTGGAACACAAAGCCCGCGGCGCCAAAGGCGAGCGCCTTGGGTGCGTGTTGCAGAGCCATGGCGGCGGCAAAGGTAGCCACCGTCTGCAGCCGCTTGCTGTTCTGCTGCTGTTTGATAAAAGCGGCTACCAGCGGGCCCGTGGCGCCGACAAACAGGCTGAGAAAACTTGTGAGGGTAGAGGCCAGCAGAGTGCCCACGCGCCCGGTGGCAACCTTGGGAATAGCGGGGCCCCAGCACAGCAAGAGAATGAACAGGGCAATACTGAGCTGGATACTCGCCAGGGGCAGGTTCACCAACAGGCGGCTGGCCAGCCAGGCGCCCAAGACCACGCCGGGCAGAAACCAGGCGATCACCCGCAGGTTGATGTGCCGCCAGGTCATCAGCGCACGGTTGGCGTTGGAGCCCAGTTGTACCATGCCGTGTACCGGAATGATGGCGGCGGTGGGCATGCTCAGCGCCATGATCGCCAGCAGCATCACGCCGCCCCCGGCACCAAGGGCGGCGGTAATCATCGAGGTGACGGCCGAGCAGAGAATCAGCGCGGCAGCCAGCAGTGGGGAAATCTGATCGGGCAATAACGACGCCAGAAAGCTCGGCATATTGGCTCCGCGAGGGTGAAGCGCACTAGCCTAGCGGGTTGATTTCAGACTGTCACCCATGCGGGGCGAACGGTATACTGCGGCACTGCCGTCGCTTACATCAGGTTGAGTTTATGTCCGGAAACACCCTTGGAACCCTGTTCACCGTCACCACGGCCGGCGAAAGCCATGGCCCTGCACTGGTTGCCATCGTGGACGGTTGCCCGCCAGGCTTGCCGCTCTCAAGCGAAGACCTGCAGCGTGATCTGGATCGCCGCAAACCCGGCACCAGCCGTCACACCACGCAGCGTCAGGAGGCCGACGAGGTCGAGATCCTCTCCGGCGTGTTCGAAGGTGTCACTACCGGTTGCCCGATCGGCCTGCTGATTCGCAATACTGATCAGAAATCCAAGGATTATTCGGCGATCAAGGACCTGTTCCGCCCGGCCCATGCCGATTACACCTATCACCACAAGTACGGCGTGCGCGATTACCGTGGCGGCGGGCGTTCCTCGGCGCGGGAAACCGCCATGCGCGTGGCAGCCGGTGCCATTGCCAAGAAGTATCTGGCGACCCAGGGCATTCAGGTGCGGGGCTACATGAGCCAGTTGGGCCCCATCGAGATTCCGTTCAAGAGCTGGGATGGCGTGAACGATAACGCCTTTTTCAGCGCCGACCCGGGCAAGCTCGCCGAGCTGGAAGCCTACATGGATCAGCTGCGCCGTGATCAGGATTCTGTCGGGGCCAAAATCACTGTAGTTGCCGAAGGTGTGCCGCCGGGTCTGGGCGAGCCGATCTTTGATCGTCTGGATGCCGAGCTGGCCTATGCGCTGATGGGCATCAATGCGGTGAAGGGCGTTGAGGTGGGCGCCGGGTTTGCCGCGGTCGCGCAGCGCGGTACCGAGCACCGCGATGAGCTGACGCCGGAAGGCTTTGTCAGCAATCAGGCGGGTGGCGTGTTGGGTGGTATTTCTTCTGGCCAGCCGATTGTCGCCAGCCTGGCGCTCAAGCCGACTTCCAGCATAACCACGCCGGGTCGCTCCATCGATGTGCACGGCAACGCGGTAGATGTGATCACCAAGGGGCGCCACGACCCCTGCGTGGGCATCCGCGCCACGCCTATCGCCGAGGCCATGATGGCGCTGGTATTGATAGACCATCTGCTGCGCCACCGCGGGCAGAACGCCGACGTCACGGTCACCACGCCGGTACTGGGCCAGCTTTGAGCTCAACGGGCGCGGGGGCAGGGGCGCACACAGCGCCGCTGCCTTACTGGCGCCTCTCCGGTTTCTACTTCAGCTACTTTGCCCTGTTGGGCGGGGTCGCGCCTTTTCTCGCA
This sequence comes from Halopseudomonas sabulinigri, assembly GCF_900105255.1. Taxonomy (NCBI): domain Bacteria; kingdom Pseudomonadati; phylum Pseudomonadota; class Gammaproteobacteria; order Pseudomonadales; family Pseudomonadaceae; genus Halopseudomonas; species Halopseudomonas sabulinigri. Next base: position 828,095 of record NZ_LT629763.1, on the reverse strand, counting down.
CTCTACTTCGAGTCCTTGGGGTTTTCGGCGGCACGCATTGGCGAGCTGGTCGCTATTCCCATGCTGATGCGTTGCCTGGCGCCCAATCTGTGGGGCTGGATTGGCGACGCCACGGGCCAACGCTTGTTGATCGTGCGCTGCGGCGCGCTCTTTACCGCGTTGTGCTTTGCCGCGATTTTCTACCGCCAGGACTATTGGTGGCTGGCAGCGGTAATGGCGCTGCACAGCTTTTTCTGGCACGCGATTCTGCCGCAATTCGAGGCCATTACGCTGACGCATCTGCGCGAGCAGGCTTCGCGCTACAGTCAGGTGCGTCTGTGGGGTTCGGTCGGCTTCATTCTCACCGTGGTGCTGCTGGGTGAGGTGTTGGAGCGCTTCGGTATGCAGGCCTACCCTCGAGTTCTGCTGACGGTCATGTGCGCGATTGTGGCTTGCAGCCTGCTGATTCCCGCACCGCCGGTGGCGCCCAGCAGCAAGGTATTGGGCGAGGGCTTGCTGCAACAGCTGCGCCGCCCCGGCGTGATGGCGTTTTTTCTCTGTGTGGCGCTGATGCAGCTATCGCACGGGCCGTACTACACCTTTTTGACCATTCATCTTGAACGCCTGGGTTACAGCCGCGGCTTTATTGGCTTGCTTTGGGCGCTGGGTGTGCTGGCGGAGATACTGCTGTTTCTACTGATGCGTCCGCTGCTCGCGCGTTGCAGCCTGAAGCTGATTCTGGTGGTCAGTTTTGCCCTGGCAGCGCTGCGCTGGATTCTACTGGGCAATTATGCTGGCGACTTGCCCACGCTCCTTTTTGCGCAGTGCCTGCACGCCGCCACCTTTGGCGCCTTCCACGTGGCCGCGGTGCACTTTGTGCAGCACAGTTTCAGCGCCCGGCTGCAGGGTCAGGGCCAGGCGCTGTATGCGACCTTGGCCGGGGTTGGTGGCGCCTTGGGCGCACTTTACTCTGGTTACGCCTGGGACAGCCTGGGAGCGTCCTGGACTTTCGCATTGGCCGCGTTGGCTGCCGCACTGGGCGCAATCATTCTCGCGCTGCGCTTGCAGCGTGCATGAGGAGCAGACCATGAGCATTCTGGCGATGTATGAGGCGGGGCAGTGGCTTTGTCCGGCTCGTGTTCTCACCCATCTGGAAGACATCACTGCCGTGTTGATCGAGCGTGAGGTGCGGTTGCTGCAATTGCCCACCGGGCTGCCTGAGGATCGCGCGCAGCTGCAAGCGGCTGCCGCGCAGCGCATCGCCGATAGCGGCTTGCCAGTGCCACGCTGTGCAACGGCGGCAGAACAGAAAGGCGAGCCGGGCTATGCCGAAGTGCCCAGCCGGCTGGACGCTGGGGCCGTGCAGCGCTCAGCCGGCCAATGGCTGCTGTTAAGCGCCGGGCAGGCGCGCCTGTGCCTTGGCCATGCTGATCAAGCGTTGGTGCTGGCGGTACGCCACGGCGATCTGGTATGGATTCCGTCTGGCCATGAGTGGGCACTGGTACCCGCTGCCGGCAGCGCTTGTCACTGGCTGAATCTGGTGGGCGATGAGCAGGCGCTGAACGATACGCCGGTGCCAGGGTCGAAGTTAGGCGAGTTGCAATTACTGGATATCTGAGCGCCGGGCCCGCGCCCTGGGGCGGCTATAGTGAAAGCAGCTCGGTATTTTGTCTGACAAGAAAAGGGAGAGTGCGATGAACTTTGGTACCGGTGGGGGGATTCTGGGTCTGCTGATTCTGATCGGCGACATTTGGGCTGTGATCAACATTTTGCAAAGCAATGCCAGCATGGGTGCCAAGCTGCTCTGGGTATTGCTGGTGGTACTGCTGCCGCTGCTGGGCCTGATCATCTGGTTCTTCGCGGGGCCGCGCGGCAACAAGGTCTAGCGGGGCCAATACGGCCCAGATGGTACAAACAAGAAAGGCCCGGTGCGCAGGACGCTCCGGGCCTTTCTAGTTTGTACCGCTTCCCTGATTACTTCTCGACGAAGGCACGCTCGATAACATAGTGCCCCTGATCGCCGTGGCGGGCTTCCTTGAAGCCTTGGGCGTCAAGAATCTCGCAGCAGTCCTTGAGCATGCTCGGGCTGCCGCAGAGCATGAAACGATCCTGTTCCAGGTCGAACTTGGGCAACCCAATATCTTCGAACAGCTTGCCGCTGGTCATCAGATCGGTCAGGCGACCTTCGTTGCGGAAGGGCTCACGAGTGACCGTGGGGTAATAGATCAGCTTGTCACGCACCAGCTCACCCAAGTACTCGTGATTGGGCAAGTCCTCGGTAATCAACTCTTCGTAGGCCAGCTCGCGTACATGCCGGCAGCCGTGGGTGACGATGACCTTGTCGTATTGCTCGTAGGTTTCCGGATCCTGAATGATGCTGATAAAGGGCGCCAGGCCAGTGCCAGTGCTCAGCAGGTACAGGTTGCGCCCGGGAATCAGGTGGTCCAGTACCAGGGTGCCGGTCGGCTTGCGACTGATCATGATCTGATCACCTGCCTGAATATTCTGCAGGCGAGAGGTCAGCGGGCCGTCTGGCACCTTGATGCTGAAGAATTCGAGGGTTTCTTCATGGTTGGGGCTGGCGATGCTGTAGGCGCGCATCAGTGGGCGACCCTCGACTTCCAGGCCGATCATGATGAAATGGCCGTTCTTGAAGCGAAAACCCGGATCACGAGTCGTCTTAAAGCTGAACAGATTGTCGGTCCAGTGATGAACGCTGAGTACGCTTTCGGTATTGAAGCCTGCCATGTCGCCTCCCGGCATGAATGATTTCTTGGCGTGGAGTCTATACCTGGCTAACCTATCGGATAAACGGGTAATTGTTATTAGAGTATTCGGAAAAATCGATTATGAAATACAGTCTGCGGCAGCTCGAGGTTTTTCTCGCCACCGCCTATCACGAGAACCTGACACGTGCGGCCAGTAGCCTGGCGATGTCGCAGTCGGCCGCCAGCAGTGCGCTCAAGGATCTGGAAAGCCAATTCGATGTGCAGTTGTTCGACCGCGTCGGTAAACGCCTGCAGCTGAACGAACTGGGGCAAAGCATCCGGCCCCGCGCCCAGGCTTTGATGGAGCAGGCAAAAGGGCTGGAAACGGCGCTGGCGCGGCATCAGGACATCGGCCACCTGAAGGTGGGCGCCACCTTGAGCATCGGCAATTACCTGGCAGTCGAGATCATGGCCCGCTACATGGGCGAGCAGGATGGTGCGCGGGTGGAGCTGGAAGTGGCCAACACCGAAACCATCGTACGCAAGGTCGCCAACTTCGAGTTGGACATCGGCCTGATCGAAGGCGAGACGCGCCACCCGGAGCTCGACTTGCTGCACTGGCGTGATGATGAGCTGATGGTGTTCTGTGCGCCGGACCACCCCTGGGCCGGACGGCCCTGGTTGAGCGACGCCGAGTTGCTGGAAGCGCAGTGGATTGTGCGCGAGCAGGGATCAGGCACCCGCCAGCACTTTGAGTGGGCGATGCAGGGGCTACTGCCGGACCTGCGCATCAAGCTGGAGCTGCAACACACCGAAGCAATCAAGCGCGCAGTGGAGGCCGGACTGGGCATTGGCTGCCTGTCGGAAATCACCCTGGTGGACGCGTTCAAGCGCGGCAGCCTGGTACCGTTGCCGGTACCGCAACGCAACTTTCATCGACGCTTCTATTTCGCCCTGCACCGGCAGAAGTTTCGCAGCGCCGGAATCGAGCGCTGGCTTGAGCTATGTCGCAGTAGTCTGTCCGAGTAGCAGGGGCTAAGGGCGGAGCACAAAAAAGGGCATCGGCCGAAGCGGATGCCCTCTAGTCAGGCTGCAGTGTTTACTGATTGCTGCTAAGCACCAGCTCGCCTTCTTTCAGCGGGATACTGCTGCCCGGATCATGATCCATGCGGACTGAACCAGTTTTCTCGCCGATCTGATACTTCACCTGATAGCCAACCACTTCGTCGTGTTTGTCATAAACAGTGTTACAGCGACGCTCGGTAGTGGTGTAGGTGTCGTTGGCCTGCATGCGCTCCTGGGTTTTGTTACCGGCATACCCGCCAGCGGCGGCACCTGCGACGGTGGCGATATCCTTGCCGCTACCACCACCTACCTGGTTACCCAATACACCCCCGATCACTGCGCCGGCCACCGAACCAATAATCTGGTGCTGATCCTTTACCGGTTTCTGGCGGGTAACGGCCACGTCGTTACACACTTCCCGTGGGGTGCTTTTGGTTTCCTTGATCTCGCGAACATCAAGAACCTCAGCCTGGTCAGGTGTTTTGTCTGCAAAGGCGGTATAGCCCGCGATGGCGCCGCCGGCAGTTGCTACTGCCGCGCCGATCAACACACCGGTCAACATAGACTTGTTCATGATGAATACTCCCTGGTCTATGACTAGTCTTCCACGGCTCGGCCGTGGTCCATGCATGGGTAGACACGGAAAAGTAAGCCCGGTTCCCTTGCTGTCAGTTGGCCACACAGGAATATGATCTGGTTCGCGATGTGGCTACAGGCCGCTAATCATGCTGGCGGGAGTTCAACAGCAGGCAAAATGCGTGCTCGTCTACCGGAGGGCTGAACAGGTAACCCTGGTAGTGATCGCAGCCAAGTTCGTGGAGAAACGCGAGCTGCTCTGAGGTTTCCACGCCTTCGGCAATAAAGTCCATGCGCAGGCTGGAGGCGATGGCGATGATGGCGCGAATGATTTCTGCATCATTGGGGTTGTGGGTGCAATCGCGCACAAAGGATTGATCGATCTTGAGCACGTCCACGGGCAATTGCTTGAGGTAGCTCAACGAAGAGTAGCCGGTACCGAAATCGTCGATGGCGAAATGCACGCCGCGCTCGCGCAGGACGTTCATCTTGTCGATAGTGTCGGCCACATCTTGGATGACGATACCCTCGGTAATCTCCAGCTTGATGCACTGCGGCGGTATAGCGTAGGTGGCGATGGCGTGCAGCACATCGTCCACGAAGCTGGCCTGACGGAATTGGCGAGGACTGATATTGACGCTCAGGCTGAAGCAGTTGGCGTCGATCGCGTTGGCCTGCAGCAGGCGCGAGAGAAAGCTGCAGGCGCTCAGCAGCACCCACTTGCCGGCCGGGAGTATCAGGCCGCTTTCTTCCAGCACGTCCATGAAGGCCGCAGGCCCTATGGTGCCCTTGTGCGGGTGCTGCCAGCGCAATAGTGCCTCTGCACCCTCGATAGCCTGGGTGCGGTGGTTGATCTGTGGTTGATAGTGCAGCACAAACTGTTTTTTCAGCAGCGCACGGCGTAGCTCGGATTCGATGGCCAGCCGCTCGCTGGCCGCCACTTGCATTGACTGCTCGAAGAAGGCGATGCCGTTGCGCCCGAGCTCCTTGACCCGGTAAAGGGCGATATCGGCACGTTTGAGCAGGTCGTCCGGAGTGCTGCCGTGATCGGGGAGTAGGGCGATGCCGATGCTGGTGCTGAGCTGCAGGGCATGGCCTTCAATCTGCATGGGTGCGGAAACGGCGTCCAGCAGCTTTCTGGCGGTGTTCTCCACCTCGTGCTCCAGACGCAGTCCGCTGGACTGCAGGCCGCTGAGCAATACCACAAACTCGTCGCCGCCCAACCGGGCGACGGTATCCTCTTTGCGCACCAGAGCCAGCAGCCGGGCGGTGACCTCTTGCAGCACGGCATCGCCACAGGAATGGCCGAGCGAGTCGTTGATGTGTTTAAAGTGGTCAAGATCGAAAAACAGCAGTGCGCCGCGCAGGTCATGCCGCTGATTCAGCGCCGCGATCTGGTTCAGACGGTCGCTCAATAGCAGGCGATTGGGCAGGTCGGTGAGCGCGTCGTGGTAGGCCAAGTGCTTGACGCGGGCTTCGATCTGCTTTTGTTCGGTGATGTCGCGCGAGGTCAGCAGGATGCATTCCAGGCCATCGATGTTCAGCGGTTGGATAGAAACAGCCACGGTGATTTGCTTGCCAAAGCGGGTGTTGACGGTCATCTCCTGATGATGCACGCGGCCGTGGCGGTCAAGCTCCTCAATCAACTTCTGCCGGTCGGCGTAGTCGGCCCAGATGTTCAACTCCAGCGCGGTTTTACCGATGACTTCCTGTGCGCTGTAACCAGTAAGGCGGGTGAAGCCATCGTTGACTTCCAGGTGCTTGCCAGTCTGTTTCTCCGTGATGCTGATGGCATCCGGGCTGCCTTTGAACGCGCGGGCAAATTTGTCTTCGGAGGCACGCAGCGCTGCTTCAGCCTGTTTGCGCGCGGTAATGTCGCGGAAGCTGAACAGAACGCAGGGTTGGCGATTGATGCTCAGACTGGCAGTGGAAACCTCGCACACCAGCAGCTTGCCCTGGTGGGTTGCGAACGTCTCGATCAGGCCGTTCAGCACGCGCTTGCCGTGGATGGCCTCATCCAGTGGCGCATGCATCTCGGCTTCGCTCCACACGCCGGCCTCGATGGGAGTGCGGCCCACCAGACTTTGCGGAGAGTGGCCGAAGGTGGCGGTAAAGCTGAGGTTCACTTCAATGATGCGGCGGCTTTGGCTGTGGATCAGGCAGTAGGGGTCAGGCGCTCCCTGAAATAGCGCAGCGAACTTGGCTTCGCTATCGATCAGTGCTTTCTCGTTCTTGCGCCGTTCGGTGATGTCGAGCAGGGTGCCGACCAATCGAATCGGCTTGTACTGCTCATCGCGATGCAGGGTGGCGGTGGCCTCGAGCCAGCGCTCTTTGCCGTTGGCGTCGATCACGCGGTAGGTCAGCTTGTGGTGTTGCCCCTGGCTGCGACAGATCGAGATGAAGGCGCGCCGCAGGCTGCGGCGGTCGCTGGCCACTATATGCTGGGTGAAGTGGCCGATGCTGCCCTCAAGAGCAGTGGCATCCAGGCCGTTGAGCTGTGCGCTGCGCGCTGAGCAATGCAGTACGCGGTTGTGGATTTGCCAATCCCAGATGCCCATCTCACTGGCTTCCAGCGCGCGGTTGAGGCGCTCCTGGCTTTCATTGAAGGCGGCTTCACTGAGCCGTTGCGCAGTGATGTCGCGGGCGGTGACTACCAGGCATGTGCGGCCGGCCAGACGAATTGTCTCGGCCTGGACCAGAATATCGTAGCGCTCAGGGTTGGTGCCGAGCTGAATGCGGATGTACTCGTCATCCAGGCGCCCGCGCAACTTGAGCTTGGCCATCAGGCGCGCGGCGGTATCAGCATCAAGCAGTTGCAGTTCACTGAGTCGGTGGTTGACGCAGCGGCTGTTGCGCAAGCCGGTAAGGCGTTCAAAACGGCTGTTGACCTCGAGCACCGTGCCAGTGCCGGCATCAATCAGCAGTAGCGCCTCGCCGGTCGCGTTGAACACCTTGAGATGGCGCTCGTCAATGCCCGCCGTTGCCGGGGCAGAGGGGCGCTCGACCTGAAGTGTGATCAGCAGACACGGCGAGCCCTGTTGGATTGGGGCTATGTTCAGCAGGCAGCTCTGGATGCTGCCATTGCGGCTGCAGATGTCGCGCCGCAGATTGGTCACGGTGGGCTGTTTCTCCAACTGGCGAAGCAGGTATTCCCAGTGCTCGCTGCCGCACCACAAGGGGAAGTTGCCAGCCGGCTGACCGAGAATACGATCTGCCTGCCAGCCGAACTGCTGGCTCAGGGCGGCATTGATCTGCAGCACGCGCTGGTTGCGCGCGTCGACCAGCATACCGGCCGCGGGCATGGTCTGGAAGAGCGTGACAAATGCGCTGTCAGCATTGGTCAAAGGGTCGGTCGGAAAGGCACCGGTGGTGCTTGGCATAGGTTCTCCGCGGGCTACTGGTCCTTTGGATCAAGGCTGCCCGCGCGATCAACTGAGGCTGATCTGCACGAGCGTTCCCGGCCTTTTACTGCCATGGCCCGTGGGTGCGCATTGGCCAGCTCATGCGGCATGAGCCAGGCGGCTTTTGTTGAATGCTCGTTGCGCCCCATTAACATTCAAGATAGTCGGTGGCAGAGGGTGCAACAAGGCAGCGATCAGGCTTTTTCGCTGGGCATGCTGCTGGCCTGCTGCAATAGATTGATGAGGGCCAGGGCGGCATTGGAGCGTGTCCTGCCGCTGTGCCAGATACAGCCAAGGTCACGCTGCAGGTGAATGCCCGGGATGGGTAGCGCGTGCACCTGCTCGTCCAGCATGCTGCGTGGCAGCACGCTCCAGGCCAACCCGATGGAGACCATCATCTTGATCGTCTCCATGTAATTGGTGCTCATGCTGATGTGCGGCGTAATCTGATGCTGCTCGAACAGGGCGCTGACGATGCGGTGAGTAAAGGTGTTTGCACCGGGAAAAACCGCCGGATAAGCGGCCAGTTCGGCCAGACCAACGGTATCGGCCTGGGCAAGCGGATGTTCCGGTGCGATTACCAGGTCCAGTGGATCATGCCAAATCAGTTCTGCCACTACCGGAGGTTCTACTTCCGGGGCCAGGGTGATGACGGCCAGTTCTATTTCACCCTGCAGCACCTTTTCGTAGGCTACCTCGGAATCCAGAAACTGGATGTCCAGCGCCACTTGCGGGTAAGACCGAGTAAACTCGCGCAGTACCGGGGGCAAGCGGTGCAAACCAATATGGTGGCTGGTCGCCATACTCAGACGGCCCTGCACAGTGTCCGATAGATTGCTCAGCGCGCGGCGCGTATCATTGAGCAACCCCAACACCTCTTCGGCCCGCGGTTTCAGCGCGCGCCCGGCTTCGGTCAGCGCCACCTTGCGGCCGATGCGGTCGAACAGGCGGGCGTTGAGCTGTTGCTCCAGCATGGCGATGCGCTTGCTGATCGCCGGTTGCGTGAGATGCAGTTGCTCAGCGGCCCGCGAGAAGGAACCGGTGGAGGCAACGGCCAGAAAGGCGGACAGGTTGGCTGTATCCATATCGGATTCCTTTTGGTTATCTATTTAATAAATAATATTCCTTTGTTTTATCTTTGGCTAAATTTTATCCTTTGTGATGTCAAAGAACCGCTGCGGACCGGAGCTCTCCGGCCATACTCGACGGCGGTCACAGTCTGATTTCAGGAGTTCCGGATGTCTGCGAAAACGCTTTACGACAAGCTGTGGGACAGCCATCTCGTCAAACAGCGAGATGATGGCTCGGCGTTGATCTATATCGACCGCCATATTCTTCACGAAGTGACCTCGCCACAGGCATTTGAAGGGCTGCGGCTCGCGGGGCGTCAGCCCTGGCGGATCGACGCCAATATCGCCACGCCGGATCACAACGTGCCCACCACCAAGGCCGAGCGCGCCGGTGGACTGGAGGCCATCGCCGATGAAGTGTCGCGCATTCAGGTTAAGACCCTGGATGAGAATTGCGACGCTTTCGGCATTCTTGAATTCAAGATGAATGATCTGCGTCAGGGTATCGTGCACGTGGTCGGGCCGGAGCAGGGCGCCACCTTGCCGGGTATGACCGTGGTCTGCGGTGATTCGCATACCTCTACCCACGGCGCCTTCGGCGCTCTGGCGCACGGTATCGGCACCTCCGAGGTGGAGCATGTGCTGGCGACCCAGTGTCTGGTCGCCAAGAAAATGAAGAACATGCTGGTCAAGGTTGAGGGCGAGCTCGGCTTTGGCGTCACCGCCAAGGACATAGTGCTGGCGGTGATCGGCAAGATCGGCACCGCTGGCGGTAATGGTCATGCCATCGAGTTTGCCGGCTCGGCCATTCGGGACTTGTCAGTAGAAGGCCGTATGACCATCTGCAACATGGCTATTGAAGCCGGCGCCAGGGTCGGGCTGGTTGCCTGCGATGAAAAGACCATCGCTTACGTGAAGGATCGCCCGTATGCGCCCAAGGGTGCGGACTGGGATAACGCCGTCGCGGCATGGGCCGATCTGGTGTCTGACGCCGATGCCGTATTCGATAGCGTTGTTGAGCTGGACGCTGCCGAGATCAAGCCGCAGGTATCCTGGGGTACATCGCCCGAGATGGTACTGGCCGTGGATCAGCGTGTACCTGATCCGGCTGCAGAAGCGGATGTGGTCAAGCGCGACTCTATTGTCCGTGCGCTCAAATACATGGGGCTGAATGCCAATCAGCCGATTACCGACATTCAGTTGGATCGCGTGTTTATCGGCTCCTGCACCAACTCGCGCATTGAAGATTTGCGCGCAGCTGCTGCCGTGGCCAAGGGGCGCAAGGTATCTGCCAGTGTCAAGCAGGCCCTGGTGGTACCAGGCTCGGGCTTGGTGAAAGCCCAGGCAGAGAAGGAAGGCCTGGATACGATCTTCACTGCGGCCGGCTTTGAGTGGCGTGAGCCGGGTTGTTCCATGTGCCTGGCGATGAACCCCGACAAACTGCAGTCGGGCGAGCATTGTGCCTCGACCTCCAACCGCAACTTTGAAGGGCGCCAGGGCAACGGCGGCCGTACACACCTGGTTAGTCCGGCCATGGCGGCTGCGGCGGCGATTGCCGGCCACTTTGTTGATGTACGTGAGATGTTGAATCAGGAGGCGAGCGCATGAAACCCTTTACCCAACACACCGGCTTGGTCGCGCCGCTCGATCGTGCCAATGTGGATACCGATCAGATCATTCCCAAGCAGTTTCTCAAGTCGATCAAGCGTACCGGCTTCGGGCAGAACCTGTTCGACGAGTGGCGCTATCTGGATGAAGGTCTGCCGGGGCAGGACTGTGCCAATCGCCCGCTGAACACCGAATTCGTATTGAATCTGCCACGTTACCAGGGCGCCAGCGTGCTCCTGGCACGCAAGAATTTTGGCTGCGGCTCTAGCCGTGAGCACGCACCCTGGGCGTTGGAAGAATATGGATTTCGTACCATTCTGGCACCGAGTTATGCCGATATTTTCTATAACAATAGCTTTAAGAATGGGTTGTTACCTATTGTTTTACCTGTAGAAGATATCGACGAGCTATTTAAGCAAGCAGAGGCGCAGGAAGGTTATGAGCTGACCGTCGATCTGCAGGCGCAGACGGTTATCCGTCCCGACGGCAAGTCCTACAGCTTTGAGGTCGATCCGTTTCGTAAGCATTGCCTGCTGAACGGTCTCGACGATATTGGCCTGACGCTACAGGATGCAGACGCCATTGCGGCTTTTGAGCAAAAACACCAGCAGAGCCAGCCCTGGCTGTTCGGCGCCATCAAGTAATTAGTGGCTTGTGCCGACTGCGTCGGCACTTGAGTAATGTTAAGGAAGAATCATGAGCAAGCGTATTTTGGTATTGCAGGGCGACGGCATTGGTCCCGAGATCATGGCCGAAGCGGTCAAGGTGCTGAACTTGGCCAATGAGAAGTATGAGTTGGATCTGGAGCTGTCATCAGGCGAGCTGGGTGGCGCATCTTACGACAAGTACGGTGTACCGCTGGCCGACGAGACGCTGGAGCGTGCGCGCCAGGCAGATGCCGTGCTGCTAGGTGCTGTGGGCGGTCCCAAATGGGACGCAATTGATCCTGCGCTGCGCCCCGAGCGTGGTCTGTTGAAGATTCGCTCCGAGCTGGGGCTGTTCGGCAACCTGCGCCCGGCCATTCTCTATCCACAGTTGGCCGAATCGTCCACGCTCAAGCCCGAAGTAGTGTCCGGGCTGGATATTCTGATCGTGCGTGAGCTGACCGGCGGCATCTATTTCGGCCAGCCGCGCGAAAAACGCGTGCTAGCCAATGGCGAGCGCCAGGCCTATGACACCTTGCCCTATAGCGAAAGTGAAATTCGCCGAATCGCCAAGGTCGGCTTCGACATGGCCATGGTGCGCAACAAGAAGCTGTGCTCGGTCGACAAGGCCAACGTGCTGGCATCCAGCCAGTTGTGGCGCGAAGTGGTTGAAGAGGTCGCCAAGGATTATCCAGAGGTCGAGTTGTCGCATATGTACGTCGACAACTGCGCCATGCAGCTGGTGCGCGCGCCCAAGCAGTTCGATGTGATCGTCACCGACAACATGTTTGGCGACATTCTCTCTGACCAGGCCTCGATGCTGACCGGTTCTATCGGCATGCTGCCCTCAGCGTCGCTGGATGTGAACGGCAAGGGCATGTATGAGCCCTGTCACGGCAGCGCGCCGGATATCGCCGGCAAGGGTATTGCCAATCCGCTGGCTACCATCCTCTCGGTGTCGATGATGCTGCGTTACAGTTTTGCGCAGGCAGAGGCGGCTGATGCGATCGAGCAGGCGGTCAGTCTGGTGCTGGATCAAGGGCTGCGCACGGGTGACATTTATTCCGAAGGTTGCCGCCAGGTAGGCACCGCCGAAATGGGTGACGCCGTGGCCGAGGCCCTGAAAAACCTGTAATCTGTTGGATTATTCGAAAACGCCCGGCCCTGGTCGGGCGTTATTGTCTTTGAATTTGTTACCCCACGGGGGGTGTTGTTATGAAGCGAGTTGGTCTGGTTGGTTGGCGTGGCATGGTGGGTTCCGTGCTGATGCAGCGCATGCGCGATGAAAACGATTTTGCCGATATTGAACCGGTCTTTTTCACTACTTCCAACGTAGGTGGTAAAGGGCCTGACATCGGCAAGGACATTCCTGCGCTGAAAGATGCCTTCGACCTTGAATCCCTCAAGCCTATGGATGTGATCATCACCTGTCAGGGTGGCGACTACACCAAGGAAGTCTACGCCAAGCTGCGCGCTGAAGGTTGGGACGGCTACTGGATTGACGCTGCCTCTACGCTGCGCATGGAAGATGACGCGGTAATCGTGCTGGATCCGGTCAACCGTCGCAACATCGATCAGGCGCTGCGCGATGGAGTTAAAACCTACGTTGGCGGCAACTGCACCGTCAGCCTGATGTTGATGGGCTTGGGCGGTCTGTTCGAACAGGGGCTGGTTGAGTGGATGAGCGCCATGACCTACCAGGCCGCCAGTGGCGCCGGCGCGCAGAATATGCGCGAACTGATTGGTCAGATGGGCACCATCCATGGCTCGGTTGCCGAGCAACTGGCTGACCCTGCCAGCGCAATTCTGGAGATCGACCGCAAGGTGGCTGAAACCCTGCGTAGCGACGCCTTCCCGGCGGACAACTTTGGCGTGCCGCTGGCCGGCAGCCTGATTCCTTGGATTGACAAGCAACTGCCGAACGGTCAGAGCCGTGAAGAGTGGAAAGCACAGGCCGAAACCAACAAGATCATCGGTCGTAGTGCACGCCCGATTCCGGTTGATGGTATCTGCGTGCGTATCGGCGCCATGCGCTGCCACAGCCAGGCGCTGACCATCAAGCTGAACAAGGATGTGCCGCTGGCAGATATCGAAGGTCTGCTGGCCGAGCACAATCCCTGGTCGCAGGTCGTGCCGAACACCAAAGAAGCCACACTGGCGGCCCTGACGCCCACAGCAGTGACCGGCACCTTGAATGTACCGGTCGGACGTTTGCGCAAGCTCAATATGGGCTCGCAGTATCTGTCTGCCTTTACCGTCGGCGATCAGTTGCTGTGGGGTGCGGCAGAACCACTGCGCCGTATGCTACGGATTCTGCAGGAAGGTTGAGGTTTTACCGGTAGCAGCTTGGCTGGTACTGACATGGGGCATCCCCGACTAGGTCGGGGGTGCCCTTTGTCTTTAATGAAATCAAATATGGGTTGGTAATCATGAGTAAGAAAGCAGGTGTAGCAGTTGTAGGTGTGAACGGTCTGGCGGGTGACATGCTGGCCAGTGTGCTCGAAGACGACAGCTTCACCTTTGAATACTTGCACCTGGTGGATGCCGATGACGATGCCGGTGAGCGCCGCATGATCAACGGCCAGAGCATGCGTGTGGAGCCGGTTTCCCGCTTTGATTTCAGTCAGGTCGCTGTTGTAGTCCTGGCCGGCACAGCTGAATTTGCCCAGCAGTGGGCGCCAGTTATTCGCGCGGCCGGCGCGGTCATTGTTGATACTACGGGCACTTTGGGCGGGGTTCCGGTGGTTGCCGAGGTTAATCCAGACGCGCTCAACGCAGCCAAGGGAGACGGCATTGTCGGTTCGCCGGACGCTCAAGTGGTGCAAACCGCAATCGTGCTTGCTGCGCTGGCCGGCATGGGCACGCTGCAGCGCGTCAGTATCGCGACCTATCAGTCCATGTCTACTCACAGCAAGGCTGCGGTAGAAGGGCTGGCGATGCAGACTGGCAAGCTGCTCAACGGTCAGCCGGTAGAGAAGGGTGCGCTGGACAAGCAAGCTGCCTTCAATCTACTGCCCTGTGTTACCGATCTTGACGAGTCTGGCGCCTGCGCTGAAGAGCGCGCCTTGACCGCAGGGGTAAAGGCCTGTTTGGCTATGCCGGCCTTGCCGGTCCTAGTCAACTCGGTGCTGGTGCCGCTGTTCTACGGTACCGCGCAAATGATGCAGGTGAGCTTCGAGGCTGCACCAGACGCCAAACGCATCGGCAACGTACTGCGCCGCGCCAAGGGTATAAAGGTGTTGGATAAGTCAGTCTCTGGCGGGTTTCCTACGCCAATTACCGAGGCGACCGGCAGCGACCACGTTTGGGTGGGCCGGATCCGGGCCGATGCCGCCGAGCCGAACACTATTCATTTGTGGATTGTGTCTGATAATCTCCGTAAAGGTGTCGCAATTAACAGTCTTAAGCTTGCCGAGTTGTTGATAAAAGACTATTTGTAATCGATACTTGCTGGTGTTTTTGTATTAAGCGGTTTAGGTTTGTCCATGCAAGCCCTGATTGGATTCAGCGGTTGCTGGTTGTCTCAGACTGGATGGGGGATGTTCGCGGTAGGCCAGTCAGTGCACAACAGGGTCTGTTGAAGCGTGAGAAAACGATAAAAGCAAAGGATTTTCGCTATGGTTCGCAAACTGGTTATAGCTGTCGCCGCAGCAAGTGCCTTGATGTCCACAGGAATGGTTCAAGCATTGGGAGTAGGCGACATTAACCTGCGCTCATCCTTAAATCAGCCGTTGGATGCTGAAATTGATCTGCTTCAAGTACGGGATCTCACCAGCGAAGAGATTCGCTCGATGCTGGCCTCGCCGGATGACTTCGGTAGAGCCGGGATTGAACGCACTTTCTTTCTGACCGACCTCAAATTTACGCCTGTGGTAAAACCTAACGGCAAGTCGGTTATCCGCGTTACCTCAAGTCGCCCAGTCAATGAACCTTATCTGAACTTCCTGATGGAAGTGCGCTGGCCCTCCGGTAAAGTATTGCGTGAGTTCACCGTATTGCTTGATCCGCCGCTGTACCAGCCGGCCTCAATCACCAGCAGTGCCCCGGTGACCGCGCCAACCAGTTCTTCAGCACAGATTTCGCCACCGCGTCCGACCATTGCGCCGGCACAACCGCGTGGTAGCAGCCCTTACGCCACAGCTCCTGCCGCAACCACGCAGCCAAGTTCGACCGAGTGGCGCACCAATCCTTCCGACACCCTGTGGGAAGTCGCGCTGAAGTCGCGCCCCTCCGGTGCCAATGTGCATCAGACCATGTTGGCGATCCAGGATCTTAATCCTGGTGCCTTCATCAATGGCAACATCAATCAACTCAAGTCCGGGCAAACTCTGAAGTTGCCGACCAGCGAACAGGCCGCCAAGCGCACTGGTAGCGAGGCGGTAGCTGAGGTGGCAGCGCAGAATCGTGCCTGGCAGGACGGTCGCTCGGCTCCAGCTCCGGCTGCTGCGGACAGTGCGCCGAGTGCGCCGCAGCTGGATGCTCGCCAGCGCGAAAGCGCAGGTGCCGCACCGGAACAAGTGGATGCGGAAGACTCGCTGCGCCTGGTTTCCGGCGCTGATGAGCAGGTAAGCGATGGTGCCGGCGATGGCGCAGCCAACGCGAATAACGCTTCTCAGCTACGCGACTCACTGGATCGTACCAAGGAACAGCTGGATGCGGCTGAGCGGGAAAAGGCCGAGATGGGCGAGCGCCTGGACGATGTGCAGGGTCAGCTCGAAACCTTGCAGCGTCTGCTTGAACTGAAAGATGCGCAGCTCGCAGCATTGCAGCAGGAAATCAGCAGCAGCGGTGAGAGCAGCGAGCTGACCACCGAGCCGCAAGCCGACCTGGAAGAAATTGCCGCACTCGAACAGCAGCAGGCTGAGGCTGAAGCTGGCGCTGTTGAAGGCGCTCAGGTTGATGCTGAGGCCGTTGAGGTCGAGCCATCCGCTGATGAAACAGCAGAAGTTACACCTGAGACCGAGCTGACGGATGCAGAGGTCGCTGAGGCAGCAGTCAGCCAGCCGGAAGGCGCGGACGCTGAGGCATCCACTGAGCAGCCGGCTGCGGTTGAGCCGCAGGCTCCGGAAGTTATCGAGCCCGCAGCTGATGTGGCGCCAGAGGTTGATCAGCCCGCTGTCGCTGCGTCTGAGCCGCAAGCCTCAACAACTGCAGAGTCTCTGCTGCAGCGCATGATGCAGAACCAAATGTTGCTGATTGGCGGCGGCGTTATTGCCATTTTGCTGCTGCTGATGGTGTTGATGGCCGTGTCGCGCCGTAACGCCCGTCGCGAAGCCGATATGGCGGACAACTTCATTGCCAATGCGGCTGATGGCCATGATGCTGATCCAACGGCTGGCGAGTCGGACGATTTCAACGTTGCACTGGCAGCAGAGCTGGACGACGATGCTGGTATCGCCGTCGATCCGCTGACCGAAGCCGACGGCCTGCTGGCCTATGGCAAGCCGCAAGAAGCGCAGGCGGTGCTGCTTGCTGCGGTCGAGAACGAGCCGGAAAGAACCGATCTGCGTCTCAAGTTGCTCGAAGTTGAAGGCTTGCTTGAGAACGCTGAAGGCTATCGTGCACAACACGAAGCCTTGCGCGCTGCCGGCACGGTAGACGCCCAGGTGGATGCAATGGATGCACGCTTCCCGTTGATGGCGGCGGCGGTTGCCGGTGCTGCCGCAGGGCTTGCGTATGACAGCACAGATGAGGACGAAATATCCTTTGAAATGCCTGCCGACGAGGCGTCCGCAGCTGTGGTTGAAGAAGAGGATATGGACTTTGACTTCAGCGAGTTTGAGATGGGCGACAGCCCGGCTCCGGCCGCTGCACCCGAAGTTGTCGCCGAGCCCGCAACTTCCAGTGATGAAGATATCGACTTTGACCTCGACTTTGATCTTGATGACACGGTCGCGCCGCAGGATCTGCAGGGTGCTACCGAGCCAGAAGCCACTGCCGCAGACGCAGCGGTGGAGTTGGATGAATCTCTCGATTTCACCGAGTTCGAAAGTCTGGAAGAGACGCCGGTTGCAGAGTCTGAACCGAGTGCTCTGGATGACGATTTTGACCTGTCCCTGACCGACGACTTGCAGACTGACAGCTTGAGCGCTGACTTCGACGCGATCGAGGAGCCAGTGGCTGACAAGCCGGTAGCCGAGGAAAGCTTTAATCTGTCTGAAGATGATCTGGCCGGCTTTGAAGTAGAACTGGATGAGGCCGCCGGTGAAGCCGAGCAGGCTGATGTGTCGCTACCGCTGGATACGCTGGAATTGAAAGAAGATGAGGCGCTGTCTGGGGAGGACGACGACCTCATGCCGCTTGAAAACATGACGGAGGAGCCAGTGGCTGGCGATCTGGACGAAGATGACGAGTTTGATTTCCTCTCGGGTACTGATGAGAGCGCGACCAAGCTCGACCTGGCCAGAGCCTACATCGATATGGGTGACAGCGAAGGTGCCCGTGATATTCTCAATGAGGTAATCGATGAAGGTAATGAGCAACAGCAGCAGGAAGCGCGCGAGATGATGGAGCGTTTGACTGACTGATGGATGTTGATGAGCACGAAGCAGCGGCCGCCCCTGAGGCGGCCGCTGCTGTTTCAAGGGTGGCAGCGTGCGTAGAGTATCGCGGTAGCGCCTACCGTGGTTGGCAGCGGCAGCAGAGTGGTGTCGCCAGCGTGCAGGAAGCGGTTGAAAAGGCGTTGAGCCGAGTGGCTAACCATCCTGTTCAGGTGTTCTGTGCCGGGCGTACCGACGCTGGCGTGCACGCGTCCTGTCAGATTATCCATTTTGACAGCGATGCGGTGCGTACCCCGCGTAACTGGATTCACGGTGCCAACGCCAATCTGCCTGCAGATATCTCATTGAGCTGGGTGCAGCCAATGGGTATGGATTTTCATGCCCGCTTCTCAGCGGTCGCCCGGCGTTATCGGTATGTTATCTATAACGACCCTATTCGGCCTGCGCACCTGGCGCACGAAGTGACCTGGAATTACCGTCCGCTTGATCTCGGCTCGATGCGACAGGCGGCGCGTGCGCTCCTGGGTACCCATGACTTTACGTCTTATCGGGCCGTTGGTTGTCAGGCCAAATCACCGATCAAAACGATTCACCATCTTGAGTTGCTTGAATATGGCCGCTTCATCGTGCTGGATATCCGGGCCAACGCGTTTCTGCATCATATGGTGCGTAATATCGCCGGTGTGCTTATGCAGATAGGCTGCGGTGAGCGGCCGATAGCCTGGGCTGAGCAGGTGTTGGCGGCGCGCGATCGCGCCCAGGGCGGGCTGACTGCCCCCGCATTCGGGCTGTATCTGGTTGACGTTACCTATCCAGAGCAGTTCGCATTACCGGAGCGTTATCTGGGGCCGCACTTTCTTTCGGCGCTGCCAAATGTGGCCGACTGACGCTTGAGGTGCTATCTGCTACTATCGTTTCCCCCTATCGAATTGAGGTGCCTTGACTCCTATGGCGCGCATTAAAATCTGTGGCATCACCCGGGTGGAAGATGCCCTGGCGGCAGCGCAAGCTGGCGCCGACGCCATTGGCTTGGTCTTCTACGCGCCCAGTCCACGTGCGGTTGCGCCTGAGCAGGCTGCTGAAATCGTAGCGGCGTTGCCCCCGTTCGTGACCGTGGTCGGGCTGTTTGTCGATGCTGATGCGTACTACGTGCGTGATGTGTTGAAACAGGTGCCCCTGGATCTGCTGCAATTTCATGGTGATGAAGATGCGGCCTACTGCGAACAGTTCAACCGACCCTATCTGAAAGCGGTCAGGGTGCGTGAAGGTCAGGACCTGGCCAGCGTTGCCGCCGCCTGGCCCGACGCTAGCGGTATTCTTCTCGATAGCTATAAGCCCGGTGTACCCGGTGGTACCGGCGAGGTGTTCGACTGGGCGCTGGTGCCGAATGAACGGCGCTGGAGTCTGGTGCTGGCCGGAGGCTTGACGCCCGCCAACGTGGCCCAGGCCATTGCTGAAGTGAGGCCGTGGGCAGTTGATGTTAGCGGCGGTGTAGAGGCCGCCAAGGGCATCAAGGATGTCGAAAAAATTAACGCTTTTATTCAAGAGGTGAAGCGTGTCCGAGTCTTGTAAAACCGATTATGCTGCGGTCCCCGATGCGCGGGGTCACTTTGGCCCCTACGGTGGCCGGTTTGTCTCCGAAACGTTGATGGACGCACTCGACGATCTCGAGAAGCTTTACCGTAAATTATCCCAGGATCCTCAATTTCAGGCTGAGTTTGACCGTGATCTTGCGCATTACGTAGGCCGTCCGTCGCCGCTGTATCTGGCTGAGCGCCTGACTGCCAAAGTGGGTGGGGCGCAAATATATCTCAAGCGCGAAGACCTCAACCATACCGGTGCGCACAAGGTGAACAACACCATTGGCCAGGCGCTACTGGCCAAGCACATGGGCAAGCCGCGGGTGATTGCTGAGACCGGCGCCGGGCAGCACGGCGTCGCCACTGCCACTGTGGCAGCGCGACTGGGGCTCAAGTGCCAGGTTTATATGGGCGCAGAGGACGTCAAGCGGCAGGCGCTCAACGTTTATCGCATGAAGCTGCTGGGCGCCGAGGTGATTCCGGTCACCTCCGGTTCGAAAACCCTCAAGGATGCCATGAACGAGGCCATGCGCGATTGGGTAACCAATATCGACGACACCTTCTACATCATCGGTACCGTGGCGGGCCCGCATCCTTACCCGGAACTGGTGCGCGACTTCCAGTGCGTCATCGGACGTGAAGCGCGTGCGCAGTGCCTGGCGCAGGCCGGTCGGCTGCCCGATGCCCTGGTCGCTTGTGTGGGCGGCGGCTCTAATGCGATTGGTCTGTTCCATCCTTTTCTCAATGACGAAACCGTCAAGATGTACGGGGTAGAGGCGGGGGGGCATGGTATTGCCACTGGCGAGCACGCGGCGCCGCTGAGCGCGGGTCAGCCTGGTGTGCTGCACGGCAATCGCACTTATCTGATGTCGGATGCGGCTGGTCAGATCATTGAGACCCATTCTGTCTCCGCCGGCCTCGATTACCCGGGTGTTGGCCCTGAGCACAGTTGGCTCAAGGATATCGGCCGGGTTGACTACGTTGATGCCACCGACGATGAGGCACTGGCAGCGTTCCGCGAACTAACGCGGGTTGAGGGCATCATGCCCGCGCTGGAGTCCAGCCATGCCGTTGCATACGCAATGAAGCTGGCCGCGCGCATGCGCCCCGATGAGATGATTGTCGTCAACCTGTCAGGTCGTGGTGACAAGGATATTCATACTGTCGCCGGTATCGACGGCATCAGCATTTAACGAGAGCTAGCATGAGCCGAATCAAAGACTGTTTTACCGCCCTTGAGGCTGCGGGCCGCAAGGCGCTGATTCCTTACATCACTGCTGGCGATCCCGCTCCGGACGTTACCCTGCCGTTGATGCACGACCTGGTGGCAGCGGGTGCCGATATTATCGAGCTAGGCATCCCGTTCTCCGACCCCATGGCTGACGGTCCGGTGATCCAGCTGGCAATGGAGCGCGCTTTGGCGCACCACGTCAGCCTGGAGCAGGTACTGGACATGGTCCGGCGCTTCCGCGAGGATGACGACAAGACGCCGGTGGTGCTTATGGGGTATCTCAATCCCGTTGAGCGCATGGGTTACGCCGCGTTTGCTGCAGCCGCAGCTGACGCGGGTGTGGATGGCATTCTGACTGTAGATCTGCCGCCGGAAGAAGCTCAGGACGTATTGCCGGTGTTCAAGGCCCAGGGGCTCGACAGTATTTTCCTGCTTTCGCCAACCACAACCAAAGAACGTGCCCGGCTGATTTGTGAGCAGGCCAGCGGTTATGTCTATTATGTTTCATTGAAAGGTGTGACCGGATCCAGTGCTTTGAACGTCACCGAAGTAGCAAACAGGCTGGACATGCTGCGCACGGTGACCGATTTGCCAATTGGCGTGGGCTTTGGCATCCGCGATGGTGAATCGGCGGCGGCAGTGGCCAAGGTGGCCGATGGCGTGGTGGTTGGCTCGGTACTGGTTAACCAGATTGCCGACCATGCTGACGAGCCAGAGCAGGCCCGCAAGGGTATTGCTGCCATCATCAGCAGCATGCGTAGCGCAATGGACCAATAAAAGATTTAATCAGCCGGACTGCCTGCGCAGCCTGGCCCGATAAACGAAATAAGGAATGGCGATGAGCAATTGGCTGGTGGACAAACTGATTCCTTCCATCGTGCGCTCTGAAGCACAAAAGAGCAGCGTGCCCGAAGGGCTGTGGCGCAAGTGCCCATCATGCGAGGCGGTTTTGTACCGTCCTGAGCTGGAAAAGAACCTGGATGTCTGCCCCAAGTGCAGCCACCATCTGCGTATCAATGCCCGCCGGCGTCTGGATATCTTTCTTGACGAGGGTGATCGCAGCGAGATTGGCGCCGAGCT
Source organism: Halopseudomonas sabulinigri (assembly GCF_900105255.1). Taxonomy (NCBI): domain Bacteria; kingdom Pseudomonadati; phylum Pseudomonadota; class Gammaproteobacteria; order Pseudomonadales; family Pseudomonadaceae; genus Halopseudomonas; species Halopseudomonas sabulinigri. The sequence continues at coordinate 806,653 of NZ_LT629763.1, read as the reverse complement.
GGAGCCAATCGACCGGTTGAAGTTTCGCGACAGCAAGAAGTACAAGGACCGCTTGAGCGCAGCGCAGAAGGAAACAGGTGAGAAAGATGCGCTGGTGGTCATGCAGGGCAAGCTCAAGGGTTCGCCCATTGTCGCCAGCGCGTTCGAGTTCAACTTCATGGGTGGCTCCATGGGTAGTGTGGTTGGCGCGCGCTTTGTGCGTGGCGCTGAAGTGGCACTGCGTGAGCGTATCCCTTACGTCTGCTTTTCTGCCTCCGGCGGCGCGCGGATGCAGGAAGCGTTGTTCTCGCTGATGCAAATGGCCAAGACCAGTGCTGCTTTGGCACGCTTGAAGGAAGAGGGCATTCCGTTTATTTCGGTGATGACTGATCCGGTTTATGGCGGGGTGTCCGCGAGCCTGGCAATGCTGGGCGACCTCAACGTGGCTGAGCCCAATGCCTTGATCGGTTTTGCCGGACCGCGCGTTATTGAGCAGACAGTACGTGAAAAGCTGCCTGCCGGCTTCCAGCGTAGCGAGTTCCTGCTGGATCACGGTGCACTGGATATGATCATTGCGCGTGGTGAGATGCGTGATCGGCTGGCCAGTATGCTGTCTATCTTCACCAATGCCCCGGCGCCGGTGAGCGAAGATAGCCCCGAGCCGAGTGAGGCCTGATGTCGCAACGCAGTCTTGCCCAGTGGCTGACGCGGCTGGAAGGGCTGCATCCGAGTGAGATCGATATGGGCCTGGCGCGCGTGCGCCAGGTCGCTGAGCGGCTCGAGCTGCTGCAGCCCGCACCGATAGTCTTTACGGTAACTGGAACCAACGGCAAGGGTTCTACCTGTGCTGCGCTGGACTCTTTACTGCGCGTCTCCGGTCAGCAAACCGGCTGTTACACCTCCCCACACCTGTTGCATTACAACGAGCGCGTTCGCATCAATGGCCAGATGGTCAGTGATGAGGCGCTATGCGAGGCATTCGCGGCCGTGGACCAAGCTCGTGGTGATGTAACTCTCACTTATTTCGAGTTCGGTACCCTGGCGGCGCTATGGCTATTCAAAGCTGCAAGGCTGGATGCCGTAGTGCTGGAGGTTGGCTTGGGTGGTCGCCTGGATGCGGTCAATGTCGTCGATGCTGACGTGGCCATCGTTACCAGTATTGGCCTGGATCATCAGGAATATCTGGGTAACACCCTGGAGTCGGTGGGGTTTGAGAAAGCGGGCATCTTGCGCAGCCGGCGGCCAGTGATAAGTGGTGAGCAGCATCTGCCGAGCAGCTTCAAGCAAAAAGTGGCAGAGCTAGATTGTGAGCTGCTGGTGCGCGGCGTTGATTTTGGTTGGCAGCCCGAGGGCGAGGATGGTTGGTGTGCCTTCGCTCGGGTGGACGGTCAAGCTTGCGACTATCACGATCTGCCGCCCGTGAGCTTGCCGCGCGACAATCTTGCAGTTGCGCTGCAAGCTTTTTTGCAGGCGGGGTTTCGTCTCCCAGAACCAAAAGTGCGTCAGGCACTGGCCGCGGCTACCGCGCCGGGCCGTCTGGAGGTGCGCCGCGTGAGCTGGCGCGGGCAGCCAAGGCAGGTTTGCCTGGATGTCGGCCACAACCCGCATGCCGCTACGTTCATGGCCAACGCCTTGGCAGCGTCCAAGCGCGAGCGCGTCGCGGTGTTCGGTTTGCTTACAGACAAGGACCTTGCGGGTGTGCACTTGCCGCTTCAGGGGATGTTCAGCCGTTGGTATGTGGCGCCGCTCGATAGCCCGCGCAGCCGGCCTGCCGCCGAGTTGGCAGAGCACCTGAGCGAGCGGGGTGAGCAGGTGAAGGCTTGCAGCAGTATCGCCGAAGCGTTGCGTTGCGCGTTGGACGAAACCGCTAGTGAGACTGAAATTGTTATTTTCGGGTCGTTTTTCTGCGTCGCTGCGGCCATACTCTGGCTGTCTGAAACGTCCGGAGAACTGATTGATGGATGAAGGTCTGAAACAGCGCATCATCGGCGCCCTGGTGTTGATCGTTGCTGCCGTGGTGTTTTTGCCGATGCTGTTATCCGGGCAGGATGAAACGGTAGAAGTCGTCGTCGATGTGCCTGAGCAGCCGGTGCTTGATCAACAGCCGATAGCGCCCGCCGAGCCAGTGCCCCTGCCTCAACCGCCACAAGTGCCGGAGATTCCCGCAGCGGATACGGTCATTGAGCAGCCTGCAGCCGAGGTCTCGCCGGCGCAGCCGCCTACCGAGCCTGCAGTGGCAGACGAGGCCAGCGCCGAGCCGGTCAAGGAGCCCGAGCCCGCGCCTGTAGCACCGCCTGCCGCAGTGGCTAGCGGCGACTGGGTGATTCAGCTGGGAAGTTTTTCCAGCAGTGCCAACGCCGAGGGTTTGAGCGAAACCCTGCGCAAACAGGGTTATAACGCTTATACGCATTCGGTCACTGTGCAGGGTAATGCAATTACGCGCGTATACGTCGGCCCGCTGGCTAGCCGCGAGGCCGCCAATCGTCTGCGGGACGAATTGGCCAGCAAGCGTGGCAGCAAAGGCCTGGTTGTGGCGTACGATGCGGACAGTGGTCGCGGCTGAGGCATATATCAGCTTGGCGGCGGAATTGCCCGGCAGGTTGCCTAAATTTGCAGGGTGCAAGTTTGCTGTTTCGATGCCCTTTACTGCTCTGCTAGAATACCGCTCTTTGCGTAACAGGGTGTTGTGACCGTGCCATTTACCTGGGTTGACTGGGCTATCATCGCCATCATTGCTGTATCGGCCTTGATCAGCCTGACCAGAGGCTTCGTTAAAGAAGCGTTGTCGCTGGTGACCTGGATTCTGGCCGGTCTGGTGGCCTGGTTGTTCGGCGGTGCGCTGGCCGAGCTGCTGGCGCCCTACATTGATACGCCTTCACTGCGGGTTATCGCCGCCTGTTCTATTCTTTTCATACTGACATTGCTGCTTGGCGGGCTGATCAACTATCTGATCGGTCAACTGGTCAAGGCGACGGGCTTGAGCGGCACAGACCGCTTTCTGGGCATGGTGTTTGGTGCCGCGCGGGGTGGCTTGCTGGTGGTGGTTATCGTGGGGCTGCTGAGTCTGGCCCCGGTTGACGCCGATACCTGGTGGCGCGAGTCAGCGCTGATTCCTCACTTCTTACTGGTAGCTGACTGGTCCAAGAATTTTATTCTGCAATTGGCTGGTCGCTGATTCGGCCTGGCGCCGAATGGTTTTTCACATACTCTACTAAAAGGTGTTTAGGCATGTGTGGCATTGTTGGCATAGTGGGCAAGTCGAACGTCAATCAGGCGCTCTATGATGCCTTGACCGTCCTGCAGCATCGCGGCCAGGACGCCGCCGGCATTGTGACCTGTGATCGTGGTCGCCTGTTCTTGCGCAAGGATAACGGTCTGGTACGTGACGTCTTTCATCAGCGTCACATGCAGCGCCTGGTCGGCAACATGGGGATCGGGCATGTGCGCTATCCCACTGCCGGTTCCTCCAGTTCCGCCGAGGCGCAACCGTTTTATGTCAACTCGCCTTATGGCATCACGCTGGCACATAACGGCAACCTGACCAACGTCGAGCAGCTGTCGCGCGAGATCTATGAATCCGACCTGCGCCACGTAAACACCACCTCCGACTCGGAAGTGCTGCTCAACGTGTTCGCCCACGAGCTGGCCCGGGGTGGCAAGCTGCAACCCAGTGAAGAGGATATTTTCAACGCCGTTCGCGCCGTCCACGAGCGTTGCCGTGGCGGTTACGCGGCAGTCGCCATGGTCACCGGCTATGGCATTGTCGGCTTCCGCGACCCCAATGCGATCCGTCCCATTGTGTTCGGCAAGCGTGAAACGGAGAACGGTGTCGAATACATGATCGCCTCCGAAAGCGTATCGCTGGATGTGCTGGGGTTTGACCTGATCCGCGATCTGGAGCCTGGCGAAGCCGTGTATATCACCGACGAGGGCGAACTGTTTACCCGTCAGTGCTCCAGCCACCAGGAATACTCGCCGTGCATTTTCGAGCACGTATACCTGGCGCGCCCGGATTCGATGATCGACAAGGTGCTGGTCTACAAGGCGCGTTTGCGCATGGGCGAGAAACTGGCCGAGAAAATTGAGCGCGAGCGGCCGGACCACGGTATTGACGTGGTTATCCCGATTCCCGATACCAGCCGTACCTCGGCGGTAGAGCTGGCGAACCATCTGGGCGTGAAGTTCCGCGAGGGTTTCGTCAAGAACCGCTACATCGGCCGCACCTTCATCATGCCCGGGCAGGCGGCCCGCAAAAAGTCGGTACGCCAGAAGCTGAACGCGATTGACCTCGAATTTCGTGGCAAGAATGTTCTGTTGGTGGATGATTCCATCGTGCGCGGTACTACCTGCAAGCAGATTATCCAGATGGCCAGAGAGGCCGGTGCTGCCAAGGTTTACTTCTGCTCGGCGGCGCCGGCTGTGCGTTACCCGAACGTCTACGGTATTGACATGCCAACGGCCCACGAGCTGATCGCTCACGGTCGTACGACCGAGGAAGTTGCAGAGCTGATCGGCGCGGACTGGCTGATCTATCAGGACCTTGAGGACCTGATCGAGGCCGTGTCAGAGGGTAATCCGGATATCAAGCGTTACGACTGCTCGGTATTCAATGGCGAATACGTTACAGGCGACGTCAGTGAGGCTTATCTGGGCAAGATCGAGCAGGCACGTAACGATTCTGCCAAGGCTGTCGCAGACACAGGCAACGCCATCATCGATCTGCACAACAATTGATAGTAAAGGCCGCACTGCCTGAGGGTGGTCGGCAAGAGAGGGTTTCAGGATGACACAGGATTGGGACGCCGGACGGCTCGACAGTGATCTGGACGGCGCAGGTTTCGATACCCTGGCAGTGCGCGCCGGCCAACGCCGCAGCCCTGAGGCGGAGCACGGCGAGGCGCTGTTTCTGACGTCAAGTTACGTATTTCGCAGCGCTGCTGAAGCGGCTGCGTGTTTCTCCGGCGAGTCTGGCGGCAACGTGTATTCACGTTACATGAACCCGACGGTGCGCAACTTCGAAGAGCGCATTGCGCTGATGGAGCAAGCCGAGCAGGCCGTCGCTACGGCGTCGGGTATGGCTGCCATCCTGGCGACAGTGATGAGCCTGTGCTCAGCTGGCGATCATATTTTGGTGTCACGCAGTGTATTCGGCTCGACCGTGACCCTGTGTGAGAAGTACCTCAAGCGCTTTGGCATCGAGGTCGATTATGTGCCGTTGTCGGATATCGCCGCTTGGCAAGCCGCCTGCAAGCCCAATACCCGGATGATGTTTCTGGAGTCACCGTCCAACCCGCTTGCCGAGTTGGCCGACATTCGAGCTCTCAGCGCCGTGGCGCGGGAGCAGGGCGTGCTCCTGGTGGTGGACAACTGCTTCTGCACGCCGGCATTACAGAAACCGCTGACGCTGGGCGCCGATATCGTTGTGCATTCGGCGACCAAATACATCGACGGGCAAGGGCGCTGCCTGGGTGGCGTAGTCGCCGGGCGCAAGGAGCACATGCAGGAGTTGGTGGGTTTCCTGCGTACGGCCGGGCCAACACTCAGCCCCTTCAACGCCTGGGTATTTCTCAAGGGGCTGGAAACCCTGCGCCTGCGTATGCGTGCACATTGTGAAGCCGCGCAGGCTCTGGCGGAGTGGCTGGTACAGCAACCGCAGGTGGAGCACGTTTACTACGCGGGCCTGCCAAGTCACCCACAGCATGAATTGGCCAAGGCGCAGCAATCGGCATTTGGTGCAGTGGTGAGCTTTGAGCTGAAAGGCGGGCGGGATGCGGCCTGGCGGTTTATTGATGCCACGCGATTGCTTTCGATTACCGCCAATCTCGGCGACAGCAAATCCACCATTACGCACCCTGCGACGACCACGCATGGCCGCCTGACACCCGAGGCGCGTGCCGCGGCTGGCATCCGCGATGGCCTTATTCGCCTGGCGATCGGCCTGGAAGAGGTGGCAGACCTTAAAGCCGACTTGCAGCGCGGGCTGGATGCGCAAAGATGAGTTGATTGCGCAGGCAAATGCGATTGGTTTCACATTCAAGGCCGGCCGGGTTATAACCCCGCCGGCCTTTGTTTTAGTGTTGCCGGGCCGCAGGGATGGCGGTCCAGGGCTGCTGAAGTATGTTCCTTCAGTGCGGCGAACCCTAAATCAAATAAGGAGAGTCCCATGCGTAAACTAGTTACTGCATTCTGCCTGCTGATGACTTGCTGGCTGGCCGTTCCCGCGCTGGCCGACGAGGCCATGCCGGCTGCGAGCGAAGCCGCAATCAGTGTCAACATCAATACCGCCGGAGCGGACGAGATTGCCGAGGTGCTGCAGGGCGTTGGTCAGGCCAAGGCGCAGGCAATTGTGGATTATCGCGAGCAGAACGGCGCTTTTACCTCGGTCGATGGAATTACCGCCGTGAAGGGGATTGGGCCGAGTACGCTGGCGAACAATAGTGATCGCATCAAGCTGCAATAACCTCTGTAGAAGCGGCCTGAATGCAGGCCGCTTCAGCCTAAGCGCTACAAATTGGCTTTACGCCTTCAACTGGCTGACCGAGAGTTTCAACTGGTGCGCCAGCTTGGCCAGTTGATCGCTGGTCGCCGCGCTTTGCATGGTTTGATCAACCGTGCGCTCAGTGACGTCGCGAATTTCCACAATGCTTTGCGTAATGGCTTCGGCCACCTGGCTTTGCTGATCAACCGCCGAGGCGATCTCGCTGTTGCCGCGACTGATCCGGCTGACAGCGCTGGCAATTTCATGCAGAGAGTCGCCAGCCTGGGCAACCTGTTCTACCGAATCATGGGTCAGTCCGGCGCTGGCCTGCATGTCCTGCACCGCCACCTGGGTACCTGATTGCAGCGTTTCGATCATGCGCTGGATGTCGTCGGTCGAGCTTTGCACGCGTTGCGCCAGGGCGCGCACCTCATCTGCCACTACAGCAAAGCCGCGACCCGATTCGCCTGCGCGTGCTGCCTCGATTGCCGCGTTGAGAGCCAACAGGTTGGTCTGCTCGGCGATGCTGCGGATCACCTGAACTACACCGCTGATGTCCTCACTGTTGGATGCCAGTGTCTGCATATGCTGAGTACAGCGTTCAATGCTGGTTGCCAAGCCGGTGATGGTCTTGCGTACTTGCTCCACCTGATCGCGGCCGTCGCTCGCTAGCGTGTCCGCCTGGCTGGATTGATCGCGGGTGGTCGAAGTATTGCCGGCAATGTCCTGTACCGTCGCGCTCATTTCATTGACCGCGGCCGCCACTTGGTCAGTTTCGCCCTGTTGTTGCACCATGCCGTCACGCACCTGGCCCATCAGCCCGGCCAGATTACTCGCGCCCTGATCGAGTTCGAGCGAAGCCTGGCGCACGGCAGCGACCACCTGTTGCTGGGCCTGTTGCATGGCGTTGAACGCAGCGGCCATTGAGCCGACTTCATCGCGGCTGGTAGCGCGCGCGCGCAGCGTCAGATCGCCGGTTTGCTGCACCTTGGTCATGGTGTCGCGAAGGCTGAGAATATGGCGAGTGATAAACAGGATCAGTAGCTGAGACACGGCGAGCACGAGCAGCATCAATGCGAACACCACCACGGCATATAGCGGTGCACGCGTGAACAGCAAGCTCACGTAGCCCTGATGCTCCACACCCAGTGCGCGGGTCGGAGTACTCCAGACGCCTTGCAGGTCGCCGCCCGTGCCGGCCGGCAACGCGTTGGCGTCGCGCCACACCGGCGTCGTGCCGGAAGTATTGAGGTTATCAGTCCCTAACCAGCGCAGGCCGGGGAGATCAGGCTGCAGCTCGGCCTGATTACTGATTAATGCCTTGCCCAGTGCTTTGCGGTTGTCCTGAATGCTGTCCTGCTCGATCCACACGGCTACCAGCACCAACAGCAAGGTGGCGATGAACGCAACGCTGTTGACGGCCCAGAATTTGTATTTCAATGGCAGGTGCTGAAGAAATTGCATGCATGCTCCAATAGTGCAGTGAACTCGGGAGTACTGACGGCCAGCCTGAAGACGGCATTATGCCAAACCTACCCACTTTATCGGTTGATTCTGATCAAACTTGATGGTGAAACAGGGTGTGAATGCCGCCGGGGCAGGGCGGTTGCAGATCAGTTATACTCACGGCAATTTATTGAAAAGGTTTCCCATGACAAGCCCGCTGGCTCCCCCGTTGATGATCGACACTAACGCCGAATTGGCCTCCTGGTGCAGCCGTTGGCTGACCCTGCCCTATGTCGCTGTGGATACCGAGTTTGTTCGCACTGAAACCTTCTATCCGATTGCCGGCCTTATTCAGGTAGGCGACGGGCAACGTGCGTATCTTATTGATCCCTTGGCGATTACCGACTGGTCGCCGTTAGTGACGCTGCTACAGGCGCCTGATGTGGTCAAGGTGCTGCACGCCTGCAGTGAAGACCTTGAAGTCTTTACCCGGCTCTGTAATGCCGTGCCGTTGCCATTGTTTGATACCCAGCTGGCCGCCGCCTTTCTCGGTATGGACTTTTCCATGGGGTATTCGCGTTTGGTCAGCGAGCTGCTGAACATCGATCTACCCAAGGAAGAGACGCGCTCCGATTGGCTGCAGCGGCCACTGAGCCCCGGCCAGATTGAATACGCTGCCCGTGATGCCCAGCACCTGGCCGAGCTATATCAGCTGCTGGCACCGCGCATCGCCGCTGCTGGCGTAGAACCGTGGCTGTTTGCCGATACCGCGGAGCAGGTGAGGGCAAGTGGCCAGGTTACCGACCCGGAGCAGGCTTATCAGCAAGTCAAGCAGGCCTGGCGGCTGAACCCCGCGCAGCTGGCGATCTTGCAGCGGCTGGCTTATTGGCGAGAAACCGAATCACGCCAGCGCGACCAGGCACGTAATCGCCTGGTACGTGAGCGCGCGCTGGTGCCCATGGCCCAGCAGCAACCCGACAACTTGCAAACGTTGGCGCGCATCGAAGATATGCACCCGCGCACTGTACGTCAGGACGGCGAAACGCTGCTGCAGTTGATTCGCGAAGGCAAGGCAGCAGACCCGCAGGATTATCCCGAGCGGCTCCCTGAGCCCTTGCCCGCTGCTGCCAACCGGTTGCTCAAACTCATGCGCAAGGTAGGGCAAACAGAAGCCGAACGACTGGGTATCGCACCGGAAATCATGCTGCGCAAAAAGGTGCTGGAAGCCATGTTGCGAACCGGATTCCCCAGCGGACCCTATAGTCTGCCAGACGAGCTGAACGGCTGGCGTCGTGAGTTGATGGGTGAGGCGCTGTTAGCCGTCGCCAACGCAGAAGTGGAAGAGCCGGTATGAAGGTGTGTGCATGAAAGTACTCTGTTCGATTTACCGCAGCCGCAATAAGCCTGGCATGTATTTATATGTGCCCCGCGAGGCGGGCCTGCGCGAGGTGCCAGCCGAACTGATGACGCTATTTGGTCGTGCTGAGCACGCAATGGACCTGGTGCTGACCGAAGAGCGCAAGCTGGCCCAGGAAGATATTCTCAAGGTATTGGAAAATCTGCAGGGGCAAGGTTTTCATGTGCAGATGCCACCGCAGGAAGAGGATTACATAGTGCACCTGCCGGATGAGTTGCTGACGCGCAACGATCCCGTTTAAGCGCCTCCAGGCCGTCTTGCTCGGGCATGACGGCCGCATCGTTTCACGGACCACTCCCTATTTCTTTCGGGTTGACCCTGTGCGTTTTGCAGGCATATAGTACGTAAAGCTTACTATATGCCTGCGGTGTTTTTTGTGGATAAAACCTGGTTGCCTATTCTTGTTGCCGACGTCAATCGCTTGGTGCGCAAGACTTTTATTGCCAGTCGGCAGCCTGATGGTCTTACTCAAGAGCAGTTTCGCACGTTAGTGCACCTGTCGCTGCGTGAGGGTATACGGCAGGTAGAGTTGGCCGACATCCTTGAGATAAAGCCGATTACCTTGACCCGCGTGCTCGATCAGCTAGGCCAGGCGGGCCTGATCGAGCGTCGTCCGGCGCCCAACGACCGACGTGCTCATCAGCTTTTTCTGACGGATGCTGCAAAACCTCATTTGCAAACCTTCGAAACTCTGAAAAACCAGATATCCCAGCGAATGACCGCAGGTCTGAGTGACGCAGAGGTAGCGCAGTTGCTACTTCTGCTGCGGCATGTGCACGCGCAGATGGGTCAGTAACGTCTCTGTTCAACTAATCGGATTGTTCTCTCATGACTGAATCTACCGCAGTTGCAGCATCGCCCGAGCCACGCCAGCGTGGTCGCCGGTTAGTGTTGCTGGTATTGGTACCCGTTGTGCTGCTGGCAGGGGCGGCTGTCTTTTACTTGCAAGGCGGACGCTACGTTACTACCGACAATGCCTACGTACGTGCAGACAAGGTCCCGGTAAGCTCTCAGGTGTCTGGTCGTGTGGAGCAGGTTCTGGTTGTGGAAAACCAGCATGTCGAGGCAGGTCAGCCGCTGTTTCGCATAGACTCAGCGCCCTTCGACATCAGCGTGGCCAAGGCCCGGGCGCACTTGGCCCAAGTGCGCGCCGATCTTGCAGCCATGAAGGCAAGCTATAGAGAAACCCAGGCGCAACTGGCGCTGCGCAAGACACGTTCGGCATTCAGTCAGAAAGAGGAACGGCGGCAGTCGCAGCTGCTGGACAAGGAATACATCTCTGCAGCTACCTTTGATAACGCACGGCAGGCCAGCGATGTGGCGGCGCAGGAAGTCAACGTACTCGAACAGGAACTCAGTCGCCTGACTGAAATGCTGGGCGGCAGCGCCGATGCGCCGGCCGAGTCGCACCCCAGTTATCAGGCGGCGCAGGCGGAGCTGGAGGACGCGCTGTTGAACCAGCAACGTACGCTGGTACGAGCGTCGATTGCGGGCGTGGTCAGTAATCTGCCAAAACCGGGTCAGTACCTGTCCGCCGGGAGCATGGCTCTGGCGTTGGTCGCCTCGGATACCCCCTGGATCGAAGCCAATTTTCCGGAAACCGATCTCACCCACGTGCAGCCCGGGCAGTCGGTTGAAGTGCGCATCGACATCTATCCTGACCGGGTATGGCAGGCAACCGTGCAAAGTCTGAGTCCTGCAACCGGGTCCGAGTTTTCGGTAATTCCAGCACAGAACGCCACCGGTAACTGGGTGAAGATTGTACAACGGGTGCCAGTGCGTATTCAGTTGCAGACTGAGGCAGGCGCGCCCTCGTTGCTGGCGGGTCTGAGCACCGAAGTAGAGATTGACACCGGCCATCGCCGCCAGTTATCCGACCTTTTGTGACGGCGTGCCATGACCGCGGCTAGCAAAAACTCCGCTGGAGCACAGCGACTGCTGATCACGCTGTCGGTGATGCTGGCGACCATCATGCAGGCGCTGGATACAACTATTGCCAACGTGGCGCTGCCGCACATGCAGGGGTCGATGGGCGCCACCCAGGATCAGATATCCTGGGTGCTGACGTCTTATATTGTTGCAGCGGCTATCTGCATGCCACTCACCGGGATTCTTAGCGCTAGGTTTGGCCGCAAGCGTCTTTTCATGGCGGCGGTGGTTGGCTTCACCCTGGCGTCGATGCTGTGCGGTGCAGCTCAGAGTCTTGAGCAGATAGTGTTGTTCCGTCTGTTGCAGGGCGTGTTTGGTGCCTGTCTGGTGCCGCTGTCGCAGGCGGTGTTGCTGGACACCTATCCGCCGGAGAAGCACGGATCGGCTATGGCGATGTGGGGCGTAGGGGTTATGGTTGGGCCTATTCTTGGGCCCTCTCTGGGCGGGTTGTTGACCGAGTACTACAGTTGGCGCTGGGTGTTCTATATCAACGTTCCTTTGGGGATTCTGGCCTGGTTCGGTTTGCTCGCGTTCCTGCCCGAGACAGAGACGAGCAACAAGCGACGCTTTGATTTGCTGGGTTTTCTGTTATTGGCGCTCGGCATAGGCGCGCTGCAGATGATGCTTGACCGCGGCGAGTCGCTGGATTGGTTTGCCAGTCGCGAGGTGGTGATTGAAGCCGTGCTGGCGGGTTTGGGGTTCTATCTGTTCATTGCGCACATTCTGACGCGGCGTCAGCCGTTTGTTGAGCCTGCCATGTTCCGCAATCGTAATTTCAGCGTGGGCCTGATCTTCATTTTCATTATCGGCATCATCCTGTTGGCGACCATGGCGCTACTGCCGCCGTTTCTGCAGAACCTGCTGGGCTATCCGGTAATCGACGTGGGCATGCTGCTGGCTCCCAGAGGCTTGGGTACCATGGTCGGCATGGTGCTGGTCGGGCGTTTGTCGGGGCGGGTAGATGAACGTCTGATGATCGCCGTAGGGCTACTGTTGACCTGCGTTTCGCTGTGGGAAATGAGTGGTTTCAACCTCAATGTGGCGGCCGCCGATGTGGTGCGCACGGGCATCATTCAAGGGCTGGGGTTGGGTTTGATCTTCGTGCCGCTGTCGACGCTGACGTTTTCGACGCTGGCGGCGGAGTACCGCAATGACGGTACCGCGCTGTTCAGTCTGGTGCGCAACATCGGCAGCAGCATTGGCATCTCGCTGGTGGTGACCTATCTGGCGCAACGCACGCAGGTCAACCACGCAGCGTTCGCTGACTATATCAACCCCTTCAATCTCGCCTTGCGCCAGGCGACGGAGCTTGGCGCCTACAGCATCAATTCAACCGCAGGGCTGGCTGGACTGAATCAGGAACTGAACCGGCAGGCTGCCACGTTGGGATACTTGCAGGACTTTCGCTTCATGATGTGGATTGCCCTGAGCGCATTTCCATTGCTGCTGTTGCTGCAACGCAGCCCACAGCGGCGCCAGGGTGACGCCGTGGTTATGGAGTAAAAGTTTGGTGCGTGCTCGCGCTCACCAGTCTCGCTGCATGTTCTTTACCGAGATCTGTTCGTTCAGGGTCCAGTAGTCGTACAGCAGGCCCAGGCCGAACAGGCCAACGGTGAAGAAATAGATGATCGCGGTAATCCACTTGCCCATGTACAGCCGGTGGGCGCCAAAGACGCCCAGAAAGGTCAGCAGTATCCAGGTCAGGTTGAAGTTGATCGGACCCGTGCGGAACCGGCGATCAGCGTCGCGGTCCATCGAAGGGATCAGGAACAGATCCACAATCCAGCCGATGAAAAACAGCCCCAGCGTGAAGAACCAGAGGGTCCCGGTGATGGGCTTTCCATAATAGAAGCGATGCGCCCCCATAAAGCCGAATATCCAGAGTAGATATCCGATTGCTTTGCTGTGGGTGTCCGAATAGGCCATGGGGGGTGCTCCTCCGCTCCGTGTGTTGGTTGTGTAATACTGGTCATAGACCATAAACGATTCGGGGAGTGCCTGCGCGGTGTCAAATAAAAGTGCGAACTGGTTCAAGCAAGCGGGACGCGCCGGCAACCCGCTGCGGCGTCAGAGTTTGCGAGTGGGTGTGACCGGTTTGAGTGGCGCAGGCAAGACCACCTTCATTACCAGTTTGATCAATCAATTGGAGAATCACCAAAAAGGGCTTCTCGCACAGCGCGCGCCGTTCGATCGTCTGGTGTCCGTGCGCTGGCGACGCGACGAGGTGGAGCAGCCCTTTCCCTATCTGGACTCGCTAGCCGCGCTGTCTGCCGAACCTGCGACTTGGCCGCAATCCACCGCCGATTTGTCACGCGTATTGCTCGACTTGCGGTTCAAGCCCCGAGGCTTGCTGGGCAAAGTGCAGGGCACCCGAGACGTCAGTATCGAGATACTTGATTATCCGGGAGAGTGGCTGCTCGATTTGCCGCTGCTCAACCTGAACTTTGGCCAGTGGTGCGAGCAGATGACGCAGTGGCTGGCGCAGTCGCCGCGGGCCGAACTGGCGGTCAGCCTGCGTGAGCGTCTGCAGTCGCTTGATCCGCAGGCGGAGGCTGATGAGGCTGAGCTGGCCGATCTCGCGGGGGCGTGGTCGGCTTTCCTGCAGCGTTGTCGTTCAGAGGCTGGGCTTTCGCGTAATCAGCCAGCGCGATTTCTGCAGCCGGGTAGCGATGTGGCTGCGCAGATGCTGCACTTCGTGCCGTTATTGCGGGCCAACCAGCATAGTGAGGGTAACGCCAAAAGTTGGTGGGGCGTATGTGAAGCAAGGTTCAACTACTACCGCGATTTCATCGTGCGCGGATTCTACGACGAGCACTTCCGACACCTGGATCAACAGGTTCTGCTGGTCGATATGCTCACGCCGATGGATGCAGGGCAGGCCGCGCTGAGCGATCTGAAAGGTGCGATGGAAGCAGTGCTGGAGAGTTTCCACTATGGCCAGAATGGATTTTTGGCGCGCCTGCTGAGGTTTCGTCCACGCATTCGTCGGCTGGCTTTGTGCGCTACCAAGGTTGATAAGGTAGGCCCGTTGCAGCAGCGCGCGGTACAGCAATGCCTTGAAGATTTGATGGTTGATCGCTTGGCTGATGTGCGACATGGCGGCGTTGAGATCAAGGGTATTCCGTTGTCCGCTATTCGTGCGACCCGGCAGGAGGGCGACGCACTGGTCGCCGGCTTGCAAGGCAAAACCGGCTGGGTGCGCTACCAGCCCGGCGACATCCCCGCACATCTACCGCAATCACTGCAGGTCAACAGTCCGCAACTGCTGGCTCTGCGCCCACCACCGGGATTGCACCGCAATGAACCTTTTCCGCATTACCGTATGGACGATCTGGTTGCCTGGTTGCTAAAGGGAGCCCGCCTGTGAGTGACGACAACAAGACCCGCATTCTGGATACCTGGGAGTTGCCCTCAGAGGAGGCCGACAGGCGGGTCACCGAGCTGCTGGGTGAAGTAGACGAATCGCAGCTGCAGGCGCACCGGGCCAATGAAGTGCCATTGCCTGGAACGCTCAACGCGCCACCGCCAAGCCGCTGGCCGTCGCGCCTGCTGAAGCTGGCTGTCATGGTGGTGGTGGGTGGCGCTGCTGTGGAGTGGGGGCAATGGGCCTGGGCCTCGTGGCACTGGCACCCGGTGGCCGGGGCGCTGGTGGGTGGTCTGGGCGCTCTCCTGGGCGGGGCTGGCTTGTTTGCATTGCGCGATTTGCGACGCCAGCGTCACCGGCTAAGTGATCTCGAGCAATTACGCAGTGAAATGCAGGCTGCGCTGCGTGACCCGCGTCAGCGCCTGGCACTCGACTGGCTTGACCGCCTGGCTGGTGTTTACGCCGGTACGCCGCTGGCTGCCAGGTTGCAGGCCGCGTGCGCCGACCTTGACGCAGCACATGAGGCGGACGAGGTATGCCGCCGGTTGAATCTGCAGTTCTACCAGGGCATTGATCAACAGGCGCGGCAGATCGTTCGCAACGAAGCGGTGGGCACCGGCGTGCTGGTTGCTTCCAGTCCCTGGGTGTCAGTTGATCTGTTGCTGGTGGTGTGGCGCAACATACGCATGATGCAACGTGTGGCGGTGTGCTACGGACTGCCGATTGGCCGCTTGAGCCGCTGGCGTCTAGCTCGCCATGTGTTGCGTAATATCGCCCTGGCAGGTGGAACTGAAATGGCCATGGGCGCCTTTAGTGACTCACTGCTGTCAGGTTTGCTGGAAAAGCTGGCTGCTCGGGTGGGGCAGGGCATGGGCATCGGCTTGTACAGTGCCCGGTTGGGACATTTCACCCTGGATCTTTGCCGTGCAGTCCCGCTGTCTGAGACCAGCGCGCTGCTGGAGGACAACAAGGGCATCATTAGAACCATGAAGGAACGGTTGGGACGCACAACGGATGACAGGTTATAAATCACGGCGACGTTGGCTGGCGGAACGCTGGCTAGCCGAACGCAAGGCAGTATTTGACAAGAAGTGGGGCAGGTTTCAGCAGCAGTTCGTGTCGCCGGCCTGGCCGGAGCGCATGGCGGCTGTACAGCTGATTCCCGATGGAGAGGTCAGTGGCTGGCAGCCGGCGCCTGGCTCCAGTAGCGCTGAACTGCGCCTTTGGGTCGACAAACTCCCATTGTTTCAACGGCGCTGGCTGGCTGCCCTGCTGGGCGCGCCAAGAGCAGGCAGCAATACCCTGATCGATGCGATTGAACGCCAGCAGCTGGATTGGCGTAGCCAGCTGAATCCGCTGAAAAGCCACCGCGATTACGCTAATCAACTGGCCATCCTTGCCAATGAAATGGGGTGTGATGCTGCCGCGCCCAGCGCCTACCTGGAAAATGAGAAACGCATTTTTGTCGCGCTGGATGAACTGCTGTTTGGCTCCTTGCCGATGCGTCTGCGTAGCAGCCTCGCGAATGAACATCGTACCGGCCATGGTTTTTATGTGGTCTGGTGGTACGAGCGCCTGATGGCGCGGGCCGGCATGCCCGACTTTGAGCTGACCGACCTCAGTGACGTCGACTGGCCCGACATGCCGCCAGCCTGGTTGGCGCTTGGCTGGTTGTGTGGTCTGCGGCTGCAGGGCGCCAACTGAGCGATGCGCCAGGCTGGTCAGTATGGTCTGAATTCAACTACCATGCTGGGCCGTCATTTTGCAGGACATCAAGATGAATTTTGCCGAGTTGTTGCGCGCTTTCAGCGCCTCTACTGATCAGCGCGTCACCATCCCCGCCGACTGGGCTCAAGGTCGCGCGGGTTACGGCGGTCTGGTTGCCGCGCTGGTAGTGCAGGGCATGCGCGCCAAGGTGGCAGACGGGCGACCACTGCGCTCGCTGGCCATTACCTTCGTCGGGCCAGTCACGCCGGGTGAGGAGATGTCAGTCGAAGCAGAAGTGCTTCGCGAGGGAAGAGCGGTCAGCCAGGTTCTGGGGCGGGCGCTGCAGAACGGGCAAACAATGTGCATCATCCAAGGCAGTTTCGGTGCGGGGCGCGAGTCCAGTGTCGATGTGGCTGCCTTGCCCGCTCCGCCCGCGCCGGTGCCGGAAAGCTGCCAACGCATGCCCTACATCGAAGGTATGAACCCTCCGTTCATTCGCTATTTTGATGTGCGCTGGACCTTCGGCGACTACCCCTGCACCAACAGCCGTAAGCGGGAAATGGGCGGCTGGATGCGTTTTGACGAGCAGTTCGCGCACTTTGATTCAGTCCATCTGGTGGGTCTGGTCGATGTCTGGCCGCCGGCGGTACTGCCGCATCTGAAAGAGCGTGCGCCGGCCAGTTCGCTTACCTGGACTATCGAGTTTGTTCAGCCACAGCCCGACCTGGGAGATCAAGGCTGGTTGCTCTATAAGGCTAATATCGAACATGCCCGCGATGGCTACGGACATATCGCGGCGATGATCTGGAGCCAGGCTGGCGAGCTGGTCGCGATCAGCCGACAAACCGTGGCGGTGTTCGGCTGAGACGCCTCGCGCTCATCCTCCTGGCTTGAGCGCGACCAGCGTGGCCCGTAGCGGTGCCGGATGGCCTTCGATGGTTTTGCTTGCGTCGCCGGGCTGCAGGAAATCCGGCAGGGATTGAAAGCGCATCCAATCGGTGCTGCGCTGCTCTTCCACGCTGGTGCGATTCAGGTCAACGCAGCGAATGTCGTTGAATCCCGCGCGGGCGAGAAAGCGCTCCAGCATCGCTACCGACGGTAGAAACCACACGTTGCGCATCTGCGCATACCGGTCTTCCGGCAGCAGGCACTGCTGCTCATCACCTTCAATCACCAAAGTTTCCAACACCAGTTCACCGCCAGGACGCAAGCAGGCCTTGAGCTGCAGCAGATGGTCTATGGGCGCGCGCCTGTGGTAGAGCACGCCCATTGAAAATACCGTATCAAAGGCGTTGCTGGGTTCAGGCAGTGCCTCAAGGGTGAAAGGTAGCTGCCAGACCGGCGCGTTGGGTAGGTAACGTTTTACCGCTTCGAACTGGTTGAGAAACAGCAGGTTCGGGTCAACTCCAATGACCATGCTCGCCCCAGCCTGCCACATGCGCCACATGTAATAGCCGTTGCCGCAGCCAATATCCAGCACCCGCCGGCCACGCAGATCGATGTGCGGCGCGACGCGTTGCCACTTCCAGTCCGAATGCCACTCCGTGTCTATGTGTACGCCGAACAGGTCAAAGGGGCCCTTGCGCCATGGATGCAGGCCGCGCAAGCCCTCTTCGAGCGTGGTTTGCGCCTTTGCGTCTAAGGGATGCCGACTGCGCAGGGTTACGCCGTTGACCAGGTCTGCTTCGACATCGTCGAGGGACGGCAGCTTGTTCAGGCTGGCCTGCCAGCGCTCAAGGTCGCCGTGCTGCAGGCTGTCAAAGCGTTGTTGCAGACCTTCGCTGATGGGACGGCGCCATTTGGTAAGTGGGCCGTCGGCCAGGGAGGCGAGAAAAGCGGTGTAATCAATCACGTGTGAGCAATCATCGAGCAGAAGTTGAGACACTGGAACCAGATATGGCTATGGCTGAAGCCGGCTTGCTGCAGGCGTTGCTGATGCTGCTCCTGGGTATCGGGCAGCATGACGTTTTCGATGGCGCTGCGCTTCTGGGCAATCTCGAGGTCACTGTAGCCATTGGCTCGTTTGAACGCGTAGTGCAGTTGCTCAAGGCTTTGTTGGGTATTGGTGTCGGCGAAGTTCAGCTTCTCGGACAAAATGAGTACGCCGCCGGGTTGCAGCGCTTGGCGTATGCGGGTGAGCAGCGCGAGCCGTTCCTCTGGCTTGACGAACTGCAGGGTGAAATTCAGTACCACGACCGAGCAGGGCGCCAGCGGGTAATTCACGATGTCGCCAAGCACGACCTGCGCCGGTAGTGGCTCTTCAAGCATGGCGTCCTGCGCGCTCAGGTATTCGCGACAGCGCTCAACCATTGCTGCGGCATTGTCAATCGCAACAATCTGGCAACCCTCGCTGCCGACATGGCGGCGCATTGATTGAGTGGCGGCGCCCAGTGAACAGCCCAAGTCGTATATCAGCGACTGCGGCTGGGCGTGCTGCGCTGCTATCAGGCCGATGCTCTCAATAATAGTCGGGTAACCCGGCACTGAACGCTTGATCATATCCGGGAACACGCGCGCGACCTGTTCATCAAAGGCAAAGTCTGCGACCTTGCTGAAGGGTGTTGCAAAGAGTTTGTCTACATCGGTCATGCGCGGGATCCAAAGGCAAAAGCAAGCCAGATATTCTAACGCAACTCGGCGACCTTGACAGGAACCGCAACTGCTTGCTTGACTGACAGAACAATGTCGCACTGGCCAGAGAAGTCAAAATTATGACTTTGCGCTATCATGTTGCTATTTAATCGCGTATTTTCTGGCAGAAAGCTGTGGCAGGGTTCTTTTTTTGAAGTACGTGGTGGCATAATGACCCCAATCAGATTGCCGTGTATCCAGCAGCTTGGCTGGGAAGGCAATCCAAAAAAATCAAGCAACGGATAGCAGAGTTTCACGCGTGAAAACGCAGCTGAAGCTCACATGCAAAATGAGGAAAGGGTATGGCTGTTAAGCGCCAAATAGTCTTGGGAGCAGCTTCATTGGCTTCTCTCTACGTCGGAGTCACCAACGCGCTGGGGCTGGGCGAGATGCAGCTGGACTCTGCGCTTAATCAACCGTTGAGTGCGATCATTGTACTCCAGGGCGCGGAAGGGCTTTCTCCCGACGACGTGCTGGTCTCGCTGGCCGATACCGCCGCCTTTGACGAGGCGGGCATTGAGCGTCCTTACTTTCTTACGGATCTGCGTTTCAAACCCGTGATGCAGGGCAACAAACTGGCGATCAAAGTTGATTCCAGCCAGCCGGTGCGCGAACCCTATCTGAATTTCCTGGTTGAATTGCGCCGTCCCAATGGGCGACTACTGCGCGAATATACCCTGTTGCTGGATCCGCCGCTGTACGGCGCCAACGCTCCGGCACCGGTGCAAAGCATGGCGCAATCGGCACCACCCGCTCGGGTTCAGTCTGCGGATCGGGCGCCCGCGCCGATAGCGGCGCCGGAAGCTCAGCCACTCCCATCCCTTGAACCGCAAGCCGGTGCCAAGCAGTACACCACGGTATCGGGTGACACTCTCTGGGATATCGCCCAACGGACCCGCCCGGCGGAAAGCGCCAGCATCCCCGATACCATGGCAGCTATCCATGCGCTGAACACTGCGGCTTTCGTCAATGGCGACCGTAACCGGCTGAAGTTGGGGCAAACCCTGACGCTGCCAACGGCTGACCAACTGGGTGTTGCGGCCAGTGAACCGGTTGCCGTGCAAAGTTCGCCAGAGAGCCTTCCGTCAGCTGGGACCGCCAGCGGCAGCCAATCACTGCCGAGCGACAGTGCTCAGATGCCGTTGACCGATGCCGAGCTGGCAGAGATTACTGCTGCGCAAGCTGAGGCTACCGATGAGGCTGGCGATGGTGCTGCCAGCCAGTCACAGGCGGATGCTAGCCAAGAGCAACAGGCGCGTCTGCGCATTGAAGAGGGTGAAGCCACCGCTGCGCAGGCGAATGCTGCGGAGCTGCTGGGTCGCCTGACAGAACTCGAAGGGCGCTTCAACGCATTGCTTAGCGAGCTGGATGACCGTGATCGTCAAATTGCCAGTCTGCAGGCCGAGCTGGAAGTCCTGCGCGCCGCGCAAGACGCCGAAAGTGAAGCGGCGATTGCCAGTGCTGCTGCAGGTACCGTGGGCTCCGGTGCTGGCGGCGCCAACGCCTCAGCGTCAGGCAGCGATGCCCCGGCAGCCGGCGCTATCTCCGCCGAGGTGCTGCCGCCGGAGGCAACTCAGCAGCAGGAGTCGTCTTCCTGGTTCAGCTGGTGGTCGCTGGTGGTTGCCGGTCTGGCCTTCCTGTTCGGTTGGCTGATTTCCAAGCTGCGTTCTACCGGCAAGCGCGATGAGCGTGGTCCTGAACCGTCAGAACCTGTCATCGGCGCAGCTGGCATGGCTTCGCCACGTGAACAAAGCAGTGCCCGGGTGGTCGAGCCCCAAGCCGCAGAAGCGCCACCGGCAGACCCGCTGGATGACCTGGATGGCGTAGAGCTTTACATCACTTACGGCCGCTTTCCTGAGGCGCGGACCATGCTGGACAAGGCCATTGCGGAAGAGCCGGATCGTCTGGAGCTGCGCTACAAGCAAGCGCGAGTGATGGGCGAGCTGGGCGATGCTGAGGGCTTTGCCGAGCAGGCCGCCGCCATTGAGTCGCTGGGCGGTGACATGGCGCGGGTTGATCAGCTCAAGGCGCGCTTCCCACAACTGGAAACCGGTGTGGCGAGTGCCGTTGCACTGGATACCGTTGAAGATGTCATGGCGGATGACGAAGACCTGGCCGAGTCTCGCCTTAACCTGAACGATTTCACCCTGGACCCCGATTGGGATTTGATCGAAGGTCTCACCCCGGCACCTGCGCGCAAATCAGTCGAGAAGCCGGAAGCTGAGCCCGAGGAAGACGATGACGACTTCGAGAGCAGCTTGCATGAGTTCCCGGAAATCGAAGAGCTGGATGAGGATCATCGATTCAGCGTGACATCGGAAGATGATCGTCGTAATCGGGACGATTGAGATACGGGCTGTTGCTGTCGTACAAGCGAAAAAAAGGGCGACTGAAAAGTCGCCCTTTTTTTGCTCGTCTGTTGGCTAGTCGAATAGCTGCTTGGCGACGTCGCGGAAATGCTGGGCAAAGTGGATCTGCATGCCCGCCTTGAGGTAATCCGGCAGTTCATCGTAATCACCCCGATTTGCCTCCGGCAGTATCAGCTCGTGTATCTGTTGCCGGCGCGCTGCGATGACCTTTTCGCGTATACCGCCCACCGGTAGTACGTGACCGGTAAGTGTTATTTCACCCGTCATCGCCAGGCCGGCCCGCGGTGCCTGTTGACGGGCCAGCGAGAGCAGGGCGCTCGCTATAGTCACGCCAGCAGAGGGGCCGTCCTTGGGTGTAGCGCCCGCAGGTACGTGCAGATGTACGTAGGCTTCGTCGAAGAAACTCTTGTCGGCCCGGTAGGTCTTGAGGTTCCCGCACAGGTAGCTGTAGGCGATCTCGGCTGACTCTTTCATCACGTCACCCAACTGACCGGTCAATTTGAAGCCCCGGTTGAGCGTATGAATGCGGGTGGCTTCCACCGGCAGCGTAGCGCCGCCCATGGAGGTCCACGCCAGGCCGGTAATAATGCCAGTGCCTTTCAGGCGCTTTTCCGTTTTGAAGGCGGGCGTTCCCAGCATCGCCTGCAGGTCGGCCGGCTTGATACTGAGTTTCTGTTCTGGTGTTTCCAGCAGTTGCATCAGGGATTTGCGCACCAGCTTGGCCAGTTGTTTGTCGAGGTTACGTACCCCGGCTTCGCGCGCGTAGCCGTCGATCACCTGACGCAGCGCCTTGTCGGTGATGCGTAGCTGGCTTTTGCGCAGTCCTGCGCGCTCTAGCTGCCGTGGCCAGAGATGGTGCTTGGCGATGGCGAGCTTCTCCTCGGCGATATAGCCGGAGAGACGAATGACATCCATGCGGTCGAGCAGGGCGGCGGGAATGCTGTCCAGGGTGTTGGCAGTGCATACGAACAGCACCTTTGAAAGATCGAGGCGCAGATCCAGATAGTGATCGAGAAACTGATTGTTCTGCTCGGGGTCCAGCGTCTCCAGCAAGGCTGAGGCCGGGTCGCCCTGATGGCTGCTGCTGAGCTTGTCGATCTCGTCCAGCATGATGACGGGGTTCATTACACCGACGTCTTTCAATGCCTGCACGAACTTGCCCGGCATGGCACCGATGTAGGTGCGCCTGTGGCCCTTGATCTCGGCTTCGTCGCGCATACCGCCTACACTGAAGCGATAGAACGGGCGTCCCAGGCTTTCGGCGATGGAGTGACCGATGCTGGTTTTGCCGACGCCAGGCGGGCCCACCAAGAGGATGATGGAGCCTGACACGCTGCCCTTGAAGGCGCCGACAGCGAGAAACTCCAGGATCCGCTGTTTTACGTCGTCCAGGCCATCGTGGTCGCGGTCGAGCACCTTGCGCGCGTGCGGGATGTCCAGTTTGTCGGTATGGGTGATGCCCCAAGGCATTGCCGTCGCCCAGTCGAGATAGTTGCGGGTGACGGCATACTCGGGCGACCCCGTTTCCAGCACCGAAAGTTTGTTCAGCTCCTCGTCGATCTTCTTCTGCGCGGCTTCAGGTACCTGCTTGCCCTGCAGACGCTCGCGGAATTGTTCGATATCTGCCGTACGGTCGTCCTTGGACAGTCCCAGCTCTTTCTGAATGACCTTGAGCTGCTCCTTCAGGAAGAAGGTACGCTGATGCTCGCTGATGCTGCGGTTAACCTCGGCGCTGATTTCGCCTTGCAGTCGTGCGACGTCGATTTCCTTCTTCAGCAACACCAGCACTTTCTCCATTCGCCGCAGAATGGGCACCGTATTGAGCACGTCCTGCAACTCGCCGGCTTTGGCAGAGGTGAGTGCGGCGGCAAAGTCGGATAGGGGGGAGGGTTGGTTGGGGCTAAAGCGGTTCAGGTAGTTCTTCAGCTCTTCGCTATACAGCGGGTTGAGTGGGAGCAGCTCTTTGATGGCGTTAATCAGTGCCATGGCATAGGCGCGTACTTCATCGCGCTCATCGTCTGCGGTATCGGGGTATTCGACCTCGACCAGATACGGCGGCTTGCGGCTCAGCCACTGGGTTATGCGCACCCGGGTCAAGCCCTGAGCAATGAACTGGATTTTGCCGTCTTCGCGTACCGCATGACGAATGCGCACCGCGCAGCCGGTCGCGGGCAACTGATCTGCCGACAGCTCGCCATCGGCCTTCGGCGGGTGCTCAAGATAGAACAGTGAAAGTGCCTTGTGTTCGGTATTGGCTACCAGATCTATGGTCTTGGACCAGGGGTCTTCGTTGACTACCACTGGCATGACCTGCGCCGGGAAGAAGGGCCGATTGTTGATAGGCAACAGGTAAAGCCTGTCGGGCAGGCGCTGATTGGGTAGTGCCAGGCCGGTGCCGGAGGGCTCGGCCTGGTCACGTTCGATATAGTCTGGAGCTGCTGAATCCTGATCGGTCATGGGTCTACCTTGCGGCTGCAAAAGGACGTTGTCTCGCTTGCTTAAGAAGTGGAGACGGCAATCGGGTTTTTCAATGGCAGGTAATTTTTTGGCGATTGTGGCAAGATCGGCCGATGATCAAAACGCGCATCCTCGATCTGCCGAGCCAATCGGCAACCCATGCTCACCCGGAACACCAGCTGGTGGTCGGGTTGCAGGGCTGCGCCGACTTTGAGGTCATGGGGCAGGGCGGTGCGGTAAGTCGCTTGCACGCCTGCCTGGTGCCCGGTGGTGAAGCGCATGCGTTTTCCGGTCGCGGCCATAATCACATGTTGATCATGGACCTGCCGGTCGAGGCCTCGGGTCTGGCGGGTTACGCGGACGACAGTTTGGCGGAGCTGTTCGACCGCCCGCGCTTTGTACACCTGGACCATCAACTGCAGGGCTTGCTTGATTTCGCCGATCACAGCCTCAACCAGCCGCACAGCTCGCCGCAGCTGAATTGGCACTTGGGTGGCGTGTTACTGCATGCGCTGCACGAACGCCTGGTGCGGCCGGTTCAGGAGCGACCGCATGCGCTGGATGCGGCGGACCTGCAGCGCATTGATGCCTACATCATTCAACACCTTGAGCAAACCGTGAGTGTGGCTGCGCTGGCGGCTCTGGTCTGCGTCAGTCCCAGTCACTTCCATGCCCTGTTTCGTGCCGCTAGCGGCCGGACACCCCACCAGCATGTGTTGGATTTGCGGCTGCGCGAAGCGAGTCGATTGCTGCGCGACACCAGGCTTCCGGTAGCTCAGCTGGCCAGCCGCTGCGGATTTTCCAGTCAGAGTGCCCTGAATCACGCCATGCGTCGCCAGCTCGGCGTCACGCCGCGGCAGCTGCGTCTGGGCCGGCTGCATTAACCGTTTAGTCCGCAGTTTTTTGCAAAAAAAACATAGTTTCCAACAATATTTTCACCCAGCCAGCTTCTAGAGTCGCTTATGGCCTGTATCTGCGCGCGCGCGGATCGGTCGACAGATCTCAATAACAACGGGTGATTCGTTCAATTGCCGACCATGGTCTAGGGTTAGGGGATAGGCGAACTCATTCAACTGTGGCTGCCGTGGCTGGCAGTGGCAGGCGATTCCAGGAGCGTGCCAGGATGTTCAAAGCGAGTGCGGTGTTGCAGGGTGACTTCATGGGCAGTGAGCCGGAAGCCTTTCTGCTGAAGGTAAGTGAAAACTATTCGGTAGATGAGACGGCTTATCTGCAGGAGCTGCTGGAGCTTGCGCGCCCGCGCGATCTCGATGCGCTCACGGCGCAGGCCAGGCAACTGATCCTTGATGTGCGCAAGCGTGACAACGCTGTAGACAGCATTGACGCGCTACTGCAGCAGTACAGCCTGGATACGCAGGAGGGCATCATGTTGATGTGCCTGGCAGAAGCCTTGTTGCGCGTACCCGATGCCGACACTGCCGACGCACTGATTCGCGACAAGTTGAATGCTGCCCAGTGGGACAAGCATGTGGGCCAGAGCGAGCACACGTTGGTCAACGCGGCGGCCTGGGGCCTGGTGATGACCGGCAAGGTAGTAAACCTCGACAAACGCCATGACGGTACCCCCGGTACGGTGCTGGGGCGCTTGGTCAAGAGTAGCGGCGAGCCGGTCATTCGCGCTGCAATGATGCAGGCAATGAAAATTATGGGCCGGCAATTTGTGCTTGGGCGCACCATCAAGGAGGCACTGAAGAACGGTAAGCCGCAGCGCGATAGCGGTTATACTTACTCCTTCGATATGCTTGGCGAGGCGGCACTGACGCATGCCGATGCCAGCAAGTATCTGAAAGATTACAGTGACGCTATCGCCGCCCTGGTGGATGACAAATACAAGGGTAGCAGCCCCAAGCCGACCATCTCGATCAAGCTTTCCGCGCTACACCCGCACTATGAAACCGCCCGTGAAGAACAGGTGCTCGCCGAGCTGAGCGAAACGGTGTTGCAGCTAGTGCGTCAAGCGCGAATCGGTGATGTGGGGATTACCATCGATGCGGAAGAGGCAGACCGGCTGGAGCTGTCGCTGAAGCTGTTTCACAAGGTATATCAGCACCCTGACGTGAAAGGCTGGGGCAACTTCGGCCTGGTGGTTCAGGCCTATTCCAAGCGCGCTCTGCCGGTGCTGTGCTGGCTGACCTTGCTGGCCAAGGAACAGGGCGATCGTATCCCGGTACGTCTGGTGAAGGGTGCTTATTGGGACTCCGAGATCAAGTGGTGCCAGCAGGGCGGTACTTCCGCTTACCCGGTCTTTACCCGCAAGGAAGCAACTGACGTTTCCTATCTGGCCTGCGCTCGCTTTTTGCTGAGCCCGCTCACCAGCGGCCTGATCTACCCGCAGTTCGCCACGCACAATGCGCACACAGTCACCTGTATTCTATCCATGGCCCAGGGCGAAGAGTTCGAGTTCCAGCGTTTGCACGGCATGGGCGATGCACTGTATGACACCGTGATAGAAAAGGCCGGTTGCCCGGTACGTATTTACGCCCCCGTCGGCGCACACAAGGATCTGCTGCCATATCTGGTGCGCCGCCTGCTGGAAAACGGCGCAAACTCCTCTTTCGTTCACAAGCTGGTTGATTCACGGGTGCCGGTGGAAGGCCTGATCGAGCATCCGGTAACCAGCCTGCAGCGCCATGCCTCGCTGGCCAATCCGCGAATCCCCCTGCCGCCGGCCCTTTACGGTGAAGAGCGGCGCAATTCCCGCGGAATCAATATGAACGTTCTGGACCAGTGGTTGCCACTGCAGGCCGAACTGAAAAATTGGTGGGATAAGCAATGGCAAGCCGCGCCGCTGGTCGGTGGAAACCGGCTGGCCGGCGAGGTGCGCAAGGTGATGTGCCCGTATCAGCTGTCGCATCAGGTCGGTGAGGTGGTTTGGGCCAGTGCAGAACAGACCCGCGACGCCATTGACCACCTGAGCGCCGCCTTCGTCGGCTGGAACGCAACCCCGGTGGACACGCGTGCGGCGGTGCTCGAGCGCACTGCTGACAAGCTTGAAGAGCACATGCCGGAGCTGATGGCGCTGTGCACCCGGGAAGCTGGCAAGAGCCTGCAGGACGGTATCGACGAGGTGCGCGAGGCGGTCGATTTCTGTCGTTATTATGCGCTACAGGCCCGGCAGCGCTTCGCTACCATCACCCTGCCTGGACCGACCGGCGAGAGTAACGAGATTTACCTGCAGGGGCGCGGCGTGTTTGCCTGTATCAGCCCCTGGAACTTCCCGCTGGCCATCTTCCTGGGCCAAGTGTCGGCGGCACTGGTCTGCGGCAATACCGTGGTTGCCAAGCCAGCAGAGCAGACCAGCCTGGTGGCCATGCGCTGTGTCGAGTTGATGCATGAGGCGGGCCTGCCCAAGGATGTACTGGCACTACTGCCAGGGGACGGTGCACAGGTAGGCAGCGTGGTGACATCGGACCCACGCATCGCCGGCGTAGCCTTCACTGGCTCCACCCAGACGGCACACATCATCAACCGCGCGCTGGCGGCGCGTGACGGCGCCATCGCCCCGATGATTGCCGAAACCGGCGGCCAGAACGCGATGATTGTCGACTCCACAGCGTTGCCGGAGCAAGTGATCAAGGATGTGGTGCATTCCGCCTTCCAGAGTGCCGGACAGCGCTGTTCCGCCCTGCGCGTGCTCTTTGTGCAGGAGGATATTGCCGAGCGGGTGCTGGAGCTGCTGAAAGGTGCGATGGCTGAACTGAATATTGGCAACCCCGGCTACCGCGCAACGGACGTGGGGCCGGTTATTGATGCCGAGGCGCGCGCGGGATTGCAGCAGCACATCGACAAAATGAAGGCGGCGGGTCGGCTGATTGCCGAAACAACGTTGCCAGAGGGGCTTGATGGTTACTTCGTTTCACCGGTAGCCTTCCGGTTGGACAGCATCAGCGAACTTGAAAAGGAACAGTTCGGCCCGGTGCTACACGTGGTGACCTGGCGCAACAAGGATCTGGACAAGATCATCGACGACATCAATGCCACGGGGTTTGGTCTCACACTGGGCATTCACAGCCGTAATGAAGACACCGCCGAGCATATTGATGCGCGCGTGCGTATTGGTAATGTCTACGTCAACCGCAATCAGATTGGCGCAGTGGTGGGTGTCCAGCCCTTTGGCGGTCAAGGCTTGTCCGGCACTGGGCCCAAGGCCGGCGGGCCGCATTATCTGCTGCGCTTCGTCACCGAGCGCACGCGCACGATCAACACGACGGCGGTGGGCGGAAACGCCAGCCTGCTGTCGCTGGGGGACGGCGAGCCATAACGGCTCGTTGGTAGGTGCTACACCAACAGGGAAGCCAATTCAGCAGGGACAGTTAATGCTGGGAACGTTCAGCAACCAAGAGAGAGAAGAATAATGGACGGTAATACCGCAATAGTGACGGCCACGTTCGTGGTCTATATCGGGGTCATGCTCGCCCTGGGCTATATCGCCTACAAGCGCACCACCAACCTGTCGGATTACATTCTCGGCGGGCGTTCTCTGGGGCCGGGCACCGCTGCCTTGTCAGCCGGTGCGTCAGATATGAGCGGTTGGCTGCTGCTGGGCTTACCAGGTTACGCACTGACGGCTGGCTATGAAGCGATCTGGATTGCTGTAGGCCTGCTGGCAGGTACCTGGCTGAACTGGCTGATCGTGGCGCGCCGTCTGCGGGTGTACTCCCACACCGCGAGCGACTCATTGACGCTGCCGGCTTACTTTGAAAACCGCTTTGAAGACACGAGCCGTCTGCTGCGCGTTATCTCGGCTATCTTCATTCTGTTGTTTTTCCTGTTCTACACCAGTTCCGGTCTGGTTGCGGCGGGCAAACTGTTCGAGAGCACCTTCGGTTTTGGTTACAGCATTGCCGTGATTGTCGGCACTCTGGCGATCATTTCCTACACCTTCTTTGGGGGCTTTCTCGCTGTTTCCTGGACTGATGTGATTCAGGGGCTGTTGATGGCCGCCGCGCTGGTGCTGGTGCCCGTCATGGCGCTGAGCACAATGGGTGGCTGGGAAGCAGTGCATGGAGCAATGGAAACGCGTAATCCCGAGCTGCTGAATATCTGGACTGATGTCGAAGGGGCGCCACTGGGCTTTGTCGCGATTATCTCGCTATTGGGCTGGGGGCTTGGCTATTTTGGTCAGCCGCACGTGCTGGCTCGTTTCAAGGCGATTGAGAGCGATGCTGCCATGCCAACTGCGCGCCGTATTGCGGTCATCTGGTCAGGTGTTTGTTTGCTGGCGGCACTGGTAATCGGTTGGATTGGTATCGGTTACTTCGGCGAAGCAGGTTTGGCTGATGCTGAAACCGTCTTCCTGGCGCTGGTTCAGGCACTCATGCATCCGCTGGTAGCCGGTATTTTGCTGGCAGCTGTACTGGCTGCCATCATGTCGACAGCTGATTCGCAACTGCTGGTGTCATCTTCTGCCCTGGCGGAAGACTTCTACAAGGCACTGTTCCGTCGCGACGCCACTCAACAGGAGTTGGTGTGGGTTGGTCGCTTTGCGGTAGTGGGTATTGCTGCGTTGGCGCTGATGTTTGCCTTCAACCCGGAAAGCACGGTGTTGGGTCTGGTGTCCTACGCGTGGGCAGGCTTTGGTGCGGCCTTTGGCCCAGCCATGATCTTGTCGCTGTTCTGGCGTCGGATGAACCGCAATGGCGCGCTGGCAGGTATCGTCGTCGGTGGCGTTACCGTCGTGATCTGGAAGCAGCTGGGCATCTGGGGGCTGTACGAAATCATCCCTGGCTTCATCCTGGCAACCATCGCAATCATTGTTGTTTCGCTGCTGACGGCGCCACCGTCTGCCAGTATCGAAGCGCAATTTGACGATGTGAACTCGCGCTTCTAAGCCGTTATGCGTAATAAAAAACCGAACCCGTGACCGGGTTCGGTTTTTTTATATCTGCTGCACGTTCAGGCCGATGCTGCAGCCGGTACGACGGTCAGTACAAAAGCGTATTCTTCAGCCAATTCGCGCATCGCCTGGTAGCGCCCGCTGGCGCCGCCGTGGCCAGCGCTCATCTGCGTGCGCAGCAGCAATGGCTGGTCGTTACTGCGCAGGTGACGCAATTTGGCTACCCACTTGGCGGCTTCCCAGTACTGCACCCGTACATCATGATAGCCAGCAGTAATCCAGAGCGCCGGGTAGGGCTGCTCTGCGACGTTCTCATAGGGGGCGTAGGCCTTGATCCGCGCAGCGACCTCGGGCTCGTTTGGGTTGCCCCATTCCTCGTACTCACCCACCGTCAACGGCAGGTCGGGGTTGTTCATGGTATTCCAGACGTCGACGAACGGCACATCGGCCACGGCGGCGGCAAACAGCTCTGGGCGCTGGTTTATGACGTTGCCAATCAGCAGGCCACCGGCACTGCCGCCGGCGATTGTCAGCAGTTGCGGCTGGGTGATGCCCGCGCGGATCATTTCCTCGGCACAGGCGATGAAGTCGGAGAAACTGTTCTCCTTGTGCTGCAACTTGCCCTGCTGATACCAGTGTTCGCCCATATCGGCACCGCCGCGAACGTGCGCTATGGCAAAGCGCCAGCCACGCTGCAACAGTGACAGGCGGGCGTGCGAGAACCAGGGGTCCATCGAGGCGCCGTAAGCGCCGTAGCCATACAGATAAAGGGGGGCTTCCCCCTGTGTGCTGCGGTGTCCAATCACACTTATGGGTATGCGGGTACCGTCGCCGGCAGTGGCCCAGCGGCGCTCGACCAGGTAGTCCTCGGCGTTGAACTGGCCCTCCACCGGCGTCTGCTTGAGCACCTGTTGTTCGCCGCTGGCCAAGGTAAGTGCACGGACCTCGGCAGGGCGGTTGAGTGATTCGTAACGCAGGCGGATTTGCGGGCTGCTGTACTCCTCGCCGCCCTGTACGCCAAGACTATAGACAGCATCGGGCATGCCAAGCGTGTAGGGTGCGCCGTCAACAGGACGTATCTCCAACTCGGTCAGCGCCTGATTACGATACTGCAACACCACGGCGGTGCTTTGCAGGCTGATCTCTTCCAGAGTACGCGCGCTATCGGGTGCGGTAATGAGCTGCCAGTTGGCAAGTCCGGGCGTATCGGCGGCGCACTGGTACAGACCGAAGGTTTCTCCAAGTCGGTTGCTGCGTATCATGAAACCGTCTGCACCGTGGTCGGCGTCATATTCGTGTCCGCTCTCGCGTAAGGCAAGGCAGAGCGGGGCGGCCTCGGGCCGCGCAGCGGGCAGAAAATGCACTTCACTGGTGTTCTTGCTGGTGCTACTGATGCAGATAAATTGGTCTGAACTGGTGCGATACACACCCAGATAGAAGCGTTGGTCGGGCTCGTGGAATACCTTCACAGGCGCCAGTCCGGTTTGCAATCGCCACAGGGTCGCGGGGCGGGAGGTTTCGTCCATGCTCACGGCAAACAGCGTTTTGCTGTCCAGAGCCCAGCAAAGGCTGCCATCCGCCTCGGCCAGTGTCAGCTCGCTGGTCTTCAGGTCTGTAAGAGAGCGCTGGAACAGTCTATAGGTTTCGTTACCCTGGGTGTCCAGGCTGTACGCCAGCCAATTGTGGTCCGGGCTGACGCTGAAATCGCCTAGCTGCAAGAAATCGTGCTCCGTGGCCAATTGATTAAGATCGAGCAGCAGTTGCTCGCTCGACTCGTCGATGGCCAGGCTTGGGGGTGTTGGCCTTGCGCAGCGGTAGAAGCGCGGATATTCCGCGCCCGCTTCGGTGCGTTGGTAGTACAGCCAGGCTCCGCGCGGGCTCGGCAGCCCGAGGTCGGTTTCACGTATACGACCGCGTATCTCGTCAAACAGTTGCTGCTGCAAAGATTGGTGAGGGGCAAGCCAGGCGTCGGTGTAGGCGTTTTCTTCGTGCAGGTAGGCAAGCACCTTGTCAGCGTCGCGCTGCTCCAGCCAGGCGTAGGGATCGGTACCAATCTGGCGGTGGGCTATGGGCTGTTCGTGATCAGGACGCATGGGGTAAAAACCGTTATGATGGGCCGCGTATTGTAGCCGAGTGGATAACTGTCGATGTTCAATGAATCAGAATACCAAACCGTGTGGCTGGTCTACTTGGCAGCAGCGACTGGTTGCTGGCTGGTTTGGTGGAAGCTGGCCGGATTGATCAAATGGTGGTTTATCCGCGAGCCGCTGTGGATCATCATGGCCGTGTTGTTGTTTACCCCGACCGAAGCTGAAGTAGGCGCGGGCTGGCAGGCTCCGGCGTTTCTCATCTATTTGCTGGACACGATATTGGATACGGGGGACAACCAGGCGCGGATGCTGGGTGAGCTTAGCCTGGTCATGACGTTGGCATTCGCGGCCTATCTGTTCTTTGTTGGCTTGCGGGCCTTGTATCACCATTGGCGCAAACAGGATGCACCACCTACTGGTTCCGACGCCTGAAACGCTGCGCGGTGGCGGCAATTACTCGCCGCTGCGTTGCTCGTTCATGATGCGCGCCAGGCGCATGATCTGCTCTTGAAACTCGGTGCGCTGTGCATCGGTCATCGGGCACATGCCCAATTGCTCAAACAGGCGGTAACCGCGCACAGAGAAAAATAGGATGCTGGCCTGTGCCAATCCCAGCGGTGACTTGGCCAGAATATCAAACAACCCCTCAACGTTGTCGGCACTGGTCTGCAGCAAAGCCGGATTGCTCGCGGCCGCGGCAAAAATGGCCGAGTCGAGGTTCTTCTCTTCGCTGGATTCGCTCATGTTGCTCAGCAGCAAGGCCTTGAGTTCGCGCATTGGCTCATCAGGCAGTACGCTCTCGTAGGCGCCCCAACGAACCCGGAAGCGTTCCAGCCGATACTCGATCATGGCGGTCAGCAGGGCTTCACGGTCAGGGAACAGGGCTTTGATGTCAGGCTCGGCGATTTCACTGCGAGCACTGAGTGTTTCAAAGGTCAGCTGGGATGCGCCCAGTTCGCTGACGATGGCCTCGGCAGCACGGAAAATAGTGACCTTGATTGCTTCCGGGCTCTGGCTGCTACCTTTGCTGTCCACTGGTAAACCCCCTTGTGATTATGGTCGACGCTGCCGGTAAACAAAGAAGGCTGGCAGCGGAAAACGAGGCCTGGTGTTGCAGGGTAGGGTTTGGCGCGTGCCGCCCGGACGGGCGATGGCATAACTACCGGGGCCTCTGCTATATGGGCCATAGGGTACGATGTACGGCGGCTTGAGGCGAGTAATTTTTCCGGTAGTAGGGGGCTGATGCGAGCAGAAAATCAGGCAACAAAAAACCCGGCATGAGCCGGGTTTTTTGGTTCAGAGATCGGGATTAGCCGATGATCTGAATGTTTGCAGCCTGCTTGCCCTTAGGACCAGTAGTGATGTCGAAAGACACCTTCTGGTTCTCGGCCAGAGACTTGAAGCCCTGAACCTTGATTTCGGAGAAGTGGGCGAACAGGTCGTCTCCACCGCCATCTGGAGTGATGAAGCCGAAACCTTTAGTGTCGTTGAACCACTTAACTGTACCAGTTGCCATTTCAGATAATTCCT
Source organism: Halopseudomonas sabulinigri (assembly GCF_900105255.1). NCBI lineage: Bacteria > Pseudomonadati > Pseudomonadota > Gammaproteobacteria > Pseudomonadales > Pseudomonadaceae > Halopseudomonas > Halopseudomonas sabulinigri. Next base: position 773,402 of record NZ_LT629763.1, on the reverse strand, counting down.
ATCAAATTGAAATACTTGAGCTTGCACTCAATTAAAGCGTGGGAATCAAAGATTACGAGAATGACAAACTTACGTACTGAAAAGTGCGCTTGCAGCCTACAACTCTATCTCTTGAAAACCTACGCGCTCACTCTGCGCCTTTCAGTAGTACAAGTCAAGCTGTGTTGACAACCACTGTCAGGCTCGAATAAACGAAATTCAGTATACGACAGTTTCCAGAAATAACACGCCTTTCGTCGGATTTTTTGCATAGCCTTGCAAGCGTTGTTTCAGGCTGCGGGCTCGGTCCGCCGATACGGGTAGACATCAATCACCTGTCCGTCTTCTATCTGGCGTTGCAGCCCCTTCCAATAGCTGGCGTCAAACAAGTCTCCGTGCATTTTGAAAAAGCGCCGACGGTGGTTGATGTCGGCAAACAGAAACACCGGAAATTCTTCAGGGAACACATCATTGGGCGCCACCGAGTACCAGGGTTCGGAGGACATTTCCTGTTCCGGATACATCGCCTCGGGGATGACCCGAAAGTTAACTTCGGTGAGGTAACTGATCTCATCGTAATCATAAAACACTACGCGGCCGTGGCGGGTTACGCCAAAGTTCTTCAGCAACATGTCGCCGGGGAAGATGTTGGCCGCGGCAAGCTCCTTGATCGATTTGCCGTAATCGAACAGGGCTTCCTCGGTCTGCGCGTCGCTGGCGCTCTCCAGATAAATGTTGAGGGGCGTCATGCGGCGCTCGGTCCAGCAGTGCCGAATCAGGATCACATCGCCTTCATCCACCACGGTCGAGGGTGCTACCTCGAGCAACTCTTTCAGGCAATCAGGATCAAAGCGCTCGCGCGGGAAGCGGAAGTCGGCAAACTCCTGGGTATCGGCCATGCGACCGACGCGGTCGTGCCGCTTCACCAGGCGATATTTTTCGATGACGGTGGCGCGGTCTATGTTCTTGGACGGGGCAAACTTGTCCTTGATGATCTTGAACACCGTATTGAAGCCGGGCAGGGTAAAGACGCTCATTACCATGCCACGCACGCCGGGCGCCATGATGAAGCGATCATCGCTATTGGCCAAGTGCGCGATCAGCGCGCGATAGAACTCGGATTTGCCCTGTTTGTAGAAACCAATCGCCGTATAGAGCTCGGCGATATGCTTGCCGGGTAGCAGGCGTTTCAAGAAGGCGACCATTTCGCTGGGTACCGGCGCCTCCACCATGAAGTAGGAGCGTGTGAAGGAAAAGATGATAGAGACTTCGGACTCATCGGTGATCAGCGTATCGACACAAATACCCTGGCCTTCACGATGCAGCAGCGGCAGTACGAAAGGCCATTGCTCATGCTGGCTGATCAGTCGGCCAACCAGATAGGCGCCCTTGTTGCGATAGAACACGCTTTGCACCACTTCGACGGTGAGTCCATGATCCATCTGGGCCCAATCCGGCAGGCCCTGTTGTAACTCAGCCACAATCATCTGGGTATCGCGTTCAAGGTCTTCCCAAGGGGTGTCGAAACTGAATTCGCGCAGTATCTGGCTTGCCAGGTTCTCCAGTGAACCGTCGGAAATGAACCCGCGGGTCAGTGCATTGCGCGACGGCGGGCGTGACAGCGGACGGGTGCTATGCACAAACATGGTTTCATCGCTGATCTGATCATGCTGGTGCAGGCTGGTGAAAATCGAGTTGAACCAGGTTTCGGCCAGTTCGTCGTCGAACCGGGTCTCAATCGCACTAATGTAGGCGCGGCGGATGTCTGGCCAGTTACTTACATCAGTGACTGCAGTGCCGGCTGGTGAGGCGACCAGTTCGTTGGCAGTGCGATGCACCTGATCTTCATAGGCGTTGATACGCTGAGTGGAGGCTTCCTGAATATCGTTCCAGCGGGCCTGTTCAAACCGCGCACGGGCACCGGCGGTAAGCTCACGGAACTGGTCACGATAGCGATCAAAGCCGTCGAGCATGTGCTGCACAATCAGATCGGGGGAGTAGGACATTTAACCAAGCCTGTTACGGGGAAACTTCCCCGCAGCATAGCCAGTCTGCGCCTGATGCGGAAGCGCTGCGAGTGGGCAGGCCGCCAGGCCGGAGAAGGCGAGGCGGCGCGCTGGGTTACTGTACGTTTTCCTGCTCGCTGAACATGTCGGCAAACAACATGGTAGACAGGTAACGCTCACCGGAATCCGGCAGGATCACCACGATAGTCTTGCCCTGCATCTCGGGTTCTTCGGCCATGCGCACGGCAGCGGCCATGGCGGCGCCACAGGAAATGCCGCACAGAATGCCTTCTTCGCGCATCAGGCGCAGGGCCATTTCCTTGGAGAGTTCGTCGCTGACCTGCTCTACGCGGTCTACCTGGCTGAGGTCGAGGTTGCCAGGCACAAAGCCGGCGCCGATGCCCTGAATCTTGTGTGGGCTGGGTTTGACGTCATCGCCGGCCAGCGTCTGGGAGATGACCGGCGAGCTGCTGGGCTCAACTGCGACTGAAATAATCTGCTTGCCGCAGGTCTGCTTAATATAGCGGGAAACCCCGGTGATGGTGCCGCCGGTGCCTACGCCGGCCACCAGCACGTCGATGCTGCCTTCGGTGTCGTTCCAGATTTCCGGGCCAGTGGTCTTTTCGTGAATACTCGGGTTGGCTGGGTTCTCAAACTGTTGCAGTAACACGTACTCGTCCGGATTTTGCTCGGCGAGTTCGCTGGCCTTTTCAATCGCACCTTTCATGCCCTTGGCGGGCTCGGTGAGTACCAGTTCGGCGCCGAGCGCCTTGAGTACCTTGCGCCGCTCCAGACTCATTGACGCAGGCATGGTCAGCACCAGCTTGTAGCCGCGGGCGGCGGCAACAAATGCCAGGCCGATACCGGTGTTGCCGGATGTGGGTTCTACGATGGTCATACCGCTTTTCAGTTTGCCGCTGGATTCGGCATCCCAGATCATGCTCGCCCCAATCCGGCACTTTACCGAGTAAGCCGGGTTGCGGCCCTCGATCTTGGCCAGGATGGTCACGCCTTGGGGGCCGAGTCGATTGATTCTCACTAGCGGCGTATTGCCGATGGCCTGTGAATTGTCTGCGAAAATGCGGCTCATGCGAGAGCTCCTTGTGGGCAGTGAAGGTGGTGGGTGACTACCGAATACAGGTCAATCAGCCTATGCCTGGCGGGAATATCCGTCAATCGAGGTGAACTGCGCTGGGTTGCGAGGGTCAATCCGGTATGAATCGAAAAAGTCGTTATCTTCTGGGTTTTTTTGTGCTGCTGGCGGTGTTGCTGCTGGCAGTACATTTGTTGCTGCCGATTGTCGTCAAGGACGTGCTGAACAAGAAGATGGCCGACATGGGCGATTACCGTGGCCATGTTGAGGATGTCGATATCGTCCTGTGGCGCGGCGCCTACCGTATGGAAGGTCTGAATATCGTCAAGGTGGATGGCAATACACAGGCGCCTTTCCTCAAGCTACCGGAAACCAACGTCAAAATTCGTTTGCGGCCTTTCTGGAGCAACGGCGTGCTGGTGGCGGAAATGGAAGTAAACCAGCCGGAACTCAATTTTGTCGATGGTGACAGCGAGGAGCAGAAGCAATCCGGTACCGGGGTGGATTGGCGCGAGAAGGTGCAATCCATTCTGCCGGTACGCCTGGACCGGGTAGACATCAATCAAGGCGTGGTTGCCTTCCGTAATTTCAACTCCGAACCGCCGGTCAACCTGTATATAAATGAGCTTGATCTCACGGTGCTCAACCTGACCAACGCCAAGCAGCAAGAGGGCGCGCGTGATGCGACGGCCGAGGGCACCGCGCTGTTTCTGGGTCAGGCGCCGATTGAGGCCTCGGCCAGTTTTGATCCGCTGGTACGTATGGAAAACCTCGACTTGCGTCTGCGCATGACCGATCTGGAATTGCCGCGGCTTAACGAGTTTGCCTCAGCGTATGGCAAGTTCGATTTCAAGGCCGGCACCGGCGATCTGGTGATCGAAGCCAAGGTGCGCGACAGCCAGTTGACTGGCTACGTCAAACCCTTGCTGCGCAATGTCGATGTATTTGACCTGGACCAGGACGTGCGAAACGAGGATAAGGGATTCTTCCGCGGCCTATGGGAGGCGGTAGTGGGCGGTGGTCAGCAAGTGCTGCAGAACCAGAAGCTAGATCAGTTCGCGACGCGCGTGGAACTCTCAGGAAGTATCGACCAGGCTGATGTCAGCCCTTTGCAAGCGTTTTTCGGCATCTTGCGAAACGCCTTCGTCGAAGCCTTCACCACGCGATTCGAGCAGGTTCAGGACGACCGCTGAGCCGCCGAAGTCGCTGCGCTTTGGCGATCTCGTCAATAGTAATGACGCCGTATCATTCAAATCTTGAATCCTCTCCCTTCGTTTACAGCCCGATTGCCTGCACGCTATAGTTTCTGACTACCCATTTATCCTCGTAACGCCTGGTCTAACCGGGCTTCGGCCCAAGGAATATCCGATGAAGTTTGAAGGCACTCAGTCCTACGTCGCTACCGACGACCTGAAATTGGCAGTCAACGCCGCCATTACCCTGGAACGCCCGCTGCTGATCAAGGGCGAGCCTGGCACAGGTAAAACCATGCTGGCCGAGCAGTTGGCCGAATCCATGGGGGCCAAACTCATTACCTGGCACATCAAATCGACCACCAAGGCGCATCAAGGGCTGTATGAGTACGATGCGGTCAGCCGTCTGCGTGATTCTCAGCTGGGCGTCGACAAAGTGCATGACGTTGCCAACTACATCAAGAAGGGCAAACTGTGGGAAGCCTTCGAATCTGAAGAGCGCGCGATTCTGCTGATCGACGAGATCGACAAGGCCGATATAGAGTTCCCTAACGACCTGCTGCAAGAACTCGACAAGATGGAGTTCTTTGTTTACGAAACCAATCAGACGATCAAGGCCAAGCAGCGCCCGATCATCATCATCACCTCCAACAACGAAAAAGAACTGCCGGACGCCTTCCTGCGCCGTTGCTTCTTCCATTACATCGCCTTCCCCGATCGCGAGACCATGAAGAAGATCGTTGATGTGCATTTCCCCAAAATCGAAACGCACCTGCTGTCCGAAGCCATGGATATTTTCTTCGACGTGCGCAAGGTGCCCGGCCTGAAGAAGAAGCCCTCTACTTCCGAACTGGTTGATTGGCTCAAGCTGCTGATGGCTGATCAGATCCCCGAGGCTGTGTTGCGTGACCGCGATCCGACCAAGGCGATTCCGCCGCTTTACGGTGCGCTGGTCAAGAACGAGCAGGATGTGCAGCTGCTCGAACGCCTGGCCTTCATGACCCGCCGTCAAAACCGCTAAGGAAAGTCGGCCGGCCAACGCCCGCCGTGCATTCGCAGAGCCCTCGCGCCGAGACTGGTTTCGGTGCCCGGGTTCAACGCTGACCACAAGGCTGGCGGGTTTATCGCCGTAGTCGTCTTTCCCTGATTGGGAGGTGCCCATGTTACTGGGCCTGTTCAATGAAATGCGTGCAGCCAAGGTGCCGGTATCGGTGCGCGAGTTGCTCGATCTAATCAATGCATTGAAGCACCATGTCGTGTTTGCCGACATGGACGAGTTCTACTATCTGGCGCGCACCGTAATGGTCAAGGACGAGCGTCATTTCGACAAGTTCGACCGTGCCTTTGGAGCCTACTTCAAGGGCCTGGAAAATCTCGACCAGCTGATTGAAGCGATGATCCCCGATGACTGGCTGCGCAAGGAGTTCGAGCGCATGCTGAGTGACGAGGAGCGGGCAAAGATCGAATCTCTGGGTGGGCTGGATAAACTCATCGAAGAGTTCAAGAAGCGCCTCGAAGAGCAGAAGGAACGCCACGAAGGCGGCAATAAATGGATCGGTACCGGTGGTACCAGCCCGTTTGGCTCAGGTGGTTACAACCCCGAAGGCATTCGTGTGGGTGACGCCGGCAAACGCCAGGGCAGGGCAGCCAAGGTATGGGATCAGCGCGAATACAAGAACCTGGACGACCAGGTTGAACTGGGCACGCGCAACATCAAGGTGGCACTGCGCCGTCTGCGCAAGTTTGCGCGTCAGGGCGCGGCAGATGAGCTGGATATCGACGGCACCATTGACCACACCGCCAAGGATGCCGGCTTGCTGAATATTCAGATGCGACCGGAGCGGCGCAACGCCGTCAAGTTGCTGCTACTGTTTGATATAGGCGGCTCAATGGATGCGCACATCAAGGTTTGCGAAGAGTTGTTCTCGGCGTGCCGTACCGAGTTCAAGCATCTGGAGTACTTCTACTTCCACAACTGTATTTACGAATCGGTGTGGAAAAACAACATGCGCCGTACCAGCGAGCGTACTTCCACAGTGGATCTGCTGCACAAGTATGGCCCGGACTACAAGGTCATTTTTGTCGGTGACGCCGCCATGGCGCCCTACGAGATTACCCAGCCCGGTGGCAGCGTGGAGCACTGGAACGAGGAGGCGGGCCACGTCTGGATTCAGCGCTTTACAGAGAAGTACAAGAAGCTGATCTGGATCAACCCGTACCCGCGTGATGCCTGGGACTACACCACCTCGACCAAGATCGTGCGCGATCTGATCGAAGACCGCATGCACCCGCTGACGCTGGAAGGTCTGGAGGAGGGCATGCGTTATCTGAGCAAATAGCGGCGCGGCGGTTGCCGAGAGCTACAAGCCCTCATCGCAAGCGACAAGCAAAACTGGCAGCTTGCGATGGCGGGGATGATGGCAAACAGCTGCGTTATCACGCTGCTTGCTTGCTGTTTAAAAGCTGATCGGCGGCAGCGCGGGCTGTGGGATGGCGGTTTTTTCCGTAGGCGCCATCACCGTCGCCACGCCGTCGACAACCTGCTTGCCATCCTGGTTGAACACCCGGGTGGCAATCTTCACGCGGTTTTTCGGCAATTTCTCCAGTACCTCCAGCTCAATGCTGATGGTGTCGTCCAACCGCACCGGGCGCAGAAAGCTCATTTCCTGGCCGATGTAGATAGTACCGGGGCCCGGCAGCTCGCAGGCGATGGTCGCGGAGATCAGCGCGCCGGAAAACATGCCGTGGGCAATGCGACCCTTGAACGGGGTGTTGGCAGCAAAGGCCTCGTCCAGATGCACCGGGTTAACGTCGCCCGACACCTCGGCAAACAGAATCAGGTCGCGCTCCTTGACCAGATGATCAACACGGACGCTGTCGCCCACAGTGAGTTCGTCGTAGGTACGGTTTTCAAGCATTTTCATCAGTCGGCTTCCCTATGCTGTCGAGTGAAAGCGTGGCCATGATCCAGTCAAGCGTCTCGCGGGTAACCTGCTCCCGGTTGATTTCGTTGAACACCTCATGGCGCGCTTGTGGGTAAAGCCGCAATTCTACCTGCTTGAGTTGCGCTTGCTGCAAGCGGCTTTGCAATTTACGTAAGCCATTGCCGGCACTGACCGGGTCCTGATCGCCTCCGATGATCAGGACGGGCAGATCGTGTCTTATCTTGCGCAGTTGCTTTACATCGGCGATACGCAGCAGCGTGGTAAACAGACCATGCCAGTAATCTGCGGTCAGGGTGAAACCACACAACGGGTCGTTTACGTAGGCATCAACCTCAACGGGGTCACGGCTGAGCCAGTCAAAGTCCGTGCGGTTTGGCGTGAAAGCCTTGTTGAACTGCCCGAAACTGAGCTTGCCAAGGGTCTGGGCCGGCGCATCGTCAGCACGCAGCGTACGCTCTATTGCTGCGGCGAAACGGCCTACTCGGCTGAGTGTAGGAGGGTGCGCGTTGCTACCGCTAAGGATGACCGCGTCCACCAGTGCTGAGTGCTGCAACAGCAAGCCCTGCACCAGATAGGAACCCATGCTGTGCCCCAGAAGTACCAAAGGGGCGTCAGGCTTGCGCTTGCGTATCGCAGCCAACCATCGCCGCAGGTCCTCTTCCATGGCAGGCCAGCCGCCCGGTAGTTGCCCTGGCCGGGCTTGCGCAGCTGGCCCGTGGCCACGGAGGTCCGGAGCATACACGCTGATGCCCTGCGCGTTGAGTACAGCGGCCAGGCGGGCGTAGCGCCCGCCGTGTTCCGCCATGCCATGGCAGATCAGCACGCTGGCGCGAGAGGGGGCTTGCGGGTGCCATTGACGTAGCTGGTCAAGGTCAGGTGTTTGGGTATTAGCGGTGCTGGCGGCATTCATGCGGGCTGTTATCCTGATTGTTGTTATGGGTGTAAACGGAGCAAGCCTGGCGCTGACTGCCCGCCAGTGGAGCCAGGTATTCACAAACCAAATGAAACATATCTGCAGTTTGTATTTCCCCAAGCAGCTGTTAGTTTTGGGATCTTTGCGCGACGGCGCAGGTAACGGCGTTGGTCGGCGCCTGTCAGCAGTCAGAGCAGCTTATAACAAATGCACCAACGGGAAAGAGGATAAAAATAATGGACGCTTCGTTCTGGGACGACAAACGGCCAGCCGGCATCCCGGCTAGCATTGACCCCGCACAGTACACATCGGTCATAGATGTCTTCCAGCAGGCCTGCCAGAAGCACAGCGATCGTCCTGCCTTCAGTAATATGGGTGTAACCCTCAGTTATGCTGATCTGGATCGCTACTCTGCCGCGTTTGCCGCTTACCTGCAGCAACACACCAGCCTGCAGCCCGGTGACCGTATTGCCGTGCAGATGCCCAACGTACTGCAGTTCCCGATTGCCGTATTTGGTGCCATTCGCGCCGGCCTGATTGTGGTCAATACCAACCCGCTGTACACCGCGCGGGAGATGCGTCACCAGTTCAAGGACTCCGGTGCACGTGCGCTGATCTTCATGAACGTATTTGGTCATCTGGTGCAGGAAGTACTGCCAGACACCGACATCGAGTTTCTCTTCGAAGCCAAGATTGGCGACATGCTGCCGGGTCTCAAAGGGGTTATCACCAATGCGGTGGTCAAGCACGTCAAGAAGATGGTGCCGGCTTATCAGCTGCCGCAGGCAATCTCCTTCAAGAAAGCCTTGCAGCGTAGCCAGGGACAGCGCCCGACGGCGGTCAGCAAGACGCTGGATGATGTGGCGGTGCTGCAATACACCGGCGGTACTACCGGCGTTGCCAAGGGCGCCATGCTGACCCACGGCAACCTGGTGGCCAACATGCTGCAGGTGTACGCCAACATGCAGCAGCTCGACAAGGACGGCAACAAGATCACCAAGGACAGTGGCGAGGTCATCATCGCGCCGCTGCCGCTGTACCATATCTTCGCCTTCACCGTGAACTGTATGTGCATGATGATCGCCGGTCACCACAACGTGCTGATCACCAACCCGCGCGACATTCCCGGTTTCGTCGCCGAGCTGACAAAGTGGCCGTTTTCCTCGGTAGTTGGCCTCAATACCTTGTTTGTTGCGCTGATGGACCATCCCGAGTTCGCCAATATCGATTTCAGCCATTTGAAAAGTACCGGCTCCGGCGGCACGGCGCTGGTCAAGGCGACGGCGGAGCGCTGGGAGAAAAAAACCGGCTGCAAGATCGGCGAAGGCTATGGCCTGACTGAATGTTCCCCGGTGGTGACTGCGAGCCCGGGCGATGGCCTTTCGCGTATCGGCACTGTGGGTCTGGCGGTTGTTGGCACAGCGCTGAAAGTGATCGACGAGCAGGGCGCGGAGCTGGGCATCGGTGAGCGTGGCGAGCTTTGTGTGAAGGGGCCGCAGGTGATGAAAGGCTATTGGAACCGGCCGGAAGCAACTGATGAAGTGCTGGACGCCGACGGCTGGTTCCACACGGGCGACGTTGCGATTATCGACGCCGATGGTTTTGTATCCATTGTCGACCGCATCAAAGATCTGATCATCGTGTCCGGCTTCAACGTCTACCCCAACGAAATTGAAGACGTGGTGGCCGCGCATCCCAAAGTGGCCAATGCCGCTGCCATTGGCGTGCCGGATGAAAAGTCGGGAGAGGCGGTCAAGTTGTTTGTGGTGGCCAACTCGCCCGATCTGACAATAGACGAACTGAAAGCCTATTGTCGTGCCAACTTCACCGGTTACAAGGTGCCCAAATACTACGAAATGCGCGAGTCGCTACCCATGTCTGCTGTGGGCAAGATTCTGCGCCGCGAGCTGCGTGACAAGGAATAGATAACCCGCTAAAGCTGACTGTTCGGTCAGCCTCCTGTCGCCTGACAACACCCGTAGTCAGCGCCTTTCAGCTGATTCCGGGGGTGCTGGTCTGCCCCCGGAAAAGCTGCTAGTCTTCCGGCTCTTCGGCCGCAGAAATAACGATATTTTATAAATCTGCGTCGAAATGCGTGCATCGGCACGGTAAAACCATAAGACAACAGCGCGGCGTATCACGGCCGACTGCGTTCAGGAGCGGGCATCCATGCTTGAAAATTTCTGGAAAGACAAATATCCAGCGGGCGTTGACTCAGAGATCAACCCCGATCAGTACCCCAATATTCTGGCTGTGCTCAAAGAGTCCTGCCAACGCTTTGCCAACAAGCCCGCCTTTACCAATCTTGGCAAGACCATTACCTACGGTGAGATGTACACCCTGTCTGGTCACTTTGCCGCTTACCTGCAAAAACACAGCGGTCTGCAGCCCGGCGATCGCATCGCCGTGCAAATGCCGAACGTATTGCAGTATCCGATCGTCGTCTTTGGTGCCATGCGCGCCGGTTACGTAGTGGTCAATACCAACCCGCTGTATACCCAGCGTGAAATGGAACACCAGTTCAACGACTCGGGCGCCAAGGCGCTGGTCTGCCTGGCCAATATGGCGCATCTGGCGGAACAGGTGGTGCCGAAAACCGGCGTGAAGCAGGTCATCGTGACCGAAGTGGGCGACATGCTGCCGCCGCTGAAGCGTTTTCTGGTCAATACCGTCGTCAAACACGTCAAGAAGATGGTGCCGTCCTATTCCATCCCGGGCATGGTCAAGTTCAATGACGCCATGGCCAAGGGCCGTGCCTTGTCCTTCACTGAAGCCACGCCCGCCGCCGAAGATCTGGCTGTGCTGCAATACACCGGCGGCACCACAGGGGTTGCCAAGGGCGCGATGCTCACGCACCGCAACCTGGTGGCCAACATGCTGCAGGCCAAGGCGCTGATGGGCTCCAACATGATCGACGGTGAAGAGGTGATCATCTGCCCGCTGCCGCTCTACCATATCTACGCCTTCACCTTCCATTGCATGGCCATGATGCTGAGCGGTAACCACAACATTCTGATCACCAACCCGCGTGACCTGGATGCCTTTGTCAAAGAGCTCTCGCAGCATCGCTTCACCGGTTTTGTCGGTCTGAATACGCTGTTTGCCGGCCTGTGCAACAACGCGGCTTTCCGCGCGCTGGATTTCACCGGCTTCAAGGTCACGCTGTCCGGCGGCATGGCGCTGCAACTGGCCACGGCCGAACGCTGGAAAGAGGTAACTGGCAGCCCGGTATGTGAAGGCTTCGGCATGACCGAAACCAGCCCGGTCGCTACGGTCAACCCAATCAGTGATATTCGCTTGGGTACCATTGGTATTCCAGTGCCTTCAACGCTGTGCAAGGTAATCGACGAAGACAACAACGAGTTGCCGTTGGGCGAGCGCGGCGAGCTGTGTGTCAAGGGCCCGCAGGTCATGAAGGGCTACTGGCAGCGCAAGGAAGCCACCGAGGAAATCCTCGATGACGAAGGCTGGTTGAAGACCGGCGATATCGCCATCATTCAGGAAGACGGCTACCTGCGCATCGTCGACCGCAAGAAAGACATGATTCTGGTCTCCGGCTTCAACGTCTACCCCAATGAGCTGGAAGACGTTATGGCCGCTATTCCAGGTGTTGCCCAGTGCGCTGCCATTGGTGTGCCGGATGAGAAATCCGGTGAGGCGATCAAGGTCTTCCTGGTCAAGAGCGCGGATGCCAACCTGACCGAAGCCCAGGTCAAGGAACACATGCGCAGCAACCTGACGGCCTACAAAGTGCCCAAGTTCGTCGAGTTCCGCGACAGTCTGCCCACCACCAACGTAGGCAAGATTCTGCGCCGTGAACTGCGCGATGAAGAGCTGAAGAAACTGGCCGGCTAATCGCCTGCAATCACGCGCGCATTTTTGCGACAATAAAGCCCCGCCTGGCTGGTCCCGGCGGGGTTTTTTCATGCCACAGGAAGCTCCATGCCCGACTCAGAGATGCGCAGCCCCGATTTTTCCAGCGTCATGGCGGCTGACCGCCAGCGCCTGCAACAACAGTTTCGCAAACTGAGCGGTGCCGGCCAGGTCAGCGCCAGCGGCGACTGGGTCAGGCGCTTCGAGGCGTCAGCTGCCAGGGTTGCCGCGCGCTCGGCCAGCATTCCGTCCATTCGCTTTGTCGACAGCTTGCCGATTGCCGAGAAGCGCGAGCAGATCAAAGCCGCTATTGCCGAGCACCAGGTGGTGGTTATTGCCGGGGAGACTGGCTCGGGTAAAACCACCCAGCTACCGAAGATTTGTCTGGAACTGGGGCGTGGCACCCGCGGCCTGATCGGCCACACTCAGCCAAGACGTCTGGCAGCGCGCAGTGTCGCCAGCCGTATCGCCGATGAGCTGGGTACGCCTCTGGGCGAACTGGTGGGCTACCAAGTGCGTTTTACCGACCAAAGCTCGGACAAGACGCTGATCAAGCTGATGACCGACGGTATTCTGCTAGCCGAGACGCAGAATGATCGCTTTCTCAACCGCTACGACACGCTGATCATCGATGAGGCGCATGAGCGCAGCCTGAATATCGATTTTCTGCTGGGCTACCTGAAGACTATCCTGGCCAAGCGGCCAGACCTGAAGGTAATCATTACCTCGGCGACCATTGATCTGGAACGCTTCTCGCAACACTTCAATAATGCCCCCGTGATTGAGGTCTCCGGCAGAACCTACCCGGTCGATCTTTGGTATCGCCCGCTCACCGCGGAGCAGGACGAAGAGGGCAACGCCGTAGAGGAAGACCTGAGTATCGATCAGGGCATCGTCTCTGCCCTGCGCGAAATTGCCGATCACGAACGTGCGCAGCGGCAACCGCCGGGTGATGTGCTGATCTTTCTGCCGGGCGAGCGCGAGATTCGCGATACCGCTGACTATCTGCGCAAGGCCAATCTCAAACATACCGAGATTCTGCCGCTCTACGCTCGGTTGTCAGCCGCCGAGCAGCAGAAGATTTTTGCTTCCCACGCCGGGCGTCGGGTGGTGCTGGCCACCAACGTCGCGGAAACCTCGCTGACGGTACCTGGGATTGTCTATGTGATTGACCCGGGCGAAGCACGTATCAGCCGCTACAGCCCGCGTTCCAAGGTGCAACGTTTGCCTGTCGAGGCGGTCTCGCAGGCCAGCGCTAATCAGCGCAAGGGTCGCTGTGGTCGCGTTGCGCCGGGTATCTGCGTGCGCCTCTACAGTGAAGAAGACTTCAACGGTCGGCCGGCATTTACCGATCCGGAGATTCGTCGTACTAACCTGGCGTCGGTCATTCTGCAGATGCTCAACCTGCGTCTGGGGCGCATCGAGGACTTCCCCTTTATCGAGCCACCAGACAGCCGTGCCATCAGTGACGGTTTTACCTTGTTGCAGGAGCTGGGCGCCGTAGACAAGGCCGGTGGCATGAGCGAGTTGGGCCGCCAGCTGGCGCGCCTGCCAGTCGATCCGCGGATCGGCCGCATGCTGCTCGAAGGCGCGCAACAAAACTGCCTGCATGAGATCGCCGTGATTGCCAGTGCGCTGGCCGTGCAGGACCCGCGTGAACGGCCGCTGGAAAAGCAGCAAGCCGCCGACCAGGCACATGCGCAATGGGCCGACGACGCTTCCGACTTTGCCGCCTTCCTGAACCTGTGGGCCGGCCATGAGCAGCAACGTCAGGCGCTGACCCAGGGCCAGTTGCGTAGCTGGTGTCGGCGCAACTTTCTCAATTATCTGCGACTGCGCGAATGGCGTGAGACGCACCGCCAGATTCGCCTGACCTGCCGTGATCTGGGTCTGAAAGAAAACGAACAGGCCGCAGGCCACGAGTCCATCCACAAGGCGTTGTTGTCCGGGCTGCTCAGCCACTTGGGTAACAAGACCGAGGAGGGAGATTATCTGGGTGCACGGCAACGGCGCTTTCTGCTGCATCCGTCCTCTGCGCTGGCGAAGAAAAAGCCTGCCTGGGTCATGGTGGCCGAATTGACCGAAACCCGGCGTCTCTACGGTAGGCTGGCGGCCAAGCTCGATCCCCTCTGGATAGAACCGCTGGCCAAGCACCTGACCAAGACCAGCTACAGCGAGCCGCACTGGGAGAAAAAGCGCGGGCAAGTGGTAGCGTTCGAGCAGGTAACGCTCTACGGCCTGATCATAGTGCCGCGGCGCAAGGTGCACTACGGCCCAATAGACCCGGTGGTGTCGCGCGAGTTATTTATTCGCCATGCGCTGGTGGCGGGTGAATGGCATGGCCGCGCTGCGTTCAACAAGGCCAATCAACAGCTGATCGGTGAGCTGGATGAGCTGGAAGCGAAATCGCGCAAGCGCGACATCGTGGTAGACGATGAAACCCTGTATCGCTATTTCGATCAGCACTTGCCCGCCGATATCGTGCAGTTGGCCAGTTTCGAGCGCTGGCTGAAGCGTACCAGCCAGCAGCAGCCCAAGTTGCTGCACATGACCCGCGATGATCTGCTGCAGCGCGAAGCCAACGACGTTAGTGCCGACCTTTATCCTGACCTGCTGCGCTGGGAGTCTGCCGCGTTGCCGCTCAGTTATCACTTTGAGCCAGGGCATCCGGCTGACGGGGTAACGGTGAGGATCCCCGCGTCCTTGCTGCGCCGCATTCCTCCGGCCCGCCTGGAGTGGTTGGTGCCTGGGCTATTGTTCGACAAGTGCGTGGCACTGGTGCGTGGCCTGCCCAAGGCGCTGCGCAAGAACTTCGTGCCTGTGCCGGATTTTGTGCGCGCGGCGCTGGAGCGCATGCCGTTTGGCGAGGGTAGTCTCACTCAGGCCCTGGGCCGGGAACTGACGCGCATGACCGGCGTACGCCTGGATGAACAGAATTGGCATGACATCGCGCTGGAAGATCACCTGCGCATGCGTATCGAAGTAGTTGACGCCGCTGGCGAGGTGATCTGCAGTGGGCGCGACTACAGTGCCCTCTGCGGAGAGCTGGAGGGCCGCCCTATGGAGCCGGAGCCGGCCAGCAGCGCCGTGCAGGAATCACCTGAGAATGCTGAGCCGGCAGGCAGTTATGCCTTGGCCGAAACGCAGGTGCGCAAGCAGGCGGGCATTGCCGTGCAGGTCTATCCAGCCTGGGTGGAGCAGGGCGAGGAGGTGGTGGAGCAGTTGTTTGATGTGGCGCAGATCGCCGCCCAACAGCACCGCAAGGGCGTGCAACGCCTGTTGCTGCAGGCGCTGCCGGAGCAAGCCCGGCTGGTGCGACAGAGGAACCAGGCATTGAAAGACGCCGCCATCTATTACCGTGATCTGGGCACGGCAAAACAGCTGACCGAAGACGTGTTGCTGGGCGCGGTTGATCGGGTTTTTCTGCTTGAGGGCGAGCCGCTGCCGCGTGCCCCCGATGCGATCAAGGCCTTGCTTGAGCAACGCCGTGCAGACTGGGTGCCAGCTGCGGAGCAATTGGCGCAGCAAGTGCTGGCGATCCTCAAGCAGTGGCACGGCCTGCGTAAACGCTTCAAGGGTAAGGTTGAACTGGCCCACGCCATGGCCATGAACGATGTGCGCGATCAACTGGCCAAACTGATTTACCCTGGCTTTGCTCGCGAGGTACCAGCCCAGTGGCTGGCACAATACCCGCGCTACCTCAGCGCCATCGAGCAACGGCTCGACAAGTTGCCGGGCCAGGTGCCGCGTGACCGCGCCTGGACCGATGAGCTGCAGGGTTTTCAGCAGCAATATCAGGCGCTCACTGACAAGTGGCAACGCGAGGGCCGTTGGGACAGCCAGCTGGATGAATGGCGCTGGATGCTGGAGGAATACCGGGTGTCGCTGTTCGCTCAGCAGCTCGGCACGCGCATGCCGGTTTCGGCCAAGCGACTGGCCAAACTTTGGCGCGAAATCACAGCTTGAAGCGCCATTGCTCGCTACACTGCCGAGCCAACAACCACTCAACGCAAAAGGATGGCCGGTGGAAGACCCCGCGATGGAAAGGCTCAGTCTGAATCTGGACTCGGTCGAGCTGCAACTGCGCTGCTTTGCCGGGTCGCCGCAGCGCGCCGTGGTTCTGCTGGTACACGGCGCGCTGGAAGACGGCAGGGTGTTCCACCCGCGGAGAGACCAAGGCCTGGTGGGCGTGCTGACGGCAGCAGGGCACAGCGTTTATGTGCTCGATTTGCGCGGTCATGGCGCGAGTCAACCCAGGCTGCAGGACGCGGCGGCTGAGGTTACCCAGCACCGAGTGATTACCGAAGATTTGCCAGCCGCGCTGGCGCTACTGCAGGAACGCCATCGGCAACAACCGCTGTTTGCCGGCGGCCATGGCTGGGGCGGTGTTTGGTTGGCCAGCGCGCTGATTCGCCGCCCGGATTTACTGGCAGGGATCGCTGGTCTGCTGCAGTTTGCCGTGCGCCGAGGGCAGCGGCATGGCGGCCTGTTTACCCGCTTCGCCAGTGCGCTGTTCTGGCGGCGCCTGCTGCCGCTGCTCGGCCACGCCAAGGGCCTGATTCCGGCCCGCGCCATGGCGCTGGGGTCCGCGGATGAATCCACTGCCATCTATGCAGCCAATCTGGCCTGGATGCGCGGTGAATGGCGTGATCTTGAGGATGGATTCGACTATGCTAGCGCGATAGCGGAGCTGGCGTGGCCGCCAAGTTTGTATCTTGCCGGCGAAACGGATCGTCAACAGGGGCATATCGGCGATGTTCGTGACTTTGCCCGCGAGCTGGGCCCACACGACGCGCAGATTGTCCTGTTGCAGAAGGGCCAGGGTTGTTCTCGGCGCTACGGCCACAATGATCTGCTGACTCACCCGCAGGCGGAGGTCGATCATTTTCCGCTGGTATTGAGTTGGCTTGAGCAACACCTGCGCTAGTATCTGACGCATAGCTGATTAGTATCTGAAAAGTAGAGTGGTTTACTGGTTGTAACGCGCCGGCGTGCAGTAGACCGCGTCCATAACATGAGAAGAGGACCGACCGTGCACAAAGTCGTGATCAGCGGAACAGGTTTGTACACCCCCACAGAAAGCATCAGCAACGAAGAGCTGGTGGAAAGCTTCAATACCTATGTCGCGCAGTTTAATGCCGACAACGCCGCCGCTATCGAAGCCGGTACCGTTGAGCCGCTGGCCGGCTCCAGTACCGAGTTCATCGAAAAAGCTTCCGGCATCAAAAGCCGCTATGTGATGAACAAGAGCGGCATTCTAGACGTTAACCGCATGGTTCCGGATATTCCCGAGCGCAGTAACGATGAGCCTTCGCTGCTCTGCGAAATGGCCGTCAAGGCCGCGCATCAGGCGCTTGAAGCGGCCGGTCGCACGGCCGCCGATATCGACGCCGTGATCGTCGCTTGCTCCAATCTGCCACGAGGCTATCCCGCGCTGGCGGTTGAAGTGCAGGAAGCGCTAGGCATCGAAGGTTTTGGCTTCGACATGAACGTCGCCTGTTCGTCTGCCACCTTTGGTATTCAGAACGCGGTCAGCGCCGTGCAACTGGGCCAGGCCCGGGCGGTGCTTATGGTCAACCCGGAAGTTTGCACCGGGCACATGAGCTTCCGTGACCGTGACAGCCATTTCATCTTTGGTGATGCCTGCACCGCCGTGGTGATAGAACGCGCCGACCAGGCGGTTTGCGAGCACCCCTACGAGATTCTCGGCACCAAGCTGCTGACCAAGTTCTCCAACAACATCCGCAACAACTTCGGCTTCCTTAACCGCTGTGACGAGGAGGGCGTCGGTAAGCCAGACAAACTTTTTGTACAGAATGGTCGCAAGGTATTCCGTGACGTTTGCCCCATGGTGGCCGAGCTGATTGGCAACCATCTGCAGGAAGTAGGACTGAACGTAGAAGACATCAAGCGCTTCTGGCTACATCAGGCCAACCTGAACATGAACATGCTGATTGCGCGCAAGCTGCTGGGGCGTGACCCAAGTGCCGAGGAGGCACCGGTGGTACTCGACAAGTACGCCAATACCAGCTCAGCCGGCTCGATCATCGCGTTCCACCAGAATCAGGCCGATCTGCCCGTGGGCAGCCACGGGGTGATCTGCTCGTTCGGCGCCGGTTACTCCATCGGCAGTGTCGTGGTACGCAAGCACTGATGCCACTGCCCACTGCGCGGCTGCTGCGCCGGTGACTGAAGAGCAATTGCTCGCCGGGTTGCGCGCCGGCCACCAGGCGGCCTACGCCGCCCTGGTTACGCAGTATCAGGGGGCTATGCGCGCCGTCGCCATCGCTATCGTCGGCAGCAGTAGCGCCGACGAGGTGGTACAGGACAGCTGGCTTGCGGTGGTGCGCAATATCGACGGTTTTGCCGAGCGCTCCAGTCTCAAGACCTGGTTGCTGACCATTACCGCCAATACCGCCAAGACCCGCCTGAAAAAACAGCGCCGCGAAGTGTTTATCGATGACCTTCGCGGCCCGCACGGCAGCATAGACAACGATCGCTTCCAACCGGACGGCCATTGGCAGCAAGGCCCTGCCGGGTGGCACAGCGACTCTCCCGAAGCGCTGCTGGATGCGCAGGAGCTGCGTGATTGTCTGGAACACACCCTCAGTAGCCTGTCGGAATTGCAGCGCAGCGTATTGCTGTTGCGCGACCGCCAATGCCTCGAATTGGAAGAAATCTGTAACCTGCTCGACATATCGCACTCTAATGTTCGAGTGTTGTTGCACCGTGCACGCTTGAGCGTTTTTGCGACTTTGGAGCATTTTGAGGTAACCGGCGAATGTTGACGTGTAGGGATCTGGTGGCACAGTCCAGTGACCTGCTGGATGGCGAGTTGAGCCTGCGGCAGCGCATTTCCGTGCGTGCGCACCTGGCAATCTGCTTTCGTTGTCGCCGTTTTATTCGCCAACTGCGAGTCAGCCAGCGGGTGATTCGCCAACTGCCGGATGCTCCTGTTGCAGAGCTAGATACCCTGCTGCGTGCCATGGCTGCACAGCAGCGGAAGAAGGGCGCCGCAGCCGATCACGATGGCCCGCAATAACCGCCGCGAAGAAAAAAATCACTTTTTTGTAACCGTAGCGACCGAGCCTGGTCTAGTTTGGTGAGAGGGCAGTTCCTGTCCTCATTACAAAATGGAGATTGACCATGAACAAACTCAATACCGCTATCGTTACTCTGGGCGTAACGCTGATGGGCGCTGGCGCCAGCGTCAACGCTGCAGACAATCCGTTTGCCGTAGAAGAGCTGCAAAGTGGCTATAACCTGGCCGACAACCATGGCGAAGGTGACATGGAAGGCAAGTGCGGCGAGGGCAGCTGTGGCGAAGACAAGGGCGAGAGCAAGGGCGAACGCGAAGGCAAGTGCGGTGAAGGCACTTGCGGTAGCTGAGCAATGACGATTCCCCACGCTTTCGGCGTGCAGGGCGCAGGCCTGGGTCTGCGCCGCAGTCTGCTGAATGAGATCAATGCCGGCCCGGTATCCGGGGCCGACTTTCTTGAAGTAGCGCCGGAAAACTGGATCAATCTGGGCGGTCGCTTTGGCCGCCAGTTTCGTGCGCTAACTGAGCGCTACTCCTTCGCCTGTCACGGCCTGTCGCTCAACCTGGGCGGCCTGGCGCCGCTGGATCAGCGCCTGCTGGGCGATATAAAGCAGTTTCTTGATACTCACCACATCGATGTTTATAGCGAGCACCTGTCGGCCTGCGCCGATGACGGTCAGCTCTACGATCTCATGCCTGTGCCTTTTACCGACGACACCGTGCGGCGTATAGCGGCGCGTATCAAACAGGTTGAAGACGCGCTGGAAAGGCCCTTGATCATTGAAAACGTGTCGGCCTACGTCTGCTTTCCGGGCGAACTGGATGAGCCTGGCTTCGTCAACGCGGTATTGCAGGAGGCCGATTGCCAGTTGCTGCTGGACGTCAACAACGTGCTGGTCAACAGCATCAACTTTGCCACCGATGCCGAGCAATATATCCGTGCCATGCCCAGTGAACGTATTGCCTACATGCATGTAGCCGGTCACTTCGATGCCGAGCCGGACCTGAAAATCGACAGCCACGGCGCCGCTGTCATCGATCCGGTCTGGCAATTGCTGCAATTGGCTTACCGGCAGCACGGTGTCAGGCCCACCTTGCTGGAGCGCGACTTCAACTTTCCTCCCTTGGCGGAACTCTACGCGGAGGTCGAGCATATTCGCACGCTGCAACGAGCCGCCGCGCCGCAGGCGCTGCGCGCATGAGCGCGGTCGATCAGCAACGCGGTTTTGCCGCCAGGGTGCGCGCGCCCGAGCGCGCCGCCTTGCCTGAGGGTGTGCCGCCCGCACGCGTGGCGGTGTACGAGCGGTTGTTTTACCAAAGCATAGAAAGCTTCGTGCGCGGAACCTTCCCGGTAGTGCATAGCCTGTTACCGGCGCCGCGCTGGCGCGAGCTGGTAACCGATTTTATTGCCGAGCATCACTGCCGCTCGCCGTACTTTCTGGAGATCGGGCAAGAATTCATCCAGTGGCTGCAACAAGGTTATCGTGCGCAAGCGGATGACCCTCCATATCTGCTGGAGCTGGCGCATTACGAATGGCTGGAGCTCGCGCTGGATACCGCCTGCGCTGAGCTGCCAGGCGCGGCAGAGCAGGGCAGCACGTTGAGTCTGCAGAGCAGTGTTCAGGTATCGCCGCTGGTGTGTGCCCATGCGTATGAATGGCCAGTGCATCGAATTGGCGTGAATTTTCAGCCGCGCAACAGGCCGGAGCAACCGACCTGGCTGCTGGTCTGGCGCGACCGCCACGACAAGGTGCGTTTTATGCAGCTGACGGCCTTCACTTATCAGTTGCTGGCTGAACTGGATAGCGGCGCGCAGCGCATCGAGAAGTTGCTGACCAAGGTAGCCGCGCAATGCGGATTAGCCTGCGACCACGTTTTTCTCGGCAACGGGCTGCAGCTTTTGAACGCCTGGTTTACCGACGACATCCTGCTGCCCGGTGACGTAAAACCTAGCTGACAATAATTCTGGATTGTTTTCCTATCTTACTGATTTAGCGATATTCCTCTTCTGCTCTTTTTTACCGCAACCTGCGCGAGCCCAGGTTGCGGTAAAAAGTTCCTCTGTCATCGAATGTTCATCTTCGCGCAACTGATATGAAATATAGCGCTGCCAAGATTCCCTCCAACACCGGGCCTGATGCCACATGGCGGCCCAAATGTGTTGTTTCACTGTCAACGCAAAAACACAAATGAGGGAAGACTCAATGACACTGCGTAAGCAACTTGCCGGATTCGCTATCAGCGCCCTGGCAGCCGCTGTATCCATGCAAGCCGTAGCCGGTACCGTGACTACCGATGGTTCCGATCTGGTACTGGGCACCAAGAGTGGCCTGACCCTCGACGCCTCTGACAAGTCTTTCGGTTTCAAGTTGGGCGGTCGTCTGCAAGCTGACTACGACAGCTTCGACGGTCTGTACACTCGCAACGGCAACGCTGCCAACGAAGCTTACTTCCGCCGCGCCATTCTGGAACTGTCTGGCTACGCGTTCACTGACTGGCAGTACACCCTGAACTACAACTTTGCCAACGAAGCAGGCGGCGGTGATTGGGATGAAGCCTCCATTGCCTACACTGGCTGGAAGCCGGTCAGCATCAAGGTCGGTCGTTTTGACCCCGATTTCGGTTTGGAAAAAGCCACCAGCTCCAAGTGGATCACCACCATCGAGCGCTCGTCCATCTATGATCTGGCCAGCTGGGTCAACGATCGTGACAACGGCATGGGCATCCAGCTGCAAGCCAAATTGGCTGACAGCTTCTACGGTTCTGCTGGTCTGAATCAGCCTGAAGACTCTAACGACGAAGACGGTCAGGACGACGTTCAGATGAACCTGCGTGCCGTATTCGCCCCGATGCACGAAGCGGGCAACGTACTGCACTTCGGTATCAATTACGCCGACCGCGGCACCGACAACAGCGACGGCCGTCTGCGTTCACGTCTGAACGTTCGCGGTGTTACTGAAGATACTTCTGCCAACGCCAACGGCCGTCCTTTCGACACCGGCGGAGTGGCTGACGCTTACGAGAACGACACTGCCTGGGGCCTGGAAGCCGCCTTCGCAGCTGGTCCTTTCTCGATCCAGAGCGAATACATGCGGGTCAACATCGACGCTCAGAGCGGTTCTGGTCGCGGCGATCGTGAAGCCACCGGTTACAACGCACAACTGGCCTGGACCATCACTGGCGAAGCGCGCGGCTACAAGCTGGGCAAGTTTGACGCGGTCAAGCCGTCCAACTCGCGCATGGGTGCCTGGGAAGTGGTTTACCGCTACGACGATATCGAAGCTGAAGAATCCGGCTTTGGCAGCACTGACGCACAGACTCACACCCTGGGTGTGAACTGGTACGCCAACAACAACGTCAAGGTCATGCTGGACTACATCATGGCTGAAACCAGCGATCCGTCTTACAACGGTGCTGGCGTAGACGACAGCGGCGACGCCATCTCTGCCCGTCTGCAGTACGCGTTCTAAGCTGTTAGCAACAAAGATCTGCTCCTGATTTGAACCCCACTTCGGTGGGGTTTTTTTTGCCCGATAAAAAAGTGGCAGCGCTTGGGCCCGATCACTTTTCTGAGTATGGAGCGCTGCCTTACAGGTGCAACCAGCTTAGTAGTCGGTGGTTTTCTGCTCGCTGGGCATGGCCCACAGGTGCGCCGCCACCAATGCCCGGTAAGGGCTGAAAGTCGCCAACCAGGCTGCAGTCTCGCGCTGATCAGGCGCGGCCTCCAGCGCCAACAGACGTTGCAGACGTTTGCGTACCACCACGTCGCCGTGCAGCGAGCCATCCAGCAGACCGAAGCCGCGCAGCAATATGTAACTGGCGGTCCAGGGGCCAATACCCCGCAGGGCCAGCAGGTCGGCAGGCAGGCGTTGTGCTGCGGCTGTGTCCAGTGTTGCTGTCTGTTCCAGCGGCAGCTGGCCGGCCAGGGTTTCCTTGGCCAATAGCTGCAATGCAGCGACTTTGCTGCGCGACAGACCGCAGGAGCGCAATTGGGCCTCGTCCAGCCCGGCCAGGATGGCGGCGTCTGGGTGACAGAGCAGGCCGCTGCTGTGGGTTACCCCAAAGGTCTGGATCAATCGTCGGCGATTGGAGGTCGCCGCTTCAACGCTGATCATCTGGCCGATCACTGCCCAGCAGGCCGCTTCAAAGGGAAGGATGGCCTGCGGTATGCGTAAGCCCGGATTGGCCTGGAGCAGTTCGCCCAGATGTGGGTGCTCGGCATAGCAACGGCTGAAACTCTCTATCGGTTGGGTTAGCCCCAGCAGGCGAGCTGCCCAGTCGCCCAGCGCCGCTTCAGTCAGTTCGACTGGCGCGTCGCTGTGCAGGCTGATGCGGGCGGCAGGCAGCGGTGAAAAGTCGATTACCAGGCGACTGGGCACGCCGCGGTACAGTAGGGCCTTGTAGACAGCGCGCTCGTTCACGCGCTCAGCAAGCTGCTGGCCGTCACGGCGGTAGAAGCGCTGCACATCATCCACGCGAAAGTCGCCAGGCAGCGCTAGCGTGGTGCGGATGCGAACGCCGTGGTTCAGGTCATGCATCAGCAGATTCCCGGGCCTCACGCGTCAGTAATTGCTGTTTACGTTCCAGCCCCCAGCGATAACCGGACAAGGCTCCGTCACTGCGTATCACTCGGTGGCAAGGTACCAGCAGGGCCAAGGGGTTGGCCGCGCAGGCGCCGGCGACCGCGCGCACCGCGTTGGGCGCATTCAGGCTGATGGCGACTTCGCGGTAGCTGCGCGTCTCACCAGGCGGAATGCGCTGCAATGCCTGCCAGACGCGTTGTTGAAAGGCGGTGCCGCGAATATCGAGCGGCAGCTTGATGCCGGCGTGCGGCTGCTCGATCAGTTGGATCACCGCGCTCAGGCTGTCGTGCAAGGCAGCGTCCTGTTGCAGGCAGGCCGCTGCCGGAAAACGCTGGTGCAGGTCTGCAGCGAGTTGTTGAGGGTCATCACCCAGAAGAACGGCGCAGATACCCTTGCTGCTCATCGCTACCAGCACCTGACCAAGCGGGCAGGGCGCGATGGCGTAGGTGATCTGCTGCGCACGACCACCATCCCGGTAGCTCGCGGGTGCCATTCCGAGCGCCGCCTGGTTGTAGAGTGTGCTGCTGGAGTCGAAACCGGCAGCGTAGGCGGCCTCGGTAACGCTGGTGGCTTGGCTCAGGCCGGCCTGCAAGCGCTGCTGCCGTAGGGCGCTGGTGTAGGCCTTGGGCGTAATGCCCAGCGTCTGTTTGAACAGACGGTGCAGATAATGGGGACTGAGCTGCGCGTGCTCGGCCAGTTGCTGCAGGTTTGGCAGGTGCTCGGTCCGCTGAATCCACTGGCACAGCTCGGCAATGCGCTGTTGCTGGTGCTCCTGAGGGGATGCACCCGTGGGGCGGCAACGCTTGCAGGGGCGGAAACCGGCTTGTTCAGCTGCCGCCGGATTGTCGAAGAAACGCATGTTGTCACGCCGCGCCTGACGGGATGGGCAGCTTGGGCGGCAGTATACGCCGGTGCTGAGCACCGCATAGATGAACTCACCATCGGCTGCGGCTGAGCGCGCTACCACCGCCTGCCAGCGCAGCTCATCAGTATCTGCAGGGGCGAGATTGGGAATCCCTGGGCTGGTCGCGCTGCTGTTGTTTGCTGCCTTCATGTTCATCTCACAAACTGGTCGAGTGAAGTCACAGCATGCCAGCCGCTTACGTTTGGCTGCATCGCATTTCTTGCGCTCGAATCCGAATTAATTCGTGCCGCGGGTAAATCAGTTCGGCAATGCCGTCGGGCTGTGGCACTCTCTGCGCTATGCCGATTTATAGATGTGACACCTTATGAAGCTACGCCAGCTTACGCAGATTGACCAGGTCGACGCCAGCCAGTGGGACGCTCTGTTGCCTGGTAGCTATCCGTTTTTGCGCCATGCTTTTCTGGCCGCTCTGGAGCGCAGCGGTTCGGTTGGGGAAGGCACCGGCTGGCTGCCGGCGCATCTGATCGTTGAGAACAGCGACGGTAGCCTGCAGGCACTCTTGCCGCTCTACCAGAAGATGCATTCCTACGGTGAGTACGTGTTCGACTGGCAGTGGGCCGAGGCCTGGGAGCGAGCAGGGCAGAACTATTACCCCAAGCTACTGGCCGCGGTGCCCTTCTCGCCGGTGCAGGGGCCGCGTTTGCTGGGCCGCTGCACGGCCAGCCAGCAGCTGATAGTGCAGGCGCTGAATGACACCCTGGAGCGCGGCCTGGTATCGGGCGTCAATTTGCTGTTCAACGATGATGCGCAGAGCCCCTTGTTGCAGCAGGCCGGGTGGGAGCAACGGCTGGGCTGCCAATTTCACTGGTTCAACCGTGACTACCGCAGCTTTGATGACTTTCTGGCTGAGTGCAGTTCGCGCAAGCGCAAGAATTTTCGCAAGGAGCGTCAGTCGGTGGTGGTGCAAGGCATCACCTTTGAATGGCATCAGGGCATTGAAATAAGCGAGGCGCACTGGGAGCGTTTTTTCCCGTTCTACGCCGCGACCTATCTCAAGCGCGGCCAGCAACCCTATCTCAGTCGCGCTTTTTTCAGCCAGCTGTCAGCCGGGCTGAGCGACGCTGTGCGCCTGGTGTTTGCGCGGCAGGACGGACGGGACGTAGCCGGAGCGCTCTTTCTGGTCGGTGACGACACGCTCTACGGGCGTTATTGGGGCTGCCTGGAGGAATTTGATCGGCTGCATTTCGAGACCTGTTTCTACCAGGGCATGGATAGGTGTATTGCCGAGGGGCTGAAACGCTTTGATGCCGGCGCGCAGGGCGAGCATAAACTGGTGCGCGGCTTTGAGCCGGTACTGACGCAGTCTTGGCACAAACTGCAGCCAGGGCTGCACGAGGCGGTGGCGGAGTTTCTGCAGCGCGAGCGCGCCGGGGTGAGGGCTTACCAGCAGGAGTCTACAGGTTACCTGCCATTCCGGCAGGCAACCTGAGCGAGCGTGTTTATTCCGCGTCCAATACCTTGGCGCTGAGGATGGTGACCGGATTGACCGGCACATCGGAGTGGCCGCCCTTGCTGGTGGTGGCGACTTTACCGATGGTTTCAACTACGCCTTCACCGCTGACCACCTTGCCGAACACCGCGTAACCAAAGTCGCGGCCACCGTGGTTCAGAAAATCGTTATTGCCCAGGTTGATGAAGAACTGGCTGGTGGCGCTGTCGACCACACCGGTGCGCGCCATGGCGATGGTATAGCGGTTGTTGTCCAGTCCATTGTCGGCCTCGTTCTTGATCGGCTTGCCGACGTCACGCTGGCGCATATTTTCTTCAAAGCCGCCGGTCTGGATCATGAAGCCGGGTATGACGCGGTGAAAAATCACACCGTCGTAATGCCCGGATTCCACATAGCGCAGAAAGTTGGCCACGCTGATCGGGGCTTTTTCTTCGTTAAGCTCCAGTACGATATCGCCGAGCGAGGTCGAGAGTTGCACGCGGGGGCTGTCGGCCAGTGCGGTGCAGCTCAGCAGCATCAGGGTGGCAGCGCCAATAAGGTGTTTCAGCATCATTTACTCCGTTATTCAGAGTCCTGCTCAGGCAGGATCTACTTCGTGGGTCAGGGTCCGTTCGGCGTCCACTTCCTGCAGAAACGACAGCAGCAGCGCATTGAAGGCCTCGGGTTGGTCAACCGGTGTAGCGTGCCGTGAATCGTCGACGACTTCCAGTCTGGCATCGCCCAATCGACTGACATACTCGCGCTTTTGTTCCACTGGCGTGTAATCCTGGTCCGCACTGACGACAAGGACCGGGCAGGCGATGCGATCCAGCTGGGCGCTCACGCCCCAACCGACAATGGCGCGCAGCGAGGCCAGATAGCTGGCGCGGTGGTTCTCGTTCCAGCGCGCCTGAAAGGTATCGCGGTGATGCTGCTGCTCCGGCTTGGGGAACAGCAACTTGCCTAGCCCGCCAGCGATGGCGCGCATCGGCAACACATGGGCAAAAAACAGCCGCTTGCCGGCCATCCAGTATTCTTTTGGCTTGCGTGGAATGACCTCCGGCGCGCTGTTGACGATGGTCAGGCTGGCCGGGATCTGCGGCGAGTTGACCGCCAGTTGAAAGGCGATCATGCCGCCCATGGAGAGGCCGACAATGTGTGGCTTTTCCAATTTCAGTGCTTCGATGAATGCCAGGCAATCAGCAGCAAACAGGGCTATCGAGTAACCGGCGCCGCCTTTCTCGCTCTGTCCGTGGCCACGGCTATCGAGACACAACACCCGGTAGTGCGGGGTCAATGCGGGAATCTGGTATTCCCAGTCGCGCTCGCTCGACCCCAGCCCATGCAACAGCAATAGCGGGGGCCCGCTGCCTTGATCGGTGTAATGAAACTGGCAGCCATTGAGTCTGATCTGCGGCATGCGGTGCATCCCTGAAAGCCGAAAAGCCCATTCTAGGCACGGAGCTGCCGCGAAGAGAAGCCTGGCATCAGGCTGTCACTGAATGTTCAATCAGCAGGTCGGCGAGAATCCGTGTGGCGGGGCCCATGGGTCGCTCACGGTTGGCATACAGAAACAGATAATGCGAACGGCGTGCGCCTTGTTCCAGCGGCAGTATCTTGAGTCTGCCGGCAGCGATCTCTGAGCTGATTTCGTGTTCTGGCAGCCACGCAAAGCCCAGCCCGCGTGCGACCAGCTTGGCGGCAGTGCCGAGGCTGGCAACCGTCCAGCGCTGCTCGGCGCCCAGCCAACCGGAGTCGCGCGGTTGGCGGCGGCCGGAGTCACGGATCACGACCTGTAGCTGACTCTGCAGATCGTCGTGGGTGAGGGCACGCTGCAATTGGTGCAGAGGATGATCGGGGTGCGCTACCGCGACAAAATCTACCGCGTTGAGCTGTTGCGGCAGGAAGCCGGCAATGCTGATGCCAGAGATGGCCAGGTCTGCACTGCCGTTGATCAGGCACTCCTCAACGCCGGAAAGTACCTCTTCACGCAACTGCACCCGGCAACCCTGGCTTAGTGGCATGAAGGCTTTCAGAGCCACCGCCAGGCGCTCGGTAGGGTAGGCCGCATCAACCACCAACTGAACCTCTGCTTCCCAGCCTTGCTCCATCTGGTACGCGAGTAGCTCCAGTTGGCTGGCTTGTTCGACCACCTGGCGTGAGCGCCGCAGCAGCGTAATACCGGCCTCGGTCAGCACTGCCTTGCGGCCTTCTATGGTCAGCAATGGCACGCCGAGCTGCTCCTGCATGCGCGCGATGGTGTAACTGACCGAGGACTGCGAGCGGTGCAGAGCTTCAGCTGCCTGGGCATAGCCGCCGTGATCGACAACCGCCTGGAGTGTGCGCCATTGTTCCAGCGTGACCCGGGGTGCTTTCATCTATACTGCCTCCTGTGGCGCAGCACTTGGTACTGCCGCTTTACGTACTGATCGTCGATTAATAACAAGGAGCTTGAGCATGTCGCGCTTACCCCCGGTTTTACTGTTGAGCTGCCTGCTGCCCGCGGTGGCTCTGGCATCCTTTCCCATCGAGATCGAAATCAATGCAGAGGGCCTCAACATTTCCGCTACCTCGGACGATGTCAGCAACGTTGCCACTGTGACCGTGAGCAACAATGGCGACACCACCGCAGAATGCGAGGGCACCTTCGTCAGCGGCCCGGAACGGCCCTTCCCCCGACGCACCATTCTCGAGCCGGGTGAAAGCACGGTGCTGACCCAGCCGTTTGAACGCGCGATTACCCTGGTACGGGTGACGCTGAACTGTAAACCCAAGTAAATGTATCAACTTAATCGATCATAATCAGCGTATATTTGCGCTTTTATATCTTTTTGTTGGGTCTAATATGGCCTCCATCACAACGCATTCGATGGAGGTTTTTCATGCAGCAGATTCTCGTCATTCAAAGCAGCGCACGCCAGAACGGTTCTCTGTCGCGCGAATACACCGCTAACCTGGTTGCCAAGCTTCAGGCTCAATACCCTGCAGCCAAGGTCGTCACTCGCGACCTAGCTGCCCAGGCCCTGCCGCATCTGGATGAAACCTTGCTCAACGGCTGGATGAAGCCGGTAGACCAACAGACCGATGCCGAGCGCGCGGCGTCTGATCGCTCCAACGTACTGGTCGATGAGCTGCTTGCCAGTGACGTGGTGGTGATTGGCTCGCCGATGTACAACTTCGGCATTACCTCAACCTTGAAAGCCTGGTTTGACCACGTACTGCGCGCCGGCCGAACCTTCAAATACACCGAAACCGGCCCGGTTGGTCTGACGCCCGATCGCAAGGTGTTTGTGGTGACCTCGCGTGGCGGTCGCCACCAGGGTATGCCGCAGGATCACCAACAGCCGTACATCACCACTGCGCTTGGCTTTATCGGCATCAAGGATGTGACCTTCCTGCATGTTGAAGGCCAGTCGATGGGTGACGTGGAGGCTGGCAAGGGCCGAGCAGAAGTAGAAGCGGCCTTGGCTGCAGTGGCTGCCTGATATAGTCGTGAGGGCTAGCTTGCGCCACTCGGCGACATAAAAAGGCCGGCATACCCAAAAGGTATGCCGGCCTTTTTTGTGCGAGGCAATCAGGCGCGCGAGGTGGCGTTGCAATAACCGCGTTGAAAGTAGACAAGCCCTTCACCGCTGGTTTGCTGGCGCACGGCAACCACTTCGCAGATCAGAATGTCGTGGCTGCCTGCAGCAACGCGATTGGTAATGCGGCAGTCGAAGTTGATCAACGCATCATCCAGCAGCGGTGCGCCGGTGCATTCGGTGCTCCATTCAGCGGTGGCAAAACGCTCCTGCATCGAAGACTTGCCGCCAAACAGGTTGGACAGTGCCTGCTGATCAGCCGTCAGGGTGTTAACGCACAACTGGCCGTTGGCGCAAAAGGTGTCGTATACCGAGGCATTGCGGTTCAGGCATACCAGCAGGCTGGGCGGCTCATCCGAAACGCTGCACACCGCTGTGGCGGTGAATCCGGCACGACCGGCGGGGCCATCGGTAGTGACAACGTTGACAGCGGCGGCCAGCACCGACATGGCATTGCGAAAGGCATCACGGCTGACTTCCACGGGCATGGGCTCTGGGGTTTTCATGGCCAACATGGTGAACTCCTTCAGGTGAGTATGCAGGTTTTCGAGCAGGGCAGGCGTGGCAAGCGATCAAATACCTTGCTGCTGTCGCCATAACCCAGATTGATCAACAGATTGGACTTCCAGTGGCTGTCACTGAAAAACGCCGTGTCCAGTGCCTTGGGGTCGAAGCCGGACATGGGGCCGGTATCCAGACCCAGGCTGCGCGCGGCGAAAATAAAGTAGGCCGCTTGCATTGAGCTATTGCGGAACGCGGTCTCATGGATCATCTCGGGGCTGCCGGTAAACCAGCTGCGCGCATCGGCATGCGGGAACAGAAACGGCAGTGAGTCGTAGAAGCGGCTGTCGTAGGCAACGATGACCGTGACCGGCGCGGCCATGGTCTTTTCCAGGTTGCCGGAAGACAGGCAGGGCTTGAGCAGCTCCTTGCCCTGTTTGGTGCGAATGAACACGAAGCGCGCGGGGCTGCAGTTGGCCGAGGTGGGCCCCATTTTGGTCAGATCGTAGAGTTCTTCGAGCAGGCTGTCGGGCACGGCCTTGTCGAGCCAGCCGTTGTGGCTGCGGGCGTCGGTGAAGAGTTGCGCCAGGGCGCTTTGGTCGAGTGATTGATGCATGTGGCCCTCGCTCAGGCGGCGGTATGGGTGTGTGTTACGCGGGCGATAAAATCGCTCAACGCGGTGTTGATGGTCTCGGCACAGGTCACACTGGAGGCATGGCCGCCATACTCGAACAACTGCAGCTCAGCGTTCGGTAATGCCTGTTGCAGGGTTTGCGAGCAGGTCCAGGGCACCAGCATGTCGTCGCGGTTGGCAATCAGCAGGGTGGGTTGGCGAACCTGCTGCAGGGCGGCGCCGGGCGCAAAGCTCAGCAGCGCGTTGATGCGGCGCAGCAGATTGTCGGTCGGCGGAAAGCCGGCCACGTGCTTGCGGTCATCAATGTCCAGTTGTTCGATGTGCTCGGCTATCCAGTCTGGCGGATACAGAAACAGCGCTTGCGCCTCAACATAAGCCGCGGGCCCTGCACCGGCGAGCAGTTGCTTACGCACTGAAAAGCAGCGCGCGGTATGCGGGCTGGCGGCGGCCCAGGCGTTCATCAAGGTCAGGCTGCGCAGCCCCGGCGCGTTTTGCAGTGCCAGCTCCAGACCCACCAGACCACCAAGGGCGTGACCCACCAGGTGATAGTCAGCGATGCGGTTGGCCGCCAGTAGCTCTCGTAGCTCCTTGGCCATGGCGGCAATGCTGTAGCCCGCCGGCAGGGCGGCCGGGCTGCGGCCGGTGCCGAGCTGATCGTACAGCACGATGCGAAAGTCATCGGCCAGCGCGGCCAGCTGCGGCGTCCAGAAGTGCGCGGCGCCGCCGAGCCCCGAGCTGAACACCAGCGTCGGGGCCGCGGCGTCCTGCCGACCATGGATCTCGATGTGCAGGCTGTGATTCATGGCTTAGCCAACATGCGCGATGCTGGCGATCTCGATCAGCGCGTCCGGTTTTACCAGACCGCACTGGATGCAATAGCGCGCGGGCTTTTCACCGGGGAAGTACTCGGCATACACGGTATTGACTGCCGCGTAATCGCTCCAGTCGCGCACCATGATCATGTTGAAGGTCACGTCATCCATGGTACCGCCGGCCTCTTCGACCACACCCTTGATGGTTTCCAGCACATGACGGGTCTGGGCAGCGGCATCACCCACATGGACCACGTTGTTGTCCTTGTCGAAGGGCAGGGTGCCGGAGACATAGAGAATGCCGTCGGCCATGGAGCCCGGGACGTAAGGCGCCAGCGGTTTGCCGGTGCCGGCGGGAAGTACAGTCTGCTTGCTCATGCGGTTGCTCCTTGGGTTTTGGTTGCGGCGGCGAGGGTGCTGCAGAAGTCATCTACAGTACTGACCCAGCCAAAAAAGGTTTCGATGTTGTATAGCGAGGCTTTTTGTACGTAATCCGGCCCGGCCTGGTGGGTGGCATCGGCCAGCACCACACCGAAGTATTCGAGGAAGAAGCCATCGCGCAGGGTGGACTCCACGCACACATTGGTGGCGATGCCGGTGAACACCAGGTTGCGAATGCCGCGGCTGCGCAGCAGGCTGTCGAAAGCGGTGTTGAAGAAGCCGCTGTAGCGAGGCTTGGGCACCACCAAATCACCCGGCTGCGGCTTGAGTTGGTCAACCAGATCGTAATCCCAGGTGCCCTTGGCCAGCAGCGTACCCATCAGCTCGGGGTTCTTGCGCATGGTTTTCAGCGCGTTGGATTTGTGCCAGTTGGGCGAACCCGGCCCGCCGGCTTCGGCGTATTCCGGGTCCCAGCCGTTCTGGAAGAACACCACTTGTACGCCGGCTTCCCTTGCAGCTTTGATTGCCTTGGCGATGGATTCGATGACCGGCCCGGTGCTGGAAATATCAAAGCCGGCCAGATCCAGATAACCGCCCTTGGTCGAGTAGGCGTTCTGCATGTCGACCACGATCAGCGCGGTGTCATTGGCGTTGATCGCCAGTGATTCCGGGCGTGCCGGCAGGACCATGTTGCTGTCGTGGCTATGGTTGGGCGCATAACCCACAACCGCTGTGCTCAGGCTGTTCATTACGCGCTCTCCAGCATGTCGATAACGTGTTTGCGGCTCTTCATCAGCGGCTGAATCTTCTGGCCGAAGTTCTCGATGCCTTCGACAAAGTCGTCAAAGGTCAGCATTACGCCACTGGTGGCGGGCACTTCAGCAATTTCATCGAGCATTTTGGCAACGTTCTCGAAGGAGCCGACTAGGGTGCCCATGTTGATGTTCACCGCTGAAGTAGGGTCGGCCATCTGACGAATGTTGGTATCGCCCTTGGACTTGGTGTCGGCGGCGCCCTGCGCGCCCAGCCAGGCCACGGCTTCTTCATCGACGCCGTCCTTGTAGGATTCCCAGCGGGCGCGGGCGGCTTCGTCGGTCTCATCGGCAATAACCATGAAGAGTGCAACCGAGGTCACATCGCGGCCGGAATCGGCGGTGGCCTTTTCCAGACGTTCTACCGTGGGAGCGAAGGCTTTCGGGGTGTTTACGCCCTTGCCGAAGCAGAAGTTGTAATCGGCGAACTTGGCGGTAAAGGCCATGCCGGCTTCGCTTTGGCCTGCGCAGATGATCTTCATGTCGGCCTGGGGTTTTGGGCTCACGCGGCAGTCGTCCATCTGGAAGTGCTCGCCCTTGAAGTCGCTGGTGCCGGTGCTCCACAGATCGCGCAGCACAGTGGCATATTCGCTGAGGTAGTCATAACGGTTGGCAAAGAACTCATCGCCGGGCCACAGGCCCATTTGCGAGTACTCCGGCTTCTGCCAGCCGGTTACCAGGTTGACGCCAAAGCGGCCGTGGGAGATGGAATCGATGGTGGAGGCCATACGTGCAACGATCGCTGGCGGAATGGTCAGCGTGGCGGCGGTGGCAAACAACTGGATGCGCTCGGTGACGGCAGCGAGGCCGGCCATCAGGGTGAAGGATTCCAGGTTGTGCTCCCAGAACTCGGTCTCACCACCAAAGCCGCGCAGCTTGATCATCGACAGCGCGAACTCGAAGCCGTAATGCTCGGCGCGCTGAACGATGGTTTTGTTCAGGTCAAAGGTCGGCATGTATTGCGGCGCGTTTTTTGAGATCAGCCAGCCGTTATTGCCTATGGGGATGAAGATGCCTACGTTCATTGCTGTGCCCTCAGGTTCTGCTATCAATTCGGTAGCGACACGGCGTGCCGCTTGGTGACGAGAGAACAGCATCAAGCGTGCCAGAATTGCGTTTTATATATTTATCAAGTAGTTGCATTTAACTTGCTGCTTATTACAGACCATTTAGTCCAAGTTAGAGCACTTGGTTTGTGCGCGGCCGGTCCGAATTGGGGCAAGCGCATGATTAAAATCCGGGGCTTGAGTTGCATAGGGCGCAAGGGGGTAGAATGCGCACACCAAGGAATGAGGCTGATAACCCGTGAGCAAACAGATACAGCGCCCAGGCACGCCGGCGAAGAAGCCCAAGGCGCGGAGCAGGGTGCCGAGCGAGGCGACGCTGAATCGTCGCAAGCGGCTGATGGAAACCAAGCGCAGCGCCATTATGGAAGCCGCGCTGGATATCTTTTCGCGCTACGGTCTGCACGGCACCAGTCTCGATCAGGTGGCCAGCCAGGCCGATGTATCGAAAACCAATCTGCTTTATTACTTCGCCTCCAAGGAAGAGTTGTACATCAATGTGCTGCGGCAATTGATGGAGGTCTGGCTGCGACCATTGCAGGCGTTTAGCGTAGAGCAGGACCCGGTCGAGGCCATTGGTGACTACCTTCAAGTTAAATTGGAGCTGTCGCGTGATCATCCCGCGGAATCGCGGTTGTTCTGCCTGGAGGTAATTCAGGGCGCCCCCTTGTTGCTGGAAGAGCTGCGCACCTCGCTGCGCGAGATCGTCGAGTCCAAGGTGGCGGTAATCAATGCCTGGATTGAAAGTGGCAAGCTGGCCCCGGTCGAGCCACACCACCTGATCTTTTCGCTTTGGGCCACTACGCAACATTATGCTGACTTCCGCGTTCAGGTTGAGGCCGTCTCCGGTCGCACCCTGGACGATCCTGCTTTCTTTGCTGAAACCCTGGCAAATCTCAAGATGTTGGTGTTGCAGGGTATCTGCCCGCGCAACTGACTGCGGGCGACGGCTCCGTCGCCCCGTTTTCGGGCTACCCGCACAAACCGGGTGCTCTGAATCAGACCATTTGATCAAACATAAGCCAGGCTTTTTATTCAAGTTGCTGTAATTGCTGAAAAAAGCTTTCTTGGCATAGTTGCTGCAATTGTTTTCCTCGTTTGAAACGGTGGGCGGTTTTAACTGCCTGCAGATTCTTCAGATCCGGCGACGCAGCGATGTGTACTCCGGAACTCAGTCGGAGGATGCAATCGTATGACGCTTCAATATGTACCCATCATCGATCTTGGTCCCTATTTCAGCGGTAGCCCTGAGGGCAAGACCGCAGTGGCCAAGGCCGTCAATCAGGCATGCCGGGACATCGGTTTTCTGGTCATTACCCAGCATCAGATTCCTGTCGAGCTGATAGAACGCGTCAGCCAGCTGACGACCGAGTTCTTTGATCTGCCCATGGAGGAAAAACGCAAGGCAAACAGGCCGCGTCCGGACATGGTGCGCGGTTACAGTGCAGTGGCAGAGGAAAGCCTTTCTTACTCCATGGAAGAAGCTGCGCCCGGCGACCTGAAAGAATCCTTCTCCATCGGCCCGTTGAATGTGCCGGATGAGCCCTATTATTCCGAAGCCATGGCCGGTCCGCATTTTGCGCCGAACGTATGGCCAACCGCACTGCCGGGCTTCGATGCGGCCTACGCTGAGTACTTTGACGCCATGGGAGATCTGGCGCGCAGCTTGATGCGTATTTTCGCCCTGGCGCTGGAACTGCCGGAAAACTTCTTCGACGACAAGATCGACAAGCACATCAGCATGTTCCGCAGCCTGCGTTATCCGCACCTAAAGGAAGGTATCGAGGAAGGCCAGCTGCGCGCCGGCGCGCACACTGATTACGGTAGCCTGACCATCGTCAAACCGGACGGCGCCCTGGGTGGTCTGCAGGTCTGCAACCGCGAAGGCGAGTGGGTCGATGTGCCCTATGTAGAAGACGGTTTTGTGGTCAACATTGGCGATTTGATGATGCAGTGGACAAACGACCAGTGGATCTCGACGCTGCACCGCGTGGTCAACCCGCCGGAAGATGTAGAAGGTGATCAGCAGCGCCAGTCGCTGGTGTTCTTCCATCAGCCGAACTACGACGTCATGGTCGAATGTTTGCCCAGCTGCCTGCCGGCAGGGGAGCATCCACGCTACGCACCGGTCAGTTCAGGTGACCACCTGCAGTCCAAGTTTGTGCGCCAGACCACCTTCGGCGGCAGCAAGGTGGCCTGATATGAGCAAACTTTCCTACGTAAACGTGTTTGCCCGCGACATCGAAGCCCTAAGCGGCTTCTATCAGCGCGTATTCGGCTTCCCGGAAGTAGAAGCCATCCGCTCGCCCATCTTTGTCGGTCTGGACGCCGGCAGCTGCTGCATCGGCTTCAATGCACCGGATGCCTACGATCTGCTGCACCTGGCCGATTACGCCGAGACCAGCGGCTGCAAGTTTCTGTTGAATATCGATGTTGATAGCCCCGACGACGTCGACCGCATGGTGCCGATTTCCTGCGAGCATGGCGCCACCCTGATCAAGCCTCCCTATACCACCTATTACAACTGGTATCAGGCGGTTCTGTTGGACCCGGAAGGCAACGTGTTCCGGATCAATCACATGCTGTAACGCGCTTAAACCTCAAGACCCACCGCAAGAAGGACTTTGGCAATGAAGAAACTGCTTACGGGCACGGTATGTGCTCTGGCCGCGTGCGGCCTGATGAACTCTGCTTCGGCAGCGGACGAAGGCTTTACCCTGAAGGGCCCGGCGAAGATCGCCATGCTCTACATCAGCCCGCGCAACGACGGCGGCTGGACCCAGGCCTTTGATGAGGCGCGTATGCGTCTGGAAGACGACATCGATCAGAAGATCCAGTACGTGGAGAGCGTGCCGGAAACGGCCTCGGCCATCAAACCCACGGTTGAGCGTCTGATTCAGCGTGGCTCCAACATCATTATTGGTACAGCGTTTGGCTACTCCGATACGTTCAAGGAGCTGGCCGACAAGTACCCGGATGTTGCCTTCCTGAATGGCTCCGGCACCACCAATTCCGACAACCTGGAATCCTTCTACGGTCGCACCTATGAAAGCCAGTACCTGTGTGGCATGGCGGCGGGCGCCGCATCGCCCACCGGCAAGCTGGGCTTTGTCGCAGCCAACCCCTTTGGCCAGGTGAACTGGACGGTCAACGCCTTCGCAATGGGCGCGCAGCAGATCAACCCGGATGCCACCGTTACCGTGATCTACACCGGCGCCTGGAACGATCCGGTTAAAGAGCGCGCTGCAGCGACCGCCTTGATCGACCAGGGCGCTGATGTTATCGGCCAGCACGTAGACAGCCCAACCCCGCAGATCGTTGCCCAGGAGCGGGGCGTGCATGGTACCGGTCACCACCGCGACATGAGCGAGTTCGCGCCAGAAGCCACCGTATGCTCTTCCGTCTGGGTTTGGGATCGCTTCCTGGCACCTGAACTGAAGAAAATCATGGCAGGTAACTGGAAGCCGGCTGAAAACGGTGCGCTGCTGTCGATGGAGCAGGGCGGTACTGACGTGGCTTGCTGCGGCAAGGCGGTGAGCGAAGAAGACAAGGCCAAGATCATGGCGGCGCGTGAAGAGCTGCTCAACGGCGAGAAGCTGATCTACGCCGGCCCGATCTCCGACCGTGACGGCAACGTCAAGGCTGCTGAAGGCGAGAGCCTGGACGACGGTCAGCTGTGGTCAATGGACTGGTTCGTGAAGGGAGTGATTACCCAGCAATGAGTCATACCAACGCGATCCAACTGGACGCCGTCAGCAAGTCATTTGACGGCTTCAAGGCTCTCTCAGAGGCGTCTTTTACCGCTTGCTGGGGTGAGGTGCACGCCTTGCTGGGTGAGAACGGCGCAGGCAAGTCGTCATTGATGAACATTGCCGCGGGGCTGTACGCACCGGAGACCGGGTCGCTGTTGATTGACGATAATCCGGTGCGCCTCAAGGGGCCACTGGATGCTGCCAACCAGGGTATCGGCATGGTGCATCAGCACTTCAAGCTGGTTAAGCCATTCAGCGTTGCGGAAAACATACTCCTGGGCCTGCGCACTGATCAGGCCCTCGGTTACCGCAAACGTTTGCAGCAGACCGCCGAGGACATCAAAGCCATGGCGGCCAAGCTGGGCTTCAGTATTGATCCTTTTGCCCGGGTTGATCAGTTGTCGGTTGCCGAGCAGCAGCGCGTTGAGATTCTCAAGGTGCTGCTGGCCGGTGCCCGCATCCTGATTCTAGATGAACCCACCGCAGTACTCACCGATGCGGAAGCAGAAAACCTGCTGACCACGGTCAAGCATTTTGCTCAGCAGGAGGGCGCTGCCGTCATCCTGGTGACGCACAAGATGAACGATGTGATGCGCTACGCCGACCAGGTCACGGTCATGCGCAGCGGCCGCACGGTTGCCAGTCTCAAGCCGCAATCGGTTTCGGTGGGCGAGTTGGTCAAGCTGACGGTGGGCGATGCTCCAACGCCCCCGCAGATTCCGGCCAGCCGTGCCGCTGGAGAGGTGCGCCTCAAGGTCAGCGAGCTGCATTCGAGCGATCCCAGCAACCCGGTATTGCGCGGCGTGAATCTAAGCCTGCGCGCGGGTGAGATATATGGCATCGCCGGCGTTGGTGGCAACGGCCAGAGTGAATTGGCCAATGCGCTGATGGGGCTGCCGGAACCCGTCAGCGGCCGTATGACGCTGATAGGCGAGGGTGAGTTGAGTAGCCTGAGTGCGGCACGCCGCCGCGAACTGGGCATCGCCTGTATCCCGGCGGACCGCTACAGCGCCGCGCTGGCTGCGCCGCTGTCGATCAGCGACAACTTTGCCATGGGCGAAATCCACAGCGGACGCTACGGGCCTTTCTGGTATTTACGCCGCGGTCGAATCGACGCCGATACCGCGGCGGCGGTCAGCGAGTTCGACGTGCAGGGCGTGCGCTCATTGCAGCAAAAGGCTGCGCTTTTATCGGGCGGTAACGCACAAAAGCTGGTGATCGCCCGCGAGTTCAACCGCCAACCGCAACTGGTGATCGTCCACAGCCCCAGCCGCGGCCTGGATGTGCGCGCCACCCTGGCGGTGCACGAGCGGCTACGCAGTGCACGCGATGCCGATGCGGCGGTACTGCTGATCAGCGAGGATCTGGACGAAGTTATGGCGCTGGCAGACCGCATTGGCGTGATGTCGGCAGGACGAATTATCGGTGAGTTTGCGCAACCGGCAGACCGCCAGGCGATAGGGCAGGCCATGGTGAACCATGTTTGATGCAACGAATTTTCAACCCTTGCTGGCGCGGCGCTACACGCTGGAAGTACGGCAGCAGATGGCCTGGTATTGGCAGGCGCTGGTCATCGCCCTGGCGCTGGTGGTGGGGCTGCTGATTTCCGCTGGGATTCTGGTCGCCGCCGGCGTGCCAGCGGGTGAGCTGCTCAACGAGTTTGTGATTCTCACGCTGTTCGATAACCAAAGCCTTCGCGCGGTACTGTTTCAGGCCGCGCCGTTGATCATGGTTGGTCTGGCTGGTTGCCTGGCGTTCCGCGCGCGGTTCTGGAACCTGGGGCTGGAAGGCCAGATGATCTGGGGCGCCGTTGGCGCGACCGCCATCTCCCTGTTCGAGATAGGGCCACCGGCGCTACGGTTGCCGCTGATGATGGCCTGCGCGCTGGTGTGCGGTCTGCTGTGGGCGCTGGCCCCGGCGCTGCTGAAATTGCACCTCAAGGTCAATGAGATCATCTCGACGCTGATGCTCAACTACATTGCGCTCAATTTTCTGCTGCACCTGGTGTACGGCAGCTGGAAAGACCCGCGTGACTCCTTTCCCTATTCGCCGCAGTACCGGGTGTTCGAGCGTTTGCCGGAACTGTTCGACGGTCTCAGCCTGGCGGTGGTGATTGCCATGCTGGTCGCGCTCTTTGTGCTCTGGTTCACCGGGGTATCGCGTGCGGGTCTGTACTTGCGCTTCGTCGACAACAGTCCTGGGGTGGCGCGGGCAGTCGGCGTGCCGGTCACTCGGGTGATTCTGGGTACCGTGCTGCTCTCCGGTGCTCTCGCCGGGCTGGCCGGTTTCATGGTTACCGCCGGGCAGGAAGGGCGCTTGACCCATTCGTTTTACGCCGGCTACGGCTTCTCCGGCATTCTGATCGCCTTTCTGGCGCGTAACCAACCCATCGCCGCCACCGTGGTGGCCCTGCTGGTGGCCACACTCTTTGTCGCGGGGCGCAGTTTGCAGGTGTTCTACCAGATTCCTTTCTCGATGGTGCAGCTGATCCAGGCGATTCTGGTGATCTGCGTGGCGTCCTCGGAATTCTTTATTCGCCACCGTATTCGTCGTATTCAGGGAGGGCAGGGCTGATGAATATGATCGCAAGCTGGATCGGCAATATCCCCGACTTTGCCGTGCCCTTCGCGCTGGCAGCGCTGGGTTTGATCGTCATTGAGCGCAGTGGCGTGCTGGCGCTGGGTGCCGAGGGTTTGATGCTGGTGGGCGCGCTGACGGGCATTGGCGCCTCGCTGATGACCGGTGGCGCGACTGTCTGGGCGCTGATTATCGCCATGATCGCTGCCGCCGTGGTGTCGCAGCTATTCGCGCTCATGGTGCTGGTAATGCGCATTAACCAGGTGATTGCCGGTCTGGCGTTGGTGTTCTTCTGTCAGGGCTTAACGGGGCTGCTGGGTACGCTGATGAACTGGACCAACAA
This sequence comes from Halopseudomonas sabulinigri, assembly GCF_900105255.1. NCBI lineage: Bacteria > Pseudomonadati > Pseudomonadota > Gammaproteobacteria > Pseudomonadales > Pseudomonadaceae > Halopseudomonas > Halopseudomonas sabulinigri. The sequence continues at coordinate 732,967 of NZ_LT629763.1, read as the reverse complement.
GCCGGTGAGCGGGCTGCAGTCGGTTTCGCTGTGGCCGCTGTCGGAACTGCCGGTGGTGGGCAAGCTGTTTGTGCAGAATCCGGTGGTCTACCTCACGCCAATCATCTTTGTGCTGGTGGTGCTGGTGCTCAATCGTAGCGTGACCGGGTTGCGTCTGCGCGCTGTGGGTGAAAACCCGCAGGCAGCCGATGCCGCGGGCATACCGGTGTTGGCGTATCGCTGCGCGGCAATTGCCGCTGGGTCGGCGCTGATCGGTCTGGCTGGCGCTTACATCTCGGTGCTGAGCACCAAGATGTGGATTGCCGACATGGTCGGTGGGCGCGGCTGGATTGCCGTGGCCCTGGTGATTTTTGCGCGCTGGGCGCCTTGGAAAGCGCTCGCCGGTGCTTTGCTATTCGGTTGCATCGAGGCGCTGATCCCGCAGATGGCGGCATCCGGCATTCGTCTACCGCAATACTTTGTGTTCATGACGCCCTACGCGGTAACCCTGGGGGTGATGATCTGGGTAGCCATCGTCAGCCGTGATAACAGCAGTCAGCCGGGCGCCTTGGGTGAGCCCTTTATTCGAGAGGAGCGCCGCTGAATCGGCGTATCCACTCTGCATACTGCACAACGACTTGAAACAGGATATTTGCATGCAAGGTGTAGCTTTGATCACCGGAGCAACCTCCGGCTTTGGCGCGGCCAGCGCGCGCCGCTTGGCGGCGGACGGTTGGGCACTGATTATCTGCGGCCGTCGCCAGGAGCGGCTGGATGCGCTGGCAGCGGAGCTGTCGCCCAGCACGCCGGTATTGGCGTTGCAGTTGGATGTGCGTGATGCCGCCGCGGTGAAGCGCGCGATCGACGATTTGCCACTGGAGTTCGGCGACATTCAGTTGCTGGTCAACAATGCCGGCCTGGCGTTGGCGCCGGGGCCGGCGCAGGCGGTCGACCTGGGTGATTGGCACACCATGATCGATACCAATATCACCGGATTGGTCAACGTCACCCACGCGCTGCTGCCCCGGCTGATTGCCTGGGGCGCGGGTGCCAGCGTGATCAATATCGGCTCGACCGCCTCCGGCAACCCCTATCCCGGCAGCCATGTTTACGGAGCCAGCAAGGCCTTTGTGCAGCAGTTTTCGTTCAATCTGCGCTGTGACCTGCAGGGCACCGGCGTGCGCGTGACTGACCTGTCGCCCGGCATTGCGGAAACCGAGTTCAGCCTGGTTCGCAACGCGGGTAACGAGACCGCAGCGGACGCTGTCTACCGCGATACCGTCCCGCTGACGGCAGAGGACGTGGCCGAGCAAGTTGCCTATATCGCCGCCTTGCCTGCGCATATGAACATCAATCGATTGGAGGTGGTGCCGGTACGCCAGGCTTGGGGGCCCTATGCGATCCACCGTGAGGCGCTGAGCGCGGAGAAGAAGCCCGAGCCAGCCTGAAAACAGGCAATAAAAAACCCCGGATCAACCGGGGTTTTTCAATTTGGCTCCGCGACCAGGACTCGAACCTGGGACCCAATGATTAACAGTCATTTGCTCTACCAACTGAGCTATCGCGGATCGGACGCTGCGCACTTTATCAAAATAATGATTAAAGTCAACGCCTTGAAACCAGTTAAAGCAGTTCTACCTGATTGCTCAGTCCTTCATCACAGCGGCCATGGCACTGGCGACAGCGTCAATATTGCTGGTGTTCAATGCGGCTACGCAGATGCGCCCACTGCTCACGGCGTAGATTCCAAACTCATCGGCCAGGCGCGCTACCTGCTCCTTGGTCAAACCGGAGTAGGAGAACATGCCACGCTGACGCTGAATGAAATCGACGTCGGTCTGCACGCCAGCGGCCTGCAGCTTCTCGACCAGCGCTATGCGCATGTCGCGGATACGGTCGCGCATTTCGGCCAGCTCTTCTTCCCACAGCTGATACAGCTCTGGCGAGTTGAGTACCGACGCGACTACCTTGGCACCGTGCGTCGGCGGGTTGGAATAGTTAGTGCGAATCACGCGTTTGAGCTGCGACAACACCGGCGCTGTTTCGCCTTGATCGGCGGTGACCATGGTCAGGGCGCCAACGCGCTCGCCGTACAGCGAGAACGACTTGGAGAACGAGCTGGCAACCAGGAAGGGCAGGCCAGACTCGGCGAACAGGCGCACGGCAAAGGCGTCATCTTCCAGATTTTCGCCAAAGCCCTGATAGGCTATGTCGAGGAAGGGTACATGCTTGCGACGGGTAACCACGTCGATCACCTTTGCCCAGTCGGCCAACGCCAGATCAACACCGGTCGGGTTATGGCAGCAGGCGTGCAGAACCACGACTGTGCCTTCCGGCAGGGCTTCTAGGCCGGCCAACATGCCGTCCAGATTCAAGCCATTGGTGGCCGGATCGTAGTAGGGGTAGTCGACGACCTCATAACCGGCCGCTTCAAACAGCGAGCGGTGGTTTTCCCAACTGGGGTTGCTGATCGCAACCAAACGTTTCTCGGCCTGACGGTAGAGAAAGTCGGCGCCCAGTTTGAGCGCACCGGTACCGCCCAGTGATTGTGCGGTAATCAAGCGGCCGGACTGCAGCAGCGCAGAATCGGTACCGAACAGTAGCTTCTGCACTGCCAGATCGTAGGGCGCCAGGCCGTCAATCGGCAGATAGGCGCGGGCAGCGTGTTCGGCAACGCGTGCTTCTTCAGCCTTCTGCACGGCGCGCAGCAGCGGCACCTTGCCTTCCTCGTTGCAGTAAACCCCAACGCCGAGATTGACCTTGTTGGCACGGGTGTCGGCGCCAAAGGCTTCATTCAAACCAAGGATGGGGTCACGCGGGGCCAGTTCAACCGGGGAAAACACACTCATGATATGGGCAAACTCGATACAGGTGAATGGAAGGTGTCGGGCTATGCCGTAGCGGCCGTTCATTATAGAGAAGTGACTGCAGAACTCCAATCGGGTTTCCCGGTCAGGTGCTAGGGGCAGCCGCATGGCCATCACTGCGTCGATTCAGGGGCTTGCCATGTGCGGTATCATGCGTCTTTGTCGCAGAACCACGGAGTACGTCCGTCGATGACTGAATTCAATCTGCAAACCCGTTTCGAGCCGGCCGGTGACCAGCCAGTGGCCATCAAGCAACTGGTCGAAGGCCTGGAAGCGGGGCTGTCGCACCAAACCTTGCTAGGGGTAACCGGCTCGGGCAAGACTTTTACCATCGCCAATGTCATTCAGCAGGTGCAGCGCCCGGCCATCATCATGGCGCCCAACAAGACGCTGGCCGCCCAGTTATACGGTGAGTTTCGAGAGTTCTTTCCGCATAACGCGGTTGAGTACTTCGTTTCCTACTACGACTACTATCAGCCCGAAGCCTATGTGCCGTCCTCGGACACCTTCATCGAGAAGGATGCGTCGATCAACGACCATATCGAGCAGATGCGTCTCTCCGCCACCAAGGCGCTGCTGGAACGCCCGGATGCGATCATCGTGGCGACAGTGTCGGCTATTTACGGTCTGGGCGACCCGCAATCCTACCTGCGTATGGTGCTGCACGTGAGCCGCGGCGACCATCTGGATCAGCGCACGCTGCTGCGTCGCCTGGCGGAGCTGCAATATACCCGCAACGATATGGAGCTGGCGCGGGCCAATTACCGGGTGCGGGGTGATGTGATTGACGTCTTCCCGGCGGAGTCGGATCTGGAGGCAATTCGTATCGAGCTGTTTGACGATACCGTTGAAACCATCAGCTTTTTTGATCCGCTAACAGGTGAGGTTTTACGTAAGGTTCCGCGCGTAACTGTCTATCCCAAAAGCCATTATGTTACGCCGCGTGAGAATCTGCTTGAGGCTGTCGAGAAGATCAAGGTGGAGCTGGGCGAGCGTCTGGAGGTACTCAAGGCGGAGAACAAGCTGGTCGAGCTGCAGCGTCTGGAACAACGTACCCGCTTTGATCTGGAGATGATCATGGAGCTGGGTTACTGCAACGGTATCGAAAACTACTCGCGCTATCTGTCGGGCAGAACACCGGGCGCGCCACCACCAACGTTATTCGACTACTTGCCGCAGAACGCACTGCTGATCATCGATGAGTCGCACGTCTCGGTTCCGCAAGTCGGTGCCATGTACAAGGGCGACCGGTCACGCAAGGAAACCTTGGTCAACTACGGCTTCCGCCTGCCTTCGGCTTTGGACAATCGCCCGATGCGCTTTGACGAATGGGAAGCGGTCTCGCCGCAGGCCATCTTCGTTTCCGCCACACCCGGCCCCTACGAGGCAGAGCACGCTGGGCGTGTGGTCGAGCAGGTGGTGCGACCCACTGGCTTGGTTGATCCCGAGATTGAAGTGCGCCCCGCGACTACCCAGGTGGATGATCTGCTGTCGGAAATCAGCTTGCGGGTAGAGAAAGAACAGCGGGTGCTGGTCACCACGCTGACCAAGCGCATGGCGGAAGACCTGACCGATTATCTCGGCGACCACGGTGTACGCGTGCGCTATCTGCATTCGGATATCGACACCGTCGAGCGGGTAGAGATCATTCGTGACTTGCGGATAGGTGTTTTTGATGTGCTCGTTGGCATTAACTTGCTGCGCGAAGGCCTTGATATGCCGGAAGTTTCTCTGGTGGCGATTCTGGATGCGGACAAGGAAGGCTTCTTGCGCTCAGAGCGCTCGCTGATCCAGACCATCGGCCGTGCGGCGCGCAATCTCAATGGCAAGGCGATCCTGTATGCCGATCGCATAACCGGATCGATGGAACGCGCTATCGGTGAAACCGAGCGTCGCCGCGAGAAGCAGATTGCCTTCAACCTGGAGCATGGCATTACGCCCAAGGGTGTGACCAAAAGCGTGGCGGACATCCTCGAAGGCGCGGTCGTGCCCGGCAGTCGCTCCAACAAGCGCAAGAAGCAGAAGGCTGCAGAGGACGCTGCGGATTACAAGGCAAGCGAGTTGCGCACACCGGCCGATATCAGCAAACGCATCAAGCAGCTGGAAGAGAAAATGTATCAGTACGCCCGGGATCTGGAGTTCGAATCGGCAGGGCAGCTGCGTGACGAGATTCAGCAATTGCGCGATCAGTTGGTGAAGCTCGGGTAGCCAGGCAGAAGTGAAACGGGCAGCTGTTGGGAAGGCTTGCTCGTTTATTGTACAGATTCAGGTTTAATCGTATTTTTCAGTCACTTATGCTTGACAAGGTTTTGCAGGCTGCGTAAAGTTCGCGGCCATTGCAGGCACATAGCTCAGTTGGTTAGAGCACCACCTTGACATGGTGGGGGTCGTTGGTTCGAATCCAATTGTGCCTACCAAATTTGAACCCGGTCCCTGTGACCGGGTTTTTTGTTTATGCGCTGTTCGGGGCGCTTCTGCAGTAGCCTGATGAGGGCTGCCGGCGATCGTGAGTCGGTATGAACTGCGGCGAGCAGTCCGAGCGGCATTTCCATCATGTGGCCTTGCGTAGGGGTCACCACTGAGCAGGAGTGGCACCATGCCTACTATTACTCTTCCTGACGGCAGTCAGCGTTCCTTCGATCATTCCGTTTCCGTTGCCGATGTCGCCCAATCCATTGGTGCTGGTCTGGCGAAAGCCACCATTGCCGGCAAGGTGGACGGCCGCCTGGTCGACGCCAGCGACCTCATCGAGCAAGATGCAACGCTGCAGATTATTACCGCCAAGGATGAAGAAGGGCTGGAAATTATCCGCCACTCCTGCGCGCACCTGATCGGCCACGCCGTCAAGCAGCTGTACCCGACTGCTAAGATGGTGATCGGTCCGGTGATTGACGAAGGCTTCTACTACGACATCTCCTACGAGCGCCCCTTTACGCCCGACGATATGGCGGCCATTGAGGCGCGCATGCGCGAGCTGATTGCCACCGATTACGACGTCATCAAGAAGATGACCCCGCGTGACGAGGTAATCAAGGTGTTCGCCGAGCGTGGCGAAGAGTACAAGCTGCGTCTGGTTGAAGACATGCCCGACGAAAAAGCCATGGGCTTGTACTACCACGAAGAATACGTCGATATGTGCCGTGGCCCGCACGTACCCAATACCCGCTTCCTGAAAGCCTTCAAGCTGACCCGGATCTCCGGCGCCTACTGGCGCGGCGATGCCAAGAACGAGCAGCTGCAGCGCATCTACGGCACCGCTTGGGCCGACAAGAAGCAGCTGGCCGCGTACATCCAGCGTATGGAAGAGGCGGAGAAGCGCGACCATCGCAAGATCGGCAAGCGTCTTGACCTGTTCCACACCCAGGAAGAAGCGCCGGGCATGGTGTTCTGGCACCCCAATGGCTGGTCGATTTACCAGGTGCTTGAGCAGTACATGCGCCAGATTCAGCGCGACGCGGGTTATAAAGAGATCAAGACCCCGCAGGTAGTGGACCGTGTACTCTGGGAGCGCTCGGGTCACTGGGAGCATTATTCCGCCGCGATGTTCACCACCGAGTCGGAAAGTCGCGACTACGCCATCAAACCAATGAACTGCCCGTGTCACATCCAGGTGTTCAATCAGGGGCTGAAGAGCTACCGCGAGCTGCCGCTGCGTCTGGCCGAGTTTGGCTCCTGCCACCGCAATGAGCCGTCCGGATCGCTGCATGGCCTGATGCGCGTGCGCGGCTTCACCCAGGACGACGCCCATATCTTCTGTACCGACGAGCAGGTAAAGAAAGAAGCGGCCGAGTTTATCGCGCTGACGCTGCAGGTTTACAAGGACTTTGGTTTCGATGATGTCGAGCTGAAGCTGTCCACTCGTCCGGAAAGCCGTGTTGGTGACGACGCGCTCTGGGACCAGGCCGAACAGGGGCTCGAAGCCGCGCTGAATGAAGCGGGTCTTGATTGGGAGCTGCAGCCGGGCGAGGGCGCTTTCTACGGTCCCAAGATCGAGTTTTCACTGCGTGACTGCATTGGCCGGGTATGGCAGTGCGGCACCCTGCAGCTCGACTTTATGCTGCCGGGCCGTCTGGGCGCGCAGTATGTCGCTGAAGATGGCGCGCGCAAAACGCCGGTCATGCTGCACCGCGCGATCCTGGGTTCGTTTGAACGATTCATCGGAATTCTGATCGAACACTACGCCGGCGACTTCCCGGCTTGGCTGGCACCGACGCAGGCTGCCGTCCTGAATATTACCGATAATCAGGCGGAATATTGTGCAAATGTCGAGAAAACCCTGAATGAATTGGGTTATCGCGCCGTTGCGGACTTGAGAAACGAGAAGATCGGCTTTAAAATCCGCGAGCATACTTTGCACAAGACCCCCTATCTGCTGGTAATCGGCGATAGAGAAGTTGAATCGCACACAGTGGCCGTGCGTACGCGGGAGGGTAAAGATCTGGGTTCAATGACTGTAACCGAGTTTTCTGAATTCCTGTCCCGCTCTGTATCACTAAGAGGCCGCCCGAATTCGGAGTTATAACGATTAAACGCGAGATGAGACAAGACAAAAGAGCCGCACAGCGCCCGCCGATCAACGAGAACATCACGGCGCGCGAAGTGCGCCTGATTGGCGCCGATGGTGAACAAATCGGTATCGTGTCCATTCAGGAAGCATTGGCTAACGCTGAGGAGGCCAAGCTCGACCTGGTTGAAATCTCCCCTGATGCAGAGCCGCCCGTATGTCGCGTAATGGACTACGGCAAGCACATCTTCGAAAAGAAGAAACAGCAGGCCGCTGCACGCAAGAATCAAAAACAGATTCAAATCAAAGAAATCAAATTTCGTCCAGGGACGGAAGAAGGGGACTATAAGGTCAAGCTTCGCAACCTTATTCGTTTCCTGTCTGACGGGGACAAGGCCAAGGTATCCTTGCGATTCCGCGGCCGCGAGATGGCTCATCAGGAGCTGGGGATGGAGTTGTTGAAGCGGGTTGAAGCTGACCTGATTGAATACGGCACCGTCGAACAGCACCCGAAAATGGAAGGTCGTCAGCTGATGATGGTCCTCGCCCCCAAAAAGAAAAAGTAATCTCCAGGGCAACGCCAGGCCTTGCGATTATCTGATGCACTTCACTGTGGAGTAACTGAACATGGCAAAGATGAAGACCAAAAGCGCAGCAGCCAAGCGCTTCAAGAAAACCGGGAACGGCATTAAGCACAAGCATGCTTTCAAGAGCCACATCCTGACCAAGATGAGCACCAAGCGTAAGCGCCAACTGCGTGGCACTCAGCAGCTCAATGCTGCCGATGTTCAGAAAGTTGAACGCATGTTGCGTCTCCGTTAAGTCTAAGGTCGAGGATTAAAGAATGGCTCGTGTTAAGCGTGGTGTAATGGCGCGTAAGCGTCACAAGAAAGTTCTCAAACTGGCTAAAGGCTACTACGGTGCGCGTTCACGCGTATTCCGCGTTGCCAAACAAGCCGTTATCAAAGCTGGTCAGTATGCGTATCGTGACCGCAAGCAGCGTAAGCGTCAGTTCCGCGCGCTGTGGATTGCTCGTATCAACGCTGGCGCTCGTCAGAACGGCATGTCTTACAGCCGTCTGATTGCCGGCCTGAAAAAGTCGTCCATCGAGATCGATCGCAAGGTTCTGGCTGATCTGGCTGTGAACGAAAAAGCGGCGTTTACCGCGATTGTCGAAAAAGCAAAGGCTAGCCTGGCTTAAGCCCTCGTTACGACAATCACCGCGCCGCTAGGCGCGGATGGCAACGTCAATGATAGGGGAAGAGCCTCAACGCTCTTCCCCTATTTTTGTTTCTGGAGTTTGTAAATGGAAAACCTTGACGCCCTGGTCTCCCAAGCCCTTGACGCAATCGAGCAGGCTGCCGATGTCAATGCGCTGGAACAGATTCGCGTGCAGTATCTAGGCAAGAAGGGCGAGCTGACCCAGGTGATGAAGACCCTGGGCAACATCCCGGCAGAAGAACGGCCCAAAGTCGGCGCCATGGTCAATGAGGCCAAAGAGCGTGTCTCCAGCGTGCTGAACAGCAGCAAGAGCGCGATGGAATCTGCCGCGCTGAACGCCAAGCTGGCGGCTGAGCGAGTAGACGTAACCCTGCCAGGCCGCGGCCAGGTGAGCGGAGGCCTGCACCCGGTCACGCGCACTATGGAACGCATCGAACAGATTTTTGCCCACGTCGGTTATACCGTCGAGGAAGGTCCTGAGGTCGAGGACGACTACCACAACTTTGAAGCCCTCAACATTCCCGGCCATCACCCGGCGCGGGCAATGCATGACACCTTCTATTTCAATGCCAACACCCTGCTGCGTACGCATACCTCGCCGGTACAGGTGCGCACCATGGAAAGCTCCCAGCCGCCGATTCGGATCATTTGTCCGGGTCGTGTGTACCGCTGCGATTCGGATCAGACTCACTCACCCATGTTCCACCAGGTCGAAGGCCTGCTGATCGACGAAGGCGTGAGCTTTGCTGACCTGAAAGGCACCATCGAGCAGTTCCTGCGCGAATTTTTCGAGGCAGATCTGGAAGTGCGCTTCCGTCCGTCGTTCTTCCCCTTTACCGAGCCTTCTGCCGAGGTAGATATTCGCCGCACCGTGGTAAAGAACGGTGAAGAGAAGGCCGATTGGCTGGAAGTCTTGGGTTGCGGCATGGTTCACCCGGACGTGTTGCGTATGTCCGGCATTGATCCGGAAAAATACCAGGGGTTTGCGTTTGGTATGGGCGTAGAGCGCCTGACCATGCTGCGCTACGGCGTGGGCGACCTGCGCATTTTCTTCGACAACGATCTGCGTTTTCTTGAGCAGTTTCGCTGAGCGCCGCACCCGCAACCCTTTTGAAAGCAGGAATCCATAATGAAATTCAGTGAACAGTGGCTGCGCACCTGGGTGAATCCCGCCGTTTCCCGTGACGAGCTGGTAGCGCGCCTGTCCATGACCGGACTCGAAGTAGATAGCGTTACTCCGGCCGCTGGCGTGTTCAGCGGTGTGGTCGTGGGCGAAATCGTCAGTGCCGAGCAGCACCCTGATGCCGATAAGCTGCGCGTCTGCCAGGTCAGCAACGGCAGCGAACAGTTCCAGGTCGTCTGTGGCGCGCCCAACGCGCGCCCGGGGATCAAGATCCCGTTCGCCATGGTGGGCGCCGAGCTGGGTGAGGACTTCAAAATCAAGAAGGCCAAGCTGCGCGGCGTAGAATCCTTCGGCATGCTGTGTTCCGCCGCCGAACTCAAGTTGTCTGAAGATCACGACGGTCTGTACGAACTGCCTGCTGACGCCCCCACCGGCCAGAGCCTGCGTGAATACCTGGGCCTGGACGACGCCATCATTGAAGTCGACCTGACTCCCAACCGTGGCGACTGCCTGTCCATCGCCGGTCTGGCCCGTGAAGTCGGCGCCAACTATGGCGCGGCGGTAACGCGCGTGCAGATTGATCCCGTTGCGGCTGCACATGATGACGTGCGGCCGGTCGAGCTGCTGGCCCCGCAGGCCTGCCCACGTTACCTGGGCCGAGTGATCCGTAACGTCGATCTGTCACGTCCCACACCGCTGTGGATGGTCGAGCGCCTACGTCGCAGTGACATCCGCAGCATCGATGCCGTAGTGGATATCACCAACTACGTCATGCTTGAGCTGGGCCAACCGCTGCACGCCTTCGATCTGGCTGAAATCAAGGGCGGCATTCGCGTGCGCCTGGCTGAGGAGGGCGAGAAGCTGGTATTGCTTGATGGCCAGGAAATCAGCCTGCGCGCCGACACCTTGGTAATCGCCGACCACGAGCGCCCGCTGGCCATGGCTGGCATCATGGGTGGCGAGCATAGCGGTGTTAGCGGTGAAACCAAGGATCTGTTCCTGGAAAGCGCCTTCTTCGACACCATCGCCATCGCCGGCAAGGCGCGTGGCTATAGCCTGCATACCGATTCCTCGCACCGCTTTGAGCGCGGCGTCGATTGGCAACTGCAGCGTGAAGCCATGGAGCGCGCCACCGCGCTGATCCTCGAGATTGTCGGTGGCGAGCCGGGGCCGGTGATCGAAGCGGTCGAGCACGGTGCCTTGCCCACGCTGAAGCAGATCGCCTTGCGTAGCGAGCGCATCAACCAGATGCTCGGCATGCAGATGAACGAGGCCGACGTGGTCGGTTATCTGACCGGTCTGGGCCTGGGCGTGACTGCTCAGGGCGAAGGTCAATGGCAGGTCGATGTACCTAGTCATCGTTTCGATATCAGTATCGAGGTCGACCTGATTGAAGAACTCGCGCGTCTGTATGGCTATAACCGCCTGCCAGTGAGCGCACCCACCGCGGCCCTGACACTGAGCGCCAAACCGGAAACCCTGGGTGAGCTGCCTCTGCTGCGTCGCCTGCTGGTGGCTCGTGGTTACCATGAAGCTATCACCTACAGCTTCATTGAGCCGGGCTTGAGCAAGCAGTTTGACCCTGAAATCGAGCCACTGGCGTTGGCCAACCCCATCTCGACCGATATGGCCGTTATGCGTACCTCGTTGTGGCCCGGCCTGAGCAAGGCGCTGCAGTACAACCAGAACCGTCAGCAGGGCCGCGTGCGTCTGTTTGAAAGTGGTCTGCGTTTTGTACCGCAAGCCAATGGCGAACTGCTGCAGGAGCGTATGCTATCTGGCATCGCTTGTGCCACACGGCTGCCGGAAGGTTGGGCCAACGGCGCAGATAAACTGGACTTCTTTGACGTGAAAGCCGATGTGGAAGCCATTCTGGGCAGCGGCGGTGCGGGCGAGGCGTTCACCTTCGTTCCTGCCGAGCATCCGGCATTGCATCCGGGGCAAACGGCCAGCATCCAGCGTAATGGCGAGCAGGTAGGCCTGTTGGGCGCGCTGCACCCGCAGTTGGTGGCTGATCTGGACCTGAACGGGCCGATTTTTGTGTTCGAGTTGGCATTGGCGAAAATTTGCCAAGGAAAACTCCCGCGTTTCAACGAATTGTCCCGCTATCCTGAAGTCAGACGTGATGTTGCATTGGTGGTAGACCGTAGCGTTCTGGCAGAAGATCTGCTGGCATGCATTCGCCGAGAAGCGGGCGAGCACCTGAAAAACCTCAGGTTGTTTGACGTTTATGAGGGCAAAGGTATTGATCCGCTTAGAAAAAGTATGGCTATCGGCTTGACCTTGCAGAATTCCTCGCGCACTCTTACGGATGAAGAGGTGAATGCTGTCATGGACAGAGTGCTGAAGTCCTTGGAGCAAGGGTTCAACGCCACACTAAGGAAATAGCCGATGGGGGCTCTGACAAAAGCGGAAATGGCTGAGCGGTTGTACGAAGAACTCGGGTTCAACAAGCGCGAAGCCAAGGAGTTGGTCGAACTGTTTTTCGAAGAGATTCGTAATTCACTGGAGACCAACGAGCAGGTCAAGCTGTCCGGATTCGGCAATTTTGATCTGCGCGACAAACGTCAGCGCCCTGGACGCAATCCCAAGACGGGCGAAGAGATACCCATTACCGCCAGGCGTGTAGTGACTTTTCGCCCCGGACAAAAACTCAAGGCCAGAGTAGAAGCCTATGCTGGAACCCAGCCATAACGACGAACTGCCGGCGATCCCCGGCAAACGCTATTTCACCATCGGTGAGGTCAGCGAGCTTTGTGCAGTAAAGCCTCATGTTCTGCGTTATTGGGAGCAGGAATTTCCACAACTTTCACCCGTGAAGCGTCGCGGTAATCGTCGTTATTATCAGCGCCAGGATGTGCTGATGATTCGGCAGATTCGCGGCCTGCTGTACGACCAGGGTTTCACCATTGGTGGCGCGCGTCAGCGTCTGTCCGGTGATGATGCCAAGGATGATGTGACCCAGTACAAGCAACTGATCCGTCAGACCATTGCCGAGCTGGAAGAAGTTCTGCAAGTTTTACGCGTACGCTGATACTGAAAAAAAACTTTCTCATTTCAGATAGTTAATGTATCATGCGACCCGCTTCGGAAGACAAATCGAAGCATCGTCGGGGCGTAGCGCAGCCTGGTAGCGCACTTGCATGGGGTGCAAGGGGTCGAGTGTTCGAATCACTCCGTCCCGACCATATTAATAGTGAAAAAGCCCAATGTTTACGCATTGGGCTTTTTCATTTTCAGGCTTTGTTGGCCTGTTCAGCCCACCTTTCTCCGCTGGCGTCTTCTGCGTCGGTGCCCGAAAGCCATTACGCTGATACTTTTCTGCAGCCGCCGCGCATCGGTGGGCTACACTCTCGCTTATCTTTATCCAAGAGGACACTTTCATGGCTACCACCCGTTCGCGCCGTTTGCGCAAAAAGCTTTGTGTTGACGAATTTCAGGAGCTGGGTTTTGAGCTGAACCTGGCATTCAAGGACGGTCTTACCGTCGAAGAGATCGACAGTTTCCTCGAGGATTTTCTGGTTCAGGCAATGGACGCCAATAACCTGGATTATGTCGGTGGCGAAGATTTCGGTCTGGTCTGTTTGGCTGAGCGCGGCTCGGTCAGCGAAGAACAGCGCGCTGCAGTAGAAAGCTGGCTGAAAAGTCGTAGCGAGCTGGCCAAGGTAGAAGTCAGCCCGCTGCAGGATGCTTGGTATCCAGACAAGCCGGTGGCTGCGGCAGTCTGAGTCTGGCGGTTAGCAAGGCGAGGGGGTATCAAGCATTCCACCTGCGCGGCGCTATCAGTTAGAAAAAGGGGGCAGGCTGAAAAGCCTGCCCCTTTTTTTGTATCCCATATCGTTATGGCCGTTTTCTTTTGCGTCTCTACTGCGACGGCAGTGAGACGAACGTTTTTACGGCTTCTGGCGCTTGGTCTAGATGTTATGCAAGCGGTCACGCATGGCTGCGCTTGCAGCCGGCCCTGGCCGCACAGTACAGCGATCGAGCGGCAGCGATTGCACTTCAGGGGTCGTAGTAAACGACAGCTGCAAACGCTGCCCTGAATCCCGGTCAACCATCTGCACGCTTTCGCCTTCCGGCGCGAGATGCTTATTCCCCCAGCTTACGAATGCCATCAGCACAACCAGGAAATCCTTGCCCTTGTCGGTAGGAATATATTCATAGCGTAGGGGACGCTGGCTGTAGGGCACCTTCTGCAACATACCTGCGTCGACCAGCGAGTTCAGGCGGCGCGTGAGCATGCTGGGCGCAATATCCAGGCTGCGGGCGAACTCATCGAAGCGTTTTAACCCCTGTAACGCATCGCGCATCAGCAAGATACTCCACCACTCGCCAACCTGTTCCAGACCTCTGGCAATCGGGCATTCGCTAGGGAGGAGGGTTTTACGTTGCATAGCGTCTCGCTTATTGATGAATACATTGGCTGGCCAACAATGTTACTTTCATTATGATAGTAACGTCTACGCATTGAGTCCCCACACTGAAGGAGCAGGAACATGGTGAGCAAACGTATCGTTGTGACCGGTCTGGGTGCGGTAACGCCCCTGGGTTCAAAGGTGGAAACAGTATGGCAGCGACTGCTGGCAGGGCAATCAGGGATTCGTGCTTTGCCCGAAGCGCTGATTGGTGATTTGGCCGTGCGTATTGGTGGACAAGTGCCTGATGCAACGCAGGATACCGAAGCCGGATTTGATCCGGATTCGCTGTTGCCGCCCAAAGAACAACGCAAGATGGACCGCTTTATCCTTTTTGCCATCGCCGCTGCTCAGCAGGCGCTAGACCAGGCGGGCTGGAGACCGACCACGCCAGAAGCGCAGGAGCGTACAGCGACCATCATCGGTTCCGGTGTCGGTGGCTTTCCAGCGATGGTCGAGGCGGTGCGCACCACCGACAACAAAGGCCCACGCCGACTTTCACCGTTCACCATTCCCTCTTTTCTAGGCAATATGGCGGCCGGGCATGTATCTATTCTGCACGGGTTCAAGGGCCCGCTAGGCACGCCCGTCACGGCTTGTGCGGCGGGCGTACAAGCCATTGGCGACGCCGCCAGACTGATCCGCGCTGGGGAGGCAGATCTAGCCGTGTGTGGTGGCGCGGAAGCCTGTATGCACCGCGTTAGTCTCGCAGGCTTCGCTGCAGCGCGTGCGTTGTCTACCAGCCATGGTGATTCGCCGCAGCTGGCATCCAGGCCCTTTGATCAGGCGCGTGATGGTTTTGTCATGGGCGAGGGCGCCGGACTCTTGGTGATAGAGAGCCTGGAACACGCCCTCGCGCGCGGCGCGACACCGCTCGCCGAATTGGTGGGGTACGGGACCAGTGCTGACGCCTACCACATGACCGCTGGACCGGAAGACGGTAGCGGCGCGTTACGAGCCATGCAGCAAGCATTGCGCCAAGCTGACGTATCACCAGAGCAAGTGCAGTACCTGAACGCCCATGCCACCTCTACACCAGTAGGCGACTTGGGTGAGATCGCCGCAATTAAAACGTTGTTTGGTCACGGCGCTGGGCCCGCCATCAGTTCAACCAAATCGGCGACCGGCCACTTACTGGGTGCAGCCGGGGGGATAGAGGCCATCTTTACCGTGCTCGCACTGCGTGATCAGATCGCCCCTGCGACGTTGAACCTGACGTCGCCTGATCCCGCCGCGCAGGGGCTCGATTTGATTCGCACTCAGGCTCGCGACATCAGCATGGAGTATGCGTTGTCGAATGGTTTCGGCTTTGGCGGTGTCAACGCCAGTGTGCTGTTCCGGCGCTGGCACTGAACTTTGGCGTCAAGCGATATGCAGATCGGATCTGATGCGACCGTAAAAGTGCGCTCAACTAAGCCTTGGACTTCCACTTCGTCAGCTTGGGCAACGCAACTCTTTTGCTTAGCTCGCTGTCACACTGGCAAGCAAACCTGATGTCGCCGCTTTCTATTACTGCGCTTGTATCGAGTCTTGGGCGGCAGCGCTGGGTTGATAGTCCTTAAGCCGAAACTGGAGAACTCCATGCCTACCACCTCTCGCGCGAGCCGCTTCGTTCTTGCACTGCTAGCCGTCTGCCTGTCCTCTATCGCCTGGGCGGATAACAGCTCACCTGAGGGGCTATGGAAGAGCATTGATGACAACAGCGGAAACCCCCGTGCACTTATCCGTATTGTCGAGCAAGAGGGCACGCTGCGCGGCACTATTGAAGAGGTTTTTCCGCAGCCAGGTAAAGAGCAACACAAAACCTGCAAGGAGTGCGAAGGCGAGAACAAGGACGCGCCCATCATCGGGTTGACCATCCTCACCGGCCTGCAGAAAGACGGCGACGAATACACCGGTGGTGAGATACTCGACCCCGAGAATGGCAAGGTCTATCGCAGCAAGGCGGAGCTGATCGACGGTGGTGAGAAGCTGCAGGTGCGGGGCTATATCGGTACGCCCATCCTGGGCCGCACGCAAACCTGGATACGGCAGGAGTAGGGTCTAGGTGCGAGGCCCCACTCCTGTGGTTAACCAATATCTATTGGTTCGCAAGCGAGTGTGCCATATGAGTAAAGGCGGTAAAGGCCGCTGACGGATTGCGGCGATTGGGGTAGTAAAGGCAAAGGCTACCTCGCGCTGGCGTCCAGTCTTCCAGCACGCGGCACAATTGTCCGGTTTCGATCTCATGGGCGACGTCGTGCTCCATCAATAAACCAAGCCCAACCCCGCTT
Source organism: Halopseudomonas sabulinigri (assembly GCF_900105255.1). Lineage (NCBI taxonomy): Bacteria > Pseudomonadati > Pseudomonadota > Gammaproteobacteria > Pseudomonadales > Pseudomonadaceae > Halopseudomonas > Halopseudomonas sabulinigri. The sequence goes on along the minus strand of NZ_LT629763.1, from coordinate 716,585 downwards.
TTCACCGCCGCCTTGGCCAGGCTGGCCTCATCCAGGGTCAGCTGACCGGTAACATCAATCTTGACCTGCTCGCCGTCTCGCTCAAACTGCCAGGGGAATAGCGCGCCGTTGGGCAGGCGAATGCGCACGCAGTGATGCTGCAACAAATCGGCAGGTGTAGCAGGGCGGCCATTCTTATCGATGTATTCTGGCGAGCCTACCACCGCGTAGCGCTGTGGCCGGCCCAGCGAAATCGCAATCATGTCGCTGGGTACCAGGTTGGCCAGACGCACGCCAAAATCAAAACCCTCGGCCACGATATCCACCATGCGCCCCTCGGTGACCAGGTCCACGTCCACCTGCGGATGTTGCTTCAAAAACGCCAGCACCAGCGGCGTTAGAATTTCCCGTGCCGCGCTGGCGAATGCGTTGATACGCAAGGTGCCGGAAGGTCCGGCGTTATGCGACACCACAGTGTCGATCGCGCCGCGCATGTCTTGTAATACCGGCCCCACCTGATCGATGAAGATACGGCCGGCTTCGGTCGGCGATACGCTGCGTGTGGTTCTGCTGAACAGTCGGGTCTGCAGATTGGCTTCCAGCTTGGCAATGGTATTGCTCAGCGCCGTGGTCGACATACCCATGTCCACCGCCGCCGCACGGAACGACCCCCTGTGCGCAACAGCCATGGCAGCCTCTAGTTCGATCAGTCCGGGGCGGTAGATAGCCATATGATTATCCTGTTTTGCGGGATTTGCCGTTTCGATTTATCCGTATTGAGTGGATTATTGCCTGCCTCTATTGTGGGGACAAGGTCATCGTCAGTAACAGCCGCCCAGCAATGGAAAAGGTTTCGATGATCCTCCAACGGAGTCCTCTCGTAGGGAGGAGCCTCCATTCGTTCAGATAGGAGATTGGGTAATGACATTTTCACTTCCTGATGCCGTTTTAACCTGCTTTGACATCATCAATGGGGGCGATCCCAAACGCGTGAACGCGTGTTTCCAGCCAGATGCCACAGTGACGGATGAAAACCAGCGACACCAGGGCCTCAGCGCCATCGAGTCCTGGCAGCGCGAGACCCGCCAAGCTTTTACCTACAAGGCCGAACCCTTGGCGGCGACCACAGAAAATGGCGTGCTCAACGTCAGGGCGCGACTGACCGGGGACTTCCCTGGCAGTCCGGTGCAGCTCGACCATGTTTTTGTGCTTGAGCAAGGCATGATTCAGTCACTGGAGATCAAACCCGCATGAACCTCCAATTAAGCGGCAAGCGCGCGCTGGTCACCGGCGGTACCAAAGGGGTGGGCAAGGCAGTGGTCGAGTTGCTTCTCGCAGAAGGGGCAAAGGTCATCACCGCCGCTCGAACGATAACCAAGGAGCTACCCGATTGCCTGTACCTGGCGGCAGACCTCACGACTCAAGAGGGCTGCGAGACGCTGGCAGCAGAAGCCGTCCGCCTGTTGGGCGGGGTAGATGTGATAGTTCACGTGCTGGGCGGCTCGTCCGCGCCTGGTGGCGGCTTTGCCGCACTCAGTGATGCGCACTGGCAGCGCGAGCTGAACCTGAACCTGTTGCCGGCTGTGCGGCTGGATCGTGCCTTGCTGCCCAACATGCTGCAGCGCGGGTCGGGCGTCATCATTCACGTCACCTCTATTCAAAATAAACTGCCTTTACCTGAAGCCACCACGGCTTACGCCGCCGCCAAGGCGGCACTGTCTACCTACAGCAAAAGCCTTTCAAAGGAAGTGACGCCGCAGGGCGTACGCGTAACCCGAGTGTCGCCAGGCTGGGTTGAAACTGAGGCCTCGGTCGCGCTGGCAGAACGTTTGGCAGAAGAGGCCGGAACCGACTATGAGGGCGGCAAGAAGATCATCATGGATTCGCTGGGCGGCATTCCGCTTGGCCGCCCGTCGCAGCCGGCAGAAGTGGCCAACCTCATCGCGTTCCTGGTCTCGCCGCGCGCCGCATCCATCAGCGGAACGGAGTTTGTTGTTGACGGCGGGACCGTGCCGACGGTTTAGCGAGTGGTCGTAGCCCAGTGAAGCTCCAACGGCCCGCCGTGCGTCAACCCTCGACTACAAGCCACCGGCGGTTGGTTTCTGTATCATCGGCCGCTGACGAGTTTTGACACTGAGCTGACCTTGACCACACTCAAATACCTCAGCGGCTACGCTCCCAGCCTGCAGCAGCAAGTGCAGGCACTGATTGACCAGGACCGGCTGGGCGCCTGGCTGGAGCAGCGCTACCCACCGCGGGCGCAGCATCTGATTCAGTCCGACGCTGCGCTGTACGAGTACACCCAGCGTCTGAAGCAGCAGCACATGCGCAGCAGCGGGCCGATCAGCAAGGTGTATTTCGATACCCGCATGCACGTGATCGACAACGCGCTGGGCCAGCACCAGTTTGTCAGCCGCGTGCAGGGCAGCAAGCTCAAGGCCAAGAACGAAATCAAGGTTTCGGCCATGCTCAAAACCCTGCCTGAGCCGCTGCTGCGCATGGTGGTAGTGCATGAGCTGGCGCACCTGCGCGAGAAAGGCCACAACAAGGCCTTCTATCAGCTCTGCCGGCACATGGAGCCCGATTATCACCAGCTGGAACTCGACTTGCGGCTGTTTCTGACGTTGCGCGACCAGGCTTGAAAAGCCATAAAGCTTGGTCATGCTTGACCCTGTAGCGGCCACAGGGTTTTTAATGCCGTTGTTGGTGACACGGGGAGGGCGGTGCCAACGCCAATCCATCATCCAAACCAATCCGCAACAGCATTGATACTCAGCAGAGCGCACCACCTTGGCGGAACAAAAGCGCAGAACCAGGGGCTAAACAGACATGACCGAACACAACCACCATCACGCGCATGAGCATAATCATGGCGCACATGGCCACAGCCACAGTCATGGCAGCGGCAAGACCCTGGTATTCGCGCTCATCTTTACCACCGCGTTTGCCTTGGTTGAAGTATTTGCCGGGCTCATGGCCAACTCGCTGGCCTTGTTGTCCGATGCCGGCCACATGTTTACCGATTCGCTTTCACTGGCCGTCGGCGCCTTTTCTGCCTGGCTGGCCAACAAACCCGCCTCACGCCAGCATTCATTCGGCCTGCAGCGCGCCGAAGTGCTGGGCGCGTTGTTCAACGTCATCTTCATGTTCCTGGTGATTGCCTATATCGCCTACGAAGCCGTGCTGCGCATGCTCGACACGCCCGAGGTGAACGGCGTCACCGTGCTGGTCGTCGGAACCCTGGGTCTGCTGGTGAACATCATCGTCGCCTGGGTACTGATGCGCGGCGAGCAGAACATGAACGTGCGCGGCGCGCTGCTGCACGTCATGGGCGACCTGCTGGGCTCGGTCGCCGCCGTCGCCGCCGGCGCCATCATCTATTACGGCGGCCCGGCGATCATGGACCCCATCCTCTCGCTATTCGTCTGCCTGCTCATCCTGGTATCGGCCGTCCGCCTGCTGCGCGCCGTCACCCGCGTACTGATGGAAGGCGTGCCGCAAGGCATAGACCCGGTCGACGTCAGCCAGGCCCTCGCACAGATCGACGGCGTACAGGCAGTACACGACCTGCACATCTGGAGCCTCTCATCCAACAGCCACGCGCTGGCCGCGCACGTAGATGTAGACAGCATCAGCGCATGGCACCAGCTTTTGCCGCAGATTCAGGAGGTACTGCGCGTGCGTTTTGGTATAACGCACAGCACCTTGCAGCCGGAGGATGCGGCGATGGTGGCGGGGTGCGAGGTTGAAGCGGGATGCGGTGGGCGGTCGAAGCACGATGAGGACGCTTCAGCACCAAAACAACGTGTTTAAATTTCAGCGCTTTTTAGACACGTGAGGAGGACGTGTCTAAATTATCCGGTTTTCTATACATATTGGCGGTGTGAACGAACGGACCACCGCGTTATTTTATATTCCCTTTTTGCGTGAGCGGTATTTGAAGCGTGGGAGTCATGGACGACGACATAAAAGCCGTTACATCTCTTGGCCGTAGTCACCCCAGATATTCCGGGAGGCTTAACGGTCTGGTGCAACCGCTTAGACAAATCCCGACAGATAATGCAAAGTGGTTCACATAACGAGCCGGCCCGAGCGCTGGCCGGTAACGTCTTCTTGCTGACAAGGATTTTGGAGAGAACGTGTCCGAGATAAAGCAACTGACTGAGAAAGTGCTGGTGTTCCGGGATGAGCGCGACTGGAAGCAGTTTCACAACTCCAAGGACCTGGCGCTGTCGCTTGTGCTGGAAGCCACTGAAGTGCTGGAAATCTTCCAGTGGAAGCAAGACCAGGCCGCTATCGATAGCATTGCCCTGGAGCGCAAGCAAGATCTCGCCGACGAACTGGCCGACGTGTTCTGCTACACGCTGCTGATGGCGAATGACCTGGGCATCGATCTGGGCAAAGCACTCGAAGCCAAGATCGAAAAGAACAACGCCAAATATCCCGTAGATAAAGCCAAGGGCTCCGACAAAAAATACACGGAGCTCTAACGGTTGATCATCTATCAGACAGACAAACAGCATTTTCTGGATGATGTGTTCAAGCACGATATCGAAGCAATCGTGCTGGACTCCTTTCGCCACCGCACCGGCAGAAGCGTATCGAAAGAAGAGATTCGCTCCTGGGCCTCCTCGCTCAATTACATGGGCAAAGTACTGAACGATGACGCCATCCCCAATGACTGCGGCGTCGCCATCGAGTACATGATCCCGCAAACGGCCAAGCGTGTTGATTTTCTGCTCACCGGTAAGAATCACGAAGACAAGGATTGCGTCGTCATCGTCGAGCTCAAGCAGTGGGAGTCGGCGCGCAAAACCACAAAGGACGGCATCGTCTCCACCCGCTTTGCCCGTGGAGAAGCCGAAGTAGGCCACCCCTCGTATCAGGCCTGGTCCTATGCCGCCTTGCTGGAGGGCTATAACGAAGCAGTGTATGACGGCGGCGTGCAACTGCGCCCCTGCGCGTACCTGCATAACTATGCCGACGCCAAGGGTCCAATCAATGATCCTTTCTACGCCGACCACATAGAGCGCGCGCCGCTCTTCCTCAAGGGTGATGCAGAGCGCGACAGGCTACGGCAGTTTATTCAGCAGCACGTTAAATATGGCGACAAGGGCAATACGCTCTTTCTGATTGAAGGCGGACGCATTCGGCCCTCAAAGAGTCTGGCGGACGGCCTGCTCGGACTGCTCAAGGGCAATCAGGAGTTTGTGTTGATCGATGATCAAAAGCTGGTCTACGAGAACGCCCTGAGCCACGCCAGAGCCGTGCGCGAGAAGGGCAAGCGCGTTTATATCGTCGAGGGCGGTCCCGGCACCGGTAAATCGGTGGTGGCGGTCAATCTGCTGGTAGGCCTTACTAAAGCCGGTATGGTCGCCAAATACGTGACCAAGAACGCCGCGCCTAGGGCCGTGTATGAAGCGCGACTGGTCGGCTCGTACAAGAAGACCTACATCTCCAACCTGTTTGTCGGCTCCGGCGCCTTTACCGAAACCGGCAGCAATGAGTTTGATGCCCTGGTGGTGGACGAAGCGCACCGCCTGAATGAAAAGTCCGGGCTGTACGGCAACCTGGGCGAACACCAGATCAAGGAAATCATCAACGCTGCCAGGCTTTCCGTGTTCTTTATCGATGAGTCACAGATCGTCACGCTCAAGGACGTCGGTAAAAAGGAGACCATCCGCCAATGGGCAACCGAGCTGGGCGCTACAGTGATCGAAGACGCGCTGGAATCCCAGTTCCGCTGTAATGGCTCCGACGGTTACCTCGCCTGGCTGGACAACATCCTGCAGGTACGACCAACAGCCAACGACAAGCTGGACGTGGCAGAGTACGACTTTCGCGTGCTCGACTCACCAACCGAACTCAAGCGACTGATCCTTGAGCGCAACCGCGAAAGAAACCGGGCACGCATGGTGGCTGGCTACTGCTGGAAGTGGCCAAGCAAGACCAATGCAGCAGCCTACGACATAGAAATGCCAGAGCACGACTTTCAAGCGCGCTGGAACCTCACGAAAGACGGCGGGCTGTGGATGGTGTCCGAGGACTCAGCGCATGAAGTGGGCTGCATTCACACCTGCCAGGGGCTGGAAGCCGACTATATCGGCGTGATCGTCGGTGATGACCTGGTGGTGCGTGACGGGCAGGTTATTACCCGCCCAGAAAAACGTGCCTCATCCGACCGCTCCATATCAGGTCTGAAAAAGCTAGCCAAAACCGACCCGGAACTGGCCCAGGCGAAAGCCGACGCCATCATCAAGAACACCTACCGCACATTGATGACCCGCGGCATGAAGGGCTGCTACGTCTACTTCACCGACGCAGAAACTGCAGCCTTCTTCCGAAACGGGATGATTGGCACAAACACTCAGGCGAGCTCGCAGAACGATGATCAACCAGACCAGTCAGTGATCGATCTCACGCCTGAACTGCCATTTACCGTACTACGTGGCGAGGAGGGCAGAACCAACCCCCGCGCCGTACCTCTGATCCCATTACAGATAGCCGCAGGCTCATTCTCCGAATCCCAGGCACTGGATACCGATGTGGATGAATGGGTTGAGCTACCGGATGGCTTTAGCGCAAGCGAAGACTTGTTTGTCGCCCAGGTAGTAGGCGAATCAATGAACCGCCGTATACCCAACGGCGCCTGGTGTCTGTTTCGCGCTAATCCGAAAGGCACACGCCAGGGCAAAATAGTAGTCGCCCAGCACCACCGCATTGATGATGCCGAAACAGGTGGCAGCTTTACGGTGAAAAAGTACTACAGTGAAAAGGTAGAGGCCGAGGGTGGGGTAGGGTGGGCACATCAGCGGATTAAGCTGTTGCCGGAGTCTTCGGATAGTTCATTTCAACCGATTGTGTTGGGGACTGAGGATCAGGATGAGGTAAGGGTGTTGGCGGAGCTGGTTGTGGTCCTGATTTAATGATGCTGTGTCGTCAAGAGCAGGCTTACGCCCAAGGTCCCGTTGCAGCCAAAATACTGAGATTCTCATGTGTTTATAAGTTAGGGGGTGGCTAACTCCATACCCCTCACACTGAGTTAAGTCACGAGCTAGGCATAATTTCGACGTGATATCAAAAGGCCTTCGCATGCGGTGCGTTATCGGTATAGACTGCATATTTACGATGTTGCTGAAGACGCGGCATTTCTAATCTGCAAGGATCTATCTGCTCGATACTTAAAAGAGTTGCAGGTACAACCTTAAAACTGCTCGGAATGGAAGCATGGCGAAGCGGAATTCAAAAAAGAATAAATCAAAAGCGGTAAGTCAAGCCAAGGCAAAGCTCCGGGGCGTGATAGCCGCTGCTCGTAATGCAACAACTTACAATATGAAAGGTTCTCATAGTTATGATTCCGCTCAGCGTAAAACTTACTTTTCGCAATCGCTGAGTGTGAATTTGCTTTTGGCTAGGCAGGAGCTCCCTTTCAATAATTATGATGAATTTTTAAAGTGGGCGGATACTCAGCAAGATCATCTATTGCCAAAGTCTTTCAAGGAAGTAAAGCCAACGCTGTCTAGCTTGAGTTTCGTGCGGGACACTAAAGAAATTTCTCTTATCTCCGAAGCATTCTGGTTGTCGCATAGGCTTTACAGAGAGCGTGAGACAATAAAAGAGTTTATAAGGATTAGAGGAGAGATTGAAAACAATTTTTGGTCCGGAAATTTGGAGGCGATATATAAGCTATTTGTTGAGATTGCTGAAAAGTTGGGCCAGTCAGTATGGTTGGTGGAAGCAAGATTGTCCGTGGAACAGGCCTTCAAAGGACTGGAAAGTCAGAAAAAAATTCTTGAAGTAATTCGAAAAGAAGCGGGGCGGGGGTTCATTCGCTTTTTATCTCATAGAATAAGTATGCGAAACGAAATGGCTGTGACAACCCAGCGCTTCGCTGCGAACCTTAATTCTTATATAGCGTCAAGGCCGAATTTGAAGCTGGAAACAGCAGAGTATTTGAGATTTAAACTTTGTCATAATGTCCCTACAACAGAATCTGAGATTTGCTCGATTATCAGATTTCAACAGAATCACTCTATAATTGATTGTTATGAGGGGTTGGTAAATATTGTTCAAGAGCTGGTAGGGGTTGAGGACAGCCAAGATATTTTCAGGCTTCTCTTTGGCGCTTTACTTAGAGTCGGCGTGGACGATGAGCGCATCTCCAAGCTTGAGATGGTGTACGGCAGGAAAGAAGCTAGTGCTCAGAATGTTTGCGATGTAAAGCCTGCAGGTTTGTTGCTTCTCGGGAAAAACAAAGAAGCAATTAAGGAGGCGCTGCGAACCTTTCGATCCAATCCTCCTAAGGATATTTTTCAGTTATATATTGCTGCTGAAGCGCTTTCGTTTGGTGGCGAGCGAGCGAGCTGTAAAAAGCTGAAGGAGCGTAAGCCAGAGCATGGTTATACACGTAGACTGGCGAACGTGATCGCCAAAAACTCAGGCTCTGCGCGCTCCTACGATTTTTTAGAGAAGACTCTTCGAAATTTTCATGTGTTTCCATCATGCAAGGCGTTTCTGGATGTTGTGAGGCGAGAGCATGATCCTATTTCTTTTAAAAATGAAAAGGCGAAGCTATATTTCTTTCTAAACAATCCTACGTTTTCGCCTTATGATGCGCCTCCTGGATCTAAAGTTGAAAGGCTTCTGTACAAAAGCAATTCAAGCCCTGCTGTTGCAGTAAAGAGCTTTGTAGATATTCGAAGATCAGGTGACGCTAAAGACGGTGTGTTACCTCCAATAGCAGTTAGTATAGCCCAGGCTTTAGGAGCCTTTCAGCGGAGAGAACATAAGTTACTGATTGAGACGTTGGGCGAGCAGAAGGCTCGGGATGGATTCCATCTTATTGAGCATAGGTTCACATCTGTTGAAGCTGATGCTCTTATATCCCTCGGTGATACTCGAAGCGCAATAAGGATATTTGGAGAAGTGATTTCTACCGGCAGAAGCTATGTTGACCTTCTACCATTTACGGCCTTGGTAAATAAATATACTCGGTGGGCTGATTTGCGCCAGTATTCAGATGAGATATCAGTCCCGATACTTTTGCATCAGGTGTATAAGTCCAGCCCCAGCAATGGTCTGGCTACGCTACGTCGGACGGCGGTCGACTCATTCCTCCGAAGTAACCATCTCGATAAGCCGTCAACTTTATCTGATCACATTGAGCGTTTCGGCAAAGCAAATGTTATCTACTTTATGAGAAACTTGTGTGCGCCGTCGATTTTGGATATGTGTAAGCACCTCGAGGGCACCAAAGCTGTAGATGAAGAACGACTGCGGATATTGGGCACGCTTTTAGAGCTGGATCCTGAAAATACCGATGTATATGAGACTGAAATTCTCACGCTCTCAAGCAGTCTTCGAATTAGAGAGGGATTGAAAGTCGTTGACGGCAGCAGAATACACGTAGATTTAGAAGGGATTTCGAGATGGGCCCATGCTGAGCTTCAGGAAAACCTATCGCGCTATAAGAGTCTTGTGGAGGCAGGAATTGGTATTGCTGAAGATTTAGATGATGTTATTAAAGACTTTATGGTTCAGTCTACCCCAAAGTCATATCTTGATGCCCCAAAAAGTGAAGCTGACGATATCGTTGTTTCCATGCTATGGGAGCTTAGAGAGAGATTTCTGTTTGATAAACCGCATGGGCTGAATAGCTACCTAAGCAAACGTGTGCGTCATAATTCTATCGCTGGATATTTAAGGGGTGCGCTCGATAAAGATTCTTTGATTACGCAGATTTCTGAAGGTAATTATCGAGAAAATGTACACTGGCAGACCATCCTGAAAGACCGTGGGTATACTCCGTTCGAGGTTAGGACCGTTCTGGATTTACTTAAGGACTTTGGTGCAAAATACGATGCCTTGACATCTCACCTCAAGGATTCCGTTCTTCATATCAAAAGGCCTGAATATCCTAATGGATTAATTGATCTGCCGCTGGCTCCCGCGTTGGTGTATGTGGCGCGCTCCGCATTGCAATCCTCGAACTACGATTTAGGATCATGGTTTGAGGTCAGCATCGCAATGTTCTGGCTTAGGCTTGAGCCTTCCCTTTTTCGTGTAAGGGAAGTTCTTTCAAAAGAATATAAGGCCAAAGCGGTGGCTCTTTTTGACAGTCTCCGTGCGGATTTGGTTAATATTCTTGGCCGAGAGAATCAATGTCACGACCTAAATAGTGCAATAAACGATGCGTCCATCGAGCTTCAAAATCTTATTGACAGGGCTGCTGACTGGTTTAACAAACGTCAAGGAGAGCTAAGCAAATATGCTTATTCGCTCACCGAGGTTATTGATATTTCCATTCAGTCAGCCATGACTAGGCATAGAAGCTGCAAAATCGAGATTGAAAAGGAAGTTATACAGACAATGGAGCTGCGAGCAGATGCTTTAGTGGTTGTTGCTGATATTTTTCTTGTTGTAATAGGCAATATTTCTGATCATTCAGGTTGCAGAGAAAATGCAAGACTTAAGGTTTTTTCGCGAATGGATGAGGAGCGAAATTTGATAAACTTTAGGTTTGAGAGCTCTGTTGGTACTGGATCTTATAGTCATAAGAGTCTGGAGCTTATTGAGGCAACTCGAGCAGATATAGCATCAGGTGCTTATATAGACAAGATGGCTTTTGATCGACGTAGTGGTTTGTTCAAAGTTGCATCTATAGTTAAGCCTGAGTCTGGTGGTAGAATTGAATTTGGATTTCAGACACCCTCATGCTTTTTCCTTGATGTCGATTTAGCTCTGACTGTGGAAAGTATTAATTTTAGCCCTTATTCATCGGAGCTGAATGATGAGATTGTTACTTGTTGAGGATGAGGGGCCTAAAAGTGAAAAGATCACCTCTTGCCTTGTAGATGTATTCCCGGGAATTGACATCAATCTCGCTAGGTCTGTGCGTTCGGCGCTCAAGAAACTTGACCTGGTTCAGTACGATTTGGTGGTGTTGGATATGTCCCTGCCAACTTTTGATATCAGCGAAGATGAACATGGTGGGCGTCCGCAAGGGTTCGGTGGCGTGGAAGTAATGCGTGATATGGTTAATTATGAAATGATTACGCCTGTTATTGTGGTTACGGCGTATGAATATTTTTCCGTTGATAGTGATGAAGATCTAGCTCATGGCAAAGAGTCCACGTTGATAGAATTAAAATGCGAGTTGGGCGACGAATTTCCAGAAATTTTTATAGAGCTAATCAAGTACGATACTTTCACTGATGAATGGCAAACGCAGCTGGTTGAAAGTATTATGGCGATTGAGGGGTTGTTTTGAATATTTTAATTATTGATGATAATCGAGCGAAAATTCTGCCGCTAATCAGAGGCATGATCGCGCTAAACATTTCTAGAGATGACATTCATACTGCAGAATCCGCTTCGGATGCGCGATTAAAGCTTCGCTCGGAATCGTACGATTTGGTGGTTCTGGACTTGTGTCTTCCAGAAGTTATAGAAGAAAATCCCTCTTTAGATGTGGTTAAGCAGTTGCTTGATGAGTTGCACGACTCAGAAGAAGGGCTGCGTAAGCCTAAGTTGATTGTTGGTTTTTCTGCCTACGATGATTATATTTCAGAAGTCCGAAGTCTGCAGACTTGTGGCTCTATGGTTTTTCATCACTATGATGAGAAAACTGATGACTGGCTGAAAGCCATCTTGAACTGCGCCCAGTACATGATCAACTTAGAGTCTGGTAAAAGGCACGATGTAGAGCCTGTTGATTTGTGCATAATCGCAGCGCTTTACAATCCTGAGTGCACTGCAATACTTGACTTGCCTTGGAACTGGGGTGATTGGGAGCTGCTAGACCAGAGCACTCCAGTCAGACGAGGAAGCTTCACTTCAGGTAAGAAAACGTACTCTGTGGTGGTAGCCCACAGCTTAAGAATGGGTATGGTTGCAGCTACCATATTGGCAACTAGGCTGATTGCTCTGTGCAAGCCTCGATTTCTTGTTATGCCTGGTATTTGTGCAGGTGTTCCTGGAAAGACTAACTATGGCGACGTTCTTCTTGCGAATCCAAGTTGGGATTACCAGTGTGGTAAGCGCCTATCGAATGATGAAGGGTCGCAGTTTTACATCGCGCCTCATCAGATTCATGTTAGCGAGTCAATTGAATCGCGCGTTTTGCAAATCGCTAGAACGCCAGGTTTTCTCGCAAAAATCAAAGATGAATGGCGAGGAGAAAAGCCTGATACAGAACTGCGCCTTCACTCTGGACCGGTTGCTTGTGGCTCAGCTGTATTGGCGGACTACAGGATAGTAGAGGACATTATTGAGAATCAGCAGCGAGCTCTGCTCGGAATCGAAATGGAAATCTACGGTATCTATAGTGCCGCGAACAGCGCCCCAGAGCCTAAACCAATTTTCTTTGCGGTGAAATCTGTATGCGACCATGCAGACAATCAAAAAAACGATAGTTACCAAAAATATTCCGCATTCACAAGCGCGAGAGTTATTCAGGAATTCTTTGAAAGGTATATCTCCGAGTTCTGATACAAAATAAATATCTATTAGGATTGTTGCGGACTAGTTTAGAGTCAACGAAGTGGCGGATTTAATCACCTGCTTTGATGTACTCCTATTTCTTAGTAACTCTTTGCTCTTGACGATCAACACGCAAAATATTAGTAATTGGGGTCAGATAAGAATGGCACCTATTTAAGCGCTAAGCACTTGAGTTGAAATTGAAAGGCTGGCTCGGGGTCACATGGTGAAAGCGACCAAGCGATCACCCGACAACCCCGGAGCCAGCCTTCCATGCACCCTAGACGCCGGACCGCCACTCATCAACACCGCTGCATCCGTCACTACGCCAAAGACACCGATTCGCAGGGCTTTTTCAATCTGCTTACCGCCCCAGCTACTTGATACGGTGGACTCCCTGCTTCCCGTGACTGAAAAGGTGACAGATTTATTTGTGTGGTCTTCGGAATCAATGGGGTCAGTGTGATTGATTGCTCTTAGGTTTGCCACTAACCCAACGAAGCAAGATAGGTCGCCGGATCAAGTCGCAATTGCTGTTGCATGTTGCCCGCTAAAGCGAACATTCGAGGCTTTGTTCTAAACTCGAAGAGCCGGTAAAGGTGGTAACGATCAGATGTGACTTTGGAGAATTCTACTTCGTTGCGACTGATGTAGAAGGGCGTGGCTTTTGCAAACGCGGTGGTCTTTACCTCGATAAATCTTTCCCTACCATCGGTTTCGAACGAGAGGATGTCGTAGCCGGCTCCGTCTCCTCGCTTGACTGACGTGTGTTCTACTTTGCCAGCAAGTGATCCGTAGCCACTGCGTTCTAAGCGCTGTTGTTCATAGCTGAAGACCAACTCTTCTCCAGCCAGGCCAAGCGAGCGGTTCCGAGCTTCGCGCGCCACGTAGTCGCGCTTCATGGCTAGAAACGTTGGTGTATTGGCGGGTTCACTAATATCTGTTGGCTGGGGAATAGGCTCGATCCAATAATCGAAGTTCACTCCCATTGGAACAATGGCTGGCTGCTCACTAGCGTGACGCGCAGCTTGGTCGAATATTGGGTCGTTCACCAGTGTCTCTAGGACGGCTTGGACGAGCAGTGCCTGGTAATTTCCGAGCGGCTTGTAGCCGATGATCCACGGGCACTCCAGTTCATTTAGTATGGCGCTGATATTTTGATGTTTGCGCTCAATAGACCCTTCCGACCGGCCATTCAGCATTGATTGCAAGGCGCGGCGGTGGTGGGTTTTACTGTATTTCTGCCCGCTCAGTTGTTGTACGAGCATCCTCTTGTAGTCTGCAACCGCCAAGCGGACTTCTTCTTGACTCCAGGGTCCGTTCGCCATGTTCAATACTCCTTATAGGCCACCGAGGGCGTCAATGAGACTTCGTGTTCTAACTTAAAGGCGCACCGCACCCTTTTAGGGAGCGGCAGTTCAGCTAAACGACCACTCTGCCAACTGCTGGCTAGCCTTCAATTTCGCTCGCTGATGCTGCATCGCCGCAAAAATATCTCCCACGGTGCTCTGCTGCGAAACCAATGGCAGCGCCGCTTCAGCCTCAATCAGAAAGCGCTCGGAAAACTTCTGATCCGAGAGGTAGGCTTCATTCCACCAGTCGAGTATCAACTCTTTCGAATTTTCCAGGAGGAGGGCGGAAGGAAGTTTGTCTCCCTTTGCGCTGTTGATGGCTTCAGCTGCGGGCACCAGATTCCATAGGTCATTATTGAGCCAGCGAGCCCAGGGGAAGCAGTGGTCCACGGCGTAGCGGTCGGGGCCTAGGTGTTTATGGCTCCAGACGCATGAGACGTCGCGGCCTACCCGCTGCATTGCGGCGATTCTGTTTCTGACTTCTGCGGTGTCGCGCCTGTCTTCATTCCACTGCAGGGCGCGTTCGTAAACGCCGGGGTCGTAGTGCATGCTCCATGAGCGCATCAGCCGCGTCCATTCACTGAGAATGGCAGGTTCCAGCCAGCAGGCGTGCTGGGAGAAGGTTTGCCATAGGCATGCGGGGACTCTGAACGTGCCGAACTCGCTAAGTGTTTGCTTGTTGCATTGCCAGGCGCCTTTGGCGAAACGTCCCCCGAGGCGGTTGCTTTCGAATACCTGCTTGGCCTGACCGGGGTAGGTTATGTACTTGACTGGCATGGCTTCGATATTGCGGCAGATATCCTTGAGCGCAGCGATCAGGCTGGCGGCGGTTTCGGCATCAAAAGTTGCACCAACGCGCAGATCGTAGGGTGATAGCGTATGCAGTTTGTAAAAGTGACTACTGGCCCAGCCGTAGCCTTTCTGGTTGGCATGATCGGCGGTCGGGGTCTGGATCAGGTTGTGTTTCAGCACAAGTGGCATGTACATCTTCAGCCAGTAGAGCGCGACCAGCCCAAAGGGTATTTCCACCCAGGCTTCATCTCGTCGGGTGACCATGCCGGGTGTGCCTTCTGCTATGCGGATCAGCGCGCGCAGTAGTCCTAGTTTGTAGGACGCTGACTTGTTGTCGTTGACGATGATGTTGCGCAACAGGGGAAGGCTGCCGCTGCCATCATCAGGCAACACAAAAGCCAGGCAGTCCCACTCTATACTGGGGCGGGTGAGGTCGGGTTGTCTTTGGTAGACCTTTGGGGCCAGTGCGCGGCCCTGTGCGAGGTTTTGTAGCTGTTGCGCCGTGACCGGATGAAAGCGCTGCTCCTTGTCTTCACCAATTCGCAACGAGATAACCAGAATTCCGCCCGGAGTCAGCAGGTCGCTGACAATTCGCATGGCCCGTTCGTGTTGGGTAGGTGGCAGGTGCATCCACACGGCGCTGATAAGGATCAGTTGAAAGCGC
Organism: Halopseudomonas sabulinigri; assembly: GCF_900105255.1. NCBI lineage: Bacteria > Pseudomonadati > Pseudomonadota > Gammaproteobacteria > Pseudomonadales > Pseudomonadaceae > Halopseudomonas > Halopseudomonas sabulinigri. The sequence goes on along the minus strand of NZ_LT629763.1, from coordinate 701,318 downwards.
TGATCCAGTGAGCGTAGGCGTTTGAGTTCGGGCAGGGTGTCATCCAGCCAGGTTACTGAACCAGGGCTGCAGCGTTGGGCTGTAGTGTGCGAGGCGCCGAGTTGGCGCAGCTTATCGCTGGGCTCCACGGCCGTAACATTCCAGCCCAGACTGGCGAGCCAGCGCGCGTCTCTACCTGAACCTGCGCCGATGTCGCAGGCCAGCCCCGGTTGTGTGGGCAACAGATGGAGCCAAGCCGAGTGGACAGCTTCCGGCGCAACGGCCTGATAGGCGGCGAATAGCTCTTCCGCGCGTTCGATGTAGTAATCCATGTAATGACATCTCCGACTCTCGCGAGTTTATCGGTTGCGAAGGAGCTGTCAATCCAAGACCTCATGTCGATTCCATCGACATGAAAAATTGGGTTATATGTGCATGCTTTAGCAAGAAAATATCCCCGCCTGCAATGTAAAAAGCCCCGATGATGCTTCCCGAGGCTATCTTAGTTAACGGGGCTCTCAATCGACTTGGCAACCGAGTGCAGGTAACCAAAGTTAGATAAAAATAATCATTCCGGAGACAACAATGAACAAGATACTGACGGTAGTTGCAGGTTTGCTTGGCCTTATGTTTCTGCTGATCGGGTTGCGTTGGCTGGTGGATCCCTCTGGCGCGGCGGGTCAGCTGGGTATGCCGTTGTTGGACGACGTGGGGCGCAGTACGCAGATTGGTGACTTTGCTGCCTTCTTCCTCACCTTGGGCGTGCTTATTCTGCTTGGTTTGGTGACGTCGCAGCGTCTCTGGTTTTACCCGGCCGCCATGCTGCTGGGTATTGCGGCGCTGGGGCGGGTGCTGGCGTGGGCGGTGCATGATGCGGCGCTGGCGCTTGATCTGATTGCGCCGGAAGTGATTATTGCCGCTGTTTTGCTGCTGGCAGCGCGCCGGTTGGGCACGACTGCTTAACGCCACACAGCCAAGCCAGCGGCGGCAGCTGTGCGGCCACGTCCTCTCGGGTTATAAACCCGTATCCGTCACTGCTCCTTCCGAGGCCGAGGCGACTGTTTTGGCGTATTTCGCCAGCACGCCGCGAGTATAGCGCGGTGCGGGTTCTTGCCAAGTGCTGAGGCGCCGGGTGATTTCTTTGTCAGTCAGGTTGAGGACGATTTGTCGGGTCTCGGCATCGATAGTGATCTCGTCACCGTCTTGCACTATGGCAATCGGGCCGCCTGCCTGGGCTTCCGGTGTGACATGGCCAACCACAAAGCCGTGGCTGCCGCCGGAGAAGCGTCCGTCAGTAATCAGCGCGACCTTGTCACCCAGACCCTGGCCCATGATGGCGGAGGTGGGGCTGAGCATTTCGCGCATGCCGGGGCCGCCTTTGGGGCCTTCATAGCGGATAACCACGACATCTCCGGCGACTATCCTGTTGGCGAGTATGGCGGCCATGGCGTGTTCTTCGGAGTGGAATACCCGCGCTTTACCGGTGAATTGCAGGCCTTCCTTGCCGGTGATCTTGGCGACGGCGCCGTCCGGGGCCAGGTTGCCCTTGAGAATGACCAGGTGGCTGTTGCGCTTGATCGGGTTATCGAAGGCACGAATGATGTCCTGCCCCTGGGGGTAGGGCTGCACCTTAGCCAGGTTGTCGGCCAGCGTCTGGCCGGTGACGGTCAGGCAGTCACCGTGCAGCAGGCCGCGCTCCAGCAGCATCTTCATCATCGGCTGAATACCGCCAATCTGGATCAGCTCGGACATCAGGTATTGACCACTGGGGCGCAGGTCGGCCAGCACCGGCACTTGCTGGCCGATGCGGGTAAAGTCGTCCAGGGTTATGCGTACGCCGATGGTCGAGGCCATGGCGATCAGATGCAGCACGGCATTGGTTGAACCGCCCAGGGCGATAACCACGGTAATGGCGTTCTCGAAGGCTTCGCGGGTCATGATGTCGCTGGGTTTGATGTCCCGGCGCAGCAGTTCGGGGATGGCCTGGCCGGCGCGTTCACAGTCCTGGATCTTGTCTGCGGATACCGCGTCCTGGGCCGAGCTACCGGGCAGACTCATGCCCATGGCTTCAATGGCCGAGGCCATGGTGTTGGCGGTGTACATGCCGCCGCAGGAGCCGGCCCCCGGAATCGCGGTTTCCTCGATCTGCTTGAGCTGGATATCGGACACCGTGCCTTTGGCATGGCCACCTACGGCCTCGAATACGGAAATGATGTCGGTGTGGTTCTTGCCCGGGCGAACAGTGCCGCCGTAGATAAAGATGGCCGGCCGGTTCAGGCGCGCGAGGCCCATGATGCAGCCGGGCATGTTCTTGTCGCAGCCGCCGATGGCAATAATGCCGTCGAGGCCCATGCAGCCGGAGACGGCTTCGATGGAGTCGGCAATGATCTCGCGCGATACCAGCGAGTACTTCATGCCTTCGGTGCCCATGGAAATGCCATCGGAGATGGTGATGGTGTTATAGATCACGCCTTTGCCGCCAGCCGCATTGACGCTGGCATTGACCGTCTCGGCCAGGGCATTGATGTGCATGTTGCAGGGCGTCACCATGCTCCAGGTAGAGGCCACGCCAACTTGAGGCTTGCGGAAGTCATCACCACTGAAGCCTGCCGCATGCAGCATGGCGCGGCTGGCGGCGCGCTCGACGCCGTCCACCACCTGGCTGGAATGGGTGCGTGAAGGCTTGGCGGGGGTGTTGTCGTCAGTCATTGCTGCATGCCTCTGTGTAATCGGGGGGCAGATAAACATACTTCTGACGTCGCATCATCCGCGTTTGGTCCCAGACTGCGTTTCATCAGCGCGCCGCACCGCTAATACCTAGCCATTTGCCTCATGGATTGGTGTCTGGTTTCCACCATGGCTGTTTGTCTCACGCAGGCCACGTCACCCGGCTGCTACGCTGTTGTACCAACCGATATGGTGATACGGCCTGTCACAAAGAGACAACAATTCTGTACGACACCTGATCCTGTATGTCGATATGCTGTTTCGGGTCTTACGAATAGGCCCAGCGGGTGGATACGGCTCGCGTCTACTAATAACAATGCACTGAGAAGGGGTTTGTCCATGAGAGCCAGTATTGGCGGAGAAGGGGGTGGCCAGGGCCACTTGGTTGGTTACGGCTCCAAGGCGTACCGCAATTATGTACTCTTCGCGTTAACCCTGATTTACATCCTGAATTTCGTCGACCGCGCTTTACTCGCGGTCGTCGGTCCCGATCTGGTGCCGGATCTCGGCATTACTGACACCCAATTTGGTCTTCTTACCGGCTTCGGTTTTGCCTTGCTCTACACCGCCGTAGGCATCCCGCTGGCGCGCTTTGCCGATGTGGCTAACCGGGTGTGGATCATGACCGTCTGTGTGGCCCTGTGGTCGATTATGACGGCGCTCTGCGGCTTGGCCACGGAAGTCACTATTGGCTCGATTACCATAGGCGCGTTCTGGATTCTGCTGATGTGCCGGGTGGGTGTGGGGATTGGCGAGGCGGGCTGTACGCCGCCGGCCAACTCCCTGATTGCCGACTACTTCATTCCGCGTGAACGATCCCAGGCACTGGGCTTCTACGCGATGGGCGTTACGCTAGGTACCATGGTTGCCAATATCGTCGGCGGCTGGGTGACCGACATGTTCGACTGGCGTACCGCGTTTTTCGTGGTTGGTTTGCCGGGCTTGCTGGTCGCTGTTGTGTTCAAACTCACGGTCAAGGAGCCGCCGCGCGGCTACACCGATCCGCAGCAAGCCGAAGTAAAAGAGCGAGCCAGCCTGGGTGAAGCTATCCATGAACTGATGGGCAAGCCTGCTTTCTGGCTGATGACCGCCGGCGCCACTATCGCCGCTTTCTGTGGCTACGGTATTTCCTCGTTCCAGTCGCTGTTTCTGGTTCGCACCTATGAAATCACCGCCGGTCAGGCTGCTATCTGGATCAACACGCCGGTAGCTCTGTCTGCAGCGATTGGCACCTTTGCCACCGGTTGGCTGGCGACCCGTATTTACAAGAAGCACCCGGGTGCTATCGCCTGGGTTCCAGCAGTAGGTCTGGCGTTATCGGTGCCGTTTTACATTTTTTCCTTCACCACCAACAATCTGCTTTACGCTGCAATCGGTCTGGTGATCGGTGGCTTCGTGAAATACGGCTATCTGGCTGCGCAATACACCATCGGCCAGGGTGTGGTGAGCATGCGGGTGCGCGCTATGGCAACCGCGGTGATGCTGCTGTTGGTCAACTTGATTGGCTACGGCTTCGGCCCGCTGTTTATTGGCGCTGTCTCCGACATCTTCTTCAAGTCTGGCGTCGCCGAGCTTGGGGTCGCAGCGGGCGAACTGGCGCGCAATCAATGTCACCCTGCGGTGGTCGGCCAGCTGAGCGAGAATCTGCAGGAAGTCTGTGGGCAGGTTTACGCGCAAAGCCTGCAAACGTCCATGGTCATCATGGCTTGCCTGTATCTCGCCAGCGCACTGTGCTTTCTGTTGACCTGGCGCCGGTTGGGTAAGGATATGGTGGATCGGCAGGTTAGCTAACCTGTCACTTCACCGGTGGCTATCTAAGGGGGGCGCGCAATGCGCCCTCTTTTCTTGGGAGGCTAAGCTATGTGCAGGGCCGCCAGGCGTGGAAGTATCTAACCCGTTTTCGAGCTGCAGCGCGTTTAACGTTACCGGCGAATGCCACGGCCGTAGTTGGGGTACTGATTTCGTGGAGGACCCTGTTGATACTGCTGTGGCCTGGCATTGCGCAGCATGCGGTCCATGTTCCTTTCTCGAACCTCTCGCTCATGGTCACGCTGCGCTTTGTACCGCTGTTGTTGAGCGCGGTAATCCGGCCGTTGATATTGGTTGTCTTGTTGCTGACTGGGGCGTTGCGACCAACGATTACGCGGCTGGCCATAGTTGTTGTGCCTGTCGTATCGCGGTTGCTGGCCATAGGAATTCTGCTGCGGCCACTGCTGATACTGCCTGGGCTGCTGATATTGCAGGCCGGGGTAATAGTCGTACTGCTGTATCCGGCCCTGTTGGCCATAGCTACGCGACGACTGGCCATAGGTTTGCCTATTTTGTTGCACGATGATTACCCGTGGCTGCGCCGGGTTTACCTGCGCATGCTGCTGCCGGGGCGCGGCGTTGCCCGGGCTGGCGTAGAGGTTGTTGGCACCGCCACTGAGCAACAGGGCTGAAATGCCTATAAGGGCAATACTACGAGGTATGTTCATTGGCTTGTCTCGCTTGGGCAGATCGCATTGATACCAGCGTCGGATGCATCCTGCAGCGCGGGGGTTATTCATACGACAGCAAAATGGCCGTAAAAACTGCGTTTTAAATGTAACTTTGCGTGCATCTACCCGGCTACGCCCTTGGCTTGCGGGAATGCGCGTTACCTGGCCAGTCCTGTGCAGCTTGAATGGCAGGGCGACGGTATCGGGATGCTATCGCTGGTTGCGGGGGTCAGGCACTGCCCGCTCTAACCGTGCGCAAGCCCACTCCACAAAAGCCCGTACCCGTGGCGCAAGCTGTAACGAGTGCGGATACACCAGTTGAATCGGCAGGTCCGCCGGTTCAAAGGCCGTCAGTACGCGAATGAGGCGCCCGTCGGCCAATTCATCCGCCACCTGATAATGCATAAACCGCGCGACACCCACGCCTTGCGTACATGCCTGGCTGGCCGCGCGTATGTGGTTGCAGGTCAGCCGCGGCGTTATGGTCTGGGCTTGTTGCTTGTCGTTCTCGCGGAAGTACCACTGGTTGCCCTGGGAGGAGATAGCGATGCAGCTGTGGTGTTGCAGTGCCTTGGGGTGATCGAGGGGGGCGGCGCTTTCCAGATAGGCGGGGCTTGCGCAGGCGACCAGCCGGGTGGCGCCGATCTGGCGGGCGACCAGTGTGGAGTCCGGCAGGTGGCCGATGCGCAGGGCAAGGTCGAGGCGCTCATCCACCAGGGGTACCAGGTGATCATTGAGCAGCAGCTCGATGCGCAATTCACTGTGTGCTTGCAGAAACTCATTCACCAGCGGCGCCAGATAGCGCTGGCCAAACTCTACGGGTGCGGTCAGGCGCAGCAGGCCGCGAATGCAGCCGTCCTGTGTGCCCAGGCGCTGTTCCATGTCATCCATCTCTGCCAGCAGGCGGCGGCTCCAGGCCAGGTACTCGTTGCCTTCGTCGGTAAGCGCCATACTGCGTGTGCTGCGATTAAGCAGCCGTACCCCAAGATGGCGTTCCAACGCCGCCAGTGAGCGCACCAGGGAGGCAACGGATTGGCCAGTCGCCTCGGCGGCGGCGCTCAAGCTGCCGTTGTCGACGATGCGCACGAAGTTGGCCATTGCCTTGAGTCTATCCATTGCCACCGTCCATTTGTGCGTTTAGTGCATAGGTGTTGTCAGGCCTGCACCATAGGTCTGGCACAGGGTTAGGCGGACACTATGGCTACCGACGACAACGGGAGTGTTCACCATGAATCATGCAATCAACCCGGCGCGCATTCAGGCCTATGACCATATCGGAATTAGGGTCAGCGATAAAAGCCGCGCCATGGCTTTTTATCAGGCGCTGGGTTTCGTAGAGAGTGCCAGCTTTGCGCAATTTGAGGCCAACGAGATGATCACCGCCGCGGGCGTGCGCATCAACCTGATCTTCAACGGCACACGCCGGGCCAACAATGTGCTGCTGGATGAGCCAGTGAAATTGCCCGGCATTACCCACCCAGCCTTCATTGTTGATGACCTGCAAGCACTGCAAGCCTGGCTGGCAGAGCGGGGCGTCGCCATCACCGAAGGCCCGCATCACATCGGCCCCCGGCGTATCGCGCTGTTTATCCGTGACCCGGACGGGAACGTTCTTGAATTCAACCAATTGGTAACGGGAGACGCACAATGAAACTCTACGATCTGGAGCCGTCGGGCAACTGCTACAAGGTGCGGTTGTTGGCTGCGCTGAGCAATATTGAGCTGAATTTGGTCGCGGTCGATTTTGCCAACGGCGAGCACAAGCAGCCGCCACTGTCTGACCTCAACCCGCTGTGCCAGCTACCGATATTGCACGATGGTGATCTGGTACTGCGTGATTCGCAGGCCATTCTGGTCTATCTGGCTGGCCAGTATGGCGGCTTGGCCTGGTGGCCAGCGCATGCCCAGGGGCAGGCGGAGATCATGCAGTGGTTGTCGTTTGCCGGTAACGAGGTGGAGCATAGCCTGTGTGCAGCGCGGCTGGTTAGCCGGTTCGGCAATGATCTGGACAAATCGGCGGCTCTGGACAGAGCTGCAGTGATACTGCCGATCCTGGACGCGCACCTTGCGCAGCATGAATGGTTGGCAATGGGGCGGCCGACCATCGCCGAGTGCGCGGTCTATCCTTATGTGGCATTGGCTCCGGAGGGTGATGTGGATCTTGCGCCCTATGCCAACATCTTGAATTGGCTGGCAAGGGTAGAGGCACTGCCGGGGTATCTGGCCAAACCTTGAGCGCTACTGCCAATGCGGTTGGCAGCAACGTGGGGGTATGATTGCTATTTGATTGGCACTGGCGGCAGGCGCAACCTGCTGTCAGTGCGCTGTCACAAGTAAAGCGGGGCTCTAGCCCGTAACAGGCGCGTGATAAAGTGCCACAGTATGGACTTAGCGAACCACACACAGGGATGAACATGAAAAAGCGTCTGTTACGCGCACTTGTTATTGGTTTAACGCTTTTTGTTGGGGCAATTACTCTGGCGGTTGCTTTTGGCGGCCCTTCAGCACCGGCTGTTATGTCTTCAGTAAACGACCCCTTCAAGGCGGTGGATTATTCCGGATTGCCCAAGCTTGAATACTATCCCGCACGCGATGGCGAGAGCCTGGGGTTTCGGCGCTATAGCGCCGCACAAGGTGAGTCCAGAGGCAGTGCCGTATTGTTGCACGGCTCATCGGCTGACAGCCGCAGCATGCACGTGCTGGCCGAAGCACTCTCGGCGGCAGGGCTGGAGGTGCATTCCCTCGATGTGCGCGGGCATGGCAGTTCGGGTGAGAAGGGCGATATCGCCTATGTGGGGCAACTCGAGCACGACCTGCAGGACTTTGTTGCCGCAGTGAAACCTGCCGCGCCGGTAACGCTGATTGGCTTTTCATCCGGTGGCGGATTTGCCCTGCGCGTGGCCGGTAGCGAGCGCGCGGATTTGTTCGACCGTTACGTGCTGCTTGCCCCGTTCATCAGCCACGATGCGCCGACCTATCGCGCTAACAGCGGGGGCTGGGTCAAAGTGGGCGTACCACGCTACGTGGCACTGTCGATTTTGAATCAGCTGGGGATTCACCGGTTCAATCACCTGCCCGTTATCAGCTATGCATTGAGCGAAGATGCGCGGCAACTCTTGACCCCGGAATACTCTTTCAATCTGGCGCAGAACTATCGTCCGCAGGTCGATTATAACGAGGCCGTACGCCGCCTACGCCAGCCAACCCGGGTGCTCGTGGGTGAGCAGGATGAAATGTTCCAGGCGCAGCGCTTTGATGAGGTGTTCCGCGCGGCTAACCAGCGAGTGCCGGTGACCATCGTGGATGGCGTCAACCATATTGGGCTGACATTGAAACCCACGGCCATCAGCGCGGTAGTCGATGCGCTGGCGCAGGGTGAATGATCGTCTGGCGGCGCCCGTGCGGCTGACATCGCGGGCAGCCGCTGGCTTACCTTTGCAAGATAAAACCAACTAATCGCGCCTGTGCGCAATCCTGGAGTTACAACGGGCCATGGCACTGCAAACCTGGTTGATCTACCTGCTGGCGGTTATTGGCCTGTCGCTGTCGCCGGGGCCAAACGGCTTGTTGGCGTTATCGCATGGCGCGCTCTATGGCTGGCGCAAGACGCTCTACACGATTCTGGGCGGTTGCCTGGGTTTCGTTGTAATCATCGCGTTGTCGATGTTCGGTATAGGTGCGCTACTCAAGGCATCGCTGTTTTGGCTGACCGCGCTGAAATGGCTGGGCGGCGCGTATCTGGTGTGGCTGGGTATTCAGCTCTGGCGCTCGCCACCAATAGGCTCTACCAGCCAGCCAGCGGCGGCACCAAGGTCGGCGCCGTTGCTATTTCGCCAGGGTGCGCTGGCTGCGGTCAGCAACCCCAAGGTAATTTTGTTCTTTGTCGCTTTTCTGCCTCAGTTCATTGATCCGGCCCGTAGTCTGCTTGTGCAGTTTGCCGTGCTGGCGGGTACCTTCGCGGTGGTTGAATTAAGCGTAGAGCTGCTGGTCGCCAGCTTGGCCAGCCGTATCAGCTTGTGGCTAGCCAGGGTGGGGCGACGCTTCAATCAGGGTTGCGGGGCTATTTTCATCGCCATCGGGGTAGCGCTGCCACTGCGCGGCTAGCGCATTGCCGGTTCAAGCCTCTGGCAGTTTGGCGATCACCTTGATCTCAAAATTAAACCCGGCCAGCCAGGTTACGCCCACACAGGTGATGTTGGGGTAGGGCGCTTCGCCCCAGTGATTTTTTACCACCGTGGGCCAGATGCTTTCAAAGCGCGAGTGCGGATCGACAATAAACACGGTGACGTCTACCACATCGGCAAAGCTGCTGCCGGCGGCGTCCAGAATGCCGTTGAGGTTCTTGAAGGCCAGAGCTACCTGGTCCAGCAGCTCCGGCTCGGGGCTACCATCTGCTCTGCTGCCCACCTGCCCGGAGACGAACAGAAAACCGTTAGAGCGGATGGCCGGTGAGTAATGGTGTTGCTCGTACAGGGCGTGGCGCCCGGCGGGGAAGACTACGTCGCGCTTGCTCATAACTACCTCTTCGTTGGTTTGCTCAGGGCTGCGTAAGCCCGATGAGGAAACTCTAGGTGCTTGTGCGCAGACGATAAACGCGCAACAGTAATCAGCACTGTTTGGGTTTCCCAAACAATCCAGATGAGGCGGGCGATGGACCGATTTGATGCGATGCAGGCGTTTGCCCGTGTGGTAGAGGCGGGCAGCTTTACCAAGGCGGCGGAAACGCTACACATGAGTAAAACCACAGTCACCCAGCTGATTCAGCAGCTGGAGGCTCGGCTGCGGGTAAAGCTGCTCAATCGCACCACGCGCAAGGTCAATGTGACCGCCGATGGTGCGCTCTACTACGAGCGAGTCATCGAGCTGCTGGCGCAGATGCAAGAGGCGGAAACCAGCTTGTCCGGCGCCTCGGCCGTGCCGCGCGGCAGGTTGCGGGTGGATGTACCCAGCCCGCTGGCGCGGATGATACTGGTACCCGCGTTACCGGCGTTTTACGCGCTCTACCCGGATATTCAGATCGACATGGGCGTGAGTGATCGCATTGTCGACATCATTGATGAAAACGTGGATTGCGTAGTACGCGGCGGTGAGCTGCAAGACCTTTCGCTGATGGCGCGGCGGGTAGGCGAGCTGCAGCTGGGCGTATTTGCCGCGCCGCCCTATCTCGAGCGGCTTGGCCGGCCGGCGCACCCGCTGGAGCTGGAGGATTCTGCGCACCGTACCGTTGGCTTTCTCTGGGCGCGGACCGGCCGCGCCGTACCCTACGCCATGCAAAAAGACGGCGAGCGCCTGCACGTGAAAGGCCAGTACCAGCTGGCGGTGGACGACGGCAACGCGTATCTGGCCGCGGGGCTGGCCGGGTTGGGCATTCTCTGGTTGCCCAGGTACATGAGCGCCGCACATGAGGCGAATGGGGAGCTGCTGCCGCTGTTCGAAGACTGGGTGCTGGAGCCCATGCCGCTGTATGTAGCTTACCCACCCAACCGGCATATCAGCCGCAAGCTGCGCGTGTTCATCGATTGGGTGGCTGACTTGATGGCGCGTCACGCGCCCGTAGCGGAGCCCGGCTGAACCTTACCTGCTGGGCCGAGTCGGCGGCTTACACGTGCGCTGGAATCAGCAGCCCCTTGCGCCGGTAGGCGTCTATATCAATACCGAAGGCGCCGCTGCCGTGTACCTCCTTGACGCGCAAGGGCTTGCCGTTGGCATCCACGCTGGTGGTGGCCAGGTCGATTACCCGTTCTTCGCAGGTTTTCTTGTTGGCGTTGAGTACCCGCATGATCTTGGGTTTGAGCTTGCTGGTGGTGGAGCAGCCGATAATAATGCCAACCTCGCCATTGCTCAGCTCGACGATCTCGCCAGCCGGGTAGATGCCAATCAAGCGCACAAAGTGGCCAACTATTTCTTCGTCAAAATGGCTGTTGACTGCCTCCAACAGGATTCTCAATGACTCCAGGCTGGACTTGCCCTTGCTGTAGACGCGGTCGCTGTTGATTGCATCGTAGGCGTCGACTACGGCGATGATCTTGGCGAAATAGGGGATTTTCGGCGCATCCAACCCGCGCGGATAACCCTTGCCATCCAGGCGCTCGTGGTGTGAGTAGGCGACGTCCACGGTAGCGGGGGTGACCTGCTGATTGCTCATCAACAGCCGGCGCCCTTCATTGGCATGGCTCTGCATGATGCGCAGCTCCTCTGCGGTGAGTGCGCCGGGTTTGTTCAGGATCTCGTTGGGGACCTTGATCTTGCCGACATCGTGCAGCATGCCGCATACGCCAATCTGCTCCAGCTGATACTCGGCCAGCCCCAACTCCCTGCCCAGGGCGATGGCCAGGATGGACACCCGCAGTGAGTGCTCGGCGGTGTAGTGATCGCTGTTCTTGATGCGGGCCAGCCACAGCATGGCGGCGGGGTTGCGCAAGATACTCTGCACGCATTCGCTCACCACCGCCTTGACCGCGGCGACGTCCAGCTCCTGGCCCAGCCTCACGGCGTCCAGCAGGCGCAGCGACTCTTCATGCGCCTTGTGCCAGACCGGTGAGGCCTGCTGCATTTCCTGGTTGAACTCGACCTTGGCGACAATCGGCTGAAGCTCAGGCGATTGCGCGTGATTCTCTATGACTTGCTGTTTAACGCCAACGCTGCGCCGCGAGTCGACCCAGACGTGTTTGCAGACCTGCGCCAGCAGGCGGATTTCTTGCTGCTGACGAATACGGAAGCCCTGAAACAGAAAGCTGGTTTCGGTCCACGGACGATCCAGCTCGGTCACATACATACCGATGGTGAGCTGGGTCACGTCGATCTTCATGCGGTCCGTTCTGCTGTGGTCAGCCATGGTGATTCTCGATGGGGCAGCGGCGCTTTTTTATTGTTTATAAACCATCCGCTTTCATTTGGCATGTGGCTTTCGCGGCCACCCGGCAACCTTTTGTTAACAGCGGCCTGGGTACGGGTTAGTCTGCTGCCGAGTGCGTGCGCCTTTCTGTCATTCTAGTGAATACCACCCTGTTCGGAGCCAGCAGTATGTCTGCCCCCTATAACCTGCAGCGTTTTGTTCAAGCCCAGGCCAACACCTACGCTACCGCCCTGGCGGAGCTGAACGCAGGCCGCAAGACGTCGCACTGGATGTGGTTCATCTTCCCGCAGGTAGCCGGGCTGGGGTACAGCGAGATGGCGCAGCGCTATGCGATCGCTGATCTCGACGAGGCGCGAGCTTACGTGCAGCACTCAGTGCTGGGGCCACGCTTGATCGCTTGCAGCCAGGCATTGCTCGGTTGGCGCGGGCGTTCGGCGCGGCAAATCCTGGGCTCGCCGGATGATCTCAAGTTGCGCTCGAGCATGACGCTTTTTGCCTTGGCGGCGCCGGATCAGGCTGTTTTTACCGGGATACTGCAGGTGTTCTACGGCGGACAGGCGGATGAAAAGACGCTCGCGCTGCTGGGCGCAGGTCCGTGCTCTGAGCCCGCGGATGAACAGCTCATACAGGCCGCTCGGCAGACGCTGTCGCATTATGAGCTGAACGCCGAGCGCTTTCGCGAGGGTACGCGCGGGCACGATGTAAGCCAGAATATCGCTGCCCTGTTGCGGTATATCGAAGCGCCTGCGCCATGGCAAATCCTGGATGTAGGCTGCGGGCCGGGGCGCGATCTGCAAACCTTTACTGCGCTGGGCCACATAGCGGTCGGGCTGGACGGCTGCGAACGCTTTGTACAGATGGCGCGCACCGACAGCGGCTGCGAGGTCTGGTTGCAGGATTTTCTGAAGCTCGATCTACCCGCGCAACGCTTTGACGGTGTGTTCGCCAATGCAGCGTTGTTCCATATTCCCAGCCAGGCGCTGCCGCACGCACTGCGCCAGTTGTACAGCAGCTTGAAGCCGGGCGGGGTGCTGCTCAGTTCCAACCCGCGGGGTGAAGATCAGGAAGGCTGGAATGGCGATCGCTATGGGGTCTACTACCGGCTGGAAACCTGGCAAAGCTGCATGCAGGCCGCAGGCTTTGTCGAGCTGGAACATTATTATCGGCCCGCCGGCTTGCCGCGTGAGCAGCAGCCCTGGCTGGCCAGCGTTTGGCGGCGCCCGGCAGCGTGAATGCTCTCTTTCTGTGTTTGCAAATACTCAAATTCGAGAGTAGTGTTTGTAGATACATGCATTTATGGGTATTACCATGCTGACCTTGACTGCCGCTGCGCCAGAAAAAACCACCTCTGCTACCGGTCTGCGGGCGGCCGTTGCCATCCTCGATAAGTGGGGCGCGACGGGCGAGCAGGGCGAGGCCATATTGCGTGTGTCGCACAGCACCTACGCGCGTGCCAAACGCAAGGACGGGCTGGCCGCGATCAACCTGGATCGAGATCAACTTACCCGCGTCAGCTTTGTGTTGAACATCCACGCGGCGCTGCGCACCGTGTTTGATAATCCCGAGAACCTGTACGGCTTTATGCGTATGCCTAACCACAACCCGTTCTTTCTCGGCCGCTCGCCGCTGGAGGTAATGGGCAGTGGCGATATAGTCGCGGTATACGAGACCTTCCGCCGTATTGATGTATTGCGTGGCAGCCAGTGGTAAAGGCGCAGCACTTGCCGGTGCTGCCGGCGGCGGAAATCCGCGGTTACCGGCTGATCAATTCCAAATATCCGCCCATCGCGATTTTCGACGATGTGGCCGATGCTGAGGAATTTGAGGCCCTCTATGCCTTGCAGGCACTCACAAATCCACGCCTGGCCAATCAGGCCGGGCGCCTGGAAATGATCCCGCGGCAGGACATTCCCTTTGGCATTCCCGGCTGCTCATACGCCGCTGCGCCCTTTACCCACGTAAACCCGGAGGGTTCGCGGTTCAGTGATGGCTCCTTCGGTGTTTTGTACCTCGCCGACACCATGGATACCGCGTTGGCCGAGGTACGTTATCACCAGCAGGCCTATTGGTCGCAGGTGCCGGATTTACGCTATGAGCGCTTTGTTTTCCGCGGCCTGACCACGCGCTTTGATGAGGCCGGCGCGCTGGATGCACTGACCATCGCGCGCCGCGATCCGATTTATGCACCCGACGATTACAGCGCCTCACGCGGTTTGGGCCGCGATGCACTGAAGGCCGCTGCCATGGGCTTACGCTATCGCTCGGTGCGGCAGCCAAATGCGGTGTGCTGGGGTCTGTTTACCCCCAGGCAGGTCAGCTCGGTAGTACAGACGGCACATTACGAGATGATCTGGAACGGCGATATCGCTGCGGTACACAAGCTGTCGACGCAGATTGGTTGATACGCCGAAGGCAGGACGCTGTGCGCCAACGCGCACCCAGACTTGCTCATTCACCAAGCCGCCCTTAAGGCTCAATCCCCCCATCAAGCGGCGCGAGCAGCTAGTACGCGCCAACAAGAACCAAGAGCAAGGGAACGGCGCGGCCGCCGTTGCTGTCAGGATAGGCAGAGACGCTGCTTCGAGATGGCGCTCAGCTAGCACCGCAGTTCAAGGGTGCAACTCAAGAATCAAAAAGCCATTCCAGCTGCACCTGGCCGTACGCAGTAATGTGCTTTTAACCAGCAGACGGAGGTGAAGTGATGACGGAGCAAGCACGCCACGCAAAACTCTACCGCATGGTAATGCAAGATCACATTTGCCCATTCGGGCTCAAATCACGCGACCTGCTCAAGCGCGAAGGCTACCGGGTGGAAGACCACTGGCTGACCACCCGCGAAGAGACTGATGCCTTTAAACAGCAGTACGACGTTGAAACTACGCCGCAAACTTTTATCGCAGATCAACGCATTGGCGGTTACGACGATTTACGCCGCTATTTTGATAAGCCGGTGAAAGATCCTGACGAGGTTACCTATCAGCCGGTGATCGCGGTCTTTGCCACCGCAGCGCTGATGGCCTTGGGCGTCAGTTGGGCCGCCTTCGACACCCTGTTCAGCGTGCGTGCGCTGGAGTGGTTTGTGGCGATCAGCATGTGTGTACTGGCGATTCTGAAGCTGCGTGACCTGGAGAGCTTCTCGAATATGTTCCTGGGGTACGACCTGCTGGCCCAACGCTGGGTCAGATATGCTTACTTGTATCCCTTTGGTGAGGCCTTGGCTGGCATTCTGATGATCGCCGGTGCATTGCTGTGGCTGGCCATACCGGTGGCACTGGTAATCGGCAGCATAGGCGCCATCTCGGTATTCAAGGCGGTGTACATCGATAAGCGCGAGCTCAAGTGCGCCTGCGTGGGCGGTGACAGCAACGTGCCGCTCGGCTTTATCTCATTGACCGAGAATCTGATGATGATCGCGATGGCATTGTGGATGTTGGCCAAATAGCCAGCGGGCAGGGAGATGCCCCACTGCAGAGACGCAGAACCCGGCAAGCAGCCGGGTTCTTTTACGCGTGGCAAGGGTTACTCCTCGGCGTTGGCTCGCTCGCGGGATAGTTGCTTCGCCGCTTCCAGGTGGCCTTGCAGGCTGGACAGCGCCTTTTCCGCCAGCGCGCTGACTTCCTGATCACGGCTTTGCTGCGCCTCCTTGAACAGCTCGATGCTTTGCTGGTGCTCGGTTATCTGGCTATTGAGATACGCCGCATCAAAGGATTCGCCATCGCGGCGCTCGAGTATCCATTGTTTGCCCTGGTCTATCAGCCCAGGGTCCGAGGCGATGTCGATATCCAGCCGTTTGGCCAGTGCGCTGAGTTGCTGGTTCAAGGCGGTGTGATCGTCGAGCAACTGTTGGGCAAAGGCCTGAATCTCAGGTGAGCCTTCTTTCAGCGCCGCCTTGGCGCTCTCTATGGCTGCCAGGTTATTGGCAGTGGCTTCTTCGAAAAAGGCGTTCAGTTCCTCACCTTGCAGGTAATCGGAACGCTCAACGTCCATCCCGGGCGACTCGCTTGCCTGATCTTCAGATTGCATTTGCTGGTTGCCGTCACTGAGCGCGTGGGGCTGCTCGTCGTTGGCAGCGTGGCTATGCAGCGTGGCCAAACCAAACACCATGGCAGCCGCTGTTGCGGTGATAACAGGTATGTTTTTCATTGTATGGTCCTCCGTTCGGCACCCGCTAGTAGGGAGCCCTTATGCTCGGTCTGCTCAATTACTGGCGCGGCCGAGATGATCATGTCAGTACGGCGAAAGAGCCGCGTCGCGGTATTCAAGGCGTGGTCGCACCCGATGCGCCGCCCGCACCACCAGCCCCCGGGCGCGGCGCGGTATGGGCGCCAGCATCGTTGCCAATGCCGGGCGTAGTGCCGGGAGTGGTACCCGGCGCAGTGCCTGGGCCGGCACCTGGGGTAGTGCCGGGTGGGGTGCCGGGCCCCGTTCCTGGTGTGGTACCTGGCGGCTTGCCGGCCGCTCCGCCGGCACCATTATTGATGGTGCCCGTACCGGCGGGCCGAGTGCTGCTGCGGTTACGCTGGTCGCGATTATCCGACTCGATGGTATCCAGGCGCTTCTGCCGCGCCTCATCCATCGCACCGCTGGTTTCACTTTCCACAACATTCGCGCGGTTTTCCGCTGCATTGTTCGGGGCGCTATAGTCGGCTGCCGCCACCGGCAAGCTGCTCGCAAGGGCGGCTGAAAACAGCGCTGAACTGAGTAGTTTCGACGTCGGGTTCATCACATTCTCCTGAGGCAGTGGGTGTGCCGGCCTTGGCCGTGCATAACGGTAGAGCCGAGAGGGTGGCTACTAGTTCAAGGATTTGCTGACGCGCCCAAACGCTGGGTGAACCTCTTGGCTCCTGCGCTTTCACACAAACAGGGCCTGCGTTTACTTAACCAACCCTTTGCGGCCCAGACAGGAGATGAGTTATGTCCAGTGATCAAAAACATCCAGGTGAGAATGATCTTCCGCACAAGCCGCTCCCCGATGACGACGTGCCCCACAGCAAGTGGGAAGGCGAGGTCACCAGCGAAGAGCTGAATGAAGTGGATGCCGGTGAAATTGCCAAGCGCGTGAAGGAAGAAGACTAAACGGCACGCTATTCACTGCGCTTATGGGCGAGTAATTCGGTCTGTGGCGCGGCAAGCACTTTCCTTGCATTGGCTGACGCTGCTGATTAGCTTCTTGTTGCAGGTTTTTGCATTAAGACCACACAACAACAAGACAGGATTGGATCAGCATGCTCAATGCAGTCGGTTTTGCCGCGCGACACGCCCGTATTGCCTGTGCACCGGAGCAGTCCGGTGCCCCCAGTTATCCGCCCTCAGCCAGCATCAAGCTGGCTGACTTGAACTATATGCAGGGCTTTCCGCCAGCGGCGGACAAGCAAATCACCCGCGCCGACTATCTGATCGACTACCCCAAGGTTCGCTGGGCATTCCAACATATGCGCGAGCTGATCCCGTCACGCCAGATCAGCCGCGGCCCGCATGCTGCATCGCTGCTGCCAGAAGGCGAAAACCGCGAGGCCCAGATCAACGCGCTGCAGATCAACCTGCAGGAAGGCGAGTCGATCAGCTTCAGCGAGTTTCTCGAGCGCTCCTACGCCGATGCCCTGCTGATCATCCACCAGGGGCAGGTGATCTATCAGGCCTACCCGAACATGGCCGATGAGCTTAGCCCGCACATGCTCTGGTCGGTGACCAAGTCGTTCACCGGTTTGATTGCCAGGATGCTGATGCACGAAGGGCTGCTGGACGGCCAGTCGGAGGTGGTCGCCCACATTCCCGAGCTGGCCAATTCCGGCTGGGCCGGTGCCAGCGTACAGCAGGTGCTGGATATGACCGCCGATGTGAAGTACTCGGAGGTCTATGCCGATGGCACCTCGGATGTCATTCACTACGGGCTGTCTGCCGGTATTACCCAGTCCTCAGACTGGCAGGGCCCTACCAGTCTGTATGAGTACCTGCCGTCGATTGGCGCCGATCGCGCGCATGGCGAGCACTTTGCCTATCGCACTGTGCACAGCGAGGTGCTCGGCTGGATCATCCGCCGGGTGAGCGGCAAAGATCTGGCCCAACAGGTTACCGAGCGCATCTGGAGCAAACTGGGCGCCGAGCAGGACGCCTACATACTGCTGGACGGCAAGGGTACCGAATGGGCCGGCGCAGGGCTGAATGCGACGCTGCGGGATCTGGGGCGATTTGCTGAAATGCTGCGTCAGGGCGGGTGCTATAACGGTCAACAGATAGTGCCGCAGGAGATCATTGCCGAGATACAGCGTGGCGGCGACCGGGAGGCTTTTGCACGCTTCGGCCGCCAGGGCATGGAAGGATACTCGTACCACGACCAGTGGTGGGTATCGCACAACAGTGATGGCGTATTCGAGGCCATGGGCGTGCACGGTCAGTTGATCCATGTGAACCCAGTCGCGCAGCTGAGTGTGGTGCGCCTGGGCTCCCACCCGGTGGCATCCAACGACTTTACCTACGCAATGACCCGGCGGGTTATGGAGGCGCTGGCGAACTTGCTGCGTAATTGAGGGCTGCAGCGGGTACCCCGATGAGCAGGGCGCCCGCCAGCTTTCACAGGCTACCGAATACCTTCTTTGCCAGGCTGGTGGCGGCTTCCGTGGGATTGCTGCGGATATCCGCTTCCTGTTCGGCCATCATTTCGAAC
Source organism: Halopseudomonas sabulinigri (assembly GCF_900105255.1). Classification (NCBI taxonomy): domain Bacteria; kingdom Pseudomonadati; phylum Pseudomonadota; class Gammaproteobacteria; order Pseudomonadales; family Pseudomonadaceae; genus Halopseudomonas; species Halopseudomonas sabulinigri. Next base: position 682,612 of record NZ_LT629763.1, on the reverse strand, counting down.
AGCCCGTCCAGGGTGCGCTCGGTCACATAACCCTCGATATTCGCATCCTTGGCATCCACCACGCCAAAGCTGGAGGCCTGTGACGCAAAGGTATTGTACTGCTGGGCCAGGCCGACCTGATCGGTTGCATTCTTGACCACGGGCAGAAAGAGCGCGCGGATCTGATCCCGGCTGCTGGTTTCCAGGTAACGGGTGGCCGAATCAGCCGGGCCGGTCAGGATGGATTTGGCATCCTGCACGCTCATCTTGCTGATGGCATCCACCAGCAGGCTCTGTGCCTGAGGCACGGCGGCTTCTGCGGCTTTGTTCATGCTGTCTTCCAACTGGGTGATCTGGCCACCCATACCCATCATCTTCATGGTGCGCGACGCCTTGCCCAGATTGCCCGGCAGCTCGATGCGTACGTCCGGGTTGTTGCTGAAGCCACCAGGGGCGCTCAGCTCCTTGACTGCCACTTCGGCACCCTGGGTAAGGGCATCCTTGAGGCCGGCGCTGGCGTCCTGCTGGGTCAGGTCAGACAAGGAGAGCGCGCTGACCGAGGTGGACAGCACAGCGGTAAAAAGTGCGGCGAATAGCTTTAAACGGGGCATGACACGCCTCTGACATTTGCTTGGGATAGACCCAAAGCTTAGCCCATCGACTACACTGAGAGCGTACTTTTTCGGCTGCTCCCTGGAGGATCTATGCTTCGCCCCGTTATCGCCTGGTTGATTTTGTTGTGCTCCCTGTTCTGCGTGGCCGGGGGCGCCTGGCTTGGGCTACTGGGCGGCAGCTGGTTCTATCTGCTGGTGGGGTTGCTGCTGGGGGTGGCGGCGTGTCTGTTACTCGCCCGTCACGCCATTGGCCTGATGGTTTACGCCGTGGCCCTGCTGGCGACGCTGGCCTGGGCAGTCTGGGAAGTGGGCTTCGACTGGTGGGCCCTGGCGCCGCGTGGCGGCTTGCTGTTTGTACTGGGGCTGTTACTGCTACTGCCCGCCACCCGTCGGGGGCTGCACTCCGCCACCAGCCAGATCGCCTATACGGGCTTGCTGGGCCTGGCGCTGCTGGTGTCTGCCGGCGTGGCGGGGTATGCCTGGCTGCAACCACAGGGTATCAACGGCGCCTTCAGTGAAGAACGCATGGCGTCTGCCAGCAGTGAGCAGGTGGCGGCCGCTGCTGTACCCGATGGCGAATGGCATGCCTATGGGCGCACCGCCGCTGGCCAGCGGTTCTCGCCGCTGACCCAGATAACCGCCAATAACGTTAGTGAGCTGCAGGAAGTCTGGCGCTACAACACCGGGCAGATTCGCGATGCCGACGACCCGGGTGAGACCACCTACGAGGTCACACCGCTGGTGGTAGATGAGCGCATGTACCTGTGCACGCCCTTTGGCACCGTGATTACACTTGACCCCACCAGCGGCGAAGAGCTGTGGCGGTTTGATCCGCAGCTGCGCCAACCGCCGACCGTCACCACGCAGCATATGACCTGCCGCGGCGTGTCTTACCACGACGCAGGTGCGCAACCCGCCGAAGCTGCTGAATCAGGCGCCGCCCTGAGTAACGCCGAACGCCTGCAGTTGAGCGCGCAGGAGATCACCGCCAAGGCGGCGGGGGTGGCGCAGAATGTCGCGGCCGGGCAGGCAGCGCCGAGCGATCCAAATCCGCGAGTGCGCCGCGATAGCGGTTATGCCAATGCCCGCGGCGTGTGCCAGAAACGCCTCTTTGTACCCACCTCTGATGGTCGCCTGATTGCCATCAGCGCCGAGGACGGCAGTATCTGCCCAGGCTTTGGCGGCGATGACGGAACGGTAAACCTGTGGGCCAACATGCCGAATGTTACCCCCGGTTCCTACTATTCCACGTCGCCACCAGTGGTGACCGACAAGGTGATCATCGTCGGCGGCGCAGTCAACGATAACGCCTCAACCACCTCACCCTCGGGCGTAATTCGCGCCTTTGATATTTACACCGGCGACCTGGTGTGGAATTTCGACAGCAAGAAGCCGGACGCCACGGCGCCAATCGCCGAGGGGGATACCTACTCGGAGAACGCGCCCAACTCCTGGAGTGTGTCGAGCTACGATCCTGAGCTGGATATCGTTTATCTGCCGATGGGCAACCAGTCGCCGGATCAGTTTGGCGGCAACCGCAGCGCGGCGGTAGAAAAGTACTCCTCATCCATCCTGGCCCTGCACGCCAGTACGGGGCAGGTGGCCTGGGTGTTCCAGACCGTGCACCACGACCTGTGGGACTACGATGTACCCTCGCAGCCCAGCCTGATTGACCTGACCATTCAGGGGCAGCGCATCCCGGCGCTGGTAGCGCCAACCAAGCAGGGTGAAATTTATGTGCTCAATCGCGTCACCGGCGAGCCCGTTCTGCCGGTAACCGAAGAGCCGGTACCCCAGGGCGCCGCCGAGGGTGACTTTACTGCGCCCACCCAGCCGGTATCGGCAATTTCATTCAACCCGCCGACGCTGACCGGCAAGGACATGTGGGGCGCGACCTTGCTGGATCAGCTGGCCTGCCGCATTCAGTTTCAGCAGTTGAAGTACGGCGGCCGGTATACCGCACCCTCTGAGCAGGGCACTCTGGTGTATCCCGGCAACTTCGGCACGTTCAACTGGGGCGCCGTGGCGGTCGATCCGGACCGTCAGATTCTGTTCGGCATGCCGGTTTATTTGGCGTTCACCTCCACCCTGGTACCCCGCGCCGACGGCACCAGCCGCACCGTTACCAAGGAGGGTGAGCCGATCATCAACGAGAACTTCGGCGCGCCTTACGCCACCAGCATGGCACCTTTCATGTCGCCTGTTGGCTTGCCCTGTCAACAGCCGGCCTGGGGCTATGTGGCAGGGGTAGACCTGACTACCGGTGAGACCCGTTATCAGCGGGTGAACGGTACCGTACGCGATCTGGCGCCGCTGCCGCTGCCATTCAAAATGGGCGTGCCGGGGATTGGCGGCCCGATTGTTACCCGTGGCGGCGTGGCCTTCCTCAGCGGCACCATGGATTACTACGTACGCGGCTATGACCTGCGCACCGGTGAGGAGCTCTGGCGCAGCCGCTTGCCGGCGGGCGGCCAAGCCACACCGTCCACTTACCTGGGGGCGGACGGCAGGCAGTACCTGGTGGTGGTGGCTGGTGGACACGGCTCTACCGGCACCAAAGCCGGGGACGCCGTGATTGCCTACGCCTTGCCAAAATAGCTTTATGCCACGGAGCCAATGGCCGTTTCATACCAGCGTCATGAAACAGCCATTGGCCAGTAACAGCAGCTGGCTAGGGTGTTTTGACCATTTAGTCAAAACACAGGACGTTAGTCATGCTGGATCTACCGCGCAAAGGGTTGTTGGGAGTCATGCTGTGCATGTCGTTGGCTGCTTGTAACAGCGACAGCGATGATGACGATAACGAGCAGGCGGAGGAGGGCGAAGGCCTGCAGCTCAATATCGCGCATATCAACGATCACCACTCGCAGCTGGAAGCGTTCAGCGACACCAGTATTCAGCTCGATGGCGAGGAGGTCCGCGTTGAACTGGGCGGCTTCTCGCGGGTCACCTCGCTGTTTCATAAAGCCGAAGAAGAGTTGCCCAACCTGATCAAGCTGCACGCCGGCGATGCAATTACCGGTACGCTTTATTACACCTTTTATCAGGGTGAGGCAGACGCAGACATGATGAATACCGTCTGCTTTGATGCCTTCGCGCTGGGCAACCACGAGTTCGACAACAGCGACGCCGGGCTGAAGACCTTTCTCGATTACCTCGCAACCGACGCATGCAATACCCCGGTCCTGGCGGCTAACGTGAAGCCCGCCATCGGCACGCCGCTGGCAGAAACCGCAGCGGATGACTACATCAAGCCCTACACCATCAAGGACGTGGATGGCCGTGACGTCGGTATTATCGGTATCGATATCAAGGGCAAAACACAGAACTCCTCCCGCCCACTGGAAACCACGGTATTCGAAGACGAAACCCTGGCGGCCCAGGCGGCAATCGATGAGCTGAAAGAGCAGGGTGTTGAGCACATCATCCTGCTGACTCACCAGGGCTACGAGAATGATCAGGCCATGGCGGCGGCGTTGTCAGGCGTAGACGTGATCATCGGCGGTGACTCGCACTCCCTGCTGGGTGATTTCACTGCCGTTGGTTACAGCGCCTCCGGCCCTTACCCCACACAAACCAACAATCTGGATGGCGACCCCGTGTGTATCGGGCAAGCTTGGGAATATGCCAAGGCCATGGGGCTGATGCAGGTCAGCTTTGATACCAGCGGCCGGGTTGAGCGCTGCGAGGGTCAGGCAGCGCTGGTGATTGGTGACAGCTTCAAGAAGGATGACGGCACCGGTAACTTTGTAGCAGTGAGCGAGAGCGAGCAGGCGGATCTGTTGGCGCTGATCGAGGATATGCCGGAGCTGCTGGTGGCCGAACAGGACGCTGAGGCAGAGGCAGTATTGGCGACCTACAAGGACCGTATCGATGAGAAGAAGGCCGAGGTTATCGGCTTTGCCAACGAGGCCTTCTGCCTGGTGCGGGTACCCGGCGAGAGCACTAACCGCAGCGCTGGCGTGGCTGGCTGTGAAACCGCCAACACCCTGGCCAAGGGTAGCGACGCCGCCCAGCTGGTAGCGGAGGCCTTCCTGGATGCCAGCCTGCGTGCAGACTTTTCTCTGCAGAACGCCGGCGGCGTGCGCGTACCGGTACAGGCGGGGGATATTACCTACAACACCGCCTTTACGCTGCTGCCCTTCACCAATGTGCTGGTAGAGCTGGATATCACCGGTCAGGAGGTGGTTCAGGCGCTGGAAGATGCGGTCAGCAACCATCTGGACGACGCGCAGTCTACCGGCTCGCAGCCCTACGCCGCCGGCCTTCGTTGGGACCTGGACATGTCACAGCCAGAGGGTACGCGGTTCAGCAATGTCGAGGTCAGGGACGCCAGCGGTAGCTGGGTGGCGATCAACCCGGCGCAAACCTATGTGATGGTGACCAACGACTTCATCGCCGAAGGGCGTGATGGCTACACCGCCCTGGGTGAGGTCACTGCAGATGGGCGTTCGACCAACACCTTCCTGCTGTACACCCAGAGCCTGGTCGACTACCTGCTCAAGACCGGCATGGTCAGCCCGCCACTGCGCGCTGACTATTCGCACCAGCAGGTGATAGAGGCTAACGGCAACACCCTGGCTGACTGAGCCAGGCAAGCGGATGAGGCTTTAGTCTAACGGCCAAAGACCGCCAGCAAGAAAAACCCGCGTAGGTGCTTATTATCATGCACTTATGCGGTTTTTTTGATTCAAAGAATAAAGTCTGATGCGCGCCCGCAGCGGCGCACTCTACCAAAGTCTTAGTCTCCTACCACCGGCCCCGGTGCTACCTTGTTGAGTGTAATAACAACAAAAATTGGAGATGGTTATGTCCTTGTCAAAAGAAGACGCGGCGCGCGGCTACTGGCGGGAAAATCTGCGGTTCATGATGATCCTGCTGGTCATCTGGTTCTCGGTTTCCTTCGCTGCCGGCATCCTGTTCGTCGATCAACTCAACAACATCCAGTTCTTCGGCTTCCCGCTCGGGTTCTGGTTTGCCCAGCAGGGCTCCATCTACGCCTTCGTGGTGCTCATCTTTGTGTACGTCTGGAAGATGAACAAGCTCGATCGCAAATACGACTTCCACGAAGAATAAGAACAGGAGTCCTGCAATGGATACGCAAACCTTGATTTACCTCTTTGTGGGGGCGACCTTCGCGCTCTACATAGGGATCGCACTCTGGTCTCGTGCCGGCAGCACCAGCGAGTACTACGTTGCCAGCAAAGGCGTACACCCCATCGCCAACGGCATGGCCACGGGCGCTGACTGGATGTCTGCCGCCTCCTTCATCTCCATGGCCGGGATTATCGCGTTCGCGGGCTACGACGGCAGCGTTTATCTGATGGGCTGGACCGGTGGCTACGTGCTGCTGGCGATGTGTCTGGCGCCCTATCTGCGCAAGTTCGGCAAGTTCACTGTGCCGGACTTCGTCGGTGAGCGTTACTACTCGCAGACTGCGCGAGTGGTGGCGGTTATCTGCGTGATCTTCATCTCCTTTACCTATGTGGCTGGTCAGATGCGCGGCGTGGGCATCGTGTTCTCACGTTACCTGGAAGTCGACATCGCCACCGGCGTGATCATCGGTATGGCGATCGTCTTCTTCTACGCGGTATTGGGCGGCATGAAGGGCATTACCTACACCCAGGTTGCGCAGTATTGCGTGATGATCTTCGCCTACATGGTGCCGGCCATCTACATTTCGATTCTGATCACCGGTAACCCGATCCCGCAATTCGGCTTTGGTAGCGAGGTGATAGGGACCGGGCAATCGGTCATCGAGCGTCTGGATGGCATAGGCGCGGAACTTGGATTCGGGGCCTATACCGACGGCTCCAAGTCGACCACGGACGTGTTCTTCATTACCATGGCGCTGATGGTCGGTACCGCCGGCTTGCCCCACGTGATCGTTCGCTTCTTCACCACTCCGACCGTACGAGATGCACGTAAATCAGCAGGTTACGCGCTACTGTTCATTGCAATTCTCTATACCACAGCGCCGGCTGTTGCCGCGTTTGCCCGCACCAATTTGCTCAATACCGTGGTTGATGCGCAGTACGAGGAAGTCCCCGCCTGGTTGCAGACCTGGGAAAATGCAGGGCTGATCGCCTGGCAGGACAAGAACAACGATGGTGTGATTCAGTACGGCCCGGGCGCTCCCTTTGTAGGCAACCCGAGCTTCACTGGCGAACGTGGTGTCAGCGGTGAGCGCCTGCTCAGCAATGCACCGACGGATGCGGCAACCGAGCTGTATGTTGACCGCGACATCATGGTACTAGCGAACCCGGAGATTGCCGGCCTGCCGGGCTGGGTAATCGCCCTGATTGCAGCCGGTGGCTTGGCCGCTGCGCTGTCGACTGCTGCCGGCTTGCTGTTGGTGATCTCGACCTCGATTTCGCATGACCTGCTGAAGAGCAACATTGCACCCAACATCAGCGAGAAAGGCGAACTCCTGGCCGCGCGCGTAGCCGCAGGTGTGGCGATCGCGATTGCCGGTCTGTTCGGGATTTACCCTCCGGGCTTTGTAGCCCAGGTGGTGGCCTTTGCCTTCGGCCTGGCAGCCGCATCCTTCTTCCCGGTCATCGTCATGGGGATTTTCTCCAAGAAGATGAACAAGGAAGGGGCCATCGCCGGCATGCTGGTAGGTCTGACCTTCACCTTCAGCTACATCGTGTTCTTCAAGTTCATCAGCCCTGAGTTGAACACGGCAGAGCATTGGTGGTTTGGTGTGTCGCCCGAGGGCATTGGTACTCTGGGTATGATCTTCAACTTCATTGCATCGGTTGCAGTGGCGTCCTTCACCAAGGCACCACCGGAGCACATCCAGCACATGATTGAAGACATCCGCGTACCCCGTGGCGCCGGAGCTGCCGTGGATCACTAAGCAGCAAGGTTGTCAGCAACGCAACGAAAAACGCCCCGACTGGTTCGGGGCGTTTTTTATGCAGCGTCCGTGCTCTTATGCGCGATCAGAAACGATAGGACAGCTGGGCCGAGAGGCCATGGGCGCTGTTCTGATATTCGGCGTTGTAGGTTGGCGCGTCGTCGTAGTTGACCTCGCCCTTGCTCTCGTAGAGATAGGAATAGGCCATGTCGAGTGTGACGTCCTGGTTGATGTCCCAACCGGCACCGAGCGAAAAGATCTTGCGGTCAGACACCGGAATGCGCGCGGTACGGTCGTTGTCATCGGTTGGCGATGGATCGACGGTGAAGCCGGCACGCAGCACCCAGCTTGGGTTGACCTGATAGGCCGCACCGACGGCAAACGACCAGATGTCCTTCCACTTGAGCTCTTCTGTCACAGTGCCTAACTGGCCAGCATAGAGCGCGGGTACGCCGCTGTTCTCAACCACAATTTCCTGCAGTTGGCTCCAGCGCGTCCAGGTAGCACCAGCGTAAAGCGTCCAGAAGTCATCGAGCTGATAGGTCAGCGAGGTATCGACTGACTCCGGTGAGGTGAAGTCCAGGCTGGCATCGTAGCTACCGTTCAGGTCGGGAATGCCGGGGACCGGGATAACCGGCGCATTGCTGACGCGAGTGCTGCCTTCCAGCTTGTAATCCACTTTGGAGTGGTAGGTCAGCCCCCAGGCAAGTGCGTCGGTAATGTCTACCAGTACGCCCGCATTGAAACCGTAGCCGACGTCGTCACCCTTGATGCTGACGTCAGTGTCTGGCCCTACGCCGGGAGCCAACGCGTTGGGTACTGCACTAGTCAGCTTGCCGTCAATCTTGTTGATGGTCGGGCCAAAGCCGATAGCTACGCGGTCATTCACCTGGTAACTCAGGGTAGGTTGCAGCGTTACTACCTGCACCTTGCTGTAGACACCGTGGTAGCGGCCCTGGAAGCTGTCTTCATAATCGCTGATAACGCCAAAGGGCGCGTAAACACCAACGCCGAAATGCCAGTCTTCGTTCAGTGGCGTGACGTAATAGCCAAACGGCACGGCCGCTACTGGCACCATGTCGCCGTCGTTGCTGCCTGGAAAGGTACCACTGGCGTTGCTGATATCAGTTTCAGCCGAGATAACGGCCAAGCCACCACTGACCTCGGCGCGGTCCAGCTTCGACATGCCGGCGGGGTTGCCAAACAGGGTACTGGCATCCTCAGCAGAGGAAGAACGACCGGCAAAACCGGTGCCCATACCACTGGCACTCTGTTCGTTGATGGTAAGCCCGTTGGCGAAGGCGGGGTGGGTCAGGGCGCTAATCGCGAGGGCGAGTGTCCCCTTGATCCAGGTGTGTTTTTTCATCTGGCGATACTCCAGCGCGTTGCGTTGTCATTGGAAGGGCGCGCAAATTAACAGCCATTGTCTTTTCGTGCCAGACTTGACTGACAACAAAAGCAGCAAAATGGCGGTTAAAGTCGGACTTATCAGCTTAGTTTGCGGAGAAAGATCGAAGTTCCATTAAAAACTGCCAACTCGCGCATGGCGCAGACGGCGCCACTGGCTCAAACGGCTTTTCAGCTCGGCCAGGGTGAGCAGGCCTTGGCTACGTGCTCGCGCCATCAGAATCAGCATTATTTCGGCGGTGGCGAGCGCGTCGGCTGCAGCGTTGTGCCGCTGGCTATTGCGCAGTTGGAAGTAACCCTGCCAGTCGTCCAGGCTACCTTGGGGCAAGTTGGCCTCCGGGAACAGCATGGGAGCCAGTTCTGCGGCATCAATGAATTTGTGACGCAGTTTGTAACCCAGATCCAGGCGCAAGCCGCGCAGCAACATACGCTGGTCAAACGCGGCGTGGAAGGCGACAAAGACGCACTCACCAGCGAAGTCCATGAAGTCGAGCAGGGCGTCGACGGCGTCCACGCCCCGGGCGATCTCGCTGGGGGCGATGCCGTGGATCAGAATGGATTCGGTTACCTTGTGGTCTTCGCGGTATAGCGTGCACTCATACTGGCTACCCAGATCGATGCAGTAGTCCCTGATCACCACAGCGCCGACCGAGAGAATGCGGTCGCGGTGCACATTCAAGCCACTGGTTTCCAGGTCCACCACCACCAGCCGCGCTGCACCCAGTGGTGTGGCGTCGAGCGCTTGTGGTTGGGGCAACTGCGCGCAACGCTGCTGCTGCGCAGCGCTCAGCGTCTGAGTTGGGCGCCGGGCCAGCCAGTCCAGTGGGTTCACAGGTTGTACCTCAGCGCCAGGCTGGCCTGCAGGCGTTTGGCCTGGCGAAAGGACTCGCGCAGGATGCGCCGATCCAGATGATTCAATTGGTCGGGATCAATGCGGTTACTGAAGGCTTTGCCGTCGGCGTCCTGCAGTTGGTGCTGCTGCATGCGTACCAGTTGAATGAACTGATAGGCCTCGACATAGGCGTCGGCATCGAGCGGTTCAATGACGCCGGCATCGCGCAGCATCTGCAGCCGTGTGAGCGTATTGCTGGCGGTGATGCCATTGGCCAGTGCCAACAGGCGCGCACCGTCCACAAAGGGGCCAAGGCCCTGCACCTTGAGGTCGAGCGTATCCTTTTCGCTGCCACTGCGAGCCAGAATGAATTCGCGCAGCCGCCCGATGGGCGGGCGATGCAGCAGCGCATTCTGCGCCATTTGTTGTTGAAATAGTGTGTTACTGGCAATGCGCTTGAGTACGCTCTGGAACATGCGCTCCGCGGCATCCGCCTTACCCCAGACCACGCGAAAATCGAAATAGATCGACGACGCCAGCAGATTTTGCGGCGTTGTGCTGTTGATCATGCGCTCAAAGCGTGCAGCCCATTCACTCGCCGACAGGCACAGCTGCGGGTTGCCCGCCATGATGTTGCCCTTGCACAGGGTAAAGCCACACTTGGCGAGCGCCTGGTTGATCCACTGCGCCACCGGCAGCAGCCGTTCACGGGCCTGATCGGCCTGATGCGGGCCCTCAGCGACAAACAGAATGCCGTTATCCTGATCGGTGTGTAACGTTTGCTCCTGCCGACCTTCGCTGCCAAAACACAGCCAGCTGAACTCAATGCCCGGGTCGTGCTGCTGCAGGCAGAGCTCGATAACCCGTCTTACGCTGTGATCGTTCAGCAGGGTAATGATGCGGGTAACCTGAGTGGATGAGGCGCCGTGCGCCAGCATGCTGTCGACCAGGCGGCGGATGTCGCTGCGTAGCGCGATCAGGCTCTCCAGGCGGGGCGCTTCGCGCAGGGTGCGCGCCATGTGCACTAGGTCCACGCGCTGCAGGGAAAACAGATCACGCTCGGAGACCACGCCGGTCAGCCGCCCGCCATCTACCAGACAGATATGCGCAATATGCTCGCTGGTCATGGCAATAGCCGCATCAAAAGCGCTGGCCGAGGAGGGCAGGTAACTGGGATTGGGCGTCATCACCTGACTGATCGGCTGCTCAAGATCTCCACTGGCGTCGGCGATCAGGCCGCGCAGGTCGCGCAAGGTGAAAATGCCCAGCGGCGCCTGCTGGGCATCGGTAATCACAATGCTGCCCACACTGGCCTGATGCATCAGTTTTACGGCGGCCCGTATCGGCGTGTCGGCCGCACAGGTGACAGGCGCCCGGCCGGAAAGCTCGGCCAGCTCGGCATCCAGCGAGTAATGCGAGCCCAGGCTTTCGCTGGCCTGCTGCTGCGCCTGCTGATTGACCTGATCCAGCAGGCTGCTGACGCCACGCAAGGCAAAGTCACGGAAGGGTAAGGAACGACGGAACAGGCTGACAAAGTCGTCGCGGCTGATGGTCAGGCAGAAGGTGTCTTCCCCCGCCAGATGCACGGTCCGGGTAGCGCGCTCACCGATCAGTGCGGCCAGCGGAAAACACTCGCCGGCGCTGATCTCAAAGGTGGTGTCCGGAACCGGCTGCCCGGCAATCAGCCGCTCGCCACGGATCAGCCCCTGCTTGACGATAAAGAACTGCTGCGCCGGTCCATCCTGGGGGTGCAGTATCTGCTCCCCCGCGGCATAAAAGCGCAGTTGGGCATGCTCTACCAGCCAGGCGAGGTGTGCATGCTCCATCAGGTTGAAAGGCGGGTAGGCCAGCAAAAAACTGACGGTGCCGTGTACGTTCTGCATCACGGCGGTCTTGCCGGCCGCCGCGAAGCGGTCTTCTCGGGTCATCTCGGCCAACCTGTTTGTTGTATAACGCCAGTTTGCAGCGCTGAGGATTGCCTGCCCATGCTACCTAAGTCTGGGGATGGCGGCGCCTGGAATATTCTGCCACTGTGCCCTCAGGGCGTGCGCCGCGCTGTTTCATCTGCCGGGCCGTTTTGCTATTGTGGCGGCTGCAATATCGCGTTCGGACAGCTTTTTGATTTCGCCGTTCAAAGCACGTCTCCCGACGCCTACTATTATAGAAAAGGCAATGAGCTAGGATGCCGCCATCGCAACAATGCGATGGAATAATAACGTACGGTTTTCTGCGCAAGGGGTGGGACTTGATCAAGGTACTGGTGGTTGATGACCATGACCTGGTTCGCATGGGCATCAGTCGGATGCTGGGTGATGTACCCGGCCTTACCGTGGTTGGCGAGGCAGATAGTGGCGAAACAGCCGTAACGCAAGCCCGCGCGCTGCGCCCGGACGTGGTCCTGATGGACGTACGCATGCCGGGTATCGGCGGCCTTGAGGCAACGCGCAAACTGGTTCAGCATGACAAGCACATCAAGGTCATCGCGGTGACGGTCTGCAATGAAGAACCATTCCCTTCGCGCTTGATGCAAGCGGGTGCCGCTGGATACGTTACCAAGGGGGCTGCGCTGGAAGAAATGGTCGCAGCTATCCGGCAAGTGCATTCCGGGCAACGCTATATCAGCCCGAATATCGCTCAGCTGCTGGTGCTCAAACATCTAAACCCTGGCGGCGAGTCACCCTTTGACTGCCTGTCCGAACGTGAAATTCAGATCGCACTGATGATCGTGGGGTGCGAGAAGGTCAACAGCATCTCTGACAAACTCTGCCTCAGCCCCAAGACCGTCAACACCTACCGCTACCGGATATTCGAGAAGCTTGGGGTGACCAGCGACGTGGAGCTGACGCTGCTGGCAGTGCGCAACGGCATGGTTGACACCCTGCACCAGTGAGCATGCCCGACGTCATCTTTGATCCCAAGGCGTTTCTGGCAACGGCCAGCAACAAGCCCGGCGTTTATCGAATGTTCGATGCGCAGGGTGAGCTGCTGTACGTGGGTAAGGCGAAGAGTCTGAAAAAGCGTCTCGCCAGCTATTTTCGCAAGACCGGGCTGAGCCCGAAAACTGAAGCGCTGGTGGCGCGCATTGCGCAGATCGATACCACCATAACGGCCAATGAGACCGAGGCGCTGTTGCTTGAACAGAGCCTGATCAAGAACAACCGCCCGCCGTACAATATCCTGCTGCGCGATGATAAGTCCTACCCCTACGTCTTTCTCTCCAGTAATGATGACTTTCCACGGCTGGGGCTGCATCGCGGAGCCAAGCGGGCGAAGGGTCGTTACTTTGGACCTTATCCGAGCGCCGGCGCGATTCGCGAAAGCCTCAGCCTGCTACAGAAAACGTTCATGGTGCGCCAGTGCGAGGACAGCTATTACCGCAATCGCACACGGCCCTGCCTGCAATATCAGATCAAGCGCTGCAAGGCGCCCTGCGTGGGGCTGGTGGACGAGGCCGAGTACGCCGAAGACGTGCGCCATTCGGTAATGTTCCTGGAAGGCCGAAGCAACGCGCTGGCCACCGAGCTGAATGAAGCCATGGAGCAGGCTTCCAGTGAGCTGAACTTCGAGCGTGCCGCCGAACTGCGCGACCAGATTGCGCTGCTACGGCGGGTGCAGGACCAACAGAGCATGGATACCGAGCAGGGCGATGTGGATATTGTCGCGGCGGTGGTTACCCCCGGCGGCGCCTGCGTGCACGTGGTCATGGTGCGCCAGGGCCGCGTGCTGGGCACCAAAAACCACTTCCCGCGTGTACCCATTGAACAGGACGCCGGGGAAGTCCTGGCGGCATTCCTGCCGCAGTATTATCTGGGTACTGCAGAGCGCGAGGTGCCGGCAGAGATCATCGTCAACGCCGAGCACGAGGACTTTGCCGTCATTGCCCAGGCCTTGAGCCAGACGCGCGGTAGCAACCTGCAAATCAGCCACCGGGTCCGCGGCAACCGCAAACGCTGGCTGGAGCTGGCACACAGCAACGCCGAGCAGTCGCTGGCCAGTCTGCTGGCCAACCGGCAGCATATTCAGGCGCGGTTTGAATCACTGCAGGAGGCGCTCAGCCTGGATGAAGTGCCGACGCGGCTTGAATGTTACGACATCAGCCATTCCAGTGGTGAAGCGACGGTCGCGTCCTGCGTGGTATTTGGCCCCGAGGGGCCGCTGAAGAGTGACTATCGGCGTTTTAACATCGAAGGCGTCACCGCCGGTGATGATTACGCCGCGATGCGTCAGGCGCTGTTACGGCGTTTCGGCCGGATTCAGGAAGGCGAGGGCAAGATGCCGGATATCCTGCTGGTCGACGGCGGCAAAGGGCAGATGAAAATGGCCATGGAAGTGATGCAGGAACTGGCGATCCACGACCTGACATTGCTTGGCGTCGCCAAGGGCGTTACCCGTAAAGCCGGTATGGAAACGCTGTTTCTCAACGACCCGCACAACGAGCTTGTGCTGCCCGGGCATTCTCCGGCGCTGCATCTGATACAGCATATCCGCGATGAAGCGCACCGCTTTGCCATTACCGGTCACCGCGCCCGGCGCGGCAAAGCGCGCACTACCTCCTCGCTGGAGGGCATCGCCGGTGTGGGGCCAAAGCGTCGCAGGGAGCTGCTCAAGCACTTTGGCGGACTACAGGAACTCAAGCGCGCCAGCGCCGCAGAAGTGGCCAAAGTACCAGGCGTCAGTAAAAAACTTGCGGAACAGATTTATGCAGCCCTGCATAGCGATTAGAATGCCCGCTTAGACGAGGCAGCCCACTACATGAATATTCCAAACATCCTGACGCTGATACGGGTCGGGCTTATCCCGATTTTTATCCTGTTGTTCTACATGCCGTATCACTGGAGCTATGTTGCGGCGGCCCTGGTTTTCACGCTGGCCGCCGTTACTGACTGGCTTGATGGTTACCTGGCGCGCAAGCTGCAACAGAGCACCCCCTTTGGCGCCTTTCTTGACCCTGTCGCCGATAAGTTGATGGTAGTGATCGCGCTGGTGCTACTGGTACAGCATCACGCCAACTTCTGGGTCACCGCACCTGCGGCTATCATCATTGGCCGCGAACTGGTCATCTCAGCCCTGCGCGAGTGGATGGCTGAAATGGGCGCCCGCGCCCAGGTGGCGGTATCCCAACTGGGCAAATACAAAACCGCGTTGCAGATGGTGGCACTCGTGGTGCTGTTGGCCAATCCGCCCCTGATCACCGGCTGGGTGGTGCTGGGGTACGTTCTGCTGGCGTTGTCGGCAGCGCTGACGCTATGGTCGATGGCGGTTTACCTGCGCGCTGCGTGGCCCCACCTGCGCCCGGACGCTGATCAAAATAGCAACAAATAACTTTTTTTGAATCAATAACTTGACAGGATGGCGCAGCGAGATAGAATGAGCGCCGTTCCAACGCTGGAAGCGCTAGAGCCGGAGAGCAACCGGTTGTATCTTCAGCGGAAAGAGCAAGAAGTATTTGCGAGACTGCTCATTGTTAGAGCACGACCTTCCGAGGTCGGGGTGGGGCGCATAGCTTCGCGAGGTTTCGCGACCCGGTGGGTCAGTTGTAGTAGATGTAAATTTGCGGGAATAGCTCAGTTGGTAGAGCACGACCTTGCCAAGGTCGGGGTCGCGAGTTCGAGTCTCGTTTCCCGCTCCAGTTTTTGTTGCGCTGACGTCATCCACAGCGCGATAGTCCCCTTATGAGGCCGGGTGGCAGAGTGGTCATGCAGCGGATTGCAAATCCGTGTACGCCGGTTCGATTCCGACCTCGGCCTCCATCTTTACGTTTCTTTCGCTAGCCCGGATGGCGAAATTGGTAGACGCAAGGGACTTAAAATCCCTCGATCGTAAGATCGTGCCGGTTCGACCCCGGCTCCGGGCACCAATTACCATGCGGGTTTGAGCCAGTCTGCTAGCCTCGGCGCTTTGCGCAAAATATCCTTTCTGTTCTGCCGTACTGCCTAGATTGCCTTTCCATTGCCTTGCCTGTACGCGTTACTGTGCCTGAAATCTGCGCGTGGCCATCCGTCTGTTCCTGTGTAACAAATTGATTCTATACTGCAGTTAGCTGCTCCAATGCAGGGGCGGTCTGGCAGCGCAGGGAGTTGAGGCATGGAGCACGAGTTGTTTTGGGCCAGTCTGGCTATTTTCTCGGTGGGCGTGCTGTTTATCTGTGCCGGTTTTTCCCGACGCGATAATGCCTCGGGTATCGGCTTGCTCTGGGTGGGGGCTGCCTGCATGCTGGGGTTGGTTTTCTACCATATTCCGAAGATGCTGCACCTGGCTTGAGCGAGTCGGCCAAAAGCCAGATATAAAAAAGGGAGGCTGAGGCCTCCCTGATGGCTGTTGCGGCTGCTCAGAAGTCGTAACGCACGCTGGCCTGCACACTACGCTCGGCACCGAACCAGCAGTTCAGTCCGTCGTAGCAACTGTAGTAGCGCTCATTGAACAGGTTGTTGGCCGTCAGTTTGACGCTGGCGCCGTCCATCGCGCTGCTCAAGCCGCTCAGGTCATAACCGATACTGGCGTCCACCAGGGTCGCCGAGGGTACCGTATCGGAGTTGAGCGCATCCAGCTCCGCTTCCCCGATGTAGCGCACACCGCCGCCCAGGGTCAGGCCGGCCAGCGGGCCGTTGAACACGTCGTAACTGGCCCAGGTAGAGAAGGTTTGATCGGGTACCCAGACCGGGGTCTTGCCCTGCAGCCCACTGTTGTCTTTGGTGACTTCCACATCCTGATAGTTGTAACTGGCCATCAGATTCAGGTTGCGGGTGAGCTGACTGCGGGCTTCGAGTTCAATCCCCTGGGAGCGCACCTCACCGGCCTGAATCTTGTCATAGGGCGTGCCGTTGGGGTCGCGGGTGAGCACGTTTTCCTTGTCGATACGGTATAGCGCAATCGAGCCGGTGGTCTGCTTGTTCGGCGTACTGTACTTGATACCGGTTTCCCACTGCTTGGCGGTAGAGGGCTCATAGGTTTGTCCCAGACGGTCGAGCCCTCCAACCGGCTCGAAGCTCTCGGCGTAGCTGATGAAGGGTGACAGCCCGTTGCTGAACTCGTAGAGCGCACCGGCGCGCCAAGAGGTGTTGTTCTGGTCTATCTTGCCATCTACGTTGGCGCCGTACTGAAGGCCGTGCTCGCGGGACTCAAAAGTGTCGTAGCGGCCGCCGGCGATCAGCACCCACTGGCCAATGCGCAGCTGATCCTGGAAGTAGACGCCGATCTGTTCTTTTTCGAGGGTAAATTGGCTGCTGTACCCGGACGCAGCAAAGTCCAGTGCGCTGCCAACAATCTGGTGATGATCCGGGTTGTAGATATCAATGGACGGCGCAGCGGCGTCTTCATAGCCAATATCGCTCTCCATCTTGGTGTAATCCACGCCCAGCAGCAGGTTATGCTCGGCCGCGCCGGTTATCACGATGCCGGACAACTGATTATCCACGGCGAAGCCTTCGGTGGTCTCATCGGTCAGATAGGCGCGGCGCCCAAGGGTGCGCTGATCTGCCGCCAGTCCGGTGGTGTAGGTATTTTCCTGGTAGGCATCGCCGTGCTGGTAACGGAAGTTCTGCAGGAAGTTCCAGTTGTCGCTGATCTGGTGGTCGATCTTGTAGCCGAGCATCAGCACTTCACGTTCGTAGGTATTCCAATCGGCGTCGCCGCTGTAGGCATCCTCATCGAGGTCACCATTGATATTGTCCTGAAACAGTCCCTGGGCGGGCAGTGTGGTGTAGATGCCCATGTCCGGGTCTTTCTGATAGTAGGCGTTCAGGTTGATCAGGGTATCGTCGGACATTTGCCAGTCAACCGACGGAGCCAGCATCAGACGCTCGTTTTCCGAGGTTTCGGCCTGACCATCGCTGCTGTTGGCCAGACCATTGAAGCGATAGGTCAAGTCGGAGCTGCCCAGCTGTCCTGCAGAGTCGAAGGTGACTTCCTTTAGCTTGTTAGTGCCCACACTGAGCTCGACGCTGTTGTAGGCGTCCGGCAGCGGTTTTTTGCTGATCAGGTTGACCATACCGCCCGGCGGCATGGCGCCATACAGCGACGAAGTAGGGCCCTTGAAGACTTCTACCTGTTGCACGGCCTGCATGTCGATCTGCGTCTGCAGGTTCCAGTCGTTGTACAGCAGGGGCAGCCCATCGTAAAAATTCTGGTAGTTGATGAAACCGCGGATATTGAACAGATCCAGCCGGCTGACGGCGCCACCGCGCAGCTCGGTGTTGACGCCCGGGGTGTAACGCAGCGCTTCGGCAACACTGTCGGCGTCACGTGCCTCCAGCGCCTGCTCGTCAATCACCGAAATACCCTGGGGCGTTTCCTCGGGGCTCAGCTGCGTTTTGGTCGCGGTATTACGGTAGGTACTGCCATAGACAGTCATGCTGTCGAGCTGCTGCTCTTGTACCTCTTGCTGAGCCTGGGCCGTAGGGAAATACGATGCGCTGGCGATAGCCGTAGCAAGGAGGGTATGGCGGAAAAGAGGTTGCACGTTCATTGCGGCTCCGAGCAGGTTTAGATGTCGAGATAAATGATAATGATTCTATTTTATCTTCGAGCGCGGAACGCGACTTAACAATTTGGTGCATGGCACAGGGCCAGAGGCTCTGTTTCGAGGGGTGAGCAGAGGCGGGCTAGCGCGGTTTGATCGGCACCCAGTACTCCATGTAGCTCTCCACATGGCCGGCGCGAAAACGCTGGTCGTATATTTCGAGATCGAATCCGTTGACGCCACGGTAGCCGGATTCAGGCAACCAATGGCGAATAAACCACTCCAGTACGTTCTGCAGGCCTTCCAGCGGGCCGTGATAGGGGATTACGGCGTACTCCTGTGCCGGCACCTGCAGCACACGAAAGCCATCGGCAATGCCCGACACGCCGGGCTCAAGGCATGCCCAGTAGGGGAAGCGGCCCTGATTCGCCTCCGCGTGGGTAAGGTCCAGCACACCCAGCAGCGTCAGCGAGCTTAAATCCAGCTGCGCAGCGCGGGCGCGGCCAAGCAGCTCACCCCAGAGTGCCGGTACGCTGGTGGCAAAGTCCGGCGAATCAGCAAACAGTCCACTGACCGGCGCACTGATGCCAACAGTCTCGAACGCCGGCCGGTTTTCGACCCTGATCGACAGCATGGGTTTGTGCATTGCAGGCGGCAGCCGCGGCGCATCCTGCAGATTGATCGAGGCCAGCATACCGGTACGCTTGCCGCGCTGGCGGTAGGTACCCGGTGCACAGCCAAACATCTGACGAAAGCTGCGGCTGAAGCTGATCTCGGTCTCGAAGCCACAGCTGAGCGCGATATCCAGCTGCCGCTGCGGCGTGCTGATCAGCATTTCTGCCGCGCGGCTCAGGCGCAACTGACGAATGTATTGCGCCACGGTAAAGCCGGTGGCTGCGGTGAACACCCGTTGAAACTGCCAGCGCGACCAGCAGCTTTGCGCTGCCAGATTTTCCACCGACAGGGCATCGTCCAGGTGGCAGTGAATGTAACTGAGCACGCGCTCAATGCGCGTCAGTCGCTGGTCGGAGGAGGTTTGCAAGGTAGTACGGCTCGTGCTCGCGGAATGCAGCCACGATACCCGATATCGCAGCAAATACAAGTCATTCGCATTTGAGCGCATTCATAAAGCTTTCACCTTTTGGTCATTTCATGGTCACGCCGCGCTGGCGCAATCGGAGTCAAGACAACAGGAGAGCGCATCATGCAAATCTGCGTCATTGGCTGTGGCTACGTTGGGCTGGTAACGGCGGTCTGTTTCGCCGAAATGGGCAATAGTGTCACCTGTGTGGACAGCAATGGTGAGCGCATTGCCGCCCTTGAAAAGGGTATTTCGCCGATTTTCGAGCCCGGTATCGAAGCGTTGCTGCACAGCAACATCGCTGGCGGCCGGCTGACATTCAGCAGTAGCCTGGCAGCAGCGGCGCCTGACGCAGAGATCGTCTTCATCGCCGTGGGCACGCCATCGGCCAGCGATGGCGCGGCAGACGTTTCGCAGATTCTGGCGGTGGCACAGGCGCTATCCGAGCATCTGAGCAAACCAGCCATTGTCGTCTGCAAGTCCACTGCGCCGGTCGGCACCGCCTGCCGAGTGCAAGCCATCCTGGATCGAACTCCAGCTGGCCTGCAGCACCGTGTGGTGAGCAACCCGGAGTTTCTCAAGGAGGGCGACGCGTTGAACGATTTCATGCGGCCGGACCGGATCATTATCGGTACCGACGACCGTCATTCGCAGCGCGTCATGCACCAACTGTATGAGCCCTTCGTGCGTAACCACGACCGCATCATGTTCATGTCGCGCCGTGCGGCCGAGATGACCAAGTACGCTGCCAACGCTTTTCTGGCCACGAAGATTTCCTTCATAAACGAGATGGCGGCTTTCTGCGATGAGTTTGCCGTGGATGTCGAGCAAGTGCGCAAAGGTATCGGCGCCGATCAACGCATTGGTCATCACTTTATATATGCCGGTTGTGGCTACGGTGGCTCCTGTTTCCCCAAGGACATACGGGCGATGCTGCACATGGCAGAAACCCAGGGCACACGCATGCCCATTCTGGAAGCCGTAGAGGCGCGCAACCAATTACAGAAGGAGTGGCTGTTCCGCTGTTTACAGCGAAGCCTGGGGCAGGATCTGCGCGGCGTGACGGTGGCAATCTGGGGCCTGGCATTCAAGCCGGGCACGGATGATATTCGCGATGCACCCAGCCGTGTGCTGATAGAGTCCCTGTTGGCTACCGGCGCGCGAATCCAGGCTTTTGACCCCATCGCCGCCGATAACATCGCACGGTGCTATGCGCGAGCGGTGGCTGAGGGTCAACTGGCACTGGGCGACGCGCCTTACGCCGTATTGAACAACGCCGACGCCCTGGTACTGGTAACCGAGTGGAAACAGTTCAGGCAACCGGATTTTGCGCTGATGCGCACCTTGATGCGTCGGCCGCTGCTGTTGGATGGCCGCAATCAGTACGACCCTCAGCAGGTTGAGCGCGCCGGCTTTGCCTATCACGGGGTAGGCCGCCCGGCCAGCCGGCCTCAGCTGCCTGCCTTGCGCCGGGCTGGTTGAAGGGCAGAGGCGGCTGCCACGCGTCGACGTCTTTGCGGTATGCTGGAGACCTCACTCCACAGCGAAAAGGCGAGTATGTCCGACTACGATTTTGATCTCTTTGTGATTGGCGCCGGGTCTGGCGGTGTGCGTGCCAGCCGAATGGCCGCCGGCTTCGGTGCCCGCGTGGCGGTGGCTGAGGACCGCTACCTGGGCGGCACTTGCGTCAATGTGGGTTGTGTACCCAAAAAGCTGTTTGCCTATGCCGCGCACTTTGCCGAGGATATTGCCGACGCAGCGGGCTTTGGCTGGGATATCGCCAGCCCCGATTTTACCTGGGCACGCCTGCTGGAGAACAAGAATCAGGAAATCACTCGCCTGAACGGGATCTATCACAACCTGCTGACTTCCGCCGGCGTTAGCTTGATCAACGGACGCGCGCGTCTGCAGGATGCTCACCACGTGGTGGTGGGGGAGACCACCTACAGTGCCGAGCGGATTCTCATCGCTACCGGTGGCTGGCCGTTCATCCCGGAATTTCCGGGGCGTGAGCACGTAATCAGCTCGAATGAGGCCTTCTTCCTGGATGCCTTACCCAAGCGCACGCTGGTGGTGGGTGGTGGTTACATCGCGGTCGAGTTCGCCTGCATTTTCGAGGGGCTTGGCTGCGAGTCTCGGCTGTTGTACCGCGGCGACCTGTTCCTGCGCGGCTTTGATCGGGGCATTCGCGAACATATGGCGCAGACCCTTGGCAATAAAGGTCTGGAGTTGACCTTCAATGCCGATGTGGAGCGCATCGACAAGCAGGCGGACGGCAGCCTGAAAGTCACCCTGAACAACGGTGAAACCATTGCAACCGACCTGGTGTTGTACGCTACCGGCCGCCGTCCGCACCTGGACGGGCTTGGGCTGGAAAACACCGCGGTGACATTGGACGACAAGGGTTTCATCGCGGTCGATACGGACTACCAGACCACCGAGCCATCTATCTATGCGATCGGCGATGTGACCGATACCCTGCAGCTCACACCCGTTGCGCTCGCCGAAGGCATGGCGCTGGCACGGCGACTGTACAAGCCCGACGAGTACGTGCCGGTTGATTACAACGACATCCCGACTGCGGTGTTCTGTATCCCGAATATCGCCACATTGGGCTTGAGTGAAGAAGATGCGCGGGCAGCCGGGCACAAGCTGCGTATCTTTGAGAGCCGCTTTCGGGCCATGCGCAACACCCTGGCCGGCCGCAGCGAGCAGAGCTTCATGAAGCTGGTGGTCGATCAGCAAAGTGATCGTATTTTGGGTATTCACATGATCGGGCCGGATGCCGGCGAGATTCTGCAGGGCCTGGCGGTGGCAGTTAAAGCTGGCGCGACCAAGGCGGTTTTTGATGCCACATTGGGCATTCATCCCACCGCTGCCGAGGAGTTTGTTACCATGCGCACCCCCACCCGCGAGGACTGATCGCGGTTCGCTGCGGAGTGTGAAGTATGAGCTGGTTCTACGCGTTCGATTTGTTCGGTGTCGCGGTGTTCGCCATTACCGGCGCGCTGATGGCCGGACGCAAATCGATGGACCTGTTTGGCGTACTGGTGATCGCTATTGTTACCTCCCTGGGTGGTGGTACGCTGCGCGACGTGATACTTGGCCGCCATCCCGTCAGTTGGATCGGCAACGACCTGTATATTCTGGTGGCCAGCTTGGCGGCCATCGGCACCGTGCTCTGGGTTCGCTTCACCCAACCTATAAACGAGCGCGGTCTGCTGGTAGCCGACGCCTTTGGGCTGGCTGTTTTCACTGTGCTGGGGACTCAGGTAGCGCTGGCGCACGATGTGCCGATGAGCGCGGCCGTAATCATGGGTGTGATGACAGGCGTCGCCGGGGGCGTCATGCGTGACATTATCTGCAATGAAATCCCGCTGATTTTCCACAAGGAAATCTACGCCACGGCCTGCATTGCCGGCGCACTTATCTATATCGCCTTGCAGCAACTGCAGCTAGGCACAGACCTGGCGTCGATTCTCGCCATGCTGGCAGTGCTCGGCATTCGCCTTGCGGCCATTCGCTGGCACCTTGAGCTGCCGCGCTTTCACCTGCTTGACCGCGAGCCGCACGACTCCGATCAGTGATCGCCGTGGGTTGAATGGCTGTCCTTCGGCGCTTGCGGCTCGGCGTCGGCCTGAATATTCACTACCACCTCAACATCACCGGCTTCGGCGAAGTGCAGGGTAAGGGGGAAGTGCTCGCCAGCATTCAAGGGCTGGGCAAGGTTAAACAGCATCAGGTGATAGCCGCCAGGTTGAAACGTGAGGCGTTCTCCGGCGGCAATCGGCAGGTCCACGACCTGCTGCATTTTCATCAATCCATCCTGATGCAGGTGCTCGTGCATTTCGACCTTGCCGGCAATCGGTGTGTCGGCGCCGAGCAGGGTATCCCCGTGCTCGCCGTGGTTGGTGATACTCAAGTAGGCCGCTCCGGTTTTTGCCACTGCGGGCAACGCGCGGGACCAGGGGTGATCAATATGCAATGTGCCCGCCTCAAATTCGTGCGCGGCCAGCAGGGGCGACAAGCAGCAGAAAAACAGCACGGATAAAACTTTGTGAAATGACATCAGCAGTCCTTGTGATCCGAAGCGAAACAGGCCTAACCTTAGCAGGCAACCGGGGGACATATCGACCAGAACCTGCGCTTGAGTAGTGCCGCGTTAAAAGTTTCAGAAAATGTCGATTGCTATACAAAATCAAACTGAAGATAGCTATTCGCCAGCATGAAATTGGCCCACAATCTGGGTACAGCATTCAGTCTGGTGGCCGAGGAAGCCTGCCGTGGTAGACCAAAATAAATCAGCAGAACGCAGACGTCTGGAGCGCCACTCAGTGAGCACAAGCCTTGAAGTTTTCGATTTGGATACCGGAGATCACCTTGGTCGGGTTGTGGACCTGCACGCAGAGGGGCTGATGCTGCTCAGTGAGCGTCCGCTTGACCTGTTTCGCTCCTTTGCCCTGCAGGTCAACCTGCCGATGACCCTCAATGGAATGACCGAATTTCTGATCGACGCGGAAAGCCTGTGGAACCGTGAAAGCATCAGCGGCCAGCAGTACTGGACCGGGTTGCACTTCACCAATCTACCGGAGGAGTCCCGCCAGTGTATTGAGCGCATGGTCGCCAGCCGCTGACCTGACTCAGCATGCACATGCAAGTTTGAAAAGAGCAGCCACCGGCTGCTCTTTTTTTTTGCGCAGCCCTCACTAGCGCCGCCGGGCGTTATCTAAAGCGCCAGTCTGTGTAACAGAGTATTCACAACTCCATATATGATTTTCCGTATATACTCGCTCCGTGCCGGCGAGCCTGACCGGCATGCCATATCAACAACGCTGGAGTCGCCGATGTCAGACTTGTTGACACCCACCGCCGTATTCAAATGCCTGGCCGACGACACCCGTGTGCGGCTGATGTTGTTGATTACCGGCGAAGTGGAGCTGTGTGTGTGCGAGCTTACCTGCGCCCTTGAGCAGAGCCAGCCCAAGGTCTCACGGCATCTTGCACAGTTACGCCGCTGTGGTCTGCTGGCTGACCGGCGGCAGGGGCAATGGGTCTATTATCGATTGCATCCACAACTGCCTGACTGGGTAGCCCTGGTGCTGCAACAGACGCTCGGTGCCAACCAGCACTGGCTGCACCCCGACCGCGAGCGGCTCGCAGCCATGGGCGACCGGCCGGAGCGGCAAAGTAGCTGCTGCTGAGCTGCGTCCGGGGGTTATCGGCAGGCAGCGGCACGCACTGCCATGAGACAACATACAACGCGAGGATTTGTCATGACGATCAAAGTGGGCATCAATGGGTTCGGCCGCATCGGCCGCTTGGCACTGCGCGCAGCCTGGGATTGGCCAGAGCTGGAGTTTGTGCAGATTAACGATCCCGCTGGCGACGCAGCAACCCACGCGCATCTGTTGAACTTCGACTCGGTGCACGGCCGCTGGCAGCACGAGGCGAGCAGTGCAGATGGCAGTCTGGTGATTGGCGGTCAGCGTCTAAGGCTTAGCGCCAACAAGGCGATTGCGGACACTGACTGGAGCGGCTGTGACCTGGTACTGGAAGCTAGCGGCAAGATGAAAACCACAGCACTCTTGCAAGGCTACCTTGAGCAAGGCGTCAAGCGCGTGGTGGTGTGTGCGCCAGTTAAGGAATCCGGTGTACTGAATGTCGTGCTGGGGGTGAATCATGAGTTGTTCGACCCGGCGCAGCACCGCATTGTTACCGCCGCCTCCTGCACCACCAATTGCCTGGCGCCGGTGGTGAAAGTCATTCACGAGGCACTCGGCATTCGTCATGGCTCAATTACCACCATCCATGATCTGACGAACACCCAGAGCATTCTAGATCAGCCGCACAAGGACCTGCGTCGCGCACGGGCCTGCGGCATGAGCCTGATTCCGACCTCCACCGGCTCGGCAACTGCCATCGCCGAGATTTTCCCGGCCCTGCGCGGCAAGCTGAACGGCCACGCCGTGCGCGTACCGCTGGCCAACGCCTCGCTGACCGATTGCGTGTTTGAGGTGGAGCGCAGTACCACGGTAGAGGAGGTCAATGCGCTGTTCAAAACCGCCGCCGCCGGGCCGTTGAAAAACATTCTGGGCTATGAAGAGCGCCCGCTGGTGTCGATCGATTACCGCACCGATCCGCGCTCCTCGATTGTTGATGCGCTGTCGACCATGGTAATCAACGGCACTCAGGTAAAAATCTATGCCTGGTACGACAACGAGTGGGGCTACGCCAACCGTGCAGTCGAGCTGGCCCGCTTGGTCGGCCAGGCTGGCTGAGGCGCAGCGCATGCGGAACTTGTCAGCCTTGTCTGCGGACGTGCGCCAGTATCTTGTGGTTACCGCCAACTACTGGGCGTTCACGCTAACCGATGGCGCGCTGCGCATGTTGGTGGTGCTGCATTTTCATACCCTGGGCTACAGCCCGCTGCAGATTGCCGCGCTCTTTCTGTTCTACGAGATATTTGGCGTGGTCACCAATCTGGTCGGCGGCTATCTCGGTGCGCGCATTGGCCTCAACCGCACCATGAACCTGGGCTTGGGAATCCAGGTCGCGGCGCTACTCATGCTGACTGTGCCGGCGGCGATGCTGACCGTGCCTTGGGTAATGGGCGCGCAAGCCCTCTCAGGCATCGCCAAAGACTTGAACAAGATGAGCGCGAAAAGCTCGATCAAGCTGCTGGTGGCCGATGGCGAGCAGGGCACCCTGTACCGCTGGGTGGCGATACTGACAGGCTCAAAAAACGCGCTGAAGGGCGTTGGTTTCTTCCTCGGTGGGGGCTTGCTGGGATTGCTGGGATTCACTGGCGCAGTGCTGACAATGGCGGCTGCCTTGGCAATGGTCTGGCTGGCGAGCTTGCTGCTGTTGAAAAAGGACCTCGGCAAAGCCAGCAGCAAACCCAAGTTTCGCGACATGCTATCCAAGAGCAGGCCGATCAACGTGTTGTCCGCCGCGCGTCTGTGTCTGTTTGGCGCCCGGGATGTGTGGTTTGTCATCGCGCTGCCAGTGTATTTGAGCAGCGTGTTTGGCTGGAACTTTTGGCTGGTCGGCGGGTTTTTGGCGGCCTGGGTGATTGGCTATGGCGCCGTGCAATCGGTCGCCCCTGCGCTAACGCGGCGTCGCAACGGAGATGTGCCTGATGGTCGCTCAGCCGCAGTATGGGCGTTCGTGCTGGCTGGCCTGCCAGCGGTAATCGCGCTCACTCTGGGCGCAGGCTGGCAGCCACAGATAGCCTTGCTCGGCGGCCTGATGCTGTTTGGCGTGCTCTTTGCCATCAACTCGTCGCTGCACAGCTATCTGATTGTCAGTTATGCAAAAGCGGATGGCGTGTCGCTGGATATCGGCTTCTATTACATGTCCAACGCGCTTGGCAGATTGCTTGGCACGGTATTGTCGGGCTGGGTATACCAGGCTTATGGCTTGCCGGCATGCCTGTGGGTGTCCAGTGCCCTGGTGCTCTTGGCAGCATTGATTTCCGTGGCACTGCCCCAGCGCGATCAGCTAACCCAGCGGCCAGCCTGACACTGTGCAGGCTAGCCTGCACAGCCCGGCTTGGTTACACCTGGCGCAGCGCACCGGGTGTCAGATGGTTATCCCAGTGCACGGCATAATCACCGTGCGGCTGGGCCTGATCGCTTTCAGCATCCAGCAGGTACAACCCGCCCATACCGGACGACACCAGAAACCCGCTGTTACCGTAGGGCAGGGCGCCGGCCACATCCTGTACCGCAATACGTTGCACCAGCTCACCGGTGTGATGATTGATGATCACCGCACGGTGCCCACGCGGCGCGGTGATCACCGTATAAGGGCTGGTAGGGCTGATGGCGATACTGGCGGTGTAGTTCTTCAGCCCCATGACATCTTCCAGCGGCAGCTCCAGCTCGCTGAACTGCATGTCGCGGGTATCCAGTTTGGCAATCAGCGGCGGCGTGTCCCATTCCGGGCCTTCGTACTGATAACCCGCGATCACGATGCCCTCGGGGCTGACATCCAGGTGGCGACAGCTCAGTTGATGGTGCGAGGGCGCAAAACGCTGGGTGATCTGGCCATCATGACGGTTCATCAACAGCAGCGCCGGCTGCATGCTGGCGATATTCAACTTGAGACGGTCGTAATCCGGGTGGGTTTCTATGCCACCCAGCGCGATCACCAGGGTTTCGCCATCGGGATGCAGGCGCAATTCATGCGGGCCGATGCCGTGCAGCGGGTAGTCCTGCAGCGCTCGGTAGCCGTTCATCGCGTCATACACGCGAATCAGCCCGGCGGCGTCGCTGTAGCGATTCATGGTGACGTACAGGTAACGGGCATCCGGGCTATATACGCCGTGGCCATAAAAGTGAAAGCCTTCACCGGCGTCAATGCTGTGCGCCAGAGCGCCGCGACGGGTGTCGATGACGTGCATTTGGCGGCCAGGCCGGCGCGCAAATATGACCACGTGATCGCCATGGGGCTGTGGGCAGCCACCGTGGCAACGCTCACTGACTGGCACCATAAAGGCCTGCTCGCCCGACTGGGTCACCGCGGTGATGTAATGCTGGCCATGGTCATCGTCAACCGCGCTGAGCAGTTGCAGCGGCGCAGGCTGCCGGCCTAGCTGTCGGCCGGCACAACCGGACAGGCCGATGACTGCGGCGCCAGTCAAACCGGCCCTCAACAGTTGCCGACGGTTCAACATGCTTCAGTCTCCATCACTGGAGTTGAAGCCGCGCACCACACTCAGCGCCGCAGAGACCGGGCCGGTTAGCATGGCCTTGGTGGCATTGAGGTCATCCAGCAGTGCCTTGAGGCTTTTCTGACCTTCTTCGGTGGCCATCAACGGAGCAATGTCGGCGGGCAACTGATCAAAGTGCGCGAGGGTTTTATTCAACTGTTGATTAAACTGCTCGGCCAGCGCCGCGCTGTCGTTTTCCGCAAGTAGCAGATTGAGCCCCGGGACAAAGTAGTCCGACAACCCCTTGAGCGACGCGTGCAACGTGTTCAGTGACTGGCCGCTGCGCCAGGCATCAGCGACATAAGGATTGGGCTTGCCGTTACCACGTGCACCGATGGGCCCGGCAAGGCGCCAGTCTGCCATCAGCTCCAGCGACTGCATGGCGGATTGCAAGGTGCCGTTATCGTAATCTGCCACGCTCAGGTAGCGCTCTTCCAGCGCGGCCCAGTCAGCGCTCAGGCTGTCGGCATTGCTGTCCAGATTGCTGCTGATGGCGCTGAGCAGGGCGCAGCTGCGCTCGGCGGGCAGTGCCTTGTCGGTCGCGGTGATACGCTCGTCATACAGCAGATATTCAGCCGCCGGAAAGCCCTGCACAGCCACACTGTCCTTGGCGATGGCCTCAGCGCTGATCGCCTTGTCGCTGTTCAGCCAGTAGTCCACCTTGCTGGCGGTCAGGTTCTTGGGGTCTGGCCAGAACTGAAACTTCCAGGCGCGGGTGTTTTCTTCGATCGGGCCAAAGCCGACAAAACGCACCGCCTGCCAGGCACTGAAAGCTGCCAACCACTGTTCCTTGAGTTGCAGCAGACTCGCCGGCGAGGGCGTTTGGCAATAGTCGGTGGCAGTGCTTTCAAACTGCGCAGTGGCGGTGGCCAACTGGCTGTAACCGTGCGCGATTTGTGCATGCCAGGCTGCGCGTGGCGTTTCTGCCTGGGCAGTACCGGCAAGGCCCAGTGCCAGCAGGGCGCTGCAACCGAAACGATGGAAAGATGTCATTGGGTTTATCTCGCTCAAAGGGAGTTGAGAAAACGCTGCAGCGCAGCGCGCTCAGGCGCGGGCAACAGCCGGTATTGATCAGCGGCAGCCTGTGCTTCACCACCATGCCAGAGCACAGCCTCTTCCAGCGTACGGGCGCGACCGTCGTGCAGGAACCCGGCGCTGGGATTAACCTGTTGGGCCAGACCCATGCCCCATAACGGCGGTGTGCGCCACTCGTTGCCATCGGCCAGAAACTCGTCCCGCCCGTCGGCCAGACCCGGGCCCATGTCGTGCAGCAGCAGATCGGAATAGGGCCAGATGACCTGTTCGCTCAAATCGTCGCGCTCGACTTTGGCGGTGGTATAGGTTGGCGTATGACAACCGGCGCAATTGAGCTGATTGAATAGTTCGGCACCGCGCTGCACCTCCGCACTGTCCATATCGCGCCGGGTAGGTACCGCCAGGCTGGCTGAGTAGAAGGCGATGAAGTTGGCAACCTTGTCGCTGACTTCATGCTCACCACCGTTCGGGAAGGCATCGCATTGCTGCTCGGGGGTACAGTCGGTTTGCGGGCTAAGGGCCGAGGTCAGGCCCATATCACCGGCAAAGGCACCCATGGCCTGTTGCAGGATATTGGGCTCTGCGGCTTTCCAGCCAAAACGCCCGAGCACCGTGCTTTCAGTGGCCTTGTCCCACACGCGATTGGCTCGGCCGGAGATACCGTCACCGTTGCTGTCGTCGGGATCTGCATGGCGCAGGATATCAGCCTCGGCAATGGATTCGAGCAGCCCGAGACCTATCATCGGTGGGGCTACGCGGGGCGAAATCAGCAGGTTATCCGGCAGCGGGCCGTAATTCGGCGATTCGATATGGTAAATCGGCTGCCGCAAGCTGACCTTGCTACCGTCGGCCAGCGTCTGCTCCAGCGGTTGCCACTCGACCACCATACTGGCTTCAGGCTGCATACCGGGTATGGCGGAGGTCTGCAGCTGACTGCCATAGACCGGCGCGGGTACAAAGCCATGACGTTTGAGTATTTCGGCGTCCCGTTGTGGGTCTGCCGGTACAGCAAGGCGCAGGAACAGGGATACTGAAGGCTCGTCGACAGAGGGCGGCGCATGTCCGCGGCCGTCCTTGATGTGACAGCCCTGACAGGAGTTGGTATTGAACAGCGGTCCGAGGCCATCGCGGGCATCGGTGCTGGACGGCGCGACCACCCAGGGATTACGGAAGAAGCTGTTACCAACGCTGAAGTCCAGGCGCTTGGTGATTGGCAGGTTGCCTTGCGGTAGGGAAAACGCGTTGTGGTCGTGCTGCTTCACACTGCCGGCACCGCCGGTCATGGGGGTCGTCTGAATCGGGTAGTCAGCTTGCGCCGCGAAGAGCGCATCCGCACCCAGCGTCAGGGGTAACAGCAGCGCTTGAAACAGGGTAGAGCAACGAAAAGAGGGGCGAGACATAAAAACGTTTTTACCGTGTCAGAGGGAGTTACTGCGGCCAGTAATCATACTCACTCAAAAAAGCCGGTGGTAGGGGATGCTCCCATACCACCGGCTTTTATTGTGCCGCCATTTGGCCGTTAGAAATTATGGCCGGCGTCGTCGGGCTGCAGTGAGTCTACACCCACGGTGGCGGCAACCTTCTCGATCGAGCCGGTTTGCGCTACCAGGGCGTTGATGGCGTTGTTGATGGTTTGCGCACCCTCGGCGTTGTCGGGGGCAATCATCATGTCGAACTTGACCGGGTTTTCGCTGGCTTCGGCCTGGCTCTTAATCTCGCCGAGTGCGGCCATGCTGGCTTCCAGCTCGCCGGTCAGCTGCTTGTCGAGCTCAGCATCGCTGGCAGCGACCAGATCGGACAGCGATGCGCCACTCACCTCAGTGCCGTCAACACGCTGATAAGTGCCGGTGTAAACGTTCTGGATACCCTTGGCGTTGTAATAGTGCGAGTTGTGGGTGTTGTCGCTGAAGCAGTCGTGCTCGTCTTCATAGGAGTTGGCTTCCAGTGCGACCTTCATGCGCTCACCGGCCAGTTCGCCAAGCGACAGCGAGCCCATGCCGAACAGCATTTTCTGGTACGCAGCCTGCGGCTCCATGGCAACCAATTCAGCGCGGTAGTTGCCCTCGGTATCGGCGGTCCATTGGCCGACCATCCACTCCAGATCGGTTACCAGCAGGTCGGTCACGGCATCGAGATAGGCTGCGCGGCGATCACAATGGCCATTGGTGCAGTCTTCGCCCTGGGCGTAGTCAGTTGCCGGACGTTCACCGGCACCTGCCGCAAAGCCGTTCAGGTCCTGGCCCCAGAGCAGAAACTCGATGGCGTGATAACCAGTGGCAACGTTGGCTTCGGAGCCGCCGACTTCATTCAGGCTGGCGAGCAGCTCGGGCGTCAGGGTGCTCAGGTCCATGGTTTCGCCGCCAATGGTCAGCTCGGTGCTGGCGATGATGTTGGCGTTGGCACCATCGTTACCCAGCGCGTGCTGGTAACCGTCGGCCTTGACGTAGTCGATGAGGCCTTCGTCCAGCGGCCAGGCGTTGAGTTGACCTTCCCAGTCGTCGACCACGACATTGCCAAAGCGGAAGACTTCAGACTGCTGGTAGGGCACGCGTGCGGCGAGCCAGGCCTGCTTGGCGGCTTCGAGCGTTTCAGTGCTGGGGTTGGCGATCAGTGCATCGGTGGCAGCGTCCAGCGCCTTGGCGGTAGTGAGCGCGTCCTCGAAGGTGGCGTGTGCCAGATCCGCGTAGTGGCTGACCACCGCGCTCGGCTGAACGGCGTCGTTGCTGGCCTCTGCCGCCGGCGCTGTCTCGGCTACTTCCGCGGGGGCCGGAGCAGTGGTTTCAGGCGCGGCTGATTGCGCAGCCTTATCTTCATCGCTGCACGCCGTCAGCAGAAAAGTGGTGGATATTGCCAGCGCAAGCGCCTGCAGAGGAAAACGTGCAGCCATGGAGGACTCCCTGTTTTAATAGTTGCTTCAAATTAATGATACTGATTTGCATTTGTGATTATAAGCAGCGCCACACATATTGCAATCGACGCAGGCCAGTTCCGGCAATTGCGTCTGAACCCAAGGCAAACATCGCTGTCTCTCATAGCGAGGACGTAAATTCGTTAACAGGAGAACGCAATGTCTAACAGTCACGTTTACAAGAAAGTCGAATTGGCAGGTTCATCTACCAAAAGCATCGAGGATGCGATCGAAGGCGCCATTGCGGAGTGCAGCAAGAGCATCAAGAATGTGGAGTGGTTCGAGGTAGTGGAAACCCGCGGCCATGTGACCGACGGCAAGGTCGCCCACTATCAGGTGGTACTGAAAGTGGGCTTCCGCATTGAAAGCAATTAATTGCTTCGGGTGATCTGAAGATTCCCCGTCAGCTGGCCTTGTTTGCCAGGGTGAGCGCAATAGCGCCATCCGCGGCAGCGGCCAGCTCTTCGCCTTTATGTACAAAATGACGCTTGTAGTAGGTCTGATGCTCCGCGTGCTCATGGAAGTGGTGCGGCGTCAGCACCGCAGTCAATACCGGCACTTCTGTTTCCAGCTGCACCTGCATCAAACCTGAAATTACCGCGTTGGCCACAAAGTCGTGGCGGTAAATCCCACCATCTACCACCAGGCCACTGCAGGCAATCGCCGCATAGCGCCCCGTCTTGGCCAATAGCTTGGCCTGTAGGGGTATTTCGTAGGCGCCGGGCACCGCGATCACATCGATCAGTGCCGGATCGTAACCGCGTTCCTGCCACTGGGTCTTGAACCCTGCAAGACATTGCAGAACGATCTCTGCGTGCCATGAGGCGTGAATAAAGGCGACGCGCTGGCTGGCGCGATTAAAGGTCGTATTCGTCGAGCTCTGATTCATCAGTTACTTCCTGGACAAAGGTGAATCAGGGCGAACGGGCAGGGCGAGGCCAGGCAAGTTATCGCAAGGCGCAGGCAACTGACGCGTTCTCTCTTATCCGGACTATCACCGTCGGCTCTGGAGTCTCACCAGATCTGCTGACCTCCAGGCATTTACCGCCTTGCCAGAGCGCTCGCGGGCTGGGGAGCTGGGTCCCATCACCGCCGGTGGGGAGTTGCACCCCGCCCCGAGAACGAAGCTGTTTTACACAGCGGGCAGCAATATAAGGGTTATCCCAACGGGCGTCAAAACGCTGTGCGGCTTAAAGCCGGGCCTAGGTCTGCCGATATACTGTTGTGATCATCTCGAGGTTGTCATGCGCATAGACACGCTTGCGGCAGTGCCCGCCACCGCAATAACGCTCGCTGAGCCGACCGACTCGGTCAAGGCGGCACAGGCTGACCTGAAGGAAATCGGGCAGGGCATCAAGGTGACGTTATCGGAGCAGGCGCAAGCCAAGTCTGCCGCCAGCCAGCGAGAGCAGGACGTGGACGACAGTGGCCTGCCTGACCATATAAAAGAGCTGATCAAGCATATACGCGAGCTCAAGGCGCAAATAGCCGAGAAACAGGCCGAGCTGGCAGCACTGCAGCAAGCCAACGCCGATCCGGCGCAATTGCAGAAGCTGCAGCAGCAGTTGAGCAGCCTGATGAGCGCGCTGACCAGCGCTTATGCCAGCCTGGCCAAGGCGCTGAAAGATGGCACTCTGAGCGACGAGCAGAAGATGACGGCACTGCAACTCAGTAACGGCTAAGATTGTCTCGATAGCTATCTTAGCGCCAGGGTCTAGACTGGTTATATCAGGGACGCAAACGACCGCCGATGGCCATGGCTACTTCCATACCACTTTTATCTTTGATAACCGACCGAGCCGCACGCAGCCTCCGTGCTGTGCCGAGTCTTGCGCTGTGCGTACTGCTGAGCGCCTGCGCGGCGCCACAGCCGCTGATGTTGATGCCTTCGCCAATTATCTATCAGGATGGTCTGATCGACCCTTTTGCGCACCTGGAAGAAACTCACCGGGTCCCGCGCATGTCGATTTTCTATGCCACCAATCGCGCGCCGGAGATTGACCACGACGGCCTTGGCTATGGCAATGGGATCACCGACCAGCTGCATTTGGGCCAGGCGGTGGTCCAGTTGGGTGACGAGAACACCGAGTGGCGCGACCTGTATGAGGCCTCGCTCACCGATCAAACCGGTCTCTTGCTGCCGCTGGCGTTACATTCGGTCACCCAACAGGCTCGACTGCCTCTCACGCCAGCCGAGCCGGCAGACGCATTGGCGGCAGAAGCCAAAGCCTACTTTGCTGCGATAAACGTAGAACTGGCGGTAGCGCAGGATCGCGAGATTCTGGTGTATGTGCATGGCACCAAGGTTGGCTTTGTCAACTCCGCCGCGCTGACCGCCGAGATAGATCACTTTTCCGGGCGCGATTACGTCGGCCTTGCTTTCGCGTGGCCCTCGCACCAGAACATATTGCGCTATCTCGTTCGTCAGGATGTACACCGCGCGCAGGATTCCAGTCAGGCATTGGCTAATCTGCTGCAGTTGCTTGCCCAACATACCGATGCCGAACGTATCAATGTACTGGCGTACAGCGCCGGTGCTCGGGTGACATCCAAGGCGCTGGATGAACTGCGCCAGCTCTATGCAGACGACAGCAACTATCAGCTCAAACGCCGGTTGCGCATCGGCACCGTGGTGTTTGCCGCGGCCGATGTGGAGCTGGACAGTTTTCTTCAGCGTCTGGGCAGCGTCAGCGACGTGGCGGGGCAGGTGGTCATCACCGTAAGTGATGACGACAACGCCCTCATCGCTGCGCGCCACTACATGGGCGGCGGCAACCGTGCCGGTGAAGCACAGGCCGAGAGCGCGGAGCAGTTTTTCATTCTTGAGCACCACATCACCAATATCGAAATTATTGACGTGTCGGCGGGCAAACAGGTGCGTGGGTTTGATATCCGCGGCCACCATTACTGGTATCGGCATCCCTGGATCAGCAGCGATATGGTGTTCCTGCTGCGCACCGGGCTGCGGCCGGACAGACGCGGTTTGTCTTATTCCGAGGCTGAAGGCATCTGGTATCTCGCCGAAGATTATCCCGACCAGGTGCGCCGTGCCGCCCAGGCCGAAATGGTAGGGAAGTGGTAACCACGGTGACGGCCGCCGACGCCCTGCAACAGTGTGTTGCCCGCAGAGCAACAGATTATTTCGACTATTCTCGAACAAATATGCGTTAATACCTGGTCTTGATTCTCGAAGTACCGGAGCCAGCATGTCTGCACTGCCCCCGCGCCATCAGCCCATTACCGCCAGCATGACCTTCTTTCTGGCGTTGTGCTGTGGGTTGATCGTCGCCAACCTGTATTACTCGCAGCCGCTGGCAGGGCCGATCAGTCAGGCGCTGTCGATGTCTGCGGGGTCAGCAGGGCTGATTGTGACCCTGACACAGATTGGCTATGTCATCGGTTTGCTGTTGGTAGTGCCACTGGCGGATCTGCTGGAAAACCGCCGGTTGATACTCAGCATGGTCGGGTTGTCGATTATCGCCGTACTGATCGCAGCCGTTGCCGAAAGCGCGCTGGTGTTTCTCGCCGCCTCCTTGCTGATCGGGCTCGGCGCGGTAGCGGTGCAGGTGATAGTGCCGCTCGCGGCGCATCTGGCCAGCGAGGACAAGCGCGGCGAGGTAGTTGGTAACGTCATGAGCGGCCTGATGTTCGGCATCATGCTCGCGCGACCGGTGTCCAGCTTGATTACCGACCTGTTTGGCTGGCATGCGGTATTTGTATTTTCTGCGCTGGTCATGTTGCTGCTGGGCGTGGCCATCAGAGTGTTGCTGCCGCCGCGTCAGCCCCTGGCGCGCCTGAGCTATGGTCGTTTGCTGGCATCCATGGGCAGCCTGGCGCTGCACACCCCGCTGCTCCAGCGCCGAGCCTTTTACCAGGCGATGATGTTCGGCGCCTTCAGCCTGTTCTGGACCACCGCGCCGTTACTGCTGGCGAGCCCCGCGTTTGGCATGTCGCAGTCCGGCATTGCTCTGTTCGCGCTGGCCGGCGTCGCTGGCGCAGTGTCGGCTCCTCTTGCCGGGCGCGTGGCAGATGCCGGCAAAACTCGGGTGGCCACTGTATTTGCCATGGTGTTGGCAATCCTGTCGTTTGGCATAACTCTGGTGCTGCCGCTGGGTTCTACGTTCTCACTGGTGGCATTGGTGGCTGCGGCGATACTGCTGGACTTTGGCGTCTCGGGCAACGTGGTCCTGGGGCAGCGAGCTATTTACGGGCTCAGCGCCGAGCTGCGCAGCCGCTTGAACGGCCTGTATATGGCGACCTTCTTTGTCGGTGGTGCCGTGGGCAGCGCGGTGGGCGTTTGGGGTTACGCTCATGGTGGCTGGCTGACCGCCGCGTTGCTGGGTAGCGCCATGCCGGCGCTGTCACTCTTGGTGCTCTGTTGTGTAGAGCCGAAAGAGCAGGCTGCAACCGGGCTGCCAGCCTCGTCGGACTGAATCAGCACTCAGCGCGGCAACAGCCGTATTTTGCCGATGAGGCTGGCAATGTCGGATTTGTCGGGCACCGCAAGAAAGTCGGCGCGCTGATACGCCGGGGCAGGGTAGGTGTAATACCCCGAGCCAGACTGCAGCCCAAGCTGCCCGCGATCCAGAAAATGCGCCTTGATGTAACTGGCGTTGCGCTGCATTTGCTCGTCGTTCAGCTCAGTGCCCCAATGCTGGAGTATGTCGTAACAGGTTTTCATGCCGACGACATCCATGATGCCGCACGGCCCCATGGCGCAGCCGCGGTTGACAATCATGTAGGTGCGATCGACGATCTCAGGCGTGGCCACGCCATTGGTGATCAGCGTCTGCGCAGCCTGCAGCAGGGCTACCAGCCAGGTGTTGAGCACATAGCCGTTCTGCTCTTTGCTGACCGGAATCGGCACCATGCCGATGTCGATGGCAAACTCGGTGACGGCGCTCAGAGTCTCGTCGCTGGTGCCTTCATGGGCCATTATTTCGGCCAGGTTCATGTGCCAGATCATGTTGGCAAAATGCAGCGCGCAGTAGCGGTCAGGGCGACCTGTCGCGGCAGCGAAGTCCCGCGGCAACAAGGTCGAGCTATTGGTAGCCAGCAGCGTGTGCGCTTGCAGTAGCGGCGCCATGGCCTGATACAGGCTGGTTTTTACCGTAGGAATCTCCGGCACTGCCTCGATTACCAGGTCGGCCTGCCTGACGCCTTCGGCCAGGTCGCTGGTGTAGGTCAAGCGAGCATGGGCCTCGTTCAGACTGCGCTGGCCGGCGCCCAGGTCTTGCGCGTAAATCTGGGCATACTGCTGATGGGCTACCTTGCAGCGGTCTAGTGCGTCTTCAAAGAGGTCGTAAACCACAACCCTTTTTCCTTTGAAAGCACTGTGCCAGGCAATCTGGCCGCCAAGAACACCAGCGCCCAACACGCTGATGGAGTGCAGTGGGTGTGACATGCTTGTGTCCTCGATTATTATTTTTTCTTTTTTGCCTGGCCAACTCAGGCTGGCGCCTTTGATACGCCACGGTAGGGCGCCTGTCGATTGGGGCTATAGGGAGTAAACTCCAGAATGGCGTCTTCAATGGGCTCGTCCAGCAACATCGGAGCGTCCTGCTCGTAGGCGTTGAGCAGTCGCCAGGGCAGCGCGGCACCCTGGCGCGGCAGCACCGCATCGGCGCGCTGCACGTAACCCGATTGCAGTGCCCCCATCATTGACTCAGACAGGGCATTGCCCGCGCGATCGCGCGGGCGTACTTCGGCCAGGCCGGTCGCATTCAGATGGTTGAGCAGCCGGCAGACGTAGCGCGCGGCAATATCGGCTTTCAGCGTCCAGGGCGCGTTGGTGTAGCCAAAAATCCAGGCCATATTGGGTACACCTTCCATCAGTACCCCCTTGTAGGTCATACGTTCATTGACCTTGCAGGGCACACCATCGAGTGTCAGCTGGGTGCCGCCAAGCACCTGCAGTTGCAGGCCGGTTGCGGTAATGACGATGTCGGCCGCCAGTTCCTGACCTGAGGCCAGACGAATGCCGTGCTCGGTAAATTCAGCAATCTGGTCGGTGACAACCGAGGCTTTACCGCTGTTGATGGCGTTGAACAGGTCACCATCCGGGACGGCGCACAGGCGCTGATCCCAGGGCATGTAACTGGGAGTGAAGTGGGGCATCAGGCTTTGGTCGTCGAGCTGTTTGCTGACGCCTCGGAGTAACAGCTTGCGGGTCTGTTCCGGCCAGCGTTTGGCCGCCCGATAAATCCAGCGCTGGATGGCAATGTTGCGCCGCCGGGCCAACCGGTAAGCCCAGCTTTTGGGCAATAGCTTGCTGAGAACGCCTGTCAGACTGTCATACGCAGGCACCGACATGATGTAGGACGGCGAACGCTGCAGCATGGTGATGTGCGCCACCGCGTCGGCCATGGCCGGTACCAGCGTGACGGCCGTGGCGCCGCTGCCAATCACCACCACGCGCTTGCCTTGGTAATCGAGATCCTCGGGCCATTGCTGGGGATGAATGCAGCGCCCGCGAAAACGTTCAACGCCGGGGAAGTCCGGCAGGTAACCCTGCTTGTGATCGTAATAGCCAGTGCAACTGATCAGAAAGCGGCAGGTTACCTGGCGTATCTGCGCGCGACTGTCGCGGGTGGTCACCGTCCAGCGCTGGGCGGTGGAATCCCAATCGGCCTGCTGAGTTTCCTGACCGAAACGGATATGCGGCAGGATCTCATGCTCGCGCGCGGTATCGGCAATGTACTGGCGGATCGCCGGGCCATCAGCCAGGGTCTGCAGCGCATGCCAGGGACGAAAGGCGTAGCCGAAGCTGAACATGTCGGAATCAGAGCGGATACCCGGGTAGCGAAACAGATCCCAGGTGCCGCCAATGGCTTCCCGGCGCTCCAGTATCAGGTAGCTGTGGCCAGGGCATTCGCGGGTCAGGTGGCAGGCCGTACCGATGCCGGAGAGGCCGGCACCGATGATAATCACATCATGGTGTTCCATAGACTTCAGCGCCTTCTATTTTTATTTTGGCTTAGAAGACTATAGAACGCGCTGGCTTATTTTGCGCAGCCTGCCATCACCAGCGACTGGCAGGCTGCGCCATCCGTTGAGCACTAGCGGGCAGGCCGCTACGCCTGACCACGCGCCGGCTGCCGGCGCGGCCCCAGCAGAGCCACCGCCACACTGACCAGCGCCGAGGCCGCCAACGCACCAGCGAACGGACCAAGGCTGGGCACACCGCCGGGGAAGCTGGCCATCAGGATGCCCTGTAGCGCGCTGCCGCTGCTGAACCAGCCGGGCAGAACCGCGCCCAGCAAGCCCGCCAGCGCACCGGCGATGGCCGCGCCCGGCGTCATCCGCGACCACAGCCCGAGGAGCACCGGAACCACCGCGGTAGCGCACAGCAGGTCCGCAATCAGGAACAGTCGCAGTACTGAAATGCCCTGCAGCGCGATGACCACCACCGGTACCATCAACAACACGGTAAACCAGCGCGCAGCTGGCAGGCTGAGCCCCTGTTTTTCAGTGACCGCCAGCGAGGCAATCGCGTTCTGCAGGGTATCCACCGAAGAGGCCACCAGCGTCATCGCCAACAGCAGGGCAGGGAGGCTCAACCAAGAGGGCGCGTCCTTGAGCATGGCAAAGAACGGGATAGGCGGCGAGCCAATATCCGCGCCGCTCATGGCCGTGAGTATGGCCAGGCCACCGACGACCGCCACCACCAGCACGGTGGTAACGCCGCCCAGCATGGCTCCCTTACCCAGCGCGCGGCCGTCCTCGGCCGCCCATACCCGTTGCCAATAGCCTTGATGGAACAGGTTGGCTGCGGTCACGGCGATCACCAGCGTCAGCGCAACCCCCAGGGCAGCGCCGGCCGGTATGCCGGGTAGCGCGGTGGCGGTATCGATATGTGGCAAGCGCTGCAAGGCCACGCCACCCACCAGCAACAACAAGCCAAGCAGCAGCCAGGCCTGCCAGCGGTCGGTCACCAGACTGGCCCGCAAGCCACCCCAGACGGTGTAGATCAGCGTAGCTACAGCGACCCCGACGATCACCACGGCCGGGTTGAGCGCCGACAGCATGCCGGTAATGGCGCCAATGGCGGTCAGCTCGGCAATCAGAAAACAGCTCATGTACAGCAGGGAGATGAGCGCCACCCAACGGCGCACGCCGGTGCCGAAGCAGGCCTGCGCAAACTCGCCAATGCTACGACCTTCCGGCAGCGCGCGGCGAATCGCCGGCCCGCAAAAGGCAAAGACGATAAAGGGCAGGGCCGCGCCGACCGCATAGCCGGCCAGCGCGATAGGGCCGACCAGCGCGCCCACCTCGGGTGGGGCAAAGAGAATCCAGCCACCCATGCCGGAGGCCAGAAACGACAGCCCCAGCGCCTGAGCGCCTTGGCTGTTACGCGCGGTAATGTAATCGTCCATGCCGCTATCAGGTTGACGCGCCTGGAGGCCGACCCAGACAAACAACAACAACGCTGCCGCTACGGCAGCCAAACTGAGATACCACATGTCGCGCTTCCTCCGCCGGTATTATCCGGATCAGGTTCCAGGGTTTGGCGCTCGCTAGAGCAGCGGA
This sequence comes from Halopseudomonas sabulinigri, assembly GCF_900105255.1. Taxonomy (NCBI): domain Bacteria; kingdom Pseudomonadati; phylum Pseudomonadota; class Gammaproteobacteria; order Pseudomonadales; family Pseudomonadaceae; genus Halopseudomonas; species Halopseudomonas sabulinigri. Next base: position 642,194 of record NZ_LT629763.1, on the reverse strand, counting down.
TTCTCAGCTCTGCGCAGAGCGTGACTCTGGCAGAACTCCCCTGGCGACGAATTGATTGGGAATTGATTAGCTGTAAAGCGGCAACATAATGTCATATAACAGCGAGCAGGCGCATGCAGTCGACTAAAATCTGACTTTAAGCTGGCCGTTTGCATGGCCGATAATACGGAAATGTAATGCGCGCAGCGCAGCGCCCTTTGAGCGTTGAGCCACGCCATGCCACCCCAGCAGCGTCAGGTGCCCGATGCCATTCAACGTTACCCCAGGTGAAGAGTCCGAAGCGATTGGCCAGGAGGCCGTAAACACCGTGCTCGACAGCCTTGATGCACTGGTTTACGTCTCCGACATGCAGACGCACGAGCTGATCTTTCTCAACGCCTACGGGCGGCAACACTGGGGCGTACCGAACAAACGAAAATGTTGGGAGGTACTGCAGCAGGGGCAGACCGGGCCTTGCAGCTTTTGTACTAACAACCGCTTGCTCAACGCCGATGGCACAGCGGCCAGCGTACACATCTGGGAGTTTCGCAATACGGTGACCCAGCGCTGGTACCAATGTCGCGATCAGGCGATTCGATGGCCGGATGGCCGGATGGTACGTATCGAAATCGCTACCGACATCTCCGAACTGAAAGACGCCCAGGCCGAGCTGAAGGCCGCCAAGCGACTGGCCGAGGAGCTGGCCCATCAGGATGAACTGACCGGCCTGTGCAATCGCCGAGCGTTTATCGCCGCCGGCCAGCGCGCGATTGATCAAGCCCAGCGCCTGGGGCATTCGCTGGCGCTGATCGTGTTTGATGCCGACCACTTCAAAAGCATCAACGATCGCCATGGGCACGCCGCCGGTGACCTGGTGCTGCAGCAACTTGCCAGGGTAGCCAGCGACCAGGTTCGCGCTGGCGACATACTGGCGCGCATCGGCGGTGAGGAGTTTGCGCTGCTGCTGCCGGGCGCCGATGCCAGCGCCGCCTGCCAGATGGCCGAACGCTTGCGCCAGGCCATCGAACAGCTGAGTACTGAGTATCTGGGAGTCAGCATCGGGGTTACCTGCAGTTTTGGGGTAACCGTCTCAGATAACGGCCGTACCAGCCTGGAACAGCTTATGTCGCAGGCAGACAGGGCTGCCTATCAAGCAAAAGGTCTGCGGCGCAATTGCGTCGAACTACTTTCACCGCCTGCGTGTTAACCTCGGTTTTTTGGACGGATCCGCTGCCATGACGCTTGTACTGCCTGATTGTATACGCCACTCCCGCAAACAAGCCGGCAAGGCGTTTATCGACATCGCCCATCCTGCGGTGAGCGCGCGCATCGCACTCGAAGGCGCACACCTGCTGCAATGCACACCCAGCGGCCAGGCGCCGATGCTGTGGGTCAGCCCGGACGACCCGCAACTACCGGGCAAATCGCTGCGCGGCGGCATCCCGCTGTGCTGGCCCTGGTTTGGTGGCGATCGACCACAGAGCGCCCACGGGATAGCGCGCCGCGCGCCGTGGCAGCTCAGCGCGGCAGAACAGGACGCAGAGGGCGTCTATCTGCGCTTCGAGCTACCCGCTGACTGCATCGCCGAGCAACTGCCCGGCGAGCCTTGGCAGGTACATGTCGAATATCGTCTTGGCGCGGCAATCGAGGTGCAGCTGACTACCCGTAACCTTGGCGAGCAGCCGATGAAGCTGAGCCAGGCCCTGCATACCTATTTGCCCGTCACGGCGATTCAGCAGGCCCGCATCAGCGGTTTGGACGGTGCTGCCTATATCGACGCGCTGGATGACTGGACGCACAAAACGCAGGCTGGCGACATCGAGTTTACCGGCGAGTTGGACCGCATCTATTACGGCACTTCCGCCGCAGTGCAACTGCACGATGCCGCGCACCCGGTGGTGGTAGAACGCCAAGGCAGTGAATCGGTCGTGGTATGGAACCCGTGGCAGGCTAAAAGCCTGCGCTTGAGCGAGTTTCCGGCTAACGGTTATCTCGGCATGCTCTGCATCGAAGCGGCCAATGCGGGGCCAGATGCCCGACTGCTGCAACCCGGCGAAAGCCACACGCTGGGCACGCGGATTCGCCCCGCAAACCCGGCAGCTGCACGCGTTATCACGCAGGACTCCGTTCAGTAAAAAACAAGGCCGTTATCGATGCGCAGCAAGCAGCACAACAAAAACCCGAAACAATCTGGGGCAGGCGATGCGCCGCCCACACCCGCAAAAACCAGCCGCAAAGGCCTATGGTCCCTGGCGTTGGCAGTGCTACTGCTGATGCTGGCGGTCGCTGGCTGGTGGTGGTCCCAGCAGCCAGCGGCACCCGCTGCTCGTCCAGCGCCGGTTGCCGCGCCTGACAACCCGCCACCGACGGCGGTCGCAACAGCAGAAAAATCAGCGCCTGTAACGCCGCCAGAAACAGCGTTCGCGACTGCAGAGTTTGTCGGCATGGAAAACTGCGTCGGCTGTCACGCCGAGCAGGCCGAACGTTTCACCGGCTCGCACCATGATCTGGCCATGCAGGAGAGCACCGAGAGCACCGTCTTGGGTGATTTCGACGATGTGGTGTTTGAGTTCGGCGGCGTAACCACCAGGTTCTTTCGTCGCGATGGCGACTTCATGGTCAATACCGCTGATGATCAGGGCCAGTATCACGATTACCTCGCGCGCTACACCTTTGGCGTCTTCCCGCTGCAGCAATACCTGCTGGCGTTACCCGGCGGACGTTATCAGGCTTTCAGCGTCGCTTGGGACGCACGGCCGAAGGAGGAGGGCGGTCAGCGCTGGTTTCAGCTGAACCCTGAATTCAACGGTGATGAGCCGGACAAGGCGTTTCACTGGACCGGGCGCAACTTCAACTGGAACCTGACCTGTGCCGAGTGTCACTCCACCAACCTGCAGCGCAATTATGATCCGGCAAGCAACAGCTACGACACGCAATGGGACGATATCGATGTAGCCTGTGAGTCCTGCCACGGCCCCGGCTCCCTGCACCTGAAATGGGCCGCTGACCCGCAGGATATAAGTCCTGAGCTACTCGGCAAGAAAGGCCTCACGCTGAACTTTGACGAACGCCGTGAAGCCATCTGGCAACACAACCCACAGACTGGACAACCTGAGCGCAGTGTGGCGAAAACCACCGAAACCGAAATTCAGGCCTGCGCCGCCTGCCACTCGCGGCGCGCGCAGATCTTTGATGACAACACTCCCGCGCAACAACTGGTAGAAAGCTTCCTGCTGTCGAATCTCGACCAGGGGCTGTATCACGCCGATGGCCAAATTCAGGATGAGGTCTTTGTGCACGGCTCTTTTGTGCAGAGCAAGATGTATGCGGCGGGCGTTACCTGTAGCGATTGCCACGACCCGCATAGCCTGGAGCTGCGCGCGCCAGGTAACGGCGTGTGCCTGCAATGCCATGCGGCGGATCAATATCAGACGCCCAAGCACCACTTCCATGCAACCTCGGCTGGCTCGCAATGCGTGGATTGCCACATGCCGGCAACCACCTACATGGGCGTCGACCCACGGCGCGACCACAGCCTGCGCATACCGCGCCCTGATCAAACCCTGAGCCTGGGTGTACCCAACGCGTGCAACAGCTGCCACCAAGACCAGAGCGCACAGTGGGCCGCCGATCATGTGCAGCAATGGTACGGCCATGTACCGCAGGGCCATCAGCAGTTTGCGCAGACCCTGCACGATGCACGCAACGGTTCGCAGCAGTCGCCGGATGACCTGCTCGCCTTGCTGACCAATCAAAGCCAGCCGGTAATCGCCCGCGCCACCGCTGCCAGCCTGTTGCAGAGCTGGCCGCAGCCAGAGGTGATCGGTGATGTCGTCATGGCGCTGCGCGACCCCGATCCGCAACTGCGGCTTGGGGCGCTCAACGCCGTGGCACAACTGTCGCCCATCACCCGCTGGCAGATGGTCTCGCCCCTGCTGAGTGACCCGGTGCGCACCGTACGCATTGAAGCGGCAGGACAGCTGTTGGATATTCCGCCAGATCAGGTTCCGGCGGACAAACGCGCCAGCCTGGAGCAGGCGCTGGACGAATACCTCGCCGCGCAGCACGCCAATGCAGACAACCCATCTGCGCAGCTTAACCTCGCCGTTTACTATCAGAGCCGCAACCAGTTGGCGCTGGCGGAACAGGCGTATGAGCGGGCGCTGCTGCTCGATCCGTATTTTGAAGCGGCCTACGTTAACCTCGCGGATCTTTACCGCGCCTCATTGCGCGACCCGGACGGCGAACGGCTGCTGACCGAAGCCTTGGAGCGCATCCCGCAGGCCGCCGCGCTGCATTTCAGCCTGGGTCTGCTGCAGGTACGCCAGAAGCAGCTGCAGCAGGCAATGGTGCCGCTTGCAAGGGCGCTAGAGTTGCAGCCAGACAATCAACGTTATCGCTACGTCTTCGCCGTGGCGCTCAACTCCGCGGGCCAGCGTGAGAAAGCCATTGCGGTGATAAACCAAGGTCTTGCGCTGGCACCCGGCAACCAACAATTGACCACCCTCAAAGCACAGCTACAGAGCAGCCCGGAGTAGGTTATATGAGTATCGATATACAGATAGTGGCAGTCGATCTCAGCAAGCCCGACCACCGCACGGCGGTGGTGGATTTGCTTGATTGTTACGCAATGGACCCCATGGGCGGCGGCGAGCCACTCAGCCAACAGGTGCGCAAAGACTTGCCAGATGCGCTTGCGCGACGGGAAAATTATTTTGGCGTTTTCGCAGTAAAAGACAATAAATACATTGGCTTGGTCAATTGTTTTGAAGGGTTTTCTACATTCGATTGCCGCCCGCTACTGAATATTCATGATGTGATCGTGGCCAGCGAGTCGCGTGGCGAGGGTGCCAGCCGCCTGATGCTGGAAGCGGTCGCCGAGCTGGCCCGCAAGCGCGGTTGCGGCAAGCTGACACTCGAGGTGCTGCAGGGCAACACCCTGGCGCAGGCTGCCTATCGCGCGCTGGGTTTCGCGCCCTACGGGCTTGATCCGAAGATGGGCAATGCCATGTTCTGGGAAAAACCACTCTGACCCACGGGAGGTAAGTTACTGCGCGGCCTGCTGCCGTGCCTGGCTTGCCTGCACCACGCGATTGGCGGGAATGCTCAGCTGCGCAAACAGGTAGCGCTTGAACTCGGCACTGTACGGCTGGCGATCAATCGCCTGCTGCATGCAGCCCAGCCAGGCATCGCGCGCCGCAGCGTCAATCGGCCACTGCGCGTGGAAGGCGGGAATGCTGATCAAGCCGTAGCGCTCCTGATACAACCGCGGCCCGCCCAACCAACCCGACAGAAAACACACCAGTTTGTCCTCCGACGCACTGAGATCGGCCTTGTGCATGGCCCGGACGTTAGCCGCGCCATCCCAGCTGTCCATGATGCGGTAAAAATCCTCAACCAACTGACGAATGCCCGTCAGTTCACCGGCCGCCTGGTAGGACGCATCCGCTGTGCCGAACATCGGCGTATGGGTCTGGCTCATGATTATCCTCGATGACTGATCGCTACCGCTTGCAGTAGTCCGAACGGGACCCTTGCTCGCGCCGTGAGCAGCTGTAACACCGTCCGCGCCAAAAAAGTATGACATGGGTCAAGCAAATGGGTGAAAGCGCGCGACACGAACGCGACACAAGGTCGCACGTACGCAGTGCGACAAAAACCTCCCGGCGGCTCACCAGAAAGCGCTGGGCAGCCCAGCAACGGCGCGGGCTTTCAGCCAGCCCGCAGAACCTTCGCGGATGATCCGCAACCGTCAACTGGCCGCGTTGCGTAAGCCAAACCCGCTGATTAGAGCCGCTTTGCATTTGCGAAACACTCTGAAATATTTTGTAATATTTGCGCCTTGAGTCAGGGTGGCTGGCGTTTCAGCCACAAGGATACCTGAGCTTGCCACGCCTTCGCAGGCTGGCAGCAGGCCCGATCTGACCGTCCCGTGGCCCTGTGGCCGCAGTCCGTAATGATCTAGGGCGAGCGCGTAAGGAGCTGCGCAGCTCGACCCACGCTGACTAACAACGACAACAGCAAATGAATCGGTTTCGCCGCAGCGATAACCGGACGCCTTCGTGCGCCCTGAGTTTCGGCATCACCGCTTTAATCACCACCCGCCATACCCGGGTGGCACGTCGGTACCGCTGCCGGAATGTCGGCGTGGCGCCAGTTCATCCAACAAGGCCGCAACATGAAAATAGAGCAGTTCACTGGATATCTGAAACACCTTGTCTGGCTCCCCCTGCTGATACTGGGCGGATGCAAGATGGCACTGCTTGACCCCAAGGGGCAGGTCGGTATGGACGAGAAGTCGCTGATCATCACAGCGACCCTGTTGATGCTGATTGTGGTCATTCCGGTGATCGTGATGACCCTGGCGTTCGCCTGGAAATACCGCGCCGGCAATACCAAGGCGACTTACCGGCCCAACTGGGCGCACTCCAACCGCATTGAGCTGGTGGTCTGGCTGGTGCCCTGCATCATCGTTGCCATTCTGGGCACCATTACCTGGACCAGCACCCACGAGCTGGACCCGTACCGGCCACTGGATTCTGACGTCAAGCCGATCGAAATCCAGGTGGTCTCGCTGGACTGGAAGTGGCTGTTCATCTACCCCGAGCAGGGCATAGCTACGGTCAACGAAATTGCCTTCCCGACGGATACGCCGGTGAATTTCAAGATCACCTCACAGTCGGCCATGAACTCCTTTTTCATCCCGCAGCTGGGTAGCCAGATTTACTCCATGGCCGGCATGCAGACCAAGCTGCACCTGATCGCCAACCACGAGGGCAGCTTTGAGGGTATCTCGGCCAACCTCAGCGGTGAAGGCTTCTCGGACATGAAGTTCCAGGCCATTGCGACCTCGGAGCAGGGTTTTGCCGACTGGATCGCCAAGGTCAAAGCCAACAGCGACAACCTAGACCAGAGCAACTACCCGGCGCTGGCTGCGCCCAGCACAGCGGATCCGGTGCGCTATTTCGGCAGCGTCAGCCCGACGCTGTATCAACACATTCTCATGCAGTACGCCCACGGCGGTCATCACGCGATGCACCACGCCGAGCACGCAGATGCCGACATGCACGGCATGCCCATGAACGCCAGTATCGAGGAGTCTCACTAAGATGTTCGGCAAATTAACTCTGGAGGCCGTGCCGTTTCACGAGCCTATCATCATGGTCACCCTCGCCGTGGTGGCGCTGCTTGGCTTTGGCGTGGTTGCCGCGCTCACCTACTACCGCAAATGGGGCTACCTGTGGTCTGAGTGGCTGACCTCGGTCGACCACAAGAAAATCGGCGTCATGTACATTCTGGTTGCCTTGATCATGCTACTGCGCGGCTTTGCCGACGCGATCATGATGCGCGGCCAGTTGGCCATGGCGCAGGGCGCTGAACAGGGCTTTCTGCCGCCGGAGCATTACGACCAGATCTTCACCGCGCATGGCGTGATCATGATTATCTTCATGGCCATGCCGTTTATGGTCGGTTTGATGAACATCGCCGTGCCGCTGCAAATCGGCGCGCGTGACGTGGCCTTTCCGTTCCTCAACTCACTCAGTTTCTGGCTGTTTGTCGCCGGCGCGATTCTGGTCAACGTGTCGCTGGGGGTAGGGGAGTTCGCGCGTACCGGCTGGGTGGCTTATCCGCCGCTGGCCGAGCTGGGCTACAGCCCCGGCGTGGGGGTGGATTACTACATCTGGGCCCTGCAGTTATCGGGGCTGGGAACGCTGCTCACAGGGGTCAACTTCCTGGTCACCGTGTTCAAGATGCGCACCCCCGGTATGACCCTGATGAAGATGCCGATCTTCACCTGGGCCTGTACCTTCACCAATATCTTGATTGTCGCCTCGTTCCCGATCCTGACCGCAACCCTGGGTCTGCTGACGCTGGATCGCTATCTCGACATGCATTTTTTTACCAACGAGCTTGGCGGCAACGCCATGATGTACATCAACCTGTTCTGGGCCTGGGGCCACCCCGAGGTGTACATCCTGATCCTGCCGGCGTTCGGTATCTTCTCTGAGGTTATCTCGACCTTTTCCGGCAAGAAGCTGTTCGGCTATACCTCCATGGTCTGGGCCAGCGGCGCGATTACCCTGCTGGGCTTTGTGGTCTGGTTGCATCACTTCTTTACCATGGGCTCGGGGGCCAACGTGAACGCCTTCTTCGGCGTGGCCACCATGATCATTTCGGTGCCCACCGGGGTGAAGCTATTCAGCTGGCTGTTCACCATGTTCCGTGGCCGCGTGCATTTCACCACACCGGTGCTCTGGACCCTGGGCTTCATGGTCACCTTCACCATCGGCGGTATGACCGGCGTGCTGCTGGCGGTGCCGGGTGCCGACTATGTGTTGCACAACAGCCTGTTCCTGATTGCCCACTTCCACAACACCATCATCGGCGGTGCGGTCTTCGGTTATCTGGCCGGCTTCACCTTCTGGTTCCCCAAGGCCTTCGGCTTCAAGCTCGACGAGCGGCTGGGCAAGGGCGCCTTCTGGTGCTGGTTTACCGGCTTCTTTGTCGCCTTCATGCCGCTCTATGTACTGGGATTCATGGGCATGACGCGCCGCCTGAACCATTACGACAACCCGCTGTGGCAACCCTATCTGATCGTTGCCTTCTGCGGCGCAGCATTGATCTTCTGCGGCATTCTGTTCCAGCTTGCTCAGTTGATCGTCAGCTTCAAGAATCGCGAGCAGCTGCGCGATCTGACCGGCGACCCGTGGGGCGGCCGTACGCTGGAATGGTCTACCAGCTCACCACCGCCGTTCTACAACTTTGCACAGCTGCCTACCGTGCACACACTCGATGCTTTCTACGACATGAAAGAGAAGGGCACCGCCTACCAGCGGCCTGAACATTACAGCCCCATTCACATGCCGAAAAACACCGCCGCGGGCGTGGTCATCGGCCTGCTGGGCGCGGTATTCGGCTTTGCCATGATCTGGCACATCTGGTGGATGGCCGGCCTCAGCTTCCTCGGCATGGTCGCGACCTTCATCGTGCGCAGCTACAACCAGGACGTGGACTACTACGTGCAGCCGGACGAGATCGAGCGTATCGAAGACCGTCACCACGCGCGTTTTGAAGCTCACGGTAATGCGCTCAACTCCCACTCTCTGGCAGGGCAGGTCTAAACCATGTCAACAGATGTAATGCACTCCCACGCCGGCGGTCATGACCACGCGCATGACCACGATGCCGGTGGCAACACCGTGTTCGGATTCTGGCTCTACCTGATGACCGACTGTGTGCTGTTTGCCAGCGTCTTCGCCACCTACGCGGTGCTGGTCAATCACACCGCTGGCGGCCCCAGCGGTAAGGACATTTTCGAGCTGCCCTATGTGCTGGGCGAAACCTTTCTGCTGTTGATCAGTAGCTGCACCTACGGCTTCTCGATGATCGCAGCGCACCGCGGCGCCAAAAGCCAGGCGCTGGGCTGGCTAGCGGCGACTTTCCTGCTGGGCGCCGGTTTCATCGGCATGGAAATCAACGAGTTTCATCACCTGATCGCCGAGGGCTTTGGCCCCGACCGCAGCGCCTTTCTGTCGTCCTTCTTCACCCTGGTGGGCATGCACGGCTTGCATGTAACCGCCGGCCTGGTGTGGATGCTGGTATTGATGGCGCAGATCAAGACTCGCGGTCTGACGCCGCAGAACAACACGCGGCTGATGTGCCTGAGCCTGTTCTGGCACTTTCTGGATATCGTCTGGATCTGCGTGTTTACCATTGTCTATCTGATGGGAGTAGTCGCATGAGTCACGCACATACCGACGCCGGTGCCGGCCACGGCAACTACAAGTCCTACGCCATCGGCTTCGTGCTGTCGGTCATCCTCACGGTCATTCCCTTTGGCATGGTCATGAGTGGCGACGTCAGCCGGCAGGTCGCGCTGATCACCATGCTGGTGATGGGCGTGGTGCAGGTGGTGGTGCATCTGGTGTGCTTCCTGCACATGAATACCTCCTCCGAGGGTCGCTGGAATCTGCTCGCCTTCCTTTTCACCGTGCTGATCATCATCATGCTGGTGGGCCTGGCCATCTGGATCATGGTCAACGCCGACATGCTGATGATGCCCTGGATGTTCCAGTGAAGCTCAAACGCTATCTGCTGATCACCAAGCCGGGCATCATCTTCGGCAACCTGATTGCGGTGGCCGGGGGTTATTTCCTCGCGGCGCAGGGCCAGATTGATCTGACCCTGCTGCTGGCCACGGTGATCGGGCTGTCGTTGGTAGTAGCCAGCGGCTGCGTGATGAACAACTGCATCGACCGCGATATTGACCGCCACATGCAGCGCACGCAGGGCAGGGTGCTGGTCACCGGGCAAATCTCGCTGCAGGCGGCCATGGCCCATGGCGTGCTGCTGGGGCTGATCGGTTTCGGGCTCTTGTGGTGGTTTACCAACCCGGTAGCCACCTTGCTCGCGGCCTTCGGCTTCATCATTTATGTCGGCTTCTACAGCCTGTGGCTCAAACGCACCTCGGTCTACGGCACCCTGGTAGGCAGCCTGTCTGGTGCGATGCCGCCGGTGGTGGGCTACTGCGCAGTGACCGGCCAGTTTGATACCGGCGCCGCGCTCTTGCTGCTGATTTTCTGCCTGTGGCAGATGCCGCATTCGTACGCGATTGCCATCTTCCGCTTTGACGATTACAGCGCAGCCGGCATTCCGGTGTTACCGGTAAAGCAGGGCATCAAAGTCGCCAAACAGCATATCGTCTGGTACATCGTGGCTTTTGCCGGCGCCGCGCTGATGCTGGCCCTGTCCGGTTTTGCCGGTTACGGCTACCTGGTGATTGCGCTGTTGGTGAGTATCTGGTGGTTGCTGATCGCGCTGTCCGGTTACAAGCAGGAGGTGGACGATCGGGTGTGGGCGCGCAAGCTGTTCGGCTTCTCGATCATCGCCATCACCGCGCTCAGCCTGATGATGTCGATCGACTTCCGCGTAGTGCCGACCCAGGCGCTGTTTGCGGCCCTGTAGCGCCAGTGCTGTAACAAGCGTCCCCGCCCTGTGCGGGGATTCTTGTTTAATGTGGCTCAGGCAGCCAGAAAATCCAGCATGGCGGCGTTTACCGCTGCAGTCGCCTCGCTTTGAATCCAGTGCCCCTTGCCCTCCAGCATGACCATGTGCAGATCAGGAATGCGCGGGGCCATCATCGCCCGGAGCCGCTCTTCACTGGCGCCCTGAATGGTCATATCGCGGCTGCCGACGATGAACAGTACCGGGCAACTGATCTGGCTATCGCGCCAGGGCAGCATCTGTCGCCAGTTTTCATCCAGGTTGCGGTAATAATTGATGCCACCGGCAAAGCCGCTGTGGCGATAGGCCGCGATGTAGTAGCTCAGGGCGTCATCCGTCACCCAGCTTGGCTGCTCGGTCGGTTTACCCAAGCGGCCAATCCAGCCACCGCCTTCCTTGGTAGAACGGCCCAACAGGGGAGGCTCGCGCGGGGTGTCCGGCGAGCAATAAAGCGCGCGCAGAATGCCCTCGGGGTCGGCATCGAACTCGCCCTCGGCCACGCCCGGCTCCTGAAAGTAGATCTGGTAAAAAAAGTCGTCACCAAAGTATTCACGCAAAAACTCAATCGGCGGCTGGTCAGCGACGGGGCGCAGCGGCACGCTCATGTTAATCAAACGGGATACCCGCTCAGGGTGCCGCTGCACAAACTGCCAGCAGTTGATTGCGCCCCAGTCGTGGCCAATCAGCAATATCGGTTGATCACCGCTTGCCATTTGGGCCAGCTCCGCCATGAACTCGCAAATACGCGACACGTTGTAATCGGCAATCAGCTCAAGTGACGCGGTGTCGCCAAAGCCGGGCATATCCGGCGCCACGGCACGATAGCCCGCGTTGGCCAGTGCCACCATCTGCTCTCGCCAGCAATACCAGCATTCCGGCCAGCCATGGATGAGCAGAGCAACCGGGCCTTGGCCAAGCGTGGCAACGCGCGTTCTCAGGCCGGTTACTTGCCAGTGCTCAAGCGAGATGTCGTCCAGGCGGTACATAGGTGGTCCTTATTGTTGTTTGCAGGTGATCCAGCTACTGATTAACGCAGCGCCCGCTGCCAGGTCAAGACAACTCAGCCTGTTGAATAACCCACCATGCCGAACAGCGGCACTCGGCGCGCTTGTATAATGTTATATTATAACTATAATTGCGCATCGATAATGTAACCGGAATTTATCCCCGATGCCTGAACGTCTTCCCGTAACCGTGCTGTCTGGCTTTCTTGGCGCCGGCAAAAGCACACTGCTCAATCGTATTCTGAAAAACCGTGAGGGCCTGAAGGTCGCGGTGATCGTGAATGACATGAGCGAGATCAACATCGACGGCGCTGAGGTGCAGCGTGATGTCAGCCTCAATCGTGCCGAAGAAAAGCTTGTAGAAATGAGCAATGGCTGCATCTGCTGCACCCTGCGCGAGGATCTGCTGGAGGAAGTAGGGCGCCTGGCAAAGGAGGGGCGCTTTGATTATCTGCTGATTGAATCAACCGGCATCTCTGAACCGCTGCCGGTAGCGGAAACCTTTACCTTTCGCGACGAACAGGGTCAGGCACTGTCTGACATTGCCAGGCTGGATACCATGGTCACCGTGGTCGATGGCGTGAACTTCCTGACCGACTACCAGCGCTCGGAGAGTCTCGCCAGCCGAGGTGAAACCCTGGGTGAAGAAGACGAACGCTCAATCACCGATCTGCTGGTGGAACAGGTTGAATTTGCCGATGTGATCCTCATCAGCAAAAGCGATCTTATCTCCAGCGCCGCGCGTGAAGAGCTGGAATCCATCCTGCGCAGCCTCAACCGCCACGCCCGCATACTGCCGATGGTGATGGGCCAGGTCCCGCTGGCTGAGGTAATCAACACCGGCCGCTTCGACTTTGATCGCGCCGCGCAGGCGCCGGGCTGGTTACAGGAGCTGCGCGGTGAACACGTGCCGGAGACTGAGGAATATGGCATTGCCTCTAGCGTATACCGCGCGCAGCGACCTTTTCACCCGCAGCGCTTTTACAACTTCATCAGCGCCGGTTGGCAAAACGGCACCTTGCTGCGCTCCAAAGGCTTGTTCTGGTTAGCCAGCAAATGGGGCGAAGCGGGCAGCTGGTCGCAGGCCGGCAGCCTGATGCGGCATGGTCTAGCCGGGCGCTGGTGGCGCTTTGTCGACAAGGCGCACTGGCCTGAGGACGCGGAGACCGTGAACGAGATAATGCAGCACTGGCACCCTGAAAGCGGTGATTGCCGCCAGGAACTGGTGTTTATCGGTCAGCAACTCGATACTGCGCAGCTACATCGGGACCTCAACGCCTGCCTGCTCAGCGACGAGGAAATGCAGGTAGAGCCCGCCTACTGGCAGCAACTGCCTGATCCCTTTGGCAGCTGGACCACGGCAGAGCAGGGCGGCTAGCCCCCCGCTCAGGCGTTGGTGCTCGCCCGGCGGCGACGGGTGAGCACACGGGGGCGGGCCAGATCGTACAGCCAGTTGAATATCAAGGTGTACGGCAGAAACAGCAACACCAGACCGATATCCAATAACAGCGCCTGCAGCAAGCCAACATGCAGCCACCAGGCAATCAGCGGCACCATCACCAGCAGCAGACCCAACTCGAACAGGCCGGCATGCAGCAGTCGTACCCACAGCGTGCGTGGCCAGCCAAGGCGGCGCTCAAGGGCCTCGAAGCCAGCGCTAAATAGCATATTCCAACCCATCGCAATCAACGACAGCATTACCGTCAGCACGCCCGTGCGCGCCAGGCTTTGGCTGGTCATCAGCGCGATCAGGGGCGCAAAGAGCACTAGCGCAATCAGCTCAAACAGCAGCGCATGCAGCACACGTTCAGGCAGTGATTTGTGGGGGGTGAGGGCGGCGGAAGACATAACAAACAGCTCCAGAGATCGACATCGGCATTTTCTCCGGTTTAACCTGCATTAATAAATTAGGTTCCATCGGGAAAGCCGATATGAAGTTATCGCCAGAATCACTTGAAGCCTTTATGCAAGCCGCTGCCCAGGGCAGCTTTAGCGCCGCAGCGCGGCGCCTGGGCAAAAGCCAATCCACGGTCAGCGAAGCGGTCGCGCGGTTGGAAATCGACCTTGGCGTCAACCTGTTTGATCGCAGCGGCAAAGCACCCATGTTGACCGATGCAGGCCGCGCATTGCTGCCACGAGTAGAGGATGTGCTGGGCGCCTCTGATCGCTTGCAGTTGGCCGCTGGGGCGCTGGCAGGAGGGCTTGAAGCCAGACTCACACTGGTCATGTCCGATGCCTACCAGTCACCGGATTACAAAACCCGGATGACCCGATTGGCAGAACGTTTTCCCGAACTGGAACTGGAATGCGTATTTGCCGAACACGCTGATGTCATCAACCTGATCAGCAGCGGTCGCGCGGCCCTGGGTCTATTGCCGGCAACAGGCCCACATCCGCCCGAGATTGGCAGCGCAACCGTCGCCGAACGCGCCGAATTTGCAATTTTTGTCGCCGCCACACATCCGTTGGCCACAACCGCGCAGCTAAGCCTGGACGAGCTGGGGCAATGGCGCTCACTACGCCTCAATACTTTGCACGAAACCGGCGCACGGCTGGATGACGTACCAAAAAGCCGCGTACGCAGCTGGTCAGCGCCCAACTATCTAATACTGCTTGATCTTGCCGTACTGGGCTTCGGCTGGGCCGCCTTACCGCGTTGGCTGGTCAATAGCTACGCCGCCGAACGCCTGGTTGAACTCCAGATACCGGGTTGGCCACGTCATCAGGCGCTGGAAGTTATCTGGTCTCGCGAACGACCGTTAGGGCCGGCAGGGAGCTGGTTACGTGATGCCTTGTTGAATACAGAGTTGAATGCAGAGGAGTTGTGAGCAGTGAGTACTGAATACATAAGAATGAAATACGCATTATCGTATTTAACATAATATATATTATGCGAATCGCAATGTTTGGTGAAGACGCTCCGGAGTAATCAATCCTCAACATTGAAACATCAGGTTCAACGACTGGTCACCGTTCACAAATCACCTCGCGTCTACCTGGATAACTGGTTTTCCCGAACTATGCTGTGACGTGAGCAATTTGCTCGGTTGAGGCTGCTGGCTGAGCAACAGAGTGGCCAGGTTGTATGATCAAATACAACGGAGGTAACCCTGTGAGTTCACCCATCACTACGCGCAGTTTCGGCAGGACGCTGCTCAGTACCGCCTTGATCCTAAGCCTTAACGTGGCGGCAGACAGCAAACGCTTCGAGGAACTGGCCAATCTCCCGCTCGAAAATAATCGTCCCACGGCCGAAACCGCTCAGACCCTGACCGAGGAACTCTGGTTCCAGCGTGCCTCGCAAACCTATCTGTGGGCGATGCCACTGCTTAACACCATGGGCATGCGCGACGGTTTTGCCGCAACGTACTCGCCAACCTACAACACCATGGCGATCTGGGAAAAACGGCTGGACGCCAAGACGCTCATCACCACGCCCAACTCGGATCTGATTTACGGCATGGTCTTTGTCAACCTGGCCGATACAGGCCCCCTGGTATTCGAAGCGCCGCCCAAACTGCAAGGCATCCTGCTCGATATGTGGCAGCGGCCAATCCCGCATGACGGTGGCAAATTCTTTGGCGACATTGGCCTGCCTGGCCCCGACGGAGGCAAAGGCGGCAAGTTTCTGATACTGCCGCCAGGTTATACCGGCGATGTGCCGGACGGTCACTACGTCTACCGCTCGGCTACCAATAACGTTTTCATCTTCCTGCGCTCCTTCTACCAGTCTCTGGATAACATCCAGCCCGCGGTCGATGTACTCACGCAGAGCGTGTTGTATCCGCTCGGCAAGCAAGACAGCGCCGCACCCATGAGATTCGAGATGGCTTCAGGCAAGCCCCACAACATGCTGCCGCGCACCGACGCTGAGGCCTTCAAACAACTCAAGTATCTGGTCGACACCGAGGGTTCCAACCTCGCCGACCCTGACTGGCTGGGGATGCTGGCCGGTCTGGGTATCGTACAGGACAAGCCGTTTGAACCGAGCGCCGACACCACCAAGATTCTGGATGCGGCGGCCATGACCGCCTACAAGACCAGTCGCGTGATTGGCCTGCAGCAAGGCACTGGCGACTCCGACTTCCGCGTCTACCAGGACCGTCAGTGGTTGAATCCGATCAACAACATGGAAGCGCGCTGGCCGGATGCACTAGTCGACCTCAGTTTCACCACCCAAGGCGGGTTCCGGGAGCTGGATGCCCGCACCTGGTTCTTTACCGACTACTATTCAATCAGCCCCGGCATGGTCTCCATGACGCCAGGCAAGGGCGCGTACTACATGATCGCGTTCAACGATGGCGCAGGCGACGCGC
Source organism: Halopseudomonas sabulinigri (assembly GCF_900105255.1). NCBI lineage: Bacteria > Pseudomonadati > Pseudomonadota > Gammaproteobacteria > Pseudomonadales > Pseudomonadaceae > Halopseudomonas > Halopseudomonas sabulinigri. Next base: position 625,891 of record NZ_LT629763.1, on the reverse strand, counting down.
TGGATGGACACAGCAACTACAAGGTAGAGCTGCCCCCCAATATCCCGGCAGAGCTGTTCTGGTCGGTAACGCTGTACGAGGCCGAAAATGCGTCTGGTCTGAATAACGGCCAACCCTTCCCCTCGCTGGGAAAACTCGACAACCCTGAACAGAACCCCGATGGCAGCACAACTTTGTACATTGGACCGGAAGCGCCCGAGGGCAAGGAAAGCAATTGGCTCGCCACCGCACCGGAGCGCGGATTTTTCACGATTCTTCGGTTGTATGCACCTTCTCAGCCAGCCCTTGACGGTTCTTGGAAACCCGGCGACATCGAAAAAATCCAATAAAAGTCCAATCGTATCTGCGGGTCCTGCCCCGCTCTACTGCTACCTCTCATGTGGATGACACGCTATGAACGTAAAACTGAAATTGCTGACCACTGCGCTGCTGTCTGTTCTGTTTGCCGCTGGCTGTGAGCCCACCGAACCGGAGGTTGAAACGGAGCCAACCGACACCGCAGACAATACTCCACCTGCTGCCGCGCCTGAGACACTCCCGAAGGCTGAGGCGCCTGAGGCGCCGAACGATACTGCTACCGCTCTACTTACCCTCGAGGAAGCCCGAGAACTAGAAACCACCCTGCCCGGCCAAAGCGACGTGCCAGTCACCAAGCACAACTTTGCATTTGCCAGCCTTGATGTTGCCATGCAGCGCGAAGTAAACCTTGGTGCCACCAATACGTTTTACCACCACCGCAAACCCATGGAACTGGACAAGCAGCCGGCGGTGCTGATGAATCGCGACACGTTGTACTCGTTTGCTGTGATTGATGCATCCCATGGTGCGACGATCAGCGTGCCCGAGGGGGACGGACGTTACTTCTCCGTTCATGTCATGCAGCATGATCACGTCACCGATAACGTCTATTACGGCGCGGGTGACTATGTAATCGACCCTGAAACGGTAACCAACTTCCTGGTCGTCAATATCCGCACCCAGGTCAATCCAAATGATCCCGAGGATATCGCCAAAGCCAATGCCCAGCAGGATCAGTACAAGATCACCTTCCCCAACGGCTACGAGCCCAAGCCCTTTGTTGTCATCGACTGGAACGAAGAGCAGCTCAAGGCCCTCACACAGGAGTACGTGAATCTGGGCGACACTCGGGGTGTGAGCAAGACCATGGGTGCGCGCGGCAGCATCACCCAGGATGACATCAACGTAGGCGCGGCTGCGGCTACCGGCCTGCTACCTGACCAACACGCCTGGTATTCCTTCAGTACCTACAAGGTCAGCAAGGAAACCTGCTATAGCGCGCAATACTCTATTCCGGGCATGGCTGATCCAGAGCTTGGTTTCTATTCAATGACTATCTACGGCGATGATCTTTACCTAAAAACCGAGGAAGGCTCGAGCCTCTCCAATCACGAGATCCAGTCTGATGAAGGCGGCAACAGCTTTACGCTGCATTTCGGCACGCCCGACACCTGCGGAGAGAACGCTAAAAACCTGCTGATCGCGCCCACCGATAACTGGACTTTGGCTTTCCGTGTTTACATGCCCGACCAATCAGTACAGGACAACCAGTATGCGTTGCCCGATCCCAAGCCTGTAAGCAACTGAACTCAGCCCATGCAGGAAGTGTTCAGCACCGCGCGGCCATGACCAAGCAGGATACGGGGGCGCGCTTAGCGCTCCCGTTCAACACGGGCCTGCTGGGCCAAGCCCAGGAAGTCGTCCGCCGGCATGGGCTTGGCGAACAGGTAACCCTGTCCAAAATGGCAGCCCAGGGATGTCAGGATGGTTTTCACCACTTGATGCTCGATGCCCTCGGCGGTGGTCTTCAGCTTAAGGCTGTGTGCCATTTGAATGATTGCAGTGACGATCGCGCGGTTCTGCTCGTTGCTGCTGAGGTTGGTGACGAATGACTTGTCAATTTTCAATTTATCGACCTGGAACCGTTGTAGGTACGAAAGATTGGAGTAACCGGTGCCAAAGTCATCAATCGACAGTTTTACGCCCAGCTCTTTCAGGCTTCTCAGTCGCTGAATGAAGCTGTCGGATTTTTCCAGCAACATCGACTCGGTCAACTCGAGTTCCAGTAATGCAGGCGGCAATGCTGAAGCCACCAGCGCCTGGGCGATAATCGCCTCCAGATCGCCGCGGTGCAGCTGCACCGTAGAAAGGTTTACCGAGACGGCAAGCCCCCTAGCGCCCTGCCTCTGCCAGCGGGCGGCTTCATGGCAAGCCTCATTCAGTACCCATTCGCCTATCTCGGTAATCAGCCCAGATTGTTCGGCCACGCCAATAAACAGGTCTGGCCCAAGCAACCCGCGTTCCGGGTGGTGCCAGCGCAGCAGCGCCTCTGCGCCTACCAGCTTGTTGGCAGTTAGATCCACAATCGGTTGAAAATGCAGTACGAATTCACTGCGTACCAACGCCTGGCGTAAGTCCTGCTCTATGCCGAGTCGCTCATGGGTGTTGACGTTCATTTGCTCATCGAACAGGCAATAGCTATTGCGGCCAGTTGATTTGGCGCGCTGCATGGCCAGCTCTGCCTTGCGTAGCAAAGCCGAAAAATCGTCACCGTCGCGCGGAAACAGCGCAATGCCAATAGACAGTGAGGTGATCAGTTGCATGTCACGCAGCTGGATCGGCTGGCTGACTATCTCCTGCATACGGCGGGCTACCGTAATCGCAGTGTCCTGACTGTCCAGGTCGGGCAAGGTCATGATGAACTCATCCCCGCCCTGGCGGCTGACCGTATCCGCCCCGCGGATCGCCTGCTTCAGCCGACCAGCGATGGCTTGCAACAGTTCATCGCCCGCGGCGTAACCCAACGAATCGTTGATGGTCTTGAAGTTGTCGATATCGACGAACAAAAGGGCCAGTTGCCTGCCCTGCCCCCTCGCCCGCTCGATTGAACCTTGCACCAGCGTGGCTATCGCCTCGCGATTGGGCAAATCGGTCAAGGGGTCATGGTGCGCAAGGTGAGTCAGCTTGGCTTCCGAGGAGTGCAGGCGGCGCATTTCCTGTTGCAGCAACATGCGCGCAGACCGTAAATCGCGCATCAGCAGCGAGATGGCCAGCGCCGAGACTACCAGTATGCAGCTGACCACCACCACACGCCCAACCCCCATTGGCGCTGGGTAGTAAGCTTTCAATCCGCTGACGGCGGCATAGCTGATAAACGCGACCACACACAACATGAGGCCCAAGAGCGTCAGAAAAAGACCGCGGCTGGCTACGGTGCCAGCAACCACCAGCAAGGCAGGAAAAGCCAGTATCGCACCACTATAGAGCCCCTGGCTGTGCCACATGGAGAGACTGACGACCAGCGTCAGCGCAACCAGCACCAGCCGCACCGAGGCGTCCACGCGGCCTCGCCGGTTAAGCCGGCGAGCGAACATGACCACGGTGAAGGCCGCAGCGACCAGGCCACTATTGAACAGGTCACCCGAGCTAAGGGTACGCAAGGCAATCAGCAGTAATATGACCGCGAGCGCGTTGGCGATCAGCATCAGCCGGTCAGCCTGTTGAGTCCGCACATTACTCTGCAGCAAAGACTCCAAATCCGTTTCTTCCTGCATGTTTGGCATACAGTGCATGCTTCCTTAGCGACAACGTTCTATGAGCTCAAATACAGCGCAATCGCGAACGCTAACGAATATCGTGCAACCTGCGCAAGCCCCGAGCTTGAGCGTTGCAAACGCGGTTTTGGACGCGCCCGCTCTAACTCGCGGCCTGCGTCATAAAAATAGCGTCAAAATAAATTTAATTGATTGGCTGGTATAGACGGGAGGTGCGGGGCGTGACGCACCTCACAAAAGAACAACGTTTGGATTGACGCTTTGGCTGTAAGCCGAGCAAACCGCTAACGCGGTAGCTTGGCCGTCGCAAAGTCTCGGCGGTCAGACCTGAGAAACGCGCCTGGCCGCCGGGATACGTGGTGGTGTTATGGGCTGACCAGTGGTTGCTCCTCCGAGGCAACACGCAAAAGCGCCCCACCAGAGGTAAGAAACTCAACCGTCTGCCGCTGCACGGCGTTCATGGTCGCGGTCCCGTTGGCCACGGGGAACAGAGCATTGAACGGCGCCATGCTGGCCGGACGATCCTCAAGGTGCAGTGAGAAGTGACTACCGCCAGTGTAACGAACCACCCGACGAACCGGGCTTTCAGCCGCCGCTCCGCTGGTCAGCGGGCTCAGGTCACTGCTTTGCCACAAGGGGGTAGTTCCTGACAAAGGCGCGGTTTCTGCTACCTGGGTGTCCGACAGACCGACAGTCCGGAAGATGGCGTTGTAGTTAGCTGCATTCATCAAGTTGTTCGGCAGCACCAGATCGGGCGGATTACCACTCTCTGAACCTACCATTTCAACCATGTGGACGCCGGCCGTACCGGCATTGATGGCCCGGGCATAGTTGATCGGGTCGCCGCTGTCCTGTACCGCCTGATCCAGAGCAAAATATGCCTCATACTCGGACGTGCCATAGTCCAGCCCCTGCGCCGCAAGTTGTGGCCGGAAGCGCGAGGCAAATACGACGGAACCATCAAATAGCTTGGCCATGCCGCCGCCCGGCACATCAAGCGTGAAGGCCTGCACCTGATCGTCGGCAACGGTGCCAGCAAACATCGAGCCGATTACACCCCCCATCGAAATACCCACGTAGCCTACCCGGTTGTTGTCCAGTCTCTGCCCACCAATATTCATGCTGTCCAGGCTGGCAAGCAATTGATGCAAGTCAGCCACTGTCTGGCGGCGGATGTCGCGTACGGTAGCGGGTGAGCCATTCATTGAGTGCGCGCCAGAGGCATCCATCACGCCATCACCGTCCATGTCGATATAGAAGTGTCGTTCGTTGGTCGGATCCATCAACAGGCCCGCCAGCGCATTACTGGAGGTCACGCCGTGCAGCGGGTGATCGATGGCCACGACGGCCCAGCCCTGCGCTGCGAAGTGCGCCGCCAGCCCGACCGCAGCGGAGCGGTCACTTCCCTGGCCATGTTGGTAGATAACTACCGGCCAACCCGCTGCTGGAGCGGTGCCAGTGGGGAGCGTAACCACCATGGGCAGGTCGACGGCCTGATCCGTCACCGGCGCGCGGCCGGCGGCAATATCAAAGCGCGTGACGCCATGACCCAGCACACTGACCCACTGCCCTTCAAGCACTGAACTGGCGTCTTCAGCGCTGGTTAGGCCGTCATCGGCCGCGATATTGGCCGGTTTGTTGTTGAGGTAATAATGCACCTGCTGCAAGGTGCCACGGTAAATGTTTGCGTTGGGCAAAACGGTGCCCGCCGGCGCAGCCAGGGTAAAACTGCTGTTGTGGGCACGGGCGTGCTCTGCCAGATAATCCAGCACCGGACTGATGGCTTGCGTGCTGAAGGCAAAGCTGAGCACCACGTCATCGGGATCGATGCCTGCCCCTTCGATCACCGCTCTAATTTCGCCGTACAGTGCTTTCAGGTCACCGGTTGCTGCCGACTCGCCGCTGGCTGGCTCACTGTTGGCTTGATCAAAATGTTCGTCACGGCCCACCGCAACCGCCTCGGCGCTGTTCAAACCGTCGAGCAGCAGGGGAATATAGCCATTGGAAAAAGCCGTTGTCTCCAGGTCCGAGGCAGCAATCACGCTCTGATAGAAGGCACCACCCTGCTCCAGACAGGCCAGATCATCGCCACTGGCGAGCGGAACGAGCGGCTTGAGCAGCAGCAGATGGTCATCCGTCGCCGCCACGCTGACGCTGAACTGATCGGTGACCGCATCGGCACAGGTAAAGTCGGCCAGCGGCACTTGATGGCCACTCATCGCGTCATGTGCATTCAGTGCAACGGCGTTGTTGATCGCCTCAACCGCCGCAGCCGCGCCCTCTTCAGAATACAGACTGGCCGCGTCCTGCAGCAGCTGCGCAGTCGCCGGCGACACCAGAGTCGTGCGTAACACGACAACATTGTCATCGAGGAATTCGCCGTCAATCGCCTCACTGAACGGTACTTGCACTGGCGCGACTGTAGACCAGCCGTCAAGGTCGTTTACCTGCTCAAGCAGGGTTGTATAGCTCCCCTCTGCAACATCGTTCAGCAGGATATTCAGGGTGCCGTCCGTGGTGCCGCGCATGGCCAAGTTGTTGGGTATGGGCAGCGCCCGGTCAACCAGACTCGCTGCGGGATCAAACAGAGGATAAAAACTGGACCGCGTTGCTGCTTCGTCATCGCCACCCCCACCACTACTAAGACAGCCGCCGAGTGCGAGGGTGGTTGCCAGTGCCAAAGGGGTGAGTTTTATATAGGGGTTACTGCGCATAATGACTCCATATTGTTGTTGTGGGCGCCTTGTATGGGCCTTTTTTTAGAAATCAGATACCGCCATTAATAGGACATATTCGATATTTGTTCCATTGGTTGTTAGCCAATCATTATTGTGTATGGCGAGACATATCGAACAACTGGATCTGCTTCTGCTGCGTAACCCTTTACGGCCTTGCGAAGCTGCGGTTTGGCGCGATCAGCGCTGGGTGCTGTAGGGCGTGTTACGACGGGCTGAATATTTTGGCGTATCGCAGATCAGCGCTTTCAAGACTCCAAGGTGCTACCCTGCCCTACTACGTAGCCGCACCTGGCCGGTGGTGGCGCCCGTCGTCAGCCCCTGCCCGAGAGGTTGAACGCACAGCCACCTGAGCAAGGGGCCTCAGCGATCATGTGTGCGACGGTGGACCCTACCGGAGGGCAGGTTATTGGAGACGCTGAGGGCACCTGGCCCTAGGGCTGCCAGAGTTAACCAGAGACGCCGCCAGGTGATGAGAAGCTGACAGCCCGACCGTACGAATTTAGCGCAACGCGCATGAAAAGCGCGTCTCGCTGCGATATTGCCCTGCAATCATTGCGCTGGCCAACTATCATAGGCACAGGTGCTTTTGCCGAGATAGTTATGATACGTAGTGACGCCCATGCCTTTTAACCGCCGCGAGTCGCCCTTCAATCTGAGGCGCGCCATCTTCAGCCAAAAGAACGTGCTGGCATGGTTTGTTCTGGCTATCGCGTTACTTACCTCGCTGCTGGCCTGGCAATACCTCCGACAACGTGAGGTGGTGCTGGCTGAACGCCAGTTTGAGCTGCTGGCCACCGACATGTCTGCAGCTATTCGCAAACGCATGGTCGACCATGAACAGATTTTGCTTGGCGCGGCCGGCCTGATCGATGCCAGCGAGCAGGTTACCCGGCAGGAATGGAAGCAGCAGATCGAACGATTACGGCTGTCTGAGCATTATCCCGGGATCATGGGCGTGGGTTTTGCCGCGGCTATTGCGCCTGAGCAGCTGACAGCTTTTGAGTCGCAGGTTCGCGCGGAGGGCTTCCCGGCCTTTCGCGTACATCCCGAGGGCGAACGCCCCTTCTATACCTCCATTTTGTTTCTTGAGCCTTTTTCCGGCCGTAACCTGGCGGCGTTCGGCTTCGACATGTACTCCGAAAGCACCCGCCGGCAGGCAATGCAAAATGCCGTAGACAGCGGCAAGACCAGTGTCACTGGAGCGGTAACGCTGTTACAGGAAACCCATGGCAAGGTGCAGGCTGGCATTCTCATGTATGTGCCGGTGTATGCGAGCGGCATGCCTCTGGGCACCGCAGAACAGCGCCAGACGGCACTCAAGGGCTTTGTCTATAGCCCCTATCGGATGGGCGATTTGCTGCGCGGTATTCTTGGTTACGCCAATCCGCGGATCAGTTACGAGCTGCGCGATGTAACCGACAGCGCCGTGCCCCAGCTGCTGTTTGCAACTGAACAATCCAAAGGCGCCAAGGCGCCGCTGTTTAGCCGCCAGATCCTGGTGCCGCTGTACGGTCGCGACTGGCAGTTATCATTCAGCAGCACAGCGGAGTTCGATCAGAGCATACCCTCCCACGCGCTGGTACTGATTGCCGGTGTGGGCATCGCCTTGATGCTGTTCTTGCTGGCGTCCCTGCTTAATTTGCGTCGCGATCAGGCCGAAGCGCTGGCCGCGCGTATGACCGAAAAGATGCGTGCCAGCAACGATGCCCTGAGACAAAGTGAGGAGCGACAACGGCTGGTACTCAAGGGCAGCAACGATGGCTGGTGGGATGTCGACATCGAGCAATGGCGCTTTGTGGCGTCTGCGCGCGCCTGGGAAATGCTCGGTTATCCACAACATCGTGGGTTTCAATCCCTGCACCGGTGGCAGGCGGTTATCGCGCCCGCGGCGCGACATACTTTGTTGAAGCAACTGCAGCAGGCGCTTGCATCAGACACCATGTCGTTCGCCTGCGAAACACGCTTCCTGCACAAGAATGGCAGCGAGGTCTGCCTGTTACTGCGCGGCGCACTGCAACGCGATGATGCCGGCAAGGCGCTGCGCGCCAGCGGTACCATGCTTGACCTGACCGAGCAAAAGCAGGTCGAGGCCATGAAGAACGAGTTTGTCTCGACCGTCAGTCATGAGTTGCGCACCCCGCTGACATCCATCTCCGGCGCGCTGGGCATCGTCAATAGTGGGTCGCTCGGCGCGGTCCCAGAGCCCATGCAAAAAATGCTGGAGATCGCGCATACCAACAGCCTGCGCCTGAACCACCTGATCAATGACCTGCTGGATATGGAAAAGCTGGCCGCTGGTAAAATGACTTTCGATATCCGCGTACAGCGGGTAGATGTGCTGGTAAGCGATGCGATTGCCGCCAACCAGGGCTACGCCGACAAGCATCAGGTGACCTTGCAGTGCGCACCGAGTAACGAGTATTGGGCCAATGTGGACGGCATCCGCCTGCATCAGGTGCTCAGCAACTTTCTCTCCAACGCGATCAAGTTCTCGCCACCCGCAGGCCTGGTAAAGGTCACATTGGAGCGGTCCGCCGGCCGCTTGCGTATCAGCGTATCGGATCAGGGCGAGGGCATACCGGCCTCCTTCCAGCCCATGATTTTCAGCAAGTTTGCCCAGGCTGATAGCGCCGATAATCGGCAGAAGCCGGGAACCGGCCTGGGTTTGGCGATCAGCCGCGACCTGATGGAGAAGATGGGCGGCGAAGTAGGCTTTCACTCAGAGCCTGGCCAGGGCGCGACCTTCTGGCTGGAATTGCCCCTGGCCGCTACCGATATAGAGGAGGTCTCTGAGGCGCCAGCCGAGCATGCAACCCGGGTGCTGGTGCTGGATGACGACGAGACTTACGCACAGTTCATGGGGCTGATGCTGCGCCGCGCTGGCTACCAGCCGGTTATCATCCACAGTATGCGAGAAGCACGCCCGATATTGTTTAACGAGCCACCAGATGCCCTGGTGACCGATCTGCGCTTGCCGGATGGCCACGGCCTCAGCCTGATCAGGGAGCTGCGCCTACAAAATGCCACACGGCACCTGCCGGTGCTGGTGGTTTCAGCCTACTGCGATGAGGGGCAGCGACTGCTGGATGGGCGGGTAGAGGGCGTTGCCTGGTTAGACAAGCCGGTCGAAGAGTTTAAAGTGCTACCGGTGCTGGCAGACTTAATAAAGCGCGCCAATGCGCAATCAACTCAAAGCGGAACGTGATAAACAGCTAAGTACAAAAAACGGCGCCAACGAGGCGCCGTTTTTTATGCCTTGGTTACAGCGCCGCCAGGGCAGCGTCGTAATTAGGCTCATTGCCGATTTCACTGACCAGCTCGCTGTGCAACACCTTGTCATCCTCATCCAGGACTACCACCGCCCGGGCAGTCAGGCCGGCCAGCGGACCGTTCTCGATGTCGACGCCGTAGTTGCGGATGAACTCGCTGCCGCGCATGGTCGACAGGTTTACCACGTTGTCCAACCCTTCAGCGCCACAGAAGCGCGCTTGCGCAAAAGGCAAATCCGCAGAGATGCAGAGCACTACGGTGTTTTCCAGTGCACTGGCCTTGGTGTTGAACGTGCGCACTGAGGTAGCGCAGGTGGGCGTATCCACGCTGGGGAAGATGTTGAGAATTTTGCGCTTACCGGTCAGGCTCGCGAGGCTGACATCGGACAGATCCTTGGCCACCAGGCTGAAAGCCGGCGCCTTGTCACCTGTGGCCGGGAATTGGCCGCCAACGGAAATCGGGTTACCGCGCATTGTGACGCTAGACATGATGACTCCTTTTATGTGCCTTTGGCACAGGATGGTGTTGTCGCTCTGGGCGAACCGGCAGCCCGCAACGGGCTACCGTGATGATGAGCAGTACGTCGTTCAGAAGTCGATACGATAGAAGAAATCCAGTGAGCTGGCAAAGCCGCTGATGGCCTCCAGATACAGCCGCTTGGTCAGGTCGTAGCGCAGCGCCAATTGGTTGGCAGGCTCGAACACCCCTACCCCATAACGCACGCTGAGCTTATCTGTAATGCTGCCACTGGCCACCACTTGGGTATCGGTCCCTGTGCCTTCAGATTCAACCGCAAAGTCGTTCAAGCCCAGGGTGTCGCCAATCTTCTGGGTAACTGGCGCCGCGCCGGCCAGGCCAAGAGCCAGCGCCGCCTGCCCTACTACGTTGCTGTCGCCCTCGTCATCCAGCGGACGCCCCAGAACCAGGTAAGACATGGCTTCCTGTTGCGACATGCCAGGTTCGGAAAACACTTCGGAGGTCGGGCTGGTGGCGTTGCCGGTCAACCGCAGGCCAGCAACCACATCGTCCACTTCACGAACGGCCTCGATGTTCATGTAGGGCTGACTGATGGGGCCGGAGAACAGCAAAATGGCGCGGCGTAACTTGAGCTCCTGCCCCAGCCGCTTGATACGGCCGTCCAGAATGCGCAGATCTCCGTTGGCGGTCATATTCTCCTGCACCGCCAACTGCCCTTTTAGCCGGCCAGTCAGACCGAAGGCAGACAGACGCAACTGATCACCGATCACCAACTGCACCCGTGCGGTAATTGCCAGCGCTGACTCTTCTTCCTCTGTCTGCTGCCCGACGATCACGGTATCGGGCGATACTCTCACTGCCTGCGCTGGCAGCTCCCTGACCCGAATGTCGCCCTCGGGCACGGCAATCTTGCCCGAAACGTGCAATGCATTGTCGCGCAGGCCGATGTCCAGCTGCGGGCTGACCAGCAGATCAGCGTATGGCTCCACCGTCACTGGCAGGGCATCGCCGGTCAGCTCCAGGTCAACATCCACAGGCGCCCAACCGACGGTGCCGTTCAGTCGCCCGGTCCCGCGCTCGCCGCTGGTCCAGTTGCCGTCAATACTTGCGCGCTGGCCCTGTACCAGAATATCGGCGCTGAGCGCCTCCAGACTGATCGGCAGCGCCGGGCCACTGGCGTGCCCGTCACGCAAGCGCAATTCGCCGTCGATGATAGGCTCACGCAGCACACCGCTCAGGTTGCCCTGCCCGTTCACCTCGCCCTCCAGGCGTTGCACCTGAGCAACAAAGGGACGCAGAAAATCCAGCTTGAAGCCGGAAATCTGATAGGCCCCGCTAAGCGCCTGCTTGCCGCCTGGCTCTTGCACCATGGCCTGCACATCCAGGCGACCGAGGCTCTCACTGCTCAGGCGTAGCGCGGCGTCCGCCTTACGCTCCTGCAGCAGGGTGGTAAATTCGAGCAATTGGTAAGGGAAATCGAGGGTTTGCTCTTCCTCTGAAACGCGAATCACGCCGTCTTCGCTGGCGATGCGTATGTCGGCGGTGGGAGCCTTACCCACCGCTTGATTGAACGCCAGCCTGGCGCTCAACTGCGCCTGCCACTCGATGTCATCCGGCATCCAGGGCTTGAGTGCGGCAAGATCGAAATCGTCCAGGGTAATATCCACCTTCCGCTCGGGCATCAGCGTCTGCTGACCGTTGAAGCACAGGCGTGCGCTATCGTGCTGCCAGCAGTGTTCGCTCAGTTGGAGGCGGCCTGCGGCCAGTTGGTACTGCAGGTCTGCACCTTCGTTTAGCTGCCAGTCGAACGTCTGGTAGGCCAACTCACTTTGGGTCAGGCGCCCCTGCCAGCGCGTATCGTTAAGATTGCCACGCAGCTGCAGACTCGCACTGGCCAGCCCACCAGACAGATCCACCGCCAGGCTATGGTTGGCTCGATCACCTTGCGCACTGGCGGTGAGATCGCCCAGCTGGTTGTCGCTGCTGCGTATTCCGCTGGCCTTGAGCATCAGGTTACCGGGCGTGGCCTCGGATAGCCTGATGCGGCCATCAAGGCTAAGACTCTCAGCCTGATTTTCCGCATAGCCGAGTGTTTCGCCAGCTAACGTCAGCCTTAACCCCGGCGCTTGATCGGTGCCGCTGAAGTCTGCACGCCCGGTCAACGCCCCGCGCAGCTCCGGCCACAGCGTCGCCAACTGCGTCAACTGAACATCCAGGTAGCCTTTCACCTGGGGGCCCCACTCGCCCTCGCCGCTGATGCGATTTTCACCCTGGCGTACCAGCAGTTCACGCACCTGCCAGGCTTCAGTTGCCTTGTTGAGCTTACCCGCCAGGGCTAGCGGCTGCTGCCGCAGCGTTCCGTCGATATCCCATTGCGCCTGCAATTGCAGTACGTCCTGCGCCAGCGCGCCCTGACTGGCAAGTTCGCCGCTGAGTTTGCCGGGCAATTGGGCTACAAAGAGGCCGGGGTTCAAGTCATGCAATTGGAAGCGACCATCCCAGGCAACGTCAGGCGCTAGCTTCAGGTCCACCTGGCCTTCAAGGTTGCCAGCCTCGGTACTGAGTTTGAGCGGCGCCACCTTGAGCGCTTGCTGATCACCCTGCGCGCGCAGCTGCAGATCAATGGTCTGCCCGGCAACGCCGCTGAGCTGCGCCGTCAGGTCGCTGTCGATTTCTTCGCCACGCAAACTGGCCTGCAAGTCAAGCTGCTGCAAGACCACCTCACCCAAGTCCTGCGGGTAGAGCCAGTACCAGGGAAAAGCCTGCTGCAGGCTAGCCTGCGCATCGGCGCTGAGCTGATCTGACCAGTTAGCCTGCGCCTTGAGTTCCAGCTTGCGCTCTGGTTGCTCGCTGACATACAGCAGTAACTGCGCGTCGCTAACCCCCGTCAAGCTGGCCAAAGCCTCGAGTTGCAGCTGCACCTCGCCACCCTGCCCCGGCAGGCTCGAGCTGCCAATGAGCTTGAAGCCGTCATCCAGATTACCCTGCGCGTCCAGCTTGAGGTTATTCAACGTCAGGCTTGGCGGCAGGCTGTTCAGCGCCAGAAACGACTCGCCCTGCCAGTGGATGGAAGCGGGTAGTTCGGGGGCGAGCACGGCCACCTCGCCATTCAACTGGCCGGTCAAGTAACCGCTGCTTTGCAGCTGCAGGCTGAGCTGCTGCTTGAGTTCACCGCCTACCGCCAGATCAAGGTGCCAGTCGCGCTCATCCACCGGCGGCAGATTGACCCGGCCCTTGAGATTCAGCGGCCAGTCCTGCTGCATGTGCAGGTCACCTTGCAGCTGCCAGTCAAGGTCAGGGCCTATACCGGAAAACTGCGTAATGGTAACCCGGTCACCATCGGCATCGGCACGCAGCACCAGGTCACGAAGCAACGCGTTCTCGCCATCAAGCGAGATGCGGTCGATGCGAATATCGCCCAGCTCGATGGCCAGTGGCAGTTGCAAGTCCGGCAAGCTGAAAGGCTCGCCGGGCTCACTGGGCTCCGTCGGTTGTGACACCACGGTAATACTCTCGCTGTACAAGCGATCGATACACAGCTTCATGCCAAACAGGCAGGCCGGCGACCAGGCAAAATCCAGCTGCTCTATTTGCAGTTCCAGCGTGGTGTCCTGCCAGCTGATATGCGCAAATTGCCAGCCTTGCCACAAATCCCCACTGACGTACTCCAGCTGCAGCCGGGGCTCCAGCGATTGCGCTTTGGCAAACAGCCACTCGTTGACGGTTTCACTGGCCAGCAACGCTAACAGCAGCAAGGGCAGCGCGATCAGCACCAGCAGGCTGCGGAACAGGATTTTCAGCGCCAGACGCATCAGAGATCAGGCCCCATGGAAAAGTGGATGCGAAAGCCTTCGTCCGGATCGGATAGGGAGCGGGCCACGTCTACGCGCAGCGGGCCGATAGGCGATACCCAGCGAACGCCCAGGCCCACGCTGGTTTTCAGCGGGTCGGTTGGCGAGTCTACCGCGTTGCCGTAGTCGACAAAGGTGGCTGCCCGCCAGCGGTCAATGAACTCGTACTGGTATTCGGCGGTGCTGGTCATCAGATAACGCGCGCCCACGGTTTCGCCAGTGCTATCGACGGGCGATAGCGTCTGGTATGCGTAGCCGCGTATGCTCTGGTCGCCACCGGCAAAGAACCGGAGCGAGGGCGGGATATTGCTGAAATCATTGGTTGCCAGCGCGCCCAGTTGCAGACGACCCAACAGACGGTGTCGATCAAACAGCGTATACAAGCCCTTGGCCTGGCCCATTACCCGGGCAAAGTCGACGGTCGAGATCAGCCCCTTTTTGGCGCCTTGCACGTCGAACAACAGGCTGTAGCCCTTGGCCGGATCAACGCCACCTGAGGTCTTGGTACGTTGCATTGCCAGGCTCGGAATCAGCAAGGTGCTGGTGCCTGAGTCGTCGCCCAGCGAGAAGATCTCATTCTGCACGCGCAGCCCCAGCGTGCGCTCCCAACCACTGTCCAGACGCTTGCGCAGCTCTGCGCCCGCCGCCAGACTGCGGGTTTCAACATCGTCTATGTCCTCGTGTTGCCATCCGAGGAAATAGCGCAAGCTGCTGGTCAGCGGTGGATCCAGCGGCACCTGATAAAAGGCACTGACTTCCTGCCGTGGCTTGGATAGCTCGGCGCTTGCGCCCCGGCTGTGGCCCTGAGGATTAAGCCAGTGCTGATCCCAGGTCGCCTTGGTACGTACCCCCACGTCGGTAGAGAAACCGCCACCAAAACCCAGCGAGTGCGGATCGCGCTCGCTCAGGGTAACCTCGACCGGGATCACGTTCTCCACGGCTTTATCCGCCGGTGCCAGCACCTGCACGCCGTTGAAGTAGCCGCTGGATAGAAGATCCTGATTGAATTGGCCGATCAGCTCAGCGTCGTAGGGCACGCCGGGTTCAAAGGGTATGAAGCGATCTAGCAGGTCCTCGCTGAACAGGGTTTGCGAGTAGGTCACTTCGCCCAGCTTGTAACGCGGGCCGGTGAGATAGGCGATATCGACATCCGCCTGGTTGGCGTCAGGGTTGACGCGCAACTGGTGCTGTAGATATTGACCGGAAAAGTAGCCGTATTGCAGCGCACGGTTGCTTATCTGGGTCTTGATGCTCTCGTAGTCACCATGATTGAGACGCTTGCCGGGCGCGAAATTCTCGGGCAGGGTCAGCGCAAAAGCGTCGGTGCCCTTGCCCTCACCCTGGATATCGATACTGATGTCGTTCAACCGCACTGGTGAGCCCAGATCGACCTTGATAATCAGCGTCGGATCATCCTCGGTGCCGGCGAAATGCAGGTAGTTACGGGTGTGGTAATAACCCAGCGCCTGCGCCGCCAGCGTGGCCTGCTCGTCCGCGTGATCGAACAGCCGACGCAGCTCTTCACGGCTGCCGGCTTCCACCGGGCCAATGTAGGCTTCGATGTTTTCCTTGACCGCGCGCTTCGCCGGCTCCACCTGCACCTCCAGGTCGGCCCAGGCGGTGGGTGCGAGCAAAAGCAGCGCTAGCGGTGGAGTGAATCGAACCATGCGTCCTTCCTGAACTTTGCAGCCGAGCAATGCTAACATGCTGGCAGTGTCTAACCGGGCCTTTGTGCCTGATTTTATTGTAATCTTTCATCTCGCTATCGAAGGCTGGCAACTGGCGCCAGTTCACGCATTCAGGAAATAGTCATGAAATTAGTCTCCTTCAACATCAACGGCCTGCGCGCCCGCCCGCACCAGCTCAGCGAACTGGTTTCACGCCACTCGCCTGAGGTCATCGGCTTGCAGGAAACCAAGGTGGACGACCCGCAGTTCCCCATTGAGATGGTGCAGGAGCTTGGCTACCACGTGTTTTTCCACGGTCAGAAGGGCCATTACGGCGTTGCCCTGCTCTGCCGCAATGAGCCACTGTGGGTGCGCAAGGGGCTACCCAAGGATAACGAGGAAGCGCAGCGCCGTATGATCAGCGCCGCAATCCCCTGTGCCGACGGCGAGCCACTGATTGTATTCAATGGCTACTTTCCGCAGGGCGAAAGCCGCGACCACCCGACCAAATTTCCCGCCAAGGAGAAGTTCTACGCCGACCTGCAGGCACACCTGGAGCAGGACTTCACGGCCGACCAGCGCATCGTGATCATGGGTGACGTGAACATTTCCGATACCGATGCGGATGTGGGCATCGGCGCCGACAACGCCAAGCGCTGGCTGCGTACCGGCAAGTGCAGTTTTTTGCCGGAAGAACGCGCCTGGATGCAGCGCTTGAAGGACTGGGGCATGGTCGATACCTTCCGCCACCTCAATCCGGACGTTAACGACCGCTTCAGCTGGTTCGATTACCGCAGTCGCGGCTTTGAGGACACCCCCAAGCGCGGCCTGCGTATCGACATGGTCATGGCCAGTCGCGCTCTGGTCGAGCGCTGCGTAGAGAGCGATATCGATTACACCATTCGCGGTATGGAAAAGCCCTCGGACCACGCGCCGATCTGGAGTCGATTCGACCTCTGAGGCGCACAAACAGCACTGATAAAAAAACGCCCGAACAGCAAAGCTGTCGGGCGTTTTTTAGCCTTTGAATCAGGCCATTTCGGGCTCGGGCACTTCAATTTCCAGTTCACCGTCACGCAAGGTGATGTGCACCGTCCCGCCCTGCTCTGCCAGCTCACCAAACAAAATCTGCTCGGCCAGCGGGCGTTTGATCTTATCCTGGATCAAACGCGCCATGGGTCGCGCGCCCATCAGCGGGTCGTAGCCGTGTTCGGCCAGCCAGTTTCGGGCGCTTTCGTCCACTTCCAACAGCACGTGCTTGTCTTCCAACTGGGCCTGCAGTTCGGTGAGGAACTTGTCGACCACGAACTTGATGCTTTCGTGGGTCAAACGGCCAAACTGGATGATGGCATCCAGGCGGTTGCGGAACTCGGGGGTGAAAGATTTCTTGATCACCTCCATGCCATCGCTGGTGTGGTCCTGGTGGGTAAACCCAATGGAGGCACGGGTCATGGTTTCGGCACCGGCGTTGGTGGTCAGCACGATAATCACGTTGCGGAAATCCGCCTTGCGCCCGTTGTTGTCGGTCAAGGTGCCGTGATCCATCACCTGCAGCAGCAGGTTGAAGACTTCCGGGTGCGCCTTCTCGATCTCGTCCAGCAGCAGCACGCAGTGTGGATTCTTGGTCACTGCCTCGGTCAGCAGACCGCCCTGATCGAAGCCAACATAACCCGGAGGCGCGCCGATCAGCCGCGACACGGTGTGCCGTTCCATGTACTCCGACATATCAAAGCGCAGCAACTCTACGCCCAGGCTCTTGGCCAACTGGCGGGTAACCTCGGTCTTGCCGACCCCGGTGGGGCCGGAAAACAGGAAAGAGCCCACGGGTTTATCCGCGGACTTCAAACCCGCACGGGACAGCTTGATGGCGGTAGACAGGGCGTCGATCGCCGTATCCTGACCGAAAACCACCAGCTTGAGGTCGCGCTCCAGATTCTTCAACAGCTCCTTGTCGCTGGACGACACGTGCTTGGGCGGAATACGCGCGATCTTGGCCACAATCGCTTCGACTTCCGCCACGTCGATAAAGTCGGGGCGGTTTTCCGGCAGCTGCAAGCGTTGATAGGCACCCGCCTCATCAATGACATCGATTGCCTTGTCAGGCATGTGCCGATCGTTGATATAGCGGTCGGCCAGCTCTGCCGCGGCTTTCAACGCCTCGTCGGTATAGCGAATGCTGTGGTGATCTTCAAAGCGGCTTTTCAGCCCCTTGAGAATCTGGATGGTATCGGCGACCGAAGGCTCGACCACGTCTACCTTCTGGAAGCGTCGTGCCAGAGCACGATCCTTCTCGAAGATGCCGCGGAACTCCTGGAAAGTCGTGGAGCCAATGCAGCGAATTTCGCCGGACGACAGCAACGGCTTGAGCAGATTGGACGCGTCCATAACGCCGCCAGAGGCAGCACCTGCACCGATGATGGTGTGAATTTCATCGATAAAGAGGATTGCGTGCGGGCGCTTGCGCAGGGCTTTGAGCAACGCCTTGAAGCGTTTTTCAAAGTCGCCGCGGTATTTGGTACCGGCCAGCAAGGCGCCAAGGTCCAATGAGTAAACTACGGCCTCGGACAGAATGTCGGGCACTTCGCCATCGACAATACGCTTGGCCAGGCCTTCAGCAATGGCGGTCTTGCCAACCCCGGCCTCACCTACCAGCAAGGGATTGTTCTTGCGCCGGCGCATCAGAATCTGCGCCACCCGCTCCACTTCTGAGGCGCGGCCAACCAGGGGGTCGATGCGCCCCTTGCGCGCCTGCTCGTTCAGGTTGCTGGCGTACGACTCCAGCGGGTTGCTGGCGGTACCGCCTTCACCACCCTCGTCGTCCATCGCTTCCTGATCGTCGCTCAACGGCTCCTCGCCGCTTTGCACCTTGGAGATGCCATGGGAGATGAAGTTGACGATATCGATGCGCGCTATTTGCTGCTGTTTGAGGAAAAACACAGCCTGGCTTTCCTGCTCGCTGAAAATCGCGACCAGCACATTTGCACCGCTGACTTCGCCCTTGCCGGAGCTCTGCACGTGGAAAACCGCACGCTGCAAAACGCGCTGAAAACCCAGCGTCGGCTGCGTTTCGCGTTCATGGTCCTGTTTCGGAATCAGGGGGGTGGTGGAGTCGATAAACTCGGTCAGCTCGCGGCGCAACCGGTCCATATCGGCACCACAGGCGTTCAACACATTGACCGCTGCCTGATTGTCCAGCAAGGCCAGCAGCAGGTGTTCTACGGTCATGAATTCGTGGCGTTTGTTGCGCGCTTCCTTGAACGCCAGGTTCAGGGTGATCTCGAGATCTCTATTGAGCATGTTGCCACCTCATCTCACGCGATAAAAATCGCTTTGTTACGCTTCCCGTTCAATCTGACACATCAACGGGTGCTGGCATTCCTTCGCATAGTCGTTCACTTCTGCCGCCTTGGTTTCCGCGATATCCCGGGTGTAGATACCGCACACCGCCCTACCCTCAGTATGCACCTTCAGCATGATCTGCGTAGCACTTTCGCGGTTGTGCGAGAAAAAACGCTCAAGCACCTCAACGACAAAGTCCATCGGCGTGTAGTCATCGTTCATCATGACCACCTTGTAGCGCGATGGCGGCTTGAGTTCGGGCTTGCTCGTCTCGACCGCAAGGCCGTGATCATCCTCGTGCTCTGGCGCGCCTGATCCCTGATTTAAGGTTAGTTGAAATTCTGTCATTGAAAACATCTGTCGTTTGGCTGGTTGCATTGATAACGGGGCCGCTCATCGTAAAAGTGCGTACTGGCACACAGCTTGTCCGAGGCTGGCTTGACTTACCTCGATTAGCTGTTAAAAAGTGTAAGTGTGCTCGACTGATCAGTCACCATTTAGATTTCCCACCGGCTTTCGGTCAGCACCAGACGATGCACATTCACATGACGTGACAAGTTATCAGAGGGATGCAGTATGGAGAACGGTAAGGTCAAATGGTTCAACAACGCTAAAGGTTACGGATTCATTGTAGCCGACGGCCGGGAAGAAGACCTATTTGCGCATTATTCGGCCATCCAGATGGACGGGTACAAGACGCTGAAGGCCGGGCAACCGGTACAATTTGACATCATCCAGGGCCCAAAGGGATTGCATGCGATCAATATTCAGTCTCCGGCTGAACAAGCTAGCAAGAAACAACTGGAAAATGAAGGCGTTTCAGCCGAAGCGGCCGCGCACCATTAACGCTCTTACCTGTTTCCAGTGCAAATAACAAAGCCGGCTCACGCCGGCTTTGTTGTTACTGCCCTGACGCGAGCCAGCCAGGCTGGCCCGCATCGACCTCACATGGAGGCGATCAGATCGTCACCAAACTCAGAGCACTTGCGCAGTTTGGCGCCGTCCATCAGTCGCTCGAAGTCATAAGTCACTGTCTTGTTGGCGATTGCGCCCTCAGTGCCTTTGATGATCAGGTCAGCCGCTTCAACCCAACCCATGTGACGCAGCATCATTTCTGCAGACAGGATCAGTGAACCAGGGTTGACCTTGTCCTGGCCTGCATACTTGGGTGCAGTACCGTGGGTGGCCTCAAACATGGCAACCGAGTCGGACAGGTTGGCACCCGGAGCAATACCGATGCCGCCCACTTCTGCTGCCAGTGCGTCAGACAGGTAGTCGCCGTTCAGATTGAGGGTGGCGATCACGTCGTACTCGGCCGGACGCAGCAGGATCTGCTGCAGCATGGCGTCAGCGATCACGTCCTTGACGACAATGTTTTTGCCAGTCTTGGGGTTCTTGAACTGCATCCACGGACCGCCATCCAACAGCTCGGCACCGAACTCGTCACGTGCAATTTCGTAGCCCCATTCTTTGAAGGCACCTTCGGTGAACTTCATGATGTTGCCTTTGTGCACGATGGTGACTGAGTCACGATCGTTGTCGACGGCATACTGCAGCGCTTTGCGTGCCAGACGCTTGGTACCTTCCTCGGAAACCGGCTTGATACCGATACCGCACATGTCGGTGAAGCGGATCTTGGTCGCGCCCATTTCTTCAGTGAGGAACTTGATGACTTTTTCGGCTTCGGGCGTGCCGGCCTTGAACTCAACGCCCGCATAGATATCTTCCGAATTCTCGCGGAAGATGATCATGTCTACGTCGCCTGGCTTCTTGACCGGGCTAGGTACACCGGTGAACCAGCGAACCGGGCGCTGGCAAACATACAGGTCCAGCTCCTGACGCAGCGCAACGTTCAGCGAGCGGATGCCACCACCAACTGGCGTGGTCAGCGGGCCTTTGATAGATACAACGTAGTCCTTGACCGCTTCGAGCGTTTCTTTCGGCAGCCAGGTGTCCTGATCGTAAACCTGGGTGGCTTTCTCACCGGCATAGACTTCCATCCAGGAAATCTTGCGCTCACCGCCGTAGGCTTTTTCGACGGCAGCGTCGACAACCTTGATCATGACGGGGGAAATATCAACACCGATGCCATCGCCTTCGATATAAGGGATGATTGGGTTGTTAGGCACGTTCAGGGAAAGGTCGGCGTTTACGGAAATTTTGTCGCCGCTAGCCGGCACCTGGATCTTTTGGTATCCCATTTTTGACTCCGTGTATGTTGTCGTTGTCACTAGCAACCTACGGGCGGGTAACCCGAAGGCTCTGAATAAGAATACGGATTTTGAGCTGCGGTATTGTTGTAGTTTTCCTACATAATGTCACGTACTTTTTGCTTAGACCAATGGATAACACCCCATTGAGCAGCAAGCCAGCACGCCACTTAGACTGCACCGCATCTATTTTGTAGTAACACTACAAAACGCACTACAAGTCTTTGACTATCAGAATCCTAGTCGCTTTTCCTGTCAATGCTAGTCTTGCCTTTATACAGCAGCGTGATGTTTCACCCAACGGCAGCTTTGCGCTACCCTATGCTCCCTGCTGAGGGTACCCCATGCGCTTTACTCCCCATCTGACCGTTGCCTGCATTGTTGAAAGACAGAGCCGCTTTCTTATTGTCGAAGAACAGCGTGACGGCAAACTGGTGCTGAATCAGCCCGCCGGCCACCTTGAGGCAGGCGAAACACTGCTGCAGGCTGCGGTGCGTGAAACCCGCGAAGAAACCGGCTGGCGCGTCGAACTCACGGCAGTGACTGGGCTTTATCTGTTCACCGCTGCCAATGGTGTGACCTACCAACGCGCCTGTTTCAGCGCACAAGCGCTTGAGCACGACGCGCAGCAAGCGCTGGATGACGGCATTGTAAGAGCGCGCTGGATGACACTGGATGAGCTACAGCAGGAGCAGCACCGCCTGCGCAGCCATCTGGTACTCGACTGCATTCTGGATTATCTGAACAAACCGCATTACTCACTGGATCTGATTCGTTGACATGAGCACCTACACAGACAAAGCCCCCGAGCACACCCGCGTTATTGTCGGCATGTCCGGCGGCGTGGACTCCTCCGTTTCCGCCGCACTGTTGCTGGAACAGGGTTATCAGGTCGAAGGCCTGTTCATGAAGAATTGGGACGAGGATGACGGTACGGAATACTGCACTGCCATGGACGATCTCGCAGATGCGCAGGCCGTGAGTGACAAGCTCGGCATCAAACTGCACACGGCGAATTTCGCGGCGGAGTACTGGGACAACGTGTTCGAGCACTTTCTTGAAGAGTATCAGGCCGGGCGTACGCCCAACCCCGACATCCTGTGCAACCGCGAAATCAAGTTCAAGGCCTTCCTCGACTACGCTCTGGCGCTGGGCGCCGATCTGATTGCCACCGGCCATTACGTTCGCCGCGGCGAGCGCGATGGGCAGACTGTGTTGCTGCGCGGCGTGGATGGCAACAAGGACCAGAGTTACTTTCTGCACGCGGTGGGTGCCGAACAGATCGCCCGCACACTGTTCCCGGTGGGCGAGCTGGAGAAGCCAGAGGTTCGCCGCATTGCCGAAAAGTACGAACTGGCTACCGCCCGTAAAAAGGACTCCACCGGCATCTGTTTTATCGGGGAGCGCCGCTTCAGCGATTTTTTGAAACAGTATCTGCCTGCGCAGCCTGGCGACATCCAAACCACCGAAGGCAAGGTGATCGGTCGCCACCATGGCCTGATGTATCACACCATGGGTCAGCGCCAGGGGTTGGGCATTGGCGGCATGCCCGGCGCCGGCGACGAGCCCTGGTATGTGCTGAAGAAAGACCTGGTCAATAATGTGCTGGTCGTCGGCCAGGGTAATGATCACCCCTGGCTGTTTTCCCGCGCCTTGAGCTGCTCCAGCATTTACTGGGTCAATCCGCAGCCCGCGTTGGATACCCCGTTGCCGCTGACGGCCAAGGTTCGTTATCGGCAGCCTGATCAAGGCTGCACTCTGGAGGCAACCCCTGACGGATATCGGCTGGTGTTTGACGAGCCGCAGCGCGCCGTTACACCGGGCCAATCCGTGGTGCTTTATCAGGGCGACATCTGCCTGGGCGGTGGCGTCATCGAAAGCGCCGAGCCGGCTTATGACGAGCGTGCAGCATGAGCGGCCTGCGTGATCAGGCCATCGCGCTGGGCGCGATATTCGAGGCTGCCTTGCAGGTCGACAAACTGGCGCGCAGTGGGTCTGCCGCTGAAGGCCCCGCCGCCTGCCTGGCCCACAGCATCCTGATAACGTCGCCGGACGATGTGCTCAGCGTCTACGGCGGCAGCACGCATCAGATTCGCTCCGGCCTGCAAGCGCTGGAAGCCATGCTTGAGCGCGATACCGCGGCGCTGCAGCGCGATGCGCTGCGCTATGTGATGAATCTGCTGACACTCGAGCGCCAGTTGGCCAAGCGCAGCGATATGCTGCAGGAGCTGGGGCAGCGCATCGGTCAGACCGCCCAACAGGTGGAGCATTTCGGCATCCTGCACGATAACGTGACGGCCTCGCTCGGCGCGACCTACCAGGATACGCTCAGCACCCTGCGCCTACGCATTCAGGTACAGGGCGACATGCGCCACCTGCAACAGCCTGATGTTGCCAATCGCATTCGTGCACTGCTGCTGGCTGGCATTCGTGGCGCTACGCTCTGGCGGCAGGTCGGTGGGCACCGTTGGCAGTTGCTGTTCCAGCGTAAGAAATTGCTGGACGCAACCAAGGCCTTGCTACGTGGTTGAACTGGTTCGCCAGGACAACCCACGCCAGGGCGCCCTGCTGCTCGCCCTCTCGGCACTGCTGTTTGCCATAATGGGTGTACTCATCCGCGAGGTTTCATCCGGGGTCAATAACGAAACTGTGGTGTTCTTTCGCAATCTGGTCGGTGTGTTCTTCTTTCTGCCGATGATGCTGCTCAAGGGCTTTGCGCCTTTTCGCACCCAACGCCTGACCAGCCACTTTTTGCGCACCTTCTATGGCCTGGGCGCCATGTACTGCTTCTTTTACGCCATTGCGCACCTGCCGCTGGCTGACGCCATGGTGTTCACCTACGCGGCGCCGGTGTTTACCCCCCTGCTCGCCTGGTGGTGGCTGCGCGAAAGCCTCACACCGCGCATCGTCGGCATGGTGCTTATTGGTTTTGTCGGGGTATTGCTGGTGGCCAAGCCCAGTGGCGCGCTGTTCGAACCCAAGGCCTTCGCCGGCGTCGCAGCCAGCCTGCTTGCAGCGGCAGCCTTCGTCTCGATACGCGCCATGAGCAACAGCGAGCCGGCCAGCCGCATCGTTTTCTACTTTGCGACCTTTTCTACCTTGCTGTCGGCGATTCCGATGCTTTGGGCGCGTCAGGCTCTCACCACACATCAGTTGATGCTGCTGCTGGCCATCGGCCTGGTGGCGACCACCAGTCAGCTGGTTATGTCTAAAGCCTATGCGTTGGCGCCACCGGGCAAAATCGGTCCGCTCAGCTATCTGGCGATTGTGTTTTCCGGCGCCTTTGCCTGGTACCTCTGGGGTGAGGTCCCCGGCTGGTCATCCTGGGTTGGGGCTGCGTTGATTTTTGCCGCCAGCCTGCTGAGCATCACCCTGCCACCGGCGCGGGCCAAAACCACCTGAATTGGTGTATGATTTGCGCCTTTTCCGCCAGCTTTCCTTGACGAGAACTCTTTTATGCAACTCTCCTCTCTGACCGCCGTATCTCCGGTTGACGGCCGTTACGGCAGCAAAACTGCCAGCCTGCGCCCCATTTTCAGCGAATATGGCCTGATTCGTTTTCGTGTTCAGGTTGAAGTACGCTGGCTCCAGTGCCTGGCCGCACACCCAGGCCTACCGGAAATCGGCCCGTTCTCGGCGCAGGCCAACCAGCTTCTTGATACCCTGGCAGAGCAGTTTGAGCTGGTACACGCAGAGCGCATCAAAGAGTTCGAGCGCACCACCAATCACGACGTCAAAGCGGTCGAGTACCTGCTCAAGGAGCAGGCCAAGCAGCTGCCAGAGCTGGAGAAGGTCAGCGAGTTCATCCACTTCGCCTGCACCTCGGAAGATATCAACAACCTGTCCCACGCGCTCATGCTGCGGGCCGGACGCGACGAGGTATTACTGCCGCTGATGCGTCAGATTGCAGGCGATATCCGCGCGCTCGCGGTCGAGCATGCCGCGGTGCCGATGCTTTCACGCACCCATGGCCAGCCTGCCTCCCCCACTACCCTGGGCAAGGAGCTGGCCAACGTGGTCTATCGCCTTGAGCGCCAGATCAAGCAGATCGAAAGCATTCCGCTGCTCGGCAAGATCAACGGTGCCGTCGGCAACTATAACGCGCACCTGTCGGCCTATCCGGATGTCGACTGGGAAGCCAATGCCAAGCAGTTCATCGAGGGCACGCTGGGGCTCGACTTTAACCCCTACACCACCCAGATTGAACCGCACGACTACATCGCCGAACTGTTCGACGCCTTCGCCCGTTTCAACACTATTCTGATCGACTTTGACCGCGATATCTGGGGTTACATTTCCCTGGGTTATTTCAAGCAGAAGACCGTCGCTGGCGAGATTGGCTCATCAACCATGCCGCACAAGGTAAACCCCATCGACTTCGAGAACTCCGAAGGCAACCTGGGGATCGCCAATGCCATCATGCAACATCTGGCCAGTAAACTGCCGATCTCTCGCTGGCAGCGTGATCTGACCGATTCCACCGTGCTGCGCAATCTTGGCGTAGGCTTTGCCCACAGCGTCATCGCCTACGAATCCTCCCTCAAGGGTATCGGCAAGCTTGAGCTCAACGCCAAGCGTATCGCCGAGGATCTGGATAACTGCTGGGAAGTGCTGGCCGAGCCGATTCAAACGGTAATGCGCCGCTATGGCGTAGAGAACGCCTACGAAAAGCTCAAGGACCTGACGCGCGGCAAGGGCATTACCCCTGAAGCGCTGCTGGAGTTCGTCGAGACACTGGAGATTCCGGACGCCGCCAAGCAGGAGCTCAAGACGCTCACGCCTGCCGGTTACATCGGCAGTGCCGTCGCGCAAGCCAAGCGCATCTAATCGCAGGCGAATCAGCTAGTCTTTAGCTACTGATCCGCTTTTCTGTATCGAGTCACAACGCCCGGATCTTCCGGGCGTTTGCTATTGGGGACGACCAATCAATGAAATCCGAATTTGACGCGCTGCTGGGTGATGTAGGTGTTGAGGTATTTTTGCGCGATTACTGGCAGCGTAAACCGCTGCTGATCCGCCAGGCCATACCGGGCTATACCAGCCCGATCGAACCTAACGAACTGGCCGGCCTGTCGCTGGAGGAGGAAGTCGAGTCGCGCATTATTCTGAAAAACGGTACGCATCCCTGGCAGTTGCTAAACGGCCCCTTCGGTGACGATGACTACAAGACGCTGCCGGAGCGCGACTGGACTCTGCTGGTGCAGGCCGTCGACCAGTTTGTGCCCGAGATAGCCGAGTTGCTGCAACGCTTCCACTTTCTGCCCAGCTGGCGTCTGGACGACGTGATGATCAGCTATGCCACGCCCGGCGGCGGCGTAGGCCCACACTTCGACAATTACGACGTATTCCTACTACAGGCCGAGGGCAAGCGCCGCTGGCGCGTCGGCCAGCATTGCAGCATTGATAGCCCACTGCAAAACAACCCTGACCTGCGCATCCTGCAGGATTTTGAGTGCCAGAACGAGTGGGTTCTTGAGCCTGGAGACATGCTGTACATCCCGCCAGGGGTCGCGCATGACGGTGTTGCGGAAACCGACTGCCTCACATTTTCCATTGGCTTTCGCGCCCCCAGTCACCAGGAAGTGCTG
This sequence comes from Halopseudomonas sabulinigri, assembly GCF_900105255.1. Classification (NCBI taxonomy): domain Bacteria; kingdom Pseudomonadati; phylum Pseudomonadota; class Gammaproteobacteria; order Pseudomonadales; family Pseudomonadaceae; genus Halopseudomonas; species Halopseudomonas sabulinigri. The sequence goes on along the minus strand of NZ_LT629763.1, from coordinate 599,179 downwards.
GTGCACTTCACCGACTATCTGGCGCACCAACTCACGGACGACGCGCGTTACAGTGACGCAGGTCGCAAACAGCCACAAGACCCGGCCGCCATTGATCAGGAAACTATTGACCAGTTGCAACAAAGCATTCTTCGTCTGGTCGAAGACAAGGAAGCATTGGCCACCTGGTTTGGGCGTCATATGACCGAGGCACGCTACCCTGATCTGGCACAGAGTTATGTCGACGAAGAAGCCGATATGCTTGAAGGCCTGAACGCCGGCTACGCGCTGCTGCACAACCCAAGCGTGCGTTTGGCCTACCGTCTTGCTGAGAACGATCAGGTGCAGCTGTTTGCCAGTGGCGAACACTGCGTGGTGCCAGGCGCCTTGTTGCCACTGGTGCAACTGATCTGCAATCAGCGTTACTTGAGCCCTGAGGCCCTGGAGCCATGGCACCAGGAGGCGGAGGCCATAGAGTTGCTGGAGCAGCTGTTTGCGAAAGGGTATCTCCTGTTGGAGAGGGATGATGAATGAAATACATGTCACCACAGTCGACTGGATAAACGGCAAGGCCGTTCGCGACATTCGCCAGCAGGTGTTTATCGACGAACAGCAGGTACCGGAAGACCTTGAGTGGGACGCAGAAGACGACAACGCCACCCATTTCCTTCTGTATTATCAGCAGCAACCTGCGGCAACTGCACGGCTGCTGCATGATGGCCACATCGGCCGCGTGGCGGTATTGCCCGACTTCCGCGGCATAGGGCTGGGTGCGGAGGTCATGCAGCAGGTGATTGCCTTCGCCCAGGCCAGTGGTATGCATGAGCTTCATCTTTCCGCGCAGACTCACGCCACGGCGTTTTATCGCAAGCTGGGGTTCAGCATTACTTCAGACGAATATCTGGATGCGGGGATCGCGCATCAGGATATGTATTGGCAGTCCAGCGACCAATCCCCCTTGCAACTGCCGGATATCGAATTCGACTCACCCGGTCGCTTTGCGATACACAACCCCGATCTCTCCCGCGAGCCAGTGTCGGAATACGCGCGGGAGACCGAAGGGATGATTGCCGTGAACGACGACAATGCGCTGCCCCACGTCGCGACGCTGGTTAGCCAGTGTCGCCGTAGGCTGCGCATCTACTCTCCTGAACAGGCGCGCTGGCTGTTCAATCGACTCGACTTCATCAACGCATGCGAAAGCCTGATTGCCCGCGAACCCTTGGCGCGCATCCAGATCCTGCTGCAGAGTGTAGACAGGGATTTCTTGCAGGGTCGCAGCCTGTTGAGCCTCACTCATCGCTTTCCCAGCCTGTGCGAGATTCGTTGCCAGCATCCCGACCTGCAAAAGCAAAAGTACGTGCAATTGATGACCGATGCTCAAGGCTTTTTCATGCAGCCAGATCACCGTGTACGCCAGGCGTTTGCGCGTGAATACTCGCCTGACCAGGTCAAACGCTGGGCAGATCAGTTCGATGAGTTATGGGGCAGCAGCCAGAGCGACCCCGCGATACGGAGATTTCTGCTATGACACCACGCCTGATTATCAAGCTACTTAGCTGGCTGTGCCTGTCCTTCGCCGTGCTCTATGCCAACGCAACACCGACCACCGAGGTGGTGTCCCTGGGTTACAACATGGCAGAGGACGTCATCCCCGCCCTGCAACCCATGCTGCGCTCAGATGAGCGTGTCTCGGCCTATGGCAACCAGTTGTTGATTCGTGCAGAGCCTGCTCGCATAGTCGAAATAAAGGCGCTACTCAATCAAATCGACAAGCAGCCGTCACGACTGCTGATTAGCGTATCCGATAGCGGCGGCAGCAGCGGCGTACAGCAAGGCTATCGTGTGGATGGGCGCATCGACACCGGACCGGCAGACATCATCGTGGGTAACCCGCGAAACGGCAACCAGGCGAGGATCATCAACCGCCAGACTCGCTCCGCTAACGACGGAGTGCGGCAGATAACCGCCAACGAAGGCTATCCAGTGCTGATTCAGAGCGGTCAAAGCGTGCCCCTGACCACGCGCACGACAGACGCTTACGGGCGTGTGGTGGAGCAGACCCAGTATCAGGACGTAACCCAAGGCTTTTACGCCACGGTTCGCCTGAATGGAGATATGGCCACCATCACCCTTAGCGCCAACAACAATCGCCTGAACCGCAACCGTCAGGACGTGATTGATGTGCAGCGCACCGACACCGTGGTGACCGCGCGTCTCGGTCAATGGGTTACCGTGGGCGGGCTCAACGAATCTGGCTCGGGTAACAATGCCGATATTGGCCGTCGTATCTCGACGCAGAGCAACTCCAGCGGCACCGTTCGACTTATGGTAGAGCGCCTTAACTAGGGCGTTTCCCCTGTCACACGCCTTATGTAGTGAATTAAAAAAAACACTACACTTGATTGACTTATAAGACCCGAAGTCTCATCATTGCGACGCTCCCGCTAGCCAGAGATCTCAAGAAGGTCTCCGAGTCGACGCCAAAACCAACGGCCCGACACGTGTCTTTACCGCTCACAAAGCTGTTTGACGAGGTGGCGACTGGAACGAAAGTTGTCCTGAGGGACGGGGAAGCGATTTAACGTAGACAATCAGTGGTCAGCAGCCTGACCCTGCCGTGGCGGCAACGCCATGCTCAGGATTTCAGCCGCTCGTCGCGCTTGTCACCCCTCCTCCTTGGCATTTCTCCAGTTTCCTCCTTTACTAGTCAAACGTTGCTTAAGCGGTTTTACGGCCAGCGGAGCATGGGTCGACAAATCGTGCTGAACCTAACGCAAACTTTGAAGGATGGACCATGTCAGCTTATCAAAACGACATCAAAGCAGCTGCCGAGCTGAAAGAACAAGCAGGTAGTGGCTGGAGCGCTATCAACCCGGAATCCGTCGCTCGCATGCGTGCGCAGAACCGTTTCAAAACCGGTCTGGACGTTGCCAAGTACACCGCGGCCATCATGCGCAAGGACATGGCCGAATACGACGCCGACTCCTCTGTCTACACCCAGTCCCTGGGTTGCTGGCACGGCTTCATCGGTCAGCAGAAGCTGATCTCCATCAAGAAGCACCTGAAAACCACCAACAAGCGCTACCTGTACCTGTCCGGCTGGATGGTTGCTGCCCTGCGCTCCGAGTTCGGCCCGCTGCCTGACCAGTCCATGCACGAGAAAACCTCCGTGTCTGCGCTGATCGAGGAGCTGTACACCTTCCTGCGCCAAGCTGATGCCCGTGAACTGGACCTGCTGTTTGTTGCCCTGGACGACGCCCGCAATGCCGGCGACAACGCCAAGGCTGCTGAAATCCAGGCTCAGATCGATAACTACGAAACTCACGTTGTGCCGATCATCGCTGACATCGACGCTGGTTTCGGTAACGCCGAAGCTACTTACCTGCTGGCCAAGCAAATGATCGAAGCTGGTGCTTGCTGCATCCAGATCGAAAACCAGGTTTCCGATGAGAAGCAGTGCGGTCACCAGGACGGTAAAGTAACCGTTCCTCACTCCGACTTCCTCGCCAAGATCAACGCTGTTCGTTACGCGTTCCTTGAACTGGGCGTTGATGACGGCGTTATCGTTGCGCGTACCGACTCCCTGGGTGCCGGTCTGACCAAGCAAATCGCTGTGACCAACGAGCCAGGCGACCTGGGCGACCAGTACAACAGCTTCCTGGACGGCGACTACATCACCAGCGCTGACGACATCCAGAACGGCGACGTTGTGATCAAGTCCAACGGCAAGCTGCTGAAGCCCAAGCGTCTGGCTTCTGGTCTGTTCCAGTTCCGCAAGGACACCGGCGTTGACCGCGTAGTTCTGGACTGTATCACCAGCCTGCAGAACGGTGCTGACCTGCTGTGGATCGAAACCGAAAAGCCACACGTTGGCCAGATCGCTGACATGGTTAACCGTATCCGCGAAGTGGTTCCCAACGCCAAGCTGGTTTACAACAACAGCCCGTCCTTCAACTGGACACTGAACTTCCGTCAGCAAGTATTTGATGCCATGGTTGAAGAAGGCAAGGATGTTTCTGCCTACGACCGCGCCAAGCTGATGAGCGTTGAGTATGACGAAACCGAACTGGCTCAGGTTGCTGACGAGAAGATCCGTACCTTCCAGGCTGATGCAGCCCGCGAAGCCGGTATCTTCCACCACCTGATCACCCTGCCGACTTACCACACTGCTGCGCTGTCTACCGACAACCTGGCAAAAGGTTACTTCGACAAGGAAGGCATGCTGGCATACGTCAAGGGCGTTCAGCGTCAGGAAATCCGTCAGGGTATCGCCTGCGTCAAGCACCAGAACATGGCTGGCTCCGACATCGGTGACAACCATAAAGAGTACTTCGCTGGTGAAGCTGCCCTGAAAGCGGGTGGCAAAGACAACACCATGAACCAGTTTGGTTAATAGCCGCTGATTCCTCGGATGCCTGGCATCCTTGGTGTGAAAAAGACCGCCTAACCGGCGGTCTTTTTTTATCTATCGTGCGGGTTTTACCTCGGGTAGAATGCGCGACTCCTGCACCTCCCCTCCCAAGTAACAAGGCTTTATTCGCTATGGCACGTCTGCACCTCGAGTTCCCCGAAAACCAGTTCTACTTCACTACCCAGTTGACGGTACGCATCACCGACATCAACTCAGGCAAGCACCTGGCCAATGATTCGATGATATCCATGATTTCGGAGGCTCGGGCTCGCTTTCTCTACCAGTTTGGCATTGAAGAAGTCAGCGTGAACGATATTGGTATCATCGTGACCGATCTGGCCACGACCTACCGCCGGGAAGCCTTCGCCCGCGATGCTCTGATCTTCGAAGTGGGCTTGATGGACCTTAACCGTTACGGCGGAGACATTATCTTCAGGATCACCAAGGCGGCCGACGGTGAACTGGTGGCCCTGGCGAAGTCAGGCTTCGTTTTTTATCACTTCAGCACGTCCAAGGTATGCCCTATGCCGGAAGACTTCCGCCTGCGCTTTCCCGGCGTAAACTCCGTAGACGATTAAGCGCTTTAATTTATAAGCAATAAAAAACCCGGCCTGAGCCGGGTTTTTTATTAAAGCACGGTGTTAACGCACTTCGACTTCAGCTTCAACTTCAGCTTCAACGCGGCGGTTCATGGAACGGCCTTCGTCGGTAGAGTTGTCAGCAATCGGACGAGATTCGCCATAACCGGCAGAGCTTACGCGAGAGCCGTCAACGCCTTCACCGATCAGCGCTTCGCGAACTGCATTAGCGCGACGCTCGGACAGGTTCTGGTTGTAGGCATCGCTACCGACGGAGTCAGTGTGACCTTCAACGGTAGTGGTAACCGATGGGTAGGTTTTCATGAACTCAGCCAGGCTCTGGATGTCTTGGCGGTACTCAGGACGAATAGTGTCCTTGTCGAAGTCAAACAGCACGTCAAGCTCAACGCGAACTGACTGCATTTCCGGAGCCGGCTCTGGCTGCGGCATTGGTGCCGGGGCAGCTGCAACTACGGCTTCTTCTTTCTTGGAGCCAAAGTTGATACCCAGACCTACGCCAGCCTGCCACTCGGTGTTACCGTGGTCAAAACCGTACAGAGCATCAACACCGGCCTTCACGAAGAAGTTTTCGTTCAGATAGTTTTTGATACCAACGCCAGCCATCGCCATGGTCGTACGGTCATTGATGTTGGTGCCTTCAGGCTCCAACTCTTGATGAGCCAAACCAGCCGAGATATACGGACGGACGTTGCTTTCGCCAAAGTGGTGAACAGCTTCAACTTGAAACAGGCTGCCATCAACTTCATTTTTGGTGTCATCAAATTCCAGGTTTTTGTACTTACCCAGGCCGACATTCAGCAGCACGTCATCGGTCAGGAAGTAACCGATGCTACCACCCACCAGGGTGCCGTCGTTCATGTCGTACTTGCTGTCAGTGAAATAACGATCCGCAAAGGCTTCGACTTCCACAGAACCCTGCTGGCTCATGGCCATAGCAGGAATGCTGGACGCAGCAATCGCAGAACCAACAACGAGACCCACAGTGTTTTTCAATTTCATCATTGAATCCCCATCAAATCCATTAAGACGTTAAGCTTACGCAAAACTCGCACGCAGTATAACTGAATCACGCTAATAACTATACAAGCCTTATATGAAAGGGCTGTCAATCTGATCGCGTAATTTTTCCAAGGCACGCTTGTAGCGCATTTTAGTCGCACTTAAGCCCATGTGCATAATATTGGCAATTTCTTGGAACTCAAGTTCCGCAATAAATCGCAAAACTAGTATTTCGCGGTCAATCGGGTTGACGTGCGACAGCATTTTATTGAGGCCCTGTGATTCTGCTAGCGGTGATTCTGGCTCGACGAGCTCTTCTTGCTCGTCCAGGCTGAGAGCGTCTAGCAGGCGCCTTTTGCGTTTCTCTTTGCGGTACTGAGTGATGCATTCGTTATAGGTAATACTATAAAGCCATGTTTTAAATTTGGCTTTCCCCTCAAATTGCTTCAAGCCGTGTAAAACTTTGAGCATCACCTCTTGGCACACATCGTCCGCGTCACGTTCATTCCCCAGGTAACGGGCACACACGTTAAACAACGTACGCTGGTAGCGGCGCATCAGCTCTTCATACGCAGTTGTAGTGTGAAGTAGTTCACCTTTTGCCGCGATGACCAGGTCTTCATCACTCAGCGTAGCCGGGTTATAACGCCGGCGAGGTTCTTTACGAGGGGTCAAGGCTTGGGCGTCTTTGCTTCGGAGGCTGGATCAATCACGGTTAACGTGACACATTTTCAGTGGTCAGAACGCTATTGGCCACCGAGACCAGTTGGCCGTCATCGGTCAAAATCGAGGTTTTGACAGTCCCTATTTCTTCAATACTGCCTTCGACTTCGCCAACCTTGATCTGATCCCCGACCTGGTACAACTCTCGAACATAGATACCCGCAATAATCTGGCTCACCGTATGGCGGCTGCCCAGCCCCAGCGCCAACGCGGCCGCAGTGCCGAAGGTGATTAGAACGATGGCTATGACCATGTTCAGCAAGGCGGTTTCTATCTGCAGCTGGCCGATAGCCAACGAGACCGTGATGATGACCAGCAGGCCCTGCACAAAACGACCCAGCCCGCTGGCGTAATCGACCCCCATGCTTTCTGCCGCACCTTTTACCACCCCATTGACCAGATGCGATAACAGTAAGCCGGCAAGCAGAATCAGCGCTGCACCAAATACCTTGGGCAGGTATAGGGTAAACACGTCCAACGTGGACGATACCCGCGCCAGCCCCAGCGACTCGGCGGCCGAGACCAGAAAGGTAAGCACAACGAACCAGTAGGCAATCTTGCCAATAATAGAAGACACCGAGGCAGTAATGCTGACCCGCGCCAACATCTTGTTCACGCCAGCGCCGCCCATCAAGCGGTCCAGCCCAATCTTGGCGAGCCCCTTGCTCAGTACGGCATCTACCAGCTTGGCGATTACAAAGCCCAGCAGAATAATGAACAGCGCTGCTATCAAATCAGGCACAAAGGAAGCAACCTTGCTCCACAAAGTGGTCATGGCTGCAACGAAGCTCTGACTCCAGACGTTGAATTCCATGGTCGTCTCTATTATTGGTTGATGTCTTGGGGTGAGGTCTTTGTAGCGTCTCGACTCACCGGCTTGAGGTGACGGGCGCCACGCGCACCGCCTTCAGAAAGGACCCATCCCCAACGAGCAAAGAGATTGACCAGATCAAACAACCCACCGCGCACATGCGCCTTGTGCAGAACGCGATCCAGCCGGCGGTCATCACGCTGTGAGCCAAAGTCGCTGGGCTCACCCTGCAGGAGATCACGCAATCGACTTTCTAGGGGGTCTTCAGACATGTACAGTTCCTCGGGGAAGTCGCGTTGCAGATGCACCGAGGGGGAAGACATCGGCCTTCCCCCTCGATTGTGTGCTGCCTGCCTGACTTACAACTTACTCAGGCATGCTCAACGCGGTGGGCGATACGATAATGCCGTTATTATCAGCATAGACGTATTCGCCTGGCCGGAAGGTCACGCCGCCGAAGGTTACCACCACATTCAAATCACCAATGCCGCGCTTGTCGGTTTTCATTGGGTGACTTGCCAGCGCCTGGATCCCCAGCGGCGTTTGCGCCAGAACATCCACATCACGCACACAGCCGTACACGATAATGCCTTCCCAGCCATTCTTGGCCGCTTTCTCGGCCAGCATGTCACCGAGCAGCGCACGACGGAAGGAACCGCCGCCGTCTACCACCATGACCTTGCCTGTGCCATCCTGGTCAACCTGCTCCTTGACGATCGAGTTGTCCTCGTGACATTTCACGGTGACAATCTCGCCGCCAAAGGAATCGTGGCCGCCAAAATTGCTGAAAATGGGCTCGACTACGTCGACGTCCGGATAGGCATCACACAGATCGGGCGTTACATAATGCATGGCGTTCTCCTTGAACCGGGATTGCGATAGATCTTACTTGGCATTCTCGGCCAGGAAGAACCAGGTGTCCATGACCGAATCAGGGTTCAAGGATACGCTTTCAATGCCCTGATCCATCAGCCATTGCGCCAGATCGGGATGATCCGAAGGACCCTGACCGCAAATACCAATGTACTTGCCGGCATCACGGCAGGCCGAAATAGCCATGCTCAGCAGCTTCTTCACCGCCGCGTTACGCTCATCAAACAGGTGCGCGATGATTCCGGAGTCGCGGTCCAGGCCCAGCGTCAGCTGGGTCAGATCGTTGGAGCCGATGGAGAAGCCGTCAAAGTGCTCCAGGAACTCTTCCGCCAGCAGGGCGTTAGCCGGCAGCTCGCACATCATGATCAAACGCAAGCCGTTTTCGCCACGCTTCAAGCCGTTCTCGCCCAGCAACTCAACCACCTGTTTGGCTTCGCCAACAGTACGGACGAACGGAATCATGATCTCGACATTGGTCAGACCCATTTCATCACGCACGCGCTTCATGGCGCGGCATTCCAGCTCAAAGCAGTCACGGAAGGAGTCACTGATGTAGCGTGATGCACCGCGGAAGCCGAGCATCGGGTTTTCTTCTTCCGGTTCGTACAGCTTGCCGCCGATCAGGTTGGCGTACTCGTTGGACTTGAAGTCCGACATCCGCACGATAACTTTCTTCGGCGAGAAGGCCGCAGCCAGGGTGCTGATACCCTCAACCAACTTGTCGACGTAGAAGTCGACTGGATCGGAGTAACCGGCAATCCGTTTCTGCACGCTTTCCTTGACGTCAGGCGGCAGGCTGTCGAAGTTGAGCAGCGCCTTGGGGTGCACGCCGATCATGCGGTTGATGATGAATTCCAGACGCGCCAGACCTACACCTTCGTTAGGCAGGTTCGCAAAATCAAAAGCACGATCCGGATTACCGACGTTCATCATGATCTTGAACGGGATCGGCGGCATGGCGTCAACGCTGTTCTTTTTGATATCAAAGGACAGCTGGCCCGCATAGATCAAGCCGGTATCGCCTTCGGCACAGGAAACGGTGACTTCCTGACCTTCCTTCAATTCGGTCGTCGCGTTGCCGCAGCCAACCACCGCCGGAATACCCAGCTCACGCGCAATGATGGCGGCGTGGCAGGTACGACCGCCGCGATTGGTCACGATGGCGCTGGCGCGCTTCATCACCGGCTCCCAATCAGGGTCGGTCATGTCGGAGACCAGCACGTCGCCCGGCTGTACTTTGTCCATTTCGGAAACGTCATTGACGATACGTACCGGTCCCGCACCAATGCGCTGACCAATAGCACGACCTTCAACCAGCACTTCGCCCCGCTCCTTGAGCAGGTAACGCTCCATCACGTTGGCAGTAGTGCGGCTCTTGACCGTTTCGGGACGCGCTTGAACGATGTACAGCTTGTTGTCATCGCCATCTTTGGCCCACTCGATGTCCATCGGGCGGCCGTAGTGCTGCTCGATGATCACGGCCTGCTTGGACAGGTTGACGATTTCTGCGTCGCTCAGGCAGAAGCGGCTGCGCTCGGCCAGGTCAACATCGACCGTCTTGACCGAACGGCCTGCCTTGGCTTCGTCGCCGTAGATCATCTTGATGGCTTTGCTACCCAGGTTGCGGCGCAGGATTGAAGGACGACCTGCTGCCAGCGTGGGCTTGTGCACATAAAACTCGTCGGGGTTGACCGCGCCCTGCACCACGGTTTCACCCAGACCGTAAGCGCCGGTGATGAATACCACGTCACGGAAACCGGATTCTGTATCCAGGGTAAACATCACGCCAGCCGTGCCGGTTTCGGAGCGCACCATGCGCTGCACACCGGCGGACAAGGCGACCAGTTTGTGGTCGAAGCCCTGGTGTACACGATAGGAGATAGCACGGTCGTTAAAGAGAGAAGCGAAGACTTCCTTGGCAGCATAAATGACGTTGTCGACGCCGCGGATGTTCAGGAAGGTCTCCTGCTGGCCGGCAAAGGAAGCATCGGGCAAATCCTCTGCGGTAGCCGAGGAACGTACCGCAACGGCCAGATTCGGATTGCCGTCGGAGAGCTTGGCAAATTCGTCGCGGATGGCTTTATCGAGTGCTGGCGGGAAGTCCGCGTCCATGATCCACTGGCGAATCTGCGCGCCAGTCTGGGCCAGGGCGTTGACGTCGTCGACGTCCAGCTTGTCCAGCGCCGCATTGATGCGATCATTCAGACCACTTTGCTCGAGAAACTCGCGATAGGCGTCTGCAGTGGTGGCAAAGCCGCCGGGAACCGAAACGCCGGCGTTAGCCAGGTTGCTGATCATCTCGCCAAGGGAAGCGTTCTTGCCCCCGACCCGTTCTACATCATCAACACCCAGCTGCTCGAAGGACACTACGTACTCTAACAAGGTGATCTCTCCGTCAATCAATGAATTAGTCGGCGACCGCACGGGCACGACTGGTTTGCCCGAAACAAATGCGCCACAATGCCGTCTTTTACGAGTGTGCCGGGCCTGAGCTCACAACCACGCTCTCCATGGAATACGACATCTTAAGGCTTCGCGAATGAAACGCACTGCTTTTTTCATTTCTGATGGCACCGGCATCACCGCCGAAACTCTGGGTCAGAGCCTGCTGGCACAGTTTGAAAACATTCAGTTTATCAAGCTGCTGCGACCCTACGTCGATACCGTGGAAAAAGCGCGAGACATGGTACAACAAATCAATGCCGCTGCCGAGAAGGATGCGGCGCGGCCGATCATTTTTGATACCGTCGTCAACAATGAAATCCGCCAGGAACTGGCCAAGTCCAGCGGCTATATGATTGATATCTTCTCGACCTTTCTGGCGCCGCTGGAGCAGGAACTGGGTGACGGCTCCTCGTACTCGGTGGGCAAAACCCATTCCATCCAGCACAACACCCACTACAAGGACCGTATTGATGCGGTGCATTACGCCATGGACAACGATGACGGCGCCCGCACCCACCACTATGCCCAGGCGGATATCATTCTGGTTGGCGTATCGCGCTGCGGCAAGACGCCCAGCTGCCTGTATATGGCTCTGCAGTATGGTATTCGCGCGGCCAATTACCCGCTGACCGAAGACGATATGGAAAGCCTGCAGCTGCCCAAGGCGCTCAAGCAGAACAAGGCCAAACTGTTTGGCCTGACCATCGACGCGGAGCGGTTGGCCGGCATTCGCAACGAGCGCCGCCCCAATAGTCGCTATTCCAGCTTTGCCCAGTGCGAGTTTGAAGTGCGCGAGGTCGAGAACCTGTTCCGCAAGGAAAACATCCCCTATATCAACTCCACCCATTTCTCCGTAGAAGAAATTTCTGCCAAGATCCTGATGCAAATGGGCATTGAAAGGCGCTTGAAGTAACCGCCGCAAGGCTTTGATTTTAAAAGCTTCAGTGGCCAAGAAATTGTCTGAGATCATTGGGTGACCTGCCCGTCAGGCGCTTGAGAAAGCGCCTGAAGTTGGTGCGATCATTGAAGTGTAAATAGCTCGCCACCGCCTCGTTGCTGAACCCCCGTCGCAAATACAGATCTGTCGCTATAAGCGTGCGTGCCCGGTCAAGCTGCGCCTGGAAGTGCGTCCCCTCCCGTTGCAGCCTGCGCTTGAAGGTCGCAGCGCTCATAGCAAAGTCCGCCGCTACCTGCTCCAACCCGGCCAGCCCGGAAATGTGCTCGCACAAGTAGTCGAACAGGCCGTCGGTCAAACTCTGCGGCGCGGTTAGCGCGCTTAGCTGTTGCAGGCTTTGCTGTTCGGCAATGCGCCCCAATACAGCTGAAGCCTGACCGGCGCGCGTAATCAGATGCTCTCGCGGCAAGCGCATGAAGCTGGTAGGGCTGTTGAAGTGCAGGTGCTCGCCCAGATGCACCCAATACTGCTCTACGTAGACCGGCTCGGCCTGCATCAGATGGTATTGCCAGGGCAACGCGTGGCCGCAGACCTGGCGGCACAGCGCCGTCACAGCAGTCATGCTGGCGTCCACCATAAACTGCCGGTTCTTGCCGCTATCAAAACTGTCCAGCCAATACAGATACAACGATTGTTCGTCGATCCTTATCACCGGCGCGCACAGCGGGCTCAACAGCGCCTTGAAGCGCTGCAGCTGTTGCAGCGCTTGCAGCACTGTATCGGCCTGCAACAACAGGTTGCTGGTCGCGCCATAGTGTCCGGGGAGCAATTGCTGACCGAACAGAAAAGCGCTGTCATCCGCCGCCAGTAGTTGCCGGGCGTTGTCGATCAGGCGGTGAAACTGACGCGCAGTGATCAGCGGGTCATGCTCCAGGAGATCCTCGTAGAATAGCCCGGTGCCCTTGAGCAAGCGGTGGCTGTCGATGCCACGCGACAGCGCCAGATCGATCAGACAGGCCGGCTGCCCGCGCGCGGCAATGAAGCGCGCTTCGCTGTCCAGCCAGACAGCCGTGCTCATACCTGCGCTTGCCGCAACTGAGGCGCCTGTTTGGCCCGCGCCATGACAATGTTCAAGCGCTTGAGCAAGGCGTCGGCCTCTTCCTGCCGCGCCATCAGCGCGACCGTGGTCGCCCGCAGCTGCAATCGTTCGCCCTGCCCCGCGCTTTTCAACGCCAGATGCGCAATCGACTGCTGCAGCTCCTGCGCCAGGGTCAGCGCTTGCGCTTCCAGTGTAGCCGGCAGCAATACAATAAACCTGTCCCCGGCCAGACGGCATAACAGATCGTGGCTGCGCAGGTTGAGCAGTATCTGTTGCGCGACCAACTGCAGTACACGGTCCCCCTCACGGTGGCCATAGGAGCGATTGATTGCACTGAAATCGTCGATATCCAGCATGACCAGCGACAGCGGCTCACTGTTGGCCTGCGCAGCCGGTAGCGCCTGCTGCAATTGCCGGCGGAAATACCCGGCATCGCCGAGCGGAGTCACCTTATCGAACAGCCGATGTTCTCGGAAATGGCGTTCGCGGTTGATCATCTGCGCGCTGATCGCCAGTTGTTCACAATGCCAGTGGTAGATCCCCAGCGTGAGCAATGCAAAGCCCAGCGGCATCGGCGCCGACTCCAGCCAGTGATCCAGGGTCAGGCTTTCGGGCAAGGCGATGAACTCGTCCAGACTGTCCATCCACAGCGAAAAGAACAAGCAGGCCAGGCCAAAAAACAGCAGATTGGTAACGCGCCCTGCCGGCCTCCCCTTGAGTAACAAGCCTGCCCACACCAGCACCAGCAAGGCCGATCCGCCCTCCCCGGCAATATCGGTCCAGGACCAGATCGCCATTGGCTTTAGGTCGCCGAGGCTCAGGTAGAGCAGCGCACCGCCATTGGCCAGCAGCAACAGCGCCAGCAGTTTGAATCGGTGAAGCGCAAACATGGTCGACATAGGGCCAGCGTTCCTTGGGGTAACTGCAGGCAAGCTCAGCAGAAGAACATGACAGCGAGGTTTCAGCGCCGGGGGTCATTTCAGCTCAGCCTGAATGCGGCGACGGCTGGATATTGCTCGTCCAGAATTGGTAACGGGCCATAAACACGGCGTTTCAAGCCAGCCAAGCAGCGCGAATGGGGGTGTTAATAGCTCAACCTGCGCTGATGTTCACGTAAAAACCGCGATCCTTGCGGCTGCAGCGGATGGATGTCACAGAACAGACACAAAGCCAGCCTAAGGTCCTCCCCAGATCAGGGTAGATGCCCACTCGCCAACAGAGGACTTTGTAGATGTCAGTCACCCATTCCTTGTTTCGTGCCGGTTTTCGTTGCAGTGCATTGGCACTGTCGATTGCCGGCGCCAGTTACGCCGCAGCACAATCGCAACCCGAAGTGGTCAACGTCATTGGCCAGGCGGCGCAGATGCAGCAAGCGCTGGAAGAGCAGCGTCTGTCCGACAGTGTAGAGAGCGTGGTGCACGCGGATGCCATTGGGCAGTTACCTGACGACAACGCCGCTGAAGCGCTGCAGCGCGTGCCTGGGGTCTCGGTAGAGCGCGATCAGGGTGAAGGCCGGTTTGTACGGGTGCGCGGCCTGGGCGCCGACCTCAACTCGGTTACCATCAACGGTACCCTGGTACCCGCGCCGGAGGATGACCGCCGCGCGGTGGCCATGGATGTATTGCCCAGCGAGCTGATCCAGTCACTATCCGTGGTCAAGACGCTCACTCCCGATATGGATGCCAACTCCCTGGGCGGCACCGTCGAGGTAGAAAGCCTATCGGGCTTCGACCACCCGGCGGCCTTTTACAGCGTGACCAGCGAAGCCAGTTATGACGACAACACCGGTGATACCAGCCCCAAGGTCTCTGGCGCGCTCAGCAATCGTTTCAGCCTGGGCCAAGGGGTCGACAATTTCGCCGTAGCCGCCGCCCTCAGCTGGGAGAACCGCAGCTTTGGTTCAGACAACGTCGAAACGGGTGGCGCCTGGGACTTTGACGATGCCGCAGGTGCCCGGCTGGAGGAGCTGGAAGAGCGGCGCTACGACATTGAGCGTGAGCGCACCGGCGCCGGTCTGAACTTCGATTACCGCCCCGATGACGACACCGAGCTGTATCTGCGCACCCTCTACAGCCGCTACCAGGACAGCGAAACGCGGCAGGCCAACGTGATCGAGTTTGCCGACGCGCAATTGCCCGGCGAGCGCGGCGATGCTGAAGGTACCCGCGAAATCAAGGATCGCTCGGAAACCCAGGAAGTCAAAAGCCTGGTTCTGGGCGGCGAGCGACGCCTGGGTGACTGGACCCTCAGCAGTCAATATGGCTATAGCGAAGCCAGCGAAGACAGCCCGCTGCACATCCCCGGCGCCAGCTTTGCGGGTAACGATGATTTCATCGACGCCGGGTACGACAGCAGCAAGGAGCCCAACCTCCAAATCAACGATGCTTTTTACCAGGCGAGCAACTTTACCCTGGATGAAATCGAACGCGAGAAACAGCTCACCACCGATACCGAACAGAATATCCGCGTTGACTTGGCCCGAGACTACTTCTGGCAGGGGCTACCGTCCCAGATCAAATTCGGCACCAAATTCAGCACGCGCACCAAGGATAACGACCTTGAAGTCTGGGCCTATGAAGACCTGGATAGCTATGGCTTCACCGATGCCCAGCTGAACATGGCCAACTTTATTAACGGCAACGGTAGTCTCGGCCCGCAGATCTCCGCCAGCGCTTTGGAGCGCCTGATGGCCGGGCTGGACGCCGCTGACTTCTATGATGACGAGCAATCGCGGATCAATGACTTCGAGATCCAGGAGAACATCAACGCTGCCTACATGATGAACACCGTCGATATCGACGACCTGCGCATCATTGCTGGCCTGCGTTACGAGGGCACGCGCCTGAAAGCCAAGGGCACCGGCCTGAATGAAGGTGCTTTTGAAGCCGTTGACGAACGCAACGACTACCACCACTGGTTGCCAGGCCTGCACGCCATCTATCAGCTCGGCAGCAACAGCCAAATGCGCGCCGCCTGGACCAATACCGTGGTGCGGCCGACCTTTGGCCAACTGTTTCCGGGGTTTGTTATTGACGGTGACGAAGCCGAGTTCGGTAATCCGCAACTCAAGGCGCTGGAGTCGAGCAACCTTGATATCGGTATAGAGCATTACATGGGCAAGGCTGGAGCGGTGTCTGCCTTTGTGTTCTACAAAGACATCGAAAACTTCGTCTACAACGCCAATCTCGCGGGCACCGCCGAATACGCCGCGTTCGATGAGGCCTACACCTACGTTAACGGCGACCAGGCCAGTGTCTACGGCCTGGAACTGGCGTATTCGCAGCAGTTCAGCTGGCTGCCGTCGCCCTGGAACGGCTTACTGATGAGCGCCAACGGTACCTTCAGTAAATCCGACGCCGATATCGAACAGTTCGACACCAACAGCGGCACGCGCGCCAAACGCAGCATCAGCCTGCCCGGTCAGTCCGACACCACCGGTAACCTGACCCTGGGGTGGGAAAACAGCAGGTTCGGCATGCGCATTGCGGCCAACTATCAGTCCGACTATCTCAGCGAAGTGGGCGATGTGCTCGACAAGCGCTACGACTATCGCGTGGACGATCAACTGTTTATCGACCTGAGCGCGCATTACAACCTCACCGAGCATCTGCAACTGTTTGCCGAGGCGCAAAACATTACCGACGAGAGCTACTACGTCTACACCGGCGAACGTGATTACAACGCCCAGTACGAAGAGTACGGCCCGACCTACAAGGTAGGCCTGTCGTTGACCCACTTTTGAATCCTGCGGGCGCCACCGCGCCCGGCTTACCGATTTGATGCGAGAACCTGAATGCGATTGACACTTTTGATCGCCGGCGCCCTGCTGCCGGCCTGTTTAGCCTTGAGCGGCTGCGGCGATAACGACGCGGCGCAGCCATTATCCAGCGCGGCCGCTCCTGCTCAAGCAACGAGCGCGACCAATCTTTCGCTGTCCATCTGGTCCAGCGAGCAGCCGCCCCGCCCTGTTGATAGCTGGGCGCTGCTGCCCAAGGGCAACAACGCCAAGGTCGACCGGGTCGCCGTGGGAGCTAGCGGCCTTTGGCTGCTCAATGCTGCCGGCGACGCGGTCAGCCAGCCCTACCAGGGTCGCTTTTCCGCTCTGGATGCGCGGCCACTGGGTGACAACATACTCAGCGCCACGTTGGACGAGGTACGCGACCAGACCCTGCTGCTGAACTGGAATAGCGCGCAGCGAGCTTTCACCAAGCCGAGCTGGCTGCCAGCCGCCAACTACCCGATTGAAAGCCTGTGCTTCTACCGCGACCCACACGACTACCTGTACCTGTTTCTGATTGGCGAAGAAGGCCTGGGTCAGCAATGGCTACTGGCGGAGCAGCAGCAACAGCTGACTGAACCCAGGCTGATGCGAGACCTCCATCTGCCGGTGGGCGCCAAGTACTGCGCCGTCAATGATGCGCTGCAGACGCTGTTCATCAGCGAAGAAGACATTGGCATCTGGGCCTACCCGGCCAACCCTGAAACCAACGGCGAACGTGAGATGGTCGATCTGCTCACGCCTTACGGCCAATTGCAGGACAGCCCCCAAGGCCTGGCGGCGAGCACCGACGGGGTACTGGCGGTCGATGGCAACGCAGCGCTGTATCGCTACCGCGCACTCGCCGATGGCTGGGCTGCCGACAGCGCCCTGACCTTACCGGCTGTACAGGCCGCCGAGCGCCTGTATAGCCGCAGTGGCGCGGCACTGGAGCTGCTGATAGCGGATGCCACGGATCAAGCGTTGCGCATGGCCGAGCTGCCTGGCGGCGACAGCCCCACCACAGCTGCGGCTCTGGTGGAGGTGCCCGCGCAGGCGCAGACCACACCAGTACCGCACGGCGGCGATGCAGCGGATGACCCGGCGATCTGGGTCAACCCCGTCGATGCCAGCCAGTCACGCATCCTCGGCACCGACAAACGCGGCGGCCTGGGCGTGTACGACCTTACGGGTGAGCAGCTGCAATACCTGCCGGTCGGGCGCATCAACAATGTCGATGTGCGCAGTGGATTCACCCTGGCCGGCAAACCAGCGGATATCGCGGTTGCCAGCAACCGTGACACTAACAGCCTGGAGCTGTTCGCGATCGACCCCGTCAACGGCGAAGTGACAGGCCTGGGAGGCATAGCCCTGCCCCTCGACGATATTTATGGCCTGTGCATGGCGAAAGGCCCGCGCGGCGATATCTACGCCATTGCCAACGACAAGAGCGGCCGCTTCCTGCAATACCGCCTGGAAGACGATCAGGGCAGCGTCAAGGGCAGCCTGGTGCGCGAATTCAGCACGCAAACCCAGCCGGAAGGCTGCGTAGCGGATGACGCACGCCAACGTCTGTTTATTGGTGAAGAAGGCGTTGCCGTCTGGGCGCTGAGTAGCGATCCAGCCGCTAGCGGCGAGCTGGTTGAAGTTATCCGCGCCGAAGGCCCGTTGCACGCCGATGTCGAGGGTCT
Organism: Halopseudomonas sabulinigri; assembly: GCF_900105255.1. Lineage (NCBI taxonomy): Bacteria > Pseudomonadati > Pseudomonadota > Gammaproteobacteria > Pseudomonadales > Pseudomonadaceae > Halopseudomonas > Halopseudomonas sabulinigri. The sequence continues at coordinate 580,894 of NZ_LT629763.1, read as the reverse complement.
GGCGGTGTATCAGGCCGAGCAGCCATATCTGGTGATTTCGAGCCAGGGCAACGACAGCTATCTGGTGCTCGATGCCGAACCGCCCTACCAACTGCGCGGCGCATTCCGGATTGGCATCAATACCGCCGCCGGCATCGACGGCGTTTCCGAAACCGATGGGCTGGAAGTCAGTTCGGTTGATTTTGGTGGGATCTGGGCCAGCGGCATGCTGGTAGTACAGGACGGTCGCAAGCGCATGCCGCAGGGCAGGCAGAACTTCAAGTTGGTGGCCTGGGAACAGATCGCCGATGCGCTAAAGCTGCCCTGATATCACCGCCGTCATCAAACCTGCATCTTTTTGTCATCCAATACACAAGCGGGCCCGCTAACGGCCCGCCAGCGAGGAACCTATGGTACCTACCACTCAAACACACACCATCTGGTCACTGGTGCTCGAAGCCAGCGTACTGGTAAAGGGCGTCATGCTGATTCTGCTGCTGGCATCACTGGCCACCTGGTTTTTGATTGCCCAGCGCAGCAACCTGTTCAACCAGGCCAAGCGCGCCCTCAAGGCATTCGAAGATCAGTTCTGGTCTGGTCTGGAGCTGAGCCAGTTGTACAGCAGCAGCCAGGACCGTGCCGGCGTTGAACAGATATTCCGCGCAGGCTATGGCGAGTTTGCCCAACTGAATCGTCACAACCAGGGCGACCCCGACGCGGTCATGCAGGGCGTGCAGCGCGCCATGCGCGTGGCCATCGCCCGTGAGGAAGAACGGCTGGAGCAGCACCTGCCGTTCCTCGCGACCGTTGGTTCGGTCAGTCCCTATGTCGGTCTGTTTGGCACCGTCTGGGGCATCATGAATTCCTTCATCGGCCTGTCGCAGGTGCAGCAGGCCACGCTGGCCACAGTGGCACCGGGCATTGCCGAGGCCCTGATCGCCACGGCCATCGGTTTGTTCGCCGCGATTCCCGCCGTGGTGGCCTATAACCGCTTCAGCACGCGGAGCGAGAGTCTGCTGGGCCAGTACTACAACTTTGCCGAAGAGTTCAGCGCGATTCTGCATCGCCGCGTGCACAACCGGGCGCAGGTGGCAGCCTGATGCGCCCTGCCCGCCTGAAACGTAAACCCAAGGCCGAAATGAACGTGGTGCCTTACATCGACGTGATGCTGGTGCTGCTGGTTATTTTCATGGTCACCGCGCCCATGCTGACGCAGGGCGTGCAGATCGAGCTGCCCAAGGTGGCCAGCGAGGCGCTACCTGGCGAGGCGCCCTCGATAGTGACGCTGTCTATCGACAACGCTGGTCGCTACCACTGGAACCAGGGTGACAGCGTACAAACCGAACGCTACCAGTACAGCGCCAATGCACCGGAAGGCCTGACTACAGCGCTTGGCGAGCTCCTGCAGCGCAAGCCCGATACGCAGGTGATGATTCGCGCCGACGCCGGCGTCGACTATGGCCGGGTGGTCACCGGCATGGCCGCACTGCAACAGGCTGGCGTCACCAGTCTCGGCCTGATCACTGAAGCACCATGAGAGAACGCCATGTTGCCCGATAACACCCTGAACGCCCCGCTGCTGACGGCTGAGCGAGCGGTGTCATCCAGTCCCCGTGTCTGGTGCTTGCCGCTGATCGCCACGTTGACCTTGCACGCCAGTGCCGCGGGACTGATCTACCTCGGCTGGCAGCCGCAACCGCCGCCACCGCCCGAGGCGGCCCGGAGCATCAAGACGCAGCTGGTGGTCATGCCGTCATCCGCCGCGCAACCGCCGATGCCTGAGCGCCCTGAGCCGGAACCCAAGGCTGTGCCTGCCGCGGTGCCGGAGCCTGTAGCCGAATCTGAACCCGTGACACCGCCAGTAACGGCTCCCGTCGCAGCACCACCGGCGAAAACGCCCAGCCAGCAAACGTCGGTCGCCACGCCGCCTGACGCTACGGCCATCGCGCGCAAGCAGGCCGAGCAGCAGCGGCAACGCGAGCTGGCGCAGCAGCAAGAGGCGGCAGCCCAGGCTCACCAGGCGGCCGAGGCGCTAGCCCAGGCGCGGCAACAAGCCGCCGAGCGCGAAGCAGCCCGGCAGCGCGCCGCGGCGGCGGCCGCCAAAGCGGCGGATGTGAGTAGTTACACACCGCTCACCAAGGCCGCACCGGATTACCCGAGACGCGCGCTCAGCCGGCGTCTGGAGGGAGATTGCACGGTCGAGTACACGGTGTTGCCCGATGGCCGGGTAAGCGACCCGCAAATCGTGCCCGGTGCCTGCGAAGAACAGATCTTCGTGCGCCCCTCCTTGGCCGCAGCCAAGGATTTTGTCTATCAACCCCGGATGATCAACGGACAGCCAGTCGCCGTCCCCGGCGTCCGCAATACCTTCCGTTATCGCCTGGAAACAGTGAGTCGACCATGAAGCAGGATCAGCAGTTTCATCACGCGCTAGAGTCGCTGGATGATCGGATTATCAACCCAAGTCAGCAACCGAGCCTTGATCAGGTCATCAGCCAAAGTAGAAGAAGCCTGCTCAAGGGCGGCGCAGCGTTAGCCCTGTGTGGCCTTTTTCCAGCGCTGCTCAGCCCGCTAGCGAAAGCCGTCTCAGCCACTAATAGAAAGAGCACACTTCTTAATTTTCAATCAGTTGAAATAATTTCCTCATCTTCTTTCGATTCAGTGAGGGTGCCGCCGGGCTACCGAGCTCAGCCGTTTTTCAGCTGGGGCGACGCGGTCATGCCGGAGGCCCCCGCCTGGCGCGATGACGCCAGCAACAGCTGGCAAGACCAATTGCTGCAAGCCGGCGACAATCACGACGGCATGCACTTTTTCCCCTTTGCCGAGAACCCCAACCGGCACGGCCTGTTGGTAATCAACCACGAATATGTAAACCCGACCCTGCACACCGGCGGAATGACCTTCGTTGATGGCCCGAACGGCACCCGCACGCGCCCTGCCGAACAGGTACACAAGGAGTTGGCGGCGCACGGCCTGAGTGTGATCGAAATTGCCAAGGACCCTGACGGCCAATGGCAACGCGTAGCAAAATCACCCTTCAATCGCCGCGTCACGGGCTTCACTCCCTTTCGCATCAGCGGGCCGCTGGCCGGTGACCCGCGCATGAAGACCGCCAGCAACCCCGACGGCGACGAGATTCTTGGCACCCTCAATAATTGCTCGATGGGTGTCACGCCCTGGGGCACCTACCTGGCCTGCGAAGAGAACTTCCACAACTATTTTGTGAACCGGGACGAGCAGGACTACGCCCGGCGGCCAGAGCACCAACGTTACGGCATCGGACTGGGTGGCAGCAGTCGCTACTACGCCTGGGAGTCTGCAGAGCCACGCTTCAATGCGACGCCGCAAGCCGATCAGCCTCATCTGGGGCATGTGAACGAGCCCAATCGGTTTGGCTGGGTGGTTGAGCTGGATCCCTTTGCGCCGGGCAGTACGCCCACCAAGCGAACGGCAATGGGGCGTCTGGGCCGTGAATGCGCCGTGTGTTCGCTGGGCGACGATGGTCGGATGGCGTTTTACTCTGGCGATGATGCTCGCGGTGAATACGTGTACAAGTTTGTACCCGCCGGGGCTTATCGCCCGGATGAACCTGAACACAACGCCAGCGTGCTGGACAGTGGTACGCTTTACGCCGCTCAATTCAACGCTGATGGCAGCGGCCGTTGGCTGCCACTGCGCTTTGGTGAGCCGGGGCTGACCACACAAGACGGATTTGCTGATCAGCAAGCGGTATTGCTCAACTCACGCGGCGCCGCCGACGCCGCAGGCGCGACGCCAATGGACCGCCCGGAATGGGTCGCGGTGCATCCGCAGACCCGCGAAGCCTATGTCTCGCTGACCAACAACACCGACCGTGGCAGAGTACAGCCGACCGACGCCGCGAACCCGCGAGCAGAGAACGTGCACGGGCAGATCCTGCGTTGGCGAGAAGCAGGCGCGAACCCGACCGCCGAGGAGTTTGAGTGGGATATCTTTGTCATAGCCGGTGAACGGCAGAATGCCGAGCAAAGTATTCCCACCAACCGGGTGGGCAACATCAGCGGAGACCTGTTCTCTTCGCCAGACGGCATGGCCTTTGACAGCGCAGGACGCCTGTGGATACTCACCGACGCCGACGAAACGGCGCCCTACATGAGCACAATCGGCTCCAATCAGATGCTCTGTGCCGACCCACTGACCCGCGAGGTGCGGCGCTTTCTTGTCGGGCCCTGGGGCGCCGAAATTACCGGCATTACCTGGTCGCCGGATGAAACCGCCATGTGGATCAATGTGCAGCACCCCGGCATCAGTTATCCCGCCAGTGATGGCCGCAGTCGCCCCCGTTCAACAACCGTATTGATTACCCGTGAAGACGGCGGCGTGATCGGCAGCTAAGGCGCACAGCAGCCCGCTAGAGTGAACGATCAGGCGCCGTGACAGTCCTAAGCTTGGAACCTTTTTCATTTATCAAGACAAGGACTTAACGCCATGGATCTTCTTCGCATACTGATTGCCATACTGCTGCCGCCGCTTGGGGTGTTCCTGCAGGTAGGCTTCGGCGGCGCCTTCTGGCTGAACATCCTGCTGACTATCTGCGGCTATATTCCAGGCATAGTGCACGCCGTCTGGATTATCGCAAAACGCTGAGCTCAGCTCGCCTGAACGGAAAAGGCCGTGCCCGGAGAAACACTGGGCACGGCCTTTTCGTGTCTGCTCTGCATACGCGCTGATAGCGCGTTGCAAAGGAACTGATCAAACAACCGGTTCAGTCGCTCCAGAGCGGCCAAACCAACGCTCCGCGGTCGTCGCTGCCCGGCTCTTCACCTCGTCATCGATGTACATGGAAACCATGGCCAACGCGCCGGCAAACACGCCAAGATCGTCGGTAAAACCGACAAAGGGGGTGAAGTCAGGCAAGGCGTCGATAGGTGCAATAAAGTACGCCAGTACGCTGATAATCACCGCCTTCGCCCAGCTCGGCGTCTCCGGGCGGCGGGCCGCGTAATAGAGCCACAGCGCTTTCTCGACAACCTCGCGGCCAGCCGCACGCGCGTGCTGCGCCAACTTCTGCCAAAACGCCTTATCGCTGAATTGATGTTCCATGAGCGTCACCTCGCTGATTGCCCGCACTAACGGCACTCACTGTTGATGGGTAAATTCTGGATTGCTGACTAGAATGAGACAAAACGCCGTGTTTTACAACGCAGAGACAAAGCCTCTAGGGAGCAACCGAGCCATGTTGAAGCAACTGACTGTACTCATAGGCTGTGTTTTCACCCTGGCCGCACACGCCGACCTCAAGCCCGACGTGCTTGAATGCGATGCCAAGCGCGCCACCCGTAACGCCGCTATGCAGGCAACCGTAGGCGTCAGCGGTGGCTGCGACATGGGCAAGGCCACTGATAATGCCAGGCATGATGTACGCGACAACGTGAATGACCACGTGGATGATGCAAAAGGCAACCTGCCAGACCTTGAACGTGAGCATGACAGGGCGCGCGGGCGCGATCGTGACTGATCAGGCCAGCGGCTAGGCCAGTCCCTTGATCACGGTGCAGTTACGGCCTGCATCCTTGGCCTGGTAAAGACATATATCCGCGTCTCTCAGCCAATCGTCCCGGTTTTCGTGGTCGGCCAGTACGCAACCACCTATCGAGACCGTCACCGGCCCACCCGGTGAGCGTAGTTGGTTCGCCACGCTGCGCTGAACATGCTGGGCGGCACCGGCCAAGCCGGCCTTGTCCACCTTGGGCACCAATAGCACGAACTCTTCCCCGCCCAGACGAAAGACCCGATCCGAGGCGCGGGATGCGCTCCTGATCACCCGCACAAAATCAACCAACACCTGGTCCCCGACGCTGTGCCCGTAACGGTCGTTAACTGACTTGAAGTGGTCGAGATCCAGTACCAGTAATCCAAAGCTCATGCCGTAGCGCTGACTGTCGGCAATGGCGATATCCAGTTCCTCGTCCATAGTCCGCCGATTGCCGATACCCGTAAGCGGGTCCAGTGTTGCCAGTAACGCTAACTGAACTCGCTGCACGCGCGCCCGGTAAGCGAACACAAAGGCAAACAGGCTGGCCAACAGGTAAGTGACTACAAAGGACATCATCTGGTAGTGACTTTCGAATATGTCCTGCGGTCGCATCCAGCCGTAGACACACACAGCCACCAGCGTTGTCACCGTGGCGATCAGGCTCTGCAGCGGAGGTACAACAAAGAAGTTGAATAAAACCAGACAATAAAGCCAGAACAGGCCATTGATGCCCAGTTTGATGGTGACCAGAAAGCCACCCAGTGAGTAGATGATTGCGAGAAACTGCCCGGGCCTGACGGTGTTGCCGGTGCGCCAGGCGTAGAAAACCGCGAAGGAGGTACCCAGCACCAGAAAGGTGTCGGTGAAGCCGACGATCCAGTTACCTTGGTGTAAACGGTACACCGCGTAGGGCGTAACGCCGAACACGGAGCAGATTCCCACCAGTGTCACTATAGATAGCTGAAAATCGCTCTTCAGCCTTCCCCACACACCTGACATCACGGGCTACCCTGGATAACTTCTTATTATTGTAGTTTCTATTCTATCTGCCGCTTGGCGGTGTGCTCACACGCGCACCGCCTATTTCGTTTTCAGCCTTGCCAAGGCAAGCGCGCACAACATTAACGATTGCACGAAGCAATAACAACCAGCTACTGGCAAAGTGACACATATGCCCTGTTGCGCTGCGATTTCGCCCTGCTCAGGCGGCGGCCGCCGTCGCCTGGATTCGTTTTACCATGGCGCGCAGACCGTTACCGCGGGTCACACTCAGGTGTTTCAACAGATTGAGTTGAGCAAAGTAGGCCTCGACGTCGAACGCACTGATCTGCTCCGGCGTTTTGCCATTGTAGGCAGCCAGCACTACAGCCAGCAGACCCTTGACGATAAAGGCATCGCTATCGGCCGCAAAGAACAGCTTGCCATCGCGGGCCTCGCTGACCAGCCATACCTGGCTTTGGCAGCCGCGCACCAGGTGCTCTTCGCTGCGTAGCGCCGCGTCCAGTTCGGGTAGTTCCTTACCCAGGTCGATGATGTACTTGTAACGGTCTTCCCAGTTATCGAAAAACGACAGGGTGTCGATAATGTCATCGCTGGTGATATCGGTACCAAATTCGCTCATGTGCAAGCCCTTGGTGGGTTCAGTTAACAGCGAGCTGCAACCAACTCACTTACCGGCAAAACAGGGTGAAAGGCCGGGGGTTAAAAAAACATCCCGGTTTCCAGCTGCGCTTCTTCGCTCATCATCTCGCGTTGCCACGGCGGGTCAAACACCAAATCTACCTTGACGGTCTCAACATTGGGTACCAGCCGCACGCGGTACTCCACATCACCGACCAGCACCGGCCCCATGCCACAACCGGGTGCGGTCAGGGTCATATTGATGGTAACGCTACGGCTTGCCTGATCAATGTCCAGCGAATAGATCAAACCCAGATTAACCAGGTCGACCGGTATCTCCGGGTCATAAACGGTTTTCAGCGCTTCCCAGACCTGCTCTTCGCTGATCTGGTCGTCGCTCGGCTCAGGAAACGATAGCAGCTCCGGTTCAAGGCCCAGTGCCGCCGCATCGGTGCCGTCAACCCGTACCATCTGGCCGTGGTAGGTCACCGTATAGTTGCCGCCCAATGCCTGGGTGATGGTCACAAAGGTGTCTTTCGGGATGGTCAGTGGGGTGCCATCGGGTACCCGCCGTGCAGGACAATCTGCCTGCGCTACGACCATGCGTCTTTCCATACTCATCCGCGCGCTGCCCCGCTAGTTGACACTGAAGCTCTCGCCACAACCGCACTCGTCCTTGACGTTGGGGTTGATGAACTTGATCTGCTGGTTGACGCCCTCACGCACCAGATCAATCTGGGTGCCGGACAGTACTTCCAGGCTATTGCTATCGACCAGCAGTTCAACCTGCTCATCCAACTGATAATGCAAGTCGCTGGCGCTGGCTTGCTCAACCAGATCAATGGCATACATGAAGCCGGTACAGCCGCTTTTCTTTACGCTCAGACGCACGGACTTGCCCTGCGCACTGCTCAGCTGGCGACGAAAATGCGCCACTGCTGCAGGACTGACGGTTACCACCTGACTGCTAGGGTCAAAGGATTCAACACTCATTTCATGCACTCCTAAACCAGGAATTGCCTTGCCTTGTCCAACGCTTCGAACAAACGATCAACGTCTGCCCGAGTATTGTAGAAACTGAAACTGGCGCGCACCGTGCCGGCAATACCAAACTGCTCCATGATCGGCTGTGCACAGTGGTTGCCGGTACGGACTGCGACACCTTGCTGATCGAGCAACAGCCCTACGTCATTTGGGTGCGCGCCCTCCAGCAAGAAGCTCAGCACGCTGGTCTTTTGCTGAGCGGTGCCCACCAAACGAATACCCGGCGTGGCCCGCGCGCGCTCTTCAGCGTACGCCAACAGCGCCGCTTCGTGTGCCGCAGCGCCGGCGCGGTCCAGTGTCTGCAGATAATCAACCGCAGCGCCCAGTCCAATCACACCGGCAATATCCGGCGTGCCCGCCTCAAACTTGTAGGGCAACTGATTGAAACGCGTACCGCCGAAGCTCACGGTCTCGATCATCTCGCCGCCACCCTGATAGGGAGGCATAGCCTCAAGCAGCGCCGCCTTACCGTAGAGCACGCCCAGACCGGTTGGACCGAACAGCTTGTGCGACGAGAAAACGTAAAAATCGCAATCCAGCGCCTGCACATCGACGGGCCAATGGCTAACGGCCTGCGCGCCATCGATCAGCGCGAGGGCGCCTGCGGCGTGCGCCATACGCACGATCTCTTGTACTGGATTGACGGTGCCCAGCGCATTTGAAACGTGACCGCAGGCCACCATGCGCACGCGGTCGTCCAGAAGGCCGGCGAAGGCATCCAGGTCGATGGAGCCATCGTCCAGTACCGGAATAGGCTCTACGGTGGCGCCCTTCTCCTGCGCTATCAGCTGCCAAGGCACTATGTTGGAGTGGTGCTCCATTGCCGAGACCAGGATACGGTCACCGGCCTGCAGCGTGCTACGCCCCCAACTGCTGGCAACTAGGTTGACGCCTTCCGTGGTACCGCGCGTCCAGATCACCTGACGCGCCTGCGCGGCGTTGATGAAATCGGCTACCTTGACCCGCGCTGCCTCGAACTTTTCGGTAGCGCGATCAGCCAGGGCGTGCGCGCCACGGTGCACATTGCTGTTGTCCTGCTCGTAGTAATCGACAATGGCCTGGATCACCGCACGCGGCTTCTGCGTGGTCGCGGCATTATCCAGATACACCAGCGGGTGGCCGTTCACCTGCTGTTGCAGGATCGGAAAGTCGGCGCGTACCCGCTCGGCGTCAAACGCCGGGGTGTGGCTCTGCTCACTCATAGCTGAGGTGCCCCACCTGCTCGCTACCCTGACCAAACAGCGAGGCCAGACGCGGGCGCAGATAATCCTGAATGGCCTGCTCGGGCACCTGCGTCAGCAGCTCGTTGATGAAACCGAAGCTCAGCATGGTGGTGGCATCAGCAGCGGAGATACCGCGACTTTGCAGGTAGTACAGCGAGGTCTCATCCAGCTGTGCAATGGTCGCGCCGTGGGCGCAACGCACATCATCAGCATAGATTTCCAGTTCAGGCTTGGTGTTGATTTCAGCCGTGCGCGAGGTCAGCAGGTTTTTATTGCTAAGCTCGGCCAGAGTTTTCTGCGCCTGCGGATGAATATGAATACGGCCATTGAACACGGCCTTGGCCGAATCGCCGATGATGCCGCGGAACACTTCATTGCTGGTGCAATGCGGCACGCAATGTTCAACGTTGGTGTGGTAGTCGATCACCTGCTTGTTGCGCGGCAGGTAGACGCCGTTGAGATCCATGTGTGCGCCTTCGCCACGCATGTTGACCTGGTAGTCAATGCGCTTGAGACGGCTGCCCTGGGCCAGGGTAAAGCCATGAAAGCGTGCGTCGCGGTGCAGGTCGGCGTGCACCCCGCCCACGTGCAACAGGTTCTCTTCTTCCAGGTTGATGCGGTAATGCTGCAAGCGTGCGTTAGCACTAACCACGACTTCGGTCAGACTGTTGACGAAGCCGTTCTGCTCACGTGCATCGGAAGCGAAATGCTCAATCACCTCTGCCTCACTGCCCTCCTCCAGCACCACCAGCAAACGCTGACTGGCCACCGCTGGCTGCGCTTCTGGCGTGGCCACATTGAGGATGTAAACCGGCTTGTCGAGCGTCTGATTGCGCGGCACGTGCAGCAGTATGCCGTCATCTACCCAGGCGTTGCTCAAGGCGGCAAAGAGGTGACGCTGGCTATCCACCACCTGCCCCAGGTGCTGGGCGATCAGCTGCTGCTGCGCCGTATCGGCATCGGCAAAACGTACGATCCCGGCAGGCAACGCACTGGAGCGCGCCGCGTTGAAGCGGCCATTGACGAACACCAGACAGGTCGCGTCGAGTTCAACACGCTCTACCGCATCAATGGCGCTGTCGTCTGCTTCGCCACCCCAGCGCAGATCACCCTGCTGCTGCAAAGGTGCCAGCGAGATGTATTTCCACAGCTCGGTCTTGCGGCCAGGCCAGCTGGCGGCCGACCAGTTGGCCGCGCCCTGCTCACGCAGCGGCTGCAACCAAGCGGGCGTCTGTTGGCGAGCGGCCAACTGCAATGCACTTTGTTGGAAATCAGTCATAGGTTCAGGCAACCTCGTTTTCCAGCCAGCCGTAGCCCTTGGCTTCCAACTCGAGCGCCAAGCTCTTGTCGCCAGACTTGACGATGCGGCCGCCGGCCAGCACGTGAACATAATCCGGGATGATGTAATCCAGCAGGCGCTGGTAGTGAGTCACTACCAGGAAGCTGCGCTTCCCGTCGCGCATGGCGTTAACGCCATCGGCAACGACCTGCAATGCATCGATATCCAGACCCGAATCGGTTTCATCCAGAATGCACAGGTCCGGCTCAAGCAACATCATCTGCATGATCTCGTTGCGCTTCTTTTCACCGCCGGAAAAACCTTCATTGACGCCGCGCTTGAGGAAGCTGGCATCCAAGTTGACGCGCTTGCAGGTTTCGCGAGCGAGCTTGAGAAAGTCGACCGAAGACAACTCGCTCTGGTTGTGGTGCTTGCGCTTGGCATCTACAGCCGCTTTCAGGAATTCCATGTTGCTGACGCCGGGAATCTCCACCGGGTACTGAAACGCCAGAAACAAGCCTTCGCGGGCGCGCTCTTCGGTATCCATTTCCAGCAGGTCGTGTCCCTTGAAGGTAACGCTGCCGGCGGTGGCTTCATAGCCCGGCCGCCCGGAGAGAACGTTGCCCAGGGTGCTTTTGCCCGAGCCGTTCGGCCCCATGATGGCGTGCACTTCGCCCGGCTTCACCTCAATGGACAGACCCTTGAGGATCTCTTTCTCTTCAACTTTACCGTACAAGTCACTGATATTTAACATATTGATGCCCAATAAATTACTTTAACTGTCAGCGCTGCGCGGATATCGCGCCAGCGTACTTAACTGAACCTGCCTGAGCGAACCTTAGCCCACCGAGCCCTCAAGGCTGACTTCCAGCAGCTTGCCTGCTTCAACGGCAAACTCCATCGGCAGCTCCTTGAATACCTCGCGGCAGAAGCCGTTAACGATCATCGACACGGCCTTCTCAGCGTCCAGCCCGCGCTGCTGGCACAGGAACAGCTGATCATCGCTGACCTTGGACGTCGTCGCCTCGTGCTCTACTACGGCACTGGGATTCTTGCTCTCGATATAGGGGAAGGTGTGCGCACCACAGCGATCGCCGATCAACAGCGAATCGCACTGGGTAAAGTTACGCGCGCCCTCAGCGCCCGGGTTGATGCGCACCAGACCGCGGTACGCGCTGTCGCTGCGCCCGGCGGAAATCCCCTTGGCGATGATCGTTGAGCGCGTGTTCTTGCCCAGGTGGATCATCTTGGTGCCAGTGTCGGCCTGCTGGAAATTATTGGTCAGGGCAACCGAGTAGAACTCGCCAACACTGTTGTCACCTTTCAGCACACAGCTAGGATACTTCCAGGTCACCGCAGAGCCGGTTTCCACCTGCGTCCAGGAGATCTTCGCGTTGGTATGGGCGATGCCGCGCTTGGTCACGAAGTTGTAAATGCCGCCCTTGCCTTCGGCGTTACCCGGGTACCAATTCTGCACGGTCGAATACTTGATTTGCGCATCGTCCAGGGCAACCAGTTCCACCACAGCAGCGTGCAGCTGGTTCTCGTCACGCATGGGCGCGGTGCAACCTTCGAGGTAGCTCACATAAGAGCCCTCATCGGCGACGATCAGCGTGCGCTCGAACTGCCCGGTGTTCATTTCGTTGATGCGGAAATAGGTAGACAGCTCCATCGGGCAACGCACGCCCTTGGGTATGTATACAAAAGAGCCATCGGAGAACACGGCAGAGTTCAACGCCGCGTAATAGTTGTCCTTCTGCGGCACCACGCTACCCAGGTACTTTTTCAGCAGTTCAGGGTATTTGTGCACCGCTTCGCTGATCGGGCAGAAAATGACACCAGCCTCGTACAGCTTCTCGCGGAAAGTGGTGACCACCGAAACCGAGTCAAATACCGCATCAACCGCAACACCGGCGAGCATTTCCTGCTCGTGCAGCGGAATACCCAGCTTTTCGTAGGTCGCCAGCAGCTCTGGATCAACCTCATCGAGGCTCTTCGGCTTGCTGTCCATGCTCTTGGGAGCGGAATAGTAGGAAACCGCCTGGAAGTCGATTTCCGGGTAATGCACGTGGGCCCAGGTCGGCTCTTCCATTTCCTGCCAGGCGCGAAACGCCTTCAGACGCCATTCCAGCAGCCACTCGGGCTCTTCCTTCTTGGCGGAGATAAAGCGGACAACGTCTTCGTCCAGACCTGGTGGCAGCGTCTCAGACTCAATGGCAGAGTGGAATCCTGCCGCGTAATCCTTCTTGATCAGGCTTTCGACTTGTTCAGTCACGGTATCACCTCAATCCTGCCGCCCGATGGAATCGGGCCGCCACTTTCATAGTTCAGGCATTGCACCGCCTAGCCGGCAATGCATCGATGGAAGGCTCTACGGCCTCTTCAGATAATGCGTTCCAGCTCGTTTACCGTCTGCCGAGCCGATGCAGGACAGTTGTCCTGACGGGTTTTGACACGCTGAATGTCGTCGCGCGAGACCAGATCGGCCAACGTGATGTCATTCAGAAACTGACGCAGCCGGGCACTCAGGTCCGACCACAGATGATGGGTAAGACAGACTTCACCGTGTTGGCAGTCACCTTTACCCAGGCAGCGCGTTGCATCCATGGAGTCGTTAACCGCCTCGACAATCTGCGCCACACTGATCGCCCCGGGGCCACCAGACAACCGATAGCCACCACCCGGCCCCCGCACACTCTCAACCAGCTTGCTGCGCCGTAGTTTCGCAAACAGCTGTTCCAGATAGGAAATGGACACACCCTGACGCATTGAAATATCAGCTAGCGTAATGGGTCCCTGATCTTCGTGCAGTGCCAGATCCAGCATGGCTGTGACGGCGTAACGACCCTTTGTGGTCAGTCGCATAGGCGCTCTCGGACGGTGGAAATCTGCGTGCCACTATGCAATATCCAAGCAAAACAGTCAAGTATTCGGCACGGCCTGCCGCGCGCATTATAAAGAGTCGATAGCACTGTCGAAAGGCTGATGACGCCGGAACATTTACATTGATTAAACACAAAACCGTTAATACCTAGGCTGAGACAATGCTAAGGTTTGAAGGTTTTGAACACCCATAACAAGGAGCCACCTCAGAATGAGCCATCACAAGCAGTTCTACATCAATGGTAAGTGGGTCGAACCCAAAGGCGACAAGACGCTGGACGTGATCAACCCGGCCACCGAAGAAGCTGTCGCTACCATTGCGCTTGGCAACAAGGAAGACGTCGACTTGGCTGTCGCCGCCGCCAAAAGCGCCTTCGATAGTTACGCCAACACCAGCCGTGAAGAGCGCATCGCACTACTCGAACGCGTCATGGCAGTGTTCCAGAAACGCATGGGCGAGGTAGCTGAGGCGATTTCAATCGAGATGGGCGCACCGGCCAAGCTGTCCAAGGTTGCCCAGGCCCCCTCCGGTCTCGGTCATTTTGCCGCGGCGCTGGAGGCCCTGAAAGAATTCGAGTTTGAAGAGCAGATTGGCAAAACCCAGGTGGTCAAGGAGCCGATCGGCGTTTGCGGCCTGATCACGCCCTGGAACTGGCCGATGAACCAGCTTACCTGCAAGATCGCACCGGCACTGGCAACTGGCTGCACTATGGTACTCAAGCCGTCCGAAGTCGCGCCGCTGTCCGCCCTGCTGCTGGCAGAAATCCTGGATGAAGCTGGCGTACCCGCGGGCGTGTTCAACCTGGTCAATGGCGACGGCCCCACTGTCGGCGCGGCCATGTCTGCCCACCCGGATATCGACATGATGTCCTTCACCGGGTCTACCGGTGCCGGCCGTCAGGTCATGCAGAACGGCGCACAGACCATCAAGCGCGTAGCCCTCGAGCTGGGTGGCAAGTCAGCCAACATCCTGCTGGACGATGTGAACTTCGAGAAAATGGTTGCCCACGGCGTGATGTCCTGCATGAACAACAGCGGTCAGTCATGCAACGCACCCACCCGTATGCTGGTACCCAACAGCCGCATGGATGAGGTTGCCGCCATCGCTCAAGCCGCCGTTGCCAAGGTCAAGGCCGGCGACCCGAACGCAGAAGACACTGTCATCGGCCCGGTTGTTTCCAAGGCACAGTGGAACAAGATCCAGGATCTGATCACCGCCGGTATCGAAGAAGGTGCCAAGGTCGTTGGCGGCGGTCCTGGCCGCCCAGATGGGATCGACAAGGGGTACTACGTCAAGCCCACCGTGTTCAGCCACGTTACCAATGAGATGACCATCGCCCGTGAAGAGATCTTCGGGCCGGTACTGTCGATCATTGGTTACGAAGACGAAGACGACGCCGTGCGCATCGCCAACGACACCAACTATGGTCTCTCCGGTTACGTGTCATCCAGCGACCTCGAGCGTGCGCGTAAGGTCGCTCGTCGCATCCGCACCGGCATGGTCCACCTCAACGGTGCCCCGCTGGACAACAAGGCGCCATTTGGTGGCTACAAGGAATCCGGTAACGGCCGCGAATGGGGTCACTACGGTTTTGAGGACTTCCTCGAGATCAAGTCGATCTTTGGCTATCACGCCAAGTAAGGTTGAAAGCAGGTGCAAGCGCGAAGCTTCACGCTGCAAGTAAACCCTGAGGTACACAATAAAAACCCCGGCTCAGGCCGGGGTTTTTATTTGCTTGCAGCTTGCGGCTTGAAGCTAGCCGCTGGGTTTAACCCAGCGACTTGACCGCTTCGATCATCTGTACCATGACCTTCTGCGCATCGCCGTAGACCATAGAGGTGTTATCCAGGAAGAACAGCTCGTTCTCCACGCCGGAATACCCCTTGCCCTGACCACGCTTGACCACGTAAGCCTGGCGCGCCATATCTACGTTCAGAATCGGCATGCCGTAGATCGGGCTGGATTTACGGGTACGTGCCGCGGGGTTAACCACGTCGTTGGCACCCAGTACGATAGCCACGTCTGCCTGGGCAAAGTCCTCGTTGATATCTTCCAGATCGTAGATGATGTCGTAAGGAACACCCGCTTCGGCCAGCAGTACGTTCATGTGGCCCGGCATACGCCCGGCAACCGGATGAATCGCGAAGTTCACCTCAACGCCCTGCTTTTGCAGCAACTTCACGAACTCGTACAGTTTGTGCTGCGCCTGGGCAACCGCCAGACCGTAGCCCGGAACGATGATTACCTTGCTGGCATAGTACATGGCGATAGCGGCGTCGGAAGCGTCAGCCGACTTCATGGTGCCTTGAATCTCGCCATCGCTGCCGTCGTCTTCGCCACCGAAGTCACTGAAGATAATGTTGCTGACCTGGCGGTTCATGGCCTTGGCCATCATCAGCGTCAGCAGCGTACCGGCAGAACCTACCACGGTACCGGCAATGATCATCGCCGGGTTCTGCAGCACAAAACCTTCAAAGGCAACAGCCAGACCGGTAAAGGCGTTGTACAGCGAGATAACCACCGGCATGTCGGCACCGCCGATCGGCGTTGTCAGCATGACACCCAGCACCAGCGCGATGATGAAGAACAGCGCGACCACAAAGACCGGCACCTGCACCACATCCATCAGACCCATGACCACGACCGCAGCACCCAGTGCCAACGCGGCGCAGAACAGGCCGAGGTTGACGTACTGCTGCTTGGGCAAGCGCCAGGACTTGTTCATGCGGCCATCCAGCTTGGCCCAGGCAATCAGCGAGCCAGACAGCGCAACCGCACCAATCAGACCACCCAGAATCGCCAGCAGTGTCACTACCGGGCCATGCGCCAGGGCGTTGCCGGAAAACAGCTCGGTCGCTGCAATGGCAGCTGCGGCGCCACCACCCATGCCGTTGTAGAGGGCAACCATCTGCGGCATATCGGTCATGGCAACGCGCTTGCCACTGAACCAGGCCCAGGTCACACCCAGACCCAGAGCAATAACCAGCAACAGCAGGTTGGTGCCCAGGTAAGGCTCGGCGCGCGGCGCCACATCAAAGCCATACAGGAAGGCCGCGGCTACAGCCAGGACCATACCACCACCGGCAACAACAATACCGGAGCGGGCGGTAACCGGGCTGGCCATGCGCTTGAGGCCATAGAGGAACAGGAAGGCTGCGACAAAGTAGGCCGCGTCAATCAGAAAAGCACTGAACATGGTCTACTTACTCCTTGTCTGCGCCAGGCGCTTTGTTGGTCGGTTTGAACATTTCCAGCATGCGTTCGGTAACCACGTAACCACCGGCGGCGTTACCCGCACCCAGCAGTACGCCAACGAAGCCAATGACCTGCTCAAGAGTGGAACCCGCGTTCAGCAGTGCCCACATGGCGCCAACCACGACGATACCGTGGATGAAGTTGGAGCCGGACATCAGCGGCGTGTGCAGAATGGCCGGAACGCGGCCGATGATTTCGTAACCAGCGAAAGCCGCCAGCAAGAAAATATACAGGGCTACAAAGCCTGTGATGGTGACTGACATATCCATAATGGGCTCCTTATGCCTGCTCTGCGACGGCAGCACGTGCCGCCTCGTTGCGAATTTCACCCTCGTGGGTCAGTACGCTCTTGGCCAGCACTTCGTCTTCCCAGTCGAGCTTCAACTCGCCTTCTTCAACCATCAGCGAAACCAGTGCGAGCAGGTTGCGCGAGTACAGCTCGGACGCGTGCTCGGCCAGGTTACTGGTGATGTTCAAAGGTGCAACGATGGTTGCCGGACCGGCTTCAACTGTCTCACCGGGCTTGGTCAGCGGCGTGTTGCCGCCGCCCTCGGCGGCCAGATCGATGATGATGGCACCGCTCTTCATGCCCATGATCTGGGACTCGGTGATGATCTTCGGACTCGGCTTGCCAGGAATGGATGCAGTAGTGATGACCGCGTCAGCCTGCTGGATGTGGCGAGTCAGAACCGCCTCAACTTGCTGCTTCTCTTCGTCGGTCAGCTCACGGGCGTAGCCGCCCTCACCTACCGCGTTCACACCGGTATCGACAAACTTGCCACCTACCGACTGAACCTGCTCCTTAACCTCAGGACGCACGTCATAACCTTCAATCATGGCACCCAGACGTTTGGCGGTTGCCAGTGCCTGCAGACCGGCAACACCAGCCCCCATGACCAGTACTTTCGCCGGGCGCAACGAGCCAACGGCAGTCGTCATCATCGGCAAAATGCGGTTGAGGTTGGTCGCTGCCAGCAATGCAGCGTAGTAACCCGCCAACGCCGCTTGCGAAGACAATGCATCCATTGCCTGGGCGCGAGTGATGCGCGGCACCAGCTCCATGGCGAAACAGGTGATCTTGCGCTCTTGCAGCGCCTTGACCACAGCAGGCTCACGCTGTGCGTAAATGAAGCTGAACAGAATTGACCCTTCGGCCATCTGTGCAACATCTTCCACGCTTGGCGGCTGAACCCGGAAGATGAGCTTGGCGCCCTCACCTGTTCCCAGGGTTACACCCGCATCGGTATAGGCAGTGTCGGGAATCCGCGCGGCATTGCCGGCACCGGATTCGAGACTGATATCAAGCCCCAGCTTCTGCAGCTTGGCTGCAACAGAGGGAACCAGAGCGACACGTTTTTCGTGCTCCCTAGTCTCTCTGGGAATGTACAAAGGAATGGACATAATGACTCCTCATCGGCGAAAAGGCGCATATGATAGCGCAGCCACTCGACCAAACGCGACAAAAGGTTGCACATAAGCGACAGATATACCAAATGAATCAGGCGGGCGAAATGACGCCATCGGCCTCAAACTCGCGCTGGTACTCGCGCATCAGCTGCTGGTTATCGTGCTGCCAGGGGTGAAAGTCTTCGCGGTAAAAGTCGCGGCAGACGCCCCAGAGGCTGGATAGAAACCCGCCGCGGCCCCATAACCAGGCCAGACCCTTGCGCCACATGCGCAAATTGGTCAATTCGCCGTCATGCCGCAGCATGTGCCACATGCCCAGGGTGACGTCCTTGAGAAAGAAGAAGGTGGACTGGCGCATCGCCGCACGCAACAGCTTGCGGTCGCCGCACACCTGCATGTAGACGTCAAAGGCCACGGCCTTGTGCTCTGTCTCTTCGAGCGCATGCCAGCGCCAGATTCGCTGCATCGGCTCTATGGCGCCATCGAACCAGCGCCGCTCGCGCAGTACCGAGTCAGCCATGATTGCAGTGAAATGCTCCATCGCCACGGTGCCGGCCAGCTGACGCTCAGGCGAAAAGTGCTTCTGCACATAGCGAATGCGCCGCTTGACCGGCTGCATCAGTTTGTCCACGTCATAGCCCAGATCGCTCAGGCGCTGGTTGTATTCGATGTGCTCACGACTGTGATGCCCTTCCTGCCCAATAAACCCCTTGATCAGCGCGAGTTGCTCGGCGTCGTCTATCTGCGGCCGAAAATGGCGCACGGAATCTATAAAAAAGCGCTCTCCGTCTGGGAATAGAATCGACATCGAGTTGAAAAAGTGGGTCTTGAACGGATCACCGCCGTGCCAATGCCTGGGCAATGATTCAGGCAAGGCAAAGTCGATACGCCGCGGCTTGATAGCCAGATCCGCCGGCTGCAGTGCTGTCATGGGTCACCTCGTACTGGTCTGCTGTCATTATTCTTAGGATGCAACGAGAGTCATCAAGTGTCCTATCCTCTGCCCAGCCAGAACGAAACACAAGCCTGTTTCATTCGTCTTACAACTGGCACATTCTCTGCAAACATCTACTGTTACTAAACATTTCGGCATTTGCCACTCACGCACGGGGGTCCTCCATGGATGCGGTAATCGGCTATTTAAATACGATTTTCTGGGGCTATGTACTCATCTACGGACTACTGGCCGTAGGTATCTTCTTCACCGTCAGGCTGGGCTTTCTTCAATTTCTGCACTTTGGCGAGATGGTTCGCTCTATTCTGGGCTCACGCAAAAGCGACAAGGCCGGTATTTCACCCTTTCAGGCCCTTTGCACCAGCCTGGCGTCACGGGTTGGCACCGGCAATCTCGCCGGGGTGGCTGTGGCGCTGTATCTGGGCGGCGCCGGGGCCATCTTCTGGATGTGGATGGTCGCCCTCGTGGGCATGGCAACCGCATACTCTGAAAGCAGCCTGGCGCAACTGTATAAGGTGCGCGATGGTGAGGGGCAGTACCGCGGCGGTCCGGCGTTTTACATTTCCAAGGGTCTGAAAGCGCCCTGGGCAGGCAGCATCTTTTCGGTGTGCCTGATCATTTCCTTCGGGCTGGTGTTCAATGCCGTGCAGGCCAATTCGATCGCTGACGCCATGGAGGGGGCCTTTGGCTTCTCCAAGCTAGCGGTTGGGATAGTCATCGCAGTACTGGCGGGGATGGTGATCTTCGGTGGGTTGCGTTCCATTGCTCGCTTTGCCGAAATCATCGTTCCCTTCATGGCCGCAGCCTATGTGTTGATGGCGTTATACGTGCTGGCCATGAATATCAGCGAGGTTCCTGGTGTACTCGCGCTGATATTCAAGAGCGCCTTCGGCCTTGAGGAGGCCGCCGGCGGGGTTGCCGGCTCGGTGACCGCCGCCATGCTCAACGGCATCAAGCGCGGGCTGTTTTCCAACGAAGCAGGCATGGGCTCGGCGCCCAACGTGGCTGCCACAGCCACGCCCGCGCCGCACCACCCCTCGTCCCAAGGCTTTGTGCAGGCAATGGGGGTTTTCATCGACACCCTGGTGATCTGTACCGCCACCGCCGTGATGATTCTGCTTTCCGGTGTGCTCGAACCCGGTAACGGCGTGACCGGCACCCAGCTGACGCAGCTGGCCATGGAGGCGCACATCGGGGTAGCCGGTAAATACTTCATTGCCGTTGCCATCCTGTTTTTTGCCTTCACCTCCATCGTGGCGAATTACTCTTACGCGGAAAACGCCATGGTCTTTCTCGGCGTGGGCAATAAGGCGGGCATGCTTATCTTGCGCTGCGCCGCACTGGCCATGGTGATCTGGGGCGCCTATCAGGCGGTCGGAACCGTCTTTAATGCGGCCGATGCGTCCATGGGGCTGATGGCAACCATCAACCTGATCGCCATTTTGATGCTGTCGGGCACTGTGGTGAAGCTGACCAAGGACTATATGGCCCAGCGTAAGGCGGGTGAGGAGCCGACCTTCAAAGCGGCCGACTACCCCGAACTGAAGGAAAAGATCAGCTCGGACATCTGGTACTAACAAAAAGGCCAACCCGCGCGCAGCGCGGGTTGGCCTTCAGCAGCACCTTTATACAGCTGTATCAGCCTTTCATTTCCTGCAGGGCATTGCCGCCATCAACGACCAGCATCTGACCGGTCATGTAGCTGCAGCCCTCACTGGCAAGAAACAACGCGACCCGCGCGACCTCCTCGGGTCGCCCTGGCCGACCCACCGGCGTGCGGCGTCCTGCTTCCAGTTCGGCCGGCATGCTTGAGGGCGTTTCAATCCAGCCCGGCGCAATGGCGTTGACCGTGATCCCCTGCCCCGCCACCTCGTGGGCGATGGAGCGGGTCAGCCCGACCATCGCTGACTTGGCGGCGCTGTAACCCGCAGTACCCGGAAAGGTCACCAGCGGGCCGGTGACCGACGCAATATTGATGACGCGGCCAAACCCCGCCTGCAGCATATGCCGTAAGACCAACTGGCTTATGTGCACACAGGTGTTGAGGTTCAGATCGATCTCGCGCTGCCAGTGCTGAAACGGCATCTGGTGGAACAACTCACCAATCGGCTCTTCAACGCCGGACTGCGTCATACCGGCGTTATTGACCAGAATGTCGACCCGACCAAAGCGTGCCGTGATCTGATCGATCAATTCGGCGGCCTGCTCCGGGTGGGTCAGGTCCGCCACTAACGCCATACTGTGCGCGCGCTCCGGGTCCAGCTCATTTTGCCGCTGAAAGATACGGTTGGTGGTGGATGTCAGCACCACCTCTGCACCAGCGGCATAGAACATCTTGGCCGTTGCAAAGCCAATACCATCGGGGCTGCCCGCACCCGTGACCAGGGCAACCCGCCCGGTAAGGTCCGTCATGCTGTGCGGCATCACTATTGCGCCAGACGCCAGGTAGTACCACCCTTGCCGTCTTCCAGCACCACGCCCATCGCCGTCAGCTCATCGCGAATGCGGTCGGATTCTGCCCAATTCTTGTCCGCCCTGGCTTGCAGGCGCGCCTGAATCAACGCATCGACCTTAACGGCATCGACCTTGTCGGCGGCGCCGGCCTGCAGAAAGACGTCGGGCTCCAACTGCAAGACGCCAAGCACCTCGGAAAGCTGCTGCAGGCGCGCAGCCAGCGCCGCTGCCGATTGCAGATCAGCTTCTTTCAACCGGTTGACCTCGCGCACCATCTCGAACAGCACTGCACAGGCTTCAGGCGTATTGAAATCGTCGTTCATGGCCGCTGCGAAGCGCTGGGCATACTCATCACCGCCGCCAGGCGCGGCTTTCGGCAAACCCTTGAGCGCATGATAAAACCGCTCAAGGGCACCCTTGGCTTCTTTCAGATTGTCCTCGGAGTAGTTGATTGCACTGCGATAGTGACTGGAAACCAGCAGGTAGCGCACAACTTCTGGGTGGTACTTCTCCAGCACCTCACGAATAGTGAAGAAGTTGCCCAGCGACTTGGACATCTTCTCGCCGTCTACGCGTACGGCACCGGCATGCATCCAGCTGGCGGCATACAGCTCCCCAGTAGCCGCCTCGCTTTGCGCGATCTCGTTCTCGTGGTGTGGGAACACCAGGTCGGGCCCGCCGCCGTGAATGTCAAAGGTGTTACCCAGGCAGCAGGTGGACATCACCGAGCATTCAATATGCCAGCCCGGACGCCCTTCGCCCCAGGGCGAGGTCCAGCTCGGCTCGCTCGGCTTGACACCCTTCCAGAGCACGAAGTCCAGCGGATCTTCCTTGGCTTCATCTACCTCAACCCGCGCGCCGCTGCGCAGGTCTTCGGTTTTCTTGCGTGACAGCTTGCCGTAATCGGCAAAGCGGCTGACGCGGTAATACACGTCACCGTTGCCCGGTGCGTAGGCGAAGCCCTTGTCGATCAGTGTCTGGATCATGCTATGCATGCCCGGCACGTGCTCGCTGGCCTTGGGCTCCTGATCCGGGCGCTGCACATTGAGACGTGCTTCGTCTTCGTGCATGGCAGCGATCATGCGGCCGGTCAGCTGCTGAAATGTCTCACCGTTTTCATTGGCACGGCGGATGATCTTGTCGTCGATGTCGGTAATGTTGCGGATGTAGGTCAGCTCATAGCCACTGTGGCGGAACCAGCGCGCTACCACATCGAAGGCGACCATCACCCGCGCATGACCTATGTGGCAATAGTCGTACACGGTCATGCCGCAGACATACATACGCACCTGGTTGCCGATCAGCGGCTTGAAGGCTTCCTTGGTCTTGCTCAGCGTGTTGTAGATCGTCAGCGCCATCAGTTACCCCAGGAGTCGCGCAAGGTGACAGTACGGTTGAATACCGGACGCTCTGCGGTGGCGTCTTTCGAGTCCAGGCAGAAGTAGCCTTCGCGCTCGAACTGGAAGCGATCATCCACGCTGGCGGATGCCAATGAGGGCTCGGCACGGCAACCGGTGAGCACGATCAGCGACTCGGGATTGATGTTATCCAGAAAGCCTGCGCCCTCTTCGCCCTTGTCCGGGTTTGGCGTCTTGAACAAGCGGTCGTACAAGCGTACCTCGCACTCGATGCTGGCAGCTGCCGGCACCCAGTGAATCACGCCCTTGACCTTGCGACCTTCGGGATTCTTGCCCAGGGTATCCGGATCATACGAGCACAGCAGCTCGACGATGTTGCCGTCTGCGTCGGTCACTGCCTCGTCAGCGCGGATCACATAGCTGCCGCGCAGACGCACTTCGCCACCTGGCACCAGGCGCTTGTAGCCCTTGGGCGGATCAACCATGTAGTCATCCTGATCGATGTAAATCTCGCGCTCGAAAGGCAGTTCGCGCACGCCGATGTCTTCCTTGGGATGACGCGGCAGGCTCAGCAGCTCGGTCTGGCCCTCGGGATAATTGGTAATGGTCACCTTCAGCGGCTTGAGCACGCACATGGCTCGCGGCGCGTGTGCATCCAGGTCGTCACGGATACAGAATTCCAGCACGCCCATGTCCACCACGCCGTCGGAGCGGGTTACCCCAATGCGCTCGCAGAACTCCCGAATGGACGCCGGCGTATAGCCACGGCGACGGAAGGCACTGATAGTGGACATACGTGGATCGTCCCAGCCATCCACGTGTTTTTCGTCGACCAACTGCTTCAGCTTGCGCTTGCTGGTTACTGTGTAATTCAGATTCAGACGGGCAAATTCGTACTGCCGCGGCGTCGCTGGCACCGGCAGATTGTTCAAGCACCATTCGTACAGCGGCCGGTGATCTTCAAACTCCAGCGTACAGATCGAATGCGTAACGCCTTCGATCGCATCAGACTGCCCATGAGTGAAGTCATAGCTGGGATACACGCACCATTTGTCACCCGTCTGGTGATGATGGGCGTGACGGATGCGGTACAGAATGGGGTCGCGCAGATTCATGTTGGGCGCGGCCATGTCGATCTTGGCGCGCAATACCTTGGCGCCGTCGGCAAACTCGCCGGCGGTCATGCGGGCGAATTGGTCCAGATTCTCTTCAACGCTGCGATCGCGGAACGGGCTGTTCTTGCCGGGCTCAGTGAGCGAGCCCCGGTATTCGCGCGCTTGCTCTGGCGACAACTCACAGACATAAGCCTTACCAGCTTTGATCAGCTCAATCGCCCAGGCGTGCAACTGATCAAAATAGTCGGAGGCATAACGCACATTGCCGGCCCACTCAAAACCCAACCACTCAACATCCTGCTTGATCGCATCGATGTATTCCTGCTCTTCCTTGGCGGGATTGGTGTCATCAAAACGCAGATGACAGGCACCAGCAAACTCCTTGGCCAAACCGAAATTGAGACAGATTGATTTGGCGTGGCCAATATGCAGATAGCCGTTGGGCTCAGGAGGGAAACGGGTGACGATGCTATCGTGCTTGCCGCTGCTTAGATCCGACTGAACGATCTGGCGCAGAAAGTGACTGGGCGGCGTGGCTTCGGGTTTGTTCATAAGGTCAGCAAAACTCGCTACGGGTGACGCCTGCGGCATCACGGATTTTGGCTAGGCCGAGTTGGCCAAAACCCGTATCATACCCGAAACTGTCAAGCGCCTGAATGCGACAACGCACTTGCGCGACGCTACCCCACCAGATTTTTTTGCCCGAGGACTGCCCGATGGTCAAACTGCATACAAACTACGGCGTTATCACCCTAGAACTCTTCGCCGACAAAGCCCCCGAGACAGTCGAAAACTTCAAGCAGTACGTTAAAGACGGCCACTACGACGGCACCATCTTCCACCGTGTCATCAGCAACTTCATGATCCAGGGCGGCGGTTTTGAACCCGGCATGAAGCAAAAAGATACTCGCGCGCCGATCAAGAACGAAGCCGACAACGGCGTAGGCAACGCGGTAGGCACCGTCGCCATGGCACGCACCATGGAGCCGCACTCTGCCAGCGCCCAGTTCTTTATCAACGTGTCAGATAACGACTTCCTCAACCACAGCGCAAAGACCACCCAGGGCTGGGGTTACGCGGTATTCGGTAAGGTCAGCGATGGCATGGACGTAGTCGAGAAAATCAAGGCTGTAAGCACCACCTCGCGTGCCGGCCACCAGGACGTACCTGCAGACGACGTGATCATCGAACGCGCCGAACTGGTCGACTGAGTACCGCCTCGCAGATGCGCTATCTGTTTATCTCCGACCTGCATCTAGAAGCAAAACGCCCGGATATCACCCGGGCGTTTTTGCAATGCCTGAAGGACCAGGCCAGCAAGGTCGACGAGCTGTATATACTCGGCGACTTTTTTGAGGTCTGGCTCGGCGATGACGCCATGGATACGCTGGGTGAACAGGCCGCTGCCGCCCTGGCCGAACTGGGCAGCCGTGGCGTGAAAGTTTTTCTCATGCATGGCAATCGCGATTTCCTGCTGGGGCGCCGTTTTTGCCGTAAGGCCGGCTGTACGCTACTGCGCGATCCCAGCATCGTGAACTTGAACGGAGAGCCGGTGCTGTTGATGCACGGTGACAGCCTCTGCATCGACGACCTCGATTACATACGCATGCGCAAATGGCTGCGCAACCCCACCAGCCGTTTTGTCTTGCGCAACCTGCCACTGCGCACGCGGCGGAAAATTGGCCGCAAATTGCGCGATGAAAGCCAAAGCCGAACCCGCATGAAGGCGGCAGACATTACCGACGTTAACCTGGGTGAAGTGGCCGAAGTAATGCGTAATCAAGGCGTACGCACGCTGATTCACGGCCACACCCACCGCCCCGCCCGCCACCCCTTGATGATTGACGGCGAACCGGCCGAGCGCATAGTACTGGGTGACTGGGATCAGGCTGGGTGGTACTTATTGGTTGATGAAAGTGGCTACCATCTTGAATCGTTCGCGCTGGCTGCCGCCGACTCGAGCCGTAAGCCATAAGCGACAAGCAAAAGCAAAAGCAAACTCCAGGCGCGTGCTGGTCTGGGTGTTACTTGCAGCTTAAGGCTTGCAGCTTGCCGCGAGGCCTAAAACCAAAAACCCCGGCTCTCTCGAGACCGGGGTTTTCTTGTAGCTGCCGCTTGAAGCTTGCGGCTGCTCTTGGCCTGCGGCTTAGAGCTTGCTTTCCAGCTCAGGCACAGCTTCAAACAGGTCTGCCACCAGACCGTAATCCGCTACCTGGAAGATCGGCGCTTCTTCGTCCTTGTTGATCGCAACGATCACCTTGGAGTCTTTCATACCGGCCAAATGCTGGATGGCGCCGGAGATGCCGACTGCAACGTACAGCTGCGGTGCGACGATCTTGCCGGTCTGACCAACCTGCATGTCGTTGGGTACGAAGCCGGCGTCAACCGCAGCGCGTGATGCACCTACCGCAGCGCCCAGCTTGTCGGCCACCTTGTAGAGCATTTCGAAGTTGTCGCCATTCTGCATACCGCGGCCGCCCGAAACGACGATCTTGGCACCGGCCAGTTCAGGACGGTCAGACTTGGCCAGCTCTTCACCCACAAAGCTGGAAACGCCCGCGTCCTGCACCGCGGAAACCGCTTCAACACTGGCGCTGCCGCCTTCGGCTGCCACGGCGTCAAAGCCGGTGGCGCGCACGGTGATGACCTTGATGGCGGCGCTCGATTGCACGGTGGCAATAGCGTTACCGGCGTAGATCGGGCGCTTGAAGGTATCGGCGCTTTCGACGGCAATGATCTCGGAGATCTGGTCAACGTCCAGCAGCGCGGCAACGCGCGGCAGGTAGTTCTTACCGTTGGTGCTGGCAGCGGCCAGAATGTGGCTGTAGCCCTTGCCCAGCTCGGCAACCAGGGCTGCGATGTTTTCCGGCAGCTGGTGTGCATAAGCGGCGTTATCGGCCAGCAGCACCTTGCTCACGCCAGCGGCCTTGGCCGCGGCGTCGGCCACGGCGGAGCAGCCTTCGCCAGCAACCAGTACGTCGATGTCGCCACCGATGGCCGCAGCAGCGGCCAGGGTGTTCAGGGTCGCTGCGTTCAGCTCGGCGTTGTTGTGTTCAGCAATAACCAAAATCGTCATTTAGATCACCTTGGCTTCGTTCTTGAGTTTGTCGACCAGTTCGTCGACGCTCTTGACCTTGATGCCGGCGCTGCGCGCGGCCGGGGCTTCAACCTTCA
This sequence comes from Halopseudomonas sabulinigri, assembly GCF_900105255.1. Lineage (NCBI taxonomy): Bacteria > Pseudomonadati > Pseudomonadota > Gammaproteobacteria > Pseudomonadales > Pseudomonadaceae > Halopseudomonas > Halopseudomonas sabulinigri. Next base: position 553,632 of record NZ_LT629763.1, on the reverse strand, counting down.
GGGTGGTCACGGTGGAGCTGGTGCTGACGCCCAGATCTTCCGGCTTGAGGGTTTCCAGCGGCTTCTTCTTGGCCTTCATGATGTTCGGCAGCGACGCGTAGCGTGGCTCGTTCAGGCGCAGGTCGGTGGTCACGATGGCCGGCAGCTTGAGGGCAACAGTCTGCAGACCGCCGTCGATTTCGCGGGTGACCTTGACGCTCTCGCCATCAACCGCGACTTCAGAGGCAAAGGTGCCCTGGGCGTAACCGCTCAGTGCCGCCAGCATCTGGCCAGTCTGGTTGTTGTCGGAATCGATCGCCTGCTTGCCGAGGATGACCAGCTGAGGCTGTTCCTTGTCGACAACGCCCTTGAGCAGTTTGGCGATGGCCAGCGAGCTCAGCTCTTCGGCCGACTCGACCAGCACGGCGCGGTCGGCACCCAGTGCCAGTGCGGTGCGCAGCTGCTCCTGGGCAGCAGTCGGGCCGACGGTGACGGCGATGATTTCAGTCGCGACGCCTTTTTCTTTCAGGCGTACGGCTTCTTCCACGGCGATTTCGCAGAAGGGGTTCATCGACATTTTGACGTTGGCGAGATCGACGCCGGAGTTGTCCGCCTTGACGCGAACCTTGACGTTGTAATCAACGACTCGCTTAACCGCTACAAGTACCTTCATGATTGCCTCATTTTCGGATGGACCAAAACAAAAACCCGCAAAACATGACTAAAAAGTCCATTTTATTCACATTCAGACTAAAGCGGGCCCGTCATTCAAAAGCCCTTTATCATGACGGTCAGCTCACAGACGGTCAATACTTGCAACCCGACCATAGACGCAAGAGCGAGACAAAACGCCATCTTTGGATTGGAGCCGAAACAACGGGCTGTTATACTTCGCGGCTAATCGATCATGGAAGATCATACGAAAATCGATACTTGTGACCGGCCTAGAGTTAGGAGATACATAGTGGAACGCGAATTCATGGAGTTTGACGTTGTCATCGTAGGTGCTGGCCCATCCGGCCTGGCAGCTGCATGTCGAATCAAAAAGCAGGCAGCTGAATCCGGCCAGGAAGTCAGCGTTTGCGTCGTAGAAAAAGGCTCTGAAGTTGGCGCCCACATCCTCTCTGGCGCCGTGTTTGAACCCCGCGCACTGGAAGAGCTGTTCCCTGACTGGAAAGAACTTGGCGCCCCGCTGAACACACCGGTTACTCGTGATGACATTTACATGCTCACCAGTGCCGAAAAAGGCAGCAAGATTCCCGACCTTTTTGTGCCCAAGACCATGCACAACGAAGGCAACTACATTATTTCCCTCGGCAACCTCTGCCGCTGGCTGGCCGAGCAAGCCGAAGCTCTTGAAGTTGAAGTTTATCCCGGCTTCGCTGCACAGGAAGCGCTGATCGACGAGAACGGCGTGGTTCGCGGCATTCTGACCGGCGACCTGGGTGTTGACCGCGAAGGCAACCCGAAGGAAGGCTTCTACACCCCCGGCATGGAACTGCGTGCCAAGTACACGCTGTTTGCCGAAGGTTGCCGCGGCCACATCGGCAAGCAACTGATCAAGCGCTTCAATCTGGATTCAGAAGCCGACGCCCAGCATTACGGTATCGGCATCAAGGAAATCTGGGACATCGACCCTGCCAAGCACGAACAAGGCCTGGTGGTACACACCGCCGGTTGGCCGCTCGACGTGGTCGGTACCGAGAACACCGGTGGTTCCTTCCTGTACCACATCGAGAACAACCAGATTGTGGTTGGTCTGATCATCGACCTGTCGTACGCCAATCCGCACCTGTCGCCTTTCGATGAATTCCAGCGTTACAAGCACCATCCGGTGATCAAGCAGTACCTGGAAGGCGGCAAGCGGGTTTCCTACGGCGCTCGCGCCATCTGTAAAGGTGGCCTGAACTCACTGCCGAAGATGGTCTTCCCGGGTGGCGCGCTGATCGGTTGTGATCTGGGCACCCTGAACTTCGCCAAGATCAAGGGCAGCCACACCGCCATGAAGTCTGGCATGCTTGCCGCTGACGCCGTTGTCGAGGCGCTGAAGGCCGGCCGTGAAGGCGGCGATGAGCTGACCGGTTACGTCGATGGCTTCAAGGCCAGCTGGCTGTATGACGAGCTGTTCGCGTCCCGCAACTTCGGGCCGGCCATCCACAAGTTTGGCCCCTTGATGGGCGGCGCGTTCAACTATATCGACCAGAACTGGTTCGGTGGCAAGATTCCGCTGACCCTGCACGACACCAAGCCGGATTACGCCTGCATGAAAAAGGCGGCCGACGCGCAGAAGATCGATTATCCCAAGCCTGATGGGGTTATCAGCTTCGACAAGCTGTCTTCGGTGTTTATCTCCAACACCAACCACGAAGAAGATCAGCCGGTTCACCTGACGCTGAAAGACCCAAGCATCCCGCTGGAGAAGAACCTGCCGCTGTACGACGAGCCTGCGCAGCGCTACTGCCCGGCCGGCGTTTACGAGATCGTGACCGAAGACAACGGCGACAAGCGCTTCCAGATCAATGCGCAGAACTGCGTGCATTGCAAAACCTGTGATATCAAGGACCCTTCCCAGAACATCAACTGGGTGGCCCCTGAAGGCACCGGCGGCCCGAACTACCCGAACATGTAACGCGAACCTGCGCGTTACAGCGGGAAATTCCGAGCTGTAAGCCACAATAAAAAACCCGGCCTCTGTGCCGGGTTTTTTATTAGTTCTTCATCTGGTTATCGAGCGTAGCGATGCTGCTTAATCGTCCTCATGCAGCATGCGGTACACTTCCCCAGCATCCAGCTCATTCAGCTCTTCACTTTCGATCGGCCCTTCCCAGTGGCTGTGGGGCGGGTCCAGTTCCGGCAACGGCAAGTGTGGCAAGTTGTTCTCACCGGGATGATGCTGATCAAAGGACATGGGGTACCTCCCGACTGAATCACCAAGGGCCTACCCTTCAGTGAAGCAGAGTCAGGCAGGCTTTCCAGTAGACAGGACGAGCGGTCCCGCCGCTCACCTCCGACCTTACAGCCAGCTCCAGGAAAATCCGGTATAGACGCCAAAGCTCTCGCCCGGCGTCAGCCGTGCAGCCTCCACGCCGTTGTCGTTGTAACCCGGCGTAACCGTGGCGGCGTAGCGCTCGTCTGTCAGATTGCGCAGCTCAAGCCATGCCTGCCAGTCTTGCCGCGGCGCCTCGTACCCCAGGATCGCACCAAAGGTCGTGTAGTCATCGGCGTACCAGGAATTGGCGTAATCCACCGGCACCCTGGAAGCATGCTCTACGTTCAGCCCGACATAGACACCTGCCGGATGCTGATAGCGCAGCTCACCTTGATAATAGTGTCTCGGCAGCCCTGGCAGACGGTTACCGCCAAAGGTATCGTCATCGCGATAATGGAAGTCGCTAAAGGTGTACGCCTGACGCAGCGCCAGCGCCCCCAGATCGCCGCCTTGCCAGAGCTGACTGGTCAGCCCGACTTCCAGCCCTTGATGCACGGTCGGACTGGCATTGGATTCGGCGAAAATGTTGGGCTCTATCTCAATGGTCAGCAACTCATGCCGAACCTGTGCGTAGTAGTACGCCAGATCCCAGAGACCAATCAGCGAGTCACCGCGCGCCCCAACCTCAAAGGTGGTTGCGGTCTGGTTATCCAGGCTGACCGGGGCACTTTGGCGATTGCTCCAGGGCTGATTGCTGATCGGGAAACGCGTGGGCGAGCCCCATATCATCGACCACGGGTGCGGCGGCTCTACAGAGCGCGACAGATTCCCGTAAAGCTCGCTACCAGAATCCAGGCGATAACGCAGCCCCAGACGCGGCGCGTAATCCCAGGTGCCTTCGTTGAGCTTCTCTCCTGCATCTGGCCAGGTCACCTCGACCTCGCGCTCGGTGTAAATCAACGCCAGACCACTGGTCAGCCACAGATTCTGCGCCAGTTCCAGCTCGTTGCTGATATGCAGTACGTTGTCTGAGCCCTGATGCGTGTATTTGCGCATCAGGGTGCCCACCGGATAGACAGTGCCGCTGGCATTGAGCGGTTGGTAGGCGGTTTCCTTGGCATCGCTGCTTGGCAGGTTGGTGGTGGTGCGCCAGCCGACCGTGGTGTTCGAATTCAGCCCGAACAGCTGGTGTTCACGACGGTAATTCAGGGTCGCACTGACATCACTGTAATCCACCCGAATGCGGTACGGACTCTCCATCAGGTCCATCGGGTAATGGTGATAAACCAATCCCATTTCCAGCGTACTGACGTCGTCCAGGCGCAGCGTGGTCTTGTTCGCCAGCCAGGTACTGCCAGGCTGCTCGCGTTTTGCGTCGCGGGCGATGTTGGCGGCGCTGGCCTGGGTCGGATCATCGTCGATCTGCGACTGGGTCAGGCGGCCAGGCGATTGGTGTTCGGTCTCGCGGTAACGCAGGAAGAAGCGGGTTTCCAGATCGGGGTTCAACTGCAGGCCCAGGTTGGCAACCACCCCCTTGCCACTGCCGGCGGCGTGATCCTGCTGGCCGTCGTAGTGCAGATCGGTGACACCGAGGTAATAGTCAAGGTTGTCGATAACCTGACCGGAAGCGATATGACGCTTGAGGTAGCCGTCGCTGCCCGCCTCCATACGCAGCTGCAGACGCGGCGCATCAAAACCGCTGCGGGTGATGTAGTCAACGGCGCCGCCCAACGCCAGCGCGCCGCGGTCAAAGCCGTTAGCACCACGCAGCACTTCCGCACGGCTAAGCCACAGCGGTTCCAACAGCTCATAGGGTGTGCCGCCGGAGCCGGTCAGCGGCAGACCGTCGAGCATGATGTGATTGCCGGAGGCATGCGCACCGGGGCCACGATTGATACCCGAGCCTCGGATGCTGATTTTAACCCCTTCGTTGCCAGGTGACTGAGCATACACACCGGGCTGATACGCCAGCACATCAGCCACACCGGCCACCCTTCCCTGCTCGACCTGCTGCATATCAATCAGGTTGGTGCCGCCGGGCACGTCATGCAGCTGCTCTCGAGCCTGCGCTACCGCATCCAGTTTCTCGCCAGAGATGGTCATGGCCTCGAGCTGCACCGCCTCTTGCGCCTGTGCAGGCGAGGCAAGCAAACATGCCAGACACAGCGGCACCAGACGGTTGGGGGGGCTTAACGGATGGGGCATGCGGCAACTCCAGCAGCGGATAAATAGAATCGGCGCATTTTACTGGTTTACCCGGACCCGACAACCAGTGCTTGGCCTTGCAGTCTGTTCGATGCCTGGCTGACGCTGCTCTATCCATGCAGACAGGGAGAGGCAGCCAGGCCATATTCGTCCGGCAATGCACTGGATTGGCGAATCCAGCTTCAGTGCCTGAACACCGATAGAAACGCGAAATGGAGATGAAAAGACCGAGATCGCGCAAGCGCTGCTAAAGCAGCGACGCTTCCTCACGCAGGGGAATTACATCCACTGCCACGCTGAGCACGTGGTCGCCGCCGCCGGTCATCACGCCTTTGAGTGGCGTCACATCGGCGAAGTCGCGGCCCCAGCCGAGCACAATGTAGCGCTCATCGGGCATGCAGCCGTTGGTGGGGTCTATCTCCAGCCAGCCCCAGCCCGGAATGAATACCGCAGCCCAGGCGTGGGTAGCGTCGGCGCCCAGCAACTTCACTTCACCGGGCGGTGGCAAGGTTTCCATATAGCCACTGATGTAGCGCGCCGCCAAGCCAAGGGAGCGCAGGCAGCCAATAATCAAGTGGGCAAAGTCCTGGCAAACCCCGCGCTTACTGGCGAGCACATCAGCCAGGGGCGTAGCGACCGTCGTGAACTCGGGGTCGTAGATAAACTCGTTGAAGATTTTGCTGTTCAGTTGCAGCACCGCATCAACCAGGTTGCGCCCCGGCGTGAAGCAATCGCGCGCGTACTCCGCGAGTCGGCTGTGCTGAAAGATGAACGGCGAGCTGAGCACATACAAACGTGCTTCCAGACAATCGCGGTTGGTTTTGCGTGGGTCCTGCTGCAACTCCCCAGCAGCAGCCTCCCAACCAATACTGCTGAAGAAATCGGCAGCCAGCCGCGGGCGCGTGATCACATTGCTGCTGACGGTTACATCTAGGCTGTCGTGCAAAGACTCAATGGAGAAATACACCACCCGGTTGCCGAAAAAGTCCGTGCGCTCACGCAGGCGGTCCGGTGTCGGTGATATCACCAGTTGGGTCTCGGTACAGTCCTGCCACGGCAGGTTACGCGGCAGAATACGCGCCTCGTTGTGGCTCAGCGTGACCGCGCCGCTGTATTCGTAATGGGTAGTATGGCGTAGCTGGTATTTCATCACGGCCTCGGTCAGGGTTGCCCACTGAAATGCATGCTTACCAGCTGACGCGGTGCTTCAACGTGGCTGAAATGACTGTGCGAGAGCGCGTTCGACAACTCGGACATGGGTTCGATCAATTGATCCAGCAGATTGCTCAGCGCCTCTCTGGCATCGGCAGAGCCTTCCAGGTCGGCGAGTGTAGCAATATCGACCAGATGCAGCGTGCTGGTCGCCTGGATAACCAGGCGCTGCTCGGTATTGCGGTACGGCGAGCTGCCCGGCGAGGGCAGTTTGGCGATTTGTCTGTCCAGGCGTTTAAGCATGTAACCGATCGAACGCGGATTGGTTTCATCAAACAGCAGCAGATCAAGAATCGCCAGCGGGTGCAGCTGTGAACGGTAGCGACGGCGATACACGGTGAGGTTGTCGGTGGTCGCCAACACCACCTCCCATAACGGAATGCCCGGTTCCTCGGCAGTGAGCAAAGCAAGCTTGAGCAGCTCCAGCGATCCCAGCATACGCTCGATAAACCGACCTATATCGAGAAAACGCCAGCCATAGTGATGTGGCATGGTCTCGTTGCACAGACCAAAGAACGCCGCCAGGTCGAGCACCATTGCTTCAAGGTGGCGCTGCCCCACCACCACGCCGCGCGTGCGCGACATACTGTTGAACTGCTGGCGTAAGCTATTGATGGCACGCCAGGTGTCGTCGCCCAGGTGGTCTCGCACTGCACGGCTGTTGCGTACAAAATGCCCAAACAGCACTGGCAAGCCTTCCGGCAGATCATCAGAAAACATTTGCAACAGGCGGTCGCGGGTGAGTATGTATTCACGGGAAACGCGCCCGGCAGCGACCGGTGCCTCGGGGTTTTTTATTTCCTCATCGAGAGGTATTTCCAGCGCGCGCAGCAGGTCGGGCATCAAGGTAGAGCCGCCTTCCTGCCGTTCATCCTGCAGCAGTCTGGCAAGCGACTCACGGAGTAAGCGACCGCGGGTATCCAGTCGCTCGCCGTAACGCCCCAGCCAGAACAGGCTTTCTGCCACTCGGCACGGCAGGTCCTTGCCATCGCGGGTTACCACGATGGGGCCCTGCGCCTGACGCAACAAGCTGATATGCGGCTGCGGCACTGGCGCCAGCACCCAGACGTCCTTTACCAGGCGGCTCTTCATCAGGGGGGCGCCTGCCTCCCCCTGCCACGCCAGGCCGCCGGGCATAACGCGGTAGTTGCGTTCATTCACCGGCTTGAGCAGGTCATCCGGCTCGACCAGGCTGAAGAACCGCAGGGTAGTCTGTTGGCGCTCCAGGCTCCGGGTCTGAGTATTGAAACCCGGCGTTACACCGCCAGCGATCTGCCGCTGCGCAGTAAACAGATAGGGATGGTGACGCAGCTGGGTGCGCAGATCGCGCAACGCATCCAAGCCCATCTGGTCTGCACGATAGAGCTTGCCTGGACGGCTAATATCACGCAGGACCCACTCATCCAGCTCATCGTCCACCTGCGACAAGCTGTCAGCAGAACCGCACCAGAGCGTTTCGCGGCACGGCAGCAGCAGCTCTTCGCCCAGTAGTGCACGGCACAGATCGGGCAGAAAGGCTGACAGGCCCGGATGCTCAAGAATGCCGGCGCCCAGCGCATTGGCGATATGGACATTGCCACAGCGCGCCGCCTGCAGCAGGCCCGGCACGCCCAGTAGCGAATCGGGCCTTAGCTCAAGCGGGTCGCACCAGGGGTCGTTGATCTGGCGCAGAATCACATCGACCTGGGTCAGGCCGCCCAAGGTGCGCATGGCAACCTGGCCGTCACGCACCACCAGATCATCGCCTTCGACCAACGAGAAGTTCATGTAGTTGGCCAGCCAGGCATGCTCGAAGTAACCGGGGCTGCCGGGGCCAGGCGACAGCAGTACGATATTGGGCTGCTCACGCTGGGTCTTGGCCAGACTGGCCAGACAGCGGTGCTGCGCCTGTAAAAAGCCGGCTAGGCGCTTGATCGGGGCATCGCGGTAGATACTGGGCAAGGCGCGCGCCAGCGTAATGCGATTTTCCAGCGCGTAACCCACCCCTGCCGGCGACTGCGTCCAGTCACTCAGCACCTGCCAGCCACCGCGCTCATCGCGGATGACATCGGTGCCGTGGAAGATCAATAGCGGGCGATCAACCTGCTGCGGATCATCAGCAGCGGAGAACAGAAAACCGGGGTGAGTAAAAATCAGCTCGGGGGGCAGCAGGCCCTCCTGAAAAACCCGGCGCGCGCCGTACAGATCGTCCAGCAGGTGTTCCAGCAGGCGGCTGCGCTGGCGCAGCCCAGCCTCCAGTGTTTCCCACTCCTCGGTACTGATGACCCAGGGCACGCAATCAAGCTGCCAGGAGCGCAGCTGACCCGGATCGTCTTCATAGGGATTGAAGGTGACGCCATTCTCGTGCAGCAGGTTCTGAACTTCTTCGCTGCGGCTGACCAGAGTATCGGTGCCCAACCTGGCAATATCGTCCAGCAGGCCCTGCCAATGGGCGCGCGGCTGCTGATCGGCATCCAGGAGCTCGTCATGGCCGGTATGACCGGGATAGTCCCCCAGCAGCGTTTTAAGCGGAGAGACGGCGTTACCTGCCTGTTGCATGCAAAGCTTCCTGAAGGCCGCCGACTTCAGCGGCCCGGCACTATGGGGTTTAGTCAGCCATTATAAACCACGGCTGGCTACTGCGGCACGCCGCAAATCCAGGGTATGCGGATATTCCTGTCCCGCGGCCTGGCGCACATCGGCCATCGAGCCTTGCGTATGGCCATAATCCCAGAAACGAGTCATGCGCCGCGCCTCGGCTTCGTTCGCGTTGACCGGGAAGGTTTCGTAACCACGCCCACCGGGATGCACTACGTGATAGGTACAACCGCCAACCGAGCGCTGATTCCAATTATCCACCAGATCAAACACCAGCGGCGCTTGAATGGTGATCATCGGGTGCAGCGCCGAGGGTGGCTGCCAGGCTCTGAAACGCACCGCCGCAACGGCTTCGCCGCTGACACCCGTGGGTTGCAGCGGCACCTTGTAACCGTTGCAGGTCAGGGTGTACCGCGCGGCGTTGAAATCCCTTACCTTGACTTCCATACGCTCGACAGACGAATCAACGTAGCGAGCAGTACCGCCGCCGCTCACCTCCTCGCCCAGCACGTGCCAGGGCTCTATCGCCTGACGCAACTCGATTCGTACATCGCCATACTGCACCTCGCCCGCGTGCGGGAAGCGGAACTCCAGGAAAGGCGCAAACCATTCATCCTTGAAGGCAAAACCATGCGCACGCAGATCTGCCAGCACATCGCAGAGATCGCGCCAGATATAGTGCGGCATCATCCACTTATCATGCAGTGCGGTTCCCCAGCGCGCCAACGGCTGGCGGTATGGCTCGGCGTAGAAGCGCGCGACCAGCGCGCGGATCAGCAACTGCTGCATGAGGCTCATGCGCGCATGCGGCGGCATTTCAAACCCGCGCAGCTCCAGTAAGCCCAAACGTCCGGTGGCACTGTCTGGCGAGTACATCTTATCGACGCAGAACTCGGCGCGGTGGGTATTGCCGGTAATGTCGGTCAGCAGGTTACGCACCAGCCGATCCACCAGCCAGGGCTGCGGCACTTCACCCTTGGGCATTTGCGCCAGGGCAATTTCCAGTTCGTAGAGCGCCTCGTGCCGTGCCTCGTCAATCCGCGGCGCCTGGCTGGTCGGGCCCAGGAACATGCCGGAGAACAGGTAGGAAAGGCTCGGATGGTGTTGCCAGAAGGTCAGCATGCTGGCCAGCAGGTCCGGGCGGCGCAGGAACGGCGACTCCGACGGCGTGCGGCCACCCAGGGTCACGTGGTTGCCCCCGCCGGTGCCGGTGTGCCGGCCATCGAGCATGAATTTCTCGGTGCCCAGGCGCGTGAGCCGCGCTTCTTCGTACAGAATTTCGGTGTTTTTCACCAGCTCCGGCCAGTTGCCCGCCGGCATCACGTTGACTTCGATCACCCCCGGGTCCGGCGTGATCATGAATTTTTCGATACGCGTATCCGACGGTGGCGCATAACCCTCAATGCACAGTGGCATCTTCAGCTCGGCAGCCGTCTGCTCCAGGCTGGCCAACAGCGACAGATAGCTCTCGAGCTGGGTCAGCGGCGGCATAAAGATAAACAGCTTGCCGTCGCGCGGCTCGATGCACAGCGCGGTACCGATGATGCCCTCCTCCTGCAGCGTCGGAATCTGTTCCTGCCATTCCTGACCGGCAGCCATGTGATGGCTGCCTTGCCCGGCGCCGGCGTTTGGCTGCTGGGAGGCGCTGTATAATCGCGCGACCTCACCATGGATGTCGGTCAGCTCCGTGGCCGGCTCAAACAGCGAGGCAGCCTGTGGCTCCTCACGCTTCTTCTCCGGTAATGCCGATAGCGGCAGCCGCAAGCCCATGGGCGAATCGCCCGGTATCAGATAAAGATGCTCGCGGCGCAGCGGCCATTCGCCGGTCTGCCAGACATTCTTCGCCTTGCCGGCCGCCAATGGCAGCGCGAAACCGGTAATCTCATCCAGGCCACGCTCCAGCAGACGCGCCAGACGACGGCGAGTTTCATCGTCCTTGAGATCGGCTTTGGTCAGATCGACGTCCGCCGGCAGTGTTTGCTCGATCCACAGGTAGTAATAGGCATCTTCATAGCACGGGATCAGGTACTGCGCAGACAGGCCCAGCCGCTTGACCAGGGTCTCGGCAAACAGCTGCGCCTCGGCATCGCCGTAACCGTAATCTTTCTCCATGTCGGCCAGCCACTGATCGTCCTGCCACATCGGCTTACCGTCACGGCGCCAATAGCAGGCCAGCGCCCAGCGCGGTAGTGGTTCACCCGGATACCACTTGCCTTGCTGATAATGGATCAGCGAGTGCGGTGCATAATGCGGGCGCAGGCGCCGTAATAGCGCTTCGGAAAGCCCCCTTTTGGTCGGCCCCTGCGCAGCGATGGTCCATTCTGGTGCATCCATATCGTCAATCGAGACGAAGGTGGGCTCGCCACCCATGGTCAAACGCACATCCTGCTCGTCCAAACGCGCATCCACGATGGCGCCGAGCGCATTGATTTCCTGCCACTGCTCGTCACTGTACGGCAGGGTCACGCGCGGGTCTTCGTGCACCCTGGTGACGCTCATATGAAAATCAAAGGTAACTTCGCACTTGCCGGTTGCCCCGGTAATGGGCGCGGCGCTGCTGGGCTCAGGCGTAGCGGCCAGAGGCAAATGCCCTTCGCCGGCAAACAGCCCCGAGGTAGGGTCAAGCCCGACCCAGCCTGCGCCCGGCAGAAATACCTCGGTCCAGGCGTGCAGGTCGGTAAAGTCGACATCCGTACCCGAGGGGCCGTCCAGCGCTTTTACATCCGCCGTCAGCTGGATCAGGTAACCCGATACAAAGCGTGCGGCAAGACCCAGATTGCGCAAAATCTGCACCAGCAACCAGGCCGAATCGCGGCAAGAGCCGCGTTTGAGCGCCAGCGTCTCTTCCGCCGCCTGAACACCCGGCTCCATACGAATGAGATAAGCAATATCCTGCGACAACCGCTGGTTTATCTCGACCAGAAAGTCGCTCACAGTCATCTCTTTACTGGTAACGCCCTCAAGCCACTTGTGCAGCAGAGGCCCCGGCTTTTCTGCATCCAGATAGGGAGCCAGCTCCCGCTTCAGCTCTTTGCTGTACTCGAAGGGGAAGGTTTCCGCGTACTCCTCGACAAAGAAGTCGAAGGGGTTGATCACCGTCATCGGCGCGACCACTTCCACGTCTATGTGCAGCTTTTCCATCTTCTCCGGAAACACCAGTCGAGCAATATGATTGCCAAAAGGATCCTGCTGCCAATTGATAAAGTACTCGCCTCCGCTAACCTTGAGGCTGTAGGCATCAATTGGCGTGCGGCAGTGCGGCGCCGGCTTGAGGCGGATTTGATGAGGTGCGACAGTGACCGGACGATCAAAGTCGTAGTGCGTGGAGTGCCTGAGTGCTACACGGATAGTCATGCTGGATGATCCCGGTTATATGGTCGGCAGATGCGTTACCAGAGCAAAGCAATGGCTATGCCAACACCTTGGATGATACAAGCCTATTACGCACCTGATTTCTTAACACGCTAATGTGACACTAGCCAGTACAGCAGTAACTCATCACCACAACCTGGCCACCGTCAGACGAGGTGAGCCAAACATTCACCCGGTGTTATCTGGTATGGCAATTGCAGCAGATCTGCCATCCCTCCCCCTAGCGGACAGAGTAGCTGAATGAGCAAAGTAAACTGGGAAAATTACCTATCCAAGGGCTTTTACGACGAACTCATCAAGGCACCAGGACAGCCGAGGCAGGAAGCCAACCTGCTGTGCCAGTACCTCGCCAACCTCGATGCGCGCGAACTGGCCGAGCACAAGACTGCGGCCGAGGTGGCCATCCAGCTGATGGGCATCACCTTTACCGTTTATACCGAAGGCAACATGATCGACCGCGCCTGGCCGTTCGACATAGTGCCGCGCATCATCCCCCTCAGTGAATGGCAGAAGACCGACGCCGGCCTGAAGCAGCGCGTGCAGGCGCTGAACATGTTCATCGATGATCTCTACCACGACCAGAAGATCGTCAAGGACGGTATATTCCCTGCTGAAGTGCTTGCCCAGTCGGTCAACTTTCGTCCGCAGTGTGTCGGCATTTCTACCCCGCATAACGTCTGGGCGCATATCTGCGGCTCAGACCTGGTGCGTGACAACGACGGTACCCTCTATGTTCTTGAGGACAACCTGCGGGTTCCCTCCGGCGTCTCCTACATGCTGGAGAACCGCAACGTTACCAAACGGGTATTGCCGGACCTGTTCGCCAGCGGCCGCATTCAACCTGTTGATGACTACACCTCTCAGCTATACGACATGCTGGCCTCGCTATCGCCACGGCCAGGCGACGACCCGAACATCGTCATTCTTACTCCCGGCATCTACAACTCAGCCTATTACGAGCACTCCTACCTGGCCGCGCAGATGGGCGTGCAACTGGTAGAAGGTCCGGACCTGGTAGTGGGCGATGATGACTGCGTGTACATGCGTCTGATCGATGGTCTGAAACGGGTAGACGTTATCTACCGCCGCGTGGACGATATGTTCATTGATCCCGAGGTATTCAATCCCGACTCCATGCTCGGCGTTCGCGGGCTGATGCGGGCCTGGCGCAAGGGCAACGTCGCGCTGGCGAACGCGCCGGGTGCCGGCGTGGCGGATGACAAGGTGGTCTACGCCTTTGTGCCGAAGATCATCGAGTACTATCTGGGTGAGCAGCCGCTATTGCCCAACGTGCCCAGCTACCTGTGCATGTTCGAAGAAGACCGTAAGTACGTCCTCGATAACCTCGACAAACTGGTGGTCAAACCGGCAAATGAGTCCGGCGGTTACGGCATGTTGATCGGCCCGCACGCCAGCAACAAGGAGCGCGCCAAGTTTGCCGAACTGATCAAGGCCGACCCGCGCAACTACATGGCCCAGCCAACGCTCAGCCTATCGACCTCTCCCACCCTTTGCGGCAAGGAAATGGAACCTCGCCACGTGGATCTGCGGCCCTTTATCCTGTCCGGCGAGAGCAACTGGGTCACCACCGGCGGGCTAACCCGGGTGGCACTGACCAAGGGCTCACTTGTCGTCAATTCGTCACAGGGCGGCGGTAGTAAAGACACCTGGATCGTAGACATGGCGGGGAACTGAATCATGCTTTCACGTGTAGCCGAAAATGTGTACTGGCTGGCCCGCTACCTCGAACGCGCCGAAGATACCGCGCGCCTACTGAGCGTCAACAGCCACCTGTTGCTCGACTTGCCACGCACCACTGAACTGGGGTGGTCGGAAATCATCGCCATCACCGGCAACGACGAACTGTTTGACGAGCATTACCCCACTCGCGATGAAGCCAGCGTGCTGACCTTCATGTGCGGTGACCGGCGATATCCCGGCTCCATTCTCAGTTCGCTGAGCGCTGCCCGCGAGAACCTGCGTACCACCCGCGATGTGATCCCCCGCGAGATCTGGGAAGAGGTCAACCAGATGTATCTGAACGTCAAGGAACAGGTGGGCTCGGGCATTACCCCGCGCCGGCGCGACGCCTTCCTTGGCCGAGTGATCCGCAGCTGTCAAACAGTCAACGGGCTGATTGAAAGCACCCTAAGCTACACGCAGGTGCGCTCCTTCCTGATGCTCGGTCGTCAACTGGAACGGGCCGACATGACCACCCGCGTACTTGATGTGCGCTCGGCCAACCTGTTGCCGCGCACACCTGAGGATCTCACGCCGTTCGAGACCTTGCAGTGGATGAGTGTGCTCAAGTCGCTCAGCGGCTATCAGATGTACCGCCAGCATGTGCGTTTGCGCATCCGCGGGCCGGACGTGCTGCAGTTTCTGCTGCAGGATCAGCTGTTCCCGCGCAGCGTGGCCTGTGCGCTGGAGCGCCTGGCCAATGCGTTGCTGACATTGCCTCGGCATGAAGCCGCATTGAGCGAAGTAGAAACCTGCCGGCAGGATCTGGCCAAAGCAGAAATTGCGGTGCTCGCCGCCGAGCCGGATCGCCTGCACGCCTTTGTCGACGAGATTCAGGTCGACTTCGACGAGCTGCATGACGCCATTCGCCAGACCTACTTTGCGCAACCGGAAGAAAGCGCGCAGACTCAGTCGCAATCGCAATCTTAAGCCAAGGGCGCGTCAGCGCGCCGGCGCATGCTACAGGTAGAGACAGATGAGTTATTTTGATCAGTTGGTCCGTGCGACCGAAGGCCAGCAGCTGTTCGACTACCAGGCAACCGGTCAGGTACAGCGCTGTCAGTGTGGCCAGGCGGTGTTCTTCAACAACACCCAGTGTCTGCGCTGCGGGGCAGAGCTGGGTTACCACCCATTGAAAGGCAGCTTGTTCAGCCTGGAAGCCGCCAGTGAAGAGGGTTGCTGGCATCTACAGGCCGATACCGAGCAGCCCAGGCGCCATTATCGCCGCTGTCAGAACTTGACGGCGCCGGCTGCCTGCAACTGGCTGGTAACCGGCGACACCAGCTCACCCTTTTGCCTTGCCTGCGCGCTGAACGAGACCATCCCGGACCTGAGCCTGGACGAAAACGCCCGCCTCTGGCACGAAACCGAGGTCGCCAAACGCCGTCTGGTCGCCCAGTTATTAATGCTGGGGTTGCCGGTCATTCCTCGCAGTGTTGATCCGGAGCAGGGCCTAGGCTTCGACTTTCTGCGCCAGCAACCTGGCGAAGACCCGGTCATGACCGGCCACATGAACGGCATGATCACGCTGAACATTGATGAAGCCGACCCTGCCCACCGGGAGCGCATGCGCGTCAATATGCATGAGCCCTACCGCACCATGCTGGGCCATTTTCGTCACGAGAGCGGCCATTACTACTGGGATCGACTGGTACGCGACACCCATTGGCTGGAACCCTGCCGCGCCCTGTTTGGCGATGATCGGCAGGACTATCAGGAAGCCCTCAAGCGCCATTACAACGATGGCCCGCCAGCCAACTGGAAAGATCACTTCATCAGCAGCTACGCCGCCACCCACCCCTGGGAAGACTGGGCCGAGACCTGGGCGCACTATCTGCACATGACCGATACCCTGAATGCCGCACTGGACTTCGGCCTGCAGCTCGACACCCTGACACTGCAAACCGACCCGTTCGACAGCAGCCAGCTGGCCGCACTGGAACACGGCGAGGATGACCGTCAGCGCTTTCTTGCCTTTGTTAACCGTTGGGTGCAGCTGAGCAGTGTGCTCAACGTACTGGCCCGCAGCATGGGCCAGCAGGATATCTATCCCTTCGTGCTGACGGTGGACAGCATGCGCAAGCTGTACCTGGTGCACTCAGTGGTCGCCAGCGCCGGCCAGCCGGCCGAGGCAGCTGCTGCGTGACCCCGCTCAGGCGGCGATGATCGGCACCAGCCGGGGGCGAAGTGGGCTATCCGGGAGCGGCGGTAACCCGTGCGCCGCCCTCGCCTGCTGGCAACCCGGGCTGTCTACGCCATTTTCACCGTGATAGGGAAAGTCACGGCACGGGCTGGAACGCTTTTCATAAATACTGCAACGCGTGCCCTCACCCACGGTGCCCAATAGCGCAACACAGCGCGGCTTGGGCTGGTTGGTACCTTGCATGCAGGCGCGATAAGGGGAAATCTGTTCGGTAAGCTGGGTGGGTACGTCACCGCCGGGCGCGCTGTCTGTCTCGCCCCAATAAAAAGAAACCCTGAAAGTGGCGCAACAGGCACCGCAATTCAGACAGGGCGATTGTTCGCTCATTTCATCGCAACCCTCATTTTGCTTCGGTGCGGCTTTTTACACCGAATTCAGGGCGCTTAACAACGGATTTCAGCGGCCATAAACAACTATTTTTCTAGCCGCATCAGAGCGCTGCATGATGCGTCATTCGCGGCTCTCGGGGGTTTCTGTTGGCAACGCAGACAGGCTACTATCAAGTCATTGATCAATAACCGGAATTTCCCATGGAACAGAGCACCTGCATCGCCGGAATGGACGTTACCCGTCTGGATCGCATTGGCGACCACCTGCAACGCGCCTACCTTGAACCCGGCAAGCTGCCCGGCACTTTGACGCTGGTCGCCCGTCGCGGCGAAATCACCTGGCTGAAGGCGCAGGGCCTGCGCGACGTGGAGCGCGGGCTGGCCGTGGAGCGCGACACCCTGTTCCGCATTTACTCCATGACCAAGCCCATCACCTCGATTGCGCTGATGCAGTTGTACGAACAGGGTCGCTTTCTGCTTGATGAGCCGGTGCACAAATACATCCCCGCCTGGAAAGACCTGCGCGTCTACAAGACCGGCAGCCACCCGCAGATGCTGACCACCGCGCCCGAACGCCCAATGAGCATCCGCGACTTGCTGACCCACCAATCGGGCCTGACCTACGGCTTTATGAACCGAACCAACGTCGACGCTGCCTACCGCAGCCTGAAACTCGATGGCGGCCCTGGTCATACTCTGGACAGGTTGATCGACGAACTGTCGCGCCTGCCGCTGGAGTTTTCTCCAGGCACCGCCTGGGGCTACTCGGTCGCCACCGATGTGTGCGGCTACCTGGTCCAGGTACTCTCCGGCCTGAGCCTGGATGAGTACTTCGCCAAACATATCTTCCAGCCACTGGGCATGCCGGATACCTTCTTCACCGTGCCACAGGACAAGCTTCATCGCTTCGCCGCCTGCTATCAATATCAACCCGGCGACACCTTCAGCCTGCAGGACGACCCGCAGAACTCGGCCTTTGCCAAAGCCCACGGCTATTTGTCCGGCGGTGGCGGCCTGGTTTCCTGTATTGATGACTACTACCGCTTCGCCCAGGCACTGGCCAACGGCGGCGAGCTGGACGGTGCTCGCATCATCGGCCGCAAAACGCTGGAGTTCATGCGCATGAACCACCTGCCGGGCAATCAGGACCTGCCCGGCGTGGCCATCGGCTCCTTCAGCGAAACGCCCTATGACGGCACCGGCTTTGGCCTGGGCTTTTCGGTCAAGACCGATGTGGCCAAGTCGCAGACTAACGGTTCGGTGGGGGAATACGGTTGGGGAGGCATGGCCAGTACCAACTTCTTTATCGACCCGGTCGAGGATGTGCTGATGATCTTTATGACGCAGCTGATTCCATCTTCTACCTATGCGGTGCGGCAGGAGTTGCGGGCGATCATCAATGGGGCTTTGGTGGATTGAGTTAGCCGTGCTAACGGTTTTGTAAGGCGGACAACGCCGCAGGATTGTTCGCCATGGTGGGTGGCTCTGGCCACCCACCCTACGGCTAGGATGTGGTGGTTTGGCATTTTTTCCCAAGCTTCGAGCTGCGGGGTTTAGCTCACTACCGTTTTCGCCTCTAGGCGAGCCAAGGGGGACCGTTTGCCCGACCCCCCTTAGCAATCCCCCCGGGCACCCAGCTGCGCGGCCCTTCGGGTTCGCTGCGTTGCTCGACCTGCCGGGGACGCTTGCAAACTCGCTTCGCTCAGACATCGCAAGCGCCTTTTTCCCGTCAGTTCTGCGCTACTCGCCCGCTCAGATGGGATATTCTAGTCCTTGCAAACGGCTGATTTGGGGTTTTCAAACTTAGACCAAATCACGAGACCTGAAAATCACGCCTTTCTCCGGCCGTTTATCCCCATCCAAGCTGTCGAGTAACGCAGGGGCCGAGCGATAAAGCGTCGCGAGTTGTCTGAGCGAAGCGAGTTTTCGCGGCGCCGCTCGGCACCGAGTAACGCAGAGAAGCCGAAGGCCAGCTTGGTGGGGCCCAAGCTGGTCGCGACCTTTCTTTTGGTTACGGCTCGATGGCCAAGCAAAGAAAAGTGACTCGCCGGCAAGGCGAAAGGCGTACAACACCAGAGCACAATAACCAGATAAAACAAATAGATACGCTGTAAACAGCAATAAATACAGCTCAACACATGTCACCCATGTATTTGAATGCGTTCCCCATCCATTAGCTCAGCAAGCAACACAACCATCATCCAACTGTCATACATTCCCGCTAGGGTAAAAACACACCTTGCCCGGGCCAATCATGACCGACGCGCTCCACCAGATCCAACGCCACCTCCCCGAACATACCCAGCTGGAACGCCTGCTGCACCAGGCCGCACGCCACATTCGAGTGACCACACCGCTGCACGTTCCCATCGGCGAGTTGAGCATACCCGTGCGGGTTATTGAGCTGGGCAGCCGTTCACCCAATGCCCCGGTTATCGGTTTCTTTGGTGGTGTGCACGGCGTTGAACGTATCGGCACCCAGGTGCTGATTTCCTGGCTGCACAGCCTGGTGCACCGTCTTGACTGGGATGATCAGCTACGCGAGCAGCTCGAGCGCGTGCGGCTACTATTTATGCCGATGATCAACCCCGGCGGTATCTGGCATCACAGACGCAGCAACCTCAATGGCGTAGACCTGATGCGCAACGCACCGGTGGATGCCATGGGGCCGGTGCCCTGGCTGGTCAGCGGTCACCGCATCAGCAAGCGCCTGCCCTGGTATCGCGGCAAGTTGGGCTCACCCATGGAACCCGAATCGGCGGCGGTGGTGAAAGTCGTTCAGGAGCGCATGCAGCGCTCGCCCTTTGCCATCAGCGTGGATTGCCACAGCGGCTTCGGTCGGCGTGATCGGCTCTGGTGCAGCTACGCACGCAGTCACAAGCCCATCGCTCATATAGCCGAGGTGTTGCGCCTCAAGCGGCTGTTCGAGCAGACCTATCCCAACCACCACCCGTACATCATCGAACCCCAGTCGATCAATTACACCACCCACGGCGACCTCTGGGATCACCTGTACGATAGCGGGCTGGAACAGCACCCCGACAACCTGTTCCTGCCGTTCACGCTGGAGATGGGTTCCTGGCTCTGGGTGCGCAAGAACCCACGCCAGATGTTCGACTATTTCGGTTACTTCAACCCGGTGATCAGCCACCGCAAGCAGCGCGTGCTGCGGCAGCACCTGCCGCTGTTCGAGTTTCTTACCCACGCCACCCGATGCTGGCGCAACTGGACGCCGCGGCCAGACGAGCGGCAAGAACTCACCCGCCAGGCCATTGAAGAGTGGTTTATTGAGCCTGATTAACCCCCGCTGAGCCGCCTTCCTCAACCTGTCACACAGCCTTGCCATTATTCCCCCGCATTTACCTCAATCTGAGTTCAGCAAAGGGAGCAACAGCATGGCTGGTTTTACTCGGCGGGATTTTCTTCGTGCATCGGCGTTGGCATTGGGCGGTGTGGTGGTATCCACTGGCCTGCAGGGCTGCCTGAGCAGCAGCTCATCTTCATCAGACGCTACACCAGCGCGCCAGCTGGCATTTGAGCACGGCATTGCCAGTGGCGATCCGCTGGCGGACCGGATCATGATCTGGACGCGTGTCACGCCCAAGGACAGCTCAACCGCCGATGTTGAAGTAAGCTGGGAAGTCGCCAGCGATGCAGCCTTTACCGACCTGTTGCACAGCGGTACCGCCAGCACCGGCGAGGCGCGCGATTACACGCTCAAGGTTGATGTACAGAACCTCACGCCCGGCCAAAGCTACTTCTATCGATTCAAGGCAGCAGATCAGGTCTCGGCGGCTGGAAAAATGAAAACCCTGCCCGCCACCGGAATTGAGCAAGTGCGCTTCGCCGTGCTCTCGTGCTCCAACTTCCCGGCCGGTTACTTCCATGCCTATTCGCAGGCCGCACAGGAATCGGATCTCGACGCCGTGCTGCACCTGGGCGATTACATTTACGAATATGGCACCGGCGGCTACGCCACTGAAGACGCCGCCGCGCTGGGCCGCAGTCTGCCGCAAGACAACAACGGCGAACTGTTCAGTCTCGAGGATTACCGTAAGCGCTACGCGCTGTACCGCGGCGATGCCGACCTGCAGGCGCTGCACGCCGCCGCCCCCTTTATCGCCGTGTGGGATGACCACGAGGTAGCGAACGATACCTGGAAAGACGGCGCCGAAAACCATAACGAAGGCGAAGGTGACTTTACCCAGCGCAAGCTGGCCGCGCTGCAAGCCTACTTCGAATGGCTGCCAGTGCGCCCCGCCAGCGAGGACGATGAGCTGACCATCTACCGCAGCTTCGATTTCGGCGACCTGGTCAGCCTGCACATGCTCGACACTCGCATCATCGGCCGTGACGAGCAGCTCAACTACGCCAATTACTACACCCCTACCGGATTTGACGCTGCGGCGTTCACCGCCGATGTCAGCGCACCAAGTCGCACCCTGCTTGGCCAGGCGCAGATGAACTGGCTGCAAAGCCAGATAGCGGTATCCACCGCTACCTGGCAGGTGTTGGGCCAACAGGTACTGATGGGCCGTATGCTGTTGCCGGCAGAGATGCTGACGGCGCTGAGCAACCCAGCCGGCGCCGATCTGGCAAGCTCACTCACCGAGCTGGTTACCCTCAAGCTGCGCGTTCAGGCCGGCGACCCGAGCCTGACGCCGGCGGAGATTGCCCGCGTCAATACCGTGATCCCCTATAACCTGGATGCCTGGGATGGTTATGCCTACGAACGCGAAGTGATCTTCGGCCTGGCCCGCAGCCTGGACAAAAACCTGGTGGTACTCGCCGGCGATACCCATAACGCCTGGGCCAACAACCTCAGCACCCTGGCGGGTGAGCCGGTGGGTGTCGAGTTTGCTACTGCCGGCGTCACCTCGCCCGGACTGGAAAGCTACCTCGGCCTGCCCGCCGCAGCCATCCCCAGCGCCGAACAGGCGATCACCACGCTGGTGGATGACCTGGAGTACCTCAATGCCAGCCAGCGAGGCTACCTGCTGGTGACCTTCACCGCAGACGAGGCACGCGCCGACTGGCGCTTTGTCAGCACCGTGAAGTCCAGCGACTATGTGGTGGACGATAGCCGCAGCAAAACGCTCGTCAGCCTGCCCGGCAGCGCCAACCGCACGCTCGCGAATGCTCCGATTTAAGCTGGAAAACAGCGCGCTTTATGAGTTAATTCAAGGAACTAAGGGCAACATTTACAGCGCCACTTAACACCCTCTATCCATTTAGGGTATAAGGGCGCTATGAAGATCCCCAAGCGTTTGCAACCACTGGTAGAAGACGGCCTCATCGACGAGGTCATACGTCCCCTGATGAGCGGCAAGGAAGCCGCCGTCTTCGTTGTTCGCTGCGGGGATGAGATTCGCTGCGCCAAGGTCTACAAGGAAGCCGCCAAGCGCAGTTTCAAACAGGCCGTGCTCTATCAGGAAGGCCGCAAGGTGCGCAATTCACGCCGCGCCCGCGCAATGGAAAAGGGCTCCAAATTCGGTCGCGACCAACAGGAGTCGGCTTGGCAGAATGCCGAAGTAGACGCGCTCTATCGCCTCGCTGCCATCGGTGCCCGCGTGCCTACGCCCTATGGCTGCTTCGACGGCGTACTGCTGATGGAACTGGTCACCGATGATGACGGTGATGTCGCCCCCCGCCTTAATGATGTCTCCATGTCGGCCGAACAGGCACGTGAGGACCATGCCGTGGTCATGGAGTACGTCAAACTGATGCTTTGCGCCGGCCTGGTACACGGCGATCTCTCCGAATTCAATGTACTGGTGGACGCCTACGGCCCGGTCATCATCGACCTGCCGCAGGCCGTGGACGCCGCCGCCAACAACAACGCGCGCAAGATGCTGGACCGCGATGTGCGCAACATGACCGAGTATTACGGTCAGTACGCTCCCGACCTGCTCGACAGTCGTTATGCTGCCGAGATGTGGTCTTTGTACGAAGAAGGCAAGCTCACACCGGAAACGGAGCTTACCGGGCATTTTGCTGATCCCGAGGGAGAAGCTGACGTAGACAGCGTAGTAGCAGAGATTCGGGCGGTGCTGGAGGAGGAAGCCGCTCGGCAGGAACGCTTGCGGGATGCAGAAGAGGAAGATTGAAGCACTACCGAGATTGAGTCTGGGCCGCGTCTGATGCCAGGGTGGTGCTGCATTTCAAGCCAGGTTGCCTACCGACAACCTTACAGCAAGCTGGAAAACCTTCTAACAGCGCTAAATGTCTACCCTCCCACGCAACTGCTTGGCCTGCCCCCGCTTTACCTTGCTGTCCACTCGCCTTACCTGAGAACCACGGGTCGGGCGTGTCGGCCGGCGCTTCTTTTGCACCACTATCGCGCTGAGAATCAGCTCACGCAGACGCTCGATCGCGTCGTCACGGTTCATCTCCTGAGTACGGAACTGCTGCGCCTTGATGATAATCACGCCGTCCTTGGTGATGCGCTGATCAGACAGGCGCAACAACCGCTCCTTGTAGAACGGCGGCAGACTGGAACGTTGAATGTCAAAGCGCAGATGGATGGCGCTGGCCACCTTGTTGACGTTCTGGCCGCCCGCACCCTGAGAGCGGACGGCGGAAATATCCACCTCCCAGTCTCCCAGTTGAACCTCGTTGGACAGAACAATCATGCGCCTTTCTCCACTTGACCAAATAGCGGCCGCATCGCGCCGCACATCCTCAGGATACGCGCCTGCCGAGTCAGCGGCAAAAAACCGGCGTTAACGGGCGTACTGCAGAAAGCTAACGATCCAGTCGAGCATCACCTGATCATCCACCTCGGCGGCCAGCGAAGCGCGCCCGGCGCGCAGCCGCGTGGGCGGTATGCTGGCTTCGCGCGCGGTCATCAGGTCGGCTGAATAGGCCTTGCAGAACTCGGGATGGCCCTGCACGCTGAGAAAATGCTCGCCGTACTGCAGCAGGTAATAGGGGCAGAAGTCGCTGCTGGCCAAGACTTCGGCTTGCGGCGGTAACTGCACCACCTGGTCCTGATGGCTGACAATCAGGTCGAGCGCACTGGTCGCCGGTTTCATCCATTGCTTGTGTACCAGTACGTCGTTGAAAGACATGCCCACACCCCAGCCCTTTAGCGATTTGAGCACCTGGCCGCCCAGCGTTCTGGCCATCAATTGATGACCAAAGCAGATACCCACAAGCGGCTTTCCGGCGGTCCAGAGTTGCAGTACAAAAGTTTGCAACGCGTCAATCCAGGGCAATCCGTCGTAGACTCCAAACTTGCTGCCGGTGGTCAGGTAGACGTCACAGCTATCCACGCTCGAAGGCAACTCGCCGTCGTGCGCGCGGTAAACCCGATAGTCCATGTCCGGCAAACGCGCCCGCAGCGGCCGTTCAAACATCTCGAGATAGTTTCCGTGTACTGCCCGCAAGTCTTCACGCACATCATCACACTGCAATAAGCCGACTTTCATCATTGTCCTTCCAAAAGTTGAAACACCAGTACAGGCTGGCGCGATATTCCCTGGGTTACTCCAGCACCGGCTCTTCATGTGGCGCCGAAAGTGCACCGGCCAGGGTCGCCGCACTTTCGGCGAACACCAGCGCCGCTTCGTTATCACCTGCAGCCGCAGCCTCGGCAGACTGGGCGGCGAGTTCAGCCGCTTCGGCCTCCGGCGGGGCCTGCAACAGATAGGTAATACAGCGCTGTAGTTGATCGGCTGCCACGCTGTCGCCCTGTTCGCGCAGCACCCGGGAGCGTTCCTGCAGCAGGGCCATACTGCGTTTGATGCGTACATCCGGCGCCATGCTGGCATCGGCGACGATATCAGCCACGTTGTCGGACACTTCCGGAGCCTGCTGTGCCTGTCCAACCAGCGGCATCATCAGGGCGGTCACACACACCAGGCGCTTGAAGCTGTTCATGCTGACTCCTTTTAGATTGTCGGGCTTGCCGTGCCGTTGCAGCCGGGCACGCCCTCACGAATACGGCGAGAAAAGTCCGCGGCGTCGCCTGCCGCACGTGCCCGCTCGGTAATACAGCCACGCTGACGCAACTCCGCCAGGGAATAACCTTGCTGCAGTCCGCCACGGGCAAACACATACTCATCGAGGTAGCCACTGAGCAACAGCCGGTAATCCAGCGGCAACCCAGGGTAGGTGCGCTTGGCAAAGGCGTAGACGATGGTGGTGCAGTTGGCTTTCAGCGTGTGGTAGAAGCGCGGCTCAACGGCCAGCGTATTGGCCGCCGCAACATAGCCCAGCAAGAGTTCGCGGCCATGCTCCGGGGAAATCCGCGTGCGATAAAGATAGGCATCTTCGTCACGGCAATTGGTACGCACGCGCACCATATCGCGCTCGTCACTGGCTACGATATTCAATTCGAAATGTTTGAAAAACCCACCCAGCACCGAAAACTCCTCGCAGCGCTTGCGGCGTATTTCAACCGAAAAGGTGAGATAACGGTCGTCGCCAAAGCCGAAGGACACCAGCACATGGGCAATTGGCCGCAATCCCCAGAATGAGGTGATCATGTCCACGCTCTGCAGCTCGGACAATTGATACTCGCGGCTGCTCCAGACCTGCTCATACTCGCTGCAGCTAAGCCAGCGAAACTCACGTACGCGCTGTAGGCTGAGGGTATCGCCGTCAAGGGCGCCAGTCGTGGTATAGGCTACATCGTCTGCCCAGTCGCCCTGCCCCGTTGGCAACAGGCCCCGCCACCACAGCAGCACTGGCGTCAGGCCGGCAGCCAGCCAGAGCACGGCCTGCAGGTAATTGCCGCGCCACAGGCAAACGACCGAGGTGATCCACAGCAGCAGCCAAAGTGCGATGGGCACATAGCGCAACTGCACCCGATGCGGGCGATGAAACCACAGGGCGAGCAACACCCAGGCGTTAAGCAAGAGTGCCAGCAGCAATACAAGACTCAAAAGCATGTCACACCCTTTGCCCTCGGTATCGGCGATACCTCCGCTTGACAGCCGCAGTCTACACCAAGTGCTCACCCGCGTTGGCATGTCCGGGCGGCGATTAATAACGGTCGGCTTTATCTTTCAGAGGTGACACGTTAAGCACAAATAGGCGTGAGGGCTGCAAGCAGAATCAGGGGCAGCTTCTATACTGGCAAAAGGCGCATACACCTGCGTTGGCTCCAAGGATGAGCACATGCCTACAAAGATAAAACCGCGTCAAAGCGTGGGTTATTACTTTCTGGTGATCTGGATTCCTCTGGTCATCATTGCACTGCTGGCCATAGCGCTGCTGATTCGCAGCAATATTGAAGCAAGGACCATCGTTGCGCATACCGAGCAACGTGCGCAGATTCAAAATGCCGTGCAGCTGCTCGAAAACAGCATCGGTGGCATCCGTAGCGATGCGCTCTATCTGGCAACACTAGCGCGACTGGCACCGTCGCCGACGCACCCCCTCCCTGAGCTGGCAGACAACACCCACGCGCTGGTCTCCTTCATGCAGTTCAACCCGCAATACGATCAGCTGCGCCTGCTGGACCCACAAGGGCTTGAGCAGGTTCGCGTCGAGCGGCAAAACGACCGAGTCGTCATCAATCCGGCACAGCAACTGCAGAACAAGGCCCAGCGCTACTATGTGCAGGCGGGCCTGCGCCTGGGGCCCGGCCAGCTGTACTTCTCCCCCTTCGACCTGAATGTTGAACACGGCGAGATAGAGCGCCCCCTGAACCCGACCATCCGGGTCGCTACGCCGGTCGCCAACGAACGGGGCGAGACCGCCGGCCTGTTGGTAATGAATTACCGCGGCGCTGCCCTGCTTGAGGCCATGGCGGCGCTGGATTCACCCCGTACCGGGCAACTCTGGCTGGTCAACCAGAATGGCTACTGGCTCAAGGGCCCGACACCCGAGCAGGAATGGGGTTTCATGCTGTCAGGGCTCGAGGCTCAAAGTCTGGCCAAACAAAATATCACGCTGTGGAGCCAACTCATCCAGCCCACACAACTGGGCGAGCTGACTTATCACGACGCGCACTATAGCTTTGCCTCGATTGACCTGATGCCCAGCGAGAGCCCCGATTTTGAACAGGCACTGGGGCGTCTGCATGTGGTGTGTCGCCTTTCCGCAGAGCAACTGGATGCACTCATAAGCCCGCTGAAAACAGGGCTATTGCAGGCCGGCGCGCTGATTGTGCTGCTGTCGGCGGGCCTGGCCTACTTGCTGGCCCGCTCGCTCGCGCAACGTTGGCACACCGAATCCAGTCTGCAGGACAGCGAAGCCAAATTTCGCGCCATGATCGAGGCGGCACCTGACGCCATCATTATCACCGATACCGATGGCACCATCGTACTGCTGAACGAGCAGGCCATTCGATTGTTTGAGTATACGCAGCTTGAGCTGCTCGGCCAGAAGGTTGAAGTTCTGCTGCCAGAGGAACTGCGCAAGGGCCATATTCAGCACCGCCAGGGCTATGTCAGCGCCCCACGACCACGCCTTATGGGCTCGGGCTTGCGGTTGCAAGCCAAGCGCAAGGACGGCAGCGAACTTCCCGTCGAGGTGAGTCTGAGCCCTATTCGCACGCCATCGGAGACACTGGTGTTCTGCGCCATACGCGACGTGACCGAACGCCGTGAGACCGAAGACAAGATCAAACACCTGAACAATGGCCTGACCGCACAGAATAACGAACTGCAGGTAGTAAACCGCGAGCTGGAGGCTTTCAGCTACTCGGTCTCCCACGACCTGCGAGCGCCGTTGCGCGCCATTGATGGCTTCAGCCAGATTCTATCCACCAGCCTCTCCGACAAACTGGATGAGCAGGAGGCGGACTACTTCAACCGGATCCGCAAGGCAGCGCAAAAAATGAGCAAGCTGATCGATGATCTGCTGCTGCTCGCACGCGTCTCCCGCGCTGATGTGCTGTCAGCCGAGGTCAACCTGAGCAGCCTGGCAGAGAGCGCCGTGCAAAACCTCAGGGAGCTGCAGCCCGAGCGCGAGATCGAGGTACAGATTCAGCAAGGGATACGGGTGGAAGGCGACCTGGCGCTGCTGCAGGTCACGGTCCAGAACCTGATTGGCAATGCCTGGAAGTTTACCGGCAAGACCGAGCATCCCCAGATACAGGTGGGGACCGAAATCCAGGGTGAAGAAGAGGTTATTTTCTTCCGTGACAACGGCGCGGGCTTCGATATGAACTACGCTGATAAGCTCTTCGTCCCGTTTCAACGGCTGCACAGTGGCAATGATTTTCCCGGCAGCGGTGTCGGCCTGGCAACCATCGAACGAATAATGGCCAAACTGCATGGCCGCATCTGGGCCACGTCGATCACTGGACAGGGCGCGACATTCTTTCTCAAACTAAAGTTGGTAAGGGATAGACCATGAAAAACCGATCCATACTTCTGGTCGAAGACAACGCCGACGATGTAGCGCTGATGCTGCACGCACTGAAAAGTAACCGGATTTCCAACCAGATCAGCGTTGCCGAAGACGGTGAGCAAGCGCTGCACATGCTGTTTGCCGACGCAGTGGAACCGGCCAAACAGCCCGCCCTGATCTTGCTGGATCTCAATCTGCCCAAGGTAGAGGGCCTTGAGGTACTACGACAGCTGCGCGCCCATGTCGACACACGTCTGATACCGGTTGTGGTGCTCACGTCGTCGCTGGAGCAAAGCGATCTTCATAACGCCTATGGATGTGGCGCCAACAGCTACGTACGCAAGCCGGTCGACTTCGAGGAGTTTGTTCAAGTCACCCGCGATCTTGGACACTACTGGCTACAACTCAACTACCCGGCACTGGAAGCCTAGGCAGGAGGGGCAATGGAACCACGAAAACCCGAAGACCCGCAAAAACAGTGGCGCATCCTCATCGTTGAAGACAACGAGGATGATGCCCTGTTGGTCGTCAACCACCTGGAAGTTCACGGATGGTCGGTCACCTGGGAGCGAGTTGAAGCCGAAGATACGCTGCAGGTGGCACTGAGCAATGGCGAGTGGGATGTTGTGTTGTCCGATTACAGCATGCCGCTATTTGATGGCGCTCAGGCCCTTGCCTCGGTTCGCCGGTACAGCGAGGACCTACCCTTCATCTACGTGTCCGGCACTCTTGGCGAGAAGGCCGCCGTAGAGGCCATCAGAGCAGGCGCACAGGACTACATCGTCAAGAATGACCTGCAGCGCCTGGCGCCTGTCATTCAACGCTCCGTGGCCGAACGCGCTGCCGAGAAGACTCATCGCGCCTCGCGCCAATTGCTACGCAAACTGTCCCAGGCGGTCGATCAGGCCGCCGACAGTATTTTCATCACCGACCGCGAGGGCCGGATCGAGTACGTCAACCCGGCCTTCGAGCGCATGACCGGATACAGCGCGGCGCAAGCCAATGGCCAGCTATTTACGCTGCTCAAGGCGCCGGAGCAGAACCCAGAGGCATACGATCAGATCAACCAAACCCTGCGCCAGGGTCGCACCTACAGGGGTACGCTGATCAATCGCACTCAGTCCGGCAGCGTATTTTTTGAAGAAAAGGTCATTTCCCCGCTGGTAGATGCCGAAGGCCGCATTACCCACTTCGTCTCGACCGGCCGTGATGTCACCGAGCGCATCAAGGCCGAAGAGGACCGCATGCGCCTGAATGCGATTCTTGAGGCAACCACCGATGCCGTGGCCATCAGCGACGCTCAGGGCAAGGTCATGTATCTGAACCGGGCCGGACAGGAGCTGTTCGGTGATGCCAGCTATGAATCACCCTATCGGGTAGAAGATCAGCCCAACCACGCCATGCAGACAGCCCAGGAGCTGATTCTCAGCGCCCTGAGTCAGGCGGAGCGGCACGGTGTGGTGGAGCGCGAGTCCATGCTTAGCCTGGCTGATGGAGAAAAGCTTTACCTGTCGGAAGTGATCATGGCGCACCGCGACAAATCGGGTGAAACCGCTTACTTTTCCACCATCGCGCGCAATATCAGTGAGCGTAAGCAGTTCGAGGCAGAGTTGCAGCATCAGGCGACCCACGATGGTCTCACCGGCCTGGCCAATCGGGTGATGTTGGGGCAACAACTGCAAAGCGAGATTCAGCGCGCCGAGCAACGCCAGTCCAGAATGGCGGTGCTCTTTCTCGACATGGACAACTTCAAACGGATCAACGACAGCCTCGGCCATGGCACCGGCGATCTGCTGTTGCAACAGATCAGTGGGCGCCTAAGCCGCCACATCAGACCCAAAGACCTGCTGGCGCGTTATGGCGCGGACGAGTTTGTAATCGTTGCCAGCGACCTGAACGCCCCAGAAGCCATCGTCGGCGTGCTGGATAAACTCAAGCGTGCGTTCGAGGCCCCCATACGTCTGGCGGAGCAGGATATTTTTCTCAGCTTCACCGCCGGCGTATCCATCTGGCCAGACGACGGCCAAACCGTAGAGGCGCTGCTGCGCAATGCCGACTCGGCGATGAATCAGGCCAAGGCCGCGGGCGGGCGCGCCTTCCGCTTCTACGCGCCGGCCATGAATGAGCGCCAACAGGATCTGCTGGCGCTCGAGTCAGACTTGCATTGGGCGCTTGAGCGCAACGAGTTCGTTATTTACTACCAACCCCAGGCAGACATGCTCAGCGGCAAGGTTGTTGGTATGGAAGCCCTGCTGCGCTGGCAGCACCCCGAGCGCGGGCTGATACAGCCGGATGATTTCATCCCCCTGCTGGAAGAGACCGGGCTGATCGTCAAGGTCGGTATGTGGGTACTCAAACAGGCCTGCCTTGACGCCATGGCGCAACAGGCCCTGACCCAGCTACCGCTGCGCATGTCGGTCAACCTCTCGGCGCGGCAGTTTTCCGCCGGTGACCTGGCCGCTCAGGTTGCCGAAGTGCTGGCGGAAATCGGCTTTGCGCCCAATCAGCTGGAGCTGGAAATTACCGAGCAGATGCTGATCAATGACCTGGAAACCTCGGCCGGCACCCTGGAGGCGTTGCAGCGCCTGGGTGTGCGAGTGTCCATCGATGATTTTGGCACCGGTTACTGTTCTCTGGCCTATCTCAAGCGCTTCCCCTTGCATGCGCTGAAAATTGACCGCACCTTTGTCAGCGAACTACCCGCCAACCTGAGTGACAGCGCCATTGTCGAAGCGACCATATTGCTGGCGCACAAGC
Source organism: Halopseudomonas sabulinigri (assembly GCF_900105255.1). Classification (NCBI taxonomy): domain Bacteria; kingdom Pseudomonadati; phylum Pseudomonadota; class Gammaproteobacteria; order Pseudomonadales; family Pseudomonadaceae; genus Halopseudomonas; species Halopseudomonas sabulinigri. Next base: position 523,025 of record NZ_LT629763.1, on the reverse strand, counting down.
TGGGACTTGAAGTCGTCGCCGAGGGAGTGGAGCAACCTGAACAGTTGCACTTTTTGCGCCAGCTCGGCTGCAACATGGTGCAGGGCTATTACCTGAGCAAGCCCCGGCCGGCAGCCGAGCTGGCGGGCATGGTCGCCCTGGATCTGGCCGATTTGTACTGACGCCGGCGCGCCACGCCTGCCGGGAGAGCTGGCTGATGAACGGCAGCACAGACGTACCAAGCCACGCTTGCAAGCACGGGGTGACGGCGCCACAATACTGTACGCACAACCAGTACTGTATTTATGCCGATCCCAGACGCCGCCGACTTCTACTATCTCAGCAACTTTCAGACAGTGCTCGACTGGGTGCTCGCGCGCTATCGCGATCTGCTGAGCGAGCAAGAGCTGGGTTTTGCCCAAGGCTTTGTCGCCGCGCCGAAAAAACCCCGTGCCTTGCTTGTACGCCTGATCATGCGCAAGGGTCAGCACTTCCGGCTGACGAAGCTGCAATACGACGAGATTGGCGACATTGACACTGCGGCCACGCCGCTCCTGGTCAATGGCTGGTTGCGTGATGACGCACCACTGTATGCAGAGGAGCTGGCCACCCTGCTGCTAAAGAACGAGCTCGCTGCACTGCTGCCCAACCCCGCTGCCGCCAGACAACAGAGCAAGACCACACTGACCACCGCGTTGGCCGCGCTGCAACCGGCGGCCCTGCCCTACCGACAGTGGCCTGGCGTGCCTGACGAACCGCTTGTCAGCCTCACCGTGAGCGATATCTGTGATCGCTTTCGGCTGTTGTTCTTTGGCAACCTGGCGCAGAGCTGGTCCGAATTTGTCCTCGCCGATCTGGGTGTCTACCGTTATGAACAGGTGGTGCTATCGGCCGAGTCACGCGCCTTTAGCCGGCGCCAGGACGTGGAAGACTATCTGCTGCTATGGCAATGCCGCGATGCCTTCAACGCGGGTGCCAGCGTAACCGACATCCTGGCGTGGCTCAGCGGTTTCCACAGCGACAATCCCTGGATCGAGCAACGTCACCAGCGGTTGCTGTTTCAACTCGCGCAGCACTTTGAGCGCCAGCAACAGCTGGAACAGGCGCTAGCGTTATATCAGCGCTGCCACCACGCAGGCGCGCGGCAACGCTGCATTCGCTTGCTGGAAAAGTCCGAACAGGCGCACGCTGCGTATGCGTTGGCACAACAAGCCTTGCTCGCCCCGGAGAGCGAGGCCGAGCGGCAACTGGTAGAACGCGCCGTGACGCGGCTCACGCGCAAGCTGAAAATGCAGAATTCGACGCCTGCGACCGCACGGCCTACGCCCGAGCAACATCTGGTGCTGCCGCAGCTGCCTGACCGGAGCGTAGAGCAGATGGTCGCCGAGCACCTGGGTCAGGGTTCCGCACCGGTTTACTACGTGGAAAACACGCTGATCTGCAGCCTCTTTGGTCTGTTGTGCTGGGAGGCCATCTTTGCTCCCCTCCCCGGCGCCTTCTTCCATCCCTTTCACAGTGGCCCGGCCGACCTGCACAGCGCTGATTTCTACCCACGGCGACGCGCGCTGTTTGATCGCTGCCTGGCCCAGCTCGACAGCGCGCAATACCAAAAGACCATCAACCATTACTTCCAGCAGAAGCAGGGGATTCAATCACCTTTTGTTTGCTGGTCCTTGCTCAATCAGCCGCTACTGGAGACTGCACTGCGCTGCATTCCGGCCACTCACCTGAGGTACTGGTTCCAGCGCCTGCTGGGCGATATCAAAGCCAATCGTGCCGGCATGCCCGATCTGATTCAGTTCTGGCCCGCGCAGCAGCGCTATCGCATGATCGAGGTAAAGGGCCCAGGCGACCGCCTGCAGGACAACCAGCGGCGCTGGCTGGCCTTTTGTGCGGAGCACCAGATGCCGGTCGAGGTGTGTTATGTGCAGTGGCAGCAGCCCGCGTGAGCTACCGCGTCGCAGTCCGCGCGCTATGCGAGTTCACCGCCAAGGAGGGTGATCTCGACCTGCGCTTTACTCCCGCACCCACCGCCCAGGAAGGTATTGCCGGGCATCAGACGGTGGTCAGCCGGCGGGGTGAGGGTTATCTCAGCGAGCTCGCTCTGGCTGGCAGCTACCCCGGGTTGCTGGTCACCGGCCGTGCCGACGGCTACGACCCCGCGCAAAACCTGCTGGAAGAGATCAAGACCCACCGCGGCGACGTCTCGCGCATCCCTGACAACCACCGCAGCCTGCACTGGGCCCAGGCCAAAGTGTACGGCTGGCTGTTGTGCGCCGAGCTGGCGCTGGAAGAAATCGACCTGGCGGTGGTGTACTTCAACGTCATCAGTCAGAAAGAAACGCCCTATCGCGAGACCTTCAAGGCAGACGACCTGCGGCGTTTCTTTGCGCTGCAATGCGACCGTTTTATTGCCTGGGCGCGACAAGAAACGCAGCACCGGGGTGAGCGGGATGCCTGCCTGCAAGAGCTGCGCTTTCCGCACGCCAGCTTTCGCGCCGGCCAGCGCCAGCTGGCCAAGGCGGTGTTTCGCGCGGCGCGCGATGGCGAGACCATCATGGCGCAAGCCACCACCGGCATCGGCAAGACCCTCGGCACCCTGTTTCCGCAGCTCAAAGCCTTCCCCGAGCAGCAACTGGACCGTCTGTTTTTTCTCACCGCCAAAACACCTGGCCGGCAACTCGCGCTGGAAGCGCTGGCCACGCTGCGCAGCCAGCAAAACGACATGCCCCTGCGGGTGCTGGAACATACCGCCCGCGACAAAGCCTGCGAGCACCCGGACAAAGCCTGCCACGGCGAATCCTGCCCGCTGGCAGAGGGCTTCTACGACCGCCTGCCCGCTGCGCGATTAGCCGCCGTCAACGTCCGCTGGCTGGATCAGTCGAGCGTTCGCAATATTGCCCTTGAGCACAACATCTGTCCCTACTACCTGAGCCAGGAGCTGTGCCGCTGGAGTGACGTGGTGGTAGGCGACTACAACTATTACTTCGACATGACCGCCCTGCTCTACGGCCTGACCGTGCTCAACGATTGGCGCGTCACCCTGCTAGTGGATGAGGCGCACAATCTGATCGACCGCGCCCGCGGCATGTACACCGCCGAACTCGATCAACAGGTATTCAATGTCTTGCGCCGTAGCGCACCCAAATCATTAAAGAGCTCGCTTGATCGGGTAGCCCGCCACTGGAATGCGCTGCACCGCGATCAGACCGACGACTACCAGATCTACCCGACCATCGCCGACCTGTTCATCGCCAGTCTGCAAAAAGCGGTCAGCGCCATCACCGATCACCTGACCGAGCAACCCACCGGCAACGAGGCCGCGCTGCTGCGCTTCTACTTCGATGCCATGCTGTTCTGCCGGCTGGCCGAAGCCTATGGCCCGCACTCGTTATTCGACATAACGCGGCATGAAGGCTTTGGCGGCCAGCGCACCCTCTCGACCCTGTGCCTGCGCAACATGGTGCCGGCGCCCTTTCTCAAGCAGCGCTTTGCCAGTGCCCACAGCACCACGCTGTTTTCCGCCACCCTGAGTCCCGCGCAGTATTACGCAGACTTACTCGGCCTGCCGGAGCAGAGCCGCTGGCTGGAGGTTGATTCGCCGTTCAAACCCACGCAGTTGCGCGTCTCGGTGATTCGTAACCTCTCCACCCGGTACCAGCATCGTACCGCCAGCCTGCAGCCCATCGCAGACCTGATCGCGCAGCAGTTTGCCCAGCAGCCGGGTAACTATCTGGCCTTCTTCAGCAGTTACGCCTACCTGCAGCAGGCGCTGGAGCGTTTTCAGCAGAGCTACCCCGCTATCCCCGTCTGGGCTCAGTCGCGCAGCATGAACGAGGGTGAGCGCAGCGCCTTTCTCGCGCGCTTCACCGAGCAGGGCCAGGGCATCGGGTTTGCTGTGCTCGGCGGCGCCTTTGGTGAAGGGATCGACCTGCCGGGCAGTCGATTGATAGGCGCCTTCATTGCCACCCTTGGTCTGCCGCAGATCAATCCGGTCAATGAAGAAATGAAGGAACGCCTGCAAACCATGTTTGCCGATCAGGGTGGCAACGGCTACGACTACGCCTACCTCTACCCCGGGCTACAGAAAGTAGTACAGGCTGCCGGGCGGGTGATTCGCACCACCCAGGACAACGGCGTGGTCTACCTGCTGGATGATCGCTTCGGGCAGCGCAGCGTACGCGCCCTGCTACCCACCTGGTGGGAGGTTGGCAGCGAGCGGGTGTGATCCACCATAGAGCGGAGCGCTCAATCACCGCAGGTATCCCAGCAACAACCTTAAGCCGCCGCTCTCGACCGGCGCGCACCGGAACGGGCGAAAGTCACTACCGCCCTGAGGTTTTCACTAAACCTCGCTCCGCTTCAGCCGATAGCAAGGCAAGGTCGTGCCATGTCGGCATTCAGGAGAGCTCCCCCAATGACCCTGCAAAAGAAGTTTGTCGCCACGTTGGCCGCCCTGTTAGTTGTTTTCATTCTGGTCGGCGTGGTTATCAGCTCCGTTACCCAAACCCGATTGATCCATGCCCGCGCCACCACTGAGTCGGCGGGTTTGCGCAACGAGGTGCTGCGCTTGTTGGGCGTCACGGACGCGATCATGAGCGAGCGTGTTCGCAACAGCATGGCGTTACTGATCGAGCGTGGCACTGCCTTGGGAGAGGCTTCATTGGGCAGCAGCGTGCAGGTGGGCGGGGCCAGTGCGGCGCAATTGCAACTGGGCTACCAACCGCAAGCGAACGATTTTGCCCTGGTGGATGGTTTGACCCAGGTCATGGGCGGCACCGCCACGCTGTTCTCCCGCCAGGGCGATAACTTCATCCGCGTGTCTACCAACGTCATGCGCGAGGGGCAGCGCGCCATCGGCACACAATTGGCGCCAGACGGCGCGGCGATCAAGGCGATACTCGCCGGGCAGGCATTTTATGGTCAGGTCGATATTCTCGGGCAGCCTTACCTGACCGGTTACGAGCCGATCAAGGACGCCAGCGGCCGGGTGCTGGGCATCTGGTATGTGGGCTATTCCGCCAACCTCACTTCGCTGGCCGAGGCGATTGCCGATGCGCGTATTCTGGAAGACGGCTTTGTTGCCCTGCGCGACCCCACCGGCAAGATTCGCATGCACTCCTCGCATCTGTCCGACGAGCAGATTGCCGACGCCCTGGCCGATACCGAAGGCCAGTGGCACATTGAAACAGCGCCGTTCGCGCCCTGGGGCTACGACATTGTGCTGGGCTATTCAAATGCGGAAGTGAGCGCCCTCATCATCAAGAACTCGCTGGCGGTCGCCGCGCTGATCACCCTGGCCGGCGTCATTCTGGCGATTGGTATCAGCCTGCTGATGAAGTTCATCGTCAGCCGACCGCTGAATGCCACCATCGCTGCGATCGAGGATATCGCCGACGGCAAGGGCGATCTCACCGTGCGTTTCAATGCACAAGGCCGCGATGAGTTTGCCATCCTCGCCGGTGCCTTCGACCGTCTGCTCGACCGCATCCAGCACACCATCCGTGAGGCGCTGGAATCGTCCGGCACCATTCTCAAGCAGGCCGATGAGTTGGCGCGTATTGCCGAGCAATCCGCTAGCTCGGTGAGTGTGCAGAACCGTGAGACCGAGATGGTGGCCACGGCCATGCATGAAATGAGTCTTACTGCGCAGAGTGTCGCGCAGAGCGCCGCCGCCGGGGAAACCGCCGCCAACCAGGCCAGCCGTGAAGCCGAAGAAGGCCGCGGCACCATGAACAGCACGGTCAGCAGCATTCAGCAACAGGCCAGTGAGATTACCGCGTCCATGCAGGTGATTGATGAACTGGCCTCGGCTTCCAACGACATCGGCAAGGTGCTGGAAGTCATCGTTGGTATTGCCGAGCAAACCAACCTGCTGGCCTTGAACGCCGCCATTGAAGCAGCGCGCGCGGGCGAACAGGGTCGCGGCTTTGCGGTGGTCGCGGATGAGGTGCGCTCACTCGCCCAGCGCACTCAGGCGTCCACCCAACAGATTCACAGCATGATCGACCGGGTGCAGACCGGTGTGAGCCGCTCCTCCAGCATGATGGAAAGCAACCGCGCCCTCGCAACCCGTAATGCTGAAGTCGCCGAGGCCGCCGGCAAGGCGTTCAGTGATGTAATGAATGCGGTCACGCGTATCAACCAGGTAAATACTGAAATTGCCAGCGCCGCCGAAGAGCAGAGCCACGTGTCGGAAGAGATCAACCGCAACGTAGTGCGCATCAGTGATGAGGCACTGAAGAACAGTGAACAGGTGGAGCAAACCCGCATTGCCAGTCAGAACCTGACGCAACTGGCGGAGAAGCTCCGTGCGCTGCTGGCCTATTACAAGGTCTGATCCATGCCGCGAGGTGGGGTAGCCGACTCCATGCTAGGATTTCGGCTACCTGTATCGGGCCTGTGATCCACTCGGGCTCGCCATTCACTGTTCGGGACCACGCAATATGAGCAACGACAAGCAGTACGAACCGCCCAAAGTCTGGACCTGGGACGCCGAAAGCGGTGGCAAATTTGCCAATATCAATCGCCCGATCGCCGGCCCAACGCATGACAAGGCCCTGCCAGTCGGCCAGCATCCGTTTCAGCTGTATTCGCTGGCCACGCCCAACGGCGTAAAAGCGACCATCATGTTTGAAGAATTGCTGGAGCTGGGTTTTCGCGATGCCGAGTACGACGCCTGGCTGATACGCATCAACGAAGGTGATCAGTTCTCCAGCGGTTTTGTTGCCGCCAATCCCAATTCCAAAATCCCGGCGCTGATGGATCACAGCACCAATCCGCCCACCCGCGTGTTCGAGTCTGCCTCGATACTGCTGTACCTGGCAGAGAAGTTTGGCGTATTGCTGCCAACAGCGCATGCCGAGCGCACCGAGGCGATGAACTGGCTGTTCTGGCAAATGGGCTCGGCGCCCTATCTGGGCGGCGGTTTTGGCCACTTCTATGCCTACGCGCCGGAGAAGTTTGAGTACCCCATCAATCGGTTTGCCATGGAAGTAAAACGGCAGCTTGATGTACTCAACCGCCATCTGGCCGAGCACGAATATATGGCCGGCAGCCAATACAGTATTGCCGATATCGCCATCTACCCCTGGTACGGCCTGCTCGCAGAAGGCGCGCTGTACAGTGCCGGCGAGTTTCTCTCCGTTCAGGAGTATCAGCACGTGCAGCGTTGGGCAGCAGCCATCGCCCAACGCCCGGCCGTGAAGCGCGGCCGCATGGTCAACCGGGTCTGGGGGGAGGAGTCGGAACAACTCGCTGAACGCCATGCGGCCAGTGATTTCCGGGCTGACGCCTAGGCTGCACCCTGTCGGCGCTGCTCGGCGGCGTCGATGGGTTTACACCACCCATGCAAGCTGGCCTGTGCCCCCATTTTTTATTCCAGGTGATGGCCTTCTGCTAGAGTTAGCAAGGTAGACACGCTTATTACCGGCCAGTCGAGTATGCGTAGTTGAAAGACCGTAGAGCAAAAGACCGTAGAGCAGAGGTTCGCCAGCTTTTCGCCGATGTATCGACGATGTATTCGTCTGACGATACCGATGTGGCACGCCTGCGGGGCACCCAGCTCAATTCGGTGGTGAGCGTGTCACTCCCCATGATGCTCGCCAACGTCGGCAGTGGTAGCTGCGTGCTCCTTGCCTTTGCTCCCCATTTTCCCACCGGCCTGTTGCTGTGGCTTGGGCTACTCTCTCTGGTTTGCGCATTCTCTGCCCTGGGTTGGTACAGGGCACGCAAGCGCCCTATTGTGCGCGCCTCATCCGCGTCCGCGCACAAGGCTACCTTGCACGCCGCCATTTTGGCGCTCATGTGGGCCTGGATGGTACTGACCTGGTTTCCCGATGCCTCGCGCGGCCAACAGCTGGCGATAGCCACCATAGTGACCGGTATGATCGGCGCCGGCAGTTTTGTGCTCAGCCCTTTGCCCTACGCCAGCATCAGTTACACGCTTATCTACTCCTTTGCCGCCATAGGGGCACTCTGGCTGTCCGGGCAGACGGCGTACCTTGGCGTCGCCATTCTGGTACTGCTGTATTCACCCATGGTGTTGATCGGCTCCCTATTCGCCTGGCGTCAGTCCACCGACCTGATTGCCGCCAAAGCCCGGTCCGAGCGGCAAGAGCAAGAGATGACGGTGCTACTGCAGGACTTTGAACACAACGCCGGCGATGCGCTCTGGGAAACCGCAGTGGATGGCAAGCTCAACCACGTCTCACCGCGGCTGACTGACGTGCTGCTGCTGCGCGACGGCGAAAACAGCGCCTACAGCTTTCATCAACTGCTCGCCATGCGTTGTCCCGATAATCTGGCACAACTGGAAATGCTGCTTGGCGAAGGATCAGCCTTTCGCGACGTGCACCTCACCATGCTTTCAGCCGAGGGCGATAAAAATCTGGTGATGACCGGCAAGTGCCTGTACTCGGCAGAAGGCATGTTTGTAGGCTGGCGCGGCGTGTTGACCGATGTGACCGACAAGGTCAAAAGCGAACAAAAGCTTCGCGAGCTGGCGCATACCGATTCGCTCACCTCGCTGGCCAACCGCTTTTACCTGCGTGAAGCCCTGAGCGAAGCGATAGAGCAACACAAACCTCTCGCGTTGCTCTGCATCGACCTCGACCGATTCAAGGTAGTTAACGACAACTACGGCCACAGCGTGGGCGACGCACTGCTTATAGTCGTTGCCAAACGGCTAGGTGCTTGTGCGGGGGAGCATGCATTGATAGCGCGTCTGGGCGGCGACGAATTTGCCATCGCCTTATGGGGCCATGATGTAGAAGCCGCTGCCCGCAAGCTGGCTCAGCAGGTAGTACAGAGCGTGGCTGAGCCCATCGCGCTGGCAGAGCGCCAGTTCCGCATTGGCGCCAGCGTTGGCTTCACGTTGCGTAGTGAAACTCACTGCAGCCTGGATGACCTGCTGGTGCAGGCGGACATCGCGATGTACGCAGCCAAGGAGGCCGGGCGCGGCCGCTGGAGATCCTACTCACACGAGCTCGGCGATGCTAACCGCCGGCGGCTGAGCATCGAACAAGGCCTGCGCAGCGCCATCGACAACGGCGAGATCAGTCTGCATTGGCAGCCCAAGCTGGATCTGCAAAGCGGGAAAATCACCGGGGCAGAGGCGCTGATGCGTTGGCACCATCCTGAGCTGGGGGCTATCAGCCCGATGGAGTTCATTCCAATCGCAGAGCAGTGCGGCCTGATCGACAGCCTCGATATCTGGGCGCTAACCGAAGCCTGCCGAGCTGGCACCAAGGAGCTGGCGGGCCTGACAATTGCGGTCAACGTGTCAGCCTCTCAACTACAGTTTGGCGAGTATCTGCATCACCTCAAACAGGTCCTGCGCAGCTCTGGTATTGCGCCGGAGAAGCTTGAGCTGGAATTGACCGAATCGGTGCTGATCGAGGATGCCGACAAGGCCATGACCGTTCTCAACGACATACGCAGCACCGGCGTACGCCTGGCGCTCGACGACTTCGGTACCGGTTATTCTTCATTGTCCTACTTGCGACGGTTTCCGTTCGACACGCTGAAAATTGATCGCTCGTTCGTGACCGAACTACTGACCAAGCAGGACGCCAGAGCCATTGTGCGAATGATTGCCGATCTGGCCAAGGAACTTGGCAAACGGACCGTCTGCGAAGGTGTTGAAAGCGACGAGCAACTGCAACTGGTACGGGCCGCCGGTTGCCACGAGATTCAGGGTTATCTGATTTCCCCACCCTGCCCGCTGGCAGCATTTCCATACGAATTGGATGCACAGTTGCGTGCGCGTCTGCTAGCCGCTGCCGGCACACCCTGACCGCTGCGTCCGACGCCTTACGCGCACTAAAAGCCCCCTGCAGCGCCTTTCAAGAGCGTCAACAACCAGGGTTGGCCTCCCTCCTTGCGGACCGCTCAACGCAGTCTTGCCAGCGCGCAGCAGCAGATCAATTCTGGCTGCGCCATCGCCCAGACACCGGCAACCATTCACCAGCGGTAAAAAAGCCGTTGACCTTCAACATCACTTCAACCTTACCGTCCGCCTACACCTTACTCGGTGCACTCAGTGCGCCGGTAAACGGTGGCCAACCCATGAAGGCGGAGATACCACAGCATGACCACCCTGAAGACATTCGCGCTCGCAGCGAGCCTGAGCATCGGCCTCGCCACCTTGCCCGCAGTGGCTGAAACTACAACACAGACAAAAACAGCCATTGCCATGATTGCAGGGCACGAAGTACCCCTCGTCGCGGGCGGGCTGTACGATCGCTTCCACTCCAATCCACCGCTGAGCGTTATCGCTAACGAAGACCCGACACTGGATCTCAGCTGGTTCCAGACGCTCGAGAAAACCCGTGTCGATATCGGCTTTGAGTCTTACTCGCCTAACTTCTACTACCGCAACAGCCGGGTGACCCTGGTGTTCACTGCCGACATCGATCGCCTGACCGAGCTGATGCCAGCTAAGGTATTGGAGCAGGTGCAGCCGCTGCAGATTTGGCCAGGCCGCGGGCTGATTGCGCTCACAGCCTACGCCTATCACTACTGCGACAACGACAGCTACAACGAGATTGCGCTGTCGATCGTCACCAACAAACCGGGCAGTGCCAACATGGGGCCATTCAGCCTGATTGGCCAGTCGATGGACAGCGACATGTGGGGCTATGTGCTCAAGCTGCCGGTGGATACCGAAGTGGCACGCGTGCGCGGCGTCGTTGGTTACAACCTGCCCAAGTGGCTTACCCGGATCGACTACCGCGAATCAGCTGACGATCTGACCTTCGATGTTTACGACAGCGAAAGCGGCAAGCTGGACTTCAGCATCCAGGCGAACCGCCTCGATGACTTAGCTACCGAACCGGCACTGGCGACCACCAGCTTTACCAACCTCGATCACGACGGCAATCTGGCCTGGGGCCACGCCGTGTCACGGCAGTTGCTCTCGGCCTCATCCTCTGACCCAGACGATGTAAAGCTGACGCTGGGCGATGGCAGCTTTTCAGCGTTCATTCGCGCGCTGGATCCGGGCCGCATGATCAAGTACGACTATGTGCCTGAATTCCAGAGCGCACTGTACGCACCGGAACTCTTGAGCACCCTGCTCGACCAGTAATATCGTGACCTGCTCTGGCTGGCAAATGCCAGCCAGAGAGCGCTACAGTGACAGCAGTCACCAGGAGGACCCTAATGAAGATTGGCGAACTCGCAGAACAGACCGGCCTGGCGCCGTCGCGCATTCGTTTCTACGAGCGTATCGGCCTGCTGAAAACGGTCAAGCGCCAGGCCAACGGGTACCGAAGTTATCCGCCGGAAGCCGTGCTCGTGCTGGGCATGATCACCGCCGCGCAAAAGGCTGGATTCAGTCTTGACGAGCTGCGCACCCTGCTCCCTTCGGATCTGACCCAATGGAATCATCAGGCACTTACCGAGGCGCTGCGCCAAAAGATTCAGGACATCGAAGAAATCCAGCTACGCCTGGCAGATAGCAAATCACGACTGCAGGAAGTATTAGTACAGGTGGAACAAAAACCGGACGATATGGACTGCGCGACTAACGCGAGACGCGTTTGGTCGCAGGTCAGCTTCGGCGATGCGACAGCCAAGCCTTCCGGCAAAGCTAGCCACTAGACCCTACCCATCGCCTCGCATACTGTGCAGAACTTAAAAGGTTGACCTTAAAGTTTGGTTCATCCTTAGGATGAAACTCCGATACCCCCGTGGCAGTCGCCACACAGGAGATTCCCTATGCAGACGATCCTTGGTGCCAGCGGTCAGATTGGCGAAGAACTGGCCCGAGCACTGCACGATAACTTCACCACCGACATCCAACTGGTCAGCCGTAATCCGAAAAAGGTAAATCCGACTGACAAGTTGTTCAGCGCCGACTTGCTGGATGCGGAGCAGACCAGGGCGGCAGTGGCTGGCGCCGAGATCGTGTACCTCACAGCTGGCCTGCCGATGGACACCGAGCGCTGGGTAGTCCAGTGGCCGATCATGATGAGCAACGTCATCGAGGCCTGCGCGCTGCATGGCGCTCGCCTGGTGTTCTTTGACAACACCTACATGTATCCGCAAACCAGTGCGCCGCACACCGAAAGCACTTCGTTTAAACCCAACGGAGCCAAAGGCAAGGTACGCGCGCAAATCGCCAGCCAGCTCATGCAGGCCATGGCCGATGGCAAGGTCGAGGCGATGATTTGTCGCGCGCCTGAGTTCTATGGCCCGGGCAAGACCCAGAGCATCACCAACTCGACCATCATCAACAACGTCAAGAAAGGCACTCCCGCGCGCGTCTTCCTGCGCGATGACACCCTGCGCAGCCTGATCTACACGCCGGACGCCAGCCGCGCCATGGCCTTGCTTGGGAACACTGCTGATGCCTGGGGTCAGGTATGGCACTTGCCCTGTGACGACAACCGTCTCACCTACCGCCAGTTCATCGCCCTGGCTGCAGAGGTGTTTGGAACCAAAGGGGAATACAAGGTACTCAAACAGTGGCAGCTGAGCCTGGCAGGCTTGGTCAACAAAACCGCGCGGGGAGCAGCCGAACTGCTGCCGCGTTACCGGGTCGACAACATCTTTGAGTCAAGCAAGTTCAAAGCACGCTTTCCCGACTTTCGTGTGACCAGCTACCGCGAGGGCCTTGAGACGATCCACGATGAGAGTGGCAGGCAGGGCTAGCGACAGGATCACTCCCCTGCCGCCAGGCTAAGGCTTTGATATCGCGTTTTGGCGGTGTTCCAAACAGGCGGCTGTATTCCCGGCTGAACTGGGATGTTTTTTTGTAGCCGCCCCGAAGAGCTGACAGAGCATCAAAGTGAACATAGCCGGGGGTAGTAGGCTGCAGACCAACCCGAATGACGCCATAACCAAGATGCCGCCACAGCGGGATAAGTATTACGTTTACCCCCCCGTGCGGATTGATCGCAGGGAGGCAAAACATGGGCCAGCAAACCCAGAAACAACAAAGCCCCGATATACGGGGCTTTGAAGTCGAATAGTGGCGGAGGGACAGTCCGCCGACCGAGTCCTTCCACAAGACAGCATGAGACGCCTTAAGTCAAATTATTTCCATTAATAAACAGCAACTTAGATATTTGATTTTGTATCAGGCCATCTTAGCCTATAGTACTTAGACACAAGTTTTATGTTGGCAAGGTTGTTGGGAGTAGCGGTATGCCGAAGGTCGCAGCAGTGTTAACTGATAGGCAGGTAAAGGCCATAAAAGCACCTGGATTTTATCCCGTGGGCGGAGTTAAGGGCCTAGGTTTGAAAATCAGCAGCGGTGACTCACGTTCTTGGATTTTAAGGGCAACCACGGGCGAGCTTCGCACTGCAACGTCTGGAAAGATTTATACCGTTCGCCGCGATCACGGGCTCGGGGGTTTTCCGGATGTGAGCCTGGCTGAGGCTCGTAAAAGAGCCATCGATCTCAGGCAGCAGCTACGTGATGGAATCGATCCCGTAGCTGAGAAGAAAGCTTTACGGGCGGCCCAGGTGGCAGATCGAGCTAAATTAAGGACATTCGAAGACGTGGCTAAAGAATGCCACACGGTGCGCCAATCCGAATTTAAAAATAGCAAGCATGCCGCCCAATGGATTAACACCCTGACCACCTATGCCTTTCCTATCCTAGGCAAGCTGCCGGTTGGTGCCATTGATACCACTCACCTGGTAGAAGTGCTGCAACCAATATGGCTGACCAAACACGAGACGGCATCGAGAGTGAGGCAGCGTATTGCCAGCGTTCTGGATTACGCGACGGCAATGGAGCTACGCACAGGACCTAATCCAGCGGACTTGCAGGGCAAGCTAAGAGAGCTGCTGCCCAGGTCAAAAGCCGTGCGGAAGAAAGCAGGTAAACGGCATCACGCCCGCGTTCCAGTGGAACAGATGTCTTCGTTCATGACAGACCTCAGAACAAAAAAGAGCATCAGTGCGAAGGCATTGGAGTTTGCCATTCTTACGGCTGGCCGGTCTGGCGAGGTTCGAGGTGCAACCTGGGAAGAGATCGACCTTGAACGCCGAGTATGGCGGTTAAGCCCGGAACGCATGAAAGCTGACAAAGGTCATACGGTACCGCTGTCGGATGCTGCGATGTCATTGCTCGAGGCTCTCCCAAAATATCGAGGCCAAAGTTTGGTGTTCACTAATAGCAAGAATGCTGCTCTGTCTGATGCCGCGATGGGTAAGTTGATTAAGGACATGCATACAACAGCTGTGGAAGCAGGAGGCAAGGGCTATCTAGATCCCGACCAAGGACGGATTGCTACTCCCCATGGCACAGCAAGGTCCAGCTTTAAAGATTGGAGCCTTAAATCCACTGCCCGTGTGATGGCAAACGGAAATACTTCGAGCTTCCCGGATGAGCTAAGTGAGCTCGCTTTGGCACACGTAAATAGTGACGAGACGCGCGCGGCGTACGCTCGAGGCGGTTTACTAGAGGAGCGTCAGGAGCTGATGCAGGCCTGGGCCAATTATCTCGGCCAAAAAATGGCCGGCAATGTTCTCAAGATGGGAACCAGCTAACCAAAACCGATTAAATGGAAGGAAATTGCGCCAAACCCGAGTTGGCGCTGAAATTAGGCATTTAGACGGAACAAAGGTGCAGTCACGTTGGGTAACTTATCGGTTATCGATAACCGAGCGAGGTCGCAGCTATGTACTTCACCGTAAAGCAGATTTCCCAAAGATATAGCGTTTCCCCAGCCACTATATGGCGCTGGGTGAGCACCGGGGCTTTTCCGAAACCGCATAAATTAGGTCCGGCTACGACTCGGTGGCATATCGCTGATCTGGAAGATTTCGAGCCAAAAAGACGCACCGAATGACTCAGCCGGAAGCGGGTACTCCGCCGTTCATTTAGCTGTGGTCGGCGGATTCTCTTTCCCCACAAGATTTGTCAAATTGCAGTCAGCGTTCAACCTTGCTGGTAACGGTTATTGCCTATCCTCCGCCGTTCATCCTCCTCGGATTGCTTCGAGTCCAGCTTGCAAGCAATCCGAAAGCCCACACTGCCCATAACGGCCACCGCGGCCAAGACCCCGCATACCGTTATGATGAAAATCGCTTCAGTGCTCATGC
The DNA here is from genome assembly GCF_900105255.1 of Halopseudomonas sabulinigri. Taxonomy (NCBI): domain Bacteria; kingdom Pseudomonadati; phylum Pseudomonadota; class Gammaproteobacteria; order Pseudomonadales; family Pseudomonadaceae; genus Halopseudomonas; species Halopseudomonas sabulinigri. Next base: position 507,986 of record NZ_LT629763.1, on the reverse strand, counting down.
CCTCTCCCCTGTAAGAAATTGCGGCTATCTGCTCGGAATCGGTAGCCGATGTTGACTCAATATGGTTCACATTACCGACGAGCATATTCCTGCCAGCCATTACTGACAGGACTTTCCCTCTATCTGGATGTCTTCAGTGGCTATCGAATAGCTCAGGATGAATGTCGCGCGATTCATGGTAAATCAGCCGTTCAACCTTGGTCGATTCCACAAACTTTTTGGGCACATCTTGGTAGCAATAGGCTCCATCCACTTCATAGCTGAAACCATACTGTTTCTCGCCGCCCTCGTCCCAGCTTACGTGTGAAACGCTAAGCAAACGCTCCACCTTCCATGACTCGGTTCCGTTCATCTCACCTGGCGTAAGCAAATGAATGTTGTGAACGAAAAGATCTTCATCCTGACCACTCAATACCGTCGCAAATTCAGAAGGGTCGCCTACCAACATACTGCGCGTAAGTCGCTCATCGTCTCCCGTGCCCCTCGCCTGGAATGTGAGGAGGCATATTGCTTTTTTGATGACTAGCTCTACCGCCGGCCAAACCTGAAGGTTGGGATTAATTCGAGCGGCTTTTTTATTTTCTGTGGTGCGATACGTTATAAACATTGCACTTCTTCCTTTTGTGATATGAACACTATAGATTGTACCTCTATAGTATTCATATCAAAATTAACGCGGTATCGTTGCGCGGGGTCGAGCTCTTTCTAAATCTCAGGAGACATGCCTTTTACGCTTTCAGTGATCGGGAAAGGAATCACATGATCGAATGCAGATGGTTGAGCTATCCCCATAGCTTTAAATCGATGTGCGGAAGTATGGGTGAGTACTGAGCGGTCAGTCGGGCATTAAGGCGCCTTTTTGCTGCGTGCTCGTTTATGGATGGGACTATCGTCTGGCAGCTCAGGCTTACTGCCCTCCCCTCCGCATGCTCAGGCGTTCCAGAAGACGTAATCGAGACGGTGTCGACAGATATCTATGATTTGGAGGGGCGCAGACTGCAAATCCAGGGATACAGTTGGCTGGGGAATTGTGATCGTAGCCGGCAAACAAGCCTTCGTACCGCATGACCTGAGTGCAGGTGTCTTGGTCAGGAAAGGGTACAAGAGCGGCATCGCCACTAAGCGCGCGGATGTCCGAACCAGTCATCATGCGAAGCAGTTGACCATGCTGAATTTTACGAGACGGACCGACCGGCAGGTGATTTGAATACTAAAGAACTGCAACTGATCAAAGCGCACCTTGCGTTATGTCGTCGTATAGTCGCGTTGACGACACAGGAGGTTCTGGTGTTGAACACGCGCAACAGCATTTACATCTGTGTCATGCGCGAAGCTGACAAAGCCGTGCTGATCAACGCTATCCTGTCAATGCGGAGGCCGACCTACCACTGATGACCAGGGTTTTGAGGAGATCGGAAAATGGTGATTTTTCTAGTATGAGAGGCATAGAGAAAAGTACTACCCAGTTTTTTGGCAAAAAAGCCGGAGATTGAAATGATCCGCGTCTATCTGGACACAGAGTTCACGATTCTAAACTCATATATCTACAAGCTGATCAGTCTCGCTCTAGTGGTCCCGAGTGGTCCTGAGTTCTATGTCGAGCTGACGGACGCATGGGAAGAAAGCGATTGTTCGGATTTCGTTAAAGAGACTGTGTTACCGCAGCTCGATCTGAAAGTTCACGGGTGCGATACGGTACAAGCACGCATGCTTCTGTTGGATTTCCTGAAGGGCCTTGGACCCGTCGAAATCATATGCGATGCACCCGTCTGGGATTGGCCTCTACTGTTATGGCTGGCCGGTCCAGAGGGTCTGCCAAGTAACGTCACGGCTGGCCGAGTCAGCAGTGACCTTGAGTTCTCGTACGATGGTGCTGAACCTCCCCATCACGCGCTCGAAGATGCCCGCCTGCTTGCTGATATTCTCGAAAATCGAGGCTCACCATGACCGACATAAGCCGCAGATGTTTGTGTGATCGGCGCAGGGTTCTCGGGTCTTAACACCGCCATCGAGTTCGCTGAGCGAGGACTATCGGTAATCATTCTCGAGGCCAAGCGTATCGCTTGGGCAGCCAGTGGTCGCAATGGCGGTCAGTTGATCCGCGGTTGCGGGGGAGAACCCCGCGATTCATGGTAAATCAAGCGTTCAACCTTGGTCGATTCCACAAACTCTTTGGGCACATCTTGGTAGCAATAAGCTCCGTCCACTTCGTAGCTGAAACCATACTGCTTCTCGCCATTCTCGTCCCAGCTGACGTGTGAAACGTTGAGCAGACGCTCCACCTTCCAAGACTCGGTTCCGTTCATTTCCCCTGGTGTAAGCAAATGAATGCTGTGAACGAATAGATCTTTATCCTGCCCAGTCAGTCCCGTCTGAAATTCAGAAGGGTCGCCTACCAACATACTGCGGGTAAGTCGATCATGGTCTCCCTTACCCCTTGCCTGGAATGTGATGAGACATATTGCTTTTTGGATGACCAGCTCTACCGCCGGCCAAACCTGAAGGTTGGGATTAATTCGAGCGGCCTTTTTATTTTCTGTGGTGCGATACGTTACAAACATTGCGCTTCTTCCTTTTTTTGGAATGAACACTATAGTTTGTAACCCTATAGTGTTCATATCAAAATTAACGCGGGATCTTCGCACTGTTTAGAGGTGTTTTCTCAGCTTCAAGCGAGCCCCCTAACACTGAGGCATGACCACCCAATTTAAATACAACCACGATTTTGTAGGCATCAAATGGACCATCAACAAATTAAAATCGAAGATTGGGATGGCGATGCGGCAATTCGCATCTCTGCTGAGGTCCTGCAGGAAATGAGGATCAACGTAGGCGACACCCTCTACTTACTCGAAGCACACGTAGACAGCACCCGCTGTCTGATTCTCAGCAAGACACCTCAAGTTCCGGATCGTGTTGATGTGCTAGTCGAACATTGGAATCAGCGTGGGGACGACTGATGTCTGGGACCTGATGAGGTGCAGACAGAACGCTCAGGGATACAGATGGCTGGGAAATTGCGGCCGGCGCCAATAACAAGCCTTTGTCGACGTTCAGACCGTTTTCCGTTTGTGCTGATGCCTGCATTGGTCAGGAAATGGTTTAAGAGGTAGACCGACCGGTAGGTGACTTAAGTAATGAAGAACTGCAACTGATCAAATCGTTAATCCCTTTCAAAACCTAGCGACAATTTCCCGCCTTACGATACCCCGCCGAAGCGGCTTCGGGTTCCGATTTAAAAGGAACTCGATTTTGCGCAGACACTCGATCATAGCTAGGGCATCCGTGCGGCAGATGATAAACCTTGCTGTTTCGGTTGCCGATGATGACGCCATTCACCGCGGCCGAAGATGCGGATACCGTAGTACGTGAAGCCCTTGGAATAGGAGTTACCATTCCCTCACGAGACGGGGTATGGCCAAGCGCCCAAGAGCGCTCACCGCTGACGAATGGATTCGGATGGCCCATGACCGTGGCCGTGCGGTTACTCCAGCTCTTCTCCCATTCAGAGACCGGGTACTGACGGTCCCACGCCATTAGCAGTTGCTGTTGCTGACGTGACATGTTCAGACCGTAGCGATCATGCATGTAGAATGAGACGCGGGCAACGAGCCCTTTTACTTGGTCTCTGGGTTCTGCAGCACGCCCCTTAAAGTCAACTTTTGTCGGGCAGGCTCCGTATTGAGGAGAGTCATCGCGGACCATGCCGAACTGGAAGTTACTACGGTCGGCGTTTACCTCTCCCACCGATGGGTAGATGTTGAACAAATCAGCTTCCATCGCTCGGAACACCGGATCATCCGCGATGCAGTTTCTGCGACCTCCACTCTGCCAGCACTGACGCTGATGACCTAAGGTCCAAGCGGGAACAATGTGCTCCCATTCGATCCGCTCAGCTCGTGTCTGCTGGGCTCTCGTCTCATAGCCGCATGACGTAGCATCAATTCTACCGCCTGATCTGCCAACCCACTCCCAACGACACCCGCAATAAAGATCGCCCTGCACACTAGAAGCTTGATCGAAGAAAATATCCCGCTTGGCTATCGCCTTGGCGGCTGAAAAGCTGGTTGGAGCTGCGGCCAGCGCGTGCGATGAAATCAGGAGAAAAGCAAATAATGCAGAGAAGAACTGCTTCATAGGTCCGCTTAATGTGTAAATTAGCCGGCCATTGTACGGCTGTGCAAGCAGTGCCGACCAGCCAGAGACCTGACTGTCATTAAAGCCAAGCGTCCTATTCCGGCCAGCTTTGGACCGCATAAGACCTGAGGGCAATGGCACGCGATCCGACATTGTGGCGGTCGGTAACCACCCAGACTTGGACGCTCAAGGGCGGTTATCGAAATGGTTAGGATTTAGTAAATATTGCACCGTAAACAGGGATTAATTTTTATCTAACCCTACTTTGCCTGAGATCAATCAGACCTGGGAGGTCAGCCCGGAGGAATTTGAAAGGGCTTACATTTGAGGCTGGGGGGCATGCGTATCGGGGGTAAGTCCAAGAGATGCACAGCGACAGCTCATGTCGCGCTTTCAGACAGAATTGAGCTGAAGTTTGCGGGCTTTACTGCGTTAGCCCTGGTCGGGCAACAAGTCCAGCAAAAATTTACGTGCTTGGACCGCCTCAGGTGCGCGTGCCGAGGGATGATGGATTCGATAGCACAGAATACGCCGATCAAGTCCGGCCTCCAAATCGAATGACCACAGGTGGTGCTTTCTAACACCCAGGTTGGAATAGTCTCGACCATTGAAACTGACATTATTATTACCTTTGACTGGAAAAAAACTCCTCCTTACGGCAGCCGAAGCGATACCGTTTGCGAAAACGATGATATCTGGCTGAAAAAACCTGATTTGCGCCTTAAGCAAACGCTCTGAATAGAGTGTGATGACCTTCAGATCAGTGCAGTTAAGAGGACTTTTTCTTTTCCACGAGTAACACAGTAAATTGGAATAAATAAGTCCTTCCAGCCCTGTCTTGGTTTTACATCGCGAACAAAATTAAAAAATGACCGACCGCGGCTATTGGTTTTTCCCCACTCGCCGAGTAAATGCTTCCGATGGGTATCCATTGCAGCGTCAACATAGCCGTGGAAGAAGCTTTGATCGTCTGTTGGCAAGCTTACTTTCCACGTCCGCGTCTCACGACCTACCACCATCACCTTGTTTTTGGCTGTCGCATAACCCTGAGGCATGCTAGGAAGAAACAGTCCCGACAACCCTTCCTTGTCACCTATCGTCAAAAACCGTGGCTCTATATCCACCAACGCTTCACGATACATCTCAACCAGTGTTATCTCTTCCATGAATATCCGCTTCTGATTTGAATTTTGGAAATATCAACTACGAATCACTACCATACTTTTTGTTCTTCACCCAGCGGTAGCGGATCGGATCTTTTGCCAATAAGGCGGCTCTCATAGTCTCGCGCCTGGACTTATCAGCCCGAAGGAAGATGCCTCGTAGTTCGGTGTCGATGCTCTGTGTGCTAGCACCGCGCTCCTCTGCCTTTGCGTACCAGCCATGCCCATCTACAAAGTTGCCTAGCTCTACGTATACAGCGCCTAGCAGAGTGCATGGACGGAAGTTACGGGGCTGTAACTCATGCCCCTGTTTACCGAACTGAAGAGCTTCGTTACGTCGGCCTAAGTCGCGCATGACTCCGCCGCGGGTGGTGCACATAGCTGAGTGGATTTTGGGGTGTTTGAAGCGGTTGCTCGGTACGCTGGCGAGTAGTTCGAGTGCCGACTCTGGCTGGTCGCACTTTCGAAAGTGGCCACTGGCGTTGATGGCTTTCCACGGGTCCAGGGTGCGGCGGTACTCATTACCGCAGAATTCAGCTTCGCGCAGGTGGTATGTCTTCCGCAGCTCCTCAGTGAAATGCTCTCGGACCTCAGTGTTAAGCCAAACGAAGTCTTCATCAGCCAGTCGGTTACCGGAGTCGATGTTCTGGAGGATGGCCATCATCCGTGGCAATGAAGACTGAGCAATGGTGAAAATACCGTATTTCCTGCGCAGGATGTATGCCGGATCGCTTTCGCGGGCAATGCGGGCGACCTCGGCAGCCTCGCGCCGCAGTATTTCTGCTTCGGTCTGTTTAAGGCGAGCTGCTTCTGCAACCATCCGTGCGACCTCAGCTGCATCGATCTCTGAAATATAGGATTCGTAGGTGGCTTGGCCAATGGCCAGTTCATACAGCCGGGTAAACCCTTTGATCTTGAGATAGTTGAGATAGGCTGCTGCAAGCGGACGCCCTTGATAGAGTGCTTCCAGAACATTGCTAAACGGCGAAATAATCGCCGTAGGGTGGTCCACTCGGAAGTGACGGGCAATGTCTCGCGGCGTCGGGGGCGTGTAATTGGGTTCGCGCATACGAGTTCGGTACGTCGCGGCCGCCGCTTCACGATTATGGTTGCATTGCACTGCCCATGCAGATTCATAGGCGATGCGAGCTGCATCAGCAGCCTTGCGCTCATGATCGGACTGAGCCTTCTGCGCTGCAGCGCGTTCATTGCGAGCAACCTTTGCGGCTTCGATCTCACGTTGGGCATCAATATGCCACGCGCGTTCTTGGGCTAAACGCTCCGCCGTCCGAGTTTGGTTTTCCGCTTTGGCAGCCTGCTCACGAGCTACTAAGACCGGATCCAAAGCTGCAATGAAGGCTTCATAGGTGATCTGACCAGTCGCCAGTTGATAAAGCTCATTGAGGTTCTGCTGCCGCAAATAGTTCAGCGACAATAAGGTGAGGGGCTGCCCGCGAAATATTCTTTCGAGGATATTGCTCAGGCGAGTAGCGGGAATGGTTGCGCCGCTAATGGTGCTGACGCAGAAATGACATGCGATGTCATAGGGAGTTGGGCGATTTAATTCCATAAAAGAGAGTCTGCTCTAGCGTCGGTAACCTGACTCCGATTCTCTCACAAGCTGTAGAGGTCCGCCTCTGGCCGATTTCAGCCGATCGCGACAGGTGTCTCCCGGCGAAAAGCAGATTTTCACTCAGTCATATAAACAAATCCGTCTCCTGCCATGACCTAGGGTCATACTGAATATTGGCCGTTCCTATTAACCTGCATGATCTAGTCGCTCGAGGGTACGCCTTTGCTATTGATTCCGGAGTTCCGTGTTAGCCCTTTCTAGGAGGAACAACTTTAGGCATCGGCAAACTATTTTGAACAGGTGGTAGACCTCGATCATTTGTTTGGATTGGACGACCATGCGGAGGAGTTTTTGGGGGAGGGGTTTTGTCAGTCATGATTTAGCTCCGGATAATGACTCTTGAAATAAGCACTCATTCGTTGCTCAGCCTTTCTCATCAGCTGAGTGTTCTCCGGGAGTGCCATACCGGAAAATGCCGATTTCATGATTGCAGTTTTTTTGGCTCGAATAGAGAAGCGCAAATCATTTATTTCTTGCTCTGGCATCATGCCGAAAGCCACTTCTAACGATTGGTGCTCAGCACCATCCACGAGCACAGAAAGCTCGCTACCGACAGAGCTCAGCGGCTTTATTCGAGATTTAAAAGGCAGAAATTTGTAAATGACCGACACGACTTGGCTGGCTATGATTAAAACAGCCCATGTAAACGCGTATTCCCTCCAGATCGCCCAGCCACCGATGCTCACAGAGGATGTCATAGCCAATACTATTCCGATCATTCGTTCAATATTTCCCGACCGGAGCTGATAAAGTTCCAAGTACCTTGAGTGGGTGTAAAGTGTCTGAAGCTCAATCCAATATTGCAATTGCCCCCCCTGCTCTCCCAACCAAAAACTGGCTATACAAATACTTCATACTCACCCAATTAGCTACATTGCAGCCTTAATCAGAGAGGCCGGGCTTTCATTCGGAGCTAACCCGCCGCTACCCGACGGGGAGGTGGCGGCCATTTGTGGTCATCGACTTTCTACCGACCCCGAGGGGCGATCCAGCCCCCCTAGTGGACCTATATTAGTGGGCTGTTTTTTTCCTCGAAGGTGTTTAACGAAAAACTACTCCAATTACAGAAAACAATCAGCTGACACCAGCTCGTTTGGGCTCGGATAACTAGCGGGAATACCTGGGCAAGTTACTGGAAGACCTTCAGCTATGTTATTGGCAACCTGAAAGTTCAAATCAAGTAGCTGTTGCCGAAGGTCTTTTTTGTTAGAGAAGCCGTAAGCCTTGAGCACTACGATGTCCAACCAAGCATGTGCCTCTTTCAGAGGGTTTTTACCGGCAAGGTCTAAGGTGCGGTAGAGAGCTCTTAAACCTATGCCCTCTTTTGCAGAATTGGATCGGACTTCTTGCAGGACCCGCGCCGCGGCAGCGACCTCATAAATTTGCTTACTACTTGGCGTCTGAGGCCAAGGGAATGTGCCAAATATAGAATTCGAGGTGTAGCGCGGATCTGATTTCATATTCGAGCATTTCGCATGGAACCACGTATAGTGGGCTTGCGACTGTAATATTCCGAAACTATAATCATCATCTAAAGGAAAACATGACAAGGCATCGCTTGGCCTAATCTTTGATGATAAGAACATAAATATCGGCCGTTTGGTCACTCGAGAGCATGCTAAATATCGAGGTATGCTTCCTATTTTTCGCACAAGTTCAGGGCGGTCCCGAAAGTGCCGCCACCATGTGTTCAACCATCCCTGGTCTTGCCCCCTATCTTTTTTCGTTCTTTCTCTTTCTTTGTCTGCTAGTTCCTGAACATAAGGGAGCACCTTTGCCCTCACATAATTGTAAGGCTGCGTATACGCCTGCGCTTCAAGAATGGACCGGGTCTGGAAGTCGATTACGTATCGCTCCGGTTTCCCATTCTCAAGCAACTCATCTCCTCCTGCGAACAGGTGGATAATGTCCGAGTTTTTAACTGCAGCGGACTTCATCGCCACACCTTCGGCGAGCAGAAGAACAAAACCATCGTTGTATCTAGGGTATTGCCCGGTGTAGCAAAATCCTTTGTTGATTGAGAGCTGTTCTGCGCTTGTCACGTCTACTTGATCCGATAGCGACGAGCTGATGTGAGCTACGTCTCGCATATCAAGCTCGTACAGCTTGGCTGCAGATCCCGTTCCACGAAGTCTGCGCTTTTTTGCAGCGGATGGCTTAATCACAAACCAGAGACGCCGATCCTTTGGGAGGATTGATTTCTCCTGAGTTTTTACCCAGTTAGCAATCGACACGTGTACATTGGCCTCTCCTGACCAAGGCTGGTTTTCGACCGCATCAATGATAGTTCCTGATGCAGTAATGTGATCAAGACCACCAGCACGTGATGCGTTGTTTCGAATGTTCTGTGTGCCTACAAGGCCTGCGCGACCAGCAACGGTATTATTTGTTGTGCACTCCTGCAGCTCATCATGAGCCCGCCGGAACCAATATATGCAGAAGTCTGCCATACCCGGGACTTCGGGATAGGCGCGTCGGACCATGTTGATGTATTCCGCACCATATACTGGCTTTAAGAGCTTAGCCCCCAAGAACGGGGGATTACCTACGATTACATCTGTCTTAAACCAAAGCGCTCGCGAGCCGTCTGGATTAATAAGGGCATCTCCCGCTCGAAAATTATTATCTAAGTTATCTAACGGTAGTGCAGCTTCGTTGATGTGAAGCTCATCAATACTCAACTTTTGCGCGAGCATCATTGTTACTTTTGCAATATCTACCGCGAAGGGGTTAATGTCCATTCCGTAAAAGTTCCGGGTCGACAGGAACCCAAACGGGCGCTGCTGAGGATCAACGCTTTTAAACTCCGCTGCCATACGCTCGTAAATGCGAGCCTCTAGTCTCTTGAGCTCTCTGTAAGCGACGTACAGGAAATTCCCACTACCACACGCCGGATCCAAGACCGTGAAGTGTTCAATACGCGCTAAGATCTTTTGTAGACCACTGAGAGTAGTGGTCGAGTCGATAAGTTCAGTCCAGGGAGTGACAATGGTTGGGCCGATAACTTTCATGATGTCCACTGCGCTTGTGAAGTGCGCGCCTGAGGCATGTCTTTGTTCTTTACCCAAAGAGTGTTCAAAAATGGTCCCAAATATTTCGGGACGGACTTTAGACCAGTCGAACTGAGCAGCTTCTTTAAGAAGTACCAGTTCATCATGGGCGAGCTCAACGTAGGCTGGTTCTGCAAATAAGCCTCCGTTAAAATAAGGTACGCCTTTGAAGCGGCCACCGTTAACTCCGCCCTTAGCATTCATGGCTTGGAATAGTCCGCCTAGCAAGTCGTGAGCATCTTGTGGACTCTTACATTCTTCAAGAACTCGTGTAACCAGGTATTTTTCCAGCAGGCCGATGTCTTCGGAGAACAACGCCATGAGCATTTGTAATGTAAAACGCTGGGCTAGTGGCTTATCAACGCCTCGGGCTATCATCGAGTTGAAGCATGCTGCCAACTTGTCTGCAGCCTGGCGCGTGACAGTTTCCTGGTGGTTACCGAAAACCGGCACAACGTCTCCAGGAAACATGAAGTTCAGAGGGCCATATTTTTCAGGCAACACTGATAGTTTTATCGTGTCAACTGGCGTGTCGAGTTGAGTCTCGAAGTCATAAATCCAGAACTCGTCAAAGTTGCATAAGACGGCATAACGTGGCCGGTTGGGCACTAAACGGGTCCAGTATGTGAATGCCTGACTGTAATGCTTGCTAAGATCGGTGCCTCGCTTCTTCATCTCGATGACCACAACGGGCTTCCAGACCAAATCGGCAAAGGATGTGCCACCAGTTGTATTCTTGACCCGCTCCTCGCAGTCGGCACCAGCCTCTTTCAAACCCAACCAGCCAAAAGCTTGGAAAAAACGGTCGAGGAATACCTGTGCCTCCCCTTTCTCGTCGCCCTTAATGTGTTCTTTGACCCAATCTATGAATATTTGGAGCTTAGCTGTCCTTTCTAATGCGGTGGTCATACGCTTCCCTGAGTGTGATTTATACGTCATGGATACTACGGCAATAGATCTCTAATAGACATCAAGTGAGCTGTCCAGTTTTTGTATAGAGTCTTTAACGGCCACTTTTGGCCGCTAGCCGGCAATCCAAACCGACCAGCTCACCTACACCGCGCACTCCAAATCTGACCCCATCTGGTCGTATAGCTCGGGCTTTTTAGCTCTCGTTTCATTCCCCAGCCAGGCGCAATCGGCACCCGAGCGGGACGTAGCGTACCCCTACCCCACCGGCCATTTATCTCATCCAATACGCTCATGACTTTTTCAGCCGCGGCGGGCTGAAGCTCTGCGAATAAATCGTCGGTAAACTCACCCTGCTGTCGGAGGTCCAGAAGCATGACCTCTGCCTTTGCGTATGCGTGACCAAGGCGGAATATCGCCTCCAATCCCTGCAGCGCAGCGCGGATGATCAAACGGGTATCGTCTGAGGGGTACGGCAACTCACATACGATACCCTTTGCGAACTTCGCTTCGTCAGGGTTGAACATGCCGGTCCGGATCGCTACCCGAATGCGTTTACACAGCGAGCCCTGAGCTCTTAGCTTTTCGCATGCGCGAGCGGCGTAAGTCGCAACTGCTTCCCTGATAGGCTCGATTTCATATAAGCGCTCACCGAAAGCGCGGCTACTGCAAATTTCCTGCTTCGGCGGCGCCGCCTCCTCCAAAGCCAGACAGGAAATACCGCGTAGTTCACGGGCCGTTTTCTCAACTACAACCGAGAACTGCTTGCGTAGCGTCCAGGCGTCAGCTTGTGCCAGGTCCCATGCGGTTTTTATGCCCATGACGGTGAGGTGTTCGTTCATCCGTCGGCCCACACCCCACACTTCATTGACTGGCAGCGCTTTCAATACTTTGTCTCGGCGCTCGGGGTCGCAAATATCCATCACGCCGCCGTAATGCTTTTGCCAACGCTTTGCGGCGTGGTTCGCAAGCTTGGCTAATGTTTTGGTCTGAGCGATTCCCACACAGGTAGGAATACCCGTTAATTTGAGTACCTGTGCACGGATACGTCGCCCGAGCCTGTCGCGATCGTCAATCCCGGTCATATCCGCGAAAGCTTCATCGATCGAGTACACCTCCAGGGCGGGCACCATACTTTCTATCACAGTCATCACCCGCTCGCTGATGTCACCGTATAGGGCGTAATTCGAGCTGAACGCCAGGACGCCATTGCGTTGAAGCGTCCCGCGTATCTGATGGTAGGGTTCGCCCATCTTCACAAACGCTTTGGCGTCGGCACTTCTGGCGATCACACAACCATCATTGTTGCTAAGGACCACAATCGGCACCCGATTCAGGTCGGGGCGAAATACTCTCTCGCACGAGGCGTAAAAGCTATTGCAGTCGATCAGCGCAAAAACGGGTTCAGCCATGGCATCGGTGCCTGCGGATACTGTCTGTCACCACGCCCCAGATCATGAAATCGTCTCCTTCGAGTATGTATCGAGGTGGGTAGTTGGGATGCTCAGACTGCAACACCACCTCCTCTCCCCGCACAACCAACCGCTTCACGAAGGTTTCTCCATTGATCGCAGCGATAACCACATCACCATGCCTGCCTGTCAATGCACGGCTGACCACCAGTACATCCCCGTCCAGAATTCCCGCTCCCGTCATGCTTTCGCCATCTGCGCGCACGAGGTACGTGTGAGGCGCGTCGATATCAAGCAGCTCATCCAGCGAAAGCGTCTGCTCCATGTGATCCTGGGCCGGCGACGGGAAACCAGCGGAAACCTTAGAGGAAAAAAAGGGCAGCTCAATGTCGGAGCTGCACAGCGTGCCCAAAATCGTCACCGTGTCCATATCAATTAATCTCGATAAATACTGTACATACAACCAGTAAACAAAATTGTGAGTTCGGGGTCAAAGAAAAATGCAAATACCAGATAGGCGGATCAGCCATGTGCGGACGCTTCACACAATATCAATCGGAAGTGCGCTACCTAGAGAAGCTGAACTGGCAAGCGCCGCTCGCTTTTGAGCCGAACGACGAGCCCATTGACCGGTACAACGTTGCCCCCACCACCCGGGTTCAGCTTCTGCATTGGGATGAAGATGGCTTGAGAGTGAGCGCAGTACCTTGGGGCTACGCTCCGCACTGGGCCCGTGCCAAAGGCAAACGCCCCCCGGCCATAAATGCGAGACTGGAAACCGCTGTGACCAGCCGATACTGGTCAAGCGTATGGAAGCACGGTCGCTGCCTGGTGCCAGCGGACGGTTGGTACGAGTGGGTAAAAGATCTCGATGATGCGAAACGCAAACAGCCTTACTACATCAAGCTAAAAACCGACGAACCCATGTATTACGCTGCGATCGGACACTTCCCACGCGGCGCCGATGAGGAACTGAGTGACAGCGCCGGCTTTGCCATTGTTACGAGCGCCAGCGACCAAGGCATGGTCGACATTCACGATCGTATGCCTGTCGTGCTACCGCCGGAGATTGCTCGGGAGTGGTTAGAGGCTGGCTTGGCACCTGAACGAGCTGAAGACCTTGCAAGGCGCCACGCAGAACCGGTGGAGTCGTTTGAGTGGTATGAGGTTGGCAAGGACGTAGGGAATGTGAAAAACAAAGGCGCTGGCCTGATCTGCCCGACAAATACGTCTGTTCAGTAACCACTTTGAGTGGGAAGCATCGAGGTCCGATTCCGGTCTGAAAGCAGCGTCGAGTGCAGACGCCATGAGGACTTAGCTCTTGTTTGAGTCATGGTCGGACAGTGGCAGATGTCTAGTCGCACCTTTTTGCGAGTACCCGCCCGTGTAAGTTGTTTACTCGCACCTTTTTTTGCCAGAAAGCCCAAGCCCAGACTCAGGTCGCACCTTTTTTCTGGACGAAGAAGGTTTAGTCGCACCTTTCTGACGATATGCTGCGGTTGGTACGCCTTTGTCGCACCTTTTTCATGAGCGCCGGGAATATTAGTCGCACCTTTTTCTGCATTTGGTGGTGGCTGAGCAGAAAGTCGCACCTTATTCCCAAGGTCAGGAAAATTTAGTCGCACCTTTTCGAGGAGTGCTGCAGTTGCACCGGGATAGTCGCACCTTTTTGCTGGTCGCTTATAGTCCAGAAGAAATTGCGCCAGGCCGATATCGGCCAGGAGCGGACGGCATATCCTGTATATAAATTTGTTACCTTTTTACTCTCCCTAATTGTGGCTTGAGGGCAACAGGACCAACTGCCTACAGTCTTGAAAGCGTCGACGAAGATATGGGCAACTCAAGAAGACTGGCTAAGCGCCGGGTGCAATCAGCGCATCGAGAAGCAACAGACATAAGTGCTGGTAGTGATCTACCCAAACAGCGCAAGATGTATACTCACGCACGGATGGAGACAAACCAATGGGCCGTAGGATTTACGATAAAACTACTCGCGAACTGCTCAAGGACATGCTCAAAGATTTCAATTTACAGCCAGGAGTTGTATTCACTGGTGAAAGGGCCGTTGCTTGGTTCGCTCAGAATTACCCAAAGCTAAAAGCAGGAAGCATTAAAGCCCACTTGGTACAAGCTTCAACTAACGACCCCAGCCGATTACATCACCCGTCAACCAACAGTACGGATGACCTGCTGTTTCGGGTCGCGAGTCAGGAGTTTCGGCTCTATGTGCCGGGCCAGGACCCTGCCCCAATCCAGGAGCTGATTGCAGGTGACACAGCCCGGCAGATGGAGCATCACCAAGATTGTGGTGATGAAGAATTTGAAGCTGACCCCGCGACAGATCCCGGAAGCAGCGAATTTCTGCTCGAGCGCGATTTGCAACGTTATCTAGCCGAGAATCTCTCGATTATAGAACCGGGGCTCAGCCTATACGTGGATGAAGATGGACTTCGCGGCCTTGAGTACGACGCTGGTGGTCGTAGGATCGATATCTTGGCAGTTGACCGTAACGGCGGGTTCGTAGTTTGTGAGCTCAAAGTGAGCAAAGGATATGATCGCGTGATTGGTCAGACCCTTCGTTATATGAACTGGGTGACCCGTGAACTGGCCGAGCCAAATCAATCCGTGAGAGGATTCATTATCTGCAGAAACATTAGCGAGGACCTCAAGCTGGCAGCGTGCTCAATTCCAAACATTCAGCTTTATGAGTACGAACTGAAGGTGGCAGTGACACGTGTTGAACCTCTGGCGCTTTGAAGCAGATCATCTTCTCGCGCCTGGAATTTTGCGGCCACCCACGACCGCTTCTAGCCGAACTCAGCCGCTCGCAATAGACGTCACTGGGCCAAAAACGGGCATTGGTTCGGTCTCCGACGCAAATTTTGGAGGAGAAAGCCAGTCAGGAAGTGGCCATTCGCGATTAATCTCGATAGTCTCGACGTCAACAGCCGAATGGATTCAAGGAGTTGAGTGTGGGTTTGCAAAAGCGTATCGGGGATTTGGTCGCCAGCGTAAGCGAGGGCATGTTTGAGCGTGAAGAGATCATTGCGGTATCTCTGTTGGGAGCGCTCTGCGGGCAGAATACTTTTTTGTACGGGCCGCCGGGCACGGCCAAGAGTTTGATTTCTCGCCGTATAGCCTGCGCCTTTGAGCAGCCGACCTATTTCGAGTACCTGCTGAACCGCTTCAGCACACCTGAAGAGGTGTTTGGCCCTGTCTCCATCAAGGCGCTAAAAGAAGATCACTACATTCGTAAGACAGATAATTACCTACCTAAGGCCGAGTTCGCCTTCCTCGATGAAATCTGGAAATCCAGCCCCGCCATTTTGAATACCTTGTTGACGTTGATTAACGAGCATGTGTTCCGGAATGGTGAAGCCATTGAAAAAGCCCCACTCAAGGCTCTGATTGCTGCATCCAACGAAACACCAGATGCCAATCAAGGTCTGGAAGCCTTGTACGACCGCTTTATTGTGAGGCTGATGGTGGGGCCCATTCGTGAAGCCCAGCATTTCGATCAGCTACTTAATAGCAAACCGACCGAAGCCGAAATCGATATCCCCTCGGCTCTGCAGGTGAAGTCCAGCGAATGGGCTGAATGGATGGCGCGATCGCATAAGGTCAAGCTGTCTGCTGAGACGCTAACCATCATTCACTTGATCCGCGAACAGCTGGAGGAGCAATACGAAACGCTCAAGGTTTATGTCTCCGACCGACGCTGGCAGCGCGCGGCGATGCTCATGAAGGCGGCAGCCTTCTTTAATGACCGTAAGGAAACCAACCATAGTGACGCCTTACTGCTGCAGCATTGCCTATGGACGCATGAAGAGAATCGTCAGGCCGTCTGGGATATCGTTGCGGATGCTGTGAAGTCTTCGGGGATTGATAGTGGGATCGATCTCGCTGAAGCGGATAGGCGAAAAGATAAACTCGATAAGGAAATTCACACTGAGCTTTATCATTCGGAAAATGTTTACAAGACAGTTACTGTTAATGGCAATGAGTTCTTCCAGAAAAAAGTCAGCTTCCTTCCTGAGGATAACTATTATCGGCACCAGGAGGAGTTTGAGATATACATTCATAGCGACAAATTAAAGTCGACTGACGCCTTTCATCCAGTAGACGTAAAAGGAAATGAAGAGGAGGAGATATACTGCAAGTTTGATGGACAGGGCACTTGTCGGCTTGAATATAAAAGTGGTGGCATCAAGTACAAGAAAATCAATATTACGCCTTCTGTTTTGTTCCACAAAGGCGATAAAAAGAAAGATATAAATTCACGCCTTGTTTCTTCGCTCTCGCAGTCAGTTATGGAGATGAGAGAGATATTGCAAGGTACACTCAAGCAGGTTGAGGCTAAATTTAAAGGCTACAAGTCAAGACTCGCTTCTCCATTTGTGCCGGCCGATAAAGTCAATCTAGCAGTCTTTGGTATAGCGAAACAAATCGAGGACTTACAGCTTCGCATCAAGGACTGCGAGCGGCTGGAAGAGCTATGCCGATAGATCCACTGTCCAGCGCTGCTAAAGATGTTGGTGATAACGTTCAGCACATATTTTCGTCATTACTAAGGGGCTCTGATTCGGTCGCAGGCCACGTAGCAGAGAGCATTCGGCTATGGCAATCGGCCTCGGCCGCTGAGCTGAAAGCAGATTTTCCTTTCGCGTTATATGAGCAACAGCTATCGGACTGGCAAATCCGGAACCAGTTTCCCCCTGTTTCGAGTGCAGAACTGGCAGCAGCTGTTGCGGAGTATGTTGCGCTATGCCGTGTAGCCAAATTGCCGAACAATCAATCTTTTTGGCAGCGTGAGTTGGCAGCGGCGACGGCCCCTGAAAAAGTTGAGAAAAAACGTCAAGCCGATAGCACTGTGAGTGCTCGCCTTTTGCGAGATGAATGGCAAAAGGCGCTGGATAAGGCACGGGCAGAGTGGGAGCTTGAGCGTATATTCATGCTGCGCCGGCAGTTCATGGAAGAGCTCGAAGCATTTCTGCGGTTACTGCAACAGCTTTACCAGCAGTTGAATTTGCTGGGGTTGGACCCAAGTATTTTTCTTGACCTCTCCCAAGGTAGTTTGTCTGCAAAAGAGATCAAGCGCTTTGAGCGTTGGGCCACATACTTGGCCAATGATCCAGGTGTTCGGTCACTATGTGACTTGCTAGGCAAGCTACGCCAATTGGAGTTATCAGAGCGCATTGAGCGAGCCCAGGTGCGCTATACGCAAGACTTTGAGTTACCAGATATCAATTCGCGGGAAGAGATCATCGGCATTCGCTTGGGGCGTGATATCGAGCATGTTCTGCCCGGCGAGTTGGCACTACTGGCTGACCCCGAAACGTCCCTTCTTTTCGACCTCAAGTACGTCGAATCACGCCTGATGTGTTTTGACATGCAGGGCATTAAGCACGTGCAGCAACATCACCAAAAAGAAGAGCTGCGGAGCGTTGAAGAGGCGGCTAAACAGGGGCCAATGGTGATCTGTGTCGACACCAGCGGCTCTATGAGCGGTATGCCTGAGACGGTTGCCAAAGCCGTTGCGCTGTTCATTGCAGGCAAGGCCAGGCAGCAGAAACGAGCATGCTATTTGATTAACTTTTCCACCGGCATCGACACTCTGGATCTTGGCGACGACTTTGGCATGGAGGCACTGATCAAGTTTTTAGCCATGTCCTTTCATGGCGGTACGGATGCTATACCGGCATTGGATCATGCGTTGAGTGTGATGCAGAGCGAGGCCTATGAGCACGCTGATCTACTGATGATTTCAGACTTCATCATGGCTGGCTTGCCGGGGCAGCTACGTCAGCAAATTGAGCAGCAACGTACTCATGGCAATCGCTTCTATTCCTTAGTTGTAGGCGATTGCTTTATGACTCAACGTTTAACCAACCTTTTTGATCATGAATGGGTCTATGACCCGCACAGTAGCCAAGTTCATGAGCTGATTGGTTTTGAGCAAAAGCTATCGATTAATGCCAAGAATGGGTGACCCCATGGCCCTGTACTGATGGCAACTTCTGGCCGGTTTGAGACTTCCGTATCAGGCAGGTATCGGCCAATAGCGGTCATCAGGTGTCTACAGAAACAGGGGTTATTCAATGAGCTGGTTCAGAGCACTACGATCTCTTCAGCGGTCAACCAGCCTGCTTTAATGACTCTATCTTTCGCAATCTCTGGTTGAGAGCTATAGACCACGATTGCCAAACTCTCCTCAGCACGACTGCAGGTAACATAGAGTAGCCTTCTTGTGCGTGATAGCGACGTGTCTTTACCCTCGCTCTCATTCTTCATGTCGGTCGCCGAAGCCGGCGTAACACCGAGCAATTTCTCATAGCTGAATAGGAAACCGCGGGCTTCCTCGTCGTTCAGGATCACCATCACCCGGGGGAACTCTAGGCCTTTGACGCCCTGGTGGGTACCGTAGGGCGAAAGGCCGTTTGCATAGCCTGCGAAGGCCGCCATCTCTGAGTAACGACGTCCTAGGACAACCCGATAGGCATGGATTTCAAGTGCGCGACGATCGGACGTTTCCGGTGCAGGGTCTGCAGTGGCACCTAGAGCCATCGCCTCAACAAGTCCATCAGGCAACGCGAGCAAACCCGTACTTAGGAGAATTTGAGCCACCTCCTCAACCAAGGGATCGTTGTTTTTCAACATCTCGCAGAGTGATTGAGTCGCTACTCCAACAGATTCCAGGAGCTCGAATTGATTGTTGCCAGCCGCCTCCAAATGCTTAGGATCAAGCAAAGGAGAGCGCAGCCGCACCGCCTCTATGAGCGTGAAATCATCCGAAAGGGCTGCTGCGGCGATTGGAGCTACCCCTTCGAAGAAAACCTTGAGTATGGGTAACGTACCGTCCATCAACGCGGTATTCAGATGTGCAACTGCATAGAGTGGAGCGAACACGCCCTCAAACCCCATGCGGCGGGCAGCCATCTTGTGCTCCAGGATCAGCGTCTTGCGGCCTCCCATGCCGGTGGCCCACTGAGCATCTCCCGTGATCTGTGCCATTTGCTTAGCGATCTGGTCTTCCAGGCTGAAGTCCTGACCCGGCGCTTGCCGGGTGCAGAACATGCGTACGGCACCCTGGGCAGCTCCCGACTTTGGTATCTGCTGATGATCATCGGCGCCCGCGCGGATATCGTTGATTAAATCGACCACTCGTATCGGGCAACGACGATTGATACGTTTCTCAGGCTTCGCCCAGTCTGGCGGTATCGCCTCATCAAGCCTTGGCTTCCCGTCGTTGTAGATACGCTGCATCGTATCGCCGAGCAGTCCTAAGCAAAATCTCTCAGGAATCGCTGCCTGAGCTTTCAGAAATGCATCCATGAGCGAGCCGTTTGTATCTTGGCTCTCATCGATGAGCAGCACTGGGTGCCGATCCGCCATAACATCGAGTAAAGGCGGCTGGGGTAGAAACTCTGCGGCCATCTGAATAACTTCACTGTGATTCAGCGATTGCCTGCTTACGTTGTCTCCCGTCGGACTGTAGGTAAATTCGGGAATTTCATCCAAGGATGCCAAACGACGAGCTTTGCTATCCCGGCTCGCCTGGTTAGCCTGGGACGTCTTGTTCACTGTTTTCGCCCGACGGAGCTTGTCATCCAATTCATCGATGTCGCCCGCGAGTTTGATACGTAACCATTCACGAATGTCGTCGTTGAAGCCTTTGATCATCTTCCAAGAGAAAGCATGAATCGTTGAAACCTTAACCAGCGGATCGTGCTCAAGGCGACTTGCGATCTCCTCACAGGCTGCGTTGGTGTACGTAATGATCGCGATTTGCCGACTTTCAAACGTGAGGCGCTGACGTTCACGTTCTTTAAGCGATTTCACCGCCACGACGAGGGAGTGGGTCTTACCTGAGCCGGCACCGGCGTATAGGAAGAAACTGCGCGGCTGCTCCAGGCTAAGGCACTCTTGGATAACGTCATCCGCAGTGGGCGTCATTTCAACGGCGACATCCTGTGTGGCATTCATTCGGGCGTCACCTCGACACTGGCCGTAGGAATAATCAGGAGCTCCTTGCTCTTCTTCTTGAGTTTTTTCTCTAACCAGACGAGCCCTTCCCGTATGTACTCCGGAACAGCCACCTTGGCGAAATCGGGGTCACCAAGCACCTGTAGCGCGAACTCCGCCTTGTCACCTGACCTGAGCGCGTCGAACAAAGCCTGACCTAGGTCGTCTGCAGTTGCAGAATCTCGCAGCGCTTTTGCGAAAGCCTTGGTCATACCTCTGCCTTGCTTCGTGGCGAAGTGCTGCACATTGCTCAGCACCAGACTGTCCTCAAACGTGTTGGGTAACGCCAGGGCTTCAACTTTCGTTTTGGGCAGAACGACGTTGATAGGTGTCTGATACGCAATGCGGATCGCAAACAAGTCGTCTATCTGCTGCGATTTTTGCTTCGCATCCAGATCCAGCAACGTGTCGACATCATGCCCAATTTCCAGGGCGGTGACCCAGCTGCGCAGGGTGGGGTTATTGGTTTCTTGTTTTGCCTTCCGCTTGACGGGTACCGCTGATTTCTTAAATCCGGCGTCCAAATCCGTGACCACAAGCGTCACAATTCCCAGCGCATCGACTAACGGCCTGAGGCGATGCGCGTGACTGCCACCGATATCCAGGATGGTGATGTAGCAACGGTCAAGGAAGGGAAAATGACTGCGTAGGAAATGCGGCATCATCATTCGCTCCGCAGCGCCTTCTACCAATATAACCGCGTCAGCGAAGAAGAGATCGGCATGCTGCGCCCGCAGATAACGAGTCACAAACTCCTTGGTTTGCTTATGACGGTTTTTGTCACCAAACACTGTGCTCAAGTTAGAGACGGTGGACACCGGGATGGGTACACCGGCCATTCCTGCAGGTAGCCTTCGGAAATACCGAAGGTTTGCATAATGCGTCTCGTGAGCAACATGGCTGGAGTGGGAGCTGACCACCAGCTGTGTTTTGAGCCTCGGGTATTTCTTGAGAAGCGGCTCATTACATAGGACGTGATACGCGTGCTTGATGAAGGCTTGTTGTACTTGGACATGGAGATGAGCTTCAGGCTCCTCAACCAGCACGAGGTGGATCGGCTCAACGCCTGCGTCGGACTGTTCCTCGGTATTTTTGTACTTCCTCAACCACTCATCCCGAAATGCCATCAGCTGGAAAATCATCGAGATCAGATTCTGATAACCGAGGCCGTTGGATGTTTCGGGGAGGCGCATGGGAGGAGCACCAGGTGCACCTACTACTGAATCCAACTCGAACAGCACTGCAGCTTCATGGTTCATGCCGTCCGTAGGGGAAAGGCGGGTTTCTACCCTGATCGCCGGGTCAGTATTATTCGGATAGCCTAGGCCGGCGACCTCCTCAAGGGCGGGAGCGAAACTGGAGGTTAGTCGGGAATCGAAAGCCGATTGTGCAGCTTGAATGGCTGTCAGCGCCTCCAAGTCCGAAATGTCAGGGCTGTCACCAGGATCCAGATGCCTACTGTAGTAAGCACGCAATTGCTCAGTAAGCTTTTTCCCTGAACCACCTCGTCCCTCAGTGATGGACTCCTCGGCGCTGTCACCAAAGCCGCGCTGCGCATTGATCTCGTGAACGCGTATGAGATCGGTCAGTGGATTGCTCTCCAGCGGGCGTGCGTTCACAGACAGTGCTTGTGGGCTAGCGTGACGAGTATTGGGATCTGGTTCGCAGAGCTGCGCCGGATCGAGACGATACCAGCGTATCGTGAACATCGCTCCCAAACGTCGGTTAAAGTAGTCATGCAGGCTTTGCGGCCAAAGTGAAAGGGTGGGTGGAGTTTTTCCCTCCTCGGTCTTGTTCAAGATCTCCTGCAGCAGTGTTTTGACGCGATTACGCTCTTTTCGGTAATCGGTGAAAAGTTTGGCCATGTCCTTGGGCTCAAGACGAAAACGCATCCCGACGCGGCCACCTTTCCAGGCAAAATTGGGAATCAGATCCTTGATGTAATGCAGTTCTCCTTGCGAGGCTTCCACCCATAGATCGAGAGTCGGTAGCCAATGCGTCCACTGGTTTGCCTCTGGTATCTCGAACGTTTCGCCAGCCTCTTCCCACTCGACACCAATGGCATGAATGGTCGTGAGGTGAGCAAGCGTTAAATCCTGGAGGCGGAAAGCGCTCGCTTT
Source organism: Halopseudomonas sabulinigri (assembly GCF_900105255.1). Classification (NCBI taxonomy): domain Bacteria; kingdom Pseudomonadati; phylum Pseudomonadota; class Gammaproteobacteria; order Pseudomonadales; family Pseudomonadaceae; genus Halopseudomonas; species Halopseudomonas sabulinigri. Next base: position 485,540 of record NZ_LT629763.1, on the reverse strand, counting down.
CGAAAGCAGAAATTTACGCAGTGCCAACATCGCGGAGGATTTACCACTGTTGTTGGCACCGACCAATAGGGTGGTGGTGCTTGCCAGGTCGATTCGAACGGACAGGAGCTTGCGGAAATTTGCGATCTCCAAGTGCTGGATCTGCATAGCCTCTTCCTTGTGACGGCTTAGGGTAATATGCCGGGCTGATGGATTCTAAGACTTTAACTCAGCAGCTCTTCTAGAGCAGTATCACGGTTCAAAAACTCTCACAAAATCCCAAGCGACAGTGCTGACCTCTACACGGATAAAGATTGAATAGCCCCTGTTTCTGTAGGCACCTGATGACCGCATTTTGCCGATAGCGAATGCCTGCCATCGTATTACATCAGCTCTGCCCAGGCCTCAGCACAATAGTTCAGCCGACAAACGCCACCCGCACAACCGGCACCTCCCACTGTTCCACCTGCATCCCCTTCCTAAAATGCTCCTCCCCGTCCGCCGCATAGCGGACAACCATACCCATTACCTCGCATTTTCGCGGGGGTGCATTCAGCTTGAAAGATCTCGCCGTTCGCCCAACTATCCAACCTTCCTCAGTAACCATCAGATAACGGTCACCCTCTGGCCGAAGCTCGATCTCATTCCCGATGGACAGCTCGGCTAATGCCTTGTGAATCGAATCATTCGCGGAATGCCTGCCCGCGTACCCGATGTCCACGTCCCTGAGGGTCAGCTGTCGGTACTGCACTTCAATCTGTGGATCATGAGTGCCGGTGAAGCTTTCGACTATTGCACTATCTGCGAGGGCATGGCTAAACGGGTTCCCTCCGGGGTATTCGCAGATCGTCAGGCTATGCTCAGCCCGGGTCATGCCGACGTAGTACAGCCTTCTTTCATCGCTTAGCTGGTCCGCCGTTACTTTCCAGCTGCCGTCGAGCAACACCACATGCCGAAACTCCAGCCCCTTGGCGGAATGGACGGTACCCAGGTAAAGCCCTTCACTGGTTTGCTGACGTATTTCCCGTGCGTATTCATACAGCCAGTCCACCAGGGTGGCGGCGGAGAACTTGGAGTCTCCGAGTTCGACCTGCATCTGCTCTACTGCGGCCGTGAAGAATGCGCGCCACTGCGTGCTGAACTCGCGGGCCTCGACCAGTTGCTGCAAGTCTGCAGGTGATAACGCTTCTTCATGTGCACTTATCATGCGCACGACCTGCACAAACTCCCTGAGGCGCGTAAGCGGGAGCGCGCTGTCCTTGTTGGCGGCCAAGTGATAAGGCACGCCGTTCTGCTCGCACCAGGCTTGCAGAGGTGCGAGATAGCGATGTGACCGAGCTAACACTGCGCAGCCCTTCAGGTCCAACCCTTCCAGATTCGTTAGCCGCACTAGCTCGCGGGCCGCTGCTTGCGCCTGCAGGTTACCAGCATCCCGATCTATTGCCGGTAGCTGGATGCGCAGCACCCTGCCCCTCCGGACGGGGTCGAGCGCTTCCCAGTTGCCGCCGGCTGGCGCAGTCACACGCTTCTTGTCTATCCCTATGGGATGCTCTGCCTTAAGGCGATCAGGGTTGGCCTGGATGACGCGGTTGGCCGCGTTGATGATGTGGCCGGTCGAGCGAAAATTCTCTATCAGATAGGAGATGCTGGCTTCGTATTCCTGAGTAAAGCGCTCGATGTACTGGTTGCTGGTCTGGCGCCACCCGTAGATATTCTGGTCGTCATCGCCCACCGCCATGATGCATAGCTTGCCTTCGTCGTCGGTGGTCCTCCCCGCCAGGGCACTAACCAGCCGATACTGCATCTCGTCGATGTCCTGATACTCATCCACTAATATGTAGCGGTACCCCCGCATGAGCTGCTCACGCAGGTCATCATCACCCTCCGCGTGGCCCTTACCCTCAAGCAGCTCAACGGCGTTTTCCAGCACGCGCTTGAGCTCTGCTTCATTGACCTCCGCCCCGCGTTCAAATCGGGTGCCTGTCAGGCGCATGGCCATGCTGTGGTAGGTCAGAACCGTTAGCCCGTAAGCCTCCTGCCCTATTAGCGCAAAGAGGCGTTTGCGGATCTCATTGGCAGCGTGGCGGTTGAACGTTAGCGCAACAACGCAACTGGCTGGCACCCGGCGGACCCGCAGCAGATAGGCGATCCTGTGGACGATGACGCGCGTCTTGCCGGAGCCAGGCCCAGCGAGCAGCAGGCAGTTGCGGTCATCGTCATCTGTCACTGCCTGCTTCTGAGCGCTATTAAGTGAATGAACGATGGTGCGCCAGGACGCCTCGCTGGTCATCAGTTTCAGAGTCCTTTCGCGCCCCGCGAAGTACCTCATGATGAATTCACTCTTGCCCTGGCTAAAATAATCGAGCACCAGCCCCAGTGCCGTGGCCATTCCCTTCAAGCCCATCTCGGCGTACTCACGCATGACATGGACCTGAATACCCCGCTCCCGGTAATGCTCATCGAGCCGGAGGTAGTCTTCTTTGCGATAGACGCCGCGTTTTTCCGGGTTAATGTCGATAGTCATCGCGCGGCGCATTACCGTCATGCCGTGATTAAGGGTGAGCACTTCCTGCAGATGCATATACAGCAGGACATGCTCGATCGCCTTGCGGCGCTGCTCCAGGCGGATTTCATGACGGAGCGCAAGATCCTGCTCGATCACTCCCAGCAGTTCGGAGAAGGTCGTTTCTACCAGCAGATCCTTGCCGCGGACGCCAGGGGCGATCTTGTCCACCAGAAAGCTCAGCACCTTGCTGGCGATCGCGCGTCTTTTTGCGCCTTGCGCCTCAAGCTTGTTCCAATCGTGGCCGACCTGTACCCGCAGTTTCAGGTAGTCGCGGCTTATCTGGCGCAGCTCGAAGCTACTACGCTGCCGGCTCTCACCGTCCCGGTCCTGAGCAAGGCTGCGCAGCAGGCGTTGCACATGCAAGGGCAATAGGTCTGGCCGATTCGTGCGCTGTTTCAGCTCCGCCGTAAGCGGCTGCAGGTTCAGATCCTGCCATGCACCACTATCAGCGTCAGGAGCTTGCTCACGCAGGACATCGAACAGAGCCTTCTCGAGCTGAAGTGAATGCTCAAGAAGCTGCGTGGCCGAATCGCTCGTACCGTGGCGAAGATAGAGGGTGAGCTGCGCATCGTTGACCAGCAGCCCGAGCTCTTCCAGCTGCTTGAGCGCACCGGCGACTTCTTCCTGCGTCTGCCCTGTGAGGGCCATAAGCTGGTCGGTGTTGATGCGCTCATCCGGGCAGGCGGAGAACAGAAAGCGCAGGATGGCTTCGAACTCCTGACGGCGCCGCTGAGACAGGTTCGCCTGTTTCAGGCGCTTGTCGCACTCTTCCTTGCTCAGGCCCGGGCGGGCGGGAAATATCTGCGTCTTGTTCACCTCACGCTTGAGGTACTCCCCCCGCTCAAGCCAGGCAACTGCCGTGACAACCTTGGTTTCCGCGTCCTGATCATCGATATCGAAACTGGTATCGACGTTATCATCGAGCAGTATCTCTCCGGCAGTAATGACAAGCTCGCCACCCTTGCGCTTGGTGCTTTCCACCCTCAGCTTGCGCAGAATCTGCTGGATGTCGCGCAGGCTGAGCTTCGAGCGCTCGCTGAGTCCAAACTGGGTTTCAATATCCTGGGGGTCGTATAGCAGCACGCAACGTGCCTGTGCCTGGTCCCGCCCTGCCCGGCCCGCCTCTTGAAGATAGTTTTCCAGCGAGCCGGGGATGTCTGCGTGCACGACGAGCCGGATGTCCGGCTTGTCTACGCCCATCCCAAAGGCATTGGTCGCGACGATGATTCGCAACGATCCGCCTATGAACGACTCCTGGATGTCCTTCTTTTCGTGGGGCTCAAGGCCAGCGTGGAAGTGCCTGCATGACCAGTTCTGGCTTATGAGAAAACTGGCCAGCTCTTCTGTTTTGCGCCGGCTCGCAACAAATATTACCGCGCCGCCATCCTGCTCACCAAGTTCTGTAGAGAGCAGCTGGTTGATGCGCGCCCATTTTTCGTTACGAAGGCAGGGCAGCACTTCAAAACTCAGATTGGTTCGCTCATGCGTGCCAATGAAGCTTTTGAAGGTCAAGCCGAGCATCTCCTGAAAATGCTCCTCGATATCTCCTAGAACATCAAGTTTCGCCGTGGCGGTGAAGCAGCCGATCGGGGCAACGGGCTGGTCGCCGCTGAATTCGCGGATGAATCTGGCGACGTAAAGGTAATCAGGCCGGAAGTCGTTACCCCACTTGGACAAACAGTGCGCCTCATCAAAGATCCAGGCGCCGATTTGCCGCTGGGCAATCGCCTTGCGGAAGGTCATGTTGCGAAACTGTTCGGGGGAGACAAGCAGAATGCCAATATCCCCAAGCTGGATCTTCTCCAGCACATCTGCCCTTTCAGGCATGGTAAGCAGACCATTGAGCGCTGCCGCGCACTGCACGTTGCGTGTCAGTAAGCCATCCACCTGATCTTTCATAAGCGACTGCAGCGGTGAGACAATAATCGTCAGGCTACCGTTGCGATGAAATCGGTTCAGCGCTGGCAACTGATAACAGAGCGACTTGCCGCCGCCGGTAGCGAGTACCGCGAGCACGTTTTCGCCCTGCATGCCGGCCAGCACGACATCATGCTGGAGACTGCTGCCGGGGCTCTCGTATCGGAAATCATCGAATCCGAAGTAGCGCTTGAGCTCAAGCCTGGGATCATGAGTCGTTCGACAGTATTGGCAGTCCGCGCTACCGCACGGCTCGTCTCTGAGCTTCTGGATCATGCCGACGACCGCAGGAAACTGGTACCTGACCCATGGTGCCAGCACCGAATTACCGCCGGAGACGCGCAGCCAGGCCAATGCATAAGCGAAGGCCCACCGGAGATGTTCCTCTGCTTCAACATGATCAAGCAGTACAGCCAGCGCCGGTCGACATACCTTGAGATCCCGGTCCAGCGTGGGGTCGGTTTCGATCAACAGGTTTGGCACCAGCTTCAGCGCCTCTGGCAACGAGATCGGTGTCGCGCCTGTGAGTGAGCCAAAGAAGGCCCCTAGATCGCCACCAGAGATCGACGGGGCGAGTAGGCTCTGATAACAGAGAAGTTCATCGCGATGGGTTGAGCGCAACTGGCCGAAAGCTTCGCGCTGGTCCTGAAAGAGGGTCAGGGTGGAACGACAATCGGCCAGAGGCGAATTGAGACTGTCACGGATTAGCTTGTAATCCTTGACCAGCCGGTGGTACGGATTCTGCGGAAAAGCCAGCGGCGAGAGCCGAAGTGTATCAATCACCGGCAAGCGAAGCATCGCGAGATCTGGCACCGCAGTCTGTAGTACTGGCAGATCGTGCTCCACCAAATTGTGGCCAAGCACAAAGCTGGCCCCTTGCGAGAGTGCATCAAGCTTCCGCAGCGCATCTGCCGAATCGCTACCAACCTTGAGCTCGAGCTCGCCGCCGGTATCAGGCCTTAACCCACCGATCATGATTATGCGATCAGGCTTACCATTTTTTGCCGGCACTACCTCTAGGTCAAAAACCAGGCCTTTCGGTTGTGGTGGCAATGTCATCCGAGGCTATCCTTGCGTGCGAACTTCGACGGTTTCTCACTTTAGCGCCAATGGGTTGGAGTAGAAAGCTCGAAAGAGGTTTGGCTGACAAGCGTAAGCTAGGACGCGTACGCATTGGAAACTTTAATGCGCTGAGCTATACGTCGACATGCCTGCCTGTAGGCCCGGCCTGAATCGTCCCAAATTTCATGGATGCTCAATATTCTAAATCGAGCCTAGGTAAAAGAGGTCGATAGAGCCGCGCCAATGGCTTTCACTAGGTTATTATCAAACGAGGTAAGCAAAAAACGTTCGTGGAGGAAGAGGCTATGACTAGATCCACCAAACAGCCACTATCTGATGAAACCATACGAGAGCTTGAAGAACAATTTCCAGCCCTGGCAGCTCTGGCCACCAATGCGGCTTACGAGAGAGCAAAGCGCTCTGGCCAAACAGTCGTGCTGTCAAAAAACGGTTTCATTGTTGCCGAATTACCCGACGGCACTGAGCAAATCCTCAGTCAGGCCCAGCCACGGCATAAAGTTACCCCGGGCGTGCAATTTAAAATTGCGTCTAAAAGAAGCAGCACGAGATAAGGGCGTTGATCATTCTCACACTGGAGACTCTGAAGCCTATATAAGCGAGTGACTTCGTTCGGAGGAAGTGCCGCCCACCACGCAATCGGATGCCGAAATCAGAAGCCGTTTCATCCGCCAGCAGGATTTAGTGCGTGCTCGGATATTGAGAGCTAGCAATTTAAATCGGCTTTTTTGTAGGAGCCGGTCGCTGCTATCGGAATGAAATTGTAAATCGTATTGTCGTCTACTTCGCATCTGAGACCAAAGCAGTTAGAGCCAGAAATATCCAACATCACAGTGTCCACCCCCTTGATTAGCTCCATTTGGATTGCAGGGCCTGAGTCAGACGGCACTGGCGTTACGACATAAATGCTGTGAGCTCTCGGACGATAACCAGCAGCCTCTGCGTTCAAGACAGCGATGACATCAAGGTTATTAATCATTTTTGAACGTAGCGACCAGTTGCCCGCTTCATCCTCTAGCTTTAAATAAGCCAAAACAAATGTTAGCTCGGGGATTTTTGAAGTGATGCCTAAATCTAATAAGCATGTTCCCTCTTCGGCTTGCTCTTCTTGCTTGGTCATTTTGCGCATCCAATACACGACCCTCTCCTCTTAATGAATACTATAGACTGTAGCACTATAGTGTTCATAACCTGCCTAGTCGAGCTCGGAAGATCTGCTTCTGCTTTGCATTTCTTACAAGATCGGATCTCTCAGCTTTTTGTATCCGATGAAAGCCATGGCCCAAAAGGATCGTCGGCCATTTCATCGCGTTTACCTATGAGCAAAATCTCTTTACTCGATGGGTAATGGCGCAGGACCACTTTGACCTGAGCCCTTATTTCATCCGGAAGTGAATGATCTTTGGAAATCTCGGCCAGCAATTCTCCAGCTTGAACAAGTGATCTTGTCCTTTCATGTGGCAGTGTCATCTGTCACTCCAGAGGCCTCCATGTCGGAGGTCGATTAAATTTCAAATCGGTTTACGGAATGGATAGCGGGTTGTCAGGTTCTCAGCACCGGTAGACCTGAACTGACTGCTTGAGCTATCCAGGCGCCGCCATATCTCGCGATAACACAAAGCCATTGTGTTCATGTTCACGCATAAATTCGTCAAAACTGATACGCGGTTTTATTCAATTGCTCCGGTCGACGTTGATACTGACCAGGGTTATGGACGCCTGCAAGATCTCCCTATTTGGCCAACGTATGCATCCTGAAGCTCGCCTCACACCATTTGCGAACCCTATAGATTGTAGCACTATAGTGTTCAAAGACTGTATCAAGACCATTTTCTGGGTGGAATATGGATCTCAAGCAGGCATTTGGCGTCGCTCTCCGGCAACTCCGCAATAAGAGAAATCTCTCCCAAGAGGATTTTTCAGACATTAGCAGCCGGACCTATATGAGCTCACTAGAGAGGGGATTGAAGTCTCCAACCATCGATAAAATTCAGCAGATCTCAGACGTGCTGGAAATCCATCCGGTATCAATAATGGTAGCAACCTATTTGGCTGGAAATCCGGGTACTACGATTGAGGCCCTCTTCGAGCGAGTTGAATCGGATCTCGATGTCGTCGACTGTTAGAGAACAGGTACTCCAGCATCCTCAGAGCCCCTACGTAGGCTAGCCTCAGCCCACGGATTGACCACGATCGGCTGCCCAGTATGTGCATTCTCGGCAATTGACTTGACTGCATCCATTGTCGAGAGCGGCCTCGCATTAATGCCGTGGCCGCGCAGCGTTGCCAGACCGTGCCAGCCTTTCATCTGTTCTTCTAGATGTCGAAGCAACTCGTCGAGTGTATAAGCCGTTCGACAGTGCACACTATAGTGTTAATTTTGAGTTTTCCGAGTGTCTGTTTTAATGAAACCTGACTCACAAACACGCTAACCATGGCCAGATTCCGAACCCAAAAACGTAGTCAACTCAGGAGATTTAAAACATGAAACATCGGCAAATTTCTAGCGAGCTGGGGCTTGAGTTAAAAGAGCACAGCATCGACGAGATTGAGAAAATATCAAAAAAATTAGGAGTCCATCCAATTTCAGCATTGGTCGCTTTATACCTCAAAGAGGAACAGGGAGTGAGTGTTCAAACGCTCTTGCAGCGCATTAAATCGGATCTCGATTCGGACAGCGACTCCAGCTCTGACACTTAGCTAAAGCCTTTGATTGGAGATGCTCACGTAGTTCGAGCCTGTCCCTTCACTCCTGACTATCCTCGGATAGTCAGGAGACAATACCAACTTCCACGAGTTAATCGCCAAACTCAGCATTTAGACGAGTCCCAAGACACCGAAATTCGGCGACACTAAATGTTCTTCAGGCCGAGCCTGACGCGCTAGCTGGGCACGTACAAAAACAGCATCTGAATTTTGGCCACGGCCAAATCTCTATGAAAGCTCTGCCTATGGCAAAGCATGCCCAAAGCCCGCGGTCATCCATGACGACTGCGGGACAACCCTCTGCGGCCCAAAGATACACACCATCCCCTTGAGGAAATGCCAAAGGGCTGGTGAGCTGGACGCTGAAAGCTACAGCTTTCCAATGCCTTTATGGCCTGATTCTAAGCACCGTCATGCGATATCTATATACCGCGGCGGTTTTTTTTAATGGTCCAAACGTTTAAGAGATGGACCCGTTAAAATACAAATACCCAAACAGTATCAATAAGATACGAATCACTTCCGGACTAAAACGGAAAATAAACCTGGACAAAACTCAATCGACCGGCCTCCGCCACCGGGTTTTCAGCCCGGCATGTCGAGCGATCTAGTCAAAATTCAGCCAGATAATTCTGGCACCCAATTCTGCTGCACGGCCTCGATGAAAAGAGCCAGCCCACGCCCCCCGCTCCTCTCCAGGGATCGGTTTCCGGCGCAGCAGATTCAATCGTGCTAGCAGCGGCACACAACCGTCCACCCGCCTATGAGGAAACCTCAAATGGTTAAAAATCTAACTCCGGTTAGGGGCAGGGACGCGTGCGTGGTGAGCGATAAAGCAATGCGTCCCTGCCCCACCTGGAGCGCATCGCCACGCAAAGCTGCACCCCCCAACAAATAAAGGAAACGAGCATCTATGAAACAACCTATCAAGCGAGGGGCTAAGCGAAATTTTGGTTTCGGTCGCCAGCTCAGATATGCGATGTCCCAGGCAGTAAACTCTTTTTACGGCGAGCGTGATCATTACAGCACCCGGCGAACGCACAACTATCGGCTACGGATTTTTGCAAGGTTCTGCAGAAAGAACGGATTGGTGGACGCGCGATTGATTACCCAATCGACACTCGATTTGTACGGGGAGTACCTGAGGGATCGTTTGCAAGGCGATTTCGTGTGGCCAGACGGCATTGTCGACAAAAGAATTTCTATCGCGTACGCGCACAACCTGATCTCGACCGCGAACACAGTACTGTTCGCGATGCGCAGGAACTCGAAAATCGAGTTGTCAGCGCTACGCGTCCTGAATAAGTCTCGAAGCCATGTCCGTAAGGAGCCTGCCAACGCAGATCAAGCAGCCGTATACCAAGCGGTCGCGAGGATGTTAATCCAAGGGGATCGACGAGGAGCAGCGGTAGTTTTGTTGGCTCGCCATTGGGGCATGCGCGCTCAGGAGGCCACCTTGCAAGATCTCCAGCGCATGCATTGCGAGGTCATAACCACTGGTGGCGCGTGTATTCTGGAAGGCTGCAAAGGCGGCCGTAAAAGCAAAGATCGTTGGTTATCGGCGACGCCTGAGCGCATAGAGTCACTCGAGTTCGCACTGGGGACCCGCCCAATCGGTTCCCGATGTCTGCTAGCGAAAACCGAAACGGTCAAAACATTTTACCAACGTGAGCTCAATAGGTGTCGTCGCGTGCTGCATTCTTTCGACATTATCAGCTATCGAGAATTGCGCGCGGCGTTTGCTGCAGACGTTTATGAGTCTGCCACAGGCACACAACCCATGAGCGGCCGTAATGTACCTCGAGAGCTCGATAGAAAAGCTAGAGAAGAAGTTGCCCGTGTTCTAGGTCATGGCAGGGTCGAAATATCTAGCTGCTATGTGGGTGGATATTGATGAATATCAGCCAAGTTCTAAAGCGTCTGCGTTTTGACGGCAAATACTCTGAGATCGCCCAGAGAAAAGTCATCGGTCGCCTGAACAAAATATGCAGGATTATCAATGAAAAATTTCCTGAGGTTAAGCGACCCGAGCAGATCAAACTCAAGCATCTGCAATACGTCAGGAATGAAAGATTGGCCGAGTACAGCGCCGCCACTGCTGTCGACTACAAACGCACTATCGTTATTTTGGTTGAAGCGCTGGGTAGGCAGAAAGACTGGTTACCTCCTTTAAAACTGGTCAAAGTCCCGAGCAAAGGTGGTCGTCCGTCTTCAACCCACGTGATCCGCACCAAATCCAAGAACCGGAGAGGTATGCGTTGAACCGGGATCCAATTGTGCCCTGCGCTTCGATGCCGACATTTAACATCGTCGCAAGAATAATCACATCGGTGGCAGACCAGACGCAAAAAAGCCCCAACAACCGTTGCTGGTATGTTGGGGCTTTTGTTGGCAAGAAACCAAACTCACTCGTAAGTCATTGATTTCATTACTTGTATGGCGGAGGGACAGGGATTCGAACCCTGGGTAGGCTATTAACCTACGCCGGTTTTCAAGACCGGTGCATTCAACCGCTCTGCCATCCCTCCACGGCGGGCAATACTACCGGAAATTGCTGATGAGTCAATGGGGTACGAGTACCTGTGACCAACTTATTACAAGCTTTTTGGCGCAAAATCTGCGGGCGGCCGCATTTGAACATGAATGGTAATAGTTGCGGCGCAGGCTTGCCTTGATTTGACATCGATTACCCGTATTATCTGGCAGTAACGAATGGATTATTTGATTTATCACGACAGGAGCTGTGCATGAACATGCAAGAACGCCACTCAACTCTGCAACATAGCGCGGTAAGCGAAGCGGAAGTCAGCAAGCTGTTCCGCAACACCTACACGCTGTTGGCCATGACCATGGCCTTCTCGGCTCTGGTTGCCTTTGTCTCCATGAGCATGAATCTACCCTACCCCGGTATCATCGTGACCCTGGTCGGCTTCTATGGGCTGCTGTTTCTGACCACCAAGCTGCGCAACTCTGCCTGGGGCCTGGTCAGCACCTTCGCTTTTACCGGCTTTCTGGGTTACACGCTTGGGCCCATCCTTAACGCCTACCTGAGTATGCCTAATGGCGGTTCTGTGGTGACCCTGGCGCTGGGCATGACCGCGCTGGTGTTTTTCAGCCTGTCTGCCTACGCGATCATCTCGCGCAAGGATTTCAGCTTCCTGTCCGGCTTCATCATGGCGGGTTTTGTCGTGTTGCTGGTGGCAGTGGTTGCCAGCTTCTTCGTACAGATCAGCGGCCTGCAGCTGGCCATTTCCGCTGGCTTTGTGCTGTTCTCCTCTGCGGTGATTCTGTACCAGACCAGCGCTATCATCCACGGCGGTGAAGACAACTACATCATGGCGACCATTACCCTGTTCGTCTCGATCTACAATTTGTTCCTCAGCCTGCTGAGCCTGATTGGCGCCTTCAACGACGACTGATATCTGTCGCTGGGTTATACTCCATGGCTCGCCCGCAACGGCGAGCCATTTTTATTTCAGAGCATTCAAACAGCATGAAATTTGCCATCGCCTTGCTCGCCGGGCCGCAAGATCCGGCCGCCCGCAGCGCCCTGAGCTTTGCCCAGGCCGTGCTTGCCGGCGGTCACCAAATCAGCAGATTGTTCTTCTACCGTGATGCCGTGCACCTTGCCTCAAGCCTAGCCGTGCAACCCCAGGACGAGGCTGATTTAGCAAGGCAATGGCGTGAGTTCATCCGCGACAATCAACTTGATGCGGTGGTCTGCATCGCTGCTGCTTTGCGTCGTGGCGTGCTGAACGAGGCCGAAGCCTACCGCTGGGAGCGCCCGGCAGCCAACAGTGGCGAGCCCTGGGAATTATCTGGCCTTGGGCAATGGGTCGATGCCATGCAGACGGCAGACCGGGCGGTGACCTTTGGAACCTGAGCTGAAAAGTCTGCTGGTCATCAGCCGCCACTCCCCCACTGCAGCCGCTGCCCGCGAAGCGCTGGATCTGGCCTTGGCCGCAGCTGCCTTTGGCGTCCCGGCCGGCATGCTGTTTCTCGATGCCGGGGTACTGCAGCTGCTCAAGGGGCAGGACCCCGCCGTCATCCAGCAGAAATCGCTGGCGGCCAACTTGCAGGCCTTGCCGATGTTTGGGGTCGACGATCTTTTTGTCTGCCAGCACTCTCTCAGCGAGCGTGGCCTGCAGCCTGGCCAACTGATGTTGCCGGTCAAACCAGTTGAAGGGTCTGAGATCGCCACCCTGCTGGAACACTACGATCAGGTTGTCACCCTGTGACGGCCTGTTGCTCGGGAGCCTGACCATGTTGCACGTGTTGCGCCACGCCCCACAGGACTGCAGCCGCTTTGCCAGTAGCCTGCGCGTGATGGGACCAAAGCAGGGGCTGCTGCTGATTGAAGACGGTATTTATGCCCTGCTGCCCCGGACTACTGCGCTGAGCGCCCTGCAGTTGCTGCCCGCCAGCGTGCGTCTTTATGCGCTGGAAAGCGACGTGGTCGCCAGGGGCATGGCGATGGACGACATCCCCAAGCGGGTCAGCCTTATTGACTACCCAACCTTCGTGCAGTTATGCACGCAGTACAACAAGGTACTCAGCTGGTGAGCCAGACTATCATGGTCGATAACCGGCCTGTCGCGGTCGACCGTGAGGGCTTTCTGCTCGACCTGCAGTGTTGGTCGGAGGACGCTGCGGCGGCCTTGGCGGAACAGGAAGGCATTACCCTGACACCGGCGCACCTTGAGGTGCTGCTGGTGCTGCGCGACTTTTACCACACCTATCAGCTATCACCGGCGATGCGCCCCTTGGTCAAGTACGTTGGCCAACAACTGGGTAAGGACAAAGGCACCAGCCTTTATTTGCTGAGCCTGTTCCCCGGTAGCCCGGCAAAGTTTGCTGCCAAGCTGGCCGGGCTACCCAAGCCGGACAATTGCCTCTGAATTGGCTCCCCGGTCAGCTCGCCGGCAAGGTGGTCAATATCACCAATTGATCTGCATCGCTCAGCTTCAACGGCTGATCACGGGGCGGGTTCAAATGCAGCCGCCGACCCTCGTCGTCGGGCTTGTGGCGATACACGCCCAGCGCGGTTTCACCTTGCAGCGCGATGACCGCCTCCAGATCAGCGAAGGTGGTTACGCTCTGCATTGAATACTGAGCGGGCTGCCGAAAGACAATCTCTGCTCCGCCGGTGGTGAACAGCTCCTCGAACATCAGCCCCAGTTCTCGACGCTGGGCAATTTGTGCCATCAGATGGCTGAGAATCATTGGGCTGACGATGCTTTCACCCCGCTTGCGCACCACCAGCGCCTCGTTGGCAGGGTCGCTCAGCTCCAGCAGAATCTGCGGTTTGTGGCTGCGCTCGCGCAGCAGCTCATCCACCACCAAGTAACCTACCATAGCGCGTGCATCGGCCTCTTCACCCGAATCCATGCGGTCGGACGACAGCAACAGCACACTGTCGAAGCGCTGCGCCAACAAATCCCTTAGCGCTCCTTCAACCATATAGTCGGCCTGGGTGTGCTGACAGCTGACACCCGCCGTCAACTCACTGTACGCGCTGATCTGAGCGGCGCGCTGATCAGGGTCGACCACCGCCACTACGTGCACCTCGAAACGGTAGTTAGCGTAGCCTGCCAACTCGTGAATCAGCGCGGGAACCCGGCGATTCCAGCCCAGGATCAACAGCCGGCGCAGACCGCCGACATCCGCTCTGGAGGGTTGAGTAGTACGCTGCAACGGCCGCAGCGGTTGCTCCGTAGTGCTTTGCGGCTCGGCGTGCGCATAGTCACGGGCCAGCATTACTACCTTATCGCCCTTGCGAATCACCTCTTCGGTCGGCGCGTTGAGCCAGGTACGCCAGCTGTCGCCATGTGGGCGCATGAGACCGCAGACAATCGCTTGCGGTGCGTGACGGCCAATTTCACCCAGGCTCTGCCCTACGCAGTTATCGGTCGAGCGAATATAGAATTCATTGCCGTCGTGTACTGTCAGCACCTCGCCAAACAGCTCCGGCATGCCCGGATGCACCAACGACTGCGCGAACAGGCGGCTGACCATGGCATCACTGGCGATCACCTCCAGCGGGCCAGAGTAGGCGCGCTGCAATACGTTGAGTTTGCGCATATCGTCTATTTCGGCAACCACATATGGCGGCGGTGTGCTGCGCAACAACGCCTGCGCCTGTAGGGTAAGCAGTGCCTTGATGGTTTCCACGTCACCGGTCAGTAGCGTATTACCTGACTGGTTACGGCCGGGAATCAGCACCACTGCGGCCTGCAGGCACGCCACTCGATCCAGGTCCTCGGGCTGCAATGCCGTGCCGGAACGCAGAATGATGTTGCCCATGGCGCGGCGTATCTGCGGAATCTCGCGCAGTTCTTGCACCCGATCGGCATTGATCTCGTCGGCCAGAATCACCAGACGCAAGCGTTTGGTTTCACGCGCTTTCAACAGGCGTTGAATGCCGCCGCTGGCATCCAGAATCTCCTGCACCAGGGGAATGGTGCGATTGGTCCAGCCGAGAATGACAATATGGTCACGTACGGTTACCGGCGTCAGGCCTTGCTCCAGCTTGACCATCATATCGATCAGCCAGCGGGTCATGATCGCTACCAAGGCACCGAGAAACACCACATAGCCGCTGATCGTCAGCCCGGTGGACACAATGCGCCGCCAAGTGCCCTCGTCGTCGCCCAGGTAGCCCGGGTCGGTCAGTCGCAGGAAGGCCCACCACACCGAATCTGCCAGGGAGCCGCCCTCGGGTGCCGAGGGCCACGCCAGCCAGCCGCCAACCAGCGAGATCAGTGCGATGAAGCCCGCTACTACCAGTAATTGATAATGCGCGCCTTTGACAAATTGCCGCTCAATGACATAGCGCAGGCGATCAACGAAGGAAAATGGCAGCATTCAGTGAGCCTCTCTGCTCGGTTGTGTCTGATTCTTAACGGCACAGGTAAATCCTGCTAGATTGAGCGCACTTACACCTTGGCGCAGGCCCACCGCTCAACTATGCAAAATGTAGAAAATATTCTCGGCGTGGCGCTGCTGGTACTCTACTGGCTTTTCACCGCAGCGGTCACGCTGCGTGTAGTTGGACGGCGCAACCCCGTCAGCGTCACACTGTCCTGGCTGCTGGTCATTTATATTCTTCCCGTTCTTGGTGCCGTGCTTTATCTCATGTTCGGCGAGCTCAACCTGGGCAAGCAGCGCGCCAGACGCGCCGAGGCGATGGTCGAGCCGTTTCTGCACAGCATCGCCAGTGACTTTGCTGCCACCAAGGCGCCGCCCATGGGCGGCAACTCGTTGACCCAGGGCATCTATCAACTGCTGGCCACCCGCATGGGTATCGGCGCACTGGGATATCAGCAGATGGCCCTGCTGGACACACCAGAGCTGATCTTTTCCCACCTGTGCGACGATGTGCGGAGCGCCCAACACAGCATTCATATTGAAACCTATATCTGGTTTCCCGGCGGGCGCGTGGATGAGCTCAGTGAAGAACTGATCAAGGCCAGCGCGCGCGGCGTGAAAGTCTCTTTGTTGATTGACCACGCCGGTAGCCGTCCGTTCTTTCGTTCACCCTGGCGTAAGCGTTTGATCGATGCCGGTATTGAAGTAGTGCCAGCCCTGCCGGTACGTTTGCTGCGCGCCCTGGCACAGCGCATCGATCTGCGTATGCATCGCAAGCTGGTGGTGATCGACGGGCGCGTGGCCTACAGCGGCTCAATGAACATCGCCGACCCGCTGTACTTCAAGAAGGACGCCAACGTGGGCGCCTGGGTCGACATCATGCTGCGCCTCGACGGTCCGGCCGCGCGCGGTCTAGACAAGGTGTTTGCCTGGGACTGGGAGGTTGAAACCGGCCTGCGCCGCCTGGAACCGGCGCCGCCAAGCATGCCGGCCTGCTATAAATGGCTGTCGATTCTGCCCTCCGGCCCTGGGGTGGGTGACGACCTGATCGGCCAGGCGGTACTTTCCAGCATCTATCGTGCGAACGACAGCATCACCATCAGCACTCCCTACTTTGTGCCCTCGGAAGCCATCTTCAACGCCTTGTGTCAGGCCGCCGAGCGTGGCGTCAGGGTCAAGGTTCTGATCCCCGAGCGTAACGACTCCAAACTGGTTGGCTGGGCCAGCCGCGCGTTCTATCAGCGGTTTCTGGAAGCTGGCGGGGAAATTCACCTGTTCCGTGGCGGCCTGCTGCACACCAAGGCCATGTTGATGGATGACCAGCTGGCATTGGTTGGCAGCGTCAATCTGGACATTCGTAGTCTGCAGCTGAACTTCGAGCTCACCGTAGCGCTGTTTTCGCCAGAGGGCTGCGCCAGTATCCGCCAGCTACTCGATGGCTATGAGGCCAACAGTCATCGCCTGCTACTGGCGGACTGGCAGCAACGCTCACGTGCTTCACGGGTGTTGGAGCGCGGCGTGTTCTTTCTCAGCCCCCTGCTCTGAATGCCGGCAAGGGGTCAGGCAAGGTCTGGGCACGTGACCTGCTGCGCAGCTGAAAATAAAACCGCGCACGCGACTTGCTTTCCTGGGCAGGCTGATTACAATCCTTAATGAGTTTGATTATCATTATGGATGAGCGCATGAAAGTACACCTGCTACCCGTCAGCCTTACCGTCGCCATGATGAGCCCCGCCATGACGACCGCCAGTCCCGCCGGCAAGACGCCCTGTAATTCCCTGCACGCCGTGGTCATGCAGTTGAGCGCTCACAATCAATCGCTGCAGCAGTTGCTGAACGCGCCGCTCGACAGCAACACGTTCAGCCTGATCGATGAACTCAGCTACCAACTGGAAAGTGACTTACTGCTGCTGGGTACGCCCTCGGCACCAGTCGCCGTGCCGCTGGAATCACTCCACCAGGCGGTGGAGCATCAGGACGGTAACGCGGTGCTCATGCACGCCACTGCGTACCTGAGCGCCGCACAGCGCTGGCTTGGTCAGCCTGTCTGAGGCAGCGGGAGCCGCGCCTTAGAGCTGCCCTTCCAGCGGCAACCAGCCAAGCGTCCAGCTCATGAAGCGACGGAAGCGGCTGGCCGCCGGCTCAGTGGTCCAGGTCTTGCCCTCAGCCTGCCACTCAAGGTCATCGTCGTCGTTCAGAGTAAGGTGGTAGGCGAAGTCCTCCGAGGTCCAGCGCGCAAACAGATCGACCATCTCCTGGGCAATTTCCGGTTGCTCGATGTAGACGCCCGCTTCGGTGTTCAGCTTGACCGAGCGCGCATCCAGGTTGACCGAACCGACAAACACCGCCTTGCGATCAAACACAAAGGTCTTTGCGTGCAGGCTGGCCAACGACTCACCGAGGAACGGACTGGCGCGCTCCTGCTGACCGGCGATGGGGCGCAGCTCCCACATTTTTACCCCACCCTGCAGTAGCCGCTCGCGGGACTTGGCGTAACCGCTGTGCACGGCCAGAACATCGGTGGTTGCCAGCGAGTTGGTCAGCACCGAGACAGCCACACCCTTGTCGCGAATACCCAGGAGCATGTCTTCACCACCCTCGCGCGGCACAAAATAGGCTGACGTCAGCAGCAGCTCACTTTCCGCCGCCTTCATAGGCTCGACCAGGCTCCGGCCCAGAAACGCGACCTCGTTACCATCACCGTGCGGATCGGACTTGGAGGGGTCGTCGTAGAACCACTTTGCGTGCCCCCAGTGCCAATCCAGTTCACCACTGTTCATCGCCTGGATAAAGGGCGATTGCGCCGCTGCCTTCAGGTAGGGGTCCTGCTCGGCCTGCCGGTTCTTCGAGCCCAGGCGTGCACGCATATCGGCCAGCGCCTCGGCATTTGACTCCTCCGACAAGGTGGCGATCGGGATGGCAATGCCGCTATTCCAGAAATTGTCGAAGCTGTCGGATGCCGCATCGGCGATGGGGCCAATACCAATCACATCAACATCCTGAAAGTCGATATCGCTGAGAGCGAAGTACTCGTCACCAATATTGCGGCCACCGGTGATAATGGCGCGGTTGTCGGCCACGATCAGCTTGTTGTGCATGCGATAGTTGATGCGTCCAAACTCGCCGAGTTTGCTGAACATCTTCAACCATTCATGGCGCAAACTAAGCGGGTTGTACAGGCGCACTTCAATGTTGGGATGCTCATCAACTATCGATACCTTGATGTCCTCCAGACTGCTGCCAATATCATCCAGCAACAGGCGCACCCGCACGCCACGATCTGCCGCCTTGAGAAGATGCTCGGTGAGCAGCCCGCCGGTGATGTCGGTTTTGTAGATGTAGTACTGGATATCTAGGCTCTTGTCGGCCATGTCGATCAGCTTGAGGCGTGCGGCCAGGGCGTCATTGCCCTTGTGCAGCAAGGTAAAGCCGGAGGCTTCCGCATCTGCCGGCTTTACTTTTTCGACATATTTGCTGAGCCGGGTGTCCGGGTCGGCTGGCAGATAGAACGAAGGCAGCTCTGTGTGGCTCGCGCCCTGTGTCGCACAACCAAGCAAAAGTCCTGTCATGGCCAGCAGCCCTAGAATTCGCATTGATCACATCCTTTGCAGTTTGCCCGACTCATCAGACGCAGTCGGGCACCTCAGGTTCCTCGGCGGTTACTGGTCTGCGTAGGTATCGGTGACCACCAACTGATAATCGACGCGATAGACACCACGGTTGTTGATGACCACGTAACCGGCGCCCGAGGGCTTCAAACCCTGAGTATAGGCCGCACTGTACAAAGCTCGCCAGGCACCCTCGACGCTGTGCTTGTCGGCCTGAAAGTGCAGGCTCAATACCTGCTCCTGCTGCCTGGGTATCAGACGGTAGCCCGCGATGCTGCCAATATTGCCCTCTACCGGGAAGCTGACCACTGGCTTGAGCAACTCGGGGGTGTTATCCGCCAGATTCTCGAACACCAGGTTCAATGGTCCCGTAATGCGGCCGCCAGCCTTGCGCTGCGCCGTCATGGCGACATTGACAGCGATCTGGCCGACCTCCTCCCGCATCTCGGCCGGGGCTATTTCAGCCGGTCGCCCAAACAGCAGCATCGCGGGGCGGGTCA
Source organism: Halopseudomonas sabulinigri (assembly GCF_900105255.1). Classification (NCBI taxonomy): domain Bacteria; kingdom Pseudomonadati; phylum Pseudomonadota; class Gammaproteobacteria; order Pseudomonadales; family Pseudomonadaceae; genus Halopseudomonas; species Halopseudomonas sabulinigri. The sequence continues at coordinate 466,317 of NZ_LT629763.1, read as the reverse complement.
GCAGATTGATGGCATACTCGGTGCCGTCATCGCGCACCACCATTTGATCGCCAGCACGAATATCGACGACCTTTTGCGCACTCACCGGCACTGGGGCGTAAGCGGCCTTGCAGAGATCCGAAGCAAGGTAACGCGCACGCTGGCTCTGATCCAAACGTGTATTTTTCTCAATTTGCTGACACACCTGCTGATCGTAGCCGCTCCATGCCTGCCTGGCAGCGCCAGCATCCACCAGCGTGTCGATCATGCGAGCACCCGCCTCCCCGGCGGCAATCAACAGTGCGGTCTGTCGTGGCGACTCGGCCTCACGGCGGTCCGGCCCACCCACGCCCAAGCCAGACGCACGCTCGGTCTGGGCGTGCACATTGGCGCCCGCCTGCAGCAACAGCGTGGCGCTTTGCGGCTGGTCTGCCTGCGCGGCAGACATGAGCGCGGTTTTGCCCCAATGATTAGGCTCATCCACGGCGAAGCCCCGTTGCAGCAAAAATGCCACCGCGTCCGGATTTTCCACCGCCGCCATCAGCGCCGTGTCGCCATCCGGACCAAGGCCGCGCTGGCGGCCCAGCACATCGGTTTCGTAATCGACAAAATCGCTGATCACCGGCAGCGGCGCGCCATTTAGCAAAACGCTGTGCAGCGTGGCGAACTGACGTCCTTGCTCCAGAGCGCCCGGCTGCGGTGCAAAGGCGTAACGCGGCGAGTAACGGGCAAAGGGAGCAGCCGGCGCAGCCGGTGCCTCGGTAGGCGCTTGCAGGTTTTCCATCGTGCGCGCAAAGGTTTCATGGAACAGCAGGTCTGCAGCGGTGCTGGCTTCCTTGGGCTTGAGTCCCTGCGCCGCAAACATCGACACCAGCTCCTGGTGCGCCGGCTGGAGCATGGGCATCAACTTGCGATAAAGCTGCTTGGCGCCGATATTACGCTCCGACCAGGCGAAGAACTGGTCCATCGCCGCATCGTGACGGGCGCGCACGGCAGCTTCGCGGCCATTGCGCTGCAACTGGTCAACCCCCAGCAGTGGCAGGTTGAGCAACGTCCACTGGCGCTCTTTCCAGCGCTGATGCAGATCGCGCCGATCCTGTTGCGAATAACCCGGCAACGGGTCTCCGGCCAACCTGGTCAGCTCGCTATCCAGCGCGCTGTAAGCCGGCAAGCCGCGCAGCGTATTGGTCCGTGGCGGCGTCAGGTAGGCCTGCAGCAGGCACTGCGGCGTCACGCCACCCTGCAGGCTGTAAACACCGGCATAGGCCGATTCACCCCGCGCTGCCGGCGAGTAGAACCCCCAGGTTTCGTTTACCAGCGCCAGCGTCTGGCCGCGATAGGTGAACACGTCGATACTGGCGTAATCACCAGTCTGCGATGAGGACGCGTGCGCCCGGCCACCGTAGTTGGGCTGCTCGGCGACCCAGCGTGGCAGCATGCGATCATCCATCACCACCTGGCCGTTGATCCGCAATCCGCGAGCGCGCTGCTGATAACCGGCGTACAGACCGGCGTCATACAGCTCAACGGTAATCTGTTGTCCGCCTACCTCGGCGCTAGTGACAGCAGCGTGACTACCGGCCTTGAGCTCCGCGCCGGGTAACGCCGCCATACTGATACGGCCATCGCGTGCCATGGCCTGATTCAGACCGTTAACGAGGGTACTGCACATGCCGTTGCTCCGGTCTTCCGCAACACGAAACTCTGCATAGGTTGACCAGGCATGCCGCTCACGTTGCGCCTCCGGCTGGGGCGTGGGCCAGGCCTTGAGCTGCGCGTCGCGCTGGCGATACATCGCCTGCAGACAGGCGATGGCGTTGCTGTCGGCGGCGACGCCGGTGGCGGTATCGACACCCAGCCCACACTGCCCTGCCCGGCTCAGCAGCCATTGCCGCTGGTTCGCCTCCAGCACCAGGGCGCCTGGCACATCCAGCTGATCGATGCGTTTACGCAGGTAATTGGCCAGGTCCTTGTCCTGCTGCGCGAGCGCGTCGCTGGCACAGATCTGACGATGCACCGCTGGCAGCGCCCCGGCACACTCAAAACTGGCCTTGGTATCGGCGTTCAGCGGCGTCAGCTTTGGCGTCAGGTCAGGCTTGGGCGGTGGCGGCGGTGGTGCGCTCACACAGGCACCGAGCGCGGCCAGGGTTGCTACAAGCATCAGGCGTTGGTTGATCGACATACTTGTCTCCTGCCTATTTGATAAAAATGGCGGTGCCATAAATGATGTATTGCCCTGCACCGTCACCCGGCGGTGCAGGGAAAGGTCCGGCACTGCGGATGGCTTGCTCTGCAGCCTGATCCAGCACGGTATCGCCACAGCGATCTATCTCGAACGACACCATGCGGCCACTACCATCCACGGTAATTTCGTAAGGGATGTAGCACTGGCGCTTGAAGTCGTTTGGGTCCCCCTTATAGCCCGGCGGCGGCTTGTAAACCGAGCCTTCGGGGCGTTTCAGGTTGGCGATTACGCGGTTTTTCACGGTATCGGCATAGCCCGACGGCGCCATACGGCCGCGACTGCTCGCCGGCGCGCTGGGTGCTGGTGCCTGTGGCGCGGCCCACTGCTGGTTGGCTCCAAAGCTGTGCACCGGCGGACCACGCGGTTTGGGCTGCTGCGCAGGCGGCGGCGTTGGGCGCTCCACCACGCGTGGTTTGGGCGGCGGCTCGGGCTCCGGTTCCGGTTCGGGTTCAGGCTCCGGTTCCGGCTCTGGCTCCGGTTCCGGCTCTGGCTCGGGTTCTGGCGGCGGTGGCGGAATCTCTACCAGCTCCACCGCGACCACCTGTTGCTGCGGTGGGGCGGCGTGACGAAACTGGCTGCTGAACAACCACGCCAGCAAGGCTGCATGCAGCCCCAAAGACACCCCGACCACCAGCAGACGCACCGCCCACCGGCTGCTATCTGTCGTGTGGCTCATCAGGGCTCCAGCTCTTCCGAGGCGACCAGGCTGATGCGGGTGTAACCCGCCTTCTGCAGGGTATTCATGACGCGCATCAGGGTGCCGTAATCCACGGCCTGATCGCCGCGGAGAAACAACCGCGTGTCCTTGGCTCCCGAGGTGACACCCGTGATCAGGCCCGACAGGTCTGCGAGGCTGGTAGCCTGCTCCTGCACAAACAACTGACCATCAGCCTGTACGCTGACATAGATCGGATCCTGCGGTGGCGGGCTGGGTGTCGCCGCGTTGCTCGGCAGATCCACCGGCACATCGACAGTTGCCAGCGGCGCAGCCACCATGAAAATAATCAGCAGTACCAGCATCACATCCACAAAGGGCGTGATGTTCATCTCGGCGTTCTGCTGGTAGTTGTGCCGCTTTACCTGCGGCCCTGAACTGAGCTGGATTGCCATATCAGCGTCCTTCGTCGAGTTGCCGTGACACGCTGGCAATCATCTCTGCCGAGAAGTTATCCAGGGCGCCGACAAAGCCGTTGATGTCACGCGCAAACTTGTTGAAGATCATCACCGCAGGGATAGCCGCAAACAGACCCAGCGCGGTGGCCAACAGGGCTTCAGCGATACCGGGCGCGACCACTGCGAGGCTGGCCGACTTGAGCGTGGCAATGCTGGCAAAGCTGTTGAGAATGCCCCATACCGTGCCAAACAGACCGATGAAGGGGGCCGTGGCGCCAATGGTTGCGAGTACCCCCATCATGCTGCCCATCCGCGCCAGATCACGTTCCTGCACGATACCGGCGGTCAGTGCCATGCGCTGCAGTAAGCGGTTGACGCGGTCGGTCTCTGCCGGTTGCGCGGGCATGCTGCGATAGTGCTTCAGCTCCGCCTGCCCTACCTGCCACATCCGACCCATCGCACTGTTATCTGCCGTCTCGCTCAGCACATCCAACTGGCCTGCGCGAAACGCCTTGAGAAAGCGTTGATTGCCACGACGTGCCCGGGAGAATACAAAAATCTTCTCGAACAGCACGGCCCAGGTCAGCAGTGAGCAGAACACCAACAGCAGCATCACACTTTTGACCAGCGCGTCGGCCTGCTCGAACATCTCGCGCACCCCAAAGGCTTCGACCGGGAGCGCCTGTTGCGCGGCAATTTCCTGGGCAATGGTGGGTACCTGCGCTGGCGCAGCCTGACTGACGGCGGGGGTAGCTGCCGCGGTGCTGGCCTCCTCCGCCTGCGCCCAGACCCAACTGGCTGACAGCCCGCCAGCGCCCAGCAGCAGCATCAATGAAAGCGCCCGCAAACGGCTATGCCAGCGATTGGCGAAGGTGGTAAATGTACGACTCTGCATGTTGCCCCCGATTGTTGATTGTTATGTGAGGTTGTTGGGTACTGCGCTCAGGTATCAATATTCTGCGGTGCAAGAATCGCGTGCAGGGTCGCCACGTAGTGCGCAAAGGCCTCTCGTCCCTTGACACTCAGGCATACCCGCGTGCGCGGTTTCTTGCCGACAAAATCCTTTTTGATGCGTACATATTCGGCGCCCTCAAGCGTGCCCAAGTGTGCTCCGAGGTTACCGTCGGTGGTGTCCACGATCGCCCGCAGCGAGACGAACTCGAGCCACTGATTGCTTGCCAGCGTGTTCAGGGCGGCCATGATCTTGAGCCGCACAGGCTGGTGAATGAGGTCATCAGGCGTTTGCATCAGGTACGCCTCAGCCAGAGACTGGACAGGATGAAAGTGCCGCCCCAGGCAAGCGCCAGCCACCACCAGTAGTGGCTGGTAGCAAACAGAAAACAGCAGAAGCAAAGCAGCGCCAGGCCGGCGCCAATGATCACGTAACGGGGGCGCGACTGCGCGCCGCGAATAACGTAAAGGGTGGCCACAAACAGCGGGACTATCATACTGCCCTGGCGCGGCGTCAGCGGCCACATGACCACATGCAACAGCAACGCAAACAGCAGCACAGACCCCACTACCAGCAGGTAACGCCAGACAATGCCAGGCATGACCTCCTCTGCAATGCGCGCAAGGCGCACACCCACGACCAGACCGACGATGACCACGGCCAGCCAGATCAGCAACAAAAATGAGGGGAACAACGCGGTGAAAACACAGCCAAGCAGATTGACCACGCCCCACAGCATCAACTGCCGTGACTCGGCGCGGTAGTCTTGAAAGCCGGCGGCCCTGGCCTGCACGCTATTGATTGCGCGCAGCGCTGCCGCCGCTTCTTCGGGGGATGGTGACATGCACTATCTCTGTTTTTGTTATCTGCAAAGCACTCTATTGGACAGAGTAGGCAAAAACAAGATGTGTCTTGAATTATTTATTTGGCAGAACTGACACAGCCCGAGGCAAGCACCGGGACGCGGCTTTCGCCGCTTTCTGGGCGCCTCGCGCTGTGTTTTTCAGCCGATAATGTCGTACTCGCCGCCACGCTCGAGCGCGCGTTTATAGGCCGGGCGCTGGTGTATGCGCGCGAGAAACGCCATCAGGTTAGGCCACTTGTCATCCAGACCGCCGCGAGCAGCAGCTGCCTCCAGCGGAAAGCTCATCTGCACATCGGCAGCGCTGAACTCACTGCCGGCAAACCAGCCGGTGGCTGCCAGTTCGTCGTTCAGGTAATTCAAATGCTGAATGATCTGCGGCTCGACCAAGGTGCCCTTGACCTTACCGGCGATGCCTTTGGCAATCGGCTTTACAAAGAACGGCATGGGCGCCGATTCAACCCGGTTGAATACCAGTTTGAGCAGCAGCGGGGTCATCGCCGAGCCTTCCGCGTAATGCAGCCAGTAGTTCAGGCGCAGCCGCTCCGGACTGCCATGCGCCGGTGCCAGACGGCCCTGCCCGTAGGTATCGACCAGGTACTCGATAATTGCGCCCGACTCGGCGAGTGTCAGCTCTCCATCCGTGATTACCGGCGATTTGCCCAGTGGATGCACCGCCTTGAGCTCTGGCGGCGCCAGCATGGTCTTGGGGTCGCGCTCATAGCGCTTGACCTCGTACTCCAGCCCCAGCTCTTCCAGCAGCCAGAGAATGCGCTGTGAGCGCGAGTTGTTCAGGTGATGAACCACAATCATATGCATACAACCTTAATTGAGATGGGTTAGGCGGCGCCTTACACGCCAGCCGTAGTCAGAATCCCCTCGACTTGCCAGCTTCTCGCGCAGTTTCGACCCTGCTGCTTGGCTTCATATAGCGCCTGATCTGCGCGCTCGATCAAACGATAGAGCCCCTGTTCTGCACCATCGTTCACGCAGACATAGCCTATCGAGACCGTAGTCGCCAACTCGCCGTGCAGCGACTTGAAGGTGTGCTTCTGCCAACGCGAACGAATACGCTCAGCCAATGCTTCAGTCTTAGCGCTGTCCGCACCGGGAACCAGCAGGACAAACTCCTCACCACCAAAGCGACAGAGCAAATCCTGCGCGCGCAGCTGTGCTGTCAGGTGTGCCGCAAATACTGTTAACACTTCGTCACCCACACTATGCCCGTGGGCATCGTTGATCGCCTTGAACTTGTCCAGATCCAGCAACAACAGGGCGACGCCTTCACGCGCTCGGCGACTGATGGCGAGTTGGCGCAGCGCGGCCTCTTCAAAGGCGCGGCGATTCAGCAGATTGGTCAAAGGATCGCGGGTCGCCTGCAGCTTGAGCTCTTCCTGCAAGCTGCGGGTAGCCAGAATCACACACAACAGCGAAAAGCCATAGAGGAAGACGATGCCCTCAAGGTAATTGAGCGCCTCGACCTTTTCCGCCGCCTCGAAGGTACTGGCATTGATATACGCGGAGTCGAACTGGTATAGCAGAAAACGCCGCAAGTACAACAAAGCGTGCATGCACCAGATACCACTCCAGACCCAGACCAGCGCACGCTGCGGGATCTGCATGCGCCACAGCTCCACTATCATCAGCACCGCGACCAGTACGACTATCGCGCTGTGCGCCATGATGCTGAAGCGCAGTGATGCCTGCAGTGCGAAGAACACCAGGCCCTGCAACAGCGTAATTATCACCATTGCAGGGACAAAGCCGCGCGAGGAACGGCTCAAGCGGTAGCAGCGCGTGCCCCATAACAGGACGAAGTAACCCTGGGTGATCACAACAGCGCTGACCCATAAAGGGAAGTAGGCACGTACGCTTTGCAAAGCCACACCGCAGACGATGATGCTCAGCCCCAGGGCCCAGTAACGGATCGCAACTACTTGCCGGTTGAGCACGCTGGCCACCAGCAAGCCGAACACCGAGGTCACGGTTGTGAGCGCCAACACAGCCATCAGGGTGGTGATATCAAGCATGAAGCGCCTTCGATCCGCTTTAGCATTACGCAAAGACTAGCGGTAAGCGCAGGCAAACTCCACGTCAGATAATGTCAAAATGCGCCTACTTCATGCTGCTATGGGCACATAAACGCCTCAGCCTTTATCGCCCGGCTGACATTGCGACTTGCCCTGTTCCACCCAGATCAGCTCATCGGTCGCAAAACCCAGCGCTTCGGCTTGCTGTAGAAAGTCTGCGCGCACGCTGTCACTGACCTCGGGGGTTCTGGACAACAGCCATAGGTAATCGGTATCCGGCCCCGACACAAACGAATACTGGTAATCCTGCTGATCCAGATCGAAGACTGCGTAGGTGCCGTAGAAAGGGCCGAAGAACGATACCTTGAGAAAGCCCTCGTCCTCACCGCGCACAAAGTAGGCTTTGCCTTCGGCCTCATCCCACTCAGCCTTCTCGGCGTCACAGCCACGGTTGATAACCTTGATGCCGCCGTCATCGCGCAGGCTGTAATTGGCGGTCACGTTGGATAGCCCGCGCTCGAACGAGTGATCCAGCCGCGCCACCTCATACCAGATACCCAAGTAACGCTGCGGCTCAAACCCCTGCACTGGCTCGACCTTTTCAGGTAACTCAACACAGGCGCCGAGCAGTGTTGTCGCCAGTACCAGTGAGGCTGATTGAAGTGGCTTCATACGACGTCCTCCTTGCGGGTAAGGTAATCCAGTAGCTGATCAAGCAACTCCGAGGTGGCGGCCAGTACCGGGTCCTGCACGCGTTGAATCTGTTCGGCGGGCTGCACAAACTCAGCGTGCTGCAGGTGCTGACCATCGGCCTGAATGAAGTCAGTCAGCAGTTCACGGGTCGCTTCCAGGTGAAATTGCAAACCGATCACCGAGCGCCCCAGCTGAAACGCCTGGTTGGCGCAGGCAACGCTTGATGCCAAGGGTACGGCGCCATGGGGCAGATCAAAGGTTTCACCGTGCCAGTGCAGAACGGTGACCTCCGGCGGAAAATGAAAAGCCGCACCGTTATGGTGGGTGTTGCCCTGCACCGGGAACCAGCCAATTTCTTGCTGAGCATTGGCATGCACCGAGTTACCCAGGGCGCTGGCGATCAACTGTGCGCCCAGGCAGATACCGAGTATGCGGCGGTCTTCGGTGAGCGCCTGACGGATGAAGGCTTTCTCTGCCGCCAGCCACGGCAACTGCGCTTCGTCATTTACGCTCATGGGGCCGCCCATGATGATCAGCAGATCTATCTGTTGCAGCGCCTGCGCGTCGGGCAAGGGTTCATCCCGGTACAAGTGGGTTGCGCTGACCTCATAGCCATTGCGCTCCAGCCACTGTTCAATCTTTCCCAACCCTTCAAAGGGTGCGTGTTGCAGATAGTGAGCACGCATCTGGTACCAACCTCTGGTGATCCTGAATATACCGCGGCCAGGCGCGGCCGCATCTCGCTCTCTGAGTAATGCCGGCGGGCAAAGGTTCCCCCCTACACCGGTTTGAAACGGAACACATCTTCCTGCTGATAACGCTTCAGACACAGGGTGATCAACAGCGTGCGGTGCGGGCGAAACATGTCACGCACCTGCTGCAGGCTGAGTGACAAGGCGCCGATGTCGTCATCGGTATAGGTCCGATAACCCACCTTGCCATTACTGACTTCCGGGTAAGCGGTGATGCTGATACGCAGGCGATCTTCCGGGCGCGGCAGCAGCTCATACAACCGATCACAATTGATCAGCAGGCTGCGGTAGGTCTTCTCGCCGGAAAACACATGCACCCCCTTGATCACCTCCTCCTGAATGACCTTGGTCAGGCGGCGCTCGCGCGTAGTGCGGTCATCGTTGATATAGAACTCGATAATGTAGTCGGTAACCGACTCGCCGTGGTTGTCGAACACCCGAAACACGGTGTTCTGATAGCGCTGAAAATGATCGCCGGAACGCTGTGCTGCAGCCAGGCTGACCTGATGACAGTGGCTTTTCAGCCGCAACCGCCAGGCCTCGAAACCGGTATCTGGCACCATGAGCGCGCCGCAGATCAGGCTCCAGGTTATCGACTCGTTGGTGCCGCGTCCTTTGGCCGTGATGCTGCCATGGTCTTCACCATCTACCACGGTAAATGCCAGCCCGGCGGCGTCCACGGCCTGGTAATCGATGCGCGGCGCCTTGCCTGGCTCATGGCTGAAGTCGATCAGCATGCGCGCGGCCGCCAGATTCGCTGTGGAAACCCGCACTGTCCCGTCGGTGCCCGGCTTGTTGGCCACCGCCGAGATGCCGCTGTAACCGGTGTTTCCCACCAGCACAGTACAGAGCACGCGCGATGGCGCAAACACGCTGTCATCAACAAAGAGATCGCGCTCGGCCAGTTGCCAGCTGTAACTGCTGGCCAGCTCCAGCCCCTTGAGAATCTGCGCCCCGGTTTCGAACAGGCGAGTGCCCTTCCAGCCCTTTACCGCCCGACCGATCACCGAGCGCCCAGTGTGTGCCAGCGGCGAGCCAAAGTTGGCTGGCGCCAGCATCAACAGGCGATGAATCGGGACCTTGTCGACGGCAAAGCGGCTCATCCAGTCCCGGATCACCAGACCACCGGTGCTGTGCACCACGGCATCCACACTGCGCGGCTTGCGCGGTAGACCGGCGTCCGTCCAGGCGCGATCCATCGCCTCAACCAGATCGGCAAAGGTGACCTGATCGTCCAGCGAAATGTAATCGCCGAGGTGAATTTCCGCCACCCTGGCGCCGATGCCGTCCGGCAAGGGGGATGCCAGCCGCTTGGCCAGCGCGCGAAAGGAGCTGTAGTTGTCACTCCAGCCATGAATGATGACCAGCATCGTCGTCTCCTTACCTGAGGGGGATTGGGGCATGAATCACGACTGCTGGCTGTGAACGGCATCCTGCCAAACCTGTCATAAAAACATAGCCGCTCGCCAACGAATCACCAAATCAGGACGTGCGTTGCAGCAACTTGCCCGCTTCTGGGCTCGGCAACGACTATGGTGAGCACTCAGTCAACTCATACAGAGGAAGCAACATGCTGATTGATCTAAGCGATAAAACCGCCATTGTCACAGGCTCTACCGGCGGTATTGGCCTTGCTATTGCCCAGGGCCTCGCGGCTTCGGGCGCTACCGTGATCGTCAATGGCCGCAAGCAAGACAGTGTCGATGCCGCCATCAAGCAAATCACCGACGCGCTGCCCAAGGCCAACGTGCGCGGCGTCGCCGCCGATCTTAGCAGCGCTGAAGGACTGGCCACCTTGCGGGCCGCCGAGCCCAAGGCAGACATTCTGGTAAACAACCTGGGGATCTACGCCCAGCAGGACTTTTTCGAAACCAGCGATGAGCAATGGCAGGAATTTTTCGACGTCAACGTGCTGTCTGGCGTGCGGGTTTCCCGTGCTTACGTGCCAGCCATGGTCGATCAGGGCTGGGGCCGGGTAGTGTTCATCTCCTCAGAATCCGGCCTGAACATCCCGGCAGATATGATTCACTACGGTTTCACCAAGTCAGCGAACCTCTCGGTGGCCCGCGGCCTGGCGAAACGGTTGGCTGGCACCGGGGTGACGGTCAATTCGGTGCTGCCCGGGCCAACCTTGTCCGAGGGTGTGGCGGCGATGCTCGAGCCCATGGTAAAGAAACAGGGCGTGTCACTGCAGCAAGCGGGCGATGCCTTCGTCAAGGCCAAGCGCCCTTCCTCCATTATCCAGCGCATAGCGACGACCGAGGAGGTCGCCAATATGGTGGTCTACACCTGCTCGCCGCAAGCGTCCGCCACCACCGGCGCTGCACTGCGCGTTGAGGGCGGCATAGTCGACAGCATCGGCTAACTACGCGCCGATAGTGCCCAGTGCCAGAACCCCGTCACAAACTGAAGCTTTTGGCCTGCAAAGACAAAGGCTTGGCGGGGTTGGCCGCTCAACCCCGCCAGTGGGGCTCCTATACTCCTTGCAAGACAACAGGCCCAGGCCCATAAAAGCAAGGATCACCCCATGCCCGCCCTTTTTCCTGCCATGGCACGACTGCCACGCCTCACGCTGATCGCCGGTCTGGCCTTGCTGACATTGCCCGCCCTGGCGGCGCCACAACCCAATATCCTGCTGATCGTGGCGGATGACATGGGCTTCAGCGACCCCGGCGCCTACGGCGGGGAGATCAACACACCCAACATTGATGAGCTGGCCGCCAGTGGCATGCAGTTCACCAACTTTCATGTGGCTGCCACCTGCTCGCCCACCCGCAGCATGCTGATGACCGGCGTAACCAATCATCTGGTCGGCATGGGCAACATGAAAGAGATCATGGCCGACAACCAGAAAGGCCAGCCCGGCTATGAAAGCTATCTGAACGACAGCGTGGTGACCCTGCCCACCCTGCTGCAGGATGCCGGTTACAACACCTACATGGCCGGCAAGTGGCACTTGGGCATGCGCGCCGAAAGCCAGCCCATTGCGCGTGGCTTCAAGCACTCGTTCGCGTTGATGGAAAGTGGTGCCGACAACTGGGAAGAGAAACACTACCTGCCCGGCGGCAGCGCGACCTGGATCGAGGATGGCAAGCAGGTGAGCCTGCCGGAGGACTTCTACTCCTCCTTTACCTACGCCGACAAGCTGATCAGTTATATTCGCGAGGGCCAGGACGAAGGCCGCCCGTTCTTCGGCTACCTGGCTTTTCAGGCGGTGCATGCACCGCACCAGGTGCCGGAAGAATATATCGACCGCTACCGGAAAACCTACGACGCTGGCTGGGATACCATCCGCCAGCAGCGCTATGCGCGCCAACTGCAAGCCGGATTGTTGCCCGACACGGGCGAGCAAGCCGTCAGCGATGACTGGGGGACCTTCTACTCCACACCCTACATTGCCTGGGACGGCCTCAGCGACGAGGAAAAGGCGTACCGCTCACGCCAGATGGCGGTCTTCGCCGGCATGGCCGAGGCGATGGACCAGAGCATTGGCAAGGTCATCCAGTATCTGAAGGACAGCGGCCAGTATGACAACACGCTGATCATTTTCATGAGCGACAACGGCGGCGAGTCGACCGTGCTGCGCGAAGTCGCCCCACTGTTCTATCGGTTGCGCTACAAAACCGAGCAGGAAGCCCTGGGCGCCAAGGGCAGCTACAGCGAGTACGGCCCGGGCTGGGCCTACGCCTCCAATACGCCGTTTTACTCGTACAAGGGCTCGCCCTTCAGCGGCGGCATGCGCGTGCCTTTCATCGTCAGCCAACCAGGGCTGATAAAAGCGGGCTCGCGCAGCAACAGCTTTGGCTACGTTACCGATATCACCCCCACGCTGCTGGCGGCGGCCGGGGTACCGGCTCCTGCCGGCGAGTACCGCGGCCGCAAGGTACATGAGATCATGGGTACCAGCATGCTGGCGCTGTTGCAGGGCAAGACGGAGCGTATTCACGATGCGCAGCACATTACCGTGTATGAACTGGCCGGTGGCATCGCCGTGTGGCAGGGCGACTACAAACTGGTCACCTCGAAGACCCGAGCGGTGCCTGCACGTCAGGGTATGCAGCTGTTCAACACCCGCAAAGACCCGCTGGAGCGGCATAATCTGGCGGCCGCTATGCCAGAGAAAACCGCGCAGTTATACGCGGCTTACGAAGACTACGTTAAGCGCTATAACGTGATTGAAGTACCGGATGACTATCGCGCCTGGGAGCAGGTAAAGATCAATGGTCGCGAAAACTTTATCGCCGAGCATCGCAGCGCCCTGGTCGCCATTGCACTGATCATTCTGGTGATTCTTGGTCTGCTGGTGCGGTTGGTAGCAAGACGTCGCCAGGGCTAAGCGCGCTGGCGACGCCGCGCGCTCAGGCGCGGCTAACGTACATGGTTATCGCCGCCCGAAATACCGCCTGCTCGCCAACATAGGCCGTGACCGGCACGACGATGTCGCCGGTCGTCTGCCAATCAATCTCCCTACCGTCGGCAATCGCCACCACATCACCTTCGGCCTTGGCCAGATACTCGACCGTCATGCCCTTGGGAATCCAGCGGCAACCCGCGGCAATGGAGGCATCGGTCATGGTGCCGGCAGCCAGTTCGGCTGCGTTGCACAGCGCGATCGCATGCACTGTGCCCAGGTGGTTCAGCACCTCACTACGTTTGGCAAAGGCAACTTCGGCATAGCCCGGGCGCAACTCGATAAAGCGCGGGGCGATAGTCGCGAAATACGGCGCAGTTTGGCCAATCAGGGTACTGAACTGATCGGGACCGACCTGGGTATACATCTGCAACATCTGACTCATGGGTGAATCCTCGTTAAACTGATTTGAGTTAAATGTGATCACCCCGTTAGTATATCCAGAACAGAATCATTTTCTAGAACATTATTCTAGTTTGAGTCCGCATGCCCAAACCCAATCGTAAAGACAGCATCCTTGACGCCGCCCTCGCCTGCATCACCGAGGTTGGAGCCGACGCGACCACCATTGAGATGATTCGCGAACGATCAGGTGCCAGTATCGGCAGCTTGTACCACCACTTTGGTAACAAGGAGCGGATTCTGGCGTCGCTCTACTTCGAGGGGCTACGCCGCTATGCCGAGCGCCTGGATGCCAATCTTGCGGCTGCTGCACAAGCCACAGAGTGCATCAGCGCTTTGGTCACCAGTTATATTGATTGGGTGGTCGAAAACCCGGACTGGGCGCGCTTTATCCTGCATAGCCGTGGCCGTATCGAGGCGGGTGAAATGGGTGAACAACTGAAAACCAGTAACCGCGAGCATTACGTGCGGCTGCAAACGCGCTTGCAGACCTACCGCGAGCAAGGCTGCTTTCGCGACGTGCCACCAGAGTGTTTCGCCTCCATTATCATCGGCCCCGCGCATGATATGGCGCGTAACTGGCTGGCTGGGCGCCTCAGCAAGAACCTGGTGGAGTACCGCGATATGCTTGCCGAAACCGCCTGGCTTGCGGTGCGTGCAACGCCAGATCAGCAACCGCAATAGCGCCCCATTCCGCGATCGGCTAACGCTACAAGCCGATCGCCTTGCCGGTTATGGTGGGGTTTTCCGCTTTCGGAGCCAAGCATGCAACTGGCCAAACCCTTCTACGACGTCGGTATATTCAGCAACCAATCAGAGGCGCAGCGTGCGTTTTGGCAGCAGCAGGTGGGGCTGGCATTCGGTCACAGCCTCAAGCTTGGCGGTGGCGTGCTGCAGCATCGGCATAACGCCGACGGCGCCGTGCTCAAGCTGAATGACGCGCGTGATCCGCTACCCCCGGCCTCAGCGAGCCCGATCGAGGAGCTGCTGCTAGCCAGTAGCAAGGTTAAAGTGCCGCAATTGCTGAATGACCCTGATGGCAACCCGGTTCGCCTGGTGCCGCCGGGTTACCGAGGCATTCAGGGTCTGGCGGTGCAGCTGAAAGTGCAGGACGTCGCCCGCAGTACGCAGTTCTATGCCGGGGTGCTGGGGCTGCACCCGGTGGAGCCAGGCCTGCTGAACTGCGGCGACACCCGCCTGCTGCTGGTTGCTGGCGCCACCGTGACCGATCTTGCAGCGCCGCTGGCGGCCATCGGGCTGCGTTACATCACATTGCAGGTATTTGATTGCGACGCTACCTACGCCAGCGCCCTGGCGGCGGGGGCAACGTCTGGCCGCGAGCCGGTGACCCTGGGCAGCACCGCGCGCATCGCCTTTATTCGCGATCCTGATGGCACCTGGATTGAGCTGTCGGAGCGCGCCTCGGTCACCGGTAAAGCGGTTTAGTCTGTTGCTTAAGGGGCCTCAGCCGCAGAGATAGGTACCGGTGCCCACGGCGATCAGTGTGCCGTCGTTGGAATGCAGCTCGGAGCGCACCACTCCCACCTTGTTACCGGAGCGCAGCAGTACCGAGGTGCAGACAAAATGCTCGCCGCGCCCGGGGCGCAGGTAATCCACGCGCAAGTCGATGGTACCCAGCTTGGCCAGGCGGATCATGCGCTCCTGTACGCTCAGGTGCGCGTGCCGCTCGAAGGCGCCGATCAAGGCCATGGCCCCGCCGCAGACGTCCAGCAGCGATGAAATCGCGCCGCCATGCAGGATGCCTTGGGTAAAATTGCCGATCAGCTCAGGGCGCATCGGCAGGCTCATGGCCACGCAATCACTGCGCAGGGTATCGATTTCGATGCCCAGCAGCCGATTGAACGGGATGCGGTTGAAGAAGCCTTCTACCGCCTGGGTCAGCTCAACTGGCAGTTCGTTGTCGGTAGCCTGGGGCGCAAGTGAAGCCATTGTTATTCTGTCTCGTTAGCGTCTACGTAAGCGCAAACGGTGCCCTATTTGCGGCCACAGCGCCAGCCTGACAGCCTCAGGGTACGAAGTTTGGCCGTATAGTCCTATCGTTGGGTCAGAGTACACCCTGTGAGACAACATCGGTTGAGGGTGAGAACCACTTGAGTTTGTCGTGCAGGCTGACCACCTCACCCACGATCACCAATGTTGGCGGCGTCACTTCAGTCTCGGCGACCAGCGCCGGCATGCTTCCCAGGGTGCCGATCAGCACCTTCTGGTTGCTCGTGGTGCCCTGCTGCACCAGCGCTACCGGCGTGTTCGCTGCACGGCCATGCTGGATCAGCCCGGCGCAGATCTCCGGCAGCCCCACCAGGCCCATGTAGAACACTAGCGTCTGCCCTGGAGCGACCAGGTCTGCCCAGGCCAGATTGCTTGAGCCATCCTTGAGGTGGCCGGTCACAAAACGCACCGACTGCGCGTGATCACGGTGCGTCAACGGGATACCCGCGTAGGCCGAGCAACCGTTGGCGGCAGTTATTCCCGGCACCACCTGGAACGGCACGCCATGGGCAGCCAGCTCTTCGATTTCTTCGCCGCCACGGCCAAAAATGAAGGGATCGCCGCCCTTTAAACGCAACACGCGTTTACCTTCCTTGGCCAGGCGCACCAGCAACTGGTTGATCTCTTCCTGCGGCACGGCATGATTGGCGCGCGCCTTGCCCACATAGATGCGATCTGCATCGCGGCGGCACAGATCGATAATCGCCGGCGCGACCAGTCGGTCGTGCAGCACCACGTCAGCTTGCTGCATCAGCCGCAGTGCACGGAAGGTCAGCAGGTCAGGGTCACCCGGCCCGGCCCCTACCAGATACACCTCGCCCTGATAGCGTTCACCCGCTTGCTGGCTCAGCTGCTGCTCCAGCAGCTTGGCGGCCTCCTCGTCACGTCCGGAGAAGACGCGCTCGGCAACATCGCCCTGGAAGATGTTCTCCCAGAACACTCGGCGTTGATTGATCGAAGGAAAGGTGTCTTTCACCTGCTGGCGGAATCGCTTGGCCAACTGTGCCAGGCGGCCGTAAGCCGCAGGAAACAGCGTTTCAATACGTGCCCGCGTGAGCCGCGCCAATACCGGTGCGTGGCTGCCACTGGAGACCGCGATGACCAGCGGTGAGCGGTCAACAATGGCCGGGAAAATAACCGTACACAGATGTGGCGCGTCGACCGCATTGACCGGAATATTGCGTGCCTGCGCATCGGCCGAGACCTGCGCGTTGAGAGCCTCATCGCCGGTCGCCGCGATCACCAGTACCGCGCCCTCGAGATCGGACGCCTGATAACCACGCGACTGGCAGCTGCCGTTACCCTGCTCGACCAACTGCGCCAACTGCGTTTCAATTTCCGGTGCCACAACGCGCAGTGCGGCACCCGCCTCGCTCAGCAGGCGCGCCTTGCGCAGGGCAATCTCGCCACCGCCGACCAGGAGTACGCAGCGCGCTTGCAGATTATGAAAAAGAGGCAGGTATTCCATGCAAAAACCTCGCAGGCAGACCGCCCGCGGCGTCCTGCTGACGTTCTAAAGGGCGCCCATAGGAGGCGCCCACTGGTAATCGGCGTTAAGCAATACGCTCGATGCCGCCCATGTAACCGCGCAGCGCGGCAGGGACTTCGATGCTGCCATCGGCCTGCTGATAGTTTTCCAGAATCGCCACCAAGGTGCGACCTACCGCCAGGCCAGAACCGTTGAGCGTGTGCACCAGCTCAGGCTTGCCGGTTTCCGGATTACGCCAGCGCGCCTGCATGCGACGCGCCTGGAAGTCGCCGCAGTTGGAGCAAGAGGAGATTTCGCGGTACTTGCCCTGGCTGGGCACCCAGACTTCAAGGTCGTAGGTTTTGACCGCGCTGAAGCCCATGTCACCAGTGCACAGCGCCAGCGTACGATAAGGCAGCTCAAGACGCTGCAGCACGTCTTCCGCATGCCCCGTCAGGGCTTCCAGCGCGGCGGCAGACTCCTCGGGGCGTACCACCTGGACCATTTCGACCTTGTCGAACTGATGCTGGCGAATCATGCCGCGGGTGTCGCGACCGGCAGAGCCGGCTTCACTGCGAAAACAGGGCGTGTGCGCGGTGAGTCTGATTGGCAGTTGCTCTGCCGCCAGGATGCTCTGGCTGACGATATTGGTCAGCGAGACCTCAGCGGTCGGAATCAGATACAGATCACGCTGGTCTTCGCCACGCACGATCTTGAACAGGTCTTCCTCGAACTTGGGCAACTGACCCGTGCCTTGCAAGGCATCGGCCTGCACCAGATAAGGCGTGTACACCTCTTCGTAACCGTGCTCGTTGATATGCAGGTCGAGCATGAACTGCGCCAGCGCGCGGTGCAGACGAGCAATGGGCCCGCGCATCAGTGCAAAGCGTGCACCGGACAGCTTGGCGGCGGTCTCAAAATCGAGGTAACCGTGCTGCTCGCCCAGCGCGACGTGATCCTTGACCGCAAAGTCGAACTCGCGGGGCGTGCCCCAGCGGCGCACTTCAAGGTTGTCGTTCTCGTCCTTGCCTACCGGCACATCCGTGTCCGGCAGGTTGGGCATACCGGCCATGAGCGCGTCCAGCTCGGTCTGGATGCGATCCAGCTCCTGCTTGGCCTCGCTCAACTCGTTACCCATGCGATCCACATCCGCCAGCAGTGGCTGAATGTCCTCGCCCCGCGCCTTGGCTTGCCCGATGGACTTGGAGCGACTGTTGCGCTCGGCCTGCAGGGTCTCGGTGCGGGTCTGCACTTGCTTGCGGCGTGTCTCCAGCGACTCCAGCTGCGCTACATCGAGGGTGTAACCGCGAGTCGCCAGGCGTTCGGCGATCATTTGCGTTTGGGTACGAACCAGTTTCGGATCAAGCATGAATAATCATCTTCAACAGTAGTCAGGTGGCAGTCTGCGCAACGCTCAACGCGTCAATGACAGACCGGCCCAGGTGGCAAGCAAACCGATGCACACACTGAGCAGAATATAGGTTATGGCCAACACGCCCTCTCCGTTCTCCAGCAACCGCAGGGAATCCAGCGAAAAGGTCGAGAAGGTGGTAAAGGCGCCCAGAAAACCGACCATCAGGGTTTGTCGCAGCAACGGCGACAACTCCGGTCGCTGCAACCAGAGCCCGTAAAGTATACCGATCAACAAGCAACCCAGCAGATTAACAATCAGCGTCGGCAGTGGGAACGCCTTTGGCCAGTGCTGCAAGGACCACTGCGCCACGCCATGGCGCGCCAGCGCCCCCAGGGCGCCGCCAACGGCTACCGCCACTACCGTGTTAATCATCCGCTGGTTTCCTTCGCTTCTTCACGCTGGCATTGTCGAGTTGCCGCAGGTGCTGCATCTTCTGGCCAATTTTCAGCTCCAGCCCGCGGGGCACCGGCTGATAGTATTCGCGTGGCTCCAGCGCCTCGGGGAAATAGTCTTCGCCAGCGGCGTAGGCCTCGGGCTCGGTATGCGCGTAGCGATAGCCTTCGCTGTAGCCCAACTCCTTCATCAGCTTGGTCGGTGCGTTGCGCAAGTGCAGTGGCACCTCGTGCGACGGCTGGCTGGCCACATCACGCATGGCCGCATTGAAGGCATTGTACACAGCGTTGCTTTTCGGCGCACAGGCTAGATAGCTGATGGCCTGCGCCACCGCCAGCTCACCTTCGGGGCTGCCCAGGCGCTCCTGCACATCCCAGGCATTCAACGCCAGGGTCAGCGCGCGCGGATCGGCATTGCCGATGTCTTCACTGGCCATGCGCACCACGCGCCGGGCAATATATAGCGGATCACAGCCGCCATCGATCATGCGGGCGAACCAGTACAGCGAGGCATCCGGGTTGGAACCGCGTACCGATTTGTGCAGCGCCGAGATCTGATCGTAAAAGGCCTCGCCGCCCTTGTCGAAACGGCGGCGACTGTCGTTCAGCAAATCGCTGACCAGCTCGGCCTCGATGGTGCCGCCCTCTTCCGCCAGATCAGCGGCGATTTCCAGCAGATTGAGCAAGCGCCGCGCATCGCCATCGGCAGCGTCGAGCAGAATGCGTCGCGCCTGTGGCTCCAGGCTCAACTGATGTTGACCGAGCCCCCGCTCGGAATCGCTTAGCGCGCGGTCCAGCAGGCCGTCAAGCGCCTCGTCATCCAGTGACTTGAGCACATAAACGCGGGCACGGGAGAGCAAGGCGTTATTGAGTTCAAACGAGGGGTTTTCGGTAGTCGCACCGATGAACAGCAGCGTGCCGTCTTCCACGTAGGGTAGAAAGGCATCCTGCTGCGCCTTGTTGAAGCGGTGTACCTCGTCGACAAACAGAATGGTCTGCCGGCCGTTGAGGCTGAACTGCTGACGCGCCAGGTCGACTGCATTGCGGATGTCCTTCACCCCGGCCAGCACCGCCGAGATAGTTTCGAAATGCGCATCGGCCAGGGTGGCAATCAGCCGCGCCAGGGTGGTTTTACCCACGCCCGGCGGCCCCCAGAAAATCATCGAATGCAACGCACCCTGTTCCAGCGCCACGCGCAGTGGCCGCCCAGCACCCAGAATATGCGCCTGCCCGGCGTATTCATCGAGATTTTTCGGCCGCATGCGCGCCGCCAGCGGCTGCTGCGGCGCCGGCGCGGCAAACAGGCCGCCGTTACTCACTGATAACGTCGACCCCGTCAGGCACCTGGAAATTGAACTGGCTGGCGTCGACCGGCTCGTTCAGTTTCACCCCTTGAAACAGGATGTTGGTGCGCTGACCAATGGGGTCGTTGAGTTGCATGTCATTGATCACGCCGTTGCGAAAGGACAAACGCAACGTCTCGAACATGCTGTCGCTGGCCTTGGGTGACAGTACAAAATCGTCGACCGCGCTGCCCTCTTTCCAGTTGATGCTGAAGTTTTCCGCCAAGGTGCTGACGTCACCGGACAGCAACAGCGCCGGCGTGTGGGTCAGGCGCTGATCCAGCTTCTGAATGGTCACCTGCTCCAGATCCGGATCGTACAGCCAGATCTTCTCGCCGTTGGAGATCAGTACCTGCTCCAGCGGTGCATCGGTGTGCCAGCGAAACATACCAGGGCGCTGCAGGGTCACCTGACCGGTGGTTTCCTGCAGGCTGGAGCCGTTGGAGCTGAGCGTCATCTGCGAGAAGGTCGCCGACATGGTATTGGCAGCAGACAGCAGCTCATTCAGACGCTTGGCAGCGTTTTTCTGTTCGGCATCGTCCGCCAGTGCAGGTAACGCCAGCAGCCAGGCACACAACAACAGAACCGGGCCACGCAGCAGGGATTTCAACATAATGGATTTTGTCTCCAGTTAATCGCGAACCGGCGGAGGTGCAATCACCTCACGCGAGCCGTTGGTGTTCATTGAGGTCACCACGCCGGCCATTTCCATGGATTCAATCATGCGGGCCGCGCGGTTATAACCGATCTTGAGCTTGCGTTGCACCGCAGAGATGGAGGCGCGACGGCTTTCAGTAACAAAGCGAACCGCTTCGTCGTACAGCGCATCTTCTTCGCTGTCGTCACCCCCCATGCCGCCGCCTTCAAAACTGCCACCGCCAGCGCCGTCGTCCGCACCATCGAGAATGTCCTGGATGTAGTTGGGCGCACCGCGCTTCTTCCACTCCTCAACCAGACGGTGCACTTCGTCATCGGAGACGAAGGCGCCATGCACCCGCACCGGCAAACTGGTGCCTGGGGGCATATACAGCATGTCACCGTGGCCCAGCAGTTGCTCGGCGCCGCCCTGGTCAAGGATGGTCCGCGAATCGATCTTGCTGGAAACCTGAAATGCCATACGCGTAGGAATATTGGCCTTGATCAGACCGGTGATGACATCCACCGACGGGCGCTGGGTTGCCAGAATCAAATGGATGCCGGCAGCACGCGCTTTCTGTGCGATACGTGCAATCAGCTCTTCGACTTTCTTGCCGACGATCATCATCATGTCGGCAAATTCGTCGATTACCACTACGATCACCGGCAGCGCTTCAAGTTCCGGCGCTTCATCGTCCATGCTCTCGCGGCGATACAGCGGATCACGCAGCGGTGCACCGGCTTTTTCCGCGTCCTTCACCTTGCGGTTGTAACCGGCCAGGTTACGTACGCCGAGCGCGGCCATCATTTTGTAGCGCCGCTCCATTTCGGCAACACACCAACGCAAAGCATTGGCCGCCTCTTTCATGTCGGTAACCACGGGCGCCAACAGGTGCGGAATGCCTTCATAGATCGACAGTTCCAGCATCTTGGGATCGACCATGATCAGGCGCACTTCGTCTGGCGTGGACTTGAACAGGATACTCAGCAGCATCGCGTTCACCCCGACCGACTTACCCGAACCGGTGGTGCCGGCAACCAGCAAGTGCGGCATTTTGGCCAGGTCGGCCATCACCGGATGGCCACCAATGTCGTGCCCCAGAGCCAGGGTAACCGGCGACTGGGCATCGTCGAACTCGCGGGTTTCCAGCACCTCTGACAGCCGCACTATCTCGCGATCCTCATTGGGAATCTCGATGCCCACGGTGGTCTTGCCCGGAATCACTTCAACTACCCGTACGCTGATCACTGCCAGCGAGCGTGCCAGATCCTTGGCCAGGTTGGTGATCTTGCTCACTTTCACGCCCGCGGCAGGCTGGATTTCGAAGCGCGTGATCACCGGTCCGGGTTGCACTTTCTCGACTTCGGCTTCAACACCAAAGTCCTTTAGTTTGATCTCCAGCAGGCGCGACATGCCTTCCAGTGACTCTGCAGAAAAACCCTTGGTCTTCTTGCTGGCAGGGTCCAGCAGCGAAATGGGCGGCAGCGAGCCGGGCTCGACGGTATCGGCAAAGAGTTTCGACTGTTTCTCTTTCTGCAGGCGCACACTGGGCTCTGGCGGCTTGGTATCCAGCGGCACGATTTCCGGCGGCACGCGGCTTTCGCGCGCCGCGGTGTATTTGGCTTGCGCCTCCTGACGCTGGGCGCGCGAGGCATCACCACGGCGCTGCTCGTCGGCACTGAACGCGGGTTCCTGACGCGCGGCCGGTGCCTTGGCACGCGGCGCCGGCGCTTCATCACGCACCCGGTCATCGGCGCGGCGCGAGCGCCAGCCTGACCAGCCACGCTTGAGCAGGTCAAGCAGATCAAGGGTGATCCTGCCGGTCAGGTCCATGACGCGGAACCACGACAGATTGGTAAACACCGTAATACCGAAAAGAAACAGGGTGAGAAACAGCAGCGTGCTGCCCTGCATATTGAGTACCGGCTTGGCCAGATCACTCAGCAGTTGACCGAGCACCCCGCCCGCCCCAGCACCCTCCGGAAAAGACGCCGGCGGCGTGCCGTGCAGCGCCGCCAGCGCGGTGCCTGCGAGCAGTGTCAGTACAAACCCAATCAACCGCCAGGAGAACAACCAGCCATTCCAGACGAACGGCAGGTGGCGACGCTGAAACATCTGCCACACCTTGACGCCGACGATCAGCGGAAACAGAAATGCCAGGTACCCGAGTGTCAGCAGCAGCACGTCCGCGATCCACGCGCCCATGCGCCCTCCCGCATTCTGCACGCTGACCGGCCCGGCGCTGCGGGTCCAGCCGGGGTCGCCCGCGCTGTAGGTGAACAGGGCCATGCACAGGTACAGACACAGGGCGATCATCGCCAACAACGCGCCTTCACGCAGGCGCAACGAGAGCTGCTCTCGCCAGGCAAGGGGGTTTTTCTGGGCTGCGGTATCCTTCAAAACGGAAGCTTCCATCGTTATTAAGGCGATTATTGTACGGTCTCTGCCGGTGCATTTCACAATCGCAGAGCACAATAGCGTTAACCATGACCGCATTCAGTCCAGCGGGTTCCGGCTATCGGGTTGTCTTTCTGTATGAAGGACAATAACTTATAAGGCAATATTGATAAACCATTTGAACGATCAAACCCAGCCGAGGCCGTTATGGGTCAACTTACCTGGCTAACTGCCGACAGCATCGAGTTCCCACCCGCCAGCCGCGCAATGCAATCACCCAACGGCTTACTGGCGGCCGGCGGTGACCTTTCCCCTGAGCGTCTGCTGAATGCCTACCGACAGGGTATCTTCCCCTGGTACGCGGCAGGTCAACCGCTGCTCTGGTGGTGCCCGGACCCGCGTACGGTGCTGGCGCCCGCCGAACTGCATATTTCACGCAGCATGCGCAAATTCTTGCGCCAAACCCACTTTACCGTCACCCGTGACCATGACTTTGCCGCTGTCATGCGCGCCTGCGCAGCGCCCAGGCGCGATGCCGAAGGCACCTGGATCACGCCAGCCATGCAAGCCGCCTACACGCGACTGCATGAACTCGGACACGCCCACTCGATAGAGGTGTGGGACGGTGAGCAGCTGGTGGGCGGTCTATATGGCCTGGCGCTGGGCCGCGCCTTCTTTGGCGAATCCATGTTCAGCGTACGCCCCAATGCATCCAAGCTGGCGTTTATCGCATTGGCCCAGCATCTGGAGGCCTGCGGCTTTGCACTGATCGACTGCCAGATGCCCACAGACCACCTATTCAGCCTTGGAGCCAGAAGCCTGCCGCGCAGCGCTTTTCTGCAGCAACTGCAGCAACTCTGCCCGCCCGAGCAGGCCTCCTGCTGGCGTGCTGAGTGAGCGGAGCACTAGTGGGCTTTTTGCCTACAGGCCTTTGAAGGGGCGCCGCCCGGCTCTATACTGACAGCAAGCCGCCGGGAGCCAGACCATGACCGACCTGTCCCAACTGAAGTTTTACGCGACCCATCCGCACCCCTGCAGCTACCTGCCCCACGAGCAGGCCACCACGCTATTCCTGGACCCTCAGCAACCGCTAGACCTGGAAACCTATAGTCAGCTTTCGGAAATGGGCTTTCGGCGTAGCGGCGATCATCTGTATCGACCACACTGCCGCGAATGCAACGCCTGCATCCCCGCGCGCATCCCGGTGGACGTCTTCGCCCCCTCCTCGCAACAAAAGCGCATCCTGAAAAAGAACCGCGACCTGCAGGTAGAGGAAACCGAGCCACTGCCCAGTGACGAGATATACGATCTGTATCAGCGCTACATCATCGCCCGCCATGCCGACGGCGACATGTATCCACCCAGCCGCGAGCAGTTCACCTCGTTTCTGGTCAAGGACTGGCATTTCTGCCGCTTTTTCACCTTCCGCGACGCGGCAGGCACCCTGCTGGCCGTCGCCGTTACCGACAAGATGCAGCGCGGCACCTCGGCGGTCTATACCTTCTTCGACCCGGACCAGCACAAGCGCAGTCTGGGCCGCTATGCCATTCTCTGGCAGATTGAGCACACCCGCGAGCTGGAGCTGGAGGCGGTTTACCTCGGCTACTGGATCAAGGATTGCCGCAAGATGAACTACAAGACCGAGTATCGCCCCATCGAAATGCTGGTCAATCAGCGTTGGGTACGCCTGACCTGAACCCGCTGCAAAGCCATCCGCTGTACATCTCTTGTAAAAAAAGTCCGTCAAACTTGGCGCTTGGGCACTTTTTCAGGCACAATTGCTCACCTTTTTTGCGGGTATTGCTACAAATACGCCCGCCTGTGAACAAACCCAAGAGGTCATTGCTTAATGGCAAAAGAAGACAGTATTGAAATGGAAGGCACCATCATCGACACACTGCCGAACACCATGTTCCGCGTTGAACTGGAAAACGGCCACGTCGTGACTGCCCACATTTCAGGCAAGATGCGTAAAAACTACATCCGCATCCTTACCGGTGACAAGGTTCGCGTTGAACTGACGCCCTACGACCTGACCAAAGGTCGCATCACCTACCGCGCCCGCTAACAGGCCGCCCGGCCGAGCACCTCCCCCGCTCGGTTACAGCAACGTCAACTCCCTCGCCTCATCCGAAGATGCTCTCGGGTGGGCGTTGCTGCGTCTGCAGTAAACTCATTACCCGCAACACAGACACAAAAAACCCGCTCACCAGGAGCGGGTTTTCTGTTGCCTGAGGCGAATGGCTTAGCGCGCCATGTACTTGCCCAGCTCGTGCTTGCCGATAGCAGCACGGTGCACTTCATCCGGGCCGTCAGCCAGACGCAGGGTACGCTGCATGGCATACATGTGAGCCAGCGGGGTATCTTCAGAGACACCGGCACCGCCGTGCATCTGGATCGCGCGGTCGATCACGCGCAGCGCAACGTTCGGCGCCACCACCTTGATCTGAGCAATTTCGCTCTTGGCGACCTTGTTACCCACGGTATCCATCATGTAAGCCGCGTTCAGGGTCAGCAGGCGAGCCTGGTTGATCTCAATGCGAGACTCGGCAATCAGGTCAATGTTGCCACCCAGCTGCGCCAGGCGCTTGCCGAAAGCTTCACGCTCAACCGAGCGCTTGCACATCAGCTCCAGCGCGCGCTCGGCGGCACCAATGGAACGCATGCAGTGGTGAATACGGCCTGGCCCAAGGCGACCCTGGGCGATCTCGAAGCCACGACCCTCACCCAGCAGCACGTTTTCGTAGGGAACGCGCACGTTCTCCAGCACGACTTCGGCGTGACCGTGTGGCGCATCGTCGTAACCAAACACCGGCAGCGGACGAATAACCTTCAGACCAGGCGCATCCATCGGCACCAGAATCATCGAATGCTGCTGGTGACGCGGCGCATCGGGATTGGTCAGACCCATGAAGATCATGACCTTGCAACGCGGATCGCAGGCACCTGAAGTCCACCACTTGCGACCATTAATCACCCACTCGTCACCTTCGCGGCGCGCGTTGGCCTGCATATTGGTGGCGTCGGAGGAAGCAACACCCGGCTCGGTCATACCGAAGCAGGAGCGGATCTCGCCAGCCAGCAGCGGCTTGACCCAGCGCTCTTTCTGCTCTTCGTTGCCGTAGCGAACGATGGTTTCCATATTGCCGGTGTCCGGCGCACTGCAGTTGAAGGCTTCGGAGGCCAGACCGGAGCGACCCATCAGTTCCGCCAGCGGTGCGTATTCCAGGTTGGTCAGGCCAGCGCCCAGCTCGGACTCAGGCAGAAACAGGTTCCACAGACCGGCAGCACGCGCCTTGACCTTGAGTTCTTCGACGATAGCCGTAGGCTGCCAGCGATCTCCTTCATTCACCTGCTGGTGAAAAATGTGCTCGGCGGGAAAAACGTGCTCCTGCATGAAAGCGTCTACACGCTCTCGCAGATCTTTAACCTTGGGGGAATATCCGAAATCCATAGTGGTTGCCTTTGGTTGTTGGGTATCGACGAGGAAAATGCTAGATGACCTCGCTCGATTTATCTAACCTATTTTTGTCGTGTATTAACATTCATAAGCAATATATACTTGGCCGATCCGCAGACCTGTTTGTCTCGTCATGAGCCATTTAAGTAAGGAAGTTGCGATGAACCTCAGTAAGGTCGATCTGAATCTGTTCATTGTGTTTGACGCAATCTATACAGAAGCCAATCTTACCCGTGCCGGACAAATCGTCGGCATCACTCAGCCTGCGGTCAGTAACGCCCTCGCCCGCCTGCGTGAGACCTTCAACGATCCGCTGTTTGTCCGCACCGCCCAAGGCATGGTGCCCACGCCAATGGCGCAGAACATCATCACGCCGGTACGCAGTGCC
Organism: Halopseudomonas sabulinigri; assembly: GCF_900105255.1. Classification (NCBI taxonomy): domain Bacteria; kingdom Pseudomonadati; phylum Pseudomonadota; class Gammaproteobacteria; order Pseudomonadales; family Pseudomonadaceae; genus Halopseudomonas; species Halopseudomonas sabulinigri. The sequence continues at coordinate 439,369 of NZ_LT629763.1, read as the reverse complement.
CTGCAACTGCTGCGCGTTTCTGTGCAGGAAAGCCGCAGCTTTGTTCCCGAGCAGGCAACCAAGACCTATCGCATCAGCATGACCGACCTCACCGAGGCAGTTATTCTGCCGCACCTGGCCGGCCGCATCCGCCGCATGGCACCCAACATCAATATAGACAGCTTCCTGATCAAGCGCCGGGAAACCACCAAGGAACTGGCGGCCGGTCGTCTGGATTTTGCCATCGACGCGCCGCTCAACACGGATACCCAGGTGCGCCACGTCAAGCTGTTTGAAGATCGCCACGTCTGCGTCATGCGCAAGGGGCACCCGCTGGCCAAGAAAGACAAAATCACCCTGGACGACTATCTGGCGCAATCGCACATCCACATCTCCAGCCGTCGCAACGGCCTTGGCCATGTGGATCTGGCGTTGGGCAAAATGGGTATTCAGCGCCGCGTGGTCATGCGTTCACAGCATTATCAGATGGCGCCATTGGTATTGGAATCAACCGACATGGTCATGACCGTGCACGAACGCTTTGCCGAACGTCATGACTTGCACTGGACCGTGCTGCCGATTGAAGACGTCCCCGCAATCGAGACGCATCTGTTCTGGCATGAAAGTACCGACCAGGACCCGGCCAATCGCTGGATGCGCGAGCAGATCATTGAGCTGTCACAGCAGCTCAAGCGTCAGCACCTGAAGGCGCGTGAAGCCGCAGCTACCGCTCAGCACTGAGCAAGCAGCAACAAAAAAGGCAGCCTGAATCCAGGCTGCCTTTTTTATTTCCAGCTTAAAGAAGGACGCATAAGCCACTGATAAATATCAGGACGCCTTTAGCTCCTCGTGCACTTCACCCATGCGCTCCGCCGCTGGCAGGGTTTCCTGCAACAGCTGCTTGGCCAGCACCCCCAGGGTCATCACCGCCTGTTCGGCAGCACGATTCCATGGAATACCGCAGTTCAGCCGCAAACAATGGTTGAACTGATCCGAGTTACTGAACACCACGCCCGGACAAATGCTGATGTTGTGCATCAGCGCGCGATTGAACAGGGTCAGCGTATCTACCCCGCCGGGCAGACTGATCCACAAAATAAAGCCGCCCTTGGGCCGCGTGATCCGCGTACCCTCGGGGAAGAATTGCTGCACCGCCAGTTGAAACAGACTGAGATTCTTGCAGTACTCCTGACGAATGTGCCGCAGGTGCCGATCGTAACCGCCGTTTTCCAAATAGGCCGATACCGCCATCTGGCTAACGCTGCAGGCCGACAACGTGGTGAAGGTCTGCAGCTTCTCGATCGTCTCCTGATAGCGCTTGGTAATCAGCCAACCGGTGCGCACGCCGGGCGAAATGGTTTTCGAGAAGCTCGAACAGTAGATGACCGTATCCGAGCAATCGAAGGCCTTGAGCGCCTTGGACTGACCATGATCAAACATCAGCTCGCCATAGATGTCGTCTTCAATGATCGGCAGATTGCGCTGCGCCATCATGCCAACCAGTTTGCGTTGGCGATGTTCCGGCATGGTCGCACCCATGGGATTACCGGCGCGCGCGGTCAGCACCAATGCCTTGACCGGCCACTGCTCCAACGCCGACTGCAGGGTTTCCAGACTCAGGCCGGTATCAGGATCAGACGGAATCTCCACTACCTTGAGCTCAAGCAGCTCACACAATTGCACCAGACCATAGTAACTGGGTGACTCGGTGGCAATCAGATCACCCGGCTTGGTAACAGCCCGCAACGATAGCTGCAGCGCTTCCACGCAGCCATTGGTAATCACCACGTTGGCAGGGTCGATGACCGCTCCGGCGTCGCGCATACGAATGGCGACCTGACGCCGCAGCGGCTCGTAGCCCGGACTGAAGGTATAGCTGAAGGCTTTCTGGCTGTGAAAACGCGTCACCTTGCTCATCTGTTGATGCAAGGCGCGCAGCGGCAGAAACTCGCTGGAGGGCACAGCAGCGCCCAAGGGCATTACACCCTCGCGGCGGGCCTGCAGCAAAATCTCGGTAATGATGCTGCTGCGGGTCACCGCGTAGGGCGCCTCGACCCGCGCAATTGGCGGCGTGGGCGCGGTGAGCGCGGGCGTTTGATGCACGTAGTAACCGGACTGTGGGCGCGCGTGAATCAGCCCCTGATCTTCCAGCGTCGCGTAGGCCTGCAGTACTGTGGCGTGGCTGACACCCTTTTGGGTGCTCAACTTGCGCACCGAGGGTACGCGCTCACCCGGCCGATATACGCCGCTCTGGATATCTTCCGCCAGCTGGCTGGCGATCTTTTGATACAGCAGACTGGTCATTGCGCTTGCCCTCCCGGCATAAGTAGCCCGCACCTGCAGTGGGTACAGTTACAGACTAACCGAGACGATCAGCACCGCAACAGTGACAGATGCAATACAGATGACCAGTACAGATTAGCAGCGACAGGACTGTTTAGCCCGCACCTTACTCTTCCAGCGGCGCGTCCGCCGCTGGCTCGGCTGCCGGCATGAAGGGCGCAGCCCAGATGCCGCGATACTTATCGAGCAAACGACGGCTCTCCCCTCGCTGCGTCAACTCCTGCATACCCAGGGCCAACGCTGCGCGCAGGGCTGGCGAGTTGCACACCGAGTTGTGCGAAATGGCGACATACAAGGGTGCGTTGATGAAGGAACCCTCTAGCGTGTCGAGCTGATCGTCCACCCGCATCTGCTGCGCCAGGGCAAGCCCCTGATACCGCTCCAGTACCACGTAATCCAATTTACCGGCCAGCAGCTTGCGCAGCGCGGCCTCGCCAGTGGATTCGCGCTCCAGCTGAAGATTGTCCTGCGCATAGGTATCAAACGACAGACCAAAACGGCTGCCCTCCTGCGCTGCGCCGCGCTTACCGCGCAGGTCCTGCCAGCCGGTATAGGGGAAGGCGGCGCCACGGCGCACGAAGAACACGCTGGGCACCTCCATGATCGCCGGGTACACATAATCGACGCTGGACAGGCGCTCACGCGACATGAACAACCCGGCCATGATATCAACCTGCCCGCGTTCAACCGCTTCCAGCGCCTTGAGGCGCGAGCCCAGGTTCAGGACCTCGACTTCGATATTGCTTTCAGCCAAGGCCGACTGCAGCATTTCCACCGCCACGCCGGTAAGCGCCTGATCACCCTGCTCAGGCGCCCAGATGAGCGGCGGATAATCCGGATTACCCGTTACCACCACGCGCTCGCAGACATTGTCGGCCGCGAACGCGCCGGCAGCACCACACAGCAAGCTGGCGGCCGCAAGGTGTCGCAGCAAGCGAGAAACAGGGGCTGCACGGAGGTCAAGCTGTTGGCGCTGGTGCATCAAATCACTCCCGGACAATCGAAGGCGGTCATACCAGAGACAGCACCCTGGCGACGAGGTTGCAGCCTATCAGGCCGCCACCCCACTGTGAAAACGAAACTCTGCATCGTCAGCGACTATCGCCTGCTGCTCCAGTTCACGAAATAACGCGATGCGATCATCAATCTCACCCGCCGCGTGCGTGCGCGCCAGCTTGAGGTAATCCTGATAGTGCCGCGCCTCCGACTTCAGCAGCGAGCGATAGAAATCGCCCAACTCTTCATCCAAATGCGGTGCCAGCTTGGCAAAGCGCTCACAGGAGCGGGCCTCGATAAAAGCGCCAACGATCAGCGTATCCACCAACCGGCCTGGCTCCACTGTGCGCACGTGCTGACGCAAGCGCTGCGCGTACTGGCTGGCCGACAGACCGCGATAGGTCACCCCTCGGCGCTGCATGAGCGCAGTTACCTGCTCGAAGTGACGCAGCTCCTCACGCGCCAGGCGCGACATCTTCTGCAGCAGGTCAGGCTTGTCGATATAGCGGAACATCAGATTCAGTGCGGTCGAGGCCGCCTTCTTCTCACAATTGGCATGATCAATCAGCAGCTCTTCGGGGTGTGCGAGCGCTTGCTCGACCCAGGCATCGGGGGTGGCGCAAGGTAAAAAGGCGATGAGTTCATCTGGCAGCATGGCGATATGTTCAGGCAGCGGTAAAGCGGCACAGTATACCTGTTTGAGCGTGCTTATCAGTCGCGTGTATAGACCTGAATCAATGTCGACGCAGCAAAAAACGACTACATTGGAAGCAGATAAACGGTTATCACCGCAGGCTTAACAAGGAGAACGCCATGCAAGCAGTTAAACGCATTCTCGTGGTCATTGATCCCACGCAAAACGAGCAGGTTGCACTCAAACGAGCATCGCTCATCGCCGGTTTCATTGAGTCGGAGCTGCACCTGCTGGTGTGCGAAAACCGCCAGGACTACACGCCACTGCTGCAAGAGCTAGCCGATCAACTGAAAGCCAGTGGCATCGCTTGCGGCTTCAGCCAAAGCTGGTACAGCAACCTGACCGACACCATCAGTCGCGCCGTGGTGCGCGAAGGCTGCGGCCTGGTGATCAAGCAGCACCTGCCAGACAGCGCCTTGCGCAAGGCACTACTGACGCCCGACGACTGGAAGCTGCTGCGTTACTGTCCAGCGCCGGTACTCATGGTGAAAAACAGCGAAAGCTGGATCAAGGGCAGCGTGCTGGCGGCCATCGATCTGGGCAGCCATGATGACCAGCACCACGTATTGCACGACACCATCGTCAGCCACGCCGCCGACATCGCCGAGATGATAGACGGTGACCTGCACCTGATCAGCGCGCACCCGGCGCCGATGCTGTCGTCCGCTGACCCAACCTTTCAGTTACGTGAAAGTATCGCCTCCAGTTACCTGGATGCCTCGGTCGAATACACCGGGAAGTACGCCATCGACGCGCAGCGCTTACACATCGACGAGGGCCCGGCAGACACACTAATTCCCTTTGTCGCCAACAAGATAGGTGCCAGTGTTACGGTAATAGGTACGGTCGGTCGCAAGGGTATCGCTGGCGCCCTGATTGGCAATACTGCCGAGGTGGTACTGGATCAACTCAATACCGACGTTCTGGTGCTCAAGCCCGATGACACCCTGGCGCACCTGGAGCAACTGCTGGAGAAATAACCCGGCGTCTAACCCGGAGCGCCCACGCGGCGCTCGTGGTAAGCACAGGACAACTCGAAGTAGGCGCTGTCGAGCTCATCGCGAAGTTGTTTCACGCTGAGCTCGGCACAGTGGCTACGCAGGCGCAAGCCACTGGCCGCCAGCGCGCCCTCCTCCAGCCGCGGAATCACCCGCAGCACCTTCAGGGCCAGCGATGAATCGAGCGCGACCTTAACCTGCAAGCGCTCCACTGCCGCATGCAAGGCCAGCACGGAAACCACCTCTACCCGCGCCATGACCACTTGTTCAAGCAGCTGCTCCAGACGCTGCCACACCGCCGCTTTGGCCAGCGCGTCATAGCGATTCCAGTCGATGATCTCGTGACTGAAGCGCTTACAACCACGACACACCAGGTCACCGTAAACGGTGGAGCACAGGCCAACACAGGGCGTGGTGCGGGTGTGAGCGGGCAAATCTTTCATGCGGACTCTCGGCGACGGACAAGACAACGGGGCTGACGCGCCCATTGTAAACCAGCCGCCAGGCATTTACCCAGTGCGCCTGCGTGCAGATTGCCTCATTCGCAGACAATGCAGGGATAACTTAACTTTACACCCGGCTTACTGTAGAATCGGCCCGCCGTTAGGGCTGTGTCTCAGGCGTTAGCCCGCAACCCGTTTCGTATCTGCCAACCCAGTTACCCAGGTTGCCCCCCACCGTACGGGCCTGCGTCTGAACCAGTCTTTATTGTCGGCACACAGGGAAGCACTGAATAGCCCCCTTTACCCAAGATGTTTATTCAGTGCTTCCCGGGGTCCGAGAGGATGACCGTTCCGTCACGAGCGGAACAGACTGATGAGGGTAATAACTGTGCTTGAAGCCTATCGCAAACACGTTGAAGAGCGCGCAGCCCAGGGCATCGTGCCTCAGCCGCTGAACGCCGAACAAACTGCTGGTCTGGTTGATCTGCTGAAGAACCCGCCAGCTGGCGAAGAAGAGTTCCTGCTTGATCTGCTCACCAACCGCGTCCCACCAGGCGTCGACGAAGCCGCCTACGTCAAGGCCGGCTTTCTGTCTGCCATCGCCAAGGGTGAAGCCACTTCCCCGCTGCTGACCAAACTGCGCGCTGTCGAGCTGCTTGGTACCATGCAGGGCGGTTACAACATTGCCACTCTGGTTGAGCTGCTGGACGACAGCGAGCTTGCCGGCGCCGCCGCCAAGGAACTCAAGCACACCCTGCTGATGTTTGATGCGTTCCACGACGTGGCCGAGCGCGCCAAGAAAGGCAACGCCAATGCCGAAGCCGTCATGCAATCCTGGGCTGCCGGCGAATGGTTCACCAACCGTCCCAAGCTGGCCGACAAGATCAGCCTGAGCGTATTCAAGGTCACTGGCGAAACCAACACCGACGACCTGTCCCCTGCGCCTGATGCCTGGTCACGCCCCGACATCCCGCTGCACGCGCTGGCCATGCTGAAAATGGCGCGCGATGGCATCGAGCCTGTCGAGCAAGGTGTCACCGGTCCGCTGAAGCAGATTGAAGAAGTCAAAGCCAAGGGCTTCCCGGTCGCCTACGTCGGTGACGTTGTGGGTACCGGCTCTTCCCGTAAGTCGGCAACCAACTCCGTGCTGTGGTTCTTCGGTGACGACATCCCGTACGTACCCAACAAGCGCGCTGGCGGTTTCTGCTTTGGTAACAAAATCGCACCTATCTTCTACAACACCATGGAAGATGCCGGTGCACTGCCGATCGAGTTCGATGTTTCCGAAATGAACACCGGCGACGTGATCGACGTGTACCCCTACGAAGGCAAGGTCTGCAAGCACGGTACTGACGAGGTACTGACCACCTTCGAATTGAAAACTCAGGTGCTGCTCGACGAAGTTCGCGCTGGCGGCCGTATTCCGCTGATCATCGGTCGCGGTCTGACTGAAAAAGCCCGCACCGAACTGGGCCTGCCTGCTTCCGACTTGTTCCGCAAGCCCGAAGCACCAGCTGAAAGCACCAAGGGTTATACCCTGGCGCAGAAGATGGTCGGCAAGGCCTGTGGCGTTGAAGGCATCCGCCCCGGTACTTACTGCGAGCCAAAAATGACCACCGTGGGTTCTCAGGACACCACCGGTCCGATGACCCGCGATGAGCTGAAAGACCTGGCCTGCCTGGGCTTCTCTGCCGATCTGGTCATGCAGTCGTTCTGTCACACTGCGGCTTACCCCAAGCCGATCGACGTGACCACGCACCACACCCTGCCTGATTTCATCCACAACCGTGGCGGTGTTGCACTGCGCCCGGGTGACGGCATCATCCACAGCTGGTTGAACCGCATGCTGCTGCCCGACACCGTCGGCACCGGTGGCGACTCGCACACCCGCTTCCCGATGGGTATTTCCTTCCCGGCCGGTTCCGGCCTGGTTGCCTTCGCAGCAGCCACCGGCGTTATGCCGCTGGACATGCCGGAATCCGTTCTGGTGCGCTTCAAGGGTAAGATGCAGCCCGGTATCACCCTGCGTGACCTGGTCCATGCCATCCCTTACTACGCTATTCAGGAAGGTCATCTGACCGTCGAGAAGAAAGGCAAGAAGAACATCTTCTCTGGCCGTATTCTCGAGATCGAAGGTCTGGAGCACCTGACTGCCGAGCAAGCGTTCGAGCTGTCTGACGCTTCTGCCGAGCGTTCTGCTGCCGGCTGTACCATCAAGCTGAGCGAAGAGTCAGTTGCCGAGTACCTGAAGTCGAACATCGTCCTGCTGCGCTGGATGATCGCCAACGGCTACCAGGACCCACGTACACTGGAACGCCGCGCACAGGCTATGGAAGCCTGGCTGGCTGATCCCAAGCTGATGCAGGCTGATGCCGACGCCGAGTACGCCACCGTGATCGAAATCGATCTGGCTGACGTGAAAGAGCCGGTTCTGTGCGCACCGAACGATCCGGACGATGCTCGTCTGCTGTCTGATGTTGCTGGCCAGAAGATCGATGAAGTATTCATCGGCTCCTGCATGACCAACATTGGTCACTTCCGCGCTGCCGGCAAGCTGCTGGAGAAGAACAAGGGCGCCCTGCCGACCCGTCTGTGGCTGGCTCCGCCAACCAAGATGGATCAGTACCAGCTGACCGAAGAAGGCTACTACGGCATCTACGGCAAAGCCGGTGCGCGCATGGAAATGCCGGGCTGCTCGCTGTGCATGGGTAACCAGGCACGTGTGGCTGCCAAGTCGACTGTTGTTTCCACCTCCACACGGAACTTCCCGAACCGTCTGGGCGATGGCGCCGATGTCTTCCTGGCTTCCGCCGAGCTGGCTTCGGTTGCGTCCATCCTGGGCAAACTGCCGACCGTTGATGAGTACATGCAATACGCCGCGCAGATCGACAGCATGGCGAGCGATGTATATCGCTACATGAACTTCAACGAAATCGAGTCTTATCAGAAAGCTGCAGCGTCCATCCCGGTCGCTCAGGTCTGATCGCAGACCCGCAAAAAGCACCACCCGGCGGAGCAGCTCGCTGAGCTGCCGGGAAGTAGCTTGAGAAATCCGATGCCAGAGTCTGGCATCGGATTTTTTTTGCCTGGAGTCTTAGCCAAGGCAGAATTGGCGCCAGATTTGACTGCACAAAAAAGCCGCCTGCAAAACAGGCGGCTTTCATACTGCGGATCAGGCGTTGAGGCTGATCAGGTCTTATCAACCAAATCCTTCAGCTTACCCTTCACATCACCTTTCAGGCTCTCGCCCTTACCTTTGATGTTCTGCAGCTCACCTTCACCCTGCAGTTCCTCATCATCGGTAGCTCGGCCGATCTCTCGCTTGGTTTTACCAACGGTTTCGTCGTATTTGCCTTTGATCTTGTCTGTAGTACTGGTCATGGTCATTCCCCTGCAATTAAGTCTGTGGACTTGCTACGGTTGGAAATCAATCGCTACCTCGCCTTGTGGGCGAGCCAGCCAGTTCATAAAAAAGGTCGTTATTGCTCGCTGATTACTGCTCATGCAAGCGTGCGTTCAACTCGTCGACCACTGGCGCCCACTCTGCATCTTCTCGAATCTCGTCACGCAGAAAGGCGGCTTGGGACGGCGTCCAGAAATCGGCATCGCTCAGCTTGGTGTCGTGTGCCAACGCGTGGCTGGCAAAAAAGGCATCCATACTCGCCGGGTCGGAATCCAGACCCAACTGATCGAAGAGCGTGGTCAAATCTTTGTTCGGCAACTCCATGATGACTCTCCTTGGCTATCAGCTAACAATTGCTTGCATAGTAAAAGAGAGTCTCAGCCTGACGATCAGTTCAATCTTTCTCCGTTTTGCCAAGCGTCGGCCGCGCTGCGCAGCCAGTCCTCGAGCTGCGCCTTGGGCACCTTGCGGCTTTTTGCTTCAGCCAGTTTTTCAAGCATATAGGCGCGCTTTAGCGGATCTTCCCCGGCCATGGATAGCGCCAGATCACGCTCGCCCCAGCGGCGAATGCGCACAAACAGCCACCAGTGAAAAATCACCCCGGCGAGCACCGCTACGGCAATAATGAAGTAGTCCATGCCCCACTCCCTGTTTTCCAGACCTGCTTGTTCAGACCGCCTGCGCCTGCTTCACGGGCCGGCGCGGCCGGTAGAACATAACAGCATTGCCCAGCAAAATGAGCACCAGCCCCAGCACCGCGCTGCCAGTCCACTGATACCCTTCAAACAGCGTAGACATTCCCAACGCAATGAGCGGAAACATTACCGTTGCATAAGCAGCCGGTCCGGCGCCGATACGGCCGATCAGGGCAAAGTAGGCAGCAAAGCCAATCACCGAGCCAAACAGTGCCAGATACAACAGCGACCCTATGTAGGCAGGCGTCCACAGAATGCCGAAAGACGCGCCAGTGAGCCAGGCCAGGGTCAGCATCACGAGAGCCCCGTAGCCCATGGCGTAGGCGTTGGTAGAGAGTAGGTCCAACCCACGCGCCTGATGTCGCACGCTGATCATGTTGCCAAGCGAAAACCCGTAGGTCCCCAGCAGACTCAGGCCAATCCCGAGCAATACATCTGCGCTCATGCTCGACCCTGTCAGGTCGTGCCAGAACAGGCTGAGAATGCCGACAAAGCCCAGCAGGTTGGCCACCAGCAGTCGACGCGTCAAACGCTGGCGAAAGAACAACACGCCGTTGAGCGCATTGAATACTGTCGCCAACGAAAACAGCACAGACTCCAGGCCGCTGTTGATATACGCATTGGCAGCATAAAAGCAGCAAAAATTGAAACCAAACACACACATCCCTTGCAGCACGCAGAAACCGTGGTCACGCCGGCTCAGCCGGCGCAAGCGACCGAACAGCATCAGCACCACAAGCAGCAGCCCAGCCGCCAACGCGAATCGGTAAAACACAGAAACCAGTACGGATACTGAGCCGGACTGCATGGAGATGGCGATCCAGGTGGTACCCCAGATCAGGACGGTGGTGACATACAAAACGGCATTCATCGAGGGCGCTCGCGGCGATGGGTGTTATCTATTATCCAACGCCTGACTCCGTGTGCGCTTGCACCCAGCTCACCCTCGCTTGCAGATTCTTGCGGTTTTGTTGTCCGCCTGAACGCTTTCAGGCAGCTTGCACTTGGCGTGCAGGCGGCCTGTCGCTAACATCACGGGTTAACGCCACCTTGCAGCTGTGGCCAGGAGTCCGCATGTCGCAGTCGTATCAGGTATTTTCCAATCTCCAGCAGCACAAGGCCCAGCTGCAAGGCAGCGCTCAACTGAGCAATGGCCTTGGTTTGGCGCGCTGGTATAACGATGATGCACTGATCGCACTAGACAACGCCGACCATCACACGCTCAGCGTCTATCTGGCCGATGGTTTTCAGTCTTACTTTCGCACCCCTGATGGCTGGCGCAACGGCGGCGCACCCGACAAACTCTGCCTGATGCCCAAAGACTACGCCTCTACCTGGCATATCCGCGGGCCGCTGAGTTTCATGCATCTGTACTTTACCGATCAGCACCTGCGCCAGCAGGCTGAACAAACCTGGGATCGCAGCCCGGCGCAGCTAACCCTCGATGAACGGCTGTTTGCCGATGACCCGCAGATTGCGCTGCTGTACCGTCAATTCCTGCTCAACCACAACTGGCAAGACCCTGCCGATCAGCTGGCCATCAGCAGCGCCACCACGCTGATTCTCAATCACCTGTTGAAGCACTACGTGCATTTGCAATGGCAGGCGCCAGCGGTGCGTGGAGGGCTTTCGCCCTATCAAGTGAAACGGCTGATGGAATTCATCGACGAGCAACTGGATCAGCCGCTGCTGCTGCAGGACCTGGCCGGTCAGGTGGGTCTCAGCGAGTATCATTTTGCCCGCATGTTCAAACACAGCAAGGGCGTTGCACCGCATCAATATGTTATGAGCCGGCGGCTTGAGCGAGCCAAGCAATTGCTGCGCTCTAGTGCACTACCGCTGACCGAAATTGCCCTGCAGTGTGGTTTTAGCTCGCCCAGCCATTTCAGCAATCGTTTTCGCCAGGTGTACGGATGCAGCCCGTCAGCCCTGCGCCTCAAAGGCTAATTTAGGCGCCGGCACGGCGTACCAGCATCAACAAACTGGCCGCTCCGGCAAACAGGCCGGCAAACGCTCGGTTCATGATTTTTTGCTGACGCGGCGAACGCAGCAGACGCAGTACCTTGGCGGCAAGACCGGTGTAGCCCGCCATCACGATCAGATCAACTACAATCATGGTCAGCGCCATCACCGCGTATTGCGGCAACATGGGGTGCGTCAGATCGAGAAATTGCGGCAGCACCGCGAGCATGAAAACCACCGCCTTGGGGTTACTGACGTTCACCAGAAAACCGCGAAATACCAGAACCAGCGGCTGGCCCAATGGGCGCAGTGACACTTCCTGCTCCATGGCAACCGGTTGCGCATGCCACTGCCGCCAAGCCAGATAAAGCAGGTAGAGCACACCAAACCACTTGATCAGGTTAAACGCCAACGCCGACGTCGCCAGTAGCGCCCCCACCCCTGCCGCTACCACGGCAATCTGCAGCAGCAACCCCAGCTGTAGCCCAAGCGCCGTCCAGTAACCCCGCGCGAAGCCGTAGTTCAGACCGCTGGACATGGAGGCAATCGCCCCCGCGCCGGGCGACAGGCTGATCACCCAACACGCAACAAAAAAAGCCAGCCAGGTCTCAATCGCCACGGAGTTACTCCAGATAATAAGCAAACAGGAAAGCAAACACGCCGCCCTTGGGCGACGTGTTTGCAACAGCATTCTAACAGGCTAAATATCTTGATCCACGGCTTCAGCCCGTTGCCCGCCCCACCAGCGCCAGCGGCACAACCTGGGCCTCACGTTGCGCCAGATAACGAGTACAACTGACGCGCAGAAAAGACGCAAAGTTAACCACCTCGCCGCGCAACTCCATGATTTCGTCGTACAGCTTGGTAATCAACTGATTGGTGGTCATGCCATCGACCTCGGCAATCTCCTGCAGTATCTGCCAAAACTGGTTCTCCAGCCGCAGCGTGGTGACCACGCCGCGGATGCGCAACGAACGTGACCGTGACTCGTACAGAATCGGATCCGCCTTCACATAGAGTTCACACATAATGGTCTCCGCCCTGGGGTCGCTCGTCAAAGGCAACCCGCTCATCTTACAACTCGATCCGCGCGCCCAGCAATTTGACGAACGCGGCCAACCAGAGCGGATGCGCAGGCCAGGCCGGCGCTGTCACCAGGTTACCCTCAACATGGGCCTGATCTGCGGCAATATCAATGTACTGACCACCCGCCAAGCGCACATCGGGACCGCACGCAGGATAAGCGCTGCACTCACGCCCCTCAAGCACACCCGCCGCTGCCAACAGCTGGGCACCATGACAAACGGCCGCAATCGGCTTGTTCGCTGCGGCGAAGGCCTGCACTATCTCGATCACCCGTTCGTTCAAGCGCAGGTACTCGGGCGAGCGCCCACCCGGCACAACCAGACCTACATAGTCTTCAGGGTTAACATCGGAAAAATTGTACGTCAGGGCAAAATTGTGGCCAGGCTTTTCGGTATAGGTCTGATCGCCCTCAAAATCGTGTATCGCCGTTTTCACGCTATCGCCGGCCTGTTTTTCGGGGCACACGGCGTGGACTTCATAGCCCAACATGCTCAGCGCCTGAAACGGCACCATGATCTCGTAGTCTTCGACAAAGTCGCCTGCCAATAACAACAGCTTTTTGCTGCCCATGATCCGTCTCCTGCAGTGAATGAGATCACATCATGCGCCCGAGAAGCTCGGCGGTGGTAACAGCGGGTTACTACATCGATGAATTAATTACTCGCGGCCCGCCTATTTATAGGCATGGCAAACCCGCCCGAGCCCTAAAACACTTACCAACAACTAACAACACATAAACATCGACTTTATCGACTGCAAATGCGAACAAGAGCACAAGAACAAAAACCCATTTTTTTGACGTCAATACACAGCTGTAAAAGATAAGCTTTAAAAAACACAAATCATTGTTTTTATTGGATTTTATAAACAACACAACAACCAATTCACAGTTTGAAAGCGATTACCAACAAGCCAAACCAGTTCACACTTTATGGACTTGAAGGCACTGCCAACCGCGAATAGGATAGCCACCTTTCCAGCCAGTAATGCGCAGTTTCTTGCACAGAAAGTTGAGCAACTAATTGCCATCGTGAAATCAGAAGTTATGGAGTGCGCAGCTTTTTGCGCACCAACATGCGCAAGAAGTTGCGCATGTTGCGCCATCTATTCCAGCACATTGCCGCAGAGCAATACGCCTGAAAACAGTACACACAACGGACAGTGATAAGTACCCACATGCAGCTGCAGACTATAAATACCATTGCCAGTAGCCCCATCAATGAAACCAGCTTTGCTGGCGAGGATGTGCGCTATAGCAGCGAGTATGAGGAGCTTGAGCGCGAACTGGCCAAGGCCGGCTCACTGCATGACAACCAGCAGCCCGACTGGGAAGTGGTGCGCGACGGCAGCCTGACAATACTTGGCAGCCAGTCCAAGGATCTGCGCGTAGCCGCGTGGTTGTGCTGGAGCTTGCTGGAAACCGATGGTGTGGCGGGACTCTGTAGCGGCCTACAGATGCTCGGCAGTCTATGCGACAGCCACTGGCAGGAGCTGCACCCGCGCAAGGACCGCACTCGTATCGCGGCGCTAAATTGGTTGTTTGCACGCCTTGAGAGCAGCGCAGAACAGCGATTGAACAGCGAAACAGAAGTACTCGTCAGCGCACTGCAACACCTGCAACAAGCCCTGGCGGCACATCTGAAGGAGCAGGCACCCGATTTGCAGCCCTTGTGCCGCAAAGCAAAGGCTGCGCAGCAAAAGCCAGCCCCCGCGCCTGTCGTTACGCCCGTCTCTGACAGCAGCGCGCCCGTGACCACCACCCAAAGCACTCCCGGCCCCATCAGCAACGCCAAGGACGCGCACAAGGCACTGCGGCTACTGCAGGATCACGCTCGGCCCTTGTGCCACTGGTGGCTTCGCGACAATCAGTGCGATCTACGCGCGCTGCGCCTGTCGCGCACCGTGCTTTGGCTACCCATAGACGCACTACCCAGCCACGACGCCAATCACAAGACCGGGTTGAGAAACCTCCCCACCGATCGAATCGCTGCTTACCGAGAGCGGCTTAGCCAGGGCCAGCATGCCGCGCTGTTAACCGATATCGAGGCCAGTCTCGCTCGCGCACCCTTCTGGCTCGATGGCCAGTATCTGGCATGGCAATGCTGCGACGCATTGGGCGCCAGTGACGCCGCGGAAGAAATAGAGCTGCAACTTGCCTGGCAGCTCACACGCCTGCCGGGCCTCGAGAAGCTCCGCTTCTTTGACGACACCCCCTTTGCCGATGACAGCACCCTGGATTGGATCAACAGCCGCGTACTGGCGCACGGCGCAGCCGCACAACCGGCCACCATCACCTTTGCGCGTGGCGCCGAACAGCCACTCGCCGCCTGGGACCAGGGGCTCGAGGAGGCACTCAGCACCCTGCGCAAAACCGGTCTGAAAGACGCTGTACAGGCGCTCGGCGGACAGATCAAACAGGCCCGCGGTGAACGCGCCGCTTTTTATTGGCGCCTGGCGCAGGCACGACTGTGCTTTCAAGCCCGCCAGTACGAATTGGCCAAGGCTCAGCTGGAAACCTTGCATCAACAGCTTCAGGCCCATGGCCTGGACAAATGGGAACCTGATCTCAACCTCGATGTGCTGCGCCTGCTGCACAGCTGTTGTGACCTGCTGCCGCAGAATCAGAACACGCGCGAGCGCAAGGACGAGATCTACCACCGCCTGTGCCACCTCGATTTGGGTGTGGTGCTGGAACAGGCCCTCGGGGCCTAACACCATACGGAGAAACAACATGGCCAAAGACGGCTCAGTAGCCCCCAAGGAACGCGTCAACGTCACCTTTACCCCCGACGGCAACGACGCTCACGAAGAAATCGAACTGCCGCTGAAGTTGATGGTGCTGGGCGATTTCACCCAGCGTGAGGACGACCGCACCATTGAAGAGCGCAAGCCCATCGCCATCGACAAACGTAGCTTCGATGAAGTGCTGGCCAAGCAGGAATTGAACCTGACATTTGCGGTACCCAATCAGCTGCAGGACGAACCCACCAGCGAAGACCTGGCGGTCAACCTGCAGATCAACTCGATGAAGGATTTCAACCCCACCAGCGTTGTGCAGCAAGTACCCGAGCTGCAAAAACTGATGGAACTGCGCGACGCGCTGGTTGCGCTCAAGGGCCCGCTGGGTAACGCCCCAGCGTTCCGCAAGGCGATCGAGAGCGTGCTCAATGACGATGACTCGCGCGACCGCGTACTCGCCGAGCTCGGCCTGACCGACCAGAACCAACCTGAAACCTGATCGCCACCGACAAGGACGCCGCCATGAGCAGCCAATCTTCCGCACAGCAAACCCAGAGTAGCGCCGATACCGGCATTCTCGACCGCATCATCGCCGAAACCCGCCTCACCCCGGACGACGAGGCCTACAACATCGCCAAGCGCGGCGTCTCGGCCTTTATCGCCGAACTACTGAAACCGCACAACGAGCAGGAGCCGGTCAAGAAGGCTCTGGTTGATCGCATGATCGCCGAAATCGACGCCAAGCTCAGCCGTCAGATGGACGCGATTCTGCACCACGAGAAATTCCAGGCGCTGGAATCCTCCTGGCGCGGCCTGCAGCTACTGGTGGATCGCACCGATTTCCGCGAGAACATCAAGCTGGAGATCATCAACGCCTCCAAGGAAGACCTGCTGGAAGACTTCGAAGACAGCCCCGAGCTGGTTCAGTCCGGTCTGTATAAGCACGTCTATACCGCGGAGTACGGCCAGTTCGGTGGTCAGCCGGTCGGCGCCTTGATCGCCAACTACTATTTCAACCCCAGCTCGCCGGACATCAAAACCCTGCAGCACATTTCCAGTGTTGCCAGCATGGCGCACGCACCCTTCATTGCCTCTGCCGGCCCGCAGTTTTTTGGTCTGGAAAGCTTCACCGGCCTACCCGACATCAAGGACCTGAAGGACCACTTCGAGGGTCCGCAGTTTGCCAAATGGCAAAGTTTCCGCGAACAGGAAGACGCCCGCTATGTCGGCCTCACCCTGCCCCGCTTCCTGTTGCGCAACCCCTATGATCCGGTTGAAAACCCGGTGCGCAGCTTCGTCTACAAGGAAAGCGTCGCGCAGAGCCACGAGCACTACCTGTGGGGCAACACCGCCTTTGCCTTCGCCACCCGCCTGGCCGAAAGCTTTGCCAAATTCCGCTGGTGCCCGAACATCATTGGCCCGCAGAGCGGCGGCGCGGTGGAAGATCTTCCCCTGCATCACTTTGAAAGCATGGGCGAAATCGAAACCAAGATTCCGACCGAGGTGCTGGTATCAGATCGCCGCGAATACGAGCTGGCAGACGAAGGTTTCATCGCCCTGACCATGCGCAAAGGCAGTGACAACGCCGCCTTCTTCTCCGCCAACTCCACGCAGAAAGGCAAGTTCTTTGGCAACAGCGAAGAAGGCAAGCTGGCCGAGCTGAATTTCCGTCTCGGCACCCAGTTGCCCTACCTGTTCATCGTCAACCGTCTGGCCCACTACCTGAAGGTGCTGCAGCGCGAACAGATCGGCGCCTGGAAAGAGCGCACTGACCTGGAGCTGGAGCTGAACAAATGGATTCGTCAGTACGTGGCTGACCAGGATAACCCGAGCGCCGAGGTTCGCGGCCGCCGTCCGCTGCGCGCAGCGCAAGTTGTCGTCAGCGACGTGCCGGGCGAGCCGGGCTGGTACCGCGTGGGTCTGAGCGTGCGTCCGCACTTCAAGTATATGGGCGCCGACTTCACCCTGTCGCTGGTCGGCAAACTGGACAAGGAGTAATCACGCAGCATGGCCTACGGCAGCCTGTTCGAGCGACTTGATGGTAGCGCTGCATTGCGTGACGGCATCCCTGGCGATGCCGCCATCAATGCCTCGGTAGCAGCCCATCTGAGCAAGATGCTCAGCACCCGTGCCGGTAGCGTGCAAGCGCTGCCGGACTACGGACTGCCAGACCTCAACGACATGCGGCTCTCATTGCATGACTCATTGCAGAAAGCCCGGGCAGCGATTGAACGCTTTATCGAGGTCTACGAGCCCAGGCTCAGCCAGGTAAAAGTGCTGACCTTGCCGCGTGACCACGACCCACTGAACCTGTCCTTTGCCATCGAAGGCATGCTGACCCTGGATGGTATGCGCCAGGCGGTCAGTTTCGCAGTACGCCTGGATGGCCGTGGCCAGGCCTCAGTCAGGTAACAACAGCAAGTGCCGCGCAGGCTGCGCGGCACTGACAAGGAGTTTTACATGTCAGGCAAACCCGCCGCACGCGTTGGCGACCCCACCGCTTGCCCGAAAAAGGGCCACGGCACCAATCCCGTCGTCACCGGCTCAGCCGATGTACTGATCGACGGCGTACCTGCCGCCCGCATGGGTGACAGCACCGCCTGTGGTAGCAGCCTGGTGGGCGCTGTCGCCAGCACAGTGCTGATCAATGGCAAACCTGCTGCAGTACTGGGCAGTACCGGAAATCATGGCAATTCCGTGGTAGCCGGTTCAGGAACTGTGCTTATTGGCGCAAGCTAAATGAATCGCCGGATAACGACGGCCTTGGTGTGTCATAGCGCCGCTTGCTTGTCATCTCCGTTAACCACTTCTTTGGGGGTTTGAAATTTATGCCTTTTTTGGGGCACTCCGTTATCAAGGGGGGAGCGATAGGTTTGGCTGTTCAATTTGTTTTTGCTGTTTTCATCCTGACCAATGGAATTATCGTCTTGGTAAGCAGCATAAGAGCAAAAATTATTGTGATTAGCACATCGGTTTTAGCGAATTTTATTTGCTTACTCCCGCAACACCTTTTGCGCGCTCTGCTTTTCGCAATTTTGTCGGGAAGTTTATCGCTGGCCGCCGTAAATGTAGCGCTGCGACTCGCTCCAGGTGGTACATCAGCGGTCAAACACTAAAGAAGGAGTAACGAGTGACAAAAATTATTTCTATAAAAAACAGCTTGTTACCGACAGCAATCTTGTTCTAATCGGCACGAAGGTTTTTTCAATGATTAAATTTAATATTTTCTTATTAGCCCTCGTGACCGTGCTTTCAGGTTGTAGCGCGCAACCCAAATATTTTTTTATTGCAAACTTGGAAAACACTTGTTCGCACCCTATCCGAGTGAACGCAGTTGATTATTCAAACGCTAAAAAAGCGTTCATTCCAGACCAGGAAATAGCCTCGGGCGGGAATGTCGAAGTTCTATCACAAATAAGTTTCAGTGAGCAGATGGAAATTAGCATCCCCGATACTTATCGACTGGACATCAAAGCTAACGAGCAGACCATTTCACTCGACAAACAGCTATTTATCGCTCAATTGAAAAACTCGCCCAGCACACATACGGGCAAAAGCGGCACGACATGGACTATTAGCGATAGCAGTTTGTGTCCGCAACAGCACGCCCAAGGATGAGCAAAACAGATGTCATTTAATCACTACTACCAGAGCGAACTCACCGCACTGCGCCAGCAGGGCAAACGCTTTGCCGAGCGTAACCCGGCGCTCGCGCCTTTTCTGGGACAAAGCGGTCGCGATCCGGATGTTGAGCGTCTGCTGGAAGGTTTTGCCTTTTTGACTGGGCGCCTGCGGCAGAAGCTGGATGACGAGCTGCCGGAGCTGACCCACTCGCTGATGCACCTGCTGTGGCCCAATTACATGCGGCCACTCCCGGCGTTCAGCATGCTGCAGTTTGACCCACTGAAGCGCCCATCGCCGGTGCAGAAGGTACCCCGTAACACACCGGTGGAATCCAAGCCGGTCAAGGGCGTCACCTGCCAGTTCCGCACCGCCTTTGACACCGAGGTAATGCCGCTGGATATCAGCAGCCTGGATTACTCGGTGAAGGGTGGCGGCGCGCTGCTGGAACTCAAATTGATGATGACCGCCGAAGGCAACCTGGGTGATCTGCGCCTGGATCGGTTGCGCCTGCACCTGGCCGGCGAGGGGTACATTAGCCAGATGCTGTACCTGCACCTGCTCTGCCACCTTGATGGTGTAGAGCTGGTATTGCTCGACCACAACGGCAAAGCCCTGCTCGACGATTACGGCTCGCCGCTGGGCCGCAAGCAGTTGGCCGCCAATCAGGTTCTGCCCGCCGGGTTTGACGAAGCGCAGGCGCTCATTCCTTATCCGAACAACACCTTCCGCGGTTATCGCTACTTGCAGGAGTACTACGCCTTTCAGGAGAAATTCCTGTTCGTAGACGTATTAGGCATCGACCATTTTCAGCCCCTGGCAACCGATCTGCTGAAACGCGCGCGCGGCTTTGCCCTGCGCTTTGACATTCGCCAGGTTGGCACCCAGCGCATTAGCCCCACCAAAGACAACGTGCGTCTGTATTGCACCCCGGTGGTCAACCTGTTCTGTCACGATGCGGTGCCGATTCGCCTGGATGGCCGGCAGGACCAGTATCTGCTGCGCCCGGCCGAGTATCCGGCAGATCACTGCGGCATCTTCTCGATCGACCGGGTAACCGGCTGGAAGCCGGGCGGTATGGGTTACGAGGATTACGTGCCCTTTGAATCCTTTGAGCACGATGTGAGCTTTGACAATCGCGAGTCGCGCCCGCACTACAGCTTGCGCCAGTATCCTTCGATGCTGGGCGAAGGTCAGGATACCTACCTGAGCTTTGGCCTGCGCAATATCGATCAGCACGAAACTTTGTCGATTGAGCTGACCTGTACCAATCAGGACCTGCCACGGCAACTGGCGCTCGGCGACATCTGCCGACCCACCGAAGACACCCCGGAGTTTCTCAGCTTCCGCAATATCAGCACGGTTACGCCGACCTACGCCCCGCCGCTGCATCAGGATTTTCTCTGGAAGCTGATCAGCAACATGTCGCTCAACTACCTGTCGCTGGAAGACGTCAACGCGCTCAAGTTGGTGCTCGAAACCTACGACCTGCCGCGCCATTACGACCAGCACGCAGCGCGCGTCAGCAAGCGGCGGCTGGAGGGCATCAAGAGCGTACGCCATGTGCACGTGGATCGACTGCTGCGCGGCCTGCCGGTGCGCGGCATCAAGACCGAACTCAGCATGGATCTGGAAAGTTATCTGGGTGAAGGCGACATGTACCTGTTCGCCTCCGTGCTGAACGAGTTCCTGTCGCTGTATTCCAGCCTCAATTCGTACCACGAATTTTCCGTCAACAGCACACAGGGAGAGGTGTACCAATGGGCGCCGCGCATGGGCCAACAGCCCCTGTTCTAACCAGAATCAAACGCGACATCCGTCAGTACAGTCTGTTTCAGGGTGTGCTGCTGGTACTCGAACGCCTGCAGCTCGCGCACCCCGAGCTGGAAGACGAGGCCCTGTACGAGCGCCTGCAGTTCGTCGCCAATCCGAGCATGGGCTTTCCCGGCAGCGATATTGAAGGGGTGGAGTTCATTCAGGGCACCGACGGCCTGCGCGCACGCCTGCAGGTCAACCTCATCAGCCTCAGCGGTGCTGGCTCGCCGTTACCGGCCTTCTATGGCGAACAGGCGTTGGGCGACGGACCGGACGGTAATCCGACGCGCGAGTTTCTCGACCTGTTCAATGATCGTCTGCAACGCCTGCTATTGCCCATTTGGCAGAAGTATCGTTACCGCGCGCGTTTCAGCAAGGGCGCTCAGGATCCCTTCTCCGTGCAATTGCTGTCGCTGGTCGGTTTGCGGCCCGACCGTATGGCCCAGGCGCCCGAGCTGAACTGGAAGCGCCTGCTGCCCTACCTGGGCCTACTCAGCATGCGCGCCCAGTCGGCTGAGCTGATCGAAGCGGTACTGCGTTATTACTTTCGGCATCCGCAGATGCAGATCGAGCAATGCATGCAGCGCCACGTCAGTATTCAGCCGGATCAGCGCAGCCAGCTGGGCCGCGCCAACAGCCGCCTGGGATACGACCTGGTACTGGGTGAAACGGTCTCCGATCGCAGTGGCAAGTTTCGCCTACACATTCGCGCGCTGGACTGGGATGGATTCCACGGTTTTCTGCCGCCCGGCCAACACTTCAAACCACTGCGTGCCTTGCTGCGATTCACCCTGCGCGAACCGCTGGAGTACGACATTCAACTGCATTTGCGTCAGGACGAAATCCGCGAATTGCGGCTCGGCGCAAGCAACCCCTGCCGCCTCGGCTGGACCAGCTGGCTTGGTCACGAGCAGGCACAGCCCAGCGTGACGCTCGGCACCGTAACTCATTAAGGACTGATGACATGATGCAACTCGATCTACAACAACTGGTACAAGCGCTGGATGCCCCCAGCCGCCAGGACCTGGAAGCCGCAGCAGAGCGCTGCATGCAGCGCGGCGGCAACAAGGTACTGGTAGAAGACCTGTTGCTGGGCTTGCTTGAGCGTCAGGACGGCCTGCTGAGCCGTGCCCTGCAGGACGCCGAGATTGCCTCCGGACGCTTGGCCGAAACCCTGGTACCCCGTGGCCAGAACGAGAGCAGCAGCAATCCCAGCTTCTCCGCCGAATTGGTGCAATGGCTGCAGGATGCGCTGCTGGTGGCCAACCTTGAGCTGGCTAGCAGCCGCATCGACCAGGCAGCGCTGTTGCTGGCACTGCTGCGTAACCCCATGCGTTATGCCGGCACGCCTTATCAGACCATTCTGAGCGGGCTGAACGCCGAGCGGCTGCGCGACTTTGCGCTGTCACAACAGGCTGATGGCAACAACGCCAAGGCGCCACAGGGCGAATCTGCCCTGCTGCGTTTTACCCACAATTTCACCCAGCAGGCGCGCGACGGCAAGTTGGACCCGGTGTTGTGCCGTGACCAGTCGATCCGCCAGATGATCGATATTCTCGCCCGGCGTCGCAAGAACAACCCCATCGTGGTCGGTGAAGCCGGCGTGGGTAAAACCGCACTGGTTGAAGGCCTGGCGCTGCGTATCGCCAACGATGCGGTTCCCGAGGCGTTGCGCAACGTTGAGTTACTCTGTCTCGACCTGGGGCTGCTGCAGGCCGGGGCGAGCATCAAGGGCGAGTTTGAACGGCGCCTGCAAGGCGTTATCGACGAGGTCAAGGCCTCACCAAAGCCCATAGTGCTGTTTATCGATGAGGCCCACACCCTGATTGGCGCCGGGGGACAGGCCGGCAGCGGTGACGCGGCCAATCTGCTCAAGCCGGCATTGGCACGGGGCGAACTGCGCACCATCGCCGCCACCACCTGGAGCGAGTACAAAAAGTACTTTGAAAAGGACCCAGCGCTGGCGCGGCGTTTTCAACCAGTACAGCTGCTTGAACCCACCCCCGCCGAAGCCGTCACCATTCTGCGTGGCCTGGCCCCGGTGTATGAACGTAGCCATGGTATCTACCTGCGCGATGATGCGGTGGTGGCAGCCGCGGAACTCTCGGCGCGCTATCTTGCTGGCCGTCAGCTGCCCGACAAGGCGGTGGATGTGCTGGATACCGCCTGCGCACGGGTGCGCATCAGCCTGGCGGCGGCGCCCTGCGCGCTTGAGGCCTTGCGCGGTGAAATCGCCGAGGGCGAGCGCCAGCTGCAAGCAATACAACGTGATCTGAGCGCCGGGCTGGAGGTAGATGCTCCCGCGCTGGACGCGCTGGAAACGCGGCTTCACGCCGCGCGTAGTGAGGCCCAGGCGCTGGCCGAGCGCTGGCAGCAGCAACGCGAGCTGGCAGAGCGTCTATTGGCACTGCGTCAGGCCTGTGCTGAAAGCGGCGCTGATGACGCCAGCCAGGCTGAGCTGCAGCAAGTCCAACTGGAGCTGCAGCAGTCCCAGCGGGACGAACGTCTGGTCAGTCATGAGGTCTGCCCGCGGCTGGTGGCCGAAGTCATCAGCCACTGGACCGGCGTACCGCTGTCGCAGTTGGCCCGCGAGCACAACGCCAAGGTCACCACCTTTGCCGACGATCTGCGGCAGCGTCTGCGCGGTCAGGAGCCTGCGATTGCAGCGCTCGACCGGGCCATGCGCGCCACTGCCGCAGGCCTGAACCGCCCTGACGCACCGGTCGGTGTGTTTTTGCTGGTTGGCCCCAGCGGCGTAGGTAAAACCGAAACCGCACTGGCCTTGGCCGACCTGCTGTACGGCGGTGAACGCTTTCTCACTGTCATCAACATGAGCGAGTTTCAGGAGAAACACAGCCTCTCTCGCCTGATTGGCTCGCCGCCCGGCTACGTCGGCTACGGTGAAGGCGGCATGCTGACCGAAGCCGTGCGCCAGAAGCCTTACTCGGTGATTCTGCTGGACGAGGTAGAAAAAGCCGACCCGGACGTACTCAACCTGTTCTATCAGATCTTCGACAAGGGTATCGCCAACGACGGCGAAGGGCGCGAGATCAACTTCCGCAATACGCTGATTCTGATGACCTCGAATCTGGGCAGCGAACAGATCTCTACATTGTGCGCGAACGGCGCCAACGCTGACAGCCAGCAGCTTGAGGAGGCGATCCGCCCAGCGCTGATCCGCCACTTCAAACCCGCCCTGCTGGCGCGCATGCGCATCGTGCCTTATTACCCGATTGCCGGCGCGGTGCTTGAGGAGCTGGTTGAGCTCAAGTTGCAGCGTTTTGCCGAGCGCCTGCAGCGCCGCCAGCTCAGCTTTGCCCACGACCAGCAACTGGTCAGCCACCTGGCCGAACGCTGCCTGCGCGCTGATAGCGGCGCCCGCCTGATCGACCAGTTGATCGATGAGCACCTGCAGCCACAGGTGGTCGATCGGCTGCTTGATGCCATGGCCAGCGGCCAGCGCGTGCAACAGGTAACCGCCACCCTTGGCAGCGCAGGAGCCATTGTCTGTGAGTTCGCTTAAGCTCCCAAGCCTGTTCGATCAGTTGGCGCAGCCGCTGGTATATGCAGAGTCACTCTTGGCGCGCTTCAGCCATCTGGCAACCAGCAGTGACAGCCGCAGCCTGCAGCAGCAGCTGGTGGCGGCGGCGGCCGAACTCAGCCATTGCCCGCTGGCCCAGCTGTACTTGCTGGACAAGACCCACACCCAGCTGACGCTGTGCGCTGAATGGCTCGATGGTGCCCCGCTGCAACGCGAAGCGTCCACGCTGCCCAGCGACTACAAGGACCAGCAACTGCTGCAGTATTGCCTGTTCCAAAATCAGGTATTGCACGTGGAAGCGCTCAACAGCAGCCTTTACGCCACGCCCTTCCTGCCCGATACCGACCGCAGCTGGCGCAGCCTGCTGTGTCTGCCGCTGCATGACCGTGAGCAGCAACTCGGCGGTCTGCTGCTGATTGCCCAGCGCGACGACCGGGCACTCGAAGCCTTTGCCGACTCGTTACGCCTGCTGGGCGACTTTGCCATGGGCCAATTGCAGTTGCTGCAGCGTCTCGACAACACGCCCGGCACGCCGCCAGATATCGCCAGCAGCACCATAAGTCATCAGCGCGGTTATGGTCTGATCGGCGACAGCCCCGCGATGCAACGTGTCTATCGGCTGATCAGCAAGGTACTGCACAACCCCGTCAGCGTGATCGTCGCCGGCGAAACCGGCACCGGCAAGGAGTTGGTGGCCCGCTCGATTCACGATTACGGCTTGCGCCGCTCCCAAGCCTTTATTGCGCAGAACTGCAGTGCACTGCCTGAAGCCCTGCTGGAGAGTGAGCTGTTCGGCTATGTGAAAGGCGCCTTTACCGGTGCGAACCAGGATCGCGCCGGGCTGTTCGACGCGGCCGATGGCGGCACCCTGTTTCTGGATGAGATAGGCGATATGCCGCTCGGCCTGCAGGCCAAACTGCTGCGCGTATTGCAGGAAGGCGAATTGCGACCGCTGGGTAGCAACCGCACCCACAAGGTCGATGTGCGCATCATTGCGGCCAGCCATCACGACCTGCGCACCCTGGTCGACAAGGGCCAGTTCCGCGAAGACCTGTTCTATCGCCTGGGCCACTTTCCCATTGAGATCCCGCCGTTACGCGAGCGTGGTACCGATATCCAGTTGCTGGCCCGGCGTTTTGCTAAGGAAGCCTGCTGCTTCTTGCAGCGCGGCCCGTGCCGCTGGTCCGACGAAGCCCTGGAGCACCTTGCCGGCTACCACTTCCCCGGCAACGTTCGTGAACTCAAGGGCTTGATCGCCCGCGCGCTCTTGCTGTGCGAGGGCAATGTACTGCTGCCCGAGCACTTCAGCCTGCCCGACAGCCAGCAACCCATCAGCAGCCGATCCTTGCGTGAACGGCTGGAGCAGGTCGAACGCAACCTGCTGCTCGACTGCCTGCGCAAGAACCAGGGCAACCAGACCAGCGCCGCCAGCGAGCTGGGCCTGCCACGCCGCACCCTGCTCTACCGCATGCAGCGCCTGAACATCAACGCCGCCGACCTCAGGCTGAAGGATCGAGCTCAGGCTCAGGCGCGCCCATGACACAAGAACACGGCATTTCCCCCACAACACAACTTGGTCAACTCGAAGGAACATGGCTATGACTGCCCGCATTATCCGCTGCCTGATGGCCCTGGCGCTTACCGCCCTGCTGGCCGCCTGCGCTGGCAACCACAAGTTTGACGATGATGAATATCGCCCCCTGGGCGACCCCAAGACAGCAGCACGCGACCTCTAGTCGCAAGGAGCAATAACGCAATGGAACTGGTCTTTGATGTGGTCAGTGCGCAGCAATTCGAACCGGGATTGCCCGTCAGCAAAACCTTTCGCCAGGCCGGCGGCGTGATCGGCCGTGCGGAGGACTGCGACTGGGTTATCCCCGACCGCAAGCGCGTTGTTTCAGGCCGACACGCCGAGGTGAGTTTTCACAATGGCGTGTTCTATATCACCGATACCAGCAGCAACGGCATTCTGCTCAAGGACAGCGAAGCCGCCCTGCCCAAGGGCAAGCCCCAGGCCGTGGAACACGGCCAGGTCTACTGTCTGGGCGATTTCGACATTCGCGCCCGCCTTGCTCAGGACCCGAGCGTCTTTGCCGAGCCGGCTGATCCGATCGAGCAACCGGAAAGCCTGATTCCCGATGATGCTTTTCTCGACCTGGATCCACTCAACGCCATGGATCAGCCCGAGCAGAACTATCGCGGCAACGACGACTTTGCCCTACTCAACCAGCCACAACCAAGTTACGCCGATCAGCGCGCCGATTACGCCCGCGTGGACATGGAGAGCCTGCCGATCCCCGAGCTGCGCCAGCCCGAGCAACCGGCCAAAAGCGTTCCGCCTACGGCCTTGTCTTCGGGTTTCTGGGACAGCTTCGCCGCGGCACTGGGTATCAACATGGACAGCCTGAGCGAAGCGCAACGTGAAGCCCTGGCGGTAAAAAGCGCCAAACTGCTCAAGCAGAATCTGGCCCTGCTGCGTCAGAACCTGCACACGCAAACCCAGCTCAAACGCGACCTGCAACTGAACACCGACTCGCTGGCCGCCCAACCGCTGCTCCAGGCGCAGGACACCGCCGGCGCCTTGCATCGACTGCTGCGCGAAACCAGCACGGACGAAGCGGCTTACCAACTGCTCTCCGGCGCATTTGGCGAGGTGCAAACCCACCAGGTGGCGCTGATTGCCGCCAGCCGCGCAGCCAGCAAAGGCCTGTTCGAGCAATTGGGGCCGGAGCAACTCAAGTTGCGCTTTGAACAGGATGGCGGCGGCACGCTATTGAATACCGCCGGCGCCCAATGGCGCGCCTACAGCCGCCTGCATCAAAGCCTGCAACGCGAGGAGCAGTGGCACAAAACGCTCTACAGCGCCGAGTTCAGCCAGGCCTATCAGGAGCAGCTGCGCCTGCTCGCCTCCCTCAACAGTTCTTATCAAGGATGATCACCATGTCTTCATCATTCGTTAGCCGCTGCCTGCTTGCCGCGCTCTGCACTGTGCTGATTGGCGGTTGCTCCAGCCTGTCGCCCTACTCCGATCTGACCAAGGTTGACCTTAGCCTGCAGGGTAGCGAGCGCCTCAACCCCGACATCAATGATCGCCCCTCGCCCATCGTGCTGCAGCTGATCGAGCTGAAGAACCCGGTTGCCTTCGAGCACGCGGATTTCTTCTCGCTGTATCAGCGCCCGCGCGAAGTACTGGCGCCTGATCTGGTCGCCATTGAAGAGCTCGAACTGCGGCCCGGCGAGGAGCGCACTTACAAGCTGGCCGCCTCGCCCGACAGCCGCTATCTGGCGGTGTTGGCCGCGTACCGCGATCTGCCGCAGGCGCAGTGGCGCATCGTTGTGCCGCTGCACAGCGAAGACCGCAACACGGTGGCGCTGCTGCTTGATGAGCATGGTATTCGCGCGCTGGACCCCAGCCGGGAAGAGGACTGAGGCATGAGCATGCAAAAAGTGGTCTGGCAGGAAGGCATGCTGTTGCGTCCGCAGCATTTCCAACAGAACGACAGGTACTACGACCAGCAACTGAAAAGCCGCACACAGAAGCTGATGAGCCACGCCTGGGGGTTCTTCAGCCTGGAGATAGACGCGCAGTTTCTGAATATGGGCAAACTGGTTATCAGCCACGCCAGCGGCGTATTGCCCGATGGCAGTCTGTTCGAAATCGGCAATGAAAAGGAACCGCTGGCGCTGGATGTGCCGCCCAATACCAGCAGCACGCCGGTTTACCTGGCCCTGCCGCTGGTCACCAGTAACCATGTGGAAACCCGCCGCCCAAACCAGAAGGACGTGCTGGCCCGTTACACCGCCCACGAAAACGAAGTGGCCGACTCCAATGCCGGTGACGGCAGCGCCAGCCAGGTCAGCTGTGCCCAGCCTGACTTCAAGCTGCTGCTGGGTCAGCACCCGAACGAGCAGGCTTTTGTGCGCCTGCAGGTCTGCGAAATTCAGGACAGCACGCCCGACGCGGTCATCAGTCTGAATCCGGAATACGTCGCTACCTACCTGCACAGCCATGCCAGCAGTTATCTGTTGTCGTGCCTTAAGGAGGTCGTCAGCATGCTGGCGCATCGCGGCGACATGCTGGCCGAACGTATCCGTGCTACCGGCAAGATGGGCAGCTCGGAAGTGGGTGACTTCATGATGCTGCAGCTGATCAACCGCAGCGAGCCGGTGCTGCGTCATCTGCTGAACCTGGAACAGGTACACCCCGAGCATATCTACCGCGAGCTGTTGGCGCTGCTTGGTGAGCTGTCGACCTACTCCAGTGACAGCAAGCGGCCCAAGCACGACAGTCGCTATCAGCACAGTGATCAGGGCCAGAGCTTCCGTAAACTGATGGACGCCATTCGCCAGGTGCTGTCGATGGTACTGGAACAGCACGCTGTCGAGTTGCCGTTGCAGCAGCGTCAGTACGGCATCAAGGTATCGCCGATCAACGACCCCAAGTTGCTCGGCAGCGCCTCCTTCGTGCTGGCCGCCAGCGCCCAGTGCGACTCCGAAGAGCTGCGCAAGCGCCTGCCCGCGCACCTCAAGGTCGGCGCAGTGGAACGCATTCGCCAGTTGGTCAACCTGCATCTGCCGGGTATCAAGGTGAAACCCTTGCCCGTCGCGCCCCGGCAGATCCCGTTCCACTCCAGCAAAACCTACTTTGCCCTCGAATTCACCTCCGAAGAACTCGCCCAGCTCGAACGCTCCGGCGGCTTCGCCTTCCATGTGTCGGGTGAAATCAGCGGATTGGATCTGGCCTTCTGGGCCATCAGGAGCTAATGAACATGATCAGGGAAATGGAATACAGTCAGGATGACAAAACGGTCATTCTCAGCCGGCACGGCCACAGCCCGGCCAACAGCACGCTCACCGACTTTGCGGCCCCTCCGCGTTATGAAAAGCTCGAAGAGCGGATGGTTTATGCCGCCAGGGTCAAACCGGCGGAACAATCCCACCAGGGACTCAATCCACTGGTGGGCATGGCTACCGGCCTGCTCTCGGAAATCGTTCGCCTCAAGCACAGCCATCAGTCCGAAGACCTCTATCTACTGAAGGAGAAGCTGGTCAGCGAGATCAAGCTGTTCGAGCACCGCGCTCTGCAGGAAAGCACCGATAGCGGTCAGGTCATGGGCGCGCGCTATGTGCTGTGTACCGCGCTCGACGAAGCCGTGGTCACCACGCCCTGGGGCAATGAAAGCGAATGGTCACAAATGAGCTTGCTGAGCAGCTTTCACAACGAAACCTTCGGCGGTGAGAAGTTCTTCATTCTGCTTGACCGGCTGGCCCGCAACCCGGTCAAACACCTGGACATGCTGGAGCTGATGTACGTCTGTCTGTCACTGGGTTTTGAAGGCAAGTACCGCGTTCTACCGCGCGGGTTACTGGAGCTGGAGAACATCCGTGACAGCCTGTTCCGCCAGATTCGACAGATTCGCGGCGACGTTCCGCGCGAAATCTCGCCGCACTGGCAAGGCCTCAAGGGTGAAGGCCGTCGCCTGGTGCGCTACGCCCCATGGTGGCTGGTCGGCGCCCTGACGCTGACCTGTCTGCTGGTGCTCTATAGCGGCTTTGCCTGGGTGCTGGACGAGCAGCGTGACAGTGTCATGCCGCCGTTTTCGAGTGAAAGCGCGCACACCGTGGCGCCATCTGTTGCAGGGAAGAATGCACAATGAAGGGATTTGCACGAAAAACCGCAGCGGCGCTGCGTAAAACCTGGGTATGGACCTTGCTCTGCGTACTCTTGCTGGCACTGTTCATCTGGACCGCCGGCCCCTTGCTGGCGGTTAGCGACTACCGTTTCTGGCAATCAACCGGCAGCCGACTGTTGAGTATCAGCCTGTTGTTTCTGGCCTGGGGTCTGGCCATGGTGTTCTTCAACTGGCGGCGTGATAAACGCAAGAAGGCCGAGGAAGATGACGAGCAGGCACAGGCACGTCTGCGCCGTGAAGAACAGATCATCGAGCAGCAGGTCACCTTGCATGAGCGCTTTCGTGAAGCCATGCGCACCTTGCGGACCTCCAGCCTGTACCGCGGCCGCAGCGAACGCTGGAAGCGCGACCTGCCCTGGTATCTCCTGCTGGGGCCGGAAGCCAGTGGTAAAACCAGCCTACTGGATTACTCCGGCCTGGAGTTTCCGCTGAACAAAAATGCCGAACAACGCATGACCCGTAGCCTTGAAGGTACCGACTACGCCGACTGGTACTTTGCCGAGCACGCGGTCATCGTTGATACTGCCGGACGTTATCTGACCCAGCCAGACAGCGACCTGGACGCGCTGGGGTGGCGCACACTGCTGAAGCTGCTGCAACGACGCCGCGGTCGTCACCTCAATGGCGTGTTGGTGACCCTGCCAAGTGACCTGCTGCTCAGCGGCAATGAAATGGAGCTCGAAGCCCTGGCCCGCCAGACGCGCCAGCGGCTGCTGGAAATCAACCAACAACTGGGTGTGGATGTGCCCGTCTACCTGGTGCTCAGCAAGTCCGACCAGGTGCTGGGCTTCGATGAGTTCTTCGATCACCTCAGCCAGGATGAGCGCCACCAGGTCATGGGCGCCAGTTTCAGCAAGGAGCAAGATGGCACTGACAGTGGCGTGGTACGCACCGAGTTCGATGCGCTACTGCAACGCCTGAATAGCCAGATCATTCCCCGCCTGCACCTGGAGCGGGACAATCAGCGCCGTGGCAGGATCCTCGACTTCCCGCATCAGCTTGGCGCTCTGGCAGAGCACCTTGGGCTGTTCGTTGAGCTGGCCTTCGCCGGCAACCGTTATCAACGCGCGACCCAACTGCGCGGTTTCTACCTGACCAGTGCTCCGCAGCTGCATGGCGACCACAACCCGCTGCACAGCGAGTTCAGCCGCAGCCTTGGCATGCCCACACCACCGCTGCCCGCGCTGCAACGCCAGCAGGGTTATTTCATTCAGCGCCTGCTCAGTGAAGTGATCTTTCCCGAGTCGGCACTGGCCGGTCTGGACGAGCGGGAGATAAAACGCCTGCACCGTCGTCAGCGCGTGCTGTACGCTGCCGCTTTCGCCGGGCTGGCGATCCTGGGCACCAGCTGGGCGTTGAGCTTCTCGGCCAACCACGACCGCTTTGAACAGCTGCGGCAGCTCAGCGAGTACTTCGATACCGAGCCCGCTCGTATCAGCGCGCACAGCAACGCCCCGCAGTTGCTCAAGCAACTCGACACCCGCTACGCCGCCACCCTGGTATTTCCACCAACCGATGAGGTGCGCTGGCACGAAAAGGCGGGCCTTTACCCGGCCGACGAGGTCAACCCGCAGTTGCAAGCGGCATACCACGACGCCCTGCAGAGCTACCTACTGCCGCTGGTAGGCAAGCAACTGGAAGCGCAGATTCGCAATGACATGCACGACCGTGAGCTGCTGCTGGGCAGCCTGCGCGCCTATTTGATGTTGAACATCGAAGAGCGCCGCGACAACGCCTACCTGCAGAGCTGGATGGCCGATGAATGGTCCATGCGCTACCCCAATAACAACAGCGTGCAAAGCAGTCTGGATGATCACTTCGAGCGCTTGCTGGCAACGGGCTTCAGCGCCTACACCCTGGACCCGCGCCTGGTCGCCGACGCCCGCCAGCAGTTGCGCGGCGAGTCACTGGCCAGCGTTATCTATCGCATGTTGCGCGAACAGGCACGGCGCCTGCCTGAATACCGGCTGGACCAGCACCTGGGGCCGCAGGCGTTGCTGCTTACCTCACGCAGCAACCGTATTCCCGGCTTTTACACCAAAGCCGGCTACGAACAGATGTTCCTCGCCCAGGGCGCCGACCTGGTGCGCAACATGCTCAAGGACAACTGGGTGCTGGGCAAGAGTGATGACCTCAGCCCCCGCGATCTGGCACGCCTGAGCAGCGAGATGGAAGCGCTCTACTTCCAGGATTACGCCGACCAGTGGATCAATGCCATCGCCAGGCTGCAGCTCGAACCCTTGGGCGCACCCGGCGCGGGTGCTGAACGCCTGTCAGGCTTGTCAGCGGCCAACTCGCCGATTACCCGCTTGCTGCAGGAGGTCCGGGAGAACACCCTGTTCCTGCCGCCCGAACTGCCAGAGATCCCAGACGAAGTGGGCAACATCGGCAACTCCCGCCGCGCGCGGCAACTGCAGAAAGTGGCCGAACTGGGGGCCGAGGCCGCCGCCGACCAACTGACGCAAACCGCCGGGCAGGCCGCCCTGCAGCAGCGCTTCAGCAGCCTGCACCAATTGCTCGACGCCGACGGCAACCCCGGACCACAGCTGGCCACAGCGCTGCAGGCGATGGGAGCGCTGCAGATGCAGCTGGCCCAGCTGGCCAACTCCAGCACCCCACAGCAGGAGGCGTTCGAGATGGCCAAAGCGCGCATGCAGGGCCAGCGCGACGCCATCAACCAGGTGCGCAGCAGCGCCGGCAACCTGCCCAGCCCGGTCAGCAACTGGATATCGCTGGTCGCGGAGGATGGCTGGATGCTGGTGTTGTCCGATGCCCATCAGTACCTTAACCAGCGCTACCGGACCGAGCTGTACAGCGCTTATCGCACCTCCCTGCGCCAGCGTTACCCTTTCGCGACGGATACCGACAGCGATGTGGATCTGGCTGACTTCCGCGCGTTCTTCAAGGACCAGGGCATCGCCGATGCGTTCTTCGAGCGCTATCTCTCGCCCTTTGTCAGCGGCACCGCCGGCCAGTATCAATTGCGCCGGGTCGATGGCCGTGCACTGCCGATCTCGCGGGAGTTTCTCAGCCAGATGAACCGGGTACAGACCATCCGCCGCAGTTTCTTTGCCGAAGACCCGAACGAGCCGAGCATTGTATTCAAGCTGGAGCCCTACTCGCTCGACTCCAGTCTGGGCCGGGCCAGCTTCCGTTACGGCAACCAGCAAATGGAATACCGCCACGGCCCCATCGTGCAAAGTGCGTTTCGCTGGCCCTCACGCGGCGAGGAAGAGCGTATCAGCCTGGTAGTTGAAGACCTGGGCGGGCGCCGTATGGGCATGGAGCAACGCTCCGGCGCCTGGTCCCTGTTTCGCCTGCTGGACCAAATGGAGGTCGACTACCACACTGACCGTGACGTAATGCTGCTCAAGGCCAGCCTCGGCGGCTTGCGTGCCAACTACCTGCTGCACAGCCAGCGCACGCCCAACCCATTCGATGTCGCGGTTCTACGTGGTTTCGAATTGCCGGCGCGGCTCTGATGGAGGCGCTGCAAAGCTGCTGGAAAAGTGCCGCTCGCACCGACCGCGGCAAGGTCCGTGAGCGCAACGAAGACTCGGTACTCGCGCAGCCCGAGCGGGGCATCTGGCTGGTTGCCGACGGCATGGGTGGGCACCTCAACGGTGCCCTAGCCAGCCGGCTGATCGTGGAAGAAATTGCCGAGCTGGCGCTCAACGGCAACCTCGACCAGCAGGTTCGCCGGGTGCGTCAGGCGCTCCACGTGGTCAACCGCCGCCTCGGCCATGAGGTGACCGTGACCGCCGACCAGCCGGACGCCGTCATGGGCAGTACCGTGGTGGCGCTGCTCGGCAATCAGGAGCGCGCGGTCTGCCTGTGGGCTGGCGATAGCCGCTGTTATCTGTGGCGCAATCAGCGGCTGTATCAGCTGTCGCGGGACCACTCACTGATGCAGCAGCTGATTCACGAGGAACAGGTCGACCCGCTGGAGGCCGCACGCCACCCGGCCGCCAACGCGCTGACCCGTGCAGTGGGTGCGCACGAACGCTTGGTGCTCGACATTCTCGAGTTCAGCGTGCAGCCCGGTGACACCCTACTGCTCTGCAGCGACGGCCTGTACCAATCGGTCTCTACCGGTATTCTCAGCCACGCTCTGGGCCTGCTATCGCCCGACGCGGCGGTGGAATACCTCTTCTCTCATGCCCTTTCCGGGCCCGCCCGCGACAACATCAGCGCGGTGGTCATGCGCCGATGATGCATAAGGAGCACGCAATGGATACTGCATTAGATTCCGCCAACAGCCTGGCTGGCTCGCATGTCGCCGGCAAGCCTGCCAAGGCCGCCATGCCGGCGGTGAAACAGCACGGTGAACTGCCGAATGTACTGAGCAACCGTTATCGGATTGAACGTTTGCTCGGCGTCGGCGGCATGGGCGCGGTTTACCGCGCACGCGACCTGCTGCGCGAACAGTACGGCGATCCCGACCCTTACGTTGCATTGAAAACCCTGAACGAGGAATTTGCCGAGTACCCGGACGCCAATGCGCTGCTGTACAGCGAGTTCGCGCTGACCAGCCGCCTGCGCCACAGCAATGTCATTCGCTTCTACGCCTTCAA
This sequence comes from Halopseudomonas sabulinigri, assembly GCF_900105255.1. NCBI lineage: Bacteria > Pseudomonadati > Pseudomonadota > Gammaproteobacteria > Pseudomonadales > Pseudomonadaceae > Halopseudomonas > Halopseudomonas sabulinigri. Next base: position 404,787 of record NZ_LT629763.1, on the reverse strand, counting down.
TGTCGACCGCACCAGCCAGCGCGCCTTCATGACCATGGAGTTGCTCAAGGGCCCGACGCTCGATCATTTGATCAGCGAACGTGCGCAGGGGCTCGAGTGGGCAGAACTGAAGCAGATTGCAGTCCCCCTGCTTGAGGCGCTGCAGGCTTCGCATAGCCTGGGTGTGTTACACGGCGACATCAAGCCGAGCAATGTCATGCTCACCGCCGACGGCCTGCGTCTGTTCGATTACGGCCTGGGCCAGCCGGTTCAGGGACTGCTCCCCGGTTTGCCGCGCCTGAGCCGTAAACGCATTGCGGCCTGGACACCCCGCTACGCGGCGCTGGAACTGCTGGAGGGTGGGCAGCTGAGTGAGGCCACCGATCTCTTCGCGGTAGCGGTGATTCTGTACGAGCTGAGCAGCGGGCATCATCCGTATAGCCGGCTGACCGCCAAACAGGCGAAATGCATGGAACAAGGCGACTCGCTACGCAAACCCGACAAATTGCCGACACACTGCTGGTCGAAGCTGAAAGTCGCCCTGGCGTTCGATGAAGACCAGCGCGCCACTACGGTCGCCGAGCTATTGGCCGCATTCAGCTATCAACCCACCGGGTTGTTGCAGCGCCTGTTCGCTCGCCACGGATAACCGGCAACGCCAATAAAAACGCCCCGCAAACCTGGTTTGCGGAGCGTTTTCGTTGCGGCTGATCGATCAGCTCACTGGCAACTTAAAGCGCCAGCTCACGATTGGAGGCCTTGATGAATTCCTTCTTCAGGTCTTCAAAGGTGTGTACCGCCGGGAACTGCGGGAATTCCTGAATCACGTTGTCTGGTGCATGAAACAGAATGCCGGCGTGGGCTTCAGACAGCATGGTGGTGTCGTTGTAGGAATCACCCGCGGCGATAATGCGGTAGTAAATGCTCTTCAGCGCAACCACCGACTGACGCTTGGGGTCTTTTTGGCGCAGCTGGTAGTCAACCACCCGGTCGTTCTCATCGGTAATCAGGCGATGACACAGCAGCGTCGGAAAGCCCAACTGACGCATCAGCGGCTGCGAGAACTCATAGAAGGTATCCGACAGAATCACCACCTGGAAGCGTTCACGTAGCCAGTTGACGAACTCGATCGCGCCGTCCAGCGGCTTTAGCGTGGCGATCACTTCCTGAATGTCAGACAGTTTCAGCCCGTGCTTATCAAGAATCGACAGGCGCTGCTTCATCAGCACATCGTAATCAGGAATGTCTCGGGTGGTCGCCTTGAGTTCTTCGATGCCGGTTTTTTCGGCGAAGGCTATCCAGATTTCGGGGACCAACACGCCCTCAAGGTCAAGGCAGGCAATTTCCACGTAACTCTCCTGATCAGGGTAATTTCAATGCCGCACAATCTACCGGCAAGCGCCCCCAGGCGCAACGAGAAAGCCCGCGTAAGCCGCGCACATCTAACATAAACGCATAAAAATATAACCAAATAAAAGAGGATGGACTAAAAGCCCTTTGTTAGACTTCCCGCCCATAGAACGGTGAACAATACAGACACCGCGGGATAGAGAGCCTGATGCCCATGAAAAATTTTGATACCGCACAACTGGCGGCCGATTACGCCAAGCAGTCGCCGCAGAAAATCCTCGAACTGGCCCTGGAACACTTCGACAACCTTTGGCTGTCGTTCAGTGGCGCCGACGATATTGTCGTGCTCGACATGGCCTGGAAGATCAACCCCAACATCAAGGTATTCACCCTGGATACCGGCCGCCTGCACCCCGAGACTTACCGATTTCTGGAGCAGGTACGCAAGCACTACGGCATTCAGATCGAGGCGCTGTCGCCGGATCACCAGCAACTTGAAGCCTATGTGCGTGAAAAGGGTCTGTTCGACTTTTATGAAAATGGTCACGGCGAGTGCTGCGGTATCCGCAAGATCGCCCCGCTGCGCCGTAAGCTGGCCAGCGTCGATGCCTGGATCACCGGTCAGCGCAAGGATCAGAGCCCGACCCGTGCCGATGTACCGGTGATCGAGCGTGATGCCGCGTTCTCCACCGCGGAGCATGATCTGATCAAGTTCAACCCGCTGGCCAACTACACCAGCGAAGACGTGTGGAACTATATCCGCATGCTCGAAATCCCCTACAACCCACTGCATGAAAAGGGCTTTATCAGCATTGGCTGCGAGCCCTGCACGCGGCCGGTGCTGCCCAATCAGCATGAACGCGAGGGTCGCTGGTGGTGGGAAGAGTCCACCCAGAAAGAATGCGGGTTGCACGCAGGTAACCTGATTGCCAAGAGCTGATACCCGCAACATCGGATAAGGCCGCAGAAAGTAAAACGCCGGAGCATCAAGCTCCGGCGTTTTACTGTGTGGTCGGTAGCGGTTACAACACCGGCAGTTCTACTTCAGCAAACAGCTCATCCAGCTCCAGCCGACTGCTGCACTGCAGCGCGCGATCAATCATTTCGCGGCTCAGGTGCGGCGCGAAGGTTTCGATGAAGTCATACATATAACCGCGCAGGAAGGTGCCACGGCGAAAGCCAATCTTGGTGACGCTGGCTTCAAACAACTTGCTGGCGTCGATGACCACCAGGTCAGGATCAGCCACCGGGTCGACGGCCATGTGCGCCACAATGCCGACGCCCAGCCCTAGGCGCACGTAGGTTTTGATCACATCGGCATCGGCTGCGGTAAAGACCACCTTGGGTGACAGGCCGCGATTGCTGAAGGCTTCATCCAGCTTGGAGCGCCCGGTAAAGCCAAATACGTAGGTCACCAGGGGATGCGCTGCCAGCTCCTCAAGGGTCAATTCGCCGATGTTGGTCAGGGGATGGCCCTTGGGCACGATCACGCAGCGGTTCCATTTGTAACAGGGCATCATCACCAGATCGGAGAACAGCTCAAGGGCTTCGGTGGCAATGGCGAAGTCGGCGGTGCCATCCACGGTCATTTCACAGATTTGCATCGGCGTGCCCTGATGCATGTGCAGCGACACGTCCGGATAGGCACTGATGAACTTCTTGATGATCGGCGGCAGCGCGTAGCGCGCCTGGGTGTGAGTGGTCGACAGGGTTAGCGTGCCCTTGCGTTCGTTGCTGAACTCCTGGGCGATTTGCTTGATGCTGTCGACCTTGCGCAGAATTTCACCGGCGGTAGCGATGATACGCTCACCGGCGGGCGTGATACGCGTCAGGTGCTTGCCGCTGCGTGAAAAGACCTCCACGCCCAACTCATCCTCCAGCAGACGAATCTGCTTGCTGATGCCCGGCTGTGAGGTATACAGACTCTGCGCGGTGGCCGATACGTTCAGATCATGGTGGGCCACTTCCCAGATATAGCGCAGTTGCTGCAGCTTCATGTCAGGTGTTCCTCTATCGGTTCCAGCGACGCCAGTCGCCTCGCTTGCTTGGTCTTGGGCGTAACACCTTTGCAGCGGTGGTACAGGTGCAGCTTTGCGGGGTAGACCGCTTATAACCGGATTAGTTGTTATTGGAGTTAGGTTAGACGATAAAAACCAGCTGATACAGCAAAGTTTCTGCTCGGCCAGTCGCGCCGCCAGAGAGGAAGGGTAAAACGGCCCGGAACACGGCGATCACGCCGTTACAGCGATAGTCTCAGTTTGATTCTGGCTTCTTGAAATTGCTGATGCCGTGCGGCACGTGACCGGTAGGCACTACGCCCACTGCCCGCTGGCAATGGCCTTCCTGGTCATCAAAAAACAGGTCGGCGCCGAACGCTTGCAAGAAGTCGGATTTATCCAGGCCACCAAGGAATAGAGACTCGTCCAGGCGAATGTTCCATTCCCGCAGGGTGCGAATCACCCGCTCGTGCGCAGGGGCACTGCGTGCAGTAAAGAGTGCGGTGCGGATGGGGCACGGCGCATCCGCAAACTCGGTCTGAATGCGGTTGAGCGCGGCCAAAAAGGGTTTGAACGGGCCGCCGCCGAGCGGTTGCCGGGCCGCCGCCTGCTCGCTGGCCTGAAACGCGGCCAAGCCCTCGCGCTGAAATACCTGCTCCGACTCGTCGGAAAACAGCACCGCGTCGCCATCAAAGGCGATGCGCAATTCGTCGCGGGTCTCGCGGCGCAGCCGCGACGGCAGGATGGTGGCCGCCGCAAATCCGGCTTCCAGCGTAGCCCGCACGTCTTCGGCGTGGGTCGAAAGAAACAGATGGCAACCAAAGGCAGGAATATAGGTGAACGGGCTGCGCCCCCCGGCGAAGGCGGCCCGCGTGATGCCCAATTGATAATGCTGAATGGAGTTGAACACCCGCAGGCCGGTGTCGGCACTGTTGCGTGACAGCAGCACCACCTCAACGCGGCTGTCGCCCTCCAATAGGCTGTTGATGTGCAACAGTTTCTGCACCAAGGCAAAGGCCTCACCCGGTTCCAGCGGTGAGTCCTCGCGGGCAATCTGATACTGCCGGTAGGCTTCCAGCCCTTCCTGCTCAAACACCTGATGACTTTCGTCCAGATCGAACAGTGCCCTCGATGAAATGGCGATGACCAGTTTGTCACCGAGTAGCGCGGGCATAGGCGTCCTTATCAGGCTGGATCAGCGTTGAGATAGCCGTTCTGGATGAACGTCAGTTGATCCAACAATGCCTCGGTTTTCGGCATGCTGCAACCGGCGGCCTTGGCCTGACGCAGCATTTCGCCATACAGGCTGTCGAGCTCCATGGGCCGCTTGTGCAACCAGTCGTGGTACATGCTGGGGTGATAGTCCGGCATCATTGCGGTGCCAGCCAACAGCTTCTGCCCCAACCCGTCCGGCATTTCGACGCCGCACGCCTTGGCCGCACCGACCACCTCGTCCATCATGTCACCAATCAGCTTGCGACTGGCATCGCTCGCCAGTAGCGCCTTGGTACCGGCATTCAACACCACGGACGTGCCATTGAACGGCGCGTTCCACACCAGTTTCTGCCAGCGCGCGTCCGCCACGCCAGGCAAAATCCGCGTTGGAATCTTGCCGGTCTTGAGCAATGCGGCGCCCTCTTCCAGCAATGCTTGCTGTTGCTGGGTATTGGCAGGCCCTGAGTGATAACCGAGATCGATCATGCCGTTGAACTGATGCTTGACCAGACCCGGACCTTCGCGGAACAGGCAAACGTAGCAAAGACCACCAATCAGGTGCACGCCCTCCGGCAGGTACGGGCGCAGGGTTTCCTCGTTGTTCAAACCGTTTTGCAGCAACACCACTTTCGCATCCGGCTTGGCCGCCTGGGCAATGAGGTCGCCCAGGTCATTACTGGTAGCCTTGGCACCCACGAAGATCCAGTCACAGGCCGGCATGTCGGCAGCGTTCTTGTAGGCTTGCACCGGGTGCAGATGCAGGGTCTCGTTTACCAGGCTGTTGACGGTAATGCCCTTCTCTACCACCGCGTCGTACTCGCTGCGCAGCAGGAAGTGCACATCGTTGCCGCCCTTTGCCAACATGGCGCCGTAAAAGCCACCAATGGCACCAGTGCCGATAATACCAATGCGCGGGTTCTTATTATCCATACAAGCCTCATTCGAACGGGTGTGTTGTTAATGTAGGCCGATGGTAATCCGCACCGCCACCGCAAGACAGTCAACAGCACGACAAAGCCCGGCATGAATCGACAAATATTCAGCGGAGTAACGATTAATATTGTTTTTCAGGGTAATAGAGAGCTGCGGGGTAGCCTAAGTGGGCAAGCTTGATTAAGCTGTGGAACTCTTTTGAAACGGTCGCACCGAATCGCGGCCGGCACGACTTTCCGGGATAAATGATGGCCGATTTACCAATTGATGATCTGAACGTCACCTCCAACGAAATCCTTATCAGCCCCGAGCAGCTGAAAGCCAAGATTCCGCTGAGTGAAGCAGCGCAAAAAACCGTCGTCGAAAGCCGCCAGGTGATTCGCGACATCCTCGACGGCAAGGACCACCGCCTGTTCATCGTCATCGGCCCCTGCTCCATCCACGACATTGACGCTGCCAAGGATTACGCTGCGCGCCTCAAGGTGCTGGCCGATGAGGTAAAGGACACCATCTATCTGGTGATGCGCGTCTACTTTGAAAAGCCACGTACCACCGTCGGCTGGAAAGGTCTGATCAACGATCCTTACCTGGATGACTCCTTCAAGATTGAAGATGGACTGCACATTGGCCGGCAGCTGCTGCGTGATCTGGCTGAAATGGGTCTGCCCACCGCCACCGAAGCGCTTGATCCGATCTCGCCGCAGTATCTGCAGGATCTGATCTCCTGGTCAGCCATCGGCGCACGCACCACCGAATCACAGACGCACCGTGAGATGTCATCCGGCCTCTCCTCGGCTGTTGGCTTCAAGAACGGTACCGATGGCAGCCTGTCGGTCGCCATCAATGCGCTGCAGTCGGTCTCCAGTCCGCACCGGTTTCTGGGCATCAACCAACAGGGTCAGGTGTCCATCGTCACCACCAAGGGCAACCCCTACGGTCACGTGGTGCTGCGCGGCGGCAACGGCAAACCCAACTACGACTCGGTCAGCGTTGCGCTGTGCGAGAAGGAGCTGGAGAAAGCCTCGATTGCCCCCAACATCATGGTTGATTGCAGCCACGCCAACTCCAACAAGGACCCCGGCCTGCAGCCGCTGGTGATGGATAACGTGGCCAACCAGATTCTGGAAGGCAACAACTCGATTGTTGGCCTGATGGTAGAAAGCCACATCGGCTGGGGTAGTCAGTCCATTCCCAAGGACCTGTCGCAGCTGCAGTACGGCGTCTCCGTTACCGACGCCTGTATCGACTGGGACACTACCGTCAACAGCGTACGCAGCATGCATGACAAACTGCAGGACGTGTTGCCCAAGCGCAACCGGGGCTAAGCCCAGCCCTGAGTCAGAAGAAAAAAAACCGCCTTTCGGCGGTTTTTTTATGTACTGCAAAGCACAACTGGGCTTACTCGGCGTTGGCCGACTGGCGATCCATATACCATTCAACGTACGAGCAGGATGGAATAACGGTATAGCCCTGCTCCTCGGCATAGCGCAAGGCGTGCTCGGTAAGTTGCGCCGCCAACCCTTTGCCACGCAGGGCATTGGGCACGAAGGTGCGATAAATATCGAGTGTCTGCTTGCCGAGATCCATGTAGGCCAGATAAGCCTTGGTGCCCTCAACGACAACATAGAACTGCTTGCCTTCCGGGTCGTGCTGGACGGTGGCGTTCATGGTCATTGTCAGTCTCCCAGGCTGCTGGATAGGCATTACACGAGTTATCCACTATAGACGCTGCTCGGACAGAATGATTCCCATCCGAGCAAAAAATACCCTCAGGTCGTCGGATTGACGCCAACGCCCATAGCCATCAATACAGCGATCGACAGCAGGCAGGCGATCACCGGGATAACTACGGTGACGACAAACAGGTTCTTGTAAGCCTCCTTGTGTGTCAGGCCCATGATCATCAGGGTGGCTATCACCGCACCGCAGTGCGGCAGTGAGTCCAGGCCACCAGCGGCGATGGCCGCGATACGGTGCAGAATTTCCGGCTCAATACCCATTTCCAGATACTTGGGCGCCAGGGTTTGCATGAAGATCTGCAAGCCGCCGGAAGAGGAACCGACAATCGCCGAGACCACGCTGACCGACGCGAAAACCGACAGCAACGGCGGCATATCAACGTTCAGAATCCATTGGGCGAAGTGAGCAAAACCGGCGGTCTGGGTAACTACGCCGCCAAAGCCGATAACCGCCGCCGTGTTCAGCAGCGGCATGATGGAATCATCAGCACCCTGGCCAAATACCTGGGCGGCATTGCGGCGCAAGCGCGGGAACAAGACTACGCAGGTCAGCGAGCCCAGAATCAACGCCATGCTGGGCCAAACGATCGGCTGTGATGCGCTGAACAGCAACACCTTGCCAATCAGGCTGTCGCCGGCGGACCAGTCAGCCATACCCAGCAGTAACCGTGGCAGCATGATAGTGCCAAGCACTACGACCATCGGCACCATGGCCATGATCCACGGCGGCGCTTCAGTGGTGTTGTCAGCCAGCTGCTCCATGCGCAGGTCCTGGGCATTCTCGACGAAGCCTTCACCGGTCAATTTGGCTTTCTTCCATTCCCATTCGACATACCACATGCCCAGGCCTGCCATCACCAGCGCGGCAAATATGCCAATCCAGCCGCCGGCAAACAGATCAGTGCCCAGCGAGCTGGCAGCAATCACGTTGTGAATCGAGGGCGTACCCGGCAGCGCAGTCATGGTAAAGGTACCGGCACCTATCGAGGTTGCCGCCACCCACAAGCGTTTCGGCAGGTTGGCTTCACGCATCAGCGTGATACCCAGTGGGTACATGGTGAAGACCACCACAAAGACCACTACCCCGCCGTAGGTCAGCAGCGCGCACACCACCATCCCCACCAGCAACGTATGCTTGACGCCCAGGCTGCGAGTGATCGCCAGTGCGATACTTTTGGCCGCCTGGCTGGTTGCCATGACCTTGCCGAAAATCGCCCCACACAGGAACAGCAGAAAGAACTTGCCGGCGAAGGTAAAGGCACCCAGCGCGCCAAAGGGATAGAACTCCAGCAGCGTCTGCGAGACCAGCAGGCCATTGGTCAGCGCCACGACCAGCGCACAGATGAGTGATGCAATGAAGATGTTGATGCCGCGCAGGGCCATGAAGATCAGTAGCGCAAGACCGGCGAGCAAGCCGAGATTTCCGAGCATGGTCAATCCTTATAGTTATTTGCCTGCGACACATTACCTCAGTGGCACATCAAAACAAGCAAATGCGGCGCGCATTACAACGGTTGATTGCCATTCATAAGGAGAGATTTATTAGTGCCCGACTTTCATCCGCCAAGTCACCTGCTACTATTAACAACGCTAGCGAAGAACGCACTGCCAAGGGCCTGGGGAACTCATAACCCATAACCGAGTCCTTAGCAGTGCGTTCTTATAGCAAGGACTTTTACACAAGGGGAAAGTATATGAAAACTGCACTGAAAGTATCTGCCGTCGCTCTCGCCACCCTGCTGGCTGCCGGTTGCGGTAACAGCATGGAAAAGGAAATGAGCGCTCGTGTAGCCGCTAACGAAAACGCAACTGCAAGCGCTCAGGCGCGTGCTGATGAAGCCTATCGCAAGGCTGAAGAAGCACTGTCTGCTGCACAACGCGCGCAGCAAACCGCTGACGAAGCGAACGAGCGCGCCATGCGCATGCTCGACAAAGCCAGCCAGAAGTAATCAGCCGGCTTGCCGCCTGTCCGGTTCACATGGACCGGACAGGTTGTCCGATACGCCCGGGAATCCCGCTCTCGGCGTACACCAGATCGCGAATTGCCTCCCAATCCAGCCTGAACCCGCTTACTTTCTCACTTTGCTCAGCCAGCAGCGTCTGAATTGCGCCCTGCTTGTCCAGGGTTGACGGCATGCCATGCTCATCCAGCGGCGTGTGCACCTCCAGATACAGCTCCCCATTGATCACGCCCAACTTGTACGGCTGGTTGACTATGGTCACTGTGGTGCCCACCGGCACCTGGGGAAACAACTCGGTAATGTCTTCATTGCGCATACGGAAACAACCGTGGCTCACCCGCGTGCCGATGCCGAACTTCTTGTTGGTACCGTGAATAACATAACCGCTCATGGCCAGGTTCATTTTGAACGGCCCCATGGGGTTGTCCGGCCCCGGCGGCACTACCGCCGGCAACGGATCGCCATTGGCGGCATGCTCTTCCAGGATCGACTTGGGCGGATACCAAGACGGTTTCTCCTGCTTGCGCAGAATACGCGTCTGCCCTAGCGGCGACGACCAGCCCTCACGGCCGATGCCGACCGGATAGCTGGAGACTATTTCGCCCCCCTTGTGGAAGTAGTACATGCGAAACTCGGGCAGATTGATTACCACGCCTTCGCGCGGGGCAACCGGCAGCACATGCTCGCCCGGGAGGGTGATCTCGGTTCCCTCCCCCGGCAACCAAGGGTCGATTGCGGGGTTGGCGGCGACCATTTCCAGATAGCCAAAACCCAATGAACTGCCAAGGTCTGCAAAGGTATCTTCGTAGCGCGCCTTGCGCGTTTCCACCTGGCCAATCACGTCTTGATCGGTGCTTTGCAGCACGTAATCGTTGGCCTGCACTGCCGGTGCAGCGCTCAACAGCCCGCCAACCAGAGCCAATGCCATCAGGGTGGGACGAAATACACTCATGCATCAACTCCTGCTAGAAAGATAGTCATGGCAACCTGGCCACTCTCGCCTAACGGCGCCTTTTGCGCGACAGGCCGTGAGTGCTGCTGCCCTTGGCGCAACTCATTGACCAGTCGCATGCATGCAGGGCAGATCGCTGCCATCATCGACCGCGCCACCTCGCGATACAGCGGCCGCGACGGCAACAGGTCACCGCACAAAGTACGCTCACGCGGCACATCAAGACGCAGATTGATATCCACCAGATGAAGATGCCAGGGATCCTGCACGAACAGGTCGCGTTGCTCATCCTGTTCAACAATACACCAGCGCCTGGCAATCCAGGACACACTTACAGCCACAGCAAGCTCCCAACAATAAGAAACAGCTCAGGGCTGCGTTTCAAGCCAGTCGCTGATCAGCGGCCAGGCGTTTTCCAGAATCCCCGGCTGGCCCTCGGCATTCGGATGTATGCCGTCAGCTTGCATCAGCTGCGGCACGCCTGCCACCCCTTCAAGCACAAAGGGCACCACGGCGACGTCGGGCTGATCACCGAGCTCGCGGAACACCTGTTCAAAGGCTTGGGTATAGCGCACCCCGTAATTTGGCGGTATCCGCATGCCCAACAGCAGCACCTCGGCACCGGAGGCTTGCGCCGCTGCTACCATGGCAGAAAGATTCTGTTGCATTTTATCCGGAGCCAGCCCGCGCAGGCCATCATTACCACCCAATTCGATGATCACCAGCTCGGGCTGGTGCTCCTGCAGCAGGCGTGGCAGGCGGGCCAGCCCACCGGCAGTGGTATCGCCGCTGACCGAGGCATTGACCACCGGCAGCGCAACGGCCTGTTCGCGCAAACGCGCCTGTAACAGACTCACCCAGCCGCGCTCGAGTTCCAGACCGAAAGCGGCGCTGATACTATCACCCACGATCAAAATGCCTTGTGCAGAAGCACTCACCGAGACGGGCAGTGTCAGCAGCGCCAACAGGATTGCCGCGAGGCAGTTTTTCCAGGGTTTCATCAGGCCGGATACCATGTCAGACAATGTGATAATCGCTCGCCACCTTAGCAAAGTCGTCTCCAGCTCGGAAGCCGAACTCACCATTCTCGATAACGTCAGCCTGCAGATCACGCGCGGCAGCAGCGTGGCGATTCTCGGCGCCTCGGGCTCCGGTAAGTCGACGCTCTTGAGCCTGCTCGCCGGTCTGGATTTGCCCAGCGGTGGCGGAGTCGAACTGGCCGGCAAGGTACTCAATGACCTGGATGAAGACCAGCGTGCGGCACTGCGCGGCGCGCAGGTCGGCTTCGTGTTCCAATCGTTCCAGTTGCTCGACAGCCTCACCGCACTGGAAAACGTCATGTTACCGCTGGAGCTGGCCGGTCGCCGAGATGCTCGCCAACGCGCCGCGGAATTGCTGGACCGCGTCGGTCTGGCTGCGCGCACCAGCCACTACCCGCAGCAGTTGTCCGGCGGCGAGCAGCAACGCGTCGCCATCGCCCGCGCCTTTGCCAGTGAGCCGGCCATCCTGTTTGCCGATGAACCCACCGGCAACCTGGATGCCGCCACCGGTGAACGCATCACCGATCTGCTGTTTGAACTCAACCGCGAGCAGCAGACCACGCTGGTATTGGTAACCCATGACGCGCGATTGGCCGAACGCTGCAGCAGCGCGTTGCACATGCAGGCGGGCAAACTGCTGGAGCCTGCTTTGTGAGTGGCTTCAACTCCCCTGCCCTGGCGCTGCGTCTGCTTGGGCGGGAGTGGCGCTCCGGCGAACTGCGGGTGCTTATCCTGGCGTTGCTGATCGCCGTCACCATCAGCACCGCCATCAGCTTCTTCACCAACCGTATTGAGCGCAGTATGACCAGCCGCGCGGCCGAATTTCTGGGTGCCGACATGGTCATCTCGTCGCGCAGCCCGCTACCGGATCTTTACGCTCAACAGGCCAGCGCCCAGGGACTGCGCACCAGCGCGCAGGTGGGTTTCTCCAGCGTCATGGCCAGTGACAGCGAAATGCAGTTGAGCAGCGTCAAGGCCGTCGAATCCGGCTACCCGCAGCGCGGCGAGCTGCGCATCACCGACCAGCCCTTTGGCGAGGAGCGCACAACCGGCGAGATACCCGCAGCGGGAGAGGTCTGGATCGAACCCCGGCTGCTGAACCAGTTGGCGTTGCAGGTCGGTGACTCACTGGAGGTGGGCTACGCCAGCCTGCGCATCAGTGCGTTGATCACCCATGAACCGGATCGCGCAGCCGACTTTTACAGCCTCTCGCCCAGCGTACTGATGAACCTTGCCGACATTCCCGCCACGCGCATAGTGCAACCCGGCAGCCGTGTTAGCTATCGCCTGTTGATCAGCGGGGACGCGCCGGCATTGCAGGGTTACCGCGACTGGCTGGAACCTCAGCTGGAGGTCAATCAGCGGCTGACCACGGTCAATGACGACAACCGCCAGGTTGGCCGCGCCCTAGGGCGTGCCAATCAGTTCCTGGGGCTCTCCAGTATCGCCGCAGTCGTGCTGGCAGGGGTTGCCGTGGCGCTGTCTGCCGGCCGGTTTGCCGTGCGTCACTTCGATGCCAGCGCACTGCTGCGCTGCATGGGTTTGTCACGTCGGCAAGTGTTGCAGCTGTTCCTTTCTCAGTTGCTGATGCTTGGCGCCCTCGCCACGCTGGCGGGCCTGCTGCTCGGTTGGTTAGTACAGTGGGGGTTGATAGCACTCTTGCAGGACCTGCTGCCACCCGACCTGCCAGCGCCCGGCCTGCAACCTCTCTGGATCGGTGCGGCCACCGGTCTCACGGCGCTATTCGGCTTTGCGCTGCCGCCGCTGCTGCGGCTGGGACGCGTTGCACCGCTGCGGGTACTGCGCCGCGACCTGGCACCCATGCCCAGCAGCAGTTGGTTCATCTATGGCCTGGCGTTGACTGCGCTTTGCCTACTGATGTGGCAATTTACCGGCGACCTGAAACTGACCCTGTCGATGGTGTTCGGCGGCGCGGCCGCCGCACTGCTGATGGGGCTGTTGGCCTGGCTGCTGTTGCGTGCGAGTGCCGCCCCGCTGGCGCGTGCCAGCCTGGCCTGGCGACTGGGCAGCGGTGAGCTGCTGAAGCAACCCGCTGCGGCGGCGACGCAGATTCTCGCCTTTGGGCTGATCTTCATGAGCATGCTGGTGGTGATCATTCTGCGCACCGAGCTGCTCAGCAATTGGCAAGACCAGCTCCCCGCCGATGCGCCCAACCACTTTGCGCTCAACATCCTGCCCGAGCAGGCTGACGACTTTGCCGCGCAGCTGAACACCATCGGCGCACGCAGCGCCCCACTTTACCCGGTCACGCCCGGCCGACTGGTTACCATCAACGATCAACCTGTGCGCGAGCAGGTTACCAAGGACAGCCAGGGTGAGCGCGCTATCAATCGCGACCTGAGCCTGACCTGGGCCGCCGAGCCTGCGGCCGGCAACCAGCTACGTGAAGGCAGCTGGTGGCCTTCTGCGCCAAGTGAGCAGCCGCTGGTGTCGATCGAGTCCGAGCTGGCCGACAGCCTTGGCATCAAGCTGGATGACCAGTTGGGCTTTGTTATCGCCGGGCAAACCCTGAGCGCCCGTGTGAGCAGCATCCGCGAAGTGGACTGGGACAACTTCACGCCCAACTTCTACATGATCTTCTCGCCCGGCAGCCTCAACGATCTGCCCGCCACGCTGCTGACCAGTTTTTACCTGCCCAGCAGCGAACGCGCTGCGCTGCGCGACCTGACGCGCGCTTTTCCTGCTATGACGCTGCTGGAAGTAGAACCCATACTTGAGCAGATTCGCAGCATCCTCGCGCAGGTAACCCTGGCGGTGGAGTACGTACTGGTGTTCGTTTTGCTGGCAGGGCTGACAGTCTTGTTCGCTGCCTTGCAAGCCACGCTGGATCAGCGCCTGTATCAAGGCGCACTGCTGCGCACCCTGGGCGCGCAGAAAGCGCTGCTGCGACGCGCCAATCGGCTGGAGTTCACGCTGCTCGGCGCACTCGCGGGGCTAATGGCGGTGGTCGCCAGCGAACTGGCCACCTGGGCACTGTATCGCTTTGCGCTGGATCTGGAGTGGCAGCCGCACCTGCTGTTTTGGCTGTTGGCGCCGTTGGCCGGTGCCCTGCTGATCGGCGTGGCCGGTGCCCTGGGCACCCGCGCCGTGGTGCATCAGAGCCCCATGCGCCTGATCAACCGGAGCCATTGAGATGAGCCGTTACCGCCCACCACGCAGTGCCGGCACGCCATTGATCACCGCCGCCGGTGCACAGCGCCTGCGCGAAGAGCTGGACCAGCTTTGGTTGCACAAGCGCCCGGCGGTCACCCAGGCAGTCAGCGAAGCGGCCGCACTCGGCGACCGCTCAGAGAACGCCGAGTACATCTACGGCAAGAAAATGCTGCGTGAAATAGACAGTCGGGTGCGCTTTCTGCGCAAGCGTCTTGAAGCGTTGAAAGTGGTAGACCAGCCACCCAGCGATCCCAGCAAGGTGTATTTCAGCGCCCGTGTCACACTGGAGGATGAAGACGGCAAACCCTTGCTGCTGCGCATCGTCGGCCCCGATGAAATTGATCCGAAGCAGCAGCACATCAGCATTGACAGCCCCATGGCAAGAGCGCTGCTGGGCAAGACGCTGGACGATGAGATATGTGTACAGGCGCCCGGTGGCGAGCGCCTGTACTGGATTACCGCGATAGATTACTGAGGGTCTGGCAGCGCCGGCTTGGCAGCCTCGTCACCCTGACCATTCTCACGGCGTGCCACCAGCGCGGCGGTATCACCGGGCTTTTCGTCCTGGCTGGTCGCCAGATAAATCAGCGTCCAGCCTGCTTCCGGCGCCAAATCCAGCCCAGGGCTGAGCACCCGCAAGCGGCGTTCCGGCGTGAGCGCCATCAGGGCGATGCGCGTTTTGCCAGCATCCTTTTGCCACTGCTCGTAACTGAAACCTTCACTGAGCGTGGTGGCCTTGAACCGCGCGCCCTGGCTGATCAGGCTGGAAAGCTTGCTGAACGTCAGCCCCTCCCGCCCAAAGGGCATGCCCTCATGCTTGGAGGAAATCTGCATACGCTCGTTGGCGCCCGCGCGCTCGTTGCGCACGGTGAAGATGCGGTGGGCCGGAAAGTCACGGCGAAAATGTTGATTCAGCAGCGCGTTCCACTCGCGCTCCGGGGTCAGCGTCAGCAGGGTGCCCAGACCGGTCAGATCGAGGTTACTGTCCACCGTGGCCGACAGCGGATTGCCGCGCAGCGTGCGCAGGCCTTTCATCCGCGCCTGACGGATCGAATCCCAGTGCGTATCCACTACCAGCAGCGGCACCTCAAGACGTTGCAACACCTCCCCCAGCGCGCGGGATACCTGATTGGCGCCGACCAACAGGATACCGCGACGCTCCGGCTCGGTGACCTTCAGCAGGCTGGCGACCGAACGTGCAGTCGCGCTCTGAAACACCACGGTGCCAATGATCACCGCAAAGGTCAGGGCACTGACCAGGGCCGCGTCCTCATAACCCGCTTGCTCCAGCCGCAGGGCGAACAGCGCAGAGACCGCCGCCGCGACAATGCCGCGCGGCCCTACCCAGGCGACCATGGCCCGTTCCGGCCAGGTCAGCTCACTACCAATACTGCTGATCCACACCGCTAGCGGACGCGCCACAAACTGGATAACCGCCAGCAGTGCCAGCGCCGGCAAGCCCAACGCCAGCAGCGCATTCAGGTCGAGCCGCGCGGCCAGCAAAATGAACAGACCCGAGATCAGCAAGACCGACAGATGCTCCTTGAACACCAGAATCTCTTCAATATCGATACCCTTGGCGTTGGCCAGCCAGATACCCATGATGGTAACGGTGAGCAGGCCCGATTCATGGGCAATCTCGTTGGACACCGCAAACATCACCAGTACCAGGGTAAGGGACGCCAGGACTTCAAGGTACTCGGGGATCCAGTGGCGGCGCATGGCCGTCGCCATGAGGAAGCCACCGACGATACCGGCGATGGTGCCTACTCCGATGACTTCGACAAAAATCAGCAAGCTGGCCATGAAACCGTTGTGTCCGGCTGCCTGCGAGACGATCCATTCGTACACCAAGACCGCCAACAAGGCGCCGATGGGATCGATCAGAATGCCTTCCCAGCGCAATATCTTGGATATCCGCGGCGTGGCGCGCAGGGTGCGCAGCATCGGCACCACAACGGTCGGCCCGGTAACCACAACCAATGCTCCAAACAGCGCCGAGAGCGCGACATCCAGGCCGATCAGCCAATAACAGGCCAGACTGATGACGCCCCAGGTGACCAAAGCACCCACAGTGACCAAGCGCCGTACTACCGGGCCGGTTTCCTTCAATTGCTCGAATTTGAGGGTCAGACTGCCCTCAAACAGGATAAGTGCAACGCATAACGACACTATCGGAAACAGCAGATCGCCGAGAAACTCGTCCGGATTGATCATCCCCAGCACCGGACCACAAATAATACCGCTGATCAGCAGAAACAGAATCGCGGGCAAGCGTAGGCGCCAGGCCATCAGCTGACAGATCAGGCTGATCAGGGCGATGCCCGATAATGTGAGGGCCGGCGGTAACAGGTTTGCTAGGTCGATCACGACATCTCCAAAGTTCAGGCGGTCAATACAGGCAGTTTATTGTAGGCAGCGCCGTCCTGCTGGCGGTTGCGGCGCGGCGCTGCATGTTAGCAGGCATGAAGCCTGTGGCCTGCACTAATTGATCACGGGCAGGTGCGCGCGCTCATGCGGCAGATTGAGATCCTGGCCTGTGCCCAAGGGAACGATTCGGGTCGGGTTGATGGTGTCGTGGCTGTAGTAGTAATGCTGTTTGATGTGCTCGAAATTGACCGTCTCGGCGATGCCCGGCCATTGGTACAGCTCACGCAGGTACCCAGACAGGGCCGGATAATCCTGAATGCGCCGCACGTTGCATTTGAAGTGGCCGTGGTACACAGGGTCAAAGCGCACCAGGGTGGTAAACAAGCGCCAATCGGCCTCGGTGATACGCTCCCCGGCCAGATAGCGCTGGGTAGTCAGCCGCTCCTCGACCCAGTCCAGCGCGGCAAACAGGGTCTCGCAGGCCTGCTCATACACTGACTGGCGCGTGGCGAAACCGGTCTTGTACACGCCGTTGTTGATGTCGTGATAGACCCGTTCGTTGATCCGGTCTATCTCCTCGCGCAACGGCGCCGGATAGTAGTCGTCGTGGTTGCCGGTCAGACCATTGAAGGCGCTGTTGAACAGCCGCAGAATCTCGGCAGACTCGTTATTGACGATGCTTTCGGTCACCTTGTCCCAGAGCACCGGAACAGTCACCCGGCCGGTGTAATCCGCTTTCGCCCTGGTGTACAGCTGATGATGGTACTGCAGGCCGTAGAGCGGCTCGGCAGGCTCGTAATGCCAGCCTTGCTCCAGCATATGCGGGTGAGTCACAGTCACGCCGATGTGCGGCTCCAAACCCTTGAGCTTGCGCATGATCAGGGTACGATGCGCCCACGGGCACGCCAGCGACACGTACAGGTGATAGCGCCCCGACTCGGCAGGGTAGCGCGAGCCCTCGCCCACACCTTCGCGAAAACCGGCATCTTCACGCTTGAACGCGCCACCATTTGACTCGGTGTCATACCATTCGTCGTGCCACTGGCCTTCAACCAAACGCCCCATCTGTCTGTCCTTTCTCGTAAATTTGGGCTTTAGCCTGCCACTTCGGCACGGGAATGAACAGAGCGGCAAAAAAGGCTGCGGCAATTTCGTCGCGAACCGCGTATAATGCCCGATCTACATATCCCCAAGGTTTACTTCCCGTATGTCCGATACCGCTCCGGCGGCCAAGCAGTTTGCCGATCTTGGCTTACCTGCTCCGCTTCTCGAGGCTCTAAACAGCCTCGGATATGAAACACCCTCCCCCATCCAGGCCGAGGCCATCCCCACCCTGCTCAGCGGTGATGACCTGCTTGGTCTGGCGCAAACCGGCACGGGCAAGACCGCCGCCTTTGCACTGCCCGTGCTGGCCGGCATCGACGTCAGCCTGCGCGCCACGCAGGCACTGATCCTCACGCCAACCCGTGAATTGGCATTGCAAGTTGCCGAAGCTTTTCAGCGCTATGCGCAGAACATGCGTGGTTTTTCCGTACTTGCCCTCTACGGCGGCTCAGCTTTCGCGCCGCAGTTCAAGGCGCTGGAGCGCGGCGCACATGTTGTTGTTGCGACTCCCGGCCGTCTCACCGACCACCTGCGCCGTCGCAGCCTGAAGCTGCAGGACCTGCGCTTCCTGGTGCTCGACGAAGCGGACGAAATGCTCAAGATGGGCTTTGCCGACGATCTCGAAGCCGTCTTTGAAGAAGTCCCGGAGCAAACCCAGAAGGCGCTGTTCTCGGCCACCATGCCGCCTGGCGTGCGTACCGTTGCACGCAAGCACATGAAAGAGCCCAAGGAGATCCGCCTGCACAGCGGCTCCAGCAGCAGCCTGGACACCATCACCCAGAAAGTCTGGGAAGTGTCCAACCACCACAAACTGGACGCCATGACACGCTTGCTCGAAGTTGAGCCGGTCGAAGCCATGATCGTCTTTGTGCGCACCAAAACCGCCAGTCTTGAATTGGCTGAGCGGCTGGAAGCACGTGGCTTTGCGGCCGCTGCACTGAATGGCGATCTCAGCCAGCAACTGCGTGAGCAAGTGGTCGACCGCATCAAGCGCGGCCTGATCGACATTATCGTGGCTACCGACGTTGCCGCCCGTGGCCTGGACGTGGAACGCATTACCCACGTACTCAACTACGATCTGCCGCACGACAGCGAAAGCTACGTACACCGTATCGGTCGTACTGGCCGCGCCGGCCGCCAGGGCACGGCAATCCTGTTTGCCACCCCGCGTGAGCGTCGCCTGCTGCACGTACTCGAGAAAGCCACAGGCCAGAAGATCGAACCCCAGGCGCTGCCGTCAGCCGATGCCGTCCGTAGCGGTCGTCTGAGCAAGCTGGCCACGCGCCTGAATGCCGCCCGCGAAAACGCCACCTCGCTGCACCAGCAGCTGGTGACCGATCTGCAGGAGCTTACCAGCCTGGACGCTACCGAGCTGGCAGCCGCGTTGCTGGCCATTCTGCCAAGCGCCAAGACCCTGCTGGAGCCGGTTTCCGAGCTGCCCAGCGCGCCTGCACGCCAGGAAAACCAGTTCGACCGCGACAGCGGCCTGACCCGCTACAAGGTCCAGGGCGGCCGCAAGAGCGGGCTGATGCCCAAACCGCTGGTGGACGTACTGGTCAAGGTTGGCAAGCTGCAGCGCCAGCAGATCGGCCACATCAAGATGTTCCCCGAGCACACCGGCGTTTACCTGCCGCAACTCGACCAGGACATCCTCAACCGGCTGGCCAGTGCCGAGATCAACGGCGTTCCGCTGCAGATCCGCGCCTGGCCGCTGCCGCCCGGTGAAACCGAATCACGCCCGGCGCGCAAGCCCAAGCGTGACTTCGCCAGCAAGCCGCGCGCCGCCAGACCGCCACGCAAGGACTGACCCTTCGCACCATGGAATGGGTCGATATCGGCGTCAACCTGACTGACAAGGCTTTTGCCAAAGACCGCTCTGAAGTACTGGAGCGGGCTTGGCAGGCCGATGTCAGCCAGTTGCTGCTGACCACCACCTCGCTTGATCACGCCGATCAGGTACTCGAATTCTGCGCAGATGAGCCCAACCGGCTGTTTGCGACTGCCGGGGTTCACCCCCACGAAGCACGCCACTGGAACAGCGACGGCCACCGCCAGCTCACGCAGCTGAGCCAACACAATGCGGTAAAGGCCATCGGTGAATGTGGGCTGGATTTTAATCGGGATTTTTCGCCGCGCCCGGCGCAGGTCAAGGCGCTGGAAGACCAGCTCAGCATTGCCGTGGAGACCGGCTTGCCGGTGTTTCTGCACGAACGCGATGCCAGCGAAACGCTGCTGCCATTGCTGCGCGATTACCGGGACCAGCTCAGCGGCGCCGTGGTGCACTGCTTTACCGCAGATCAGAAAGCTCTTTACGCCTACCTTGATCTGGATCTGCACATCGGCATTACCGGCTGGATCTGCGACGAGCGCCGCGGCACCCACCTGCACCCCCTGATGCGCGATATTCCCACCGGCCGCCTGATGCTGGAAACCGACGCGCCCTGGCTGCTGCCACGCAGCATGGAAAACAAGCCGAAGAGCCGCCGCAACGAGCCCGCCTTCCTGATCGAAGTAGCGCATTGTGTGGCCCAGTGTCGTAACGAAACCCTGGCGCAACTCGCTGCCCACACCACGGCCACCGCGCGCACGCTGTTTGCCCTGCCAAGCCCGGCTTAATAGTCTATATTGGCCTCATCCCGACAGGTCGCAATACAGGAATGTCATGCCGGACGATCCAGGAAGGAAGTTCGCCGCCAGGCCCTATCGCCTGACAGCCCTCATCACGCTGATCACCTTGCTGTTCACCGGCACGCTGCTGACCCTGTTTCAATACCAGCAGTTGTCTCGGATCATGCTGTCCACCGGCGATGAGCTGTTTGAACGCCTGAGCCTGAATGTTGAGACCCAACTGGAAAATATCTATCAGCCACCCGGCCAGGCGCTGAACCTGCTGAGCCTTGGCTCCCTGCCAGATACCCGTACCCTGGCCCAGCGCCTCCCGCATCTGAAATCCTTCGCGCAGGTGCTGAGCGACAACCCGCAACTCAATTCCGTGTATCTGGGCTGGACCGACGGCGACTACCTCATGCTGCGCTCGCTCGACGTGGCCGAAAACCAGAACCGCTTTGATGCGCCGGAGGAAGCACGCTGGATGGCCTGGCATGTGCAAAATGAAAACGGCGAGCGCAACGTCACCTATCTCTTTCTGAACCAGCAACTGGGCATCATTGAGGCTCGCTTGATGGTGGATGACGGTTTTGATCCACGGCAGCGTCCCTGGTATGAGGAAGCAACGGCAGTTGATCAGCAGATAGTCACCCTGCCCTACGTGTTTTTTTCGACCCACGAGTTCGGAACCACACTGGCGAAGCGCGCACGTAACGGTGCGGTGCTGGGCGCCGATCTGACCCTTGGCCGGCTGTCACAGGCGCTGGAGGAACAGAAGATCACGCCCTCCTCGCAGCTGTTGATCTATACCGCCGATGGCACGGTGATCGCCTACCATGACGTGCAGCGCCTGCTGCACACGGCGCAGGGCAGCAGTCTGCATCTCAAGCGTTTCAACCAGCTGGGCAGCACCCTGCTGGCCACCCTGGCGCTGGACGGCTATCGCCAGGAGCGCCGCATTACCCGCGAACTGGAAGGCCGCCGCTGGATCATCCAGCAACGCCGTATTGGGCTGCGCGGCACGCCGGACACCTACCTGGCAGTGCTGGTGCCCGAAGACGAGCTACTTGCCGAGGCGTATCGCATTCGCAGCGAGAGTGTCTGGATTTCTCTGACGATCTGTCTGGTATTGCTGCCACTTTTGTGGTTTTCTGGGCGCATTCGCCGCAACCAAGATTAGCATGCGAACCGGGCGTTTGCGCCTGCAGGCGAAGCATCCAGTGCTTTTTTGCAGCACCGCCCAGGCAAAAACAGCAAACATAACAATTTACTTTAAGTACTTGGCGTAAGCAGTTATTTGAGTGATGATGCGCTCTACAAGGGAATGAATGAAAACGCCATAGCTTTCAGCCACCTCGATCCCTACGGAGCTGGTCTTCATGCCTACCCGATTCAAACGTGCCCTGCTCTGCGTTCTGCCCACCCTGGGCCTGCTGGTCAACGCCCCTGCCTTTGCTGCCGACAGCGGCACCTTGCCTGCCAAGGTCAGTTCCGCGCTTGCCGCGGCAAAGATCCCGGCCAACGCGCTGTCACTGGCGGTGATCCCGCTGGAAGGTCAGGGCATGGCGCAGTTCGTCAATGCCGATATCCCGGTCAATCCGGCTTCAACCATGAAGCTGATCACCACCTATGCCGCACTGGAAGTACTGGGGCCGACCTATCAGTGGCGCAGCGACCTGTTTATCGATGGCCCGGTGGTCAACGGCACCCTGCAGGGTGATCTGATCTTCCGTAGTGGCGGCGATCCCAAGCTGACCATTGAGCGCATGTGGCTGATGATGCGTGACCTGAAAGCTGCTGGCGTGCGCGACATCACCGGCGATCTGGTACTGCAGCCGGCAGACATGCGTTTTCCCAGCGATGTGCCGCCCTTCGTCGACGACGGTGGCGACCCGAACAAACCATTTCTGGTAGAGCCCGACCCCCTGCTCACCAACCTGAAACTCTTCGTGCTGAGCAGCTATGGCGAGCAGAACGGGGTGCGCATCAACCTGGAACCCAATCTGCCGGAAGTGACCGTCAACAACCAGCTCACCCTGTTGCCGCCGGTCCGTTCCTGCCCACGCCCGAATGTTGCCTACAGCATTCAGGACAGCGGTTATCAAGCCACCATCACGCTAACCGGTAGCCTGCACGAGAACTGTATTGCCCAACGCTACCTGTCTGCACTGACCGCGACTACCTACACCGGCAGCACCCTGCGCAGCCTGTGGCGGGACATGGGCGGCACTATCGCTGGCGGCACCCGCATCGGCCGCGCGCCCGCCAGCTCGCGCCTGGTATCGCAAAGCGCCTCGCCCGATCTGGTCGAGGTAGTGCGTGACATCAACAAATACAGCAACAACACCATGGCTCGGCAGCTGTTCCTGACCATCGGCCGCGACCAGCGCACGCCGGCGGATCGCGACGATCACAAGGCAGCGGTGCGCGTGATCAACCAGTGGCTGGCGGAAAAGGGTATTTATCCGACCGGCTTGGTACTGGAAAACGGTGCTGGCCTCTCACGCATGGAGCGGCTCACTGCCAGAGACATGGCCAAGCTGCTGCAGGCTGCCTGGGCCAGCCCCTACCGCGCCGAGTTCGTTGCTTCCATGCCGCTGGCGGCAATGGATGGCACCATGCGCCGTCGATTGCGCAATACGCCGGTCGCCGGCCAGGCACACGTGAAAACCGGCTCGCTGCGCAACGTCAAGGCCATTGCCGGCATCACTCGCGACAACAACGGCCAGAGTTGGGCGGTCACCGCCATCGTCAACCACACCTACGCCGGCGTCAGCCGTCAGGCACTGGATCTGGTATTGCAGGACGTGTATCGCCGTGGGCCGACAGACATCGCCAGTCACGCGCCCTGAGGGCTGCGGCCAACCAGTGAAGAAAATGAAAAAGGCGCCTCAAGACGGCGCCTTTTTTATTGCCTCGTCCAGCCTGGCGCCGTCACCCGACAGCGTGAAATCACCCTGCTCCAGCATCGTCTGAAAGCCTTCAGGGCGCGGCGGGCTCGATGGCCGCCCTGTCTGCCAGCTCCTCGACGCTGCTGCCGGCAACGGAGAAACCCGCTGCACTCCTCAGCAAGATCACAGCGCGGCGCACGGCGCCACTGCCGGTAGAGCGCCAGGTGTGCGAGTAGCGCTTGTCTTCCGCGCGGCGACGGATGTATCCCCTGGCTTCCAGGGTCTGCAGGATACGAAAGACGATTGGCGTCGACTCATCCATCGCCTTGGCCAGCTCCGACAGGGAGATGGGTACTGGCGACGCTTCTATGAGTTCGAGCACATCAAGGGCGCGCGACAGCGTCCTCAATTGCGGCGTTGGCTCCGACACGCAGCGTCTCCTTTGGGGACGAAAAAGCGCATTACACTGACATCCCGCCTGGATGTCGAGCGACCAGATGCATTACTTGCCTGCTTTGCCATCAGCACTGCCAGATAAGGCTCGCCGGCCTGGCACAGTCAGGCAAACAGAGCGCAGAAGCGTGAAAAGCTACAAACTCGACTTGTAATAGGAATCATTCTCTTTTAATGTTTCACCCCTTGTCGCCGCCACTGCGGCTTCTCTGCTATTTGCCGTTCAGACCGAGCATGCCCGCCACCGAAACCACCTCCAGCATCAGCATTGCCACGCTATACAGCGAGCACCACGGCTGGCTCTTCGCCTGGCTGCGGCGCAAGCTTGGCTGTGCCGAGCAGGCGGCTGATGTGGCGCAAGACACCTTCGTGCGGGTGCTGGTGCGCAATCAGGCGGTCAGCAATCAGGCGCCCAAGGCGTTTCTGTCCACCATCGCCCGTGGTCTGGTGATTGATCACTGGCGCCGCAGCGCGCTGGAAAATGCCTACCTGCAGGCCCTCGCGCAACTGCCAGAGCAATATTACCCCTCCGCCGAGGAGCAGCATCAGACCCTGCGAACATTGGAGCAGATCGCCGCCCTGCTGGAGGGGCTCAAGGCCCGGGTGCGTACCGCATTTTTGCTTTATCAGCTCGGAGGCCTGACCCATGCGCAGATCGCGACGCAGTTAGGCGTCTCCTCGCGTACCGTAGAGCGCCATGTGGCGGACGCCCTGTTCCACTGCTATCAACTGCGTTACCGCGAGGGTTAGCCCATGGATGCCGCGCGCCAGCCAGGCGCCCCGCTGCCCGAGCGTATCGTCCGCGCTGCGATCCAATGGCGCCTGAAGCTGGATGTCGCCGCCGACCAGGCCAGGGTGCAGGCGCTCATTCAGCACTGGTGCCAACAGCATCCCGAGCATGCGCTTGCCTGGCAGCGTCTCGGCGGCTTGCAGCGTGAGCTCGACGCCTACACCGCTACCCTGCCCTCGCCCGAGCTGGGCATTCCGATCCTCAAGCGCGCCGGCACCGACCTGCAGCGTCGCCGCGCGCTGAAGCTGCTGACACTCACGGTCGCCGTCGGCGGGCCCGCTGGCTGGTTGGTCACCAGCATCCCTAGCGTCACCGCCGACTACCGCGTGGCCACAGGCGAGCGCCGACAGATCACCCTGGCCGATGGCAGCGAGCTGCTGCTCAACAGCGGCTCGGCGCTGGATGTGCTGTTCAGCGCGACCGAGCGCCTGCTGGTGCTGCGCGCCGGCGAGCTGCAGGTCAGCAGCGCCGCAGACCCGAACAGCCTGCGTGCCAGCCCCTTGCGCGTAGCCTGCCGCCACGGCTGGTGTGACAGCGCAGATGCGCAGTTCGTACTGCGCGATCAAGGCAGCCACAGCGACTTGCTGGTGCAACAGGGCAGCGTTGCGGTGAGCACCCTTGGCGGCCAGCAACCGCTAGCTGTCAAGGCCGGTGAGCGCTATGCGCTTTACCCGGAGCATATCGAACCGATTGGCCACCAGACGATTGACCCCAGTGCCTGGACGCGCGGCATGTTGGTGGTCGACGACATCCGCCTTGACGCCTTCCTGCAGGAGCTTGGCCGCTACCGCAGCGGGCTGATCGGCTGTGATCCGGCTGTCGCCGACCTGCGCCTGTCCGGGGTCTTTCAACTCGATCAGCAAGCAGCCTTGCTGGAGCACCTGGCGCGCACGTTACCCGTCGACATCGTGAGCCGCTCCCGTTTCTGGGTGCGCTTGGTGGCCAAAGCCTGAACCGGCTACGCCACGGGTACTGGAAAATTAATTGAATTTTTCTGTCGGGATTGGGCGCGGCGTTCGGTTACTGAGATACAACCTCAACTGCGAACGGATCTGATTTATGCGCGCACTAGCAAAAGCTCCCCTCCACTACGGCTTTCGATTGGCCGGCAACAGCAGCCTGGCCGTCTGCATGGCCCTGGCATTGGGCCTTGCCAGCCCTTTGACCCTGGCTGTCGATACCAGCCAGGCCGCCAGCTCACGCCAGAGTCTGTCGATTGCCCCTGGGCCGCTAGCCGCCGCGCTGAGCAGCTTTGCCCAGCAAACCGGCATCAACCTGTCATTCACCCCTGCCCAGGTGCAGGGGCTCAGCAGTCGCGGTGTCAGTAACGCCAGCTCAGTGGATGCCGCCCTGACGGCGCTTCTCAGCGGCAGCGGCCTGGTGGCGCAAAAAAGCCGTTCCGGTTATGTGATCGTGCCTGCGCAAACCGACAGTGGCGCCTATCAGCTCAACCCCTTGACCATTGAAGCGCAGCAGGCCGAGGGCTCTGGCGTCGCACCGGTGCCTGGTTACTTTGCCGGTACCAGCCGCGCCGGCACCAAGACCGATACGCCGATTGTAGAGACCGCGCAAAGCATCAGCGTGGTCACCGCCGAGCAAATTGCCGACCGCAAAGCCACTACCGTGGAAGAGGCCGTCGCCTACTCCGCCGGCGTCAGCGTAGGTGGCGCCGGTCTCGACCCGCGTTTCGATCAGATCAACATTCGCGGTTACGCTGCGGTCACCAACGCCGATTATCTGGATGGCATGCGCCAGGCCAACACCGGCTGGTTGTCATACTTCACCACTGATCCCTTTGCGTTGGAACGAGTCGAAATTCTCAAGGGACCGGCATCGGTGCTGTATGGGCAGATCAGCCCGGGCGGCATGGTCAACCGGGTGAGCAAGCGCCCCAGCGAAGAGGCCGTCGAACAGGTTGAGCTACAGTACGGCAGCAACGATCACCTGCAGGGCCAGTTCGATATCGGTGGCCGCCTGGATGACGACGGCGACGTACTCTATCGCCTGGTCGCCATCGCCCGTGACGCCGATACCGACATCGAGCAGGTACCGAACAATGTCGGTTTGATCGCGCCCTCGCTGACCTGGCGCATCAGCGAACAAACCGACCTGACCTTGCTTGCGCAGTATCAGGACCGTGAAACCTCAGGCTCCCCGCGCCCTTACCAGTCGGGCGACACCCTGACCCGCTTCTGGGCCGGCGACGAAGACTTTGATCAACTGGATCAACAGCAAACGCTGCTCGGCTACGAGTTTGAGCATCGCTTCAACGACACCTTCACCCTGCAGCACAACCTGCGCTACGGGCAGACCGATACGGTCAACCAATACACCAGCTCCAGCCTGCAGCCCGGTAGCACCAGCATCCTGGATCGCACCGCCTGGGGGGTTTACGAGCAGATGGATTCGGTGACCACCGACACCCGGCTGGTCTCACGCTTTGCCACCGGCGTCCTGCAACACACGCTGCTGACCGGCCTGGATTATGCCTACCTGGATTTTGATGTGGAGTACTCCATGGGCGCTGCGCCCTCGATCGACATCAACAACCCGGACTACCACCAGCCCATCGCCCGCCCGCGCTCGGTGCTGGTCGATCAGAGCGGCACCACCCACCGCAGCGCTGTGTATCTGCAGGACCAGATTGAGCTCGGCGCCTGGCGCCTGTCTGCCGGCCTGCGTCACGACTGGGCCAATACCGAGAAAACCGACAATCTCAGCGGCGCCAGAAGCAAGACGCACGATGACAAGACCACCGGGCAAGTCGGCGCGCTCTACCTGTTCGACTCGGGCCTGGCGCCCTACATCAGCTACGCGCAGTCATTTCTGCCACAAACCGGCACCGGCCAGAATGGCGATGACTTCAAGCCCACCGAGGGCGAGCAGATCGAACTGGGTATCAAGTACCAGCCACCCGGCAGCAGCACTCTGCTGACCGCCTCGGTTTATCATCTGGTGCAGTCCAACTCGCTTACCTCGGTGCCAGGTACCGCGTTCAACGTTCAGAAAGGCGAAGAAACGTCCCAGGGGCTTGAGCTGGAAGCCGTCTCCGACCTGACCGACGATCTGCACATGATCGCCAGCTACGCCTTCAATGATGCGGAAATTACCGAGAGCAACGATGGCGACAAGGGCAACACACCGATCCTTACGCCCAAGCATCTGGCGTCCCTGTGGCTCGACTACACCCTGCCCAGCGGTCTGTTGCAGGGCCTGGGCCTCTCTGCCGGTGCGCGCTACAACGGGCGCAGCTACGCCAACGCCAGCAACAGCGAGAAGAACGAAGCCTACACGCTGGTGGATGTGGGCGCGCACTACGACCTGCGCGGCGGGGCCGAGGGTATACGTCTGGGCCTCAACGCCAAGAACGTGACCGACAAACAGTACATTTCCTGTGAGGCGGGATACTGCTATCGCGGCGCCGGCCGTGCCCTGATCGGCAGCGTCAGCTACCGCTGGTAAGCGAAAAGGGGCCCTGCAAAGGGCCCCATTTGAGGACTTGAACCTTGTCTTGGATAACGTTTTTGCGCAGCCCCTGTCTGGCTGCGCTTTCGACTTTATGGCTTATTACATTCGCCAACGCGGCGCAGGCCGGCGAGCAGCCCGTCACCCTGAGCGGCAGCATCGAGTGGTCAATGCACAACGCCAAGGGCCAGCCCTATCGCATCCTGATCAGCAAGCCCGAGGGCGAAGTGCCCTATACCGGCGGCTACCCGGTGCTTTACGTGCTGGACGCCAACGCCTACTTTGCTTCCTTCCACGAAGCCAAACGGGCTCAAGAGCAATTCCGCCACGCGATCATCGTCGGCATTGCCTATCCCGGCGAAGAGCCGCTGAACTTCCTGCGCCGCGCCTACGATTTTTCACCGCCAGTACCCGCGGCGCAGAACACACCGCCCCAGGGTGGCCAGGACGAACTGCTGGATTTTTTGCAGCAGCAAGTCATGCCCGCTGTGGCTGATCGGTTTCCGGTCGATACCGACCAGCAAAGCCTGTTCGGCCATTCCTTTGGCGGCATGTTTGGCATCTATGCGCTGTTCACCCGACCGACGCTGTTTGATCACATCGTCGCCGCCAGCCCCAGTCTCTGGTGGCACGACCGCTTTCTGTTGGCGCCGGAGCGACGTTTCAGCGCTGATGTTCGGGCCGGCAAAACGGACGTGACCCACAGCAGCCTGGCGCTGATAGTGGGCGAGCGCGACTCACCGCAGGAAATACAGGACTCCCAGGCGCTACATCGACGCTTGCAGCCGCTGTCAGCCTGGGGGCTACGCAGCAGTATGCTGATCGAGCAAGGCGAGGACCACATGTCGGTGCCGTCGCGCATCGAATCACGGGTATTGCAAGAAGTACTCACCGCCCGCCGCCAATAAATGGCAGTGCGGGGGTTACTCGGCCGGCCTCGGCGAAGACGTCACCGCGGCGTCGGTGCCGCGACGAAACTGCGCGTGTAGCGCCTGCAGGTACCCCTGGTCGTACATTGCCTGCATCACCGCGGTTATTTTTGGCACCAGACCGGCATGCTTGCGATGCAGGTAGTGGTAAACCCGCAGTTCACGGAGCTCTGGCTCAAGCATGCGAATCGGCGCCTGCGGTAACTCGCGCGCGAGGCGCAGGCCGGATATGTCGACACTGATCGCGGCGTCTACCCGTCCGCGCACCAGCATGTGCATAAGCTGCCCCGGCTCGTTGACGAAAACCCATTGCCGCAAACCGGGGAGCTGTAGTTGATAGTCGATTCCGCGCAGCGCGCCGAGGCGCAAGTTATCACGCTGCAATAGGCTTGGCAGGTCAGGCGTCTGATCGGTTACAAAAGCCGCAATCTGGATGGTTTCCAGCGGCACGGGAATGCGAACCACCTCGGGATGGGCCAGCTCGAAGTTCTCGAACTTGCCCACAATACCGTCCAGTGCGCCCTCCTCCAGCATGCGTGTTTCGCGCAGCGGCGGCACCGCGGTCGGCACAACGCTGATACCGGCGCGCTGATAAATTTCGACGATCAGCGGCGCCGCAATGCTGTTGACCGGATTACCCGGCAGCATGGAGAACACCAACGGCGACTCATCGGCCGCAGCGCTGCCTGCGAGCACCAGCCATAGCAGCCAGGTTCTGCGAAAATATCCTGCGAGCAGTCTCGCGCCGCGTGCCATTGCATGGGACCTCTGTTTTCGTTTCAGCCTAGCATAGCCTCAACGCCGCCACCGACAGCGCCAGGATTCAGGACTAAACTCACCACTAGCCACCGTCAGCCGTGCAATGCGGCTATGCAACACGCATGTACAATTCAGCCGCACAGCATACTGCCCCGAAGCCACTGTCAGGAGCCTGGTTCAAGATGCGAAAGTCAGTGTATATAGCGGCCTTGTTTGGCCTGGCCTACCTGTTGGTTCAAACGCCTGAGCTGTTTGAACAGGCTCCGGACTCAGCGCCGCAGGCCAGTAGTACCGAGCAGGTAAGCGAGGCCTATGCGCAGCAGCAGAGCAAGGTGCAGGTACGCGGTCAGGGTGTGGTAATCAAACTGCTGCCCGACGACACCAAGGGCAGCCGGCACCAGAAGTTCATCCTGCGCCTGAGCGACGGCCATACCCTGCTGGTCGCGCACAATATTGACCTGGCGCCGCGCATCGACGACCTGCGGGTAAAGGATTACGTCGGATTTATGGGCGAGTATGAATGGAACCCGCAGGGCGGTGTGCTGCATTGGACGCACCATGACCCCGGCGGCCGCCACCCTGGGGGCTGGCTCAGTCACAACGGCAAGACCTATCAGTGAGCCCGTTGGCGTTGGCTTTGCCAGGCAGCTAGTAACTCAGGTGTGTAGATACACCGGATCGCCAACCTGCAGCAAGCCCGGCTGCAACGTATTGGCGTAGATGCCGAGGTTCTGATCGGCTTCGCGCACCACAGTCCGCAACAGGCGGGTATCTGCGGGCAGAGCCTGCTGCGCACGGGTGACTGCGCCACAACGCGGTGCGGCGGCAGTGCAACGCAGTTGCGCCTCGCCCAGCTGTAAACGCCCGCCCAGCCAGGACTGCTCAATCAGACCCACCTCGCTGCCCAAGGTATCGATCACCAGGTTCGGGCGAAAACGTTGGGTATCCCAGTCGCTTTGCGGCTGCCGGGCACGCAGGTAGTCGAGGCTGGCCGTGGTCAGCAAATGCAGCGGCGAGACCAGAAAAAAGCTGCCGGGCAGCGACACGTAGTCGACCATATCCTGCGGCAGATCGGTAAAGTCAGGCAGGGGTTCTCCGGCCTCCCGTTCAAAGGTTGCCTTGAGTTCGTCCAGCCAGGTATGCCCGTCAGCCTTGTAGCGCTTGAAAGCCGCCATATCGGTTTGTGCCGACAAGGGTTCCAGGCGGGATGCGTGCCCAAGCAGCCGGGAGATCAGCTCATGCACCTCGGGCACGTCACTGCTCACCCGTGCACCATCGGGCATCAGCAATTGCACTGAGTGGTCACCGGCAGCGCCCCGCGCGCGCGCGTACTGCGCCACTATCTGGAGCAGCTCTGGTCTGAACTTGCAGCTCTGGATTTCGTTGCGCGCGCTATCGCGCACGGCCCAAAGGCGATCGCCCTGTAGCCCCCTGTCAGTCACGCGACAGGCCGACAAGGACTCTCCGGCCATACCCTTGACCGGATAACGCCAGACTTCACTGATCCGCCCCAGCATTCGCATTAATCGACTCCCCCAACTGCCAGCATATTGCAGGCCGTTCCAACAGCCCCCTTGAGCAAATCAAAAAGCAATAATCAGACCACAGCTGCAGCAGTCGCAGGGCAAAAACGGAACCACTGGTGCGGCGCGCTTTCTACCAGAAGACTACGCTGTAAATCACCCGCCTCCACACGCGCAAAAGGAATTCCAATGAACAAGGCACCCGTCGGTATCGCCATCGCCACCCTTCTGGGTCTGGCCGCCACTCCACCCCTGCACGCAGCCGAAGGCCCCTCCTTTGATTGCAGCAAAGCGCAGGCAGGCAGCATCGAGCAGTTGATCTGCGACGACAGCAGCCTGGCGGCGCTTGATCGCCAGTTGGCCGAGGTTTACAGCGCCGCGCAGGAAAAGGCCGCAAACGAGCAGCCCCCCATGCTCAAGGCGGAGCAGCGCGGTTGGCTATCCGGACGCAATGAATGCTGGAAGGAGGACGACAAGAACGCCTGCGTGCGCGAGGCTTACAGCATGCGCATTGCTGAGCTACAGGCCCGCTACCGCCTGGCCGAGATGACCAGCGTAATAACCTACGCCTGTGACAACAACCGCGCCAACGAATTGGTGGTATCGCACTTCTCCACCTCTCCAGCTACCCTGATTGCCGACTATGGCGACAGCACCTCGTTGATGTACCAGCAGACTTCCACCGAGGGCAGCCAGTACCGTGGGCGTAATGAAAGCATCGCCTTCAACGACGACGAAGCCGTAGTGGTTTGGGGTTACGAGGCCACGCCCATGCACTGCAAGAGCGTGAACTGAGTAACCTTAGCGCAGCTGGCTGTCCTTGCTGCCGCGCCGGTTGATGCCAGCGGATCGGGCATCCTGGTCAAGCGCCGACTGACAAGCCACACACAGGCGCACGCCGGGCAAGGCCTGCCGGCGTGCTTCGGGAATCGGCTGATCACAGTGCTCGCAGTGCGTCAGACTCTCGCCCTTGGGCAGTTGGCTGCGGGCACGTGCCACCGCCTCATCGACGGTGTCGTCTATCTGCTCCTGCACGGCGCCTTCATGCGCCCAACCGGTTGCCATCATCACTCTCCACTGTTGCCTGTGCTGCTACACAGCATTACCGCAAAATCGACGCGGGTCAAAGCGCGCCCCTCTTGCGGCGCCCAATGACTTTCGGTCAGTATCAGACGCATGACCTCAGCCTCCCCCCTTACCGCTTACCACCACGCACTGCAGCATCAGGGTTTCAGCGCAGACCCTGCGCAGCAACAGGCTGCGCAGATGCTGGAAGACTGCTGGCAGGCGCTACAAGCTGGCCGCGAAACCCGTGGCGTCTACCTATGGGGGCCGGTGGGGCGAGGCAAGACCTGGCTGATGGACCGCTTTCACGCCAGCCTGACCGTGCCCAGTGAGCGTTTGCACTTTCACCACTTCATGGGCTGGGTGCACAAGCGACTATTTCAGATTACCGGTACCGCCAACCCCTTGCAGACCCTGGCGCGCGAGATGGCGCAGAAGGTGCGGGTGCTCTGCTTTGACGAGTTTTTTGTCAGCGATATCGGTGACGCCATACTGCTCGGCGGCTTGATGCGCCATATGTTCGAGCAGGGTCTGGTCGTCGTATGCACCTCCAACCTGCCTCCCAAAGAGCTGTATGCCGACGGTTTCAACCGCGACCGCTTCATGCCTGCCATTACCGCCATCGAGGAACACATGTGGATCGCCAGGCTGGACGGCGCACAGGACCATCGCCTGCAGCCTGGCCAGACTCTTCAGCGCTATTGGGTCAGCGATCAGCAGGCACAGCCAAACCCGCTGAGCGCTGTATTTGAGCAGCTCTGCGGGGATCGCAGCGTAAGCAGCGAGCCCTTGCTGCTGGGCCATCAGCAGATTCCCTGCGTAAAACGTTGCAGC
This sequence comes from Halopseudomonas sabulinigri, assembly GCF_900105255.1. Taxonomy (NCBI): domain Bacteria; kingdom Pseudomonadati; phylum Pseudomonadota; class Gammaproteobacteria; order Pseudomonadales; family Pseudomonadaceae; genus Halopseudomonas; species Halopseudomonas sabulinigri. The sequence goes on along the minus strand of NZ_LT629763.1, from coordinate 371,657 downwards.
AAGGCCGGCTGGTTCACCTTTCGCGCACTGTGCAGCAGTTCGTTATCGGCATTGGACTTTATCAGCCTGGCTGACCGCTTTCCCGCCCTGCTGCTCAGTGAGGTACCCAATCTGAGCAGCCCGCAACGCGAGGGCACCATCGCCCGTGGCACCGAGGACAGCGCTGAGCGCGTAGCCGCCGGTGATCGTGAACTGCCACAGCTGTCGGTACATGACGACAGCGTGCGCCGCTTCATCGCCCTGGTGGATGAATGCTACGACCGCCGTATTCCGCTGTATATCGAGGCTGCAGTGCCGCTCGAAGCGCTCTATACCGAGGGTTATCTGGCCTTCGCCTTTGAGCGCACGCGCAGCCGACTGCAAGAGATGCAGCTACAGCGCTTTGGCCAGAACGGCGAGTCAGCGGCACCGGCAACGCAAAGCACTTGATACTGTATTTTCATCCAGTACAATAGCGCTCACGTGACCTGCCGGCTAACCAGCCAAGGCCGCACAATCTGAAAATCGCGTTCAAGCCTGAGGTGTGTATGGCCGTTGAAATTGTGTATCGCAGCAGCAGAGACCCGGAGCAGTTGTTCATGGATAAAGCCGAAGCCGATCGTCACGACAAGATGCTGGAATTGGCAGAGACCCTGGGCGAGGTATTGCAACAGGCGGTACCGGAGCTGGGTGAAAAACTGGCCGAGGAAGTGAGCATCTACATGGCGCGGCACCGCGATGTCTTTGCCAAGGCATTCAAGAGCAACCCCGACGTACTCAGCAGCCTGGCCGAAGACCACGAAGAAGCCTAAAGCCGGTTTGCCTCTACCCGCTGCGTGCGCCGCCGCAGGCTAAGCGACACCTGCGGCTGGATTACCCTCTGCACTGCCAACGCCGCTTACTGATACATCCAAAAATTGGGATGTGCCTGGGGCTCGACGGTCTTGGCTGGCGTGTTACTGCGTTTGATGATGCGCTTGAGTATGGCCATGGAAATGCTCCCTGTTGGTTGTATTGGCGACAGGGAGCATCATCGACCGGCGCTACCAATTGATGAAATGGATTAGCGCTATAGCCTTGATTGGCAAAAAGCTATCAGGCTTTTTACTGGTCAGCCGGGCTATCGATCCTCGCGTAGACTTCAGCACCGCCGCCCTCTTTCAGCAACATGACCGTATAGGGCATAAAGTCATCGCCCATCTCCATTCCTGGACTGCCCACCGGCATACCCGGTACCGCCAGGCCTATCGCCTGTGCCGGCGGCTCAGCCAAAAAGGCCTGCACGTAACGCGCAGGCACATGACCTTCAAATACATAGCCATTAGCAGACACTGCGGTGTGACAAGAGCGGTACTGCGGCGCTATGCCGTATTCGGTTTTCAGGCCGGCCAAATCTGCCGGATGCTGCGCCTCGGTGCCGAATCCAGCCTGATCAGCATGTTCAATCCACCCCTCGCAGCAGCCACAAGTAGGACTCTTGAATACCTGCAGCAGCGTTGTCGGGTGGGGGGCTGCCAGCAGCGCGGCACTGTCCAGCGCTGCAGCAGTGGACTCTGTTTGCGGTTTGGGCGGCTCAGGCTCGCCACAAGCCACCAGCAAGGGTGCGATCCCCAGCATCAGTAACCACGCGTGTGTACCCCACTTGTGCATATCTACCTCCGGGCGAACAGGTCAAAGTAATCAGCGTCGGCAGCCTAGCACGCCATCTACCAACATGGATTTTGGCAACTGTAACCGTGCGTGTATTGGGCTTCCAGCTGGCTGAAACAGCAACGCAAATGAACAGTCGTTCATAAACCGCTTGACAGTATACAAGTGTACGCACATAAACTTCTGCAGCCGCTCTCGGCCTGCCTACGTGGTCGCAGAATCACGCCATGCACGCGCTAAGCCACCGCCGGCGGCTCACAGAACCACTCCAAGAAAAACAAGAGGTTTACCATGACGTGCCATGTTCGCATTACTCGCGCCATCCGCGGTCGCGCTCTCCCGCTGCTGGGCGCTTCTTCCCTGCTGTTGAGCGGCTGCCTGTCTGGCGGCGGAGATTCCGACTCTGAGGTATCCAGTGGCGTCTTCATTGATGCCCCGGTTGCCGGGCTCCATTACGAGACCAGCAGCCGTAACGGCGAGACCAACGCCGACGGGCGCTTCGAGTATCAGGGCACAGAGGCCGTCAGCTTTTCGCTGGCCGGCATCGAACTGGGCTCGGCAAGCGGCGCCAGTCAGTTGACTCCCCTGGACCTGATCGACGGCGCCAGCGACCTCAGCGATCCTGCGGTGCTGAATCTGTCACGCTTTCTGCAGTCGCTGGATGCCGACGGCAATCTGAGCAATGGCATCGATATCAGCGAATCAATCCGCTCCGCCATCAGCGACTACCTTGCCGCGAACCCCGCTGTAAGCCTGGATTTCAGTGACACCGACAGTTTCGAAATCGCTATGGCAGACCTGCTGACGGAGCTCAACAGCGAAGCCGTCTTCGACGAGAACGCCAGCGCAGGCACCCGCGCGCTGACCAGCCGGCTCGATGCCTTCAATCATCTGCTCGACTCACTGGGCAGCGCCGCCGGCCAGAGCGTCGATTTCTCACTACGCCCGGTGCTCTTCATCCACGGTGGTGCGGGCTCAGCCTCGCAGTTCGAGTCACAGGCCATGCGTTTTCGTGCCAACGGCTATCCCAGCAGCTACCTGGCGGTTTACGAATACAACACCAACACTGGGCAAAGCGCGCTTGACCCGGTGCAGGCGGCTGAGCGCAACATTGGCATCAATGCCATGATTGATCGCCTGCGGCAGATATCCGGTGCCGAGCAGATTGATCTGATGGCACATTCAATGGGCACCGGGGTCAGCCTGATGTACCTGGGCGAGCCGGAGAACGCAGCCAAGGTCGCGCATTACACCAGTATCGATGGCGTTGCCCTCGCAGCACCGCCGGGTAATGTGCCGACCCTGGCCTTGTGGGGGCAATACGTTGATCGCGAAGTGACCGGCGCCGAGAATATTTATCCAGCAGCAGGACAGTCCGTCGGGCATATCGAGGTCGCCACCTCGGCAGACTCCTTTGCCCGGATTTTCCAGCATTTTAACGGCGAGCAGCCGGAAAGCAGGCAGATACCTGAAACCGACAATGACTATGTGTGGATCGCCGGACGTGCCAGCCTGTTTCCGCAGAACACCGGCGCGAACGGTACCGAGCTGCGCATCTTTGAAGTCGACCCGGCCACGGGCATACGCCTGAGCGATACGCCGGACCACAGCAGCGCCATTGGTGAAGATGGCAACTGGGGGCCAGTGCAGCTGAGCAAGGGTGCCACTTACGAGTTTGGTCTGGATCGGGAGCTTGCGGGTGCCGATCACTACTTCTATCGCGAAGGCTATCTGCAAGACAGCCTGTTTGTGCGCCTGAACACCTCGTTACCCGGGGCCGGTGTTGGCGCCTATCTGCATCGCAGCCCGAATCACACCAACATCATGGTAGCGCGTGACCGTGAGTTCTGGGGCGACCAGGGCGACGCCAATGACAGCCTGACGGTCAACGATACTCAGATAGTCACCAGTGCCACAGCGCCGCTGCTCAAGCGCACCAGCAGCCTGTTCCTGCACGACCGCAACAGCGACGGGGTGAGCACCCTGCCAGGCCCGGACCTGTTCTTCAATGCCTTGCCGTTTATCTCGGGGCTGGATCTGTTCCTCCCCGCGTCACCCGCCGCCAGCCAGACCATCAGCATCGAGTTGACGCCACGCGGTGGTAACGGCGCCGTGCAGACCATCAACATACCCAACTGGCCGTCGGACGAGATCCGCTCCAACTCGGTTCAATTCCGCGACTACGTGCAATAACCCAGGCATTTTCCCTCGACCGCCCCAGATGCAGCGCTACCGCACGGTAGCGCTGCATTTTCCTCTCAGTTTCCCGATCAATCCCGTTAGCGCTTTCGCCGCTGCCTGCTAGGCTGAAAGAATCATAAGAATAATGGCGTTGCGCTACTTCTCCTCGCGCTGTGCCGCATCAAAGCCAAGCTGGCCCGGAGCTTCTGCCATGTCTATGCTGCGCCGCTTTTCCATCTTTCAACGGCTGATCGCCGTCACCACGCTGGTTCTGATTATCGTGCTGGGTCTCGTAGCCGCCTTCGCGGTGGACTATCGCAACAGCCTGCTGGATGGTCGCGCGATAAAAACCCAGCATCTGGTGGAAGCCGGCCTGGGTGTGATCGAGCATTTCCATCAGTTGCAGCAAAGCGGTGAAATGACCGAGGACCAGGCCAAGGCCGCCGCTGCCAGCACCCTGCAAGGGCTGCGCTACGGCAACAACGACTATTACTGGGTACACTCCAACGACCTGCAAATGATCATGCACCCCTTCAGTACCAAACTGGTGGGCAACAGTGTGGCCGATGTGCAGGATCCTGACGGCAAGTACCTGTTCCGCGAGATGGTCGAGGTAGTCAAGGCAAAATCCGCCGGCTTTGTCGCCTACATGTGGCCCAAGCCCGGCGTAACTGACCCGGTACCAAAAATCTCCTACGTCGCCGGGTTCGAGCCCTGGGGTTGGATACTTGGCTCTGGCATCTACCTGGACGATGTCAACCAGGCCTTCTGGACGGACATGGTTCCCAAGCTGACGCTCGCCGCGCTGGGCCTGCTGGTGTTGGTGGTCATCAACCTGCTGATTGCGCTCAGCATCAGCCGCCCCATAGCGCAGGCAGTTGGCGCCATGAACAAGATAGCCACCGGCGATGGTGACCTGTCGCAGCATCTGGATGCCAGTGGTAACGACGAAGTCAGCGGTCTAGCGCGCGGTTTCAATGCCTTTACCGACAAACTGGCTCAGGTCATCGACGATCTGCGTGACGTGGTCGCGCGCAACCGCAGCATTGCCACCGCCGTGGGCGATGCCATGGACAAGGCTGAAGCCTCTTACAACCAGCAGAACAGCGAGCTCGACACCATTGCCTCAGCGGTAGAGGAAATGAGCGCGACTTCCGACGAGGTCGCGCAACGCATGTCCGACTCCGCCGACGCCGCCCGACAGGCCAACGAGCAGGCACTGGCAGGCCAGCAGACCGCTGACACCACCTCCCTGACCATGGAGCGGCTGGCGCGCGACATTGCTCAGGCCGGCGAGGCAGTGGCCGAGCTGAACACCCAGTCGCACACCATTGACTCGGTGCTCGGAGTGATTCGCTCGGTGGCCGAACAAACCAACCTGCTGGCACTGAACGCCGCCATTGAGGCCGCCCGCGCCGGTGAACAGGGCCGCGGCTTTGCCGTGGTAGCTGATGAGGTACGCACCCTGGCCAGCCGCACCCAGGCCTCGACCGATGAAATCCGTAGCATGATCGATACCCTGCAGGCCGGCACGGCCAAAGCAGTCAGCTCAATGGAAGGCAGCTATCAGCAGTCCGAAGATATGCAGCTGCAAGTGGAAAGCTCGCGCAGCGCGTTGCTGTCCATCGCCGGGTCGGTGGACACTATCACCGATATGACCAGCCAGGTGGCTGCCGCAGCCGAGCAGCAATCACGCACCAGCACCGAAATCTCCGCCAGCCTCAGCCAGCTCAGTAATCTGGGCGACCGTGTCTTGCTGGAGCTGCAGGATACCGCGCGCAATACCCAGCAGCTGACCGACGCAGCTGCGCAGCTTGATCGCCTGATCGGCCAGTTCAAAACCAGCCGGAGTCGGTAAGCGATAATGAAAACGCCGGGCAGTGTCGAGCACTCCCGGCGTGTTCTACCGCGCCAATAGACTGGCCGTCAGTTGACCGGCTTCACTTGATGCCCATGCAGTTGGCATAGAAGGTGGTGGTAGCCGGCCAGTCGGAAAAAATGCCGATCACGCCAACATCCTGCGCCAGCACGTCTATTACCGTCAGCATGTCACCGTCGTTATTGATGGCATCTGTCACGCTCTGGTAGTACCAACCGCCGCCATTGGCCAGGGGTCCGGCGCGCTCCATCGACCAGGCAATCAAGTCCAGCCCCGCCGCGCGGGCATTTTCAGCGTACTCCGATGGCACGATCTCGCCTCGCCCGTCCAGCGTCAGCATTTTCCAGATCGCCGGTGCCAGAATACGCACGCCCTGGGCACGCAGCTCTTCCATGTAAGCCAGAGACGAGGTCTCAGGGGTAATCGGCGATTCGTCGAGGAATACCGCCTGATCAGCAAAGTCCGGCATCTCGTTGATCCAGAAGGTCACGTCCGCCAACTGGAACGATTGTGGCCAGACGTCGCGCGGGTTGACCCCTGCGTCGCGATAATCTTCCAGCATCTGCCGCGCGTAATCCTGTTGGCTGTAGTCGCCCTCATAGGGCATTTCAACTACCGGGGTTTTCAGCTCGGGGGTAAATTTCACGCCGAGTGACTGAAACAGCTCAATGCTTTCGCGGTGGCTCAACAGCGTGCCGCGGCTGGCGTACAGGTCGGTGCGCCAGTCGGCTGTGCCCTTGACGTACTCCTCCGGCGTGGCGGCCAGGGGGTTGGACGCATCCATCTTGCCCTCGAGGCGTTTGAACTCAGCCAGGGTAATGTCGCTGGTACGGCATTCGGCTTGCGCCGGCGTGCCACTGGCGGGGTCCGCCGCTACAAATGGCTGGGTACACTTGGCGTTCAGCTCGGGAATGGTGACGATGTTGGTGGTGGTGTGCAGGTCATTCTGCGCATGGCGGCAGACCAGTTGGCGGTCCTTGGTGAAAGCCACGTCGCACTCGACGATGCCCGCGCCCATGCGCGCTGCGGCGACGTAGGATTCCAGCGTGTGCTCGGGAAACTGCAGCGGCGCGCCGCGGTGGCCAATCGAGAAGTCGGTGCGCTTCATGTTGTCGGTGCGGCACGATTGCAGGCGGGTCTTCAGCGGGCCGTCGTCCATGTCATCAACCAGCCACTGCGGGCGTGGTCCGACCTGCACGTCGGCACGACGTTGATGGCGCTGTTTGAGCTCGGCCAGTTTTTCGTGCAGCCGCTCAAAACTACGTTGCGCACGGTCATCGTTGTGATGGTTGTTACCGAACCAGCCCTGCGCGCTGACGGTTGTGCTGCCAACCATCAAGCCGCCGACGAGCAATAGGCTTACCGCTATGCTGTGAGACGTCATACCAGACTCCTTCTGAAATGAGTGGATGTGCCTGCACAGGGTTGCGCGTCCGGGTGACGCTCAGGTGACAACCAGCCGGACAAGCAAACTCATTGATCAGAAATGCGCAGCGGGTCGCAGAAAGCACGCAACCCGCCGGCCAGCGATGCTGCGGTGCCAAAACCGTCATCAAGCTCAGTTAAGCAGCACCAAACGGTTCGGTAGCTCATTGCGCTCGTGGGTCGCCGGCAGATGCTGCGCCAGGTGCTCGCCGCACGCCTCAATGCACTCAAGAAAGCCCTGCAATACCTGGCCCTTGCCCACCTGCGCGGTGAACCGTGCCACGGCCGACTCCCAGTGGGTGTTGTCGATGCGACTGGAAATGCCGCGATCGACCATGATCTCGACATAACGCTCGGCCTCGGAGACGAAAATCAGCATGCCGGTCTCGCCGTCGGTATGGTGCAGGTTGAGCTCAATAAATTGCCGCCGGGCAAGATTCGAGGCGCGCCAGTGCCGCACCGCCCGCGGGATCAGCCGGCTGGTAATACGCGGCAGGCGAAATACCACCGCCAGCACGGCAAAGGTCAGCCACTGCGTCAGCAGCAACTCGCTGAGCGCCAGCCCGCCACTGAAGTACGCCACCGCGCCCGGCAGCACCAGCGCTATCAGGCTGGCCCATAGCAGCGGGATGTAGCGGTAGTCGTCGGCCTGGCGCGCCAGCACCGTGACCACCTCGGCGTCGGTGCGTTGCTCGATGCGGTCGATCGCCTCGGCAACCTGTTGCTGTTCAATGCTAGAGAGAAGCGTCATTGTGCATCCTTGATTGAAATCACCATCCGCCAGAGGCCCCGCCGCCGCCGAAGCCACCGCCCCCACCGCCAAAACCACCTCCGCCAAAGCCTCCGCCGCTGCGCGAGCCACCGCTCATCCCACCCAGCAGCGCCCCAGCCAACAACGCACGACCACTGCCGCCGCGACCGCCGCCGCCCAGCATCGACATGACGATGATGATAATCACCAGCAAGAGCGCACCGGCCGGCTTTTTCTTGCCCTCAGCGCGCTCACCACCCTCGGCGACCGCAAGCGGGTTGCCGCCCAGCACCTGAATGATCGCGCCGGTACCCTGCACGATGCCCTGCTCAAACTGCCCCTGACGAAACGCCGGGGTGATGATGCCGTTGATGATGGTAGAGGCCTGCGCGTCGGTCAGCCGCCCCTCCAGGCCGTAACCCACTTCGATGCGGATTTTGCGGTCATCACGGGCGACGATCAGCAGCGCACCGTTGTCTTCGCCCTTCTGCCCGATACCCCAGGCGCGACCAAGCTCCACACCAAAGCGCTCGATGCTCTGGCCTTGGAGGCTGGGCACAGTGACAACCACCACCTGCTCGGTGGTCGCCTGTTCGTGCGCGGCCAGCATCTGCGTCAGCTGCTGCTCGGCGCCCTGCCCCAGCAACCCGGCCTGATCAACCACGCGGCCGGTCAGCGCGGGCAAGGCCGCCTCGTCAGACTGGGCCGCCGCGCTGCCGATCCACAGCAGTGGCGCCAGCAACAGGCTCAGCAACAGCGGCAGGTACAACCTCATTCGAAATTAACCTGCGGCGCCTGCTCGGCGTTCTCCGTGGTAGCGCTGAAGTTTTCACGAATCGGCATGTCGCTATACATCAGGCTGTGCCAGATCCGGCCGGGAAAGGTGCGAATCTCGGTGTTGTAGCGTTCCACCGCGGCGATAAAGTCGCGGCGCGCCACAGCAATGCGGTTTTCCGTGCCTTCCAGCTGGGACTGCAGCGCCAGAAAGTTCTGGTTCGACTTGAGATCGGGGTAACGTTCGGACACCGCCATCAGCCGACTCAGCGCACCGGTCAACTGGCTCTGCGCCTGCTCGAATTGACGCATCTTGGCCGGATCGTTCAGATCGGCGGCGCTGATGTTGATTGACGTCGCCTTGGCCCGCGCCTCGACGACGGCAGTCAGGGTTTCCTGTTCCTGTCGGGCGAAGCCCTTGACCGTTTCCACCAGGTTGGGAATCAGGTCGGCACGCCGTTGATACTGATTTTCCACCTGCGACCAGGCCGACTTCACCTGCTCGTCATAGGTCGGAATGTTGTTGATGCCGCAACCTGCCAAGAGGTTGCTGAGAAAAAAGAGAATTGCCACTTGCCAAGTAGTGCGAAAACGCTGCGTGTCCATTGTCTCTTCGTCCATTCGAGGGTGTTATTGGCCGTTAGCAAAACACGAATGTCGACCAGTTAAAACCCCCGCCCTGCTGCACCGCCGGTAAGATCGATTACCCGCCAATGCCGGCGACGGGTAAACTGGCCGGCCTACTCCCTGCCAAGACGCCACTATGACCTTTGCCGCCCTCGGCCTGATTGACCCTTTGCTGCGCACGCTTGCAAGCCTGGAATACAGCAGCCCCACGCCCATCCAGGCCCAGGCCATCCCCGCTGCTCTCAAGGGCCGCGACCTGCTGGCCAGCGCGCAAACCGGTACCGGCAAGACTGCCGCCTTCGCCCTGCCAGTGCTGCAAAGACTGCTGCATGAAGGCCCCAAGCTGGCCAGTAACTCGACGCGGGCGCTGATTCTGGTGCCTACGCGCGAACTCGCAGAACAGCTGTTGCAGAGCTTCCAGCGCTACAGCGAAAGCCTGCCGCTGCGCAGCTACGCGGTGTATGGCGGGGTGTCGATCAATCCGCAGATGATGGCGCTGCGTAAAGGTGTGGATGTGCTGATCGCTACCCCAGGCCGGCTGCTTGACCTGTATCGCCAGAACGCGATCAAGTTCAGCCAACTGCAGATGCTGGTGCTGGATGAAGCCGACCGCATGCTCGATCTGGGCTTTGCCGACGAGCTGGATCAGGTGGTCTGCGCGCTGCCCAGCCGGCGACAAACGCTGATGTTCTCCGCCACCTTCGCCGCGCCCGTGCGGCAACTCGCCGACGGTCTGCTGCGCGACCCGCTGATGCTCGACATCAGCCCGCGCAACAGCGCGGCCAGCAGTGTCGAGCAATGGCTGATACCGGTCGACAAAAAACGCAAAGGTGAACTGTTGCTGCAATTGCTAAAGCAGCATAACGGCGCCCAGGCACTGGTCTTTCTCAACACCCGCAAGGGCGTCGAGCAGCTGGTAGAACGGCTGGAAAGTGCAGGCCTCAGTGCCGATGCGATTCACGGTGACCGCCCGCAACCAGCAAGACTGCGAGCACTGGCCAGACTGAAAGCTGGCGAGGTGCAGGTGCTGGTCGCCACCGACGTTGCCGCACGTGGCCTGGATATTCAGCAACTGCCGCTGGTGGTCAACTTCGATCTGCCGCTCAACGCAGAAGACTATGTGCACCGTGTCGGCCGCAGTGGCCGCGCCGGCGCCAGCGGCGCGGCCATCTCACTGGTCAGCGCCGATGAGGTACGCCAGTTGGCCGCGATAGAAACCCTGACCCAACAACTGCTGGAGCGCCGTGAAGAAAGCGGTTTTACGCCCCAGCACCGGGTACCGGAAACCCGGCTGGGTGGCCAGTTGGTCAAGAAGCCGAAGAAGCCGAAAAAAACCAAGCAGCCGGGTAGCAAAGGCAAGGTGCATCTGGGCACCTGGTTTGACGAGAGTTGAATACAACACCAAGGCAGCCAGACAGAACGCGGGCAAATTGAAGTGAGGGGCAAAATAATGTTCGATTAACCTGACACCTCAACCATCTGCCAACGCAGCATGCAGCTCCCTTTCACTTGGCTTATAAGGACATTTCCCATGGCGCAGACATGGCTCATAACCGGCGCGGCGCGCGGTATCGGCTTACACATCGTTAAAGCGGCGCTCGCAGCCGGACATAATGTTATCGCCACCGCGCGCAAACCCGCTGCCATCGTCGAAGCGCTCGGCAGCGAGAGCGAGCACTTGCTCACCCTGCCTTTGGACGTCACCGATTACCCGCAGGTCGAAGGCGCCATTCACGCTGCACAGGCGCGGTTTGGGCGTATTGACGTATTGGTCAACAACGCTGGTTATGGCTTGCTTGGGCCGTTTGAGGAACACAGCCTTGAGGCCGGTCAGGCCCAGTTTGCCACCAACGTATTCGGCCTGTTCGATGTCTGCCGCGCGGTATTGCCGATAATGCGCCAGCAGCGCGCAGGCCATATCTTCAACATTGCCTCCATCGCTGGGGTGATGGGCATGCCCGGCGCCAGTTTGTACTGCGCATCCAAGTTTGCTGTCAGTGGCTTCTCCGAGGCCCTGGCGCAGGAGGTCGCAGGCCTTGGCATTAAGGTGACCGTGGTACAGCCCGGTGCCTTTCAGACCGATTTTCTCGACCCCTCTTCAGCGCAGTTTGGGCTTAATCCGATTGACGACTATCAGGCCCTGTCCAGCCAGATCAAAACCTCGTCCGAGCAAAACAACCACAAACAACAGGGTGACCCGGCGAAGCTCGCCGCCGCCTTGCTGCAGCTGGCAAATGCGCCCCAAGCCCCAAGCCGCTTTCTGGCTGGCGCGGACGCCTTGAAAGCGGCTCGCTACCGCGTGAAGTCGTTGCAGGCCGAGATGGACGCTTGGCAGGAATTGTCTGTCGCTACCGCAGCCGACCAGTAAGCCACCAGGCTGGAAGCCCTTGCTCCCAGCCTGTCTTTCAGCACCCGCTCAATCCAATCAACTGCACGGCGCATCCCGGGTAAGCGGCTGGGCAATTGCTCGCCAACCTATACATCATGCCGAGCCAGGCTGGCGCCGAGTGCGCTACCGCGCTGTTGCTGGCCAGGCGAAGGCCGGCGACGCATGACGCCGAGACAATACCAGCGTAAGCAACACTTTGTAGCGTTTTGTAGCGCGCCCCACGGCACTGGGCTTTTGGCGTTACAATTCGACCCGCGCGCGCTCGCGAGGCCTGCGCTGCGGTCAGTCAATGGGCCGCTTTCCTTCATCTTTCGATCACCGCCGCGCCCTACCGGCGTGTTGCAAGGAGCAGAACCATGTACAGGACGTTTGCGGCATTGCTGCTGAGCGTTGCCACCACCCAGGTCATGGCCAAGGTTGATCCGCTGCAGGCCGACCGTCTGGGACGCGATCTGACCCCACTGGGTGCAGAGCAAGCCGGCAACAACGAGGGCACCATCCCGGCGTGGACTGGCGGCGTCAGCGCCCCCTCCGGTTATAGCCCCGGCATGCATCACCCCGACCCCTACGCCGCAGACGGCGAACTGTTCCGCGTCAGCGCGCAGAATCAGGAGCAATATGACGCCCAGCTGCCCGCCGGCCTGACCGACCTGTTGCAACGCCACCCTGGCTACGCCATGCGGGTATTCCCCACCCGTCGCAGTGCCTCTGCGCCACAGCGCATCTACGATGCCACCAAAGCCAATGCGGTCAAGGCTGAGCTGATTGCCAACGGCAACGGCCTGCGCGGTGCCGCCGCCGGCATTCCGTTCCCGATCCCGCAGGACGGCATCGAAGTTATCTGGAACCACATCCTGCATTACAAGGGTGACCAGAACCACTTCATCAACAACCAGGCCGTGGTAATCAACGGCACCAGCAACCTGATCAAGCGCGATAGGCAGATTTACTACGTATACGGCCGCGAGGGCATGACGACAGCCGCGCTCGACAACACGTTGCTGCTGTACAAATACGTAGTCACCGCACCAGCCAAGCTGGCCAACACCGCGCTGGTAGTACAGGATCCGCTGGATCAGGTATTGGCTACCCGCAAGGCTTGGCGCTACAGCCCGGACAACCGCCGCGTGCGCCGGCTGCCCACCCTGGCTTACGATTCGGTCCAGCCCGACACCAGCGACTTGGCCACCGCGGACGTGCTGGATACCTACAACGGCGCGCCGGATCGCTACGAATGGAGTCTGGTCGGCAAACAGGAAATGCTGGTGCCCTACAACAGCTACCAGGTGCATCAGAAAGGCATCCCCTACGACCAGATAGTGCAGACCGACACGCTCAACCCCGAACTGCTGCGCTATGAACTGCATCGCGTATGGGTGGTTGATGCCGTCCTGCGCACCGGCTACCGCCATCCCTACGCAGCACGCCGCTTCTATGTGGATGAGGACAGCTGGCAAATTCTGGCCGTCGACCTGCGCGACAAGAACGGCGAGCTGATCGGTCTGCAGGAGGCTCACCCGATCAACTACTACGACGTGCCCATGGTCAGCAGCACCCTGGAAACCCTGTACCACCTGCAAGATGGCAACTACTTCGTCGACGGCCTGGACAACAACGAGCCGATGTACGACTTCAATGCCAACATCAACCCACGCGACTTTTCGCCCCAGGCGTTGCGCCGCGAAGGTAACTAAGCAGGCATCAGGCGGATCAAGCCATGCAGCACTTAGGGGTGCCGCTGGCCTGATCCGCCGCTTCAGTTCGCGTTGAGCAAACCGGAGGCCGTGCGACACACGTTTTCAGCGCCCTGGTAAATCTCGTCCATAATCGACGACACCTGCTGAGTACGCTCGCTCCCCTCCGCCGCCGTTACGCTCACTGAATGCACGGTACCGGTAACTCTCTGTGTCAGGTCACGGTTATTCTGCACCACGGCCGCAATCTCCGACGTCGATTTGCTGGTGCGCGCGGCCAGACTGCGAACCTCATCGGCCACTACCGCAAAGCCGCGGCCCTGCTCACCCGCCCGCGCCGCTTCAATGGCGGCATTCAGCGCCAGCAGGTTGGTTTGATCGGCAATCGCCGAGATGGTCGCGACAATCTCTTCGATATTCTTGGATTGCGCGTTCAACTGTCCGATCAAACTGGTGGCATCGGCTACCTGAGCAGCTATTCGCGCCGAGGTATCCACCGCAGACTTCAGCGAGCTCATGCCCTGCTGGGCGATCAATGCGGTTTCTTCCGAGGTGCTGCTGGCCACTTCCGCGGCCTGACGAATGGCCAGCCCCTGCTCAACTCGCGCGGTGATATCGCTGGCAAACTTAACTACCTTTACGACTTTGCCATGCACATCGAAAATCGGATTGTAGGTAGCTTCCAGCCACACCACTTCACCGCGACTGTTGATGCGATCAAACTGGCCGCTTCTGTGCGCACCCGCACTCAGCTCTGCCCAGAACCTCGGATTCTGCTGCAAGAAGGCGTCGGTGCAGAAAAGCCGGTGATGCTTGCCCACCAGCTGACTCTGTGAATAGCCCATGACATTGAGGAAATTGCGGTTGGCTTTGAGTATCTCGCCGCTGGGAGTGAACTCGATTACTGCCAATGATTTATCGAGGGCCGAAATGACGGCGTCCTTTTCCTTCAGCTCGTTGCTGACGGCGGTAACGTCAGAGGCCAGCTTCACGACAGTCACGACCTTGCCGCTGGCGTCCGTCACCGGGAAGTAGGTCGCTTCAAGCCAGACCTCCTGACCATCGGCGCGCACACGGCGAAAGGTATCCGAGAACGCCTTGCCCTGTGCGAGATCGACCCAGAAGCGTTGGTAGGCTGGCGTGCCCGTATCGCTGGGCAAGCAGAACTTGCGATGCGGCTGACCCACTATCTGGTCCAGGGAATATCCCATGAGCTGCAAAAAGCGGGGGTTGGCGTCAAGCACCACGCCCGTCGGGGTAAATTCGATGAACGCCATATGCATTTTTACGGCGTCCAGTCGAGCTTTCTTTTCTGCCAGGTCCTCTCCCTGTGACCTGTACAAGTCTTTCAGTTTTGCATTGAACATCGCGCTCTCCCCGGCCATTAGTGGCACTTAGCCATACTATCAATACGCCAATCGAATGCAATACTTGTACGAATAAATACATCCTGTATAACTTTGTTGTTGTCCAGTTTAACCGAGCGCCGCAGAATTGTCGGGTTCACAGCCGGATTTGCAGGCTGGTTGCCAGCTGGCCGCACCCAGGTTTCCATTGTTTGTGCCCGGCTGCCTATAGTTGCGCTCTGCACAGCCGATTAGGTGGCAACGTAGCGGAGTTGCGACGTGCCAATCCGGCGGCCTACACCAATGCCTGCGCGCTACGCTTGAGTCGAGGCTTCAACTACGGCGGCTATGCCATCCCCAAAGGCACCATCATTCCCGGCACCAATATCTATCGGGCCAAAGGGGCAGACGGGCTCCCCTATATTTTGCGCGTCAATGATGTCATTCATTTTGTTCGCCACAACTGGGGAGCTGCGGATAAGGTACTCAAGCCATCCGAGCACCCGCAGCTCAGCGGCATCCAGGGTCTGATCGTTATTGAAGTGAACGGCTGGAGCGATGCGTCGGGGCATGTCGCGCTCTGGAATGGCTCTGTAACCGGCGACGGTAGCGACTATCAGAATCCGCGCAGCCATGCCTTTGACAGCCCTGCAGTATCGCCAAAACACATCTTGTATTGGGAATTGAAATAGTGCGCCACACCACCGTTGCCGGCATGGCATTCGCTGTGCTTCTGGCAGCTCAGGCTCCGGCCTTTGCTGACACCCTGGAACAGGCCAGAACCTCGCTCAAGAACTACGGTTTCACCTACTGCCTGGCGCAGGCATACCCCGATAGCAAGCACCTTGATGAGGACCTCGCTGCCGCCAGCGGTGCTTATCACTTCATGGGGCGTGGCGCCCATTTTATAGCGCAAGATGAAGAGACGCTGGAAATATCCCACGACCCCTATCAGGCGACCGCCGACTTCATAGGGATTGCCTACCCGAAAACCCCAGCCCAAACGCAAGCACAAGGCCGCAAGAATCCGTTGATCGCCTGCCTGACTATCTACAACTCAACTGAGTATGAGGACTTTATTCAGGGCCAGGACAGCTACATTAACAACCCGGAAAAATAGCCAGCAAGGCCTCAGACCAGATGCGGTTTCAGAATCTCATAGAGGGCTGGGCGATTGGCGGCAATCTCTTCGACCGTCAGCCCTTCCAGCGAATGAGGATACTTGAGCCAGGCATCGGTGCTGTGCAGGAAGTAATGCGGTTCCCAGTCCACCTCATTGCGGCTGGGCTTGTAGTAAGGCACCGCCACGCGGATGTCGTGCGGGGTATTCAAACGCGCCTTGTTCTTCAACTCCTGAATAATCGCCTCGACCGAGCGGCCCGTATCGAAGACGTCGTCGACGATCAGCAGCGAGTCTTCATGGGTAACGTGTTTGACCAGGTAATTCAAGCCGTGCACGCGTACTTCTCTGCTTTGCTGATCAATACCGTGATAAGACGAGGTGCGTATGGCGATGTTGTCGGTATGCACACCGTGGTAATCAAGGAACTCCTGCACGGCAATACCCATGGGCACGCCGCCGCGCCACACGGCAATGATGAAGGTCGGGCGAAACCCGGAATTCAGTATCTGCGCACCCAGATGAAAGGCGTCTTCCAGCAGGCTTTGTGCACTAAGGTATTGTTTATCAGCCATAAGACCGTTAGCGTTTGTGAATTCGCGACATAGTCCCACCAGACGGAGCCCTCTGGCAAGCCATGACCCAGCCCAGCAGCATGCAAACACCCGCCCGCAACCGCCGTTTTCTTGACGAAAACCAACTGATCGAAGATGCCTTTCGCCTCGGCGTGCAGGTTTTCGAAAGCGGCTTCCGCCCCAATTTCATTGTGGGCCTGTGGCGTGGCGGCAGTGCCGTGGGTATCTACGTGCAGGAATGCCTGCAGACGCTGGGGGTTAAGACCGACCATATCGCGTTGCGCACTTCCTACCGCGGCATGGACCACTACGACGCCATGATCGCCTCTCCCGACGCCGAGATCCGCGTGCATGGCACCCATTACCTGCTGGACAACATCAACCAGGACGACCGGCTGCTGATCGTGGACGACGCCTTTGGCACCGGTCACAGCATGCAGGCGGTACTCAACAAGCTGCAGCAGCAACTCAAGCGCAACATGCCCACCGACACCCGCCTGGCAACGCTCTACAAGCGATTGGGTGCAGGCCAGACTCAGTTGGAACCGAACTTCTGCCTGCACATGACCGAGGACTGGCTGGTCTTCCCGTATGAAATGAACGGCCTCAGCCGTGCCGATATAGACGAACACAAGCCGTACCTGAGCCCGATTCTGGACGCAGTCAAGTAACCCTATGCCCGGCGCGTTGCTACTCTGCAGCCACCTCAGTATCGCCATTGCCTGTCCGCCGGAGCAGGTCTACGCGTATGCCGCCGATCCGCGGAATCTGCCGCGCTGGGCGGCCGGCCTGGCCAGCTCGGAAATCCTGCAGGACGGTGAAGACTGGATCGCCCAGGCGCCGTTCGGGCGAGTCCGCATCCGCTTCGCTGCGCGAAATACCTTTGGCGTGCTGGACCATGCTGTGGAGCTTGAATCGGGGCAGATTTTCCATAACCCCATGCGGGTCGTCGCCAATGGCGATGGCAGCGAGTTCATTTTCACCCTGCTGCGCCAGCCAGAGATGACTGACGCAGAGTTCGCTGCAGACAGGCAAGCCATAGAGGCCGACCTCAAGCGGCTCAAGCATCTGCTCGAGGCACCCGGTAGCAACCAACGTCAGCCGCTTTAGGGTACTGCGAGATCAGCAAAGCACTGCTGGCTGAGCTTGCGGTTGGCGGAAAACGGCTGGCACCGCCTGCAGATGCCGCTCGATGTCGCGCAACACCACGTCATCCTCAGTCGCGTCGAACTTGCGAGCAAACAGGTGATGACTGGCGATAAGGTGCTTGGTGTCGGCTGAGGTAAAGGTGCGCGGCCGTAACTTGATATCACCATCAGGAATCCAGTCAATCAGCCGAAGGTCATCCTGCACGATCTGGCCGTGACAATCGTTGTTCATCATCACCGTCTGAAAAAAGCCTTCGTCGGCGATAAAGCTGTTTCTATAGAAACGCTTGTAGCGCCTGGCCGCCTTCGCGGTGCAAACGAACTCACAAAAACGCCGGCTTACGATCATCCACTGGGTACCTATGTGCGGAGTTACACCCTCAAGAAACTTGCGTGACAGCTTGGGCCGAAATATGCGGCTGCCAAACTCGAAGCAGATATCCAGCACGCGGTGCATGGTATCGGGGCGAATATCCCGCTGATTGGCCGCGAGGATATATTCACGTTCAGGGTGTTTGCCCAGAAACTGCCGAATGAACTCTTGAGTCTTCAGTGGGAAATCCTGGCCACTGAGGTTGATGAAGTGAGTCCAGGCACTATTTTCCTCCAAGAGTTGCGCCATACCACGCAGCTCGATATTGACCAGGCTGTAGCCGCCCCAGAGCGCCTTTTGCGGTTTCAACATACGGGCATTGGGATACTCGCTCAGAAACTCTTGAATATCGTCTGCCAGCGCGGCGCCCGAATTCTTGTCAATATGAACAAGATAATGATTCAGCGGGTGATAAATAGCCTTGAACAGGCGCTTGAACTGTTCTGGATAACGATGAACCAGAATGAGGTAGGCAATCATAAATAGTATTCCTGAACGAGACAGGAATAGTGACAGTACCGCGCTCCTGTTCCGATTTGGTAGAGGGTACCTATTGGCAAGGCGCATTCTTGTCTACGCCTTGATGGGGGCGAAGTGCGCGTTTGCAATGATTGCCGGCAAGTAAATATACAAAGGGCCCTCAGCGTCTGTAGCAATCGCCCTGGTCAGGGGCAGAGCAAGCTACCCAACCTCGACCAGATCACAAAAGCCGACTAATCTTTGTTTTGCGACGCCCCAATTACACCTAAAAAAATAACAACATGATGATGCATTCACTGTTTAAGCAGCGCTGCCGTGCATCGGCGCCAGCTGCACTGATCGCCTTCGTGCTGTGGACGGTGCCACTCCATGCGGAGGAAGCGCTGCCAGTACTGAACGCCGGTTATATCAGCTTCCCCCCGATTGCCTACATGGACGAAAACGGCCAGGCGCACGGTAGCATCATCGAACTCACCAATCAGTTGGCGGCCGACAGTGGCTACCGCATCAATTGGATAAACTATCCAATCAACCGCATCTACCATAGCCTTAGAAGCGGCGATATCGACTTCTGGCCAGGCTCACCGAATGTGCCGGCCCTGAAGGACTTCACCCTATCCTCGCAACCCCTTGGCATCAGCGTCAGGCTCTGTGCGTTTTCGCTGGCCGGTAGCCAGACCATCACCCGTGCGGAGCAATTGCGTGACAAGCAACTGGTGCTGATTCGCGGCTATACCTACCGCGACCAGTTGAACACGCTATTTCAGGAGAACCCGCATCAGCCAATAGTGGCGCCAAACCACCCTGCCGCGCTGGAACTACTGCAACGCGGCCGTGGCGACTACCTGATCAGCTATGGCCACCCCATGCAGGAAGCCATGAAGGACTATCCGCTGCAAGGCGCAGACTGCGATACGCTGGATGAGTGGCCGCTGGTATACGTGGTATCACGGCGCAACCCGCAGGCGCAGCAGCTTGCCGACACCCTGGACGCGGCCTATCAACGTCGCCTGGCGGCGCATCAAGCCATTGAAGCGACGGCCGAACCCCTTGCCCATGAGCAGCGCTGAGACAGCTCAGCTGCTACGCCGCCATACCTCGATATTGCCTGCGCGTGCCACGCTGTAATCCCGTCCCAGCGGCACCGCACCCGCCAGCCCGAACTCATCCAGCGTCGCCATCAAGGCGCTTGCCTGCGCCGGCGGTAAGGCGCTCACCACCTCGGCAGCGCGCTGCAGCAGAAACAGGAGGTAGGGTTCTACGCCGACGTCCACCACAGCACCACGGAACTGTGTAGAAACCATACCAATCTGGCGCAACGCGGGTTTTTCCGTCACCGGGGTGCCATCGGCCGGCTGCACATCAGCGACCCACTGATCCATATAGGCCAGCTTGTCGGTAAGCTCGGGGAAGATATCCCGGGCAATGTGCTGCAGTACCGGCAACAGCGTTGGCGGCAAGGCATCATCTGGCCAGAACTCGGGACGGCTATCGGCATACTCAACCACATCCAGGCCGGGCGCCGTCATGCGTTCAACCCAGCGATGTACCCGCGGTGCACGGCGCTGCATGATGCCCAGCGGCACCGGATCACGGCCCAAATGGGCAAACATGGGCCCGATCAGGCCGTAGTCGGCGATCGAAGGTCGGCCTCCCAGTAAATAGGGCACCATCGCAAAATGCGCCTCTAGCACCTCAAGTAGCTGCTCGAAGGACTGCTCGATCAACGCAGCGCTCTGCTCGTTCACGCCCAAGCGTGGCAAATAGGAGTTCATCCGCCCCATGATCTTCTCGGCCATGGCCTCACCCGAACCGCTAACGAAGGCGTGACGCAGAAAGGCTTCCTGCTCGGCACGGTACGACCAGCGATAGTGCATGGCATGTTTGAGCATTGCCTGGCTGCCGTAATACTCGATGATCACGGCGACCACGCGCTGCAATGGCGTGCCTGGATAAACCGGGTATGGCACACCCTGCGCTTCAAAAAAATCGATGATATCGACCGTATCCTGAATCACCTGGCCGTCCGGCGTTTCCAGCACTGGAATAATGCCCCGCCCAATTTGCGGCAAGATGCGCGCGGCAAAATCCGGATGCGAGCTGGCCACCTCCACATAGGCAATGCCCTGATTGCGCAGGTAACAGCGTGCCTTGCCGGTGTAGAGTGAGTGTGAGGAGCCGTAAAGGGTGTAGGGGATATTGTCGGAAAGCATGAAAAGTCCGTTTTTATGGTTGGAATCAGCCCCAGAAACTAGCGGTCTTCGGGGCTGACGGCAACCCCTCGACGCCAGGCACACGCCAAGGCGGGCAGGCTCTGTCGGTGCTGGCAGCCGTCAGTTTTCCAGCCGCGCTTGCCTAAGGTACAGGGCAGTGAGTAGCGCCGTGCTCGCCATGATGAGCGCACCGATGAGGGCATTAACGTGCAGCGCGTCGGCAAAGCCCTGTTGCACCGCCACCAATACGGCGTCGCCCAAGGCTGGCGGCAGCTGCTGAATGATGCCCAGCGCGCCGCCCAGCGTGTCACTGGCCACCGCCACCTGCGCCGGTGTTAGCCCGGCAGGCAGTGCCTCACTCAGATGCTGACGGTAGATTGCCGCCCCAATGCTGCCGATAACCGCTATTCCCAGCGCCATACCCAGCTCAGTAGCGGTTTCTGAGGTGGCTGCCGCAGCGCCGGCTTTATCTGCCGGGACCGAGCCAACCACCAGGTCGGTACCCAGAATCATCACCGGCATGATGCCAACACCCAGTAGCACCGTACCCAGCACCATGAGCAAAACGCCCTCGCGGCCATGAACCAGCAACAGCACCAACAGGCCAAGCGTGGCCATGGCCAAGCCCAGACTGACAAACACCGAGGGTTTCAACCGGCGGGCAATGCGCGGTACCAATAAGGAGGCTGCCGTTTGCAAGGCCGCGGCTGGCAACATGACCAGACCGGCATCCAGTGCACTCAGCCCCGCCACCCCCTGCAGATACTGGAAGATCATCAACCAGGCACCGGACAGCGCAAAAATGGCCAGCAGCATGGACGCCACCGAGACGGTAAAGCTTTGGCGTTGAAAAAGCGCCAAGTCCAGCATGGGGTCTGCCAGGCGCTGCTGCCTCAGCACAAACACGCGCGCCAGGGCGAACCCAGCCAGCACAGCGACGCTGGCGAGCAAGTTGAAGCCGTCGCGCGCAGAGTCTTTCAAGCCGTAGATGATCAGCAGCAAGGCCGCAATGCTAAGTAGCGCGCTGGGTATATCCAGGCGGCCGGCCTGCGCTTCGCGGCACTCCGGCAGAAGCAGCGGGCCGGCCAGCAACAATAGCGCCATCACCGGTACGCCAAGCAGAAACAGCGAGCCCCACCAGAAAAACTCCAGCATGATTCCGCCCACCAGCGGGCCTATGGCACTGCCAACGATGAAACCGGTCATCCAGACGGTAATCGCCAGCGTGCGCTCACGCTCGTCATGAAACATGTTGCGGATCAACGACAGGGTGGAAGGCATCAAGGTTGCCCCCGCGACGCCCAGCAAGGCCCGGGTTACGATTAGCATACCGGCAGAAGTGGAGAAGGCAGCTGCAATGGAGGCCAGACCAAAGGCCAGCGCACCGGCCAATAGCACCCGGCGCCGGCCAATGCGGTCGCCCAGGGTGCCCATGGTGATCAGAAAGCCGGCCACCATGAAGCCGTAGATATCCAGGATCCACA
Source organism: Halopseudomonas sabulinigri (assembly GCF_900105255.1). Taxonomy (NCBI): domain Bacteria; kingdom Pseudomonadati; phylum Pseudomonadota; class Gammaproteobacteria; order Pseudomonadales; family Pseudomonadaceae; genus Halopseudomonas; species Halopseudomonas sabulinigri. The sequence continues at coordinate 349,569 of NZ_LT629763.1, read as the reverse complement.
GTAGCTGCGCGCTGGAAGGCTGCAGGTCTGCACTCAAGTGCGGCGCCGCCAGGTGCAGCAGGGTCATATCCAGCGCCAGCAGCAAGGTTGGCAACACCAGAACGGCGAGACCAAGCCACTCGCGACGGCTTGCGCGCGGCGTGATACCAGATTCAACCAGATTGCTTGCCATCATCGAACGACGTCCATTTACAGGGACTAGCCTTATAGGACGGCCAGGCAACTCGCGCAAGGTACAGTTGCCCAGCCATTCCCAGGTACAGCCGTCGAGCAACCGTAGAGCCGCGGTCAACCGCACGCAGAGAGAGCTGACAGCCATGGCGCAAGGCCGGCCTGATTACCAACATCGGGACTGCCCGGCATACCCCAGTGCGCCCTACTCTGCTATTATTCACCCCTTTTTTCCGTTACCAACAGAAGCCGAGACCCCATGTCCAGCAACGCCCCTTCTCGCCAGATCCTCGTTACCAGCGCCCTGCCCTATGCCAACGGTTCGATCCATCTGGGGCATATGCTTGAGTACATTCAGACCGACATCTGGGTTCGCTTCCAGAAACTGCGTGGCCATCAGGCAGTTTATGTCTGCGCCGATGACGCCCATGGCTCGGCCATCATGCTGCGCGCCGAGAAAGAGGGTATTACCTCCGAGCAGTTGATCGATAACGTGAAGCGGGAGCACTCCACCGACTTCGCCGACTTTCTCGTCGACTTCGACAACTTTCACTCGACCCACTCGGAAGAGAACCGCGAGCTATCTTCACTGATCTACGAGCGTCTGAAAGACGCCGGCCATATCAGCACCCGCTCGGTCACCCAGTACTTTGATCCAGAGAAGGAAATGTTCCTGGCCGACCGCTTCATCAAGGGCACCTGCCCCAAGTGCGCGGCCGAAGATCAGTACGGCGACAACTGCGAAAAATGCGGCGCCACCTACGAGCCCACCGAGCTGAAAGACCCGCGTTCGGCCATCTCAGGCGCGACGCCGGTGTTGAAGGATTCCAAGCATTTTTTCTTCCGCCTGCAAGACTTCAGCGACATGCTCAAGCAGTGGACCCGCAGCGGTACCCTGCAGGAAGCCGTCGCCAACAAGATCGCCGAGTGGCTTGATAGCGGTCTGCATGAGTGGGACATCAGCCGTGATGCACCCTATTTCGGCTTCGAGATTCCCGGCGAGCCCGGCAAGTATTTTTACGTCTGGCTGGACGCGCCTATCGGCTACATGGCCAGCTTCAAGAATCTCTGTGCCCGCCGCCCGGAGCTGAGCTTCGACGCTTTCTGGAACGCCGACTCCAGCGCCGAGCTGTATCACTTCATCGGCAAGGACATCGTCAACTTCCACACCCTGTTCTGGCCCGCCATGCTGGAAGGCGCGGGCTTCCGCAAGCCGACCGCCGTCAACGTACACGGGTACCTGACGGTCAACGGGCAAAAGATGTCCAAGTCGCGCGGCACCTTCATCAAGGCACGCACCTATCTGGATCACCTGTCGCCGGAATACCTGCGCTATTACTACGCGGCCAAGCTGGGCCGCGGCGTGGAAGACCTTGATCTGAACCTCGAAGACTTCGTGCAAAAGGTCAACTCCGATCTGGTTGGCAAGGTGGTCAATATCGCCAGCCGCTGCGCCGGTTTCATCCACAAGGGCAACGCTGGCGTCATGGTTGACGCCAACCCGGCGCCCGAACTGACCGCCGCCTTCACCGCCGGTGCGCCACTGATCGCCGACGCCTACGAGAAGCGCGACTTCTCCCGCGCCATGCGCGAAATCATGGGCCTGGCCGACAAGGCCAATGCCTGGATCGCCGACAAGGCGCCCTGGTCGCTGAACAAGCAGGAAGGCAAGCAGGACGAGGTGCAGGCCATCTGCTCGTTGGGCGTAAACCTGTTCCGCCAGTTGGTAATCTTCCTCAAGCCGGTGCTGCCACACCTGGCCGCCGATGCCGAGGCCTTCCTGAATGTGGCGCCACTGCGTTGGGACGATCACCAGACGCTGCTAGCCAATCATCAGTTGAACGCGTTCAAGCCGCTGATGGCGCGCATCGAGCCAGCGAAGATCGACGCCATGATCGAAGCCTCCAAGGAAGACCTTGCCGCCGCCAGTGAGGCACCCGCAGCGGCTGCAGGTAACGGCGAGCTGGCAAAAGAACCGATTGAGGCCGAGATCAAGTTCGACACCTTTGCCGCCGTTGACCTGCGTATCGCGCTGATCGAAAAGGCCGAGTTCGTCGAGGGCGCCGACAAGCTGCTGCGACTATCGCTGGATATTGGCGATGCCAAGCGCAATGTGTTCTCCGGCATCAAGAGCGCCTACCCGGACCCGAGCAAACTGGAAGGCCGCCTGACGCTTTATGTTGCCAACCTGGCGCCGCGCAAGATGAAGTTTGGTGTCTCCGAAGGCATGGTACTGGCGGCGGGCCCCGGCGGCGAAGAGATCTTCCTGCTGAGCCCCGATGCGGGTGCCAAGCCGGGGCAACGGGTCAAGTAACACCGCGCACTACGACAAACGGGAGCGGCCGTTGCCGCTCTGATTAGCCGGAGTCGGCCGCAGCGGTCAACAGAATCGCAAGCCGATTTCACATATGGGGTTGGGTAACATGGCTGAATTTGCCCTTATTCTGGTCAGTACCATTCTGGTCAACAACTTTGTACTGGTGCAGTTTCTCGGGCTCTGTCCGTTCATGGGCGTGTCCGGCAAGCTGGAAACCGCCATCGGCATGTCGGCGGCCACCACCTTTGTACTCACACTGGCGTCGATCCTCAGTTATCTGACCTTTCAGTACATTCTGGTACCGCTGGACCTGGAGTTTCTGCGCACCATCTCCTTCATCCTGGTAATCGCCGTGGTGGTGCAGTTCACCGAGATGGTAGTGCACAAGACCAGCCCGCTGCTGTACCGGGTACTGGGCATCTTCCTGCCGCTGATTACTACCAACTGTGCAGTACTGGGCGTCGCCCTGCTGAACACCAACCGCGCCGAGCAAACCTTCATGAAATCGGCTACCTATGGTCTGGGCGCGGCCATTGGTTTTTCGCTGATCCTGATCCTGTTTGCCGGCCTGCGTGAGCGCATCGCCATTGCCGATGTGCCCACCCCCTTTCGCGGCGCGGCCATCGGCATGATCACCGCCGGGCTGATGTCACTGGCCTTCATGGGCTTCACCGGCTTGATAAGGTTGTAAGCATGTCGATGATTCTCACTGCCGTAGTCGTTCTGCTGGGCCTGGCGCTGATTTTCGGCGCCATCCTGGGTTACGCCGCCATTCGCTTCAAGGTCGAGGGCGACCCCATCGTTGATCAGATCAACGATCTGTTGCCGCAGACCCAGTGCGGTCAGTGCGGCCACCCCGGCTGCAAGCCCTACGCCGAAGGCATCGCCCATGGCGAGCCGATCAACAAGTGTCCGCCCGGCGGTGAATCAACCATTCAGGCGCTGGCCGACCTGCTCGACGTGGAAGTACTCCCACTGGATGCCGAGCACGGCGAAGAAAAGCCCAAGATGGTCGCCTACATTCGCGAGGCCGAGTGTATTGGCTGTACCAAGTGCATTCAGGCCTGTCCGGTCGATGCGATTCTCGGGGCCGCCAAGCAGATGCACACCGTAATTACCGATGAGTGCACCGGCTGCGACCTGTGTGTCGAGCCCTGCCCGGTCGATTGCATCGACATGCTCCCGCTGCCGACCACCCCGCAGAACTGGAAGTGGGACTTCCCGCTACCCGGTGCCGCCGTTATTGCCACCGACGCCCAGCGAGGAGCCGCTTAATGAACGCTGCGACCCCGATCCGCATCTGGGATATCCCCGGCGGCATTCATCCCGACGAGAACAAGCACCAGTCGACCCAACATGGCATCGAAACCCTGCCATTGCCTAACCAACTGATTTTGCCCCTGCAGCAACACCTGGGAGCCCGCGCTGAGCCCGCGGTAGAGATTGGCGAGCGGGTGCTCAAGGGCCAGTTGATCGCCGAAGCCAGCGGCATGATCAGCTGCCCTTTGCATGCACCAACCTCAGGTACCGTCACGGCTATCGGCCCGGCGCCCTACCCCCACGCCTCTGGCCTGGAAGAATGGGCCATTACCCTTGAAGTCGACGGGCAGGACGAATGGACAACGCTCGCCCCAATCAGCGATTACCACGCACTGGAACCTGCCACCCTGCTGGAAGTCATTCGTCAGGCTGGCGTTAGCGGTTTGGGCGGTGCGGGCTTTCCGACCTCGGTAAAACTCAAGGCGCGGCCCGAGCAGAAGATTCACACGCTGATCGTCAACGGCACCGAGTGTGAGCCCTACATCACCGCCGATGACTCTGCCATGCGCTACAAGGCGCGGGAAATCGTCGCCGGGATCGAGATTCTGCAGCACATCCTGCACCCTGAGCAGGTGCTGATCGGCATTGAAGACAACAAGCCCGAAGCGATTGAGGCGATGCGCGCTGCGGTGGCCGAACACGCACCCACAGCAGCCATGCAGGTGGTGGTCTTCCCGACCAAATACCCCTCGGGCGGCGAGAAGCAGCTGATCCAGATTCTGACCGGCAAGGAAGTACCCAGCGGCGGCCTGCCGGCCGACATTGGCATGGTCTGCCAGAACATCGGCACCCTGCTGGCGATCCACGACGCCGTGCTGCTCGGCCAGCCACTGATCAAACGCATCACCACGCTGACCGGTGCGGCGCTGAGCCACCCCACTAACGTGGAAGCGTTGATCGGCACGCCCATCAGCCACTTGCTGGCCTTTGCCGGCCTGCAACCCGAGCGCTTGTACCGCCTGGTCATGGGCGGCCCGATGATGGGCTTTACGTTGCAAAGCATGGCCGCGCCCATCATCAAGACCACCAACTGCCTGCTAGCCGGCACGCAAGATGAACTGCCGCCACCACCGCCCGCGCAGCCGTGCATCCGTTGCGGCCTGTGCGCCGAGGCTTGCCCCGCAGAGCTGCTGCCACAACAACTGCACTTCTTCGCGCTCGGCAAGGATTACGACCAACTCAAGCGGCAGAACCTGTTTGACTGCATCGAGTGTGGCGCCTGCTCTTACGTTTGCCCCAGCAGCATTCCATTGGTGCAGTATTACCGCGCGGCCAAGTCCGACATTCGCGCACTGGATCTGCAGCAGCATAAGTCGGACCACTCCAAGCAACGCTTCGAGCACCGCCAGGAGCGCCTGCAACGTGAGGCCGAGCAGAAGGAACGCGACCGTCAGGCCCGCGCGGACAAAGCCGCACGCCTGAAAGCCGCCAAGGAAGCCGAAGCTGCCAAGGCGAGCACCGCCAGTGCCAGCGAAAGCAGCGCCTCTGCCGAACCCGACGTCGCCCGCCTGCAAGCGCAGAAACCCAGCGGGCTGAGCCCCGAGCAGAAACAGCTGAAGATTGCTGCCGCCACCGCGCAGATGGCGCTGAAAAAGGCCAACAAGCAATTGGCCGCCAACCCCGACAACAGAGACCTGCAAGCGCAGATTCCCGAGCTGGAACAAGCCGCGCGTGCCGCCCAGGAAGCCTTCGACAAGGCGCAGGGCGAGGTCGCTACCCAGCCTGCAGCAGAACCTGCGGCCGGCGCGGACGATGCCAAGAAGTTGAAGATCGAGGCCGCCATGTTGCGCGCCAATCTGCGCAAGGCCGAACGCGCTGCCGGTGACAACCCCAGCGAAGAACAGCAGGCCGAGATCGCCAAGCTGCGTGAAGAAGCCGAGGCAGCAGACGCCCGGGTACCTGCCGCGCCAGCCGTCAAGCCACCGGCCGATGAAAACCTCAAGAAAGCCAAGCTCGACCTGGCCATGGCACGCGCTGCGGTAAAGAAAACCGAGCGTGAACTGGCCAACAGTCCGGACGACGAAACGCTACAGGCGCAGCTGGCGACTCAACAGGAAAGCTTCAAGGCCGCAGAAGCCGCGTTGCATGAGGCTGAAAACAACAGCCCCATCCCGCCGCCCGAACGGCAAAAGGTAGACAAGAAGCCGGTGGATGAAAACCTGCGCGAACTGAAAACCAACCTCGCCACCAGCAAGGCCGATTTCAAGCGCGCCGAGCGCGAACTACAGGCTGCCAAGGATGCAGATACCGATACCGCGCCCGCGCAGGAACAGCTCACTGCCAGCCGCGCCAAACTGGATGCCGCCGCCAAGGCCTTCGCCGATTACATGGCCAGCAAGGAGACCGACTGATGGCCCTGGTTCGCATGACCTCGCCCCACGCCAAGGGCAATAACCACACCCAGACCATCATGCTCTGGGTACTGGGCGCTACCCTACCCGGCGTGCTGGCCATGACCTGGTTCTTCGGCTTCGGCACCCTGATCAATATCTGTTTCGCCAGCCTGGTAGCACTCGCGGTCGAGAGCCTGATTCTGTGGGTTCGCAAGCGCCCCATAGCGTTCTATTTGCGCGACGGCAGCGCCCTGGTCACCGCCTGGCTACTGGCACTCGCGCTGCCGCCCTACGCGCCCTGGTGGCTGACGCTGGTCGCCACCGCGTTCGCCATCGTGTTTGGCAAGCAGTTGTACGGCGGGCTGGGCCAGAACCCGTTCAACCCAGCCATGCTGGGCTACGCCGTGGTGCTGATCTCCTTCCCGGTCGAGATGACCAGTTGGCCCGCCTGGCGCGGCGTAGAAAACGTATTGCCCGATGTGCAAGCCACACTTGGCCTGTTTGAGGGTCTCTCGCGTATTTTCCTACCCTCGGCCCACGCTATCGACGGCTGGACCATGGCGACGCCACTGGATGTGGTAAAAACCAATGCCAGCCTGACCATGGCCGAACTGCAGGCCAGCAAGCCGGTATTCGGCAGCCTGGCCGGCCACGGCTGGGAGTGGGTCAGCCTGGCCTACCTGGCCGGCGGCATCGCGCTGCTCTGCAAGCGCATCTACACCTGGCATGCACCGGTCGGCATGCTCGGCGCCCTGGCCGTGATGAGCCTGTTATTCTGGAACGGCAGCGGCTCTGACTCCAACGGCTCGCCGCTGTTTCACCTGCTCAGTGGCGCCAGCATGCTGGGCGCGTTTTTCATCGTTACCGATCCGGTCTCCGGCGCGACCAGCAAGCAGGGGCGGCTGATCTTTGGTGCCGGCGTCGGCATTCTGGTCTATTGCATTCGCGCCTGGGGCGGCTACCCCGATGCCGTTGCCTTCGCCGTGCTGCTGATGAATCTGGCCGCACCGACCATCGACTACTACAGCACACCCCGCACCTACGGCCACCGCAAGGCCAAACGCGGCATGGGCAAGACGGACTGAGCATGGACAACCCCACCAGCACCCGCAGTTCGGTACTGCGCAACAGCATCATCCTGGGCGTATTCGCCATGGCCACCGTCGGCATGATTGCCATCACCCAGCAAGGCACCGCCGAGCACATCAGCGACGCCCAGCGCCGCGTGCAACTGAGCGCGCTGAACGAAATACTGCCGCACGAGCAGCACGACAACGATCTGCTGGCCGACAGTTTCAGTGTGGACGACTACCCCCACCTGCGCCTTGGCGCCCCGCGCGATGCGTACCGCGCACGGCAGCACGGTGAGGTGGTGGCGGTAATCCTCCCGGTGGTGGCACCCGAGGGCTACAGTGGGCGTATCGACCTGCTGGTTGGCATCTACGCCAATGGCGAGGTGGCTGGCGTGCGCGCAGTCAACCACCGCGAAACACCGGGTCTTGGTGACAAGATCGAGATCGGCAAAAGCCAGTGGGTGCTGGAGTTCAATGGTAAAAGCCTGAGCATGCCGGTACCGGAAAACTGGGCGGTGAAAAAGGATGGCGGCGAGTTCGATCAGTTTACCGGCGCTACCATTACCCCGCGCGCCGTGGTACAGGCGGTGTATCAGAGCCTGGAATACTTTGCAGAGCATCGCGACAGCTTGTTGCTGTCCGCCGAGGAGCCCACCAATGGCAACTAAGTCGCTATCCGAAATCACCGCTGATGGCCTCTGGCACAACAACCCGGGGCTGGTACAGCTACTGGGGCTGTGCCCGCTGCTGGGCGTCAGCAGTTCGGTGGTCAACGCGCTGGGGCTGGGCATTGCCACCATGCTGGTACTGACCGGCTCCAATCTCTGCGTCTCATTGATCCGCAGCGCGGTGACCGATGCGGTGCGTTTGCCGGCCTTCGTGATGATCATCGCCGCGCTCACAACCTGCATCGAACTGCTGATGCAGGCCTTCACCTACGAGCTGTATCAGATTCTTGGCATTTTCATCCCGCTGATCGTGACCAACTGCGTGATTCTTGGGCGCGCCGACGCTTTCGCCTCGAAAAATGCGATTCTGCCCTCGCTGGTAGACGGCTTCATGATGAGCCTGGGGTTTGCACTGGTGCTGATAGTACTGGGCGGCCTGCGTGAACTGGTGGGGCACGGCACCCTGTTCGCCGGCATGGACCTGCTGCTTGGCCCGGTTGCAGCCGACTGGAAACTGGTAGTCTTCCCCAACTACAAGGACGTGCTGTTCGTCATCTTGCCGCCCGGCGCCTTCCTGTTCATGGGCTTGCTGATTGCGCTGAAGAATGTGATCGATGCCAAGGTCAAGGAGCGCGCCGCCGCCCGCGAGGCCAAGCCGGCCGCCGGTAGCAAGCGAGTCCGCGTCACCGGCACCATCAGCTGAGGCGCCGGATGAATCAGGCAAAACGCTACGAGATCTTCCGCCGCCTGCGCGAAGACAACCCCACGCCTACCACCGAGCTGAACTTCAGCTCGCCCTTCGAACTGCTGGTGGCGGTTACCTTGTCTGCCCAGGCCACCGATGTGGGCGTCAACAAGGCGACCGCCAAGCTGTTTCCGGTGGCCAATACACCCGAGGCCATCTACGCCCTGGGGGTCGAGGGGCTATCGGAATACATCAAAACCATCGGCCTTTTCAACAGCAAGGCACGCAACGTCATCGCGGCCTGCAAGATGCTGATCGAGCTGCATAACAGCCAAGTACCGGATAACCGCGAAGCACTGGAGGCCCTTCCCGGCGTGGGGCGCAAAACCGCCAACGTGGTGCTCAATACCGCCTTTGGCCACCCCGCCATGGCGGTCGATACGCACATCTTCCGCGTCAGTAACCGCACCGGCATCGCCCCCGGCAAAAACGTGCTGGAGGTGGAGAAAAAACTCATGCGCTTTGTGCCTAAGGAGTTTCTCGTGGACGCCCACCACTGGCTGATTTTGCACGGCCGCTACGTGTGCAAGGCCCGCATACCACAGTGCGGCAGCTGCCGCATTGAAGACCTGTGCGACTACAAGCAGAAAACCGGCGACTGACCTTCTGTTGATTTTCTGCGGATTTAATTGAAAAAAACTATTTCCGCAAATCCCAGACTCCGTTTATAAGGTGCGCAAATGGCATCTTCAGTGTGGAGTTGAGTCATGGCCAAAGCAAAAAGCGACATCGAACTGGATGATGATGAGTTCATCGAGGATGATGACACCCCCGATACCGACAGCGCGCCCAATTCCAAGGCGAGTCTGACCAAGCGTCGCTTGATCGACAATTACCTGGAAGAACGCCGCCTGCAACGGGAACTCTCGGACTTCGATTTCGATTGATCAACCCCAGCCGGGTTTTGCCGCAACAGCAGAACCCGGCGTAGGGCCTGCCATTGAACGCCCCTATCAGCGCCATTATTGATTTTCGCTTTGCACTATCAATTCAGGCGAGTAACCTCCAAACCAATACTAATGATTCTCATTAGACAGTTGAGCACCGAGGTCTCCCATGTTGAAAACCATCACTTTTGCCTGCATGCACTTCTCCATCGCCTTTGGCGTGGTATACCTGATGACCGGTAGCGTACTCATCGGCGGCGCCGTCGCTTTGGTTGAGCCGGCCGTCAACACCATTGCTTTCTACTTCCACGAGAAGGTGTGGCAGCGTGTTGAGCGGCGTAAACAGCTGCAGCTGAGGCCGAATTCTCCGATCATGCAAGCGTGAAAACCCGGGAAGGCGCCTCCCCCGTGCAACGTCATGGCGATTTGACGGTATTTTGACAGCAGTTTGCGGAACTTTATTGGCATTTCAGGGGTATAGATGGTGTAGCCACAGGGAAACGTCTATGACCCGAATTACGCCGCACCGCACACTCCAGTTCTGCGCAGGACTTCTGTTCAGCTTTGCCTTTGGCGCCTCGGCTGAACCTTTCGCCTACCCGGAGACCAATCCGTTCATGGCCACGGTCGCCGGTACGCCAGACAAGCTCAAGGCCCCGGTACCTGACGAAATAGACGTACAGCAGGATGACCTGTCGGTCCGCGTGCTGCCGGATCGTAAGCTCCCGCCCGCCTTGTCGCGCTATCGCGATCTGCACTTTCGCGTCGCCTGGCAGGATGAGCCCGCCCCGCTGATCTTTCTGATTGCCGGTACCGGCTCGGGCTACGACAGTAGCCGCATGGATTACCTCAAGCGCCTATTCTGGCAAGCAGGCATGCACGTGATCGTGCTCTCCTCACCGTCCAATCACGACTTTATTGCCGCCGCCTCCAACAGCGGTATGCCCGGTGTCGGTGCTGATGACGCCCGTGACCTGCACACCGCAATGACCCTGGCCTTGCAGGAAGCCCAGGACAAGAAAGGCTTCGAGGTGACGGAGTACCGCCTTGCCGGCTTCAGCCTTGGCGCGTTGCACGCCGCCTTTGTCGCCGAGCTGGATTCACACCTTGGCCAGTTCAACTTCGACAAGGTTCTGCTGCTCAATCCGCCAGTCGACCTCTACGCCTCCGTTGGCCGCCTGGACGAGCTGTCGTATACGCGTATCGATGGGGTAAGCGACACCGAGAGTTTCTATGAACACATCTTCCAGAAACTCTCGCGTCACTTCGCCGAGCGCGGCAACAACGACATTCAGGCCAGCCTGTTCTATGAAATACAGAATTCGCCGGAAGCACTGACCGACGCCGAACTGGCCATGCTGATAGGCGCTGTCTTCCGCTTCTCCGCCGCCGACCTCAATTTCATGAGTGATCTGATCAACGACGGTGGCCGCTTCGCCCCCGTAGGCAAGGAGCTGAAGGTGAGCACCTCGCTTACCCCTTACCTGCGCCGGGCGCTGTTCTGCGACTTCACCTGTTACGTCAACAGCCAGCTCTGGCCAGCTTGGGAGGCCAAGAACGCCGGTCGCAGCATCGACGACATGGCCTATGAAACCAGTCTGCGCAGCCTGCACGAGTTTCTGCAGGATAATCCGCACATCGCAGCTGTGAGCAACGCCGACGACCTGATCCTGACCCGCAAGGACTACGAGTTTCTGGCTGATACCTTTGGCGAGAACGCCTATCTTTACCCGCACGGCGGCCACGGCGGCAATCTCGATTATCAGCCGGTTACCGAGCGTTACATGACATTCCTGCAAGGAGGCAACCATGAATAAGCTAGGCCTGCTCGGCCTGACGGCCAGCCTGTGTTGCAGCCCACTGTATGCGGCGGACGACAGCCAGAACATCTCCATCACCACCAGTGACGGCGAGCAACTGACCTTCCCCGCCTATACCGACGCCCTGAGCGAGCTGGAGATCGACGAGCGCGACAATCGCTATCAGTTTGAACGCTCCAGCCTGCGCGCGCTGAACGTACAGGATCCGCTGGAAGGCATGAACCGCCTGACCTACCGTTTCAACGCCGAGTTTGATCGTTACGTCTACCTGCCCGTGGTGCGCGGGTATGTCTGGGCCACGCCAAGCTTCGTGCGCACCGGTGTCTCCAATGTCACCAACAATTTGCGCGAGATACCTTACCTGGCCAACAGCCTGCTGCAGCTCAAGCTGGAACGTAGCGCCAGCACCACCGCGCGGTTGCTGTTCAACAGCATCCTGGGTATCGGCGGCCTGTTCGACGTTGCCAGCGCCATGGGGCTGGAAGCGCAACCGGAGGACTTTGGTCAGACACTAGGCCACTACGGTGTACCGCCCGGGCCCTATCTGGTGATCCCCTTCCTTGGCCCTTCCAGCCTACGCGACGGTACTGGCTACGCGATGGACTGGGTGATTGACGATAAGGTCAATTTCATGGAGCACCGCGACTACATGAACGAGCAGCCCTATACCTGGGGGCTGTGGGCTATCGACCTGCGTTACCAGACGGCATTCCGTTATGGTGCGCTCGACAGCCCCTTCGAGTACGACCAAGTGCGCTACCTGTACACCAAATTACGTGAGTTTCAGGTAGCGAACTGACGGCGCGGGCGGCGGCGTTATTGCCGCCCGTGAGCGTTACCCCACCCGAAAGATGATGTGATCTTCCCAGTCATCATCATCCACGCTGCCCTCGGCCAGCATTTGACCCGACAGTGAGATGCCCGCCTTGTGCACCGCATTGCGATCGCCGCACACTAGGTGGTGCCATGGCGGCAGGTCGGTGCCTTCGGCAACCAGGCGGTAGCCGCAGGTTGGTGGCAGCCAGGCAAAGTCGGCGGCGGCGCCCGGTGTGAGCTGGATGCAATCGGGCACCTTGTCCTGCCGGTTTGGATAATCACTGCATTGGCAGCTCTTGTGATCCAGCAGCTTGCACGCGATCCGCGTGTAGTAGAACACCTGCGGCTCGTCTTCATCCTCCAGCTTCTGCAGACAACACAGTCCGCAACCGTCGCACAGCGACTCCCATTCCTGCTGATCCATTTCGGTCAGCGTCTTGCGCTGCCAAAACGGCACTACGCGCATCGCCATGGCTCAGCCCTCCTCTGCCAGTACATCCTGCAACCAGTCGAGCAGACGGTTGAGGTCAAAGGGATAGTCCAGCTCGGCGCCGGTATCCTCGCGGCGCAGCACCGGAATACGCAGCTGGTAACGCTGCATCAGCTCATCCGCTTCGGTAATGTCCTGCTCGCGTACCTGCACGCCGCCGGCCTGCAGCGGCGCCAGCTCGGCCAAGGCCGCCTCACACAGGTGACAGGCGCTGGTACCGTAAAGAGTAAGAAGAGTCATGCCGATTCGAACTGCTCGCAGATAGCTTAGGGGCGGCCATTCTACCCCTTTGCTGCATCTCTGCCGACCACCTTCCGGCGCGAAACCACGCTGCCTTCAGCCTTGGCAGCGACTGCTGCATCCCACATACTCGTGGCACTATTACGGAGACAACTATGGATTGGGAAACACTGCTGTGCCGCGAACGCCTTGGCAAACCATTGGCCAGCGCCGACGAGTTGGGGCGCACCCCCTTCCACAAGGATCACGATCGCGTCATCTTTTCCGGCGCCTTCCGCCGGCTGGGCAAGAAAACCCAGGTGCACCCGGTGTCCAGCAACGATCACATTCATACTCGCCTGACCCACAGTCTGGAAGTCGGCTGCGTCGGCCGCTCACTCGGCATGCGCGTAGGCTCGATGCTACGTAGTGAGCTGCCGGACTGGTGCGAGCCCGCCGACCTGGGCGTTATCGTGCAGGCCGCCTGCCTGGCCCACGACATCGGCAACCCGCCCTACGGTCACTCGGGTGAAGACGCCATCCGTCACTGGTTTCGTCAGGCCGCCGCCGGTGGCCTGCTGGATAATCTGAGCGAGGCCCAGCGGCAGGACTTTCTACATTTTGAGGGCAACGCGCAGGGCTTTCGCGTGTTGACGCAAATTGAATACCACCAGGCCGAAGGTGGTATGCGCCTGACCTACGCGACCCTCGGCGCCTATCTCAAATATCCCTGGACCGCGCGGCACGCCGACAGTCAGGGCTACAAAAAACACAAATTCGGCTGCTACCAGGCCGAATATCCGCTGCTGCAGCAAATCGCCGACAAGCTGGGCTTGCCGGCGCAGGGCGAGCAAAGCTGGAGCCGCCACCCGCTGGTGTATCTGGTCGAAGCGGCTGACGACATCTGCTATGGCCTGATTGACCTGGAAGACGGGCTGGAAATGGATTTGCTGGCCTACGCCGAAGTCGAACAGGTGTTGCTTGATCTGGTCGGTGACGACCTGCCACAAACCTACCGCCAACTCGGTCCGCAAGACTCACAACGGCGCCGCCTGGCGATTTTGCGCGGCAAGGCTATCGAGCATCTGGTCAACGCCGCTGCCGAAGCCTTTATCGAGCAGCAGCCTGCGCTGTTGGCCGGCGAACTGCAGGGCGATCTGGTTGAGCACATGCACGGCGCCGCGCGGCGCTGTGTGCTGGACGCCAAACAGATGGCGCGCAAGCGCATCTTTCAGGACAAGCGCAAGACAGTGGTCGAGATCGGCGCCTACAGCACACTGGAAACCCTGCTGGATGCTTTTTGTGGCGCGGTTACCGAACTGCATGCCGGGCAGAACCTGAGCTTCAAGCACCAGCGCATTCTCGACCTGCTCGGCCACACCATCCCGCAGCCCGATTGGGATCCTTACCGCAGCTACCTGAGGGTGGTGGATTTCATCGCTGGGATGACCGACCTCTACGCGGCCGATCTGGCCACCCGTATTCGCGGTATAGGCCCAAACTGAGCGATTGCCGCGCGCTTACCAGGCCAGCAGCGCGGCAATGATCATCACCAGTACAAAACTCAGGCTCTTCCAGAACAGCAAGGGGTTTCGCTCCAGCAGCGGCGGCCGGGTGCGGCTGAGAAATGCCGCACTGGGTTGGCGTAAATCAAACACAAACTCCGACAGCGCCTCGTAACGCTTGAGCGGATTGGGCTGCAGCGCCCGCTTGAGCACATCGTCGATCCAGGCTGGAATATCCCGCTCTTCGTGCAGGACAGACTGATAAACCAGTTTGTTCTGCGCCGCGCGAGTTCGCGCCTTCGCCGCCTGGGTGCCGTAGGGCAGCTTTCCGCTCAGCATCTGATAGGTAATGGTCGCCAACGAGAATTGATCCGAGCGCGATGTGCCGCCCTCGCCCAGAAAATACTCCGGTGCCGAATACTGCACGGTGCCCAGCATCTGCTCCTGCAGCTGGGGCGCCCCCATCTCCATCAACCCCGCCACGCGGGTAGAGCCAAAATCAATGATCTTCACCGTGCCGGTGCTGTCAATCATGATGTTGTCGGGGCGCAGATCCTGATGCAGCATCTCCAGACGATGAAAGGCCTGCAGCCCCTTGGCAATCTGCTCGACAATGCCGCGTACCTGCTCCAGCGTCGGTTTGGGGTTATCGATCATCCATTGCCGCAGGGTCTGCCCTTCGATGTACTCGGTCGCGATATACAGATACTCTCGGCGACGCTCTGTAGCGCAGGGCCTGAGCACATGCGGGCTGTTCAACCGCCGCGCAATCCACTCCTCCATCAGAAAACGCTCGAGATAGGCCGGATCATTGCCCAGATCAATGGACGGTGTTTTCAGAATCACCCGCTCGCCGGTCTGCTCGTCCACGGCAAGGTAAACGTGACTGCGGCTGCTGCTGTGCACCTCGCGCATGATGCGATAACCGTCAAATAGCATGCGCGGCTCCAGGACCGGCGGTAACGGCAGCGCTGCGCCGGCCTGATTGGTTAGCCGGTTGCCGGCAGCATCGGGGCTGGGCAATTGTGCTATCCGCACTATCTGCACCGTGAGGTTGTCGTCACTGCCCTGAGCCAGGGCCTCAGCGGCGATGAGGCGCGCGGCGTTATCCAGATCAAATTGCTGCGCTGCAATGGTCTGGCTGATAAACGCGGGGCTGGCAAACTCGTAAATACCGTCGGTGGCCAGTACAAAGGTGTCGCCCTGCTCCAACGGCAACGCCTGATAGTCGATCTCCAACTGCTGGTTTACGCCCAGGGCGCGGGCCAGATGACTTTGCTCCTGGGATACCCACAAGCGGTGATCCTGGGTCAACTGCTCCAGTTGCTGCCCGGCCACGCGGTAGATGCGCGCATCGCCAATGTGAAAGAGGTAAGCCGTTGCCGCCTTGATGATCAGGGCGCTGAAGGTGCAGACGTAACCGCGATCACGGTCGTAGCGGTATTGGCTTTGGCGGGTCTGGGCGTGCAGCCAGGAATTGGTGGCGATGAGCACGCGCTGAGCCGATTTTTTTACCGTCCAGGCCTCCGAGGTACAGTAATAATCGGCCAGAAAGCCTGACACGGCCGACTCGCTGGCAATCTGGCTGACACTGCTGCTACTGATGCCGTCGGCCAATGCCACCGCTACGCCCTTGGCACTGAGCTGCGGCTCGGGGGGCAGCCAGGCGCCATGAAAATCCTGATTGATCGCCTTGCGGCCTTTGTCCGAATACTGCCCAACCTGCACTACCAGTTGCTTCGACATGCCATATCAACCCAAAAACCCCGGCCCTTGCGGACCGGGGTGATTACCGGGACAGCGCGGCTCAGAGCGCGCGCTTGGGTGCCGTGCGTACGTGGGTGGTGTACAGCGTCAGGCCGGTGAAGGCCAGGCCACCAACCAGATTACCCAGCGCTGTTGGAATCTCGTTCCAGATCATGTAATCCATGACCGAGAAGTCGCCGCCCATGATGATTCCGGAAGGGAACAGGAACATATTGACCACCGAATGCTCGAAGCCCATGTAGAAGAACAGCATGATCGGCATCCACATGGCGATCACCTTGCCGCTGACCGAGGTGGAAATCATCGCCCCTACCACCCCCATCGAGACCATCCAGTTGCACAGCATGCCGCGCAGGAAAATGGTCGCCCAGCCCGCCGCGCCGTATTCCGCGTAACCCAGGGTCCGCGCCTCACCAATGTGCGAGATCTTCTCGCCAATAGCACCGGGCTCGGCCGAAAAGCCATAGGTGTAAACAAAAGCCATCATGAAGGCAACGGTCAGCGCGCCGGCAAAATTGCCGACGAAGACCAGCCCCCAGTTGCGCAGCAAACCGCCCATGGTCACGCCGGGACGCTTGTCGAGCAGCGCGAGTGGCACCAGCATGAAAACCCCGGTGAGCAGGTCAAAACCCATCAGATAGAGCATGACGAAGCCGACTGGAAACAGGATAGCGCCGACCAACGGGTTGCCGGTCTGTACCGTGATGGCGATGGCAAAGACCGCAGCCAGGGCGAGAATGGCGCCCGCCATGAATGCGCGGATCAGGGTGTCGCGGGTCGACATGAACACCTTCGACTCGCCGGCGTCGACCATCTTGGTAACAAACTCTGAAGGGACTAGATAGGACATGGTGTGATTCTCTCTCGATGCATTCGTTAAAGGTGGCCGCCGCTGTGCGTGGCAGACGGCGGCCCGCCAGTACTGCCTGATTATTCAATCCAGTTATTCAGCCTGCAGCGCGACTTCAACCTGATCGCCGTTCAGGCGCACCGGCCAGACTCGCAAGCGCTGCTCGGGGTACTCGACACAGCTGCCATCGGCCAGGCGGAAATGCTGTTTGTACAAGGGCGACGCAATCACCAGGTCGCCCTTGAGATGGCCGATAATGCCGCGTCCGATGACGTTGGCGCCGGATTGCGGGTCGCGATTTTCAATCGCAAACACCTGCTCGCCGTCACTGTTGTCGGGCAGGTGGAAAAGCGCCACCTGGGCATCGTCCAACAGGGCAACCACGCCCGAGTTGGCTACCAGATCCTGCCGGGAGCACAGCGCGCGCCAGGCCAGATTTGCCGCCGTGCCGGACGTCGCATTTTGGGTATTGGACAGGCTCATCAGACTACCTCCTCAGCTACGGGAATCAGGTTCAGTTCATGCGCCTGTATCGGGCGACGTTGGTCACGCTCGGTAACGAATTGAATATCGGGGTCGCCACCGCTGGCGTTAACGAAGGTGCGGAAGCGCTTGAGCTTTTCCGGATCACCGATGGCATTGGCCCACTCGCACTCGTAGCGATCCACCACCAGCTGCATCTGCGACTCCAGCTCGGCGCCCAGGCTCAGGTTGTCTTCAATGATGACTTGCTTGAGGTAATCCAGGCCGCCTTCCAGGCTTTCGCGCCAGACCGAGGTGCGCTGCAGCCGGTCGGCGGTGCGCACATAAAACATCAGAAAGCGGTCGATATAGCGAATCAGGGTTTCATCATCCAGGTCAGTCGCAAATAGCTCGGCATGGCGTGGGCGCATACCGCCGTTGCCTGCAACGTAGAGATTCCAGCCCTTTTCCGTGGCAATCACGCCCACGTCCTTGCTCTGCGCCTCGGCGCATTCACGGGTACAGCCGGAGACGGCGAACTTGATTTTGTGTGGCGAGCGCAGGCCCTTGTAGCGATTCTCCAGTGTCAGCGCCATGCCAACGCTGTCCTGCACGCCGTACCGGCACCAGGTGCTGCCAACACAGGACTTAACGGTGCGCAACGACTTGCCGTAGGCGTGGCCAGTCTCAAAGCCCGCAGCAATCAACTCGCCCCAGATATCGGGCAGCTGGTGCAGCTCGGCGCCAAACAGGTCGATACGCTGACCGCCGGTGATCTTGGTGTACAGATCGTACTTTTGGGCGACCTGGCCGAGCACAATCAGCTTCTCGGGTGTGATCTCGCCGCCGGCGATACGCGGCACGATCGAGTAGGTACCGTTCTTCTGCATGTTGGCCATGAAGGTGTCGTTGGTATCCTGCAGCGGAATCAGCCCTGGATCGGTGATTGGCTGGTTCCAGCAAGAGGCCAAAATCGACCCCACCGCCGGCTTGCAGATGTCACAGCCGGTATGGCCACGGCCGTGCTTGGCCAGCAGCTCTTCAAAGCTCTCGATGCCCTCGACGCGGACAATGCCGTACAACTCCTGGCGAGTGTGCGCGAAGTGTTCGCACAGGCTCTTGTCGACCTCGACGCCGCGCGCGCTCAGCTCGTGCTCGAACACCTGCTTGAGCAGCGCACTGCAGCCGCCGCAACCGGTGCCGGCCTTGGTCGCAGCTTTCAGATCGCTCAGATCGGTACAACCGGCATCCACCTGGCAGCACACCGCGCCCTTGCTGACGTTGTGGCAAGAGCAGATGGTCGCGGTGTCGGGCAGCGCGTCGGCGCCCAGCGCAGGCGCACCCTCCCCGGCGGGCAGAATCAGGCTGGCTGGATCAGCAGGCAGCTTGATGCCATTCTGTGCGTATTGCAGCAGGGTGTCGTAGTAGCTGTTATCGCCCACCAGCACGGCGCCAATCACCTGACTGCCATCCGGCGAGACGACCAAACGGCGGTAGCTGGCGTTGACTTCATCATTAAAGCGGTAGCTTTTGGCACCGGGAGTCGCAGCGTGGGCATCACCAATGGAGCCCACATCCACACCCAGGAGCTTCAGCTTGGTCGACATGTCGGCGCCGATAAAGCTCTCATGCGGCTTGCCTACCAGCAGCGCTGCCAGGTTACGCGCCATGGTATAGCCCGGGGCAACCAGACCAAAGATGCTGCCATTCCATGAGGCGCACTCGCCGATAGCAAAGATGTCTGGATCGCTGGTGCGGTAATCGCTGTCGATCACCACCCCGCCACGGTCTGCAATCGCCAGGCCGGCATTACGCCCCAAGGCGTCTTGTGGGCGAATACCGGCAGAAAATACAATCAGATCGGTTTCCAGCGACTCGCCGTCGCTGAAGTTCATGCGGTAGGCATAGTCATCGCCGGCGACGATCTCGCTGGTGGCGCGGTTCAGGTGCACGCGCACGCCCAGCTCTTCAATACGTGCTTTCAGCGCCGCGCCGCCGTCCGGGTCCAGCTGCACTGGCATCAGCCGTGGTGCGAACTCGACAACATGGGCTTCCAGGCCCAACGACTTGAGCGCGTTGGCCGCTTCCAGACCCAAAAGCCCACCACCAACCACCACACCCCGGCGCCCGCCCTTGGCCGCGGCACGAATGTCATCCAGATCGTCGAGCGTGCGATACACCAGTCGCGAGTTACCTTCGGCCCCGGCAATCGGCGGCACAAACGGGTAGGAGCCGGTCGCCAGTACCAGGCGGTCGTAGGGCTGACGGCCCTCACTGGTGACCACCTCCTTGCGCTCGCGGTCGATTTCCAGCACCGCAACACCAAGGTGCAGGTGCACCCCGTGTTGATCGTAGAAATCGGCTTCGCACATGGCCAGGGACTCGGCATCGCGGCCGCCGAAGTATTCCGACAGGTGCACTCGATCGTATGCCCGCTGACGCTCCTCACCAAACACGTGCACTTGATAATGGGCAAGCGCGCCTTGCTCGGTCAGTTGCTCGACGCAATGATGGCCGACCATCCCGTTACCGATGATGACCAGTGTTTCGTTCTTGATCGGGGTCACATTCGAGTTCATCGCCTTTCCTCAGTCGAAGCCGTAGCCGGCACGGGCCGGCAAAAAAACAAAAAAAAACGCCTGGAGTCCCCAAGGGACTCCAGGCGCCGTTGCCTGGTACTCATAAATTGTGATGGGCGCTAGCCTGAGCGTCGTTGCTCGGTGCACCCGCTTCCCGGCCTGAGCCTCTGGTCGACGATGACCACGGGAAGTATTGGCTGAAAACAAATAGCCGCTGAACAGACAAAAGCAATAGCCGTGCCAGCAAGAAAAAAAGCAGGGAAAGGTGTGCAGCAGAACGCCAGAACAAGGCGACAAAAATCAAATATTACAATGCATTACAAGAACAAAAATAGAATTGACTGACACTCTTTATCACGCGCAACAGCCACCGGATATCGCACGCACAAATGAACCAGAAGAGTGCGAAACCACTAAAAAACACTGTTTTGGTGCAGCCCCGTTAGCCTTCAGTCGGGGACGATGTCGACCTGGCTGCGCCGTTGGCCAACGCCAGACGTTCCAGCAGAAGGTCTACCAGCAGCAACTGCGCACTGATCGCGCGGGTCGCCAACTGGAAGAACTCTACCGAATGCACGCGCGGCTCACGCTGGCGTTCCAGCAACGCGCGGATATTCTCCAGCAGCACGTCCAGCGCGTCCTCTGCATCACGCACCGGCTGGCTGACCAGCACCCGCAAATCAGGATCGGAGATCAGGCGCGCAAGCACCGCGTAGGCTTGGTCGTTGATCTGATCGCTCAACGATTGCAGCAATTCGCGCCATACCGGCAGATTCTGGCGGTTGGCAGCGATGCCAGTACCCACTGCACGGCTCTGCCCTATCAGCTCGATGTTCTGCAGTAGTTCCAGCCACAGCCCTTCGGCCTGAGGCGCGAGCCGCCCGAGGCACACCAGATCAAAACGATGGGCCAGCGCTTCTATGGTGTCCAGCAGGCTGGCGGTCATGCTGTTGTGCAGCGTCAGCAGGTGCTCGGCACTTTCATGCTCGAACCCGGCCTCTATCTGCTGCCAGAGATCACGCGTCTGGTGCCAGCTGTCATACCAGTACAAGGTGGCTTCATGCTCGGCAATCACCTTGAGCAACTGCAACAGTTGTTGATGCACCGACCAACGACGTGCTTCCAGGGTGTGCTCGCCCGACATGGCGCCAAACGACAGGCCGCGATGACGCTGCACCTGCTCCAGCAACTGGCGCAACAGGCCTATCTGCACTATGGCCTGCAAGCGCTGTTCATGTCTTGCGCGCTGACGCACTCGGCGCAGGCGGTAAAGCCCGAAAGCCGAAAGTACCACTATGGCGATGAACAGCATCCATATCATGCCCGTACTTCCCTGAATGCCCTGCGGGCCGTTTTACGTCATTTTTTGCACAGCAGTTCGATGCGGTAGCCATCCGGATCTTCAACGAAGGCCAGCACGCTATGTCCATGTTTCATCGGCCCCGGCGCGCGCACCACATTGCCGCCCGCCGACGTTATCTGCTCACAGGCCTTGTACACATCCAGCACTTCAATGGCGATATGTCCGTAGCCGCTACCCAGATCATACTCGCTGGTGTCCCAGTTATGGGTGAGTTCTAGCGCGGTATGCTCGGCCTCATTACCGTAGCCGACAAAGGCCAGGGTAAAGCGCCCTTCCGGATAGTCCTTGCGGCGCAGCAGAGTCATCCCCAGCACCTCGGTATAGAAGGCGATGGACTTTTCCAGATTACCGACCCGCAGCATGGTGTGAAGAATTCGCATGATCGCAGCCTTTGCTTGAAGGATAAGAGTAAAGCTACAAGCTTCCTGAAAGTTCTGCCAGCCTGACAGCAAAACGCCCGGCAAGCCGGGCGTTTTGCTGGTACCAGCAGCAGCTTAGAGCAGCTTGCGGCCCTTGTTGGCAGCAATGCGCATGCGCAGGGCGTTCAGCTTGATGAAACCGGCTGCATCGGCCTGGTCGTAGGCACCGGCATCATCTTCAAAGGTGGCGATGTTGGCATCAAACAGCGAGTCATCCGACTTGCGGCCGACCACGACCACGTTGCCCTTGTAGAGTTTCAGGCGCACAACACCGTTTACCTGGGCCTGAGAGGCATCAATCATCTGTTGCAGCATGACGCGCTCCGGGCTCCACCAGAAGCCGTTGTAGATCAGTTCGGCATACTTGGGCATCAGGCTGTCTTTCAGGTGGGCGACTTCACGGTCCAGAGTAATGGACTCGATGGCGCGGTGGCCCTTGAGCATGATTGTGCCGCCGGGGGTTTCATAGCAGCCGCGCGACTTCATGCCGACAAAGCGGTTTTCGACGATGTCGAGACGGCCGATGCCGTTGTCGCCACCCACCTTGTTCAGATAAGCCAGCACGGTGGCCGGGCTCATCTCTTTACCGTCGATGGCAACGATGTCGCCGTTCTGGTAGCTGAGCTCGATGTACGTTGCCTGATCCGGGGCGTTCTCCGGCGAGACCGACCAGCGCCACATGTCTTCTTCGTGCTCGGCCCAGGTGTCTTCCAGCACGCCACCTTCATAGGAGATGTGCAGCAGGTTGGCGTCCATCGAGTAAGGCGACTTCTTCTTGCCGTGACGCTCAATCGGGATCTCGTGCTTGGCGGCGTAGTCCATCAGCTTCTCACGCGACAGCAGATCCCATTCGCGCCAGGGGGCAATCACTTTAACGCCAGGCTTGAGCGCGTAGGCGCCCAGCTCGAAACGTACCTGGTCATTACCCTTGCCGGTCGCACCGTGGGAAATGGCATCGGCGCCGGTTTCGTTGGCGATCTCGATCAGCCGTTTGGCAATCAGCGGACGGGCAATGGAGGTGCCCAGCAGGTACTCACCTTCGTAGACGGTATTGGCGCGGAACATCGGGAACACGAAGTCACGTACAAACTCTTCACGCAGATCGTCAATGTAGATTTCCTTCACGCCCATGGCCTGAGCCTTGGCACGCGCCGGTTCTACTTCTTCGCCCTGGCCCAGATCAGCGGTGAAGGTCACCACTTCGCAGTTGTAGGTTTCCTGCAACCACTTGAGGATGACCGAGGTATCCAGGCCGCCAGAATAGGCGAGGACGACTTTATTGACTTCTGCCATGAGGAGCTCCCTTAACAAGACTGTACCGCCACTCACGCAGGAGCGGACGAAAGGCAGCTATTCTAGCGCCTAGGCACAAGGAATCACAGAGGAGTGGGCGCTAGTTTATAGCCTCAGCGGCAGGAATCTGCCGATCGCAGGCCGGGAACAGAACAACCCGGCGATATCCGGGAAAGCCGGCTCAATCCTTCTCCAGACGCAGCATCACCCGTCGATTGGCGGCGCGCCCCTGCTCGGTGCGATTGCTCGCCACCGGATAGCGGTCGCCATGAAAGCGCATGGCAAACAGATCCTCATTCACGCCCTGCTCGACCAGGTAATCCTTTACGGCCAGTACACGTTGACGCGACAGTTCGCGGTTATCCAGGCGATTGCCCTGATTGTCGGAATGGCCGTCGAGCAGAATCTCGGTTATGTCTTCATCCGCCTTTATATACATCACCGCCGCATCCAGCATGGCTTTGGCCTGCGGGTTGAGCTTGTCGCCACCGGATGCAAAGCTGATCAGGCTCTCGGAGATTTGCGCGTAACTGACTGGCAACAGCCCGCTGATGCACTTCTGAAAATCCAGCCAGGCCTGTTGATAACCAACACTGGAAACCACCACCCGTACCGGTGCGCTTCCCGCGTATCCGCTGCGCTGAATGGTCGGTTGCAACCCGGAGGCCAAACCCGCAAGCATGCGCCCTGCCTGCTGATAAGGCACCTGCATGACGCCCGCACCGCCGGTTACCGCCACTTGCCCCAGCGGCACGGCTGCGGTGCCCGGGCGCCAGGGCGGCGCTTCGTTATAAACCTGCGCCGAGCCCGGACTCATGGGATTATCCCAGGCCTTCAGCTCGAAGGCTGCCGGCTCGCCCGCATGGCGTACAAAGCTGGCCTCGCCATAACCTGCTACCGACTGGGTCAAACGGCAGGCAAATTCATCGCCCGCCACCTGCCACTGCACGTCTTCCATACGGGTCTGGAAGGTCAGTGCCTGGGTTGGTAGCGCCAGCACCAGCAACAGGGCCGGACAGGATCGCGTCATCACGCTGTTCACCTCATCTGACGCCGGGTCGCGGTCGGCGTCGCTAATCTCTCTTGCCAGTCTCATCGGCGGCGCGCGGCAATTCTTTACCATGCAGGACGGATAAATCCGCAAATTCCGGCAGCCGACCGCCCGACGACAGTAGATTGCGCACCCTGAGGCTGTGTGAAACACCCGGCGTTTACGGTAGCATTGCGGCATTATCCCGCTCTGGAAGCTCCCTGCATGACTGATCGCCTCACGCTCACCCGGCCAGACGACTGGCATATTCACCTTCGCGATGGGGAGGTTTTGGGCCACACCGTTGCCGATGCTGCGCGCACCTTTGGTCGCGCCATCATCATGCCGAATCTGGTTCCGCCAGTGCGCGACGCACAGGAAGCGGCAGGTTACAAGGCGCGCATCCTCGCCGCCCGCCCTGCCGGCTCACAGTTTGAGCCGTTGATGGTGCTCTATCTCACCGATCAGACCAGCCCCGAGATTGTCCGCGAAGCCAAGCTCAGCGGTCAGGCGATTGCCGCCAAACTTTACCCCGCAGGTGCAACCACCAACTCGCAGTCCGGCGTGACCGCGCTGGAGAATATCTACCCCGCGCTGGAAGCCATGGCCGAGGTCGGCATGCCGCTGCTGGTACACGGTGAAGTAACCCACGCCGAGGTCGATATTTTCGACCGCGAAAAGGCCTTTATCGATCAGCAGTTGGTCAAGGTGGTAGAACGCTTCCCTACTCTCAAAATCGTATTTGAGCACATCACCACCGCCGACGCAGTTGAGTTCGTCAAGCAGGCTCCGGCCAACGTCGGCGCCACTATCACGGCACATCACCTGTTGTTCAACCGCAATCATATGCTGGTCGGCGGCATTCGTCCGCACCTGTTCTGTCTGCCGATCCTCAAGCGCGAGAAGCATCAGCAGGCCCTGTGTGACATAGTCGCTTCCGGCTCCAGCAAGTTCTTTCTCGGTACCGATTCGGCGCCCCATGCGCGCCACGCCAAGGAAGCGGCCTGTGGATGTGCCGGCTGCTACACCGCCTACGCGGCCATTGAACTCTACGCAGAAGCCTTCGACAGCCTGGGCGCACTCGACAAGCTGGAAGGCTTTGCCAGTTTCCACGGGCCGGACTTCTACGGCTTGCCCCGCAACAGCGAGCAGATAACCCTGCTGCGCGATAGCTGGCAGGCGCCAGAACAGCTACCCTTCGGTGATCAGAACGTCATTCCGCTGCGCGCAGGCGAAACCCTGCAGTGGCGCCTGGCCTGATATCCCTCTTTGCGATGCTAAGGATTACGCGTGAGTGAGTTCGACTTTGACAGTGACAGCGATGGCATGGACGCGCCAGCGTCCGGCAAACCAAAATCGCCGATGGCTTACCGCTTCCGGGGCTTTCTGCCGGTTGTCATAGACGTCGAGACCGGCGGTTTCAATGCTGCGACCGACGCGCTGCTGGAAATTGCCGCGACCACCATCAGCATGGACGACGAGGGCATGGTCTATCCCGATCAGACCCACTTCTTTCGCGTCGAACCCTTTGAGGGCGCCAACATTGAGGCGGCTGCGCTGGAGTTTACCGGCATCAAGTTGGACCACCCCCTGCGCCAGGCGGTCAGCGAGGAGCACGCGATTACGGAAATCTTCAAGCATGTGCGCAAAGCCGTAAAATCAGCCGGCTGCAAGCGTGCGGTACTGGTTGGCCACAACGCTTTCTTCGACCTCGGCTTTGTCAACGCCGCGGTGGAGCGCATTCAGATCAAGCGCAACCCCTTTCACCCCTTTTCGTGCTTCGATACCGCGACCTTGGGCGGCCTCGCCTACGGTCAGACGGTGCTGGCCAAGGCCTGCAACGCTGCCGGTATGGACTTCGATGGCCGGGAAGCGCATTCCGCCCGCTACGACACGGAAAAAACCGCCGAACTGTTCTGCACCATCGTCAATCGCTGGCGTGAGATGGGCGGCTGGCCGCCGGTAGACTGAGGCCACGTCTTGGGCATCGCCGCCTGCAGTTCGTACGCGGCGTGCGCAGCATTGCACACCGCGCCGCAACAACCCGCATCGCCGCTTGCCCCTGCTGCCATCGCCGGGTATGTTCGGGTGAAACTGAAATCATCCACTACACTGTTCATTCAACAAAGTGAACGCTATTACCTTAGCGCTATTAATTGCTTCCTGTGCTGCACAACAGCATTGAATCAACCCCTTGGCTTGCGGTCCATCAATCTGCAGTCATGAATAATCAGAAAAGAAAAAGGAGTCATTTCACATGAAGCGCAAATCCCTAGCCATGCTGTTCTCGGCCACCATTGGCTATGCCTCGCTCGCTGCCACCCCTGCTGTCGCGGAAGAGTTTGTCACCATAGGTACCGGTGGCCAGACCGGTGTGTACTACGTCGTCGGCCAATCCGTGTGTCGTCTGCTCAACCGTAACAGTGAGGAGCATGGCATTCGCTGCAACGCGCCTTCCAGCGGCGGTTCGGTAGCCAACGTGAACGCCATTCGTGGCGGCGAGATGGACATGGGCGTAGTGCAGTCCGATGTGCAGTACAAAGCCTATGAGGGCGTGCAGAACTTCCAGGCCGATGGCCCCTTCGAAGGTATGCGTGCACTCTTCGCCCTGCACGGCGAGCCGCTGACTATCGTTGCCCGTCGCGACGCTGACATCACCGGCGTCAAGGATCTGAAAGGCAAGCGCGTCAACATCGGTAACCCAGGCTCCGGCCAGCGCGACACCATGGACGTGGTGCTGGAGGCCCTTGGCTGGACCGTGAAGGACTTCTCCCTGGCATCCGAACTGGGCGCTGCCGAACAAGCGGCTGCTTTGGGTGACAACAACGTCGATGCCATGGTTTACGTGGCAGGCCACCCGAATGGCTCCATTCAGGAAGCCACCACTACCGTCGACTCAGTATTGGTATCGGTTGACGGGCCAGAGATCGACAAGCTGGTGGGTGACCGTTCCTACTACGCCAAGGCCGTTATCCCCGGTGGCCTGTATCGCGGCAACGACGAAGACGTAAACACCTTCGGCGTACGTGCGACCCTGGTTGCCTCTGATCAGGTCAGCGATGAAACCGTATACCAGACCGTCAAGGCGGTGTTCGAGAACTTTGATCGCTTCAAGCGCCTGCACCCCGCCTTCGCCACCCTGAAGGAAGAGCAGATGATCAAGGAAGGCCTGTCTGCACCGCTGCATGACGGCGCAGTACGTTACTACAAAGAGCGTGGCTGGATGTAAGCCACCCCTTGCGAGCCGCCCCACGGGGCGGCTCGCTTGTTTCAGTCTCGGCATTTTCGATGCCAAACGCGCCCAGGCGCACACTTTTCGTTTCGTTGGCCCCTTTGCCGGCGAATTATTGCAGTAACCGGTGCTCCACAAGAGCTTTCCGGTGTGCCGGGCAGTAACCCCAACCGGGTCTGCCACCTTCGTCACTAGTGACGCCAAAAGATAAAAGAACAGGAGTAGCGCGCAGCCATGAGCCAACCAAGCGACGCAACAGGCAATACCCCAACCGATCTGGAAGACCTGGTCGCCACCAGCGACACCGGCGCGCGAAAACCCACCGGACTGGCTCGCAAGCTCCTGCTCTCGATAGCCGCACTCTGGTCGCTGTTCCAACTCTGGATCGCGTCGCCGCTGCCTTTCATGCTTGGCTTTGGCGTATTCAACAGCACGGAATCACGCTCGATTCATCTCACCTTCGCGGTGTTTCTTGGCTTTATGGCTTACCCGGCGTTCAAGCGTTCCCCGCGTGACTACATCCCGGTGATCGATTGGGTGCTGGCGTTGGTGGCCGCCTTCTGCGCGTCCTACCTGTATTTCTTTTATGCCGAACTGGCCACCCGACCAGGTAAGCCCATTACCCAGGATGTGGTCATCGCGGTCATCGGCCTGCTGACGCTACTGGAAGCCACGCGACGCGCGCTTGGGCCGCCGTTGATGATAGTGGCGCTGATTTTCATCGTGTATTCGGTAGCCGGCCCCTACATGCCCGGCATTTTGGCCCACCGCGGCGTCAGCCTCGAGTCACTGGCCAATCACCAGTGGCTGACCACGCAGGGCGTGTTCGGTATTGCACTGGGCGTCTCCACCAGTTTCGTTTTCCTGTTTGTGCTGTTCGGCTCATTGCTCGACAAGGCCGGCGCCGGTAACTACTTCATCAAGGTGGCCTTCTCACTGCTTGGGCACTATCGTGGCGGCCCGGCCAAGGCGGCAGTCGTGGCCTCGGGCATGACCGGGCTGATTTCCGGCTCATCCATTGCCAATACCGTGACCACCGGTACCTTCACCATTCCGATGATGAAACGCGTCGGTTTCTCTTCCGAAAAGGCTGGCGCTGTTGAGGTGGCGTCCTCGGTCAATGGTCAGATCATGCCGCCAGTAATGGGCGCCGCAGCTTTTCTGATGGTCGAATACGTGGGCATCTCCTATGTGGAGGTAATCAAGCATGCCTTTCTGCCGGCGCTGATTTCCTACATCGCGCTGATCTACATCGTGCACCTTGAGGCGGTTAAGGCCGGTATGCAGGGGCTGCAAAGCAGCAACCCACCGAAACCGTTGCTGCGCAAGGTCATCGGTTTTCTGACCGGCCTCTTGCTGCTGATGGCCTTGTCGTTCGGCGTCTACTACGGCCTTGGCTGGCTCAAACCAGCACTCGGCGATGCTGCCAGTTGGGTGATCGCCGGCGGCCTCGCGGCGGTGTACGTAGGTCTGCTGAAAATCGGTTCACGCTACCCTGAGCTGGAACTGGATGATCCGGATTCGCCAGTCGTGCACCTGCCGCAGACCAAACCCACAGTGATGTCGGGCCTGCATTACATTCTGCCGGTCATCGTTCTGATCTGGTGTCTGATGGTAGAACGCCTCTCCCCCGGTCTGTCAGCCTTCTGGGCGACCGTGTTCATGATCGTGATCATTCTTACCCAGCGCCCGCTGATGGCACTGTTCCGCAAGCAGTCGAGCCTGCAGGCCGATCTGCTGCAGGGCGCTGACGATCTTTGGCAGGGCCTGGTGGCCGGCGCACGAAACATGATAGGTATTGGCATTGCCACGGCTACCGCCGGCATTATCGTGGGCGCGGTATCCCAGACTGGCGTGGGTCTGGTACTGGCCGATCTGGTCGAAATCTTGTCCATGGGCAACTTGCTGCTGATGCTGGCATTGACCGCCGTGCTCAGCCTGATTCTCGGCATGGGTCTGCCAACCACAGCCAATTACATCGTGGTGTCCGCGCTGTTGGCGCCCGTGATCGTTACCCTGGGTCAGGAAAGCGGCCTGCTGGTGCCGCTGATTGCCGTGCACCTGTTCGTCTTCTATTTCGGCATCATGGCCGACGTCACGCCACCGGTTGGCCTGGCCTCTTTTGCCGCAGCTGCGGTGTCGGGCGGCGACCCGATACGCACCGGCTTTCAGGCCTTCTACTACAGCCTGCGCACCGCCGCGCTGCCGTTCCTGTTCATCTTCAACACCGATTTGTTGTTGATCGATGTGAGCTGGGCACAGGGCATTTTGATCTTCATCGTCGCCACCATCGCCATGCTGATCTTTGCCGCCGGCACCCAGGGCTGGATGCTGGTCAAGAGCCGCTGGTATGAAAGCCTGCTGTTGCTGCTGGTGGCGTTCACCCTGTTCCGTCCCGGCTTCTGGATGGACATGCTGCACGACCCCTACCGCAGCATTCCGCCCGCGCAGCTGGAGCAGGCATTGGGCAACGTCGACAAGGGCAGCAACCTGCGTGTACAGGTCAATGGTGAAGACGATATCGGTCAGCCTCGCACCTTCTTCGTACTGGTACCGGTGCCCGAGGGCGATACCGCGCAGGAGCGCATGGACAACCTGGGGTTGATGTTGATGGAAGACGGCGATCGCACCATTGTCGACATGGTCACCTACGGCAGCGTAGCCGCCGACCTTGGCTTCCAGTTCGACCAGGAGATCGTCGAGATTCTTGCGCCGGTAGACCGCTGGGCCAAGGAATGGATGTGGCTGCCCGGTCTGGCAGTATTCCTGCTGGTTATCGGCCTGCAATGGCGCCGGCGTCCCGCTGACACCAGCAAAGCCACCGCCCCAACCGCGTGAGGTAACGGCCATGTACAACAAAATTCTGCTGCCGATCGATCTGAACCATAAACAGTCTTGGAGCAAGGCGCTGCCGACCGCGCTGAACTTCTGTCAGACCTACAATGCCTCGCTGCATGTGATTACCGTACTGCCGGATTTTGGCATGCCGCTGGTCGGGGGGTTCTTTCCCAAGGAATACGCCGACCAGGCCAAGAAGACCATGACCGACAACCTGCGCGCCTTCGTCAAGGAGCATGTACCCAAGGATGTGAAAGTGCAGCGCATCGTCGCTGACGGCAAGGCCTACGAGGCGATCTTGCGGGTCGCCAAGAAGATCGACGTCGACCTGATCATCATGGCCTCGCACAAACGCAAGCGGCTGGAAGACTACCTGCTGGGCACCAATGCCCTGCGCGTAGTGCAGCAGTCCAAACGCTCGGTGATGATAGTGCGCTGACTGACACAACCTTTGCTGGTATCGTGACACCATCGCCTCGCAACCGGGGCACAGACCACGACAACGGCGTCGTTCCCCTGGCTGGCAGCAAGCCGCATCTGTGGTTAAGATGCGCCGCTGCCGGCAGGTGTGCGGCGCTTTTTTCATGCAGCAGCAGGACTGACAAATGAAGCAGACAGACCAGCAACGCGACGACGTGCTCGCCTGGGTCAATGGCAGCGATGCACCGGAAAAACACACTCTGAATCTGGGCTTCATGCCACTGACCGACTCAGCCTCGCTGATCGTCGCCGCCACCCAGGGCTTTTCGCAGCCGTACGGGCTGACCCTCAACCTGCAACGTCAGCAGTCCTGGTCTGCACTGCGCGACCGTCTGCTTAACGGCGAGCTGGATGCAGCGCAAGGTCTTTATGGTCTGGCCTACGGTATTCAGCTCGGCCTTGGCAGTGCCGCCACGTCCATGGCGGTACTGATGGGCCTGAACCAGAACGGTCAGAGCATCAACCTGTCGCAGGCCATGCTGGAAACCGGTGTCGACAGCAGCCAGGCGCTGGTTGAACGCGCCCTGCTGGGCAATACCCGCCTTTGCCTGGCCCAAACCTTCCCTACCGGCACGCATGCCATGTGGCTGTATTACTGGCTGGCCGCCAACGGCATTCACCCGCTGCGCGACGTGGATACCCGCGTGGTCCCCCCTTCGCTGATGGTCGAGCATCTGCGCGCACGCCGCATTGATGGCTTCTGTGCGGGCGAGCCCTGGGGCGCCCACGCGATTGAAGACGGCATGGGTTACACCCTGGCCACCAGCCAGTCGGTCTGGCCGAACCACCCGGAAAAGGTGCTCTGCGCCACTCGACGCTTCGTCGAAGAGTGCCCCAACGCGGCGCGTGGGCTGATCATGTCGATTCTCGATGCCAGCCGCTTCATTGACGAGAACGACGATAACCGCCGCAGTACCGCACAGCTGATCAGTGGCGCTGACTATGTCAACGCGCCCCTGGAGTCACTGCAACCGCGCATGCTCGGCGAGTACGTCGATGGCCGCGGTAACGCCTGGCGCGACGAGCACCGGCTGCGCTTTTTCGGCGATGGCGAGGTAAACGTGCCCTACCTCTCTGACGGCACCTGGTTCATGACCCAGTTCCGCCGCTGGGGCCTGCTACGCGAAGAGCCCGACTATCAGGGCCTCGCCAGCCAGGTGCAGCAACTGCAGCTGTACCGTGAAGCCGCAAGCGCGCTGGGCATCAGCGTGCCCGAGAGCCCGCTACGCAGCAGCACCCTGATGGACGGCAAGGTTTGGGATGGCCGCGACCCCGCTGCCTACGCCGGCAGCTTTGAACTGCACGCCATGACCGATACCGCTGCCCTGCAGCAGGCCAACTGACATTTTGTCATCAAGGATTGTTTGATAAATCATGCTGCGCATTCTGCTGATAAACGACACCGTAAAAAAAGTCGGAAAGCTCAAGGGCGCCCTGCTGGAAGCAGGCTTTGAGGTTATAGACGAATCGGGCCTGACCATCGACCTGCCGGCACGGGTCCAAAGCGCCAAGCCGGACGTCATTCTGATCGACAGCGACTCCCCCGGACGCGACGTGATGGAGCAGGTCTGCCTGTTCAGCCGCGACTTGCCCCACCCCATTGCCCTGTTCACTGATGAGCAAGACCCGGCCGTGATGCGCAAGGCGATACAGTCCGGCGTCAGTGCCTACATTGTCGAAGGCGTAGAGAGCTCGCGCCTCAAGGCTATACTCGATGTCGCCATGGCACGCTTCGAGACCGACCAGCAGCTGCGCGCCGAACTGCAGGCCCGTGAACAACAGCTGAATGAGCGCAAGCGGGTAGAGAAGGCCAAGGGCCTGCTGATGAAAATGAAAAACTGTGATGAGGCCGAAGCCCATACGCTGATGCGTCGCCAAGCCATGAGCCGACAGCAAAAGCTGATTCAGGTGGCCGAGCAAATCATCGCCATGCACGAGATGCTCGGGGAATAAGCAGCGACTGATGGCACGCATCCTGCTTGGTCTATAGCAGGCAGCCAACGGCGGCTGCCTACACAGACAACGACGTCATCCTCGGCCCGGAGCTACTCTGGGGTTGGGGGTGACGTTTTTTTTTGCCCCGAAGTAGCGGGTAGTACATGCTGCAAAGCGCGCCTGATGGCGCTGAGAGGACTGCCATATGAACACGAGCTTCTGGAAAGCCGGCCACACACCGACCCTGTTTTCCGCCTTCCTGTACTTCGACCTGAGCTTCATGGTCTGGTACCTGCTCGGCCCGCTTGCGGTGCAAATTGCCACCGATTTGAGCCTCAGCGCACAAGAACGGGGCATTATGGTCGCCACACCGATTCTCGCCGGCGCGCTGTTGCGGCTGGCAATGGGCTTTATGGCCGATCGCCTGTCCCCGAAAACTGCCGGCATCATCGGCCAAGTAGTGGTCATCTGTACCCTGCTGCTGGCCTGGCAACTGGGCGTCAATACCTACGAGCACACCCTGCTGCTCGGCCTCGGCCTGGGCTTCGCCGGTGCCTCCTTCGCGGTAGCACTGCCACTGGCCTCACAGTGGTATCCACCGGAGCATCAGGGCAAAGCCATGGGCATCGCTGGTGCCGGTAACTCGGGCACCGTGATGGCCGCGATCTTCGCGCCCGGCCTGGCCTACCTGTTCGGCTGGCAGAACGTATTCGGTCTGGCGCTGATTCCGCTGGGCATCACCCTGATCCTGTTTATCACCCTGGCCAAGAACTCACCAAACCGCCCTGCACCCAAGGCGCTGAAGGACTACGCCATGGCACTGAAGGACGTCGACAGCTGGTGGTTCATGTTCTTCTATAGCGTCACCTTTGGCGGGTTTATCGGCCTGGCCAGCGCCCTGCCCGGCTACTTCAGCGATCAGTACGGCCTGAACCCGGTTACCGCGGGCTACTACACCGCGGCCTGCGTCATGGCCGGCAGCCTGATGCGCCCCCTCGGTGGCGCGCTGGCGGATCGGATTGGCGGCATTCGCTCGCTGCTGTTCATGTACGGCATTGCCGCGCTTTGCATCGCCATTGTCGGCTTCAACCTGTCCAGCTCCTACGCCGCGCTGACCTTCTTCGTGACCGCCATGCTGGGCCTCGGCGCAGGCAACGGCGCTGTGTTCCAGTTGGTGCCACAGCGCTTTTTCCGCGAAATCGGTGTGATGACCGGGTTAATCGGTATGGCCGGCGGCGTGGGCGGTTTTATTTTGGCAGCCGGTCTGGGCGCCATTAAACAGCACACCGGCGACTATCAACTCGGCCTGTGGCTGTTCGCCAGCCTGGGTATTCTGGCCTGGTTTGGCCTGTTCAATGTCAAGCGTCGCTGGCGCACTACCTGGGGCGCTTCGTCCATGACCGCTGCGCGGGTCTGATAGATGACGACGCTGCAGCTGAGTATCAGCGAAGCCAGTGACAAGGGCCCGCGCGCGCAAAATCAGGATGCCGTGCGGGTTGTCACGCCGGCGCCCCGACTGGCCACCAGCAAGGGCCACCTGCTGGCCGTGGCCGATGGCGTCAGCCAGTGTCAGGATGGCGGACTGGCCGCCAACGCCACCCTGCAGGCATTGGCACTGGACTACTACTCCACGCCAGAAACCTGGGCCATTCCACACGCGCTGGACAAGCTGCTGACCGCCCACAATCGCTGGCTGCGCGCCAATGGCGGTGGCCAGCCACTACTTACAACGCTGACCGCGCTAGTGCTGCGCGGCTGTCGCTACACTTTGGCGCACATCGGCGATTGCCGCGCCTACCTGCTACGCAGCGGCAAACTGCGCCACCTGACCACCGAGCACGTGTGGGAGCAGCCGGGCATGGAGCACGTACTCAAGCGTGCCCTGGGCCTGGATGAACACCTGCTGATGGATTACAGCGAGGGTGAGCTGCGCGCCGACGACCAACTACTGATCGTCAGCGATGGCATCTGGGCAGTGCTGAAAGACAACGAGATTCTGCAGTGCCTGCAGGAGCAGCCCTTCGACCAGGCCTGCGCGCAGCTGCTGCAACGGGCCTATCGTGCCGGCAGCCAGGACAACGCCAGCGCCCTGCTGGTGCGGGTCGATGCGCTACCCGAGGCGTCGCTGGGCGATGCGCTGGCTCCGCTGGATGAACGCGCACTGCCCCCCTTGCTCAAGACCGGACAGGACTTTGAAGGCTGGGAGGTAGTGAACGTGCGCGCAGAGTCGCGCCAATCGGTGCTTTACCGGGTACGAGATCAACTAAACCAGACCTGGCTGCTGAAAACCCTGCCCGCCGCGCTGCACAACGACGAGCAGGCGCGCCAGGCGCTGGTGCTGGAGGAATGGTTTATGCGCCGCGTGGCCAGTGCCTTTACCCCCGAGCTGCACCCGCTGCCACAACGTCGCCACCTGTATTACGTGATGCGCGAATACGCTGGCGTGACACTTGAGGAGCAACGTCGGCAGCACGGTCTGCTGAGCATTCCCGCGTGGCGTGAACTGGCGGCGCAGTTGATCAAGGCGGTTGGCAAACTGCATCAGCGCAACCTCATTCATCGCGACATCAAGCCGGAAAATCTGCACCAGGGTGACGACGGCCAGCTACGCCTGCTCGATTTCGGCCTGACCTACTGCCCAGGCCTGACCCAAGCGCAGGACGGCAAGGCACCGGGCACCCCGAGCTATATGGCGCCCGAGGTGCTGAACGGCGCCGAACCGCACGCCCAGCAAGACATCTACAGCACCGGCGTTACCCTTTACTTCCTGCTGACCGGCCACTACCCCTATGGGGAAGTCGAAGCCTTCCAGCGGCCGCGTTTCGGCAAGCCGGTGCCCCCTAGCCGCTACCGTCCCGACGTGCCGCCCTGGCTCGACGACCTGTTGCTGCGCGCCGTCGCGCTTGAGCCCAAGGAGCGTTTTGAAACCGCCGAGCAATGGTTACTGGAATCGACCCAGGGCGAGAGCCGACCGTTACACACCAGCCATCAGCCGCTGCTGCAGCGCGATCCACTGCGCTTCTGGCGTTACTTCGCCATGGCATCACTGGCGCTGAACCTGCTGCTGGCGATCCTGCTGCTGAATCAATAACCGCCCCAAGCCGGTGCGAAGCGCTGCATGACAGTGCAGAAAACCGCGACCGCAGGCCTCTGCTGCTTGCGCCAGGCGCCTGAATAGCGGGGTTGAACGGAGTGGCACGGAACCTGCTTTAAACACTGCATCGTTAATCAACGAATACAATGCGGGGCTGTCAACGGCGATGACCCTGCCTTCCTGATCGAACAGGACCTGGACAAAGGCGTCCCTACTGCGTGAGCAGGGGGACGCCTTTTTTTGTTTTGGCTTCAGGCGGAGCGCGCACAATGCAAAAGCTCAAACTCGTATTGATCGGTAACGGCATGGCCGGGGTACGCACCCTGGAAGAACTGCTCAAACTGACCCCGGACCTATACGACATCACGGTGTTCGGTGCCGAGCCGCACCCGAACTACAATCGCATCATGCTTTCACCGGTACTGGCCGGCGAGCAGACCTTTGAAGAAATCGTGCTCAATGACCTGAACTGGTACCACGACAACGGCATCACCCTGCACCTGGGCAAGCGCGTCAGCCAGATCGATCGCCGTGCCCGCAAGGTCATCGCCGAAGACGGCACCGAGGCCAGCTATGATCGCCTGCTGCTGGCCACCGGCTCTACCCCCTTCATGCTGCCAGTACCCGGCAACGACCTGGACGGCGTGATCGGCTACCGCGACATTGCCGACACCCAACTGATGATGGACACCGCCACCACACACAAGCATGCAGTGGTGATTGGCGGTGGCCTGCTCGGCCTGGAAGCGGCCAATGGTCTGAAGTTGCGCGGGATGGACGTGACCGTAGTGCACATCGGCGAGTGGCTGCTTGATCGCCAGCTCGACCCCACGGCGGGCAAATTGCTGCAAAGCTCACTGGAAGAGCGCGGTCTGAAGTTTCTGTTGCCGCAGTTTACCGACTCCCTGATCGACAACGGCGAGGGCCGGGTCTGCGCGGTCAAGTTCACCAACGGCAGCGTCATCCCAGCTGACCTGGTAGTGATGGCCGCCGGCATCCGCCCCAATATCGAACTCGCGGAAAACGCCGGCCTCGCTTGCAACCGCGGCATCCTGGTCAACGATACCCTGCAAACCTTTGATCCGCGCGTGTACGCCATCGGCGAATGCGCCAGCCACCGCGGCATTGCCTACGGTCTGGTCGCGCCCCTGTTCGAGCAGGCCAAGGTCTGCGCCAACCACTTGGCGATGCTCGGTTATGGCCGTTACCAAGGCTCGGTGACCTCGACCAAACTCAAGGTGACCGGCATCGACCTGTTTTCCGCCGGTGAATTCATGGGCGCTGACGGCAGCGAGACCATCACCCTGTCCGACCCCATTGGCGGCGTGTACAAGAAGCTGGTGGTCAAGGACGACAAGTTGGTCGGTGCCTGCCTGTACGGCGATACCAGCGACGGCGCCTGGTACTTCCGCATGGTCAAGGAGAACCGCAACATCAGCGAGATTCGCGACCAGATGATGTTTGGCGAGGCCTGTGTAGGGGCTGCCAACACCACTCAAAACGGCGCTGAGCTGACGGAGGCGAACGCATGAGCTGGGTCGATATCTGCGCACTTGAAGATATTCCGCAGATGGGCGCCCATGTGGTGATGGCGCCAAATGGCGACATCGCCATTTTCCGCACCCGAGCTGACCAGGTCTTCGCCCTGGATGATCGCTGCCCCCACACCGGCGCACCACTTTCCAAGGGCGTGGTTATCGGCAATGTCGTCACCTGCCCTGAGCACAATTGGCAAATCCAGCTCGACAGCGGCGAAGCCACTGCGCCTCAGTTAGATTGCTGCCAGCGCTACCCGGCCCGCATCGAAGCCGGCCGAGTACAAATTGCCGTCGAAAAATCCAAGGACAGCGTCCAATGAGTACCCAATCCACAGCCTCTACCTGCTGTTACTGCGGCGTCGGTTGCGGCGTACTGATCGAGCATAACGGCGAGCGCGTGCTGGATGTAGCAGGCGACCCGGCGCACCCGGCCAACCTCGGTCGCCTGTGCAGCAAGGGCGCGACTCTGCACAAGACCGGCGACCTCGCCGCCAGGGCCTTGTACCCCGAATTGCGCCTGGGCAAAGGCCTGAGCCGCAGCCGCACCGACTGGGACAGCGCGATGGGCCATGCCGCCGAGGTATTTGGCCGCACCATCGCCGAACACGGCCCCGACAGTGTCGCCTTCTACATCTCCGGTCAATTGCTGACCGAGGATTACTACTGTTTCAACAAGCTGGCGCGCGCTCTGGTCGGCACCAACAACATCGACAGCAACTCGCGCCTGTGCATGTCCAGCGCTGTGGTAGGTTACAAACGCAGCCTGGGGGCCGACGCGCCGCCCTGCTCCTACGAAGACATCGAGCAGAGCGACTGCCTGTTGATTGCTGGCAGTAACATGGCTTTCGCCCACCCGGTGCTGTTCCGCCGGCTGGAAGCAGCCAAGGCGGCCGATCCAAGCAAACGCGTCATCGTCATAGACCCGCGCCGCACCGACACCTGCGAGATCGCCGACCTGCACCTCGCAATCGAACCCGGCACCGACGTTGCCCTGTTCCACGGCATCCTGCATCTGCTGCTCTGGGAGGGCTGGATTGATCGCGATTTTATCGAGGCTCACACCGACGGCTTTGATCAGCTGAAAACCCTGGTGCGTGACTACAGCCCGGCCATCACTGCGCAGCTGTGCGGCATCAGCGAAGACGACCTGCACAGTGCCGCGCGCATGATCGGCACCGCGCCCAGCTTCCTGTCGCTCTGGTGCATGGGACTGAATCAGTCCAGTGCCGGCAGCGCCAAGAATAACGCACTGATCAACCTGCATCTGGCCACCGGCCAGATTGGCAAAGTCGGCAGCGGCCCCTTCTCGCTCACCGGCCAGCCCAACGCCATGGGCGGCCGCGAAACCGGCAGCCTATCCAACCTGTTGCCAGGGCACCGTGAGGCCGGTAACGCCGAGCACCGTGCCGAGGTAGCAGAGTACTGGGGCGTGGACGCCCTGCCCGCCAACGTCGGACTGTCTGCCATTGAGCTGTTTGAAGGCGTACGCAGCGGCCGTATCAAGGCGCTGTGGATCGCCTGCACCAACCCCGCACAGTCGATGCCGAATCAGACGTTGATCCACGAAGCATTAGCCACCTGTCCCTTCGTAATAGTGCAGGAAGCCTTCTTCACCACCGAAACCTGCCGTTACGCCGACCTGCTGCTGCCCGCGGCCAGCTGGGGCGAGAAGGAAGGCACCGTAACCAACTCCGAGCGCCGCATCAGCCACGTGCGCTCTGCGGTAGCGGCGCCCGGCGACGCCCGGCCGGACTGGGCGATCGTCTGCGACTTCGCCCGTCGGTTGGAAAAACAGCTGCGCCCCGGCCAGCCCAGCCTGTTCAACTTCAGCAGCCCCGCGCAGGTCTTTGACGAGTACAAAGCGCTGACTGCCGGGCGCGATCTGGACTACAGCGGCCTCAGCCATGCACTGATCGACACCCTGGGCCCGCAGCAATGGCCGTTCAATGCAGCCACCGGGCAAGGCACCCCACGCCTGTACAGCGATGGTATTTTCGCCACAGACAATGGCCATGCGCGTTTTGTTGCCGAGCCCTACCGCGCGCCGCAGGAAACCCGCGATGCGCAGTTCCCGCTGATCCTCAACACCGGCCGCCTGCGCGACCAGTGGCACGGCATGAGCCGCACCGGCACCGCGGCGCAATTGTTTGGTCACGTGGAGCAAGCCCTACTAAGCCTGCATCCTGACGAGTTGCGCCGCCGCAACCTCAACGAGGGCGACCTGGTGCGCGTCAGCAGTCGCCGTGGCGAGCTGATTTTGCCGGTGGAAAGCGATGCGCAGATCCGTCCCGGCCAAGCCTTTCTACCCATGCACTGGGGTGACCGCTTTCTCAAGGGTCTCGGCAGTAACGTGCTGACGCAACCGGCCTTTGATCCGCTGTCAAAACAGCCCGAGCTGAAACAGAGCAGCATCAACATCGCCCCCGCCGAGCTGCCCTGGGAGCTGTTTATTCTGGCCGAGGGTCAGGTGCAGGAGCGTTTTGAAGCCATTCGCCCCCTTTGCGAAAACCTCGACTACCTCGGCATGGGCCTGATCGGCCGTGACCGTCCTGCACTGCTGATCCGCGCCGCTGCCACAACCCCGCCGGATGCCGCCTTGCTGGCACAGATAGACGCTCTGATCGGCCTGGATAGCGGCCCGGTACTGCGCTACGACGACGCGGGCCGCGCCATTGGCAAACGGGTAAAAATCGAAGACGGCCGCATTACTGCCATTCGTTTGACCGGCGAAACCGCCGCGCGCAACTGGTTGCGCAGCGCCTGGCAAAGCGGCGAGACCGATGCAGAGCTGCGCCGCTGGTTCCTCGCGCCGGTTAGCGCACCACCCGGCGGTGCCAGCAATCAGCAGGACAAAACCCTGTGCAACTGCATGAACGTCAGCCAAAGCCAGATCTGCGCCGGCATTGAACGCGGTCTGAACCTGGATGGCCTGAAACAGGAACTCGGTTGCGGCACCCAATGCGGCTCCTGCGTCCCTGAAATCAAACGATTGATCAGCAGCCTGGCGGTACCGGCATGACCACCATCAAATCCAAGGAGTACACGCGCATGAACCCGACTGTATGGCTGGTAGGTGCAGGCCCCGGTGACCCGGAGCTGCTGACGCTGAAGGCGGCGCGAGTGCTGAGCCAGGCCGAAATTGTCATGGTCGATGACCTGGTCAACCCCGAGATCCTCGAGCACTGCCCGCAGGCGCGCCTCATTCGCGTGGGAAAACGCGGCGGCTGCCGCTCTACCCCGCAGGCATTCATCAACCGCCTGATGCTGCGCTATGGCCGCCAGGGCAAACGCCTGGTGCGCCTCAAGGGCGGCGATCCGTGCATCTTTGGCCGCGCCGGTGAAGAAGCCCAATGGCTGCGCGAACGCGGTGTGGAATCAGAAATCATCAACGGCATTACCGCCGGCCTGGCCGGCGCGACCCAGTGCGGCATCCCGCTAACCCTGCGCGGCGTCAGCCGCGGCGTCACCCTGGTCACCGCCCACACTCAGGATGACAGCGAGCTGAACTGGCAGGGCCTGGCCCAGGGCGGCACCACCCTGGTGGTCTACATGGGCGTCGCCCGCCTGCAGCAAATTCAGCAAGGCCTGCTCAACGGCGGCATGCCCGCCA
Source organism: Halopseudomonas sabulinigri (assembly GCF_900105255.1). Classification (NCBI taxonomy): domain Bacteria; kingdom Pseudomonadati; phylum Pseudomonadota; class Gammaproteobacteria; order Pseudomonadales; family Pseudomonadaceae; genus Halopseudomonas; species Halopseudomonas sabulinigri. The sequence continues at coordinate 308,715 of NZ_LT629763.1, read as the reverse complement.
GCACACCCATCGCCATGATCGAACAGGCCAGTTCACCGCAACAACGCCAGCACACCTGCCGTCTGGATGAGCTGTGCGAACAGGCCGCTGCCTTCAAGCTGCAAAGCCCGGCGGTATTGGTGATTGGTGAGGTGGTGGCCGCAGTTGCGGTCACCAAATTCTCTGCAATTAGCAATTTAGAAAACCAACCCGAGCACCTTTCTGATGTAAGCAACAGCTATGCTTAAGCCTGTGAAAAGAAGCTCATTTACAACAAAAAAACCCATATCCGAGGATATGGGTTATGAGAAATGCATCTCAAACGGTAGCTCAAGACTTAGGCAAAGTTCGTCATTGCCAACTCGCTGCTATAACAATATCTAATTGCTCTCGTTGGACTGGAGTTAAACTAGACTCTCCACCAGCTGGGACACCAAACGAAGCCATTGCGCTCACTAGGCTATCAACCTGGTTCGCATGTAATGCCCTACCATCTGCAAGCTGAAACTGCTCCACCGACTTAGGAGTACTTCCATACCACTCTTTGATCACCAAACCATCATTACTTCCGAGCAAATCCACATGTAAATCGCTACCCTCACGCTCAAACCACACAATGTCGGCACTCACCCCCTCACCAAAGCGAAGTACATCCGTATGGTTATACCTACGCCCCTCAGCTTCAACAATAGTATCGGTGCCGTCGCCTAGATCGAATAAGTAGGTATCACTCAGAAGGCTACCGTGCAAAGTGTCATCGCCCTTGCCGCCGGCCAGGATGTTTTTGTCCGAGTTGGCATTCGCAGCCACCCTCAAAATATCATCACCGTCACCACCGTACAGGTGGTTGCTTCCATTACCGCCGTCTAGGACATCGTTGCCAGCACCCGCATAAATGGCGTCATTCCCATTGTGGCCGAACAGTATGTCACCAGCGTCCGTGCCATGCTGCGCCAGCCTACCTGCTACAAACTCAGTCCATGTGAAGCTAGGACCACCTTCAAACTCAATAGCCTCGATTCGCGTGTGAGTTTGTAGTACTGCGGAGGCCGTCTCACTACTAAATGCACCTTGCAGCGTCATACTGTCCGTACCGTTGACATGGGAAAAGATCAAGTCAGCACCAGATCGACGCAGCTGAATGTCATCCGGATTGATGCCAACACCAAATCGAAGTACATCCGTATGGTTATACCTACGCCCCTCAGCTTCAACAATAGTATCGGTGCCGTCGCCTAGATCGAATAAGTAGGTATCACTCAGAAGGCTACCGTGCAAAGTGTCATCGCCCTTGCCGCCGGCCAGGATGTTTTTGTCCGAGTTGGCATTCGCAGCCACCCTCAAAATATCATCACCGTCACCACCGTACAGGTGGTTGCTTCCATTACCGCCGTCTAGGACATCGTTGCCAGCACCCGCATAAATGGCGTCATTCCCATTGTGGCCGAACAGTATGTCACCAGCGTCCGTGCCATGCTGCGCCAGCCTACCTGCTACAAACTCAGTCCATGTGAAGCTAGGACCACCTTCAAACTCAATAGCCTCGATTCGCGTGTGAGTTTGTAGTACTGCGGAGGCCGTCTCACTACTAAATGCACCTTGCAGCGTCATACTGTCCGTACCGTTGACATGGGAAAAGATCAAGTCAGCACCAGATCGACGCAGCTGAATGTCATCCGGATTGATGCCAACACCAAATCGAAGTACATCCGTATGGTTATACCTACGCCCCTCAGCTTCAACAATAGTATCGGTGCCGTCGCCTAGATCGAATAAGTAGGTATCACTCAGAAGGCTACCGTGCAAAGTGTCATCGCCCTTGCCGCCGGCCAGGATGTTTTTGTCCGAGTTGGCATTCGCAGCCACCCTCAAAATATCATCACCGTCACCACCGTACAGGTGGTTGCTTCCATTACCGCCGTCTAGGACATCGTTGCCAGCACCCGCATAAATGGCGTCATTCCCATTGTGGCCGAACAGTATGTCACCAGCGTCCGTGCCATGCTGCGCCAGCCTACCTGCTACAAACTCAGTCCATGTGAAGCTAGGACCACCTTCAAACTCAATAGCCTCGATTCGCGTGTGAGTTTGTAGTACTGCGGAGGCCGTCTCACTACTAAATGCACCTTGCAGCGTCATACTGTCCGTACCGTTGACATGGGAAAAGATCAAGTCAGCACCAGATCGACGCAGCTGAATGTCATCCGGATTGATGCCAACACCAAATCGAAGTACATCCGTATGGTTGTAACTAGTACCCTTCACTTCAACAATAGTATCGGTGCCGTCGCCTAGATCGAATAAGTAGGTATCACTCAGAAGGCTACCGTGCAAAGTGTCATCGCCCTTGCCGCCGGCCAGGATGTTTTTGTCCGAGTTGGCATTCGCAGCCACCCTCAAAATATCATCACCGTCACCACCGTACAGGTGGTTGCTTCCATTACCGCCGTCTAGGACATCGTTGCCAGCACCCGCATAAATGGCGTCATTCCCATTGTGGCCGAACAGTATGTCACCAGCGTCCGTGCCATGCTGCGCCAGCCTACCTGCTACAAACTCAGTCCATGTGAAGCTAGGACCACCTTCAAACTCAATAGCCTCGATTCGCGTGTGAGTTTGTAGTACTGCGGAGGCCGTCTCACTACTAAATGCACCTTGCAGCGTCATACTGTCCGTACCGTTGACATGGGAAAAGATCAAGTCAGCACCAGATCGACGCAGCTGAATGTCATCCGGATTGATGCCAACACCAAATCGAAGTACATCCGTATGGTTGTAACTAGTACCCTTCACTTCAACAATAGTATCGGTGCCGTCGCCTAGATCGAATAAGTAGGTATCACTCAGAAGGCTACCGTGCAAAGTGTCATCGCCCTTGCCGCCGGCCAGGATGTTTTTGTCCGAGTTGGCATTCGCAGCCACCCTCAAAATATCATCACCGTCACCACCGTACAGGTGGTTGCTTCCATTACCGCCGTCTAGGACATCGTTGCCAGCGTCGCCATAAATAGCATCATCTCCTGCTCCGCCTGAGACTGAGTCGGCGCCACCACCTGCATAGATTACTTCGTTATCCGACCCACCTATTATCTCATCATCGTAAACGCTACCAGCGACTACTATCTTTCCTATCAGCGACTGATACTCAGTCAGCGCATCCTCTGGCAGTAATTGTATAAAACCTAATAATCGTTCATGAACGACAGCCTGGTTAGCGCTACCCAAGAAAAACTGATTTTTATCTAGGTCAACCAAGTCGTAAAAGGCATTTTCAACATTTATGCTAGCGACTTCCTCCAGTCGCTCCCAGACCGCATCATATTCAAATTCCACGGGCTGTTGGCCAGCACGAATCTCTACAATATCTACGTATGACTGAAGCCGCGTTTGCATCAATAAGCCGTTATACACTGAGTTAATCAGCGAGCTGTAAGCAGATCTAATTTCCCGCTCTTGATTGGGCCCAAAATTAAAGCTGCGCTCCGTTACATAAAACGGACCGGTATCCGTCACCCGAGCCCCGGAGAAAGACCTTCCTTGATTGCCAGCCCTATAAGCGCCACCCACCTCACCTGAGTCATTCTCTTCAGTCGATGCCGGTGTAAAGTCAAAAAAATACTCACCGTTGAAAACTTCCAGAGCCTTCACCATATCAAGAAGTTCTTTCTTCTTGAGGCCCTCTGCATAAGAAACTCCGGCACCCGCCACGCCAGAGCTAGCGCCGCCACCGCCACCTCCTCCAGCCCCGGCAGCATCGACCTCTATCTCCCAAGAATAACGAAACTCAACGCGGTAATCTTTTCCAATACCCAAGTCGCTCACACGTTCATCAAAGGTTCTAAATTCGGCGGATTCAGCCCAAGCGGATACCAGCTTATCTAAAAGAGATTTTTGCTCAGAGGCGCTACTGACCGACGAGTAATTCAACAAAATATCAGCCAAATTTGAATCAACCGCGGCAGCTTGCTTCAAGTCCCGCACGGCACCTGAACCGGTCATATCAGGTAGATACATAAGTTCGAGAGGGATATCGACCTCATCACCAAACTCTCTGTAAAAATTATTATTTTCAAAGTAAACATCTGCTAAGCGGCCTGGTCCACTGCCAACCCCCGACTCCCAATCAAACCCTCCATCCCCATCAATATAATTCCCGTTTCCCAAAGAACGACGAGTTCCAGTTGAACCTGTGGATATACTCTTCACCCCAAGTTCATCCAGTGTAAAAAGTTCACCACTATCGCTAACGCCATCGGAATTTAAATCCCTCCATACACGCAAATCAACCCAGGCTGCATCGCCTGAATCAAGAATACCATCAGAGTTGCTATCGATACCTTGCATAGCCGCAAAGCCGTTTTCGGCCTTAGCCCCACCATTTAAAATAGTATGTTCACCAAACAACTCCTTTCCACTGTCTATAACACCATTCCCATTAACATCTAACGCCAGAAGACCATCATCTGACTCAACCCATCCAGTTCCGTGCTTATGCCCATCCCCATCATGATCAAATAGGACGCTGCCGTTTGCGCCAATTGTTTCTATACCATCCCCATCAAGATCCAGAACAATAGGACTTGTTGCACTCATCGCGTAATCAAACGACTTATTAACATCCGGATCTATTTTTGAATTTCTATACTTCATCCAGTCTAAACGTGAGCCAGCACCAAACTCCCCGTTAAGTACATCATCAATATAATCATCGGTACTCGAAAGCATTTCTCCTAACGCAGAGTTCTCCACACCGGAAGCAGCGATTTCTGCTATTTCAGACAACTCCAAGCCCAATATTATCGGTTCCTCGCCAAACTTACCTACAGACCATCCTTCTCCAGGCTTCCAGACCATCTCAACGCCGGCTTTGACCCCAAGAATTGCATTACCAACTTTCAGCAGCGTTTTGTGCATCCTGACTTCTGATACAGAGAGCGTACCATCTGAATTTATTTGCGCTACAACTTTAACCTCCCCGCCACCAACCTTCGCAGTAAGCGTCACTCTACCAGAGTTGCTAACTTCAACAGAGGAACTTCCACTGGAGTGCCCCACAGTCGCTTCGCCGCGCGTTATCTTAAGCCGATTGCCCGAATTATCAGTAAAGTCCACAGACCCATCGGGACGAATATGAGCTTGATACCCTTTGGTATCGGTAACAACAATACCGCTAGCATCAGCAGAAACACCATTCCTATACTGCCCTGTATACATGTCTATCTCCCTATTAAAATCAACCAATCAACATAAAACCCACGATCACCTTTCTGTTAAACTCTCATGTGTGTATACCTTCAACGGGCTCAGGAAGTAATCAACCACCTTGCGTTTATCAGTTTTAACTTCGGCCTGCACACTCATACCCGGAGAAATGTAGGCACGCCTATTGCCCACAAACAAGCCCGCATCAGCAATTGATATTTTTGCACTATATACAAGCCCAAACTTATCATCTTCAATCGCATCATCAGATATACTTGCCACCACCCCGTCAATGACTCCGTACTTTGTAAAACTAAAAGCATCAACTTTAATCTCGACACTTTGACCAGCGCGTACAAAGCCAATATCTTTGTTCTGAACCATCACTTCTACCTCAACAGGCTGATTACTTGGCACAATTACCATCAGTGGCTGCGCCTCTGTCACTACCCCGCCTGCAGTGTGAATAGCTAACTGTTGAACAGTCCCGGATACGGGCGCTTTGAGTAACATCAGCCTGTTACGCTGTTCTGCCTTATTTAACTCTTGTTCTAACCCGGCAGCGCGCTGTTCCGATGCGTTTAAAAGGTCCAGCATGGCACGACTAGTTTGGTCCAGAACGCTTTGGCGTCGGCTCTGCGCCTGCTGCTTGGCGGCTTGCAGCTCCAGTACGTGAGCTTTTTGCAATGCCAACTCGCGTTCTTGCTGCAAACGAAGCTGCTCGCGCTCCAGATAGGCGTGCTTGGCGATATACCCCTTTTCTAAAAGTCGCTTGTAATCTGCTGAAAGCTCGCGAGTGATAGGAATGGACTCTTCCAGGCGAATAATACCTTCGCGCGCAGCGGCCATTTCAGCATTCCGCTGGGCTATTTCAGCATCGCTCTGCGCAAGCGAACTTTGTAATTCCGCATATTGCCCTTGCAACCATGCCTCAGCCGCAACCTGTTGCTGATAGCTAAGATTGGTCAGGCGGCTTGATAACGCGGCCGGAGCACGCTCTGCATTCATCGCCTCCAGGAGCGCAGCTGCCCTTGCGCTGTCAACCTGGGCCGCCACGAGATCGGACTGAAGACGTTGAACGTCTGCGCCAGTAATCTGCGCATCCAGCTCTACCAGCAAGTCGCCTACTTCAACTTTCTGGCCGTCTTGAACGTGAATTGCTTTTACTACAGCGACTTCACTGGATTGGACAATTTTGCTTTTACCACTGGGCACTACCTTTCCCGTTGCGGTGGCGACTACATCAATTTCGCCTAAACATGCCCATATCAGCGCCAGCACCGCGAAAGCAATGATCAGCCACTGGACAACGCGGGGGGCTGGATGAACAGGCGCATCGCGTAGTGCCAAGGCTGCTGGTAAAAAAGTGACCTCGTGCCCTAATCGCTTGGGAGCATCCATACTTTTTCGCTGCTGCCAGGCACCGCGCCACACCTTCCGATAACGACTGAGCAGTTCTCTTCCTGCACTCATAGGTTACCCCCCTGCAAGCGGTGCAGACGGGAATAATGCCCCGCTTGATAGCCAAGCAAGTCAGCATGGGAGCCTTCCTCTACTATCTGGCCACGATCCATAACTACTATGCGGTTGGCATCACGTACTGCAGAAAGCCTGTGCGCAATTATGATGACAGTGCGATCACGGCAGATGGCTCGCATGTTCTGCTGCACTATGCGTTCTGATTCGTAATCCAACGCGCTAGTGGCTTCGTCGAAGATCAGAATGCGCGGGTTACCCATCAAGGCTCGAGCAATAGCAATGCGCTGTCGCTGACCGCCAGAAAGCGAAGCGCCATGCTCGCCAACGACAGTGTCATAAGCCTCGGGCAACTCCAGAATAAACTCATGCGCCCCTGCCAACTTGGCCGCCTGCATTACTTGCTCTATCGGTGCGCCAGGATCGGAGAGGGCAATGTTTTCCCTTATGCTGCGAGCGAATAACATGTTGTCTTGCAGTACCACGCCTACCTGCCGACGCAAAGAAGACACGTCAGCCAACGCGAGGTCCATCCCATCTACCAGCACGCGACCGCGTTCAGGTGTGTACAAACGCTGAAGTAGCTTGGTTAACGTGCTTTTACCGGACCCGGAACGCCCCACGATGCCGATGATCTCACCTGGCTGAATAGTTAAGCTGATGCCCCGGAGTACTTCAGAGCCATCTGGGCGGTACCGAAAGTGGATTTGATCAAACTCGATGGCGCCTTTAACAGGAGGCAAGCTGCTGCGACCAGCTTGAGAAACCTCGGTTTGGGCATTCAGAATATCGCCCAAGCGCTGAACCGAAACGCCTGTTTGCTGAAAGTTGCTCCAGAGCTGCGCCAATCGCATAATTGGCTGCGAAACTCTGCCCGCCAGCATATTGAAAGCAATAAGCTGGCCAACCGTGAGATCACCGTCGATCACCAGCCGAGCACCAAGCCACAGGGTGCATACCGTAACCAACTTGCCGACGAACCCAACGCTTTCATTGGCGAGCATAGAGAGTGTTTGGGTCTTGAAACTCGCAGCGACGTAACCGGCGAGCTGATTATCCCACTTGCGATTTATTTGAGGCTCAACCGCCATGGACTTCAATGTATCAATGCCGTTTACGGTTTCGACCAGGAAGGCTTGATTTTCAGCCCCCCGGGTGAAGCTCTCGTTCAGCCGAGCCCGCAGGACAGGAGTAATAAGCAAAGAAATCAAAAAATAAAGCGGTAGCGAAAGAACAACCACTAGTGTTAACCAGCCGCTGTAGAAGAACATGACGGCGATGAACACAACGGAGAAAAGAACGTCAAGGATCAGGGTTACCGCGTTCCCCGTCAGGAAGCTACGGATATTCTCCAACTCTCTTACCCGCGCAACCGAATCCCCCACCCTGCGTGCTTGAAAGTAAGCCAAGGGCAAAGTAACGAGATGCTTGAATAACTTGGAGCCAAGCTCGACATCAATTCTGCTGGCTGTATGAGAGAAAACATAGCCCCTCAAACCTGAAAGAACCGTTTCAAAGATCATGATGCCGAGAAGGCCAATCGCAATCACATCCAGCGTAGACAGACCACGATGTACCAACACCTTGTCCATCACGACTTGGAAGAACAGCGGCGTCAACAACGCAAAAATCTGCAGCACAAAAGAAACCAGCAATACTTCACCTAGTAGTTTTCGATACTTGACTATCGCAGGGATAAACCAGGTGAAATCGAATCTAGAAATGTCGCCGGCTACCGATGCTTCAGAGCGGAGCAAAATGAGCTCGCCGGTCCAGCGAGCCTCAAACTCTTCAACGCTCAGAATTTCTGGGCGTTGGGAGTGAGGATCATGAATCAGCACCTGATTCGCTGCGTTATCCACTCGAGCCATAATAAAAAACTGGCCGTCTGAGGATAGCGCCATCGCTGGAAGTGGTAGCTGTGACAGTCGTGAAGGGTTGCTGCGGATAGATTTGGCTTTAAGCCCGAGTTTTTTGGCTGCCAGCAATATTTCAGATCGACCGAACGGTTCGCCATCAGTAGCGAACTCGTGCTGGAGCTGTGCAGCAGAAGCAGCGACATTGTGGAAGCGCGCCAGCATAACTAGGCACGATAGTCCGCTGTCTGCACGAGCTGCTAGCTCGGGCCCCTTATCCACATTGGCCATTACTTCGTCCTTGAATGCGACTTCGAAAGAGAGTTCTCTAGCTTCCAGGCTAGAGGTGGCCAATTGATATTCGAGGCAGCCTAGCAGGTCAAATAAGTATCAAGAGAAACGTGACACAGATCGCAAGTTACGCACAGAAAATGAACGAACGGTCACGACACAGTGGCAGCGCGCTAATAGGTGAAGATGGAAGCCCCCAAAAAGCGAGGAGCTTCTCAACTCAGATAGATCAACTTTTAGGCTTCATCGCCTCCAGCATCCGCCCCATGGCTGCGTGGATAGCGTTGACGGCTTTCAGCGGGCGCACCATGACCTTGAAGTCGATGATCTGGCCGGCGTCATTCCACTGGATCATGTCGACACCGTTGATGGTAATGCCGTCGATCTCGGTCTGAAATTCCAGTACCGCGTTGTTGCCATCGATCACTTCACGCAGGTACTTGAAATGGCCAGGGGCGTTCAGCGTTTGCATGGCGGCGGCCAGGTAGAGTTTGGTGATGTGCTTGCCGGCTTGCGGGGTGTGTACCACCGGCGAATGGAACACCACATCGTCGGCCAGCAGCTTATCTAGCCCGTTGGCATCGAGATTTTCCACGATGTGGTGCCATTGTTCGATTACGCTGCTCATACTGTGCTCCTGTCGTGCCTTGTTGTTTTTGAGATTGACTCATTCTTGAGCCAATCTAGCGGCACGGCAAGGGAGATTCAGCGGCTGAATCAGGCGTCACGCGGATCAGTCTGTTCGCCCTGTTGCTCCCCCCGTTGCTGATCAGCCCACAGGCGGGCATAAGCCCCCTTATGAGCCAGCAGCTCGGCGTGGGTACCCTGTTCCACTACCCTACCGTGATCCAGTACCAGAATGCGCTCGGCGTGTACGATGGTCGAGAGCCGATGGGCGATCGCCAAGGTGGTGCGTTTGCTGGCAACCAGATTCAGGGCATCGAGGATGCGCCGTTCGGCGTGGCTGTCGAGCGACGAGGTGGCTTCGTCCAGAATCAAGATCGGTGGGTCCTTGAGTAGCACTCGGGCGATGGCGATACGCTGTTTCTCGCCACCGGAGAGTTTCAGGCCGCGCTCGCCGACCGGCGTCTCCAGCTGTTGTGGCAGCTCGCGCACAAAGTCTTCCAGCTGCGCCAGCCGCAGTACCCGCCAGATGTCTTCTTCACTCGCGCCCGGCGCGCCATAGGCCACGTTGTAGCCGATACTGGCGTTGAACAGTACGGTGTCCTGCGGCACTACGCCGATGGCCTGGCGCAGGCTGTTCTGAGTCACGGTGCGGACATCCTGGCCATCGATCTCGATGCTGCCAGCCGCTACGTCATAAAAGCGGAACAGCAAGCGCGCCAAGGTCGACTTGCCGGCGCCGCTTGGCCCCACAATAGCCAGCGTATGCCCAGCCGGGATGTGAAAGCTGACGTCGTCCAGGATGGGCCGCGCCGGGTCGTACGCATGGGCGACCTGCTTGAACCTTACCTCGCCTCCGCGCAGTTGCAAGGGCACTGCATCCGTTGCATCCACGACCTTGGCCGGGGCGTCCAGCAGGCCGAACAGGCGCTCGATATTGGTCAGGGCTTCGCGGATCTCGCGATAAATGAACCCGAGGAAATTCAGCGGTACAAACAGCTGAATCATGTAGGCGTTGATCATCACCAGCTCGCCTACCGTCATGCTGCCGGCACTGACCTCGCCGGCTGCCATGAACATCAGCAGCATTACCGCTGCTGCGATAATCAGCGCCTGACCGGAGTTGAGCGCCACCAGCGACAGGCGGTTCTTCATGCGCGCTGCTTCCCAGCGCTGCAGGTTCTGATCGTACTGCTGCGCCTCGAAGGTTTCGTTGCCGAAGTACTTGACCGTCTCGAAGTTGAGCAGGCTGTCGATGGCGCGGGTATTGGAGAGGTTGTCGAGCTGGTTGCTCTCACGCACGAAGCGGTTGCGCCACTCGGTGCACCAGATGGAGAAACCGCAATACAACACCACGGCGCCCAGCACCGCCAGCGCGTACCAGACACTGAAATTGATCAGCAAGATAACCGTGATCAGGCCAATCTCGATCAGCGTGGGCAAAATATTGAAGACCATAAAGCGCAGCAGAAAACTGATGCCCGTGGTACCGCGCTCAATGTCTCGCGCCAGGCCGCCGGTACGCCGCGACAGGTGAAAGCTCAGATCAAGCCGGTGCAGATGCTCGAACACCCGCAGCGAGATACGCCGCATGGCACGTTCGGCCACGCGAGCAAATACCGCGTCGCGCAGTTCACCAAAGAAGACGGAGGAAAATCGAACCAGACCATAGGCTGCCAGCAGCGCCACGGGGACCAGCACCAGGGCATCGGCCGCGGAGTCGAAGTGATCCACGATCAGTTTCAACAGCCAGGGAACGGTGACACCGGCGAGCTTGGCGACCAGCATGCAGAGCATGGCCAGCAGCACACGTCCGCGAAACTCTTTCAGATAAGGCAGCAGGCTGAGGATGATGCGCCAGTTGGTCGGGCCGGAAGCGTATTGGTTATCGGAACGGGGGCGCATGATGACCGCACTGGGCGAATTAAGTGGAGCTCGGCAGTGTGGTCATGTCGTGGACCAGGGTCAAGCACCCTGGCCCACGCAACACGTCCCCTGCCGGCTTAGTCGGCAGAGTTAGCCGTCGACCTCAATCCTCGTGCGGGATAGGATCAGTGCTGCGATCCCAGCCCACCATCAGCACGGTAGCCAGCACGCCCAGTGCCAGACCCGTCCACGGATCGAAAAACGCCAGACCCGCGCCGATCAACAGTACGGTGCCACGCGAGGTGTTGTTGCGCGGGATCGACATGGCCACGTAGGCACAGGCGAACGCGGTAAGCATCAGGGTCAGCGCCAGAGCAACGTACAGCAGTGGCTGCAGGCCGGTGAGCAGCGGCTTGAGGAAGAACAGCACCGGAATGCCCATCATGTAGTAGCTGATCAAGCCACTGTGCAGACTGTCCATGCTGGCTTTACCCTGCGCCCAGCGCTGCACGATGATTACCTGCACACCGGTCCACATGGCGCCCTGGGTGGGGAAGAAAGGTGCAAACAGACCCAGCAGACCATTACGAATACCGACCGACAGATGGGTGCGCGTCGGGTTGATGTCGATGTGTTCGTCGTTGCGTTTGGTCATGCCATCGCGAATCACCTCGTTACCGGTGACGATATCGCCAAACAGGATGACATAAGTAATCACCGCCAGAGGGATGGCCTGCACAAACATCTCGATGCTCGGCCAGCCAATGGCAAAGGGCGACATCTTGGCAAAGGCGTCGGCCACCGGCGGGAACAGAATACCCCACTGCAGGTTGTAGTCGATCTCGCCTACCATGGGGCCAACCAAGGCAGCGACGAAGAACCCCGGCAGCAGGCCCAGCGCCGCAATGAGTGCAATCGCGCGCGACTTCTCTCGCAGCTTCTGCAGCGGTAGCGAAAACGAGAAGATCAGGCACACACCACAGGCCAGGATGATGCTTATTGGCTGGTGCGAGAGAATCGACGGGCTGCTTTCATCACCCACAAACACCCGGTACACCGCGGCGATCGCCGCGCCCAGAATAATGCCGGCCTTCAGCGTGTCCGGTAGCCAGATGACGAACTTTTTTCCCAGCCCGGTGATGCCCAGCAGTATGAGCAGCACCGCAAAATTGAGAGATAGCGCCGTCATGGCCTGAAAGCGACTGACCGGGTCTTCATAACCGGTCAGCACAAAGGTCAGCACCAGCGGCAGCGCCGGAGTGATCCAGCCGGGGGCGTAGGGTTCGCCGAAAAAGATCAGCGCTGAGCCGATCAGAATGGAGTGAATCATCGATACGGCAATGGCTTCTTCGAAGCTCAAGCCAAAGGCACCGGTCATGATGGGCACCAACGCCAGCCCGGTCGCCGCTGCTACAAAGAAGCCCTGCAGCGCTTCCTGCCAGTGGAATCGGGTGTGGTAGAACGGCAAACGAAAGGTAAAGGGGCCCCAGCGCCAGCCGGGTTGTTCGGGGTGAGCCATTGCATTCTCCGTGTCGATGATTATTGTTTTTGTAGCGGGCAGTCGAGCCGCCCTTTGTTACCGCACTTCTTGGCGCATTATGCCCAGACGAGACGCTCTACGTCAGCGGTTGCGGCGCCTATCACCCCGACCGATGGCATAACGTTGTTCTCGCTTATGTTGCTCTGCCCGAAGCAACCTATTCGCCTGTTACCTGCTCCGCCGCCAGACGCTTGGCGGTTGCCTCCGGCGAGCCGGTACCCCGGGCGAGAAAACTGTAGAGCACCGGGATGACAAAAAGCGTTAGCAGCATCGACATGCTCACGCCGGAAATCACCACAATGCCGATGACCGAGCGGGTTTCCGCCCCGGCGCCAAACGCCAGCACCAGCGGCACGGCGCCGGCCACCGTGGTCACACCGGTCATCAGAATTGGGCGCAAGCGCAAGACACTGGCCTCGGTCAGCGCTTGATCAAAGTCCATACCCTGATCACGCAGCTGGTTGGCAAATTCGACGATGAGAATGCCATTCTTGGCCGCCAGGCCAATCAGCATGACCAAACCAATCTGGCTGTAGAGGTTCAGCGTATTGCCGGTGAGCCACAGGCCCAGTAGCGCGCCGCCAATCGCCATGGGCACGCCCAGCATGATGATCAGCGGGTGCACGAAACTCTCGAATTGCCCCGCCAACACCAGAAATACCACCAGCAGCCCAAGGATGAAAATAAACACCATCGAGCTGCCGGCGTTACGCAAATCCAGCGAGTCACCCTTGTAATCCAGTACCAGGGTTTCCGGCAGCAGCTCGCGCGCCATCTGCTCGACCTGTGTCAGGGCCACGCCCAGCGGCACGCCTTCGGCGAGTGAGGCACTGATGGTGATGGCGCGTGAGCGGTTGTAACGGTTAAGGGTGGTGGAGCCGGCCGTGTCGCGCAGGGTGATCAGATTGGACAGCGGTATCAGCTCCCCACTGGTATCGGAGCGCACGTAGATGTTTTCCAGCGCCGCCGGGCTGCGTTGCTGGCTGCGTTCGCCTTCCAGAATCACATCGTACTCTTCGCCATCGTCGATGTAAGTGGTCACCCGCCGCGAGCCAAACATGGTCTCCAGGGTACGCCCCACCACGCTGATGTTCACCCCTAGATCGGCCGCGCGGTCGTAGTCGATATCGACCTGCAGCTGCGGCTGGTTTTCCTTGTAGTCGGTATCGATGTTCTCCAGGCCCGGGTTGTCCTGCTGGATTCGCGACAACAGCAGATCGCGCCACTCGGCCAACTCGTCGTAGCTGCCGGCGCCGCCGATCACCAGTTGGAAAGGTTGTAACTGCTGACCACCAAAGCCCTGGCGCATGATCGGGAATACCCGTACCCCGGTCAGATCGGCCATGTCGCGCTGTACTTGCTGCATAATCTCCCAGCCGGAGCGGCGGCGCTCCCAGTCATCCAGCACCACAATGACCATACCTGTGTTGAAGGTGGTGACCCCGCCAAAGGAGCGCGGCGCCCGCACTAGCATGCGCGTAACCTCGCCGCTGTCGACATACTCCGACATGCGCGCCTCGATCTCGCCCATGTAATCGTTCATGTACTCGTAAGTAGCACCCTCGGGGCCGTTGACGATGATGAAAAAGGTGCCACGATCCTCACGCGGGGTGTATTCGCTGGGCAGCGTCTGGAATAGCCAGCCAGTGCCGGCCGCCAACAACACAAACACTACCAGCGCCAGCCAGCGTAGCCGTAACACCGCGACCAGCAGACGCCGATAGACTGCGCGACTGTGGTGCAGTATCCGCTCTACCGCGCGGCTCAGGCGTCCCTCATCGTGGGGCTTGAGTACCTTGGCGGCGAGTACCGGCGAGAGTGTGAGCGCAACAAAGCTGGAGAAGGCCACGGCCGCCGCCATGGTCAGGGCAAACTCGGAAAACAGGCGCCCGACATCACCCTGCAAAAAGGCGATGGGTACAAACACGGCGATCAGTACCAGGGTGGTCGACACCACCGCGAAGCCAACCTGACGCGTGCCGTAAAAGGCCGCTACCAAAGGCGTTTCATCCAGCTCGTCGATGCGTCTGCGAACGTTTTCAAGAACGATAATGGCGTCGTCGACCACCAGCCCGATAGCCAGCACCAGCGCCAGCAAGGTCAGCAGGTTGACGGTAAAACCAAACAGCAGCAGAGCAATAAAAGTCGCCATGATGGAGACCGGCAGGGTCACCGCTGGCACCAGAATCGCCCGCGGACTGCCGAGGAAGATGAAAATCGCGATCACCACCAGCACCAGTGCAATCAGCAGGGTGCTGTAGACCTCCTTTACCGCGCCCTCGATAAAAATCGCGCTGTCGTAACTGGGCAGAATCTGCATGCCTTCAGGTAGCGTCGGGTTCAGCTCATCGACCAGTTGCTTGGAGCTGCGCGACACCTCCAGCGTGTTGGCGGTGGATTGCCGCGTCAGGCCAATGCCGACCATAGGTACGCCGTTGCCGCGAAACAGGTTGCGGCTTTCCTCAGTACCCCGCTCGACCCGCGCCACTTCGCCCAAGCGGACCAGATAGTTATCGTCGCCGCGGGCGACCACCAGCCGGCTGAATTGCTCGGCGTCATTGAACGCGCGCGTGACGCGCACGGTGAACTGGCGATTGATCGATTCCACCGAGCCCGCCGGCAGCTCCACGTTCTCGCGGCGTAGCGCCTGCTCGACATCCTCGGCGGTGAGATTGCGCGCCGCCAGCGCCTGGGCGTCGAGCCACACACGCATGGCAAAGCGCTGCGACCCGCCAACCTGCACCCGTGCCACACCATTGAGTGTGGAGAAGCGGTCTACCAGATAGCGCTCTGCGTAGTCGGTGAGTTCAGGCAGGCTGAGGCGGTCGCTGGTCAGATTCCACCAGACGATGACATCCTCGTTGGCGTCGAGCTTCTGTACTTCCGGCGGGTCGGCCTCGACCGGCAGGTTGCCGGCGGCGCTGGAGACACGGTCGCGAATATCGTTGGCTGCTTCGTTGATGTCCTTGTCGATGGCGAAGCGCACGGTAATCTGCGAGCGGCCATCTTCGCTGCGCGCCTCGATAAACTCGATCCCTTCAATGCCGGCGATGCGCTCTTCGATCACCTGGGTAATCTGCGAGTCGACCACGCTGGCGTTGGCGCCAACGTAGTCGGTCTCGATGGTCACCACCGGCGGGTCGATGTCAGGGTACTCACGCAGTGGCAACTCGTTGAACGCCACCAGGCCGAAAATCACCAGCAGTAGTGACAATACGGTGGCAAATACGGGCCGCAGAACAGCGGTATCGGAAAGAATCATGGCCGCTGCCGCATCAGGGCGTCGCCGCCGCGTTGAGCGCCGGCCGCACTGATTCACCTGCAGCCACTTCAGCCTTGATCAGCACCGGCTGACCGGAAACCAAGCGAAAGCCACCGTGGGTCACCACCCGCTCACCTAACGCCAACCCAGAGGTAATCTCTACCAACCCAGGCAGCCGCTCACCTATGGCTACCCGCACGCTCTGTGCGTGCAGTGCCCCGGACGAGCCTTCAATACGCATGACGAACTGCTTGTCGCCCAGCGGCAACAGCGCTTCTTCTGGAATAACCAGAGTCTGGCGCGGAGCACTGGCCACACTGACGCTCATCAGCATGCCGGCGCGCAGCAGGCGCTCCTCGTTATCCAGCTCGGCGCGCACGCGAATAGCCCGCGTGATCGGGTCTACCCGGTTGTCCAGCGAAACGATACTCCCGATGAAGCTACGTTCAGGGAAGGCACTGGCAACGGCGATGATTCCCAGGCCCGGTCGCAGCTGCGCCATGCGGGTTTCCGGAATGCTGAAATCCAGTTTCATGACACTGTCGTCCAGCAGCGTGGCAACCGGCATGCCCGGCGACAGCAATGTTCCGATACTGATCTGCCGCAACCCCAGTACGCCGGCAAAGGGCGCCTTGATCAGGCGGTCTGCCAAACGCGCTTCAACGGCGCCGAGGCGCGCCTGGGCCACTTCAAATTCGCGCTGTCGACCATCCAATTCCTGCGCCGAGACAAACTTGTTATCCACCAGCTGACGGGTGCGCTGCAACTGACGACGGGCATCGTCCAACGCCACCCTGGCCTCCTCCAGCTCAGCCACCTGCTCGCGGTTGGTCAGCTCGACCAGTACTTCGCCGGCAGCCACTCGCTGGCCGTCATCAAAATGGATGCGTGAAATGGTCGCCGAAATCGGGCTGGTCAACTGCGCTGACTCGTTCGCCTGGAGGGTACCGAGCGCCTGGATATCGCTGTTCAGGGTGCGCTCCTCCACCGCCGCCACTATGACCGGCAGCCGCGCGACCTGAGCGACAGCCAAAGGGCTAAAGAACCCAAACAGCAGCGCAACCAGGTTATTTTTATTCTTTGAAAACATTGAGCTACCCATGGTTACTCATGTACTAACGCAACTATCCAGAGCGCCCCACTGGCTTAAAGCACTTCGTCGAAGAACTGCCGCATCGCGGCGAAGGCCCGCTTTGCTACCACAGGATGGTATTCGGCCTTGCCAGGCATTTTTGCGTAGGGGTCGGAAAAGGAATGCACCGCACCGCCATAACTGACCAATTGCCAGTCTACGTTGGCGTTGCGCATTTCGTCCTCAAAGGCCAATACCTGCTCCTGCGGAACAAAGGGGTCATTGGCGCCATGCAGCACCAGCACCGGCATCCTGATCGCCTTGGCGTCAGCCGGTTCGGGCGTATCCAGGTTACCGTGGAAAGACACCACGCCCTTGATCTCGGTGCCAGACCGCGCCAGCTCCAGCACCGTGCCGCCGCCAAAACAGAACCCAATAGCCACCAGATTGTCGGTCTGTAGCGGCACGCTAGCGGCCTGCTCGCGCAGCACCTGCAGTGCAGTATTCACACGGTGACGCATCAGCGGCCGGTCTGAGCGCACCTTGGTGGCAGCTGCACCAGCCTCGTCAGCGTTGGCCGGACGAATATCCTTACCGTACATGTCCGCGACGAAAACCACGTAATCGGAACCCGCGACTTTAGCGGCTTTCTCCGCGGCCTGCTCGGTGACGCCCATCCAATTGGGCACCATCAGCACGCCAGGGCGCGGCTCGGTGATGCTGTCATCAAATACCAGCAGCCCCTCATACGCCTCGCCATCAATCTCGTAAGCCACGTTCTGCACAGTCATCTCGGCTTGCGCCATGCTGGCCAGCCCGGTCATCACCAGTGTGCTCAGGGTCTTTTTCATCTGCCATCTCCTTTCAGCATCCGCAAGAAAGGCCCAAGCATAACCCCATACACATAAAAAATGCCTGCTTGCGCAGGCATCATTCGTAACATTGTCTGTGGCGACTGGCGCGGTGCACGCCAATCGCCTTCGGCCGCTTAACGGCTAAGCTCAACCAACAGGCTGTTGAGACGGCGCACGTAGGCAGCCGGATCCTGCAAGGACTCGCCTGCGGCCAGTGCCGCCTGATCGAACAGGATGCGGCTGAGGTCGCCGAACCGCGCCTCATCCTGCTCCGCGTCCAGCTTGTCGAGCAGCGGATGGCTGGTGTTGATCTCAAGAATCGGCTTGCTCTCCGGCGCCTTCTGGCCGGTAGCTTCGAGAATCTTGCGCATCTGCAGGCCCATGTCATCCTCGTTGATCACCAGCACCGCCGGCGAATCGGTCAAGCGATGGGATACGCGCACTTCCTGCAGCTCATCCTTGAGGACATCCTGAATACGCTTGACCAGATCGGCCTTGGCTTCGGCCTGCTTTTCCTGCTCCTGTTTGTCTTCTTCGCCTTCCAGCTTGCCGAGATCCAGGTCACCGCGCGCAATGTCGACAAACTGCTTGCCGCTGTACTCGGTCAGGTGGCTCATCAGCCATTCGTCGATACGGTCGGTCAGCAGCAGCACTTCGATTCCCTTCTTGCGGAAGATCTCGAGGTGCGGGCTGTTCTTCACTTGGTTGTAACGCTCGCCAGTGAGGTAGTAGATCTTGTCCTGCCCCTCGACCATACGCTCAAGGTAGGCGTCCAGGCTGACTACTTCGCTGTCGTCGTTCTGCTGGGTAGAGGCAAAGCGCAGCAGGCTGGCGATTTTTTCGCGGTTAGCGAAGTCTTCCGCCGGGCCTTCTTTCAATACGCTGCCGAAGGCTTTCCAGAAGGTCGCATACTGCTCTGGCTCGTTCTTGGCCAGTTTGGCCAGCATATCCAGTGTGCGCTTGGTCAGCGCCGACTTCATGCTGTCGATCGCCGGGTCTTTCTGCAGAATCTCCCGCGAGACGTTCAACGACAGGTCGTTGGAGTCCACCACACCCTTGATAAAGCGCAGGTACAGCGGCAGGAACTGCTCGGCGTCGTCCATGATGAATACGCGCTGCACATACAGCTTGAGGCCGCGCGGTGCTTCACGCTGATACAGATCAAAGGGCGCACGACCCGGCACGTAGAGCAGGCTGGTGTATTCCAGCTTGCCTTCGACCTTGTTGTGGCTCCAGCTCAGCGGGTTCTCGAAGTCATGGGCAACGTGTTTGTAGAACTCCTGATACTCCTCGTCCTTAACCTCGGTACGCGGGCGAGTCCAGAGCGCGCTGGCGCGGTTGACGCTTTCCCACTCGGTTTCTGCTGGCTTGTCGGCCTCTTCACCGTGGTGTTGCTTGGGCAACTCGATGGGCAGGGAGATATGGTCGGAGTATTTGGTTACCACGTTGCGCAGACGGAAACCATCGGCAAACTCGGATTCGGTGCTCTTGAGGTGCAGTACGATACGGGTACCACGCTCGGGCTTCTCGACGGTAGCAATGCTGAACTCGCCCTCACCGGCCGACTCCCAGTGCACACCCTCACCGGCGCTCAAACCAGCGCGGCGGGTAAACACCTCGACCTTGTCGGCAACGATGAATGCACTGTAAAAGCCCACACCAAACTGGCCAATCAGGCTGGCGTCTTTCTTCTGGTCGCCGGTCAGCTGCTGCATAAATGCTGCGGTGCCAGATTTGGCAATGGTACCCAGATGATCGATCACTTCCTGACGCGACATGCCGATGCCATTGTCTTCGATGGTCAAGGTGTTGGCTTTCTCATCGGCGCTGATGCGAATGCGCAGATCGGGCTGATCTTCGAGCAGCTCGGGGTTGGCGATCGCTTCGAAGCGCAGCTTGTCGGAAGCGTCGGACGCATTGGAAACCAGCTCGCGGAGGAAAATCTCCTTGTTCGAATACATCGAATGGATCATGAGATGCAGCAGTTGCTTCACCTCAGTCTGGAACCCGAGCGTTTCCTTTTGGCTTTCCACGGTCATGTCGAATTGTCTCCATAGCGTTCAGTTGAAACGTGGCCCTACCTCGTCAGGAGATAGGGCCGGCAATGGAGAGGAAATGGGGGCTGGCTGTCGTTTTTCAAGGCCCGCCATTACGACAGGCGAAAATTCCGTCAGCGCGTGCGGGTGCGCAGGCGCTCGATATCCACCGGATGGAACTGAAAATCCACCTGGTTGGCGCCCTGCGGCAGCGCCAGTACCACGCGTTTGTCAGCGGTGACCGCCTTGAGTACTCCGGCGAACTCCTTGCCTGCAGTAGTGGTCAGCCGCACCGGCTGGCCAATGAACAACCGCGGTTCATCCAGCAGCGCAAGCACGCTGATGTCCTGCCATTCAGGCTTGATAACCGGCGGCGGTTCAGGTGCCGGCGCTGGGACTGGCGCCACCACGGCCGACTTGCCTAGCCAGCTGGGCTGACCATCCAGCAGCACACTGCCGCTCAGGCGCGTACCGAACTCGCTAGGCAGGTGCAGGTGCACGATCATCTGCGTGCTGGAACCCTGTGCCGAGAAGGCCAGGCTCATGCTGTAGGCGCCGTCCAGGCGGCGTAGGCCTGGCTGCTCGAGGGCGCCGGTGTACCACTGCAGGACCATTTCGGGCCACGGCCCGACGTCGCCCGGCAACAGGTCAATGGCCGTTCCCTGCAGCAAGGATGTCGCACGATCAAACTTGACCACCAGCGAGCGACGGGTGCGCTCACCTACCTTTTCCGCGAAGATCAGGTGCTTGCCCTGCCAACGAACCTCGGTGGGGATAAAGGGCTGATCCATCAGGGTACCGCTGAGCGCGCTGTCGTCCGGTTGCTGCACCCACTGGCCCGACACCAGCCGATCAAATTGCTCCGGCTGCTCTCGATAGAGCAAAGCCAAACCGCCCAGACTGATCAGGATACCCAGCAGCAACAGCAAGCGAGGCGGCCTGAGGTAGCCCTTGCCCCGCAAGACCAGGGTCACCACCGGCGCCACCAGCGCGACCACAAACAGCCCTACCGAGAGGTTGCGACTGGCCAGGGCCAGCCATACCCAGGCGACCAGAAAGACAACTGCACCACCCAGAATCAACAAGGCTTCCATGTCTGTGCACTACTCCCCTACCAATGCTAATCGAGCTTGAAATGTGCCCTGGCCGTTGCAATCGGCTCTTTTGAACGTGTCTGCCAGGCGGTAATCGCCACATTGCCCACGCGCCGGCCCTGCCGCCACACCTGACAGGTTGCAAACGTATCACGGTATAACCCGGCCCGCAGGTAATCTACCGAGAAGTCGATGATTTTGGGAAACACCGCACTGTTCATGAAGATCATCAGGTGCAACATGGCAGACTGCTCCATAAAGCCCGCAATCACGCCACCGTGCAACGCTGGCAATACCGGGTTACCGATATTGTCTTCAGACTTGGGCAGGCGAAACACCGCTTCATCGCCCAACCGGGTTACTTCCATGCCGATCATGCTGGCATACGGAATCAGCCTGACCAGCGGGCTGTAATCACCGCTCTGGTGCGAGCTGGCAACGACCTCCTGCACTTTCAGCTCATCCAGGTTCATGGCTTTCAGTTCGTCCAAACTCATACTGCGCCCCCATCAACCTTGCCGTTCAAGCCACCCTGCTCCGCCGCCTTACCCATGCGCATAAAGGTGCCCACAACATGGGCAATGGGTTGCTCGCGGTCCTCCTGATAGGCCACGCCACGCGTGAAGATCACCGTGGGCGTCACGCGGTAGCACTCGGCAAAACCGAAAATAGGTTTGCCGGGCTCGGCAGGCCGCATGTAGTCGATTCGCAGATCCAGCGTCGGGCAGATTTCAAAGCTCGGTAGATAGCAGACGGTCGAGATGCCGCAGCAGGTGTCCATCAAGGTGGTGATGGCGCCGCCATGAATCAGCCCCGTCACCGGGTTACCCACGATTTTATCGCTGTAGGGCAGTTTGATGATCAGGCCGTTTTCATCGGCCTGCTCGACGCTCAAACCCAGATGCTGACAGTGCCGCAGCACAGACAGAAAGTTCTGCGCCCGCTCTTGAATACTACTCATTGCTCATCCTGCTATTTGCTGTGCCATTGGCATTCAAACGCGGCTTGTTGATCGCTGCGCCATAAGGGTGAGCATAGTACCCAGATCACAGTTTTGACTCCAGAAACTGCAGGCAACGGAACTTCACGCCGCGCACACGGCCTATATGCCTGACATTCAACATCATCAGTATGGAGAATTACGATGAAAAAATTAGCCGTAGCAGCTATCTTGATGGCGGGCATGGGTCTGTTGGCAGGTTGCCAGGATGAGCCCGAAGACAAGATGGAAGACGCAGCAGATTCCGTTTCTGACGCCATGGAAAACATGGGTGACGCCGCCGAGGAAACCGGCGATGCCATCGAGCAGAAAGCCCAGGAAGCGCAGTAATACCTATAACAAGCACGTAAAGATAAGCCTGTTTTCATCATAAGGAGATTAAGATGAAAAAACTGTTTGCAGCTGCGATGTTGGTGAGTGCCGTCGGCCTGGTAGCAGGTTGTCAGGATGAGCCCGAAGACAAGATGGACCGCGCCAAAGAAAATGTTTCCGAAGCCGTGGACAACATGGGTGACGCCGCCGAAGAGACCGGCGATGCCGTTGAGCAGAAAGCCCGTGAAATGACCGGTAACGAGAAGACCACTGGCGAGGTCATTGAAGACAAGATGGATGCCGCTGGCGAGAATATCGAAGAAGCCTACGATACCTCCGCTGATTACGTGGAAGACAAGGGTGAAGCGGTGAAGGATGCTGCCGTTGAGTCTAAGGAGTCCATGGAACGCGCCATCGAAGAAGAGTAACAGAACCGATTGCGGGCAAGCCCAAGGGCTTGCCCGCATTCCGTTGCAGTCCAGCACCATACCCACCCCGGCACCAAACCCCTTCTCGACTTATTGATCAACCCGGCCTGGCTCCAGACCGTTACCGCGCCTAACGCATGGCCGGCAATACCAGCATGATCAGGCAGCAGATAAACCCCACCCCCCAGACCAGACTGCGCAAGGTCGAACGATCTGCCAAATACAACAGCGTATAAAGTACGCGGGCAACGATAAACAAGCCTGCCAGCAGGTTGGCCAGGCTACCCACGCTGCCGGTCGACTGCACCACCAGCACCGCAGCGGCAAACAACGGAAAGGCCTCAAACATGTTGTTGTGCGCGGCCATCGCGCGAGCACCCCAGCCAGTCAATGCCGCCTGCTGCGCGCGCGGGTGGCTGTTGTCGTAGCCCTTGTCACCGCTACGCGCCATGGCCATAGCGACCGGCACCTTGGTAAACACCAGCAGCAATGCGGCAAAGAACAAACACCAGAGCATAAAACTCATTCGACCTTCTCCTGATTAACCGGTGACGCGATGGGGGCCGGGCTGAACATCATGATATCCAGCACATCGGAATGGAACTCACGGCGATAGAGTACCAGCACCACACCCGCCGTGGTCAGAATGAACAGCAAAGGATTGATAAACCAGGTCAGGGTACCCAGTGCGAAGTAGTAGGCCCGCAGCCCGAGGTTGAACTCGTTACCGGCCATCGACAGCACCCGTGCCATGCGCTCGGCATAAGCATTTTTTTCTGCTTCGGTCACGTTCTTCTCGCCCAGCAACGGCGCCGAACCCAAGAGAACCGAGGCAAAGTTGTACTGGCGCATACCCCAGGAAAAGGTGAAGAAGGCATAAACGAAGATCGCCATCAGCACCAGCAACTTGAGTTCAGAAATCTCGCGACTGACCTGCGCCACAAATGGCAGCTCGTGCAGCAGATTCTGCGCGCGGTCGGTCGCACCCAGCACCGTGATCAGACCCGCCAGAATCAGCAGCGTGCTGGAGGCAAAAAAGGAAGTATTGCGCTCCAGATTACCAATCACGCTGGCGTCCGACATGCGCTGCTCACGCAGCAGCAGGCGATTCATCCAGTCACGTCGATACAAGTGCAGAACGCTGGCAAGACAGGCGGTATCACGCCCCTTGTGCTGTGCGTAGTAGGTGTAACCTACCCAGCAGAACAGAAACCAGCTGATGGCCAACAGATTGACCCAAAGACTACCCGCATCCGGAAACGACTGCATCTACACTCCCTGCGCTCATTGAAAAACGGTCTTGTTAACACTTTGCTGTATCAAGCCGCGCCGCGCCGCAATCCACCATGGCGCAGATACTCCACCAGTATAGCCAGCATCAGCGCCACCAGAACTGGCAGCAGCCAGCCGAGGCTTTGGCCCGCCAGCGGCAGCGCGTCAGACCAGCCACCCTCCGCCGCCATCAGGCCAGCTGCCTTGAGGCCATCGATCACACCAAACACCAGGGTTACCAGCATCACCGGGCGGAAGATATTCTGCGGTCTGGCCCACCCCGCGCCCACCAAGCTCAGACACACCAACACAATAGCCAACGGATACAAGCCCACCAGCACCGGAATGGACACTTGAATCAAGGAATCAAGCCCCTGATTCGCCACCAGCATGCTGAACAGCCCCAAAACCCACACTACCTGTGCGTAGCTGGCCGGCAGCAGCTTGCTGAAAAACTCGCCGCACGCGGTCAGCAAGCCCACGGCCGTCGTCATACAGGCCAGTATGATGACCACCGCCAGCAACAGGCTACCCGCCGTGCCAAAACGAAACTGCACATACGCCGCCAGAATGTCGCCGCCGTTGGCATCGGCAGCCACCAGCTCACTGCTGGTGGAGCCAAGATAGAACAGGGCCAGGTACACCAGCGACAGTCCCAGCGCCGCCACCAGCGCAGCCATCACTGTGTACCTGGTGATCAGACGCTCGGTACTGACACCACGGTCACGAATAGCCGTGGTAATCACGATGCCAAACACCAGAGCGCCAAGCGTATCCATGGTCAGGTATCCCTGCACGAACCCTTTGAGCATCGCGCCATCGTGATAGCCGGTGCTGACAGCGGCCATCTCGCCGGCTGGAAAGAGCACCGCCGCCAGGCCTAGCAGGGTAAGCCCTAGCAATAGGACCGGCGTGATGAACATACCCACACGCTGTACCAGTTGGCCCGGCTTGAGTGCCAGGAAGATGACCGCAGCGAAGTAGAGGACGCTGTAGCACAGCAGGGTGAGCCACGTGTCCTGTACAAAAGGCACCAGACCCAGTTCGTAAGACACCACAGTGGTCCGCGGCGTGGCAAACAGAGGTCCAATGGCGAGGTAAACCGCTACGCTCAATACCAGTCCTGGCCAGCGCCCGAGTGGCGTAGTCAACTCAGCCAGGCCACCGCCTACCCGCGCGAGCGCAATCAGCGTCAACAGCGGCAGGCCAACGGCGGTGAGCATGAAGCCCAGTGCGGTCGGCAGCATGTGCTCGCCCGCCGCCAGGCCGGCACTTGGCGGGAATATGACGTTACCGGCCCCCAGGAACAAGGCAAAGGTCATGAAACCCAGCGCCAGTAGGTCGAATGATTTCAGTGTTTTCATCGCTTTTCAGTTACCTGTCTACTGCACGAGTACTACGTCCCTGCGCCTCGAACGCGTTAAGTGATACCGGCTCAGTCGCAGTCGAACTGCTCCCAAAGCGCGGTGTGAATTCGTTTACCGTTGACCGCCAGGTCTCTGTTCGGTTTTGGCACCTGCTCTACCTGGCCCGCCACTACCGCATCAAACAGCTGGGCAGCGCCCAGTTGCTCGGTATCGCAGTCGCCTTGCAAATCAATACTCCCGACCTGCCCCCACTTACCATCAGCCGACTGTCGCCACAGCACCGGGTGCGGGCCTGACGCCGCGTTATGCTTCAGCAACAGGTACTGCACGGGGCCGTGATCGCTAAGCTGCAGTTGCCAGATCAGACAGGCGTTGCGCGCCTTCAGATCAGCGGAGCAGCCGGCCAAGACCGGGTAATCCACGAGTTTTTCCTGAAGCCCCTGCGGCAATGCCACATCGGCAGGAAATACCGGCAAACCCTCGACGATGGCCAACAACGCCTCGCCGGAGCTGCCATCGGTGCGCTCCAGGGCATCGCGTGCGAGCGCGGCGCGCACCGCCACCGCACTGCCTGGCTCGCCCGTCTGCTTGGCCAACTGCAGTAGCGCCACGGTGCCAAAACGGCCGCCGTCGCGCGCCAGGAAGCGCACCAGTGCCGCGTTATCCAGCTCAGGCTCTGCCAAGCGCGCCATCTGACTACCAACACTGATACGCCGCGGATCCAGTGGCCCGCCAAGCATCAGCAAGATGCCAAGCACTACCAGTGCAGCCGCATAGCCGCTGGTTATTCGCAACCAGGGCGATCCGGGCGAGCTAACAACCCGCAGCGCGTGCAGCAGATAACCCAGCACCATGACGGCCAGCACCAGGTTGACGAAGATGGCCCAAATGCGCGCAGGCGTAAGGCCGTACTGCTCAACCCGCAACCCCAGCGCATAACCGGCGACTGCAACCATCGGCAACAGCGACAGAGCACCGGCCAGCATCACCCAGCCAAACCAGCGGCGCGAAGACCTTGGCCCATCACCAGCCTGTACACTCAGAATCAGCAGCAACAGATTCAGTGTGACAAACCACAACAACAGATTGGCCGCATGCCCCGTGGCCAATAACGTACCAACACCCTGCATAAGCCAGCTGAGCACAAAACCGACACTCAACAGCACAGCCAGCGGGAACAGCCAGCCGCACAACCGACCCGCCCGATCCGATAAATAGTCGGAAACGCCGTGATGGCGTACCGCTAGCGACACACCGTGCGAGAACACCAGCACACTGAGCGGAATGGAGAACCAACTGCGTTCGATGAGCTCCTGCAAGAACTCCAGGCCAATCAAACCAAACAATGCCGAGGCCGACATCAACACCGCCCAGAACAGCCCCAGCACCAGGGCCGCCTGCATCAGTAACTGGGCGTTTTGCTGCAGCGCCTGCATCCAACGCGCGTGCGTAACACGCGCCCCGCGCTGATACAGCGCCAGCGCGGGAAGCAGCAGAAACAGCGCCAGTCCAAGAATCAGCGCCGGCATCAGGTAGTCTTCCAGGTTACTTGGCGACCAATCTGCCTGCAGCACCGCGCCGTTGCTGGCCAAACCGCTCACGGTCAGCCCCTGATACAAGCCCACTGCCGCCGCCAGCAAGGCGATAGCAAAGCTAATCAGCCAGCGCCGTACCGTCAGCGCCTGGCTTGCGCAATAAAACGCAAAGGGGAAAAACAGCATGAGCATGAACAGCGGAATGAAGGCCGCTGCGTGGCTCGCAGGCCATACAGCCTGCTCAGCCGCTTCGTACAACCCATAGGCCAACACGGCCTGAAAACTACCTACCATCAAATGCAGGCTGTTGATGCGGTCAAACCCCGGCATCGTTTAATCCTTATGTATTGCTCGGCCGTAAAACAGCGGGTGTCTGCTGGTTATAGCTCAGTTGGCGCCGGGTTGCCCTGCCACCGAAATAGGGGGATTGGAAAAACAAAACCCCGCCTTGGCGGGGTTTTGCTCACCATCTGATGCGCTCAGATGTTTACTTCATTGCCCAGCCGGTCAGCTCGGACAGTGCCTTGCCGATGTCGGCCAGCGAACGCACGGTTTTTACACCAGCGTCTTCCAGCGCGGCGAACTTCTCGTCGGCAGTACCCTTGCCGCCGGAGATGATCGCGCCAGCGTGCCCCATGCGCTTGCCTGCCGGAGCAGTTACACCCGCAATGTAGGACACAACTGGTTTGCTGACATTGGCCTTGATGTAGGCGGCAGCTTCTTCTTCTGCGCTACCACCGATCTCGCCGATCATGACGATCGCTTCAGTGGCCGGATCCTTCTCGAACATTTCCAGAATGTCGATGAAGTTGGAACCCGGGATCGGGTCACCACCGATACCAACACAGGAAGACTGACCGAAACCGGCGTCAGTGGTCTGCTTGACGGCTTCATAGGTCAGGGTGCCGGAACGGGACACGATACCAACCTTGCCTGGCAGGTGAATGTGACCGGGCATGATGCCGATCTTGCACTCGCCGGGGGTGATGACGCCCGGGCAGTTGGGGCCGATCAGGCGCACGCCCAGCTCGTCACAACGTACCTTGGCATCCAGCATGTCCAGGGTAGGAATGCCTTCGGTGATGCAGACGATCAGCTTGATGCCGCCGTTGGCTGCTTCCAAGATGGAGTCCTTGCAGAACGGCGCAGGAACGTAGATCACGCTGGCGTCAGCGCCAGTGGCTTCTACGGCTTCACGTACGGTGTTGAAAACCGGCAGGCCCAGGTGCGTAGTGCCACCCTTGCCTGGGGTAACACCACCAACCATCTTGGTGCCATAGGCGATGGCCTGTTCGGAGTGCATGGTGCCCTGCGAGCCGGTGAAGCCCTGGCAGATTACCTTGGTGTCTTTATTGATCAGGATGCTCATTATTTACCCTCCGCGGCCTTGACGACTTGCTGGGCAGCGTCGGTCAGACTGGTTGCAGCGATGATGTTCAGGCCACTTTCGGCCAGTACCTTGGCGCCGAGATCGGCGTTGTTGCCTTCAAGGCGAACGACCACAGGGACTTTAACGCCCACTTCCTTCACCGCGCCGATGATGCCTTCGGCAATCATGTCACAACGAACGATACCGCCGAAGATGTTGACCAGAACCGCAGCGACGTTGGAGTCGGACAGAATGATCTTGAAGGCTTCGGTAACGCGCTCTTTGGTCGCGCCGCCGCCCACATCCAGGAAGTTGGCAGGCTTGCCACCATTCAGGTTGACGATGTCCATGGTACCCATGGCCAGGCCAGCGCCGTTCACCATGCAGCCGATGTTGCCTTCAAGGGCAACGTAGTTCAGTTCGAACTTGGCAGCGTGGGCTTCGCGCGGATCATCCTGTGACGGATCGTGCATGGCGCGCAGCTTGGGCTGGCGGTACATGGCGTTGCCGTCGATGTTGATCTTGGCATCCAGGCAATGCAGATTGCCGTCTTCCTTGATCACCAGCGGGTTGATTTCCAGCAGCGCCAGATCGTAGTCAGCAAACAGCTTGCCCAAGCCGACGAAGATATTGGTGAACTGCTTGATCTGATCGCCTTTCAAACCCAGCTGGAATGCCAGGTCACGGCCTTGGTAAGGCTGCGGGCCAACCAGCGGATCGATGGTAGCTTTGAGGATCTTCTCGGGGGTTTCTTCAGCCACTTTCTCGATTTCAACACCACCTTCGGTGGAGGCCATGAAAACGATACGGCGAGTGGAACGATCGACTACGGCGCCCAGATAAAGCTCTTGAGCGATATCAGTGCAGGATTCAACCAGAATCTTGCTGACAGGCTGACCGCTGGCGTCTGTTTGGTAGGTTACCAGACGCTGGCCCAGCCACTTTTCGGCGAAGGCTTTGGCTTCTTCTTTGCTCTTGACCAGCTTTACACCACCAGCCTTACCGCGACCACCAGCGTGAACCTGCGCCTTGACGACCCACATATCGCCGCCAATCTTGTCACACGCTTCTGCCGCGTCTTCCGGAGTGTCAACAGCGAAGCCCTTGGATACTGGAAGACCGTATTCAGCGAACAGCTGCTTCCCCTGATATTCGTGAAGATTCATGCTTATCTACCGTTTTGATCGTGTAGGAATTACTTTCTAGCCGCCACTCTGCGAGTTGCCGCCACCAATGCCGCCTGCCGGAAGCCTGTCAGCCCGAACATGGTAAACACTACATACCATCCCAGGGTTACATTTTGTAACCACTGGCGCAGCTAATGCGTCGGGAAACCTTTTCCAGCCAGCTGACTGACCACCTCGTTGTGGCCTGACCGATTACTCGGTCAAAGTTATTCGTTGCGAAAACCAGACGGTCATAGAGTAACCGCCTGGTCTCTGGATCGCTATATTAACGCTTCTTGCGGTTGGCGATGTGAATCGCGTGACCATTGACCGCCAAAGCCGCTTCATGCAGCGCCTCGGACAGGGTCGGGTGGGAGAACACCATCATGCCCAGGTCTTCGGCGCTGGTGCCGAATTCCATGGCAATCGCGCCCTGCTGCACCAGCTCCGCCGCGCTTGGCCCGATCACGTGAACACCCAACACCCGGTCGGTCTTGGCATCGGCAATCATCTTCACCATACCGCCGGTATCGTTGGCGGCCACTGCACGGCCGCTGGCGGCAAAGGGGAATACGCCGACGTTGTACTCGACGCCTTCGGCCTTGAGCTGCTTCTCGTTCTTGCCGACCCAGGCGATTTCCGGGTGAGTGTAGATTACCGAAGGGATCAGATCGTAGTTCATGGCTGCCTTGTGACCGGCGATGCGCTCTGCAACCATCACACCCTCTTCCGAGGATTTGTGCGCCAGCATAGGGCCACGCACCATGTCGCCCACGGCATAGACGCCAGGTACGCTGGTAGCGCAGTAATCGTCCACAAACACCATGCCGCGCTCGTCCAGATCAACACCGCAATCGGAGGCCAACAGGTTTTCGGTGTAAGGACGGCGACCAACCGCGACAATCAACTTGTCAAAGGTCAGTTGCTGTTCGCCTTCAGAATCGGAGAAGGATACCACCACCTGCTTGCGCTTGATCTCGGTGCCGGTAACGCGGGCGCCCAGACGCACCTGCAGACCTTGCTTGGTGAAGGTCTTGAGTGCTTCCTTGGCAACCTGCTCATCGGCCAGACCGAGGAAGGTATCCAGGGCTTCAAATACCACAACCTCAGCGCCCAGACGACGCCATACCGAACCCAGCTCAAGACCAATAACGCCGGCGCCGATAACGCCCAGCTTCTTGGGTACGCTGGTGAAGTCCAGTGCGCCGGTAGAGTCAACGATGATGTCGTCGGTCAGCGGTGCTGGCGGGATATTGATCGGTACCGAGCCGGAGGCCAGGATGACGTTTTCAGCGTCGATGACACTGGTGGTGCCATCCGGCGCCGTGACTTCAACTTTCTTGCCTGCCAGCAGCTTGCCGTGACCTTCGATGCTGGTCACGCCGTTGGCTTTGAACAGAGTGGAAACACCGCCAGTGAACTGCTTGACGATCTTGTCCTTGCGCTCGACCATCGCCGGGACATCCATATTGATGCCCTTGATGTCGATGCCATGAATCTTGAAGCCCTCTTTCGCTTCATGGTATTTCCAGGTGCTGTCGAGCAGCGCCTTGGACGGGATGCAACCCACGTTCAGGCAAGTGCCGCCCAGTGCCTGCTTGCCATCCTTGCCCACATACTTTTCGATACAGGCGGTTTTCAAACCCAGCTGTGCGGCGCGAATTGCCGCGACGTAACCGCCAGGGCCCGCACCAATGACTACCACATCGTATTTCTGACTCATAACCAAATCCTCTGTTGGCAGCAATAATCCGAAGGCTGCTCAGCTCTTTGCCAAGCTGAGCAGCGCCTAATGTTGCCGCTGAAAGCGTGCAGCCTTAATCAGACGTCCAGAATCAAACGTGCCGGATCTTCCAGCAATTCCTTGATAGCGACCAGGAAGCTGACCGCTTCCTTGCCGTCGATCAGGCGGTGATCGTAGGATAGTGCCAGATACATCATTGGCAGAATGACCACCTGACCGTTCTCGGCCATGGGGCGTTCCTGGATCTTGTGCATGCCGAGAATCGCGGCCTGCGGCGGATTGACGATGGGTGAAGACAGCAGCGAACCGAATACGCCGCCATTGGAGATGGTGAAGGTACCACCGGTCATCTCTTCCATGGTCAGCTTGCCGTCGCGCGCCTTGCGGCCGTAATCGGCAATGGTGCCTTCGATCTGCGCCAGGCCCATGTGCTCGGTGTTACGCAGGATAGGTACAACCAGGCCACGGTCGCTGGACACGGCGACGCCAATATCCTGA
The DNA here is from genome assembly GCF_900105255.1 of Halopseudomonas sabulinigri. Taxonomy (NCBI): domain Bacteria; kingdom Pseudomonadati; phylum Pseudomonadota; class Gammaproteobacteria; order Pseudomonadales; family Pseudomonadaceae; genus Halopseudomonas; species Halopseudomonas sabulinigri. The sequence goes on along the minus strand of NZ_LT629763.1, from coordinate 276,872 downwards.
TAGCCGTGGTAAACCACATTGTTACCGTCGATAGAGGCATTCACCGCAGGGTAACGCTTGAGCGCTTCGGTAGCGGCCTTGACGAAGAAGGACATGAAGCCCAGGCGGACACCGTCGTGCTTCTTCTCGAACAGATCCTTGTACTTCTTGCGCAGGTCCATGATCGGCTTCATGTTGACTTCGTTGTAGGTGGTCAACATCGCCATGCTAGACTGGGCGTCGACCAGACGCTCGGCAATCCGCGCACGCAAACGGGTCATGGGCACGCGCTTCTCGACGCGATCACCCTCGCCTACCGCTACCGCAGCGGGTGCAGCAGCAGGCTTGGCAGCCGGCGCAGCCGCTGGCGCGTTCTTCTTGGCTTCGACGGCGTTCAGTACGTCTTCTTTGGTAACGCGTCCGCCTTTGCCAGTGCCGGCAATGTCGGCGGCAGCCAGGCCATTCTCTTCTGCCAGCTTGCGCGCCGCCGGAGATAGCATGGGCTCGTCAGCAGACTCGGCCGCGGCCGGAGCAGCTTCGGCCTTGGCTTCTGCGGGTTTGGCAGCCGGTGCCGACGCAGCTTCGCCGTCTTTCAGACTACCCAGAACTTCACCGCTCAACACAGTGTCGCCTTCGGCCTTGGCGATGTCGCCCATGACGCCGTCAGCTTCGGCCAGTACTTCCAGCACAACCTTGTCGGTTTCAATGTCGACGAGCAGGTCGTCACGCTTTACCGCATCGCCCGGTTGCTTGTGCCAGGTAGCGACTGTGCCGTCAGCAACCGATTCCGGAAAAGTAGGGGCCTTGATTTCAATAGCCATTGTCGATCCTTATAAATTCTCTGTTGTCGCCGGTGCTCAGGCAGTAAAAGCGTCTTGCAGGAGCTTTTCCTGCTGTTCCGCGTGCATGGAAGGATGGCCGCAGGCCGGCGCGGCAGAAGCCTCCCGTCCAGCGTAGTCCAGATACAGATTTTTGGTCTTGTGCTCACCAAGAACCCGACGCATATGGTGCTGACTGCAATACCAGGCGCCCTGGTTCATCGGCTCTTCCTGACACCAGACCACCTTTTTCAGGTGCTTGTAAGGTGCCAATACCTCGCCGAGGTCGTCTTCCGGGAAGGGATAGAGCTGCTCGATGCGCACGATGGCGATGTTGTCGAGCTCTTCCTTGCGGCGCTTCTCAAGCAGGTCGTAATAGACCTTGCCGCTACACATGACCACGCGATCGACCTTTTTCGGATCGAGCGCATCAACCTCGGGGATCACGGTCTGGAACGAACCTTCAGACAGCTCCTCCAGGGTCGAGGTAGCCAGTTTGTGACGCAGCAGCGACTTGGGCGTCAGTGCAATCAGCGGCTTACGCAGCGGACGGATCACCTGACGGCGCAGCATGTGATAAACCTGCGCTGGCGTGGACGGCACGCAAACCTGGATGTTGTGCTCGGCAGACAGTTGCAGGAAGCGTTCCAGGCGAGCCGAGGAGTGCTCAGGCCCCTGCCCTTCATAACCGTGCGGCAGCAACATGGTCAGACCGCAGAGACGGCCCCACTTGTGCTCGCCACTGGTGATGAACTGGTCAACCACTACCTGAGCGCCGTTGAAGAAGTCGCCGAACTGGGCTTCCCAGACAACCAGCGCGTTAGGCGTAGTCGTCGCGTACCCATATTCGAAGGCCAGCACCGCCTCTTCCGACAGCAGCGAGTCATAGATATCAAACCGCGGCTGGTTGTCGCTCAGCTTGCGCAGCGGCACGTAGGCACGACCGTCGTTCTGGCTGTGCAGCACGGCGTGGCGATGCGAGAAGGTGCCGCGGCCGACGTCCTGACCGGTAATACGAATCGGGTGACCTTCGTGCAGCAACGTCGCGTAGGCCATGGTTTCAGCGAAGCCCCAGTTCAGTGCCAGCGCGCCGGCCGCCATCTTGCGACGGTCCTCGACGATTTTGCTGACCTGACGCTGCAGCACCAGACCGTCCGGCAGATCAGTCAGCTTGTTGGCCAACTCCTGCAGGGTTTTCAGATCGAAGCTGGTGTCGTGACGCGCGGTCCACTTGTGATTCAGGTACGGGGCCCAGTCGACGAAGGAGCTGCTATCAGGCTCCTTGACCAGGCTCTTGACCACGTGGTCGCCATTATCCAGCGCGTTGCGGTACTCCTCGAAGTACTCCTGAACATCTTCCTTGCTCAGCACACCTTCACCGACCAGACGGTCAGCGTAGATTTCACGCGTAGTGGCGTGCTTGGTGATGATGTCATACATCAGCGGCTGGGTACCGGAGGGCTCATCCGCTTCGTTGTGACCACGACGACGGTAGCAAACCAGATCAATGACCACATCACGCTTGAACTGCATGCGGTAATCAACGGCCAGCTGGGTAACAAAGAGCACGGCTTCCGGATCATCACCATTCACATGGAAGATCGGCGCCTGAATCATCTTGGCTACGTCGGTGCAATACTCGGTAGAGCGCGCATCGTCCTGACGGCTGGTGGTGAAGCCCACCTGGTTGTTAACCACGATGTGGATGGTGCCACCGGTCTTGTAGGCACGGGTCTGGGACATCTGGAAGGTTTCCATCACCACGCCCTGGCCGGCAAATGCCGCGTCGCCATGGATGCTGATCGGCAAAACCTTGTCGCCAGTAGTATCCAGACGGCGATCCTGACGGGCGCGCACCGAACCTTCGACCACCGGAGAAACGATCTCCAGATGTGACGGGTTGAATGCCAGCGCGAGATGCACTTCGCCGCCGGAGGTCATGACGTTGGAGGAGAAGCCCTGGTGGTACTTGACGTCACCGGAGCCCATATCAACCTTTTTCTTGCCTTCGAACTCGTCGAACAGGTCGCGTGGGTTCTTGCCCAGGGTGTTGACCAGCACGTTCAGGCGGCCACGGTGGGCCATACCCAGCACCACTTCCTGAGTGCCGTATGAACCGGAGCGCTGAATGATTTCGTCCAGCATGGGAATCAGGCTTTCGCCGCCTTCCACACCAAAGCGCTTGGTACCCGGGTACTTGGTGCCCAGGTACTTTTCCAGGCCTTCTGCTGCGGTCAGACGCTCAAGCAGGTGACGCTTGGTATCAGCGCCCAGCTGCGGACGACCGCGCACGCTCTCCATGCGCTGCTGAAACCAGCGGCGCTGGCTGGAATCAACGATGTGCATGTACTCGGCGCCAAAGTTCGAGCAGTAGGTGGTCTTCAGCCCTTCCAGGGTGTCACGCAGGGTGGCTTCGCCTGTGCCGAACTGCAGTTCACCGGTACGGAACACGGTGTCCAGGTCAGCTTCGGTCAGATCATAATCAGACAGCGTAAGGTCCGCGATCTCTTCGCGCTTCCACAACCCAAGCGGATCGAGCGTTGCAGCCTGGTGGCCACGCATGCGGTAGGAGTGAATCAGGCGGAGAACATCGACCTGCTTTTTCTCGTGTTCGGTACTGACCTGGCCAGCGGCGGCCTGAGGACGTCGGTTACCCTTGGAAAGCAGGAGAAAATGGTCGCGAATGGCGGAATGAGGGACATCTGATCCGGCATGGCCGTTAACCTGGGGCAGTTTCTGGAAATAGCTGCGCCATTCTTCGGCAACGCTGTTCGGATCTTGCAGGTAGAGCTCGTAAAGCTCTTCAACATAGGATGCATTCCCACCGGATATGTGAGACGTGCTCCACAGCTGCTGCATTTCGCTGTCTGGCATGCTTGGTCACCCTGTTATGGGGACACCATCTGGCGCAAAGACCATTAATTGGCAAATACAACTCTGCCATCCGCGCAGAATATGTTTGGTGGTATCGGAGCAGTGTCGCTGCTTCCTACCTTGCTGCCACATATTCCGTCATAACGGAAAATTGCCGGCCCCGACAGATAGTTCGGGTGTTACCCGATTGCCCCTGTTGGTTTAGGTACATACAAACCGCGGCTTTTTGAGCTAGCGGTCCGTCTTAAAACTGTCCGACCCCTTGTAGCAGGGGTCGGCTCAGGCCAACTTAATGCAATTACAGCCGATCAGGTACCGCTTTGCAGCAACATGTTGCGGATATGTCCGATTGCCCGGGTCGGATTAAGACCCTTGGGGCAGACATTGACGCAGTTCATGATGCCACGGCAGCGGAACACGCTGAACGGGTCATCCAGTGAAGCCAAACGCTCATCGGTCTTCTCGTCGCGGCTGTCCGCCAGGAAGCGGTAGGCCTGCAACAGACCAGCGGGACCGATGAATTTGTCGGGATTCCACCAGAAAGAAGGACAGGACGTGGAGCAGCAGGCACAGAGGATACACTCGTACAGGCCATCCAGCTTTTCCCGCTCTTCGGGAGACTGCAGGCGCTCGATAGCGGGCGCCGGCGTGTCATTCTGCAGATACGGCTGAACTTTTTCGTACTGCTTGTAGAAGATGCTCATATCTACAACCAAGTCACGAATTACCGGCAAACCAGGTAACGGACGCAGTACCAGCTTGTTATTCTTGACCACATCGGACAGCGGCGTGATGCACGCCAGGCCGTTTTTGCCATTGATGTTCATGCCGTCGGAACCGCAAACACCCTCGCGGCAGGAGCGACGATAGGCCATGCCTACGTCCTGTTCCTTGATCAGCGCCAGCACGTCAAGAACCATGATGTCCTTGCCACCGGTGTCGACCTGGAAGTCCTGCATGAACGGCGCGCTGTCGGCTTCGGGGTTATAACGATAAACACTTACTTGCAACATATCGGTCACCCTTAGTAGGTACGCACTTTAGGTTCAAAGGCGGGCACTGTCTTCGGCGAGAAGTTGACTCCACGCTTTTCCAGCTGCTTGGTTTCAGGCATGTACAGGCTGTGGCACAGCCAGTTCACGTCATCGCGATCTTCATAGTCTTCACGCGCGTGGGCGCCGCGGCTTTCGGTGCGGGCTTCGGCTGCGATCGCGGTGGCTTCAGCCACTTCCAGCAGGTTTTGCAGTTCCAGCGCTTCGATACGTGCGGTGTTGAACGCCTGGCTCTTGTCGTCGATCTTGGCGGTCGCGATACGCTCACGCAGATCAGCCAATTGGGTGATGCCCTTCTGCATGAACTCACCGGTGCGGAATACACCAAAGTAGTTCTGCATGCAGTTTTGCAGCTCTTTACGCAGCGGCGCGACGTCTTCGCCCTTGGTGCGCTCGTTCAGACCAGCCAGGCGAGCCAGCGAAGCATCGATATCGGATTGCGACGCATCACGGTAGTCAACGCCTTCTTTCAGCGCGCTTTCCAGGTGCAGACCAGCGGCGCGACCGAATACCACCAGGTCAAGCAGCGAGTTGCCGCCCAGACGGTTGGCACCATGCACGGACACGCAAGCCACTTCACCCACCGCGAACAGGCCTTCGACGATCTTGTCGTTACCGGCCGAGTCACGGGTAATAGCCTGACCATGAATATTGGTAGCAACACCGCCCATCATGTAGTGACAGGTCGGCACAACCGGGATAGGCGCGACAACCGGGTCTACGTGAGCAAAGGTCTTGGACAGCTCACAGATGCCCGGCAGGCGGCTGTGCAGGACTTCTTCACCCAGGTGATCCAGCTTCAGCATTACGTGGTCGCCATCCGGACCACAACCGTTACCGGCCAGGATTTCCTTGACCATGGAACGGGCAACCACGTCACGACCGGCAAGGTCCTTGGCGTTGGGCGCATAACGCTCCATGAAGCGTTCGCCGTCCTTGTTGATCAGGTAACCACCTTCACCACGGCAACCTTCGGTCACCAGGGTGCCCGCGCCGGCGATACCGGTCGGGTGGAATTGCCACATCTCGATGTCCTGCACCGGCACGCCAGCGCGCAGCGCCATGCCCACACCGTCACCGGTGTTGATCAGCGCGTTGGTGGTGGATGCGTAGATACGACCCGCGCCGCCGGTAGCCAGTACAGTGGCCTTGGAGCGGATATAGACGGTTTCGCCGGTTTCAATGCAGATCGCGATGACACCCACGATGGCGCCGCCCTGGTTCTTCACCAGATCAACCGCGTACCACTCGTTGAGGAAGGTCGTGTTGTGCTTGACGTTGTTCTGATACAGCGTGTGCAGCAGCGCGTGACCGGTGCGGTCGGCGGCGGCGCAGGTACGTGCCGCTTGAGTCGGGTTATCCGGACCCTTGGACTGACCACCGAACGGACGCTGGTAGATACGGCCCTGCTCGGTACGTGAGAACGGCAGCCCCATGTGCTCAAGCTCAAACACCGCCTCTGGACCTACTGAACACATGTACTCGATAGCGTCCTGGTCACCGATGTAATCGGAACCCTTGACGGTATCGTACATGTGCCAGCGCCAGTCGTCGTTCGGATCAGCCGACGCGATGGCGCAGGTAATGCCACCCTGGGCAGATACGGTGTGCGAGCGAGTCGGGAACACCTTGGTGATAACGGCAGTCTTGTGACCGCCCTGGGCCAGCTGCAGCGCAGCGCGCATGCCAGCACCGCCGCCACCGATGATGATGGCGTCAAAAGTCAAAGTACGCATGTTAGACATTTATCGAATACCCCACAGGATCTGCACGCCCCAGACAAAAAACACAAACATGGCAAGACCGCAGACCGCCTGGAACAGGAAGCGGACAACAGTGGCAGATTTGCCCAAGGCCATGGGAGTCAGGTAATCGGTTGAAATGGTCCACATGCCAACCCAGGCATGCACACTCAAGGCAACCAGCGTGAGCAGGCTGAAGATACGCATCCAATTCTGGCTGAACAGACCCTGCCACTCGGCAAAGGTCAGACCCGGGTGCGCGATCAGATAACCGAGCAGAAACAGCACGTATGCAGCCAGCAGAACAGCGGAAACGCGTTGCGCCATCCAGTCATACAAGCCGCTGCGAGACAGGTTGGTGACGTTGGTTACCATATCCAAACCCCCAGAAGAACAATCAGAATGACAGAAATAACGATCACTGCCTGCGAGCCACGCTTGCCACTTTCAAGGCCTTCGCCCACGCCAGCATCCATTACCAGGTGGCGCACACCGGCAACCAGGTGGTAGAGCAATGCAGCGAGAATGCCCCATACGACCAGTTTGGCCAGAGGGTGCTGAAGGCAACTTTGAACTTGCTCGAAACCACTTTCCGAACTCAGTGATGTGTCCAGCATCCACAACAGAATTGCAATGGAAACGAACAGAATCACGCCAGAAATGCGGTGGAGAATTGACGTATAGGCTGTGACAGGAAGTTTGATTGTCCTGAGGTCCAGGTTGACGGGTCTTTTGCTATTCACGGCTATATTCACACTCATGGCCCTGTGGGCAGGGCTGGATTATAGGAAGGTGCGTAACCCTGTACTGCAGCCCCTGCGAGAGGCCCTGTGAGTCACTTTGCCGGTCAAGGAGTATAGAGACTTGAACCATTGATTACAATGCAACAGCGTGTTGCAAAGCGCTCTGAATCGCGGATACCTAGCAATGCCCAAAACACATTTAACTGCCCAATTAAAGCTTTTAATTGCGCTTATTTCCTTTCACTATCAGTACAATTGACAAACCGATTTATCACCTTATAGTGATGCGGGCCCTGCGTGGGGGGTCACCTTTTCGATACAGCAAAACAGGAGGCCATCAATGGCTGACAAAAAAGCGCAATTGATCATCGAGGGCGCTGCCCCCATTGACCTACCGGTCTATTCCGGGACCATGGGTCCCGATGTCGTGGACGTTCGCGGCCTCACTGCAGAAGGCGTTTTCACTTTCGACCCTGGCTTCATGGCCACCTCATCCTGTGAATCCAAAATTACCTATATCGATGGCGATAAGGGCGTGCTCCTGCACCGCGGCTATCCCATTGATCAGCTTGCAGAAAAAGCAGACTTTCTGGAAACCTGCTTCCTGCTGCTGAAAGGTGAGCTCCCCACTGACGAAGAAAAAGCCAAGTTCGACAGCACCATCAAGAACCACACCATGGTGCACGAACAACTGAAGACCTTCTTCAATGGCTTCCGTCGCGATGCACACCCGATGGCCATCATGTGTGGCGTTGTCGGCGCGCTGTCCGCCTTCTATCACGACTCGCTGGACATCAACGATGCCCACCACCGTGAAATTTCGGCTATCCGCCTGATCGCCAAAATGCCGACCCTGGCCGCCATGGTGTACAAATATTCCATGGGCCAGCCCATGATGTACCCACGCAACGACCTGAGCTACTCGGAAAACTTCCTGCACATGATGTTCAACACACCCTGTGACGAGAAGCCGATCAGCCCGGTTCTGGCCAAGGCAATGGACCGTATCTTCGTCCTGCATGCTGACCACGAGCAAAACGCGTCTACCTCCACCGTCCGTCTGGCTGGCTCGTCCGGCGCCAACCCCTTCGCCTGTATCGCAGCCGGCATCGCCGCCCTGTGGGGACCGGCACACGGTGGCGCGAACGAAGCCGTACTGCGCATGCTGGATGAAATCGGCGACGTGTCGAACATCGAAAAATTTGTCGCCAAAGCGAAAGACAAAGACGACCCGTTCAAACTGATGGGCTTTGGTCACCGCGTCTACAAGAACTTCGACCCCCGCGCCAAGGTCATGAAGCAGACCTGCGACGAAGTACTGGCCGAGCTGGGCATCAACGACCCGCAGCTGGAACTGGCCATGAAGCTGGAAGAGATCGCGCGCAACGATCCCTACTTCAAGGAACGCAACCTGTACCCGAACGTCGACTTCTACTCCGGCATCATCCTCAAGGCGATTGGTATTCCGACCGAGATGTTCACGGTTATCTTCGCCACCGGCCGCACGCCGGGCTGGATTGCCCACTGGAACGAGATGATCAGCGGCCCGTACAAGATTGGCCGTCCGCGCCAGCTTTACACTGGCTCGCCGCAGCGCGACTACCCTTCCAAGTAAGTCGTCTGTGCACAAAAACCCGCTTCGGCGGGTTTTTTTGTGCGCGAATTTCAACCACAACCCTTACGGCACAAGCGCAAAACCACCTTACCCAGAGGCGAGGCCATTGGCGCTACTCGCCAAGAACCTGAATGAAGGTCGCTGCGGTCGCGGCGCGCATTACTTGAAGTAGCGGCACAACTTGCGCGCTGCCCGCGTCACCGCACGACAAAGCCAAAATGGCGGCATCGCCGGCATATAGAAGTCGCGTTCGGGCCGTGGCTGCGGAACATCTCTTTTCTGGCATTGGTTTTTCTCGTCGCTAGTCATGATGAAGGTCTCCTTTGGCAATGAACGATCACCTTCGCGCGGCCAGGTTGTTCAATCCAGCGAATTTAAATAACATCAACTTTCAATTTAATTGAACGGAAATCCTATGGTCGACACAGCACAGGGCGCCGCCCTGCCACTGCTGGAGCTGGATGTACTGCGCAGCTTCATCGCCATCGCGGAAACCGGCAGCTTTAGCCGCGCCGCCGCTCAGGTGCACCGCACCCCTTCCGCCGTGAGCATGCAGATAAAGCGTCTGGAAGAGCTGCTGGGCTACCAGCTGCTACTGCGTACCCCACGGCGCGCCCGCGTCACCACCGAGGGCGAGGCACTGCTGGGCTTTGCCCGACGCATGCTCAGTCTCAACCAGGAAGCCCTGCGTCAGTTCTACCATCCGGAGATTACCGGCCGCGTTCGCCTTGGTACGTCGGATGACGTCGGCACGCGCATACTGCCGGCAGTACTGAGCAGTTTTGCGCGCAGCTACCCCGGCGTGCAGGTCGATGTGGTCGTGGGGCGCAGTGTTGATATGCTCGAACAGATAGCGCGCTGCGAGCTTGACCTGGCCCTGGTCACCTCCGGCGATCACGCCACGAGCGGTCAGGTGGTTTATACCGAGCAACTGGTCTGGACGGAATGTGCTGGTGGCCAGGCAGCCGCGCGCAGACCCTTGCCGCTATCGTTGGCCAGCGCCGGCTGCGTGTGGCGAGAGGCCGCCTTGGCGGCGCTCGACCGCGCCAACATTGCCTACCGCATTGCCTATGTCAGCGAACATTGCACTGGCCAGCAAGCGGCAATGGCGGCCGACTTGGCGATTGCTCCCTTCCCGCGCGGGCTGGTCAGCAAACCACTCAAGATAGTGGACGACGCGGCGGGGCTGCCGCCACTCGGCAGGTATCAGATTTTGCTTGAGCGTAGCAGCCAGAGCGGCCCGCTAGTGGATGCGCTGCAAAGCTTCGTCACTCACAGCTTCGAAATGTTGTAACCCTGGTTTGCGTCCACGCCGGTCAGTTGGGAGGCGCGTGGCCTGCTGCGCAATCCAGCAGCGCAGTACTGTACAGGTCATTGCGGGCATCACTGTACCGCAGCACAACGCGCCGGGCATGATTGTATAGGCAGCTCTATATCCCCTGTAACAACGGAGCCCGCCGCCTCATGTCGCCCAGAGATCTTGGATTCGCCCTGCTGGTTATTCTGGTATGGGGGCTCAATTTCGTCGTCATCAAGCTGGGCCTGGACGAACTGCCACCCATGCTGCTGGGCGCGCTGCGCTTTACCCTGGCGGCTATTCCGGCGGTGTTTTTCATTCGTCGTCCGCAGATCCCGCTGCGCTGGCTGTTGGCCTATGGCCTGACCATTTCCTTTGGCCAATTTGCCTTTCTGTTCTCGGCCATGTCGGTAGGCATGCCAGCCGGCCTGGCCTCGTTGGTATTGCAATCGCAGGCCTTTTTCACTTTGCTGTTCGCCTCTCTGGTGCTGGGCGAGCGCATCCGCGCGCACAACCTGATCGGCCTGCTGATCGCCGCCACCGGCCTCATAATGATTGGTATCAACAGCGGCATCGGCATGACCTTGGCCGGATTTATCCTGACTATCTGCGCCGCAGCGATGTGGGGCATGGGTAACATCATTACCAAGCGCGTTGGTCAGGTCGACCTGGTGAGTTTGGTGGTCTGGGGCAGCCTGGTGCCGCCGTTACCCTTTTTGGCGATGTCGCTGTTGTTGGAGGGGCCACAGCAGATAGGCCACGCCCTGGGCAACATCAGCCTGCAGTCGATATTAGCGCTGATTTATCTTGCCTTTGGTGCGACCTTGCTGGGCTACAGCCTTTGGAGTCGACTGCTGTCGCGCTACCCAGCTGCGCAGGTGGCGCCCTTCTCGATGCTGGTGCCGGTGATCGGTCTCAGTTCTGCAGCCTTGTTGCTGGGCGAACAACTGAGTGAGCTGCAGATGTGGGGCACACTACTGGTGATGGGTGGGCTGGCGGTCAACGTGTTTGCCGCTCCGCGGCGCAGCGCGGTACCGCTGAATCAACGTAGCTGATGCCGCCGTTCAGGCGGTTTCTCCTTCCAGCCAGGTGATGATGCGCATGGCCTCGTCCAGGTTCTCGCCGCAGATGGCGGGCTCGGCCGCAAAGCCGGCGCAGACCGCCGGCCGCTCGGGCGAGTGAAAAATGGCGCAGCGTCTATCCGCCTGCAAATGCAGGCAGCGCACACCCGCCGGCTTGCCGTTGGGCATGCCCGGCAGAGGCGAACTTATGGATGGTGCGATGCAACAGGCACCACAGCCGTCTCGACACTGCATTTAACACTCTCTGAAGGTAACCACTGAAGAACACAGGGCGCGCATTCTAGTGTCAGCGCTTGAGCCGCGCAATCAGGCTGGAGGTATCCCAACGTCCGCCGCCCATGGCCTGTACATCGCTATAGAACTGATCCACCAATGCGGTCACCGGCAATTGCGCGCCATTGCGCTGCGCCTCGGCCAACACAATAGCCAGATCCTTGCGCATCCAGTCCACGGCAAAACCGTAATCAAACTCGCCGGCCAGCATGGTCTTGTGACGGTTTTCCATCTGCCAGGATTGCGCCGCGCCCTTGCTGATAACCTCGACCACCGCCTCGCCGTTCAACCCCGCGTTCTGGGCAAAGTTCAGCGCTTCGGCCAACCCCTGCACCAGACCGGCAATGCAGATCTGGTTCACCATTTTGGTGAGCTGGCCGCTACCGACCGGCCCCATCAGCTGCAACATGCGGGCATAACACTTCATGACTGGACGCAGCAGGTCGAACACCGCTTCATCACCACCCACCATGATGGTCAGTTGCCCCTTTTCGGCACCGGATTGCCCACCCGATACCGGCGCGTCCAGGAAGCCAACCCCCTGCTTCGCCGCCAGCGCTGCCAGTTCACGCGCAACATCTGCCGAGGCTGTGGTGTGATCCACCAGCACCAGGCCATTTTTGGCCCCCGTCAATACGCCGTCCTCGCCGGTAACGACGCTGCGCAGATCATCATCGTTGCCCACACAAAGCATCACATAGTCTTGATCGACTGCGGCCAGCGCAGGCGTATCCGCAGCGCTGCCGGCATGTTCGGCTACCCACTGGCGCGCCTTGCTGGCCGTGCGGTTGTAGACCGTGACATTGTGCCCGGCGCGCTGCAGATGCCCCGCCATCGGGTAACCCATCACACCCAGACCAATAAAACCGATATTTGCCATGCCAGCGACTCCCATACCCCTTTGAACGGGTAAAAACAGATGATTTTTAAGCTTGGCGGCAATTGCCTGAAGGCCTGACTGCTCGGCATAATGAGCGCCCTTTCCTTCCAGGAGTATGCCCCGTGTTTCAGGTAAATCAGTATTTTGACGGCAAGGTCGCGTCCATCGCCTTTCAACAGCCAGAAGGCAGCGCCACCGTGGGCGTCATGGCACCGGGCGAGTACGAGTTCGGCACCAGCCAACTGGAAATCATGCACGTCATCAACGGTGCTCTGACGGTCAAGCTTCCCGATGCCGACAGCTGGACTACCTACGCTGCCGGCGAGCAGTTCACTGTTGCCGCCAACAGCCGCTTCAACCTCAAGGTAGAGCGCGATACCGCCTACCTCTGCGAATACCGCTAAGGCCGCGCCAAGGTTGAGGTTTACTCGGGGCTGGCTTGCGTCAGCCCCTTGCCGTACTGCTCGATAAATACCTCGGGCATGCGCTTGGGCCGCCCGGTACTGAGTTCGATACATACAAAGGTAGTCCGTGCCCGCAGCAGCGTCACACCATCGCTTTTGCGGCAGAGTTGAAAGTGCCGTGTCATGCGCAGCTTTTTGTCCCAGTGAATGATCCAGGTCGCCATGACCAACTCATCACCCTCATACGCAGCCGCCAGATAATCGATTTCATGGCGCAGCACCGCCATCGCGCGGTCCAGCTCACGGTACTGAGCTAGCCCCAGCCCGAGTGACATCGAATGCTCCCAGGCGCAACGCTCCAGCCAACGGACGTAAACGGTATTGTTGGCATGGCCCAGCTCGTCGATATCCTCGGCGCGCACCAGAATATCCAGCGTATGCGGGTTATGCAGATCCCAATTCAAAAGCGCATCTCCTTGGCAAGGGCGGCCCAATACTAGCCGCCTTGGTTGGATGCCCGATGGTACTACAAAGACACCCTGCCACGGCCTTGGCATAGGCAAAACAGGGCAATCTGGCTTAGGCTGGAGATACATCCACAGCAACACAGGGCCGTCATGTTCAAGCACCTGAATTTCCCCATTCTGGTCATCAACCCCGCTATCGGCCTGTCCAACGTGGCAGGCACCCAACTTGACGCCCTGTTCCAGGCACTTGACGGCGAAGGCTTTGAGGTATTGGGCGCCGAGTCACTGGATGAGGGGCGGCTGATCGCCGAGGCGCATCGCGGCCTCTCATGCATCCTGTTTACCCCCGACAGCGAGGTCGCGCTGGACGACGTCGAGACCCTGTTCAGTGCCGCCCACAGCCGCTCGCCGGAATTGCCGATCATGGCGCTGAGCACGCGCCAGACCATAGCGCCGGAGCTGCTCGCCGAGCTGCGTGAGCTGCACCAGATCCGCGGCATCATCTACCTGTTTGAAGATACCCTGCCCTTCATTGCCGGACAGATTGCGCGCACCGCGCGCAGCTACCTCAGTCAACTCCTGCCGCCGTTTTTCAAGGCCCTGCTGGATTACACCGCGCGCTCCAGTTACTCCTGGCATTCACCCGGCCACGGCGGCGGCGTGGCCTTTCGCAAGAGCCCGGTGGGGCGCGCCTTTCACGACTTCTTCGGTGAGAACACCCTGCGCTCGGATCTGTCTGTCTCGGTACCGGGTCTGGGTTCGCTGTTGGATCACACCGGGCCGGTGGCCGAAGCCGAAGCCAACACCGCGCGAACCTTTGGCGCGGATCACAGCTTTTACGTGGTCAACGGTACCTCCACGTCGAACAAGATCATCTGGCATGCCTACGTTACCCGCGATGATCTGGTACTGGTTGACCGCAACTGCCACAAGTCGATCCTGCACGCGATCATCATGACCGGCGCCATCCCCATCTACCTCAGCGGTTCGCGTAACGATTACGGCATCATCGGCCCGATTGGCCGCGAGGCCTTCAGCCCTGCTGCGCTGCAGCGGCTGATTGAACAACACCCCTTGCTTGATGGCAGCCAACGCAAGATCAAGCTGGCGGTGCTCACCAACTCCACCTACGACGGCCTGTGCTACAACACCGAGATGATCAAGGAGCAGCTGCAGGACAGCGTCGACGTATTGCACTTTGACGAGGCCTGGTACGGCTACGCGGCCTTTCACCCGTTCTATCACGGGCGTCACGGCATGAGCGAGCGGACCGGTGCACCGCGCACCCAGCACCCGCTGGTGTTTGCCACCCAGTCGCCGCACAAGGTACTGGCCGCACTCTCGCAGGCCTCGATCATTCTCGCCAAGGACAGCGCCGAGCAGCAGCTCGATCATGAGCGCTTCAACGAAGCCTACATGATGCATACCTCTACCTCGCCGCACTACGGCATGATCGCCTCCATCGATGTGGCGACCGGGATGATGGCCGGCCCGGCCGGCAGATCGCTGGTACAGGAAACCCTCGACGAAGCCCTGTCGTTTCGCCGCGCCATGGCGCAGACCGCCGAACAGATGCCAGAGGAGCAATGGTGGTTTGATGTCTGGGAGCCGGAGTCGGCGCTGGCCGAACCCGATCTGCGGGCCAACGACTGGACCCTGGATGATCAGGCCGAGTGGCACGGCTTTGGCCACATGAGCGATGACTTTGCCATGCTTGACCCGATCAAGGTCAGCCTGCTCACACCCGGCGTTGAGGAAAAGGGCCGCCTGGCCAAGAGCGGCATACCGGCCGCACTGGTAACGCGCTTTCTGGCCGAGCGCGGCCTGGTGGTAGAAAAGACGGGCCTGTATTCCTTCTTGATTCTGTTCTCCCTAGGCATTACCAAGGGCAAATGGAGCACACTGCTGTCGGAACTGCGCGAATTCAAGCGCCTCTACGATCGGGACGCGCCCCTGGAGGTAACGCTGCCGAGTCTCGCGCAGCACCCGCGTTATCAGGGCCTGGGACTGCGCGCGCTCGGTGAACGCCTGCACCAGTGCTACAAGAAGCACAGCCTGATCAAGCTAATGCGGCAGATGTACACCACCCTGCCGCAAATCACCCTGCGCCCGGCAGACGCTTACCAGCAGATGGTCAGAGGTCAGGTTGAATCCGTGCCCGTCAGCGCGCTGGCCGGGCGCTTGAGCGCCGTGTTGCTGGTACCCTATCCACCGGGTATTCCAGTGATCATGCCAGGGGAGCGCTTCCCGCAGGACAACAGCGCGATCACCGACTACCTGAACGCGGCCATCGAGCTGGAGGAGCAGTTCCCCGGCTTTGCCAACGACATCCATGGTCTGCGCATGGAGCAGTTTGACGGCCAGACAAACTGGCGGGTGGATTGCCTGATTGAAGGGTAACCAGCGTGGCCGCCTCGCCCACGTGCACGAGTGAGGCGGCCGCTCGCTACTTGCTGCGCAACGAGCCGAGAATCCCCCGCACTATCGCCCGTCCCGCCTGGGTACCCACCGAACGCATGGCGCTGCGGCCGAAAGCGCTGAACATGTCGGCCAGCTCCTGGCTGATCGACTTCTCGGCCGCACCGCGTTTCTTGCGCGCCTGAGCCTGCGTGGTCACCTCGGGCTTTTCCGCAGACAGCGCTTTGTCTGCCCTGGCTTGCAGAACCTCGTACGCCGACTCGCGATCTTCCAGGTGGTCATAGGCACCGGCCAGCGGCGAGGCCTCGATCAGCGCCGCGCGCTCGGCTTCGTCAATCGGCCCCATCTGGCTATCGGGCGGGCGAATCAGTATCTGCTGCACTATGCCCGGTGTGCCCTTGGCATCCAGCACCGAGACCAGCGCCTCGCCCACACCCAGCGCCATGATGGCGCTTTCGGTATCCAGTTCAGGGTTGGCGCGGAAGGTTTGCGCGGCGGCGCGCACCGCCTTCTGGTCACGCGGCGTAAAGGCGCGCAGCGCGTGCTGCACCCGGTTACCCAATTGCCCGAGAATGCTCTCCGGTACATCCAGCGGGCTCTGGGTAACAAAGTACACCCCTACCCCCTTGGAGCGGATCAGCCGCACCACCTGCTCGATGCGGTCGACCAGGGCTTTGGGCGTGTCGCTGAACAACAGGTGCGCCTCATCAAAAAACAGCACAAAGCGCGGTTTGTCGGCATCGCCCACTTCGGGCAATTGCTCGAACAGCTCCGACAGCAGCCAGAGCAGAATGCAGGAATACGCCAACGGGCTCGTCTGATACAACTGCGCGGCGTGCAGCACATTAACCACGCCCTGACCGTGCTCGTCGGTCTGCAAAAAATCATCCAGGCTGATGGCCGGCTCGCCGAACAACTGCTCGGCACCTTCTCCGTCCAACCGCAGCAAGGCGCGCTGGATGGCGCCCAGGCTGGCGGCAGAGACATTGCCATAGCGCTTGCCGATCTCGGCGCGCTGCTCGTGCAGATAGCTCAGCATTGAGCGCAGATCTTTCAGATCCAGCAACAGCCAGCCGTTGTCGTCGGCCACGCGGAACAGGATGTCGATGATGCCGCTCTGGGTCTCATTGAGGTTGAGTAGGCGCGAGAGCAGCATGGGGCCCAGCTCGGCGAGGGTCAGGCGCAGCGGATGGCCCTGCTTGCCAAACACATCCCAGAACACCGTCGGCGCGCCGCACAGCGTCATGCTGCCCAGCCCCACCTTGTCGGCGCGCTGTTGCAGCTTCTCACTCGCCGTGCCGGCCTTGGCAATACCGGAAAAATCGCCCTTGATATCCGGCACCAGCACCGGCACACCGAGCTGCGAGAAACTCTGCGCCAACACCTGCAAGGTAATGGTCTTGCCGGTGCCGGTGGCACCAGCAATCAGCCCATGGCGGTTGGCCATGCGCGGCTCGATCGCCACGCTGACACTGTCATTGCCGCCAATCAATAGTGGCGCCCTCTGTAAATCCGGCATCAGCCAACTCTCCCTGCCTGCTGCGAGCCGCGCCAAGCCAGCGATGCTCTGGGTTAATCAATGCGTTGTTGCAGCTGCCTCGCTGCGCCATCGCATTATGGACCGCCATGCCCGGCTTGCAAGCCAGCTACCCCATCCTCACCCCCCATCAGGGGGGTATAGCCGTCATCCGCGGCCACATAGAGTCGGTGCATGTGACGGCTCTGTGGCAACACGCCGCGGCGCCTCACTTGCCAGGGATTATTAATAACAACAAGCGCCCGGCGCGAGGAAGCTCATGAAAGACACAACAAAAAATGCCTTGAAGACAGGGCTAAAGCCCATGGTCGTGGCTATCGCCATGGCCGCCGCGATGCCAGCCAATGCGCTGCGGTTTGATATTGGCGAGGTAGAGGGCCAGTTCGACTCCAGCATCTCGGTCGGCTCCAGCTGGGCTACCGCCGACCCGGACAAGGATCTCATCTGGGCAGCCAACGGCGGCAACGCCAACGCAGCCAATACCGACGACAACCGGCTGAACTTCGACAAGGGCGATGCCTTCTCGACCATCTTCAAGGGCATCCATGACCTGTCGCTGCAATACGGCGACACCGGCGTCTTCGTGCGGGGCAAGTACTGGTACGACTTTGAGCTGAAGGACGGCCATCAGGGCCTGTATGACATCAGCGACGACAACCGCAAAAGTGCGGCCCAGGGCTCTGGCGTGCAGCTGCTGGATGCCTTTCTCTATCACAACTACACCATCGGCGACATGCCCGGCTCCGTCCGCGTGGGTAAGCAAGTGGTCAGCTGGGGCGAAAGCACCTTTATCCAGAACGGCATTAACAGCATCAACCCCATCGATGCCGCTGCCTTCCGCCGCCCGGGCGCTGAGATCAAGGAAGGCCTGATACCGGTCAACATGTTCTACCTGTCCCAGAGTCTGACCGAAAATCTGGGGATGGAAGCCTTTTACCAGCTGGAGTGGGACCAAACGGTCATCGACAACTGCGGCACTTTCTTCTCGCCCAGTGACACACTCGCCGATGGCTGTTATCAGGTCGGTGTGGGCGGCAGTCAGAACGGCGCCAATGGTGACCCGACTTTCGTTTACGTGCCCCGTGCGGGCGACCGGGATGCCAGCGATGAAGGTCAGTTTGGCATGTCTTTGCGCTACTACGCAGAGCAGCTCAACCAGACCGAGTTCGGCGCCTACTTCATGAACATTCACAGCCGCCTGCCTACCTTCAACACCATCGCTGCGGGCGGACAGACGCCGATCGGCACGCAACCGAATTCGCAAACCGGGCAGATCGATGTCGCCATGCTGGGCAACTACTTCCTCGCCTACCCGGAAGACATCCGCATCTACGGCGTCAGCTTCCAGACCAACGTCGGTGGCACCGCGCTGTCTGGCGAAGTCAGCTATCGTCCGAACCAGCCGGTGCAGATCAGCTCCAACGATCTGGTCGGCGCGGCGTTGGGCAACCCGGTTACCCCGCTGAGCACCAGCGGCCAAGTGCCCGGCGCCGTGTTTGGCGTGCCCATTACCGCCGGCACCGAGATTCAGGGCTACAAGCGCTTGCCGGTCTCTCAGGCGCAGGTGACCGCAGTACGCATCCTCGACAATATCTGGGGCGCGCGCAGCATGACCCTGATCGGCGAGGTTGGCTACAACCACATCAGCGGCATCAAGAACGACATGGGTGAGCTGCGTTACGGCCGAGACTCGCTCTACGGTAGCGGCGAACTGCCGGTACCCGGCGCCTGCGAAGGCCTCAACGCAGCGCAACCCAAGTACTGCAACGATGACGGCTTTTACACCAGCAGCTCCTGGGGTTACCGCGCCCTGGTCAACATGGATTACGACGGCTTTGCTGGCATCGCGTTGAAACCCAACTTCGCCTTCTCGCACGACGTGGACGGCACCGGTCCGAACTTCGTAGAAGGCTCGATGGCCGCCAGCCTCGGCCTCACCGCGGTGTACAACAACAAGTACAACGCCAACGTCAGTTACACCAACTTTTTTGGCGGCGACTACAACCCGAATACCGACCGCGACTTTGTGGCAGTCAGTTTCGGCGTGAACTTCTGATCAAACGGAGAACAATATGACCTCAATACAAAAACTGAAACTCCAGACGATCGGCGTACTGGCCCTGAGCTCGCTGGCGCTGTCGGTCTCGGCCGCCGTCACGCCGGAGCAGGCTGCCACCTTGCAGACCACGCTGACACCGCTGGGCGCCGAACGCGCCGGCAACGCCAGCGGCACCATCCCGGAATGGACCGGCGGCATGGCGACCAATGCCGCCGCGGTAGACAGCGATGGCTTTTATGGCGACCCCTTCGCCGGCGAGCAACCGCAGTACGTGGTGACAGCGGCCAACATGGATCAGTATCAGGACCTGCTGACTGATGGCCAGAAGGCCATGCTGCAGCGCTACCCGGATACCTACAAACTGCGGGTATTCCAGACCAAACGCACCGCCACCGTGCCGCAGAAGGTATTTGACGCCGTCGCGCGCAACGCGGTGAATACCAAATTGGCAGCCGGCGGCAACGGTCTGGAGAACTTCGATACCGCCTACCCCTTCCCCATCCCGCAAAACGGCGTCGAGGTGATCTGGAACCACATCACCCGCTATCGCGGTGGCAGCTTCACCCGCACCATGGCCCAGGCCACGCCGCAGGCCAATGGCTCGAACACCTACGTGGTATTGCAGGACGCCTTCAGCTTCGCTACTGCGCTGACCGACTACGGCCCGAAGATCTCCGACAACCTGATGTTCTACTTCACCCAGCGGGTACTCTCGCCCTCACGGCTGGCCGGTGACGTACTGCTGGTCCACGAGTACATCAATCAGGTTAAAGAGCCCCGCGCCGCCTGGCTGTACAACGCCGGTCAACGCCGCGTACGCCGCGCACCACAGGTCGCCTACGACGGTCCCGCACTGAGCGCAGACGGCACTCGGGTTTCCGACAACTACGACCTCTACAACGGCTCACCCGACCGTTACGAGTGGAAGCTGGTGGGCAAGCGCGAGCTGCTGATCCCCTACAACAACTTTGCTATTGCCTCGCGCGAGGTGAAGTACGACGACATCATCCAGAAGGGCCATATCAACCAGGACATGGTGCGTTACGAGGTGCATCGCGTTTGGGAAGTAGAAGCCACCCTGCGTGAGGGCCAGCGCCACGTCTATGCCAAGCGGCACTTCTTCATCGACGAGGACAACTGGCAAGCTGGCGAGATCGACCATTACGACGGTCGGGGCGGTTTGTGGCGGGTGGCAGAAGCGGTCGCGCTGCAACGCTTTGATCAGCAAGTACCTGGCTATGCGATTGAAACTCTGTACGACCTGCAGAACGGTCGCTACATGGCCCTGGGCATGACCAACGAAGAGCGCAAGAACTACGACTTCGACTTTGAAGCCTCCTCGGCGGACTTCACCCCCAACGCCCTGCGCGCGGCGGGTATCCGCTAGTACCGAGCACTACCAAGCCCCTGTCGTTTCCGCTGCTCCGGGCGACAGGGCACCCTTCTTCTGAGCTGCAAGCGGCAAGCGGCAAGCTGAAATCCACACCCAAATCCCGTGATAGCTGCCTTTGCTTGTAGCTTGCGGCCAGCGCTGCGCCTAGCCTACCCTTGCTGCAGCATCACTGCGGCCTGTGCACGGCTTTCTACCTTCAGCTTGGCGAAGATACTTTTCATATGCGACTTGATGGTCTCCGGGGTCACGCTCAGATCCTTGGCAATCTGCTTGTTCGATTTGCCCTCGGCGACGCGTTGTATCACCTGCCGCTCCTTCACCGTGAGCGCCAGCAAGGCCGCGCAGCTACTCCCCTCTTCCTCCACCTGGGCA
Source organism: Halopseudomonas sabulinigri (assembly GCF_900105255.1). Lineage (NCBI taxonomy): Bacteria > Pseudomonadati > Pseudomonadota > Gammaproteobacteria > Pseudomonadales > Pseudomonadaceae > Halopseudomonas > Halopseudomonas sabulinigri. Next base: position 255,867 of record NZ_LT629763.1, on the reverse strand, counting down.
GCCGGGCCAAGTAGTGTGATGACCTCTGCATGCCAGCTCACCGGAACATAGGCCGCCAGCGCGGTGCAGGCTTCAGCGACGCCGATATCGCGCAACAGCGCCACGGCGCCGCTGTCGCGGATCAAGCCCAGTGCCTCGCTCAGCAGGGAGTCACCCTGTCGATCACCGTGCATGGCGAGATAAAAACCCAGCGCCAGCCCCAGCTCAGCAGTCATCAAACAGAACTGGCGCTGGCGTAAATCAGCCAGGAGCGCGTGCGCCTCCTCTACCAATTCGCTGCGCACCGGCTGGCCTGCCAACCCGAGCCATAGCTCGGCCAGCAGGGCAAACTGAGCGCGATCAACGCCACCGTCGTCCAGCGCCAGCGCCTGCAGTTGCTGCAGCTCACGCAGGCAACCGGCGGCCTCACGAACACGCCGCTCCTGCAGGCAGAGCCGCACGCGCTCCAGTAATCCCCAGGCTTGCAGCCGTGGCCACTCGCGCTGCTGCGCCAGCACTGTCATCTGCTCAAGCGTCTGCCGCGCGCGCAGTGCCTGCCCCTGCTGCGCTTGCAGCCGCGCAGAGGTGATGAAGGCCAGCGCAATACAATCCAGAAAGCCGCCCATGTTGATGTAATCAAGGCAGCCCTGCAGGTGATCCGCTGCCTGGGTCATCTCGCCACGCAGATAGAAATAATGCGCCAGCAGGGCATTGGGCAGCGCCAACAGCACCGGGTTCGGCGTCGTCAGGCCATCGGCAAAGTTCTGGTCTATCTGACTCACCAAGGCCTGCAAGCCTTCGACCGCGTAACTGATACGGCCCTGCGCGCCTTCGGCCAGAGCGGTCAACGACTGCCGGTAGCATTCATGCAGAAAGTAACCGCGATTGCCATCCTGCGCGTCCATGGTCGGCGGCAACTGGTAGAGCGCCTCCCAGTCGGCATCGCGCAGCAAGCTGCCGCTCATCAGGTTGAGCAGGACGTTGGTAACCCAGGGCCGGGTGGCTCCCGAGTCGTAGCAGCGCTGCGCCCAAGGGCCGGACCGGGTGTTGTGATCCGCCAGCCCCAACAGCATGGCCTGCAAGGCCTGTACCTCCCAATAGATCGAGGTGCTCTGGCCCTTGTCCGGTTCATTCCACAGCTCAGCCTCTATCTGCTTGGCCAGCTTGTGCGCCTGCCCCAACTCCAGCGACAGCCCCATGGCCCAGGCGCGTGCCATTTTCAGAGGGAGGGGGCAGTCAGCCGCTTGCAATTTCCAGCGCTTTTCCAGGATCACCAGGGTAGTGAAATCGCCCTGTTCAATCAGCGTGGTCGCGCAGTGCTCTATCCAGACCTTGACCTGCCAGACCTCGCCACTGTCGAGCCCCAGCCTGATCGCATCGAGCCACAACTTGCGTTCGGCAAACCAATGCGCTGCCTGCACCAACACTTCGCGCGCCTCGCTCTCGTGCTGACGCAGATAGGCCTTTTTCAGGTGTTCACGAAACAGCGGGTGCAGGCTGAACCAAGTTTCCTCGGGGTCCAGCGCGGTAATGAACAGCTGACGTTGCTGCAATTGATCAAGCAATTGCCGTGCGGCCGGGCCGCCCAGAAGTTCAGCCAGTAGCCCTTCACTGAACTTATCCAGCAAGCCAAGCGGGTAAAGGCTTTGCCGCAGCGGCTCATCGAGATGACGCACCACTTCCTCAAACAGGTTACAGATGCTGCGCGGGGCGATACGCGCGACATTGTGGCCCGGCGTGAGCAGAAAAGCCCGCAGCGCAGCAATCCAGCCTTCGGCCGACTCCTGAATGCGACTGATATCGCTGGATTCCTGTGGCTCGTACCCGGCCTTGCGCAACAGATCGCGGGTTTCTTCCAGTTCAAACCGCAGCTGAGCACCGCCTACTTCCAGCAGGTCATCGGCGTACAAGTGCTCCAGCAGCGCCGAGGGCAGCTCATTGCGACTGATAAAAACCAGATGGAAGTGCGCGGGCGCGCGCTGGAGCAGAAACCGCAGCGCCTCGACCAGCACCTCGTCGTCGATGCAGTGCAGGTCATCTATAAACAGGGTGATCGGCCGCTCGCTGCGACTGAGCTCATTGATCAGCAGGCTGGCCAAGGTCTCGGTGGAAAAGAAGGTCAATTCAGCGCGCAGGCTCAGACAAGCTTGCCCCAGCATCGGGTCGGCCTGGTTCAATGCAGCCGCGATATAGAACAGCAAGCGCTGGGCAGAATCGTCTTCGGCGTCCAGCGAGAGCCAGGCTACCGCGTGCGCCTGTGCCTGCAGGGTATCGGCCCAGATGCTGGCCAGGGTGGTCTTACCAAAGCCGGGAGGCGCCATGAGAATCGCCAGGCGACGCTCATTCAGCAAGCTGGCGTGCTGCTCCAGACGCGGCCTGGGTAATATCCCGCGACCACGACGCGGCGGCGTAATCTTGGTTTTCAACAGAAGCGGAACGTCGCTACCTTGCCCCGTATCGGGAGCGTTGGCGTACTGCTGCACACCCAATCTGATGTTCATGAACTACCCATGCTGAGCGCGGGTCGCCTGGGGCGATGCGGTCACGGCAAGCGTCGACAGCAGCAACCGAATGTGCGACCTATTGTTATTGTTGTCTGGCCACAGTCCATTGGCCTTGAGGTCAGCATAGCAGGCAGAAGACGCGAGACACGCCGCAACCAGGCTGACGCGCCCATCATAAGATCTGGTGATATTAGAGTAAAGACTCTAGATGCACTTCGGGTCACGCTCTGACCCGAAGTGCAGACAGGTTCGAGCTACTTCTTTGTCTCCTGAATCCAGCTATCGTATTCGCGCTGCATGATATAGAGACGGATCTGGTTGGCCTCCTCGCTGTTCAGGCTGTCGCCAAAGGCTGCCATACCGTTGGCCTGATAGGCACCGTGCAGCACAATCGCATCCCAGGCGCCACGCACCGCGTCGCTGCTGTGGCGCAGGTCGGGGATCACTCCTCCCCCCACAACCCCAACGCCATGGCAGACGGCGCAGTATTGCGAATAGAGTTTTTCACCGGCAGCCAACTCGCTGGCTGCCGCCACCACCGGCTCAGGCACGCGCTCGCTGCCCGCCGGCGGCGCCAGGGCGGGCAGTTGCTTGTTGCCGCCCAGCTTGAATACCAGCATACGACTGACGTTGCGTACGCCCGTAGCAACTGCCGCGTCGCCGCCAATCAGCGCGCCGGAGCCACCCCAGCCAGCCATCAGGGCAATGTACTGCTGGCCCTTGTGCTGGTAGGTCATGGGCGCGGCAATCACGCCGGTTTGCGCCTCAAAGCTCCACAGCGGTTGCCCCTTATCGGCACTGTAGGCTTCCAGCTGCCCAGCGGAGGTGCCCTGGAAAACCAGGTTGCCGGCGGTGACCAGGGTTCCGCCATTCCAGTGATTAGGGCGCTCTACCCGCCAGGCAGCTTGCTGTTTGACCGGGTCCCAGGCGAGCAATGCGCCCGAGGTGTACTCGCGCGGCAGCTCGGTAATTTCCGAAGAGCCCGCCGCCGTATTGAAAGCACGCTTGCGCACAAAACTGCCGGCCTCATTGCTGTAGGTGCCGGGGACCTCCTGATACGGGATATACACCAGCTTGGTCAGCGGGCTGAACGACATCGAGTGCCAGTTATGCGCCCCCAGCGGGCTGGGCCACATCACCAGCGTGTCTTTCTGATAGCGCGCGTCGGCGGTTTCGACCGGTCGACCGGTGGCCATATCAATGCGCTCGGCCCAGGTTACCTTGCCGAATTTTTCCGCCGAAAGGAGCTCACCGGTGGCGCGGTCCAACACATAGAAGAAACCGTTCTTGGGCGCCTGCATGATCACCTGACGCGGCTTGCCAGCAATCTCCAGCTCGGCGAGCGTCAGTTGCTGGGTCGCCGTGAAATCCCAACTGTCGCCGGGCGTCACCTGATAGTGCCAGACCAGCTTGCCGGTCTCCGGTTTGAGTGCCAGGATCGAGGACAGATAGAGGTTGTCGCCACCGCCAGGGCTACGCACCTCACGGTTCCAGGGCGAGCCGTTACCGGTGCCCACGTACAGCAGATCAAGCTCGGGATCGTAGGCCATGCTGTCCCAGGCCGTACCACCGCCGCCCAGCGACCAGTCGGTATCTTCACTCCAGGTTTTCAGCGCCGCATTCAGCTCCGGGTGTTCCTGCGGCTGCGCTGGGTCGCGCGGCACGGTGTAGAAGCGCCAGCGCAGCTCGCCGGTATTGGCATCGTAAGCCGAGAAGAAGCCGCGCACGCCAAACTCGGCGCCGCCATTGCCAATCAGCACCATGTCCTTGAGCACCCGCGGCGCGCCGGTGATGGTGTATGGCTGGCTATTGTCCGTGGTTTGCTGGGTCCAGACAGGCTTGCCGGTTTGCGCGTCCAGCGCGATCAGCCGCCCATCCAACGTGCCCACATAGACCTTGCCCTGCCACAGCGCAACCCCGCGATTGACCGCATCACAACAGGCGTCACGCCCCTTGGCCTTGTTGACCTCGGGATCGAAGCTCCAGAGGATCTCGCCGCTGCCGGCATCAACCGCCATCACCCGGCTCCAGGACAGCGAGGTATACAGCACCCCGTCGTGATAGAGCGGCGTGGCTTCCAACCCGCGTTTATTGTCCAGGTCAATCGACCAGGCCAGACCCAATTTGGCTACCGATTCGGTGTTGATCTGTTCGAGCGGGCTGAAGCGCTGCTGCGCCCAGGTGCGGTCGTAACTCAACCACTCACTGCCGTCGGTTTCCAGTGCTTGCATGGCGGCCGCGTCCACCGCGGCTTGGGCATTGCCCAGCCAGCCGAGGCTGACCAGGCTCAGGCCAGCCAGGCGCAGCAGAGGGCCGAAGCCTTTGATCATCTGAGTCATGCGGGTTCTCTTTTTTATTGAAAACATGACTGTCGATGCTAGCCAGCAGTGCGGCAGATGATTACCCCCCTTGTGGGGGGTATACGCAGCTCTGTGCCAGAGGATCCCGATGATCAGTTCATCGAGGGGCGCCACATGCGAAACAGCGACTCCGGCCCCGGTTGAAAATAATCCGCCGGCCCGCCGCCACGCAGCACAGGCTCAGCCGCGGCGGTATCGTAAATACCCTCCTTGAGCAGGTGCCTGGCAATATGTACCGCCACCACTTCGCCCAGTATCAGCCAGGTGGGCACCTTGACCTGATCTACCCCCTGCAGCTGCAGTATTTGCGTCACTTTGCATTCAAAGCTCACCGGGCTCTGCGCCACACGTGGTACGGCAATGCGCCGCGAGGCAGCGGGCGTCAGGCTACTCAGTTCAAACTCGTCTACCTCGGGCGCGACCGCCGCGCAGCTCTGGTTCATCGCCTCGGCTAGCGGCCGGGTCACCAGACTCCAGGCGAACTCACCGGTTGCTTCTATGTTGTTGAGGCTGTCCTTGCGCCCCACACTGGCGAAGCCAATGATCGGCGGGGTGTAATTGAAGGCGTTGAAGAAACTGTAGGGCGCCAGATTCAGGCGACCCTGGGCGTCCTGCGATGAAATCCAACCGATGGGCCGTGGCCCGATAATCGCGTTGAAAGGGTCGTGTGGCAGGCCATGGCCCAGCGCGGGTTCGTAGTAGTACGGATCGTCAGACATCAAAGCATCCCGACAGGTGAAAAGACGCCTTCTTTGTAGCCCATCCTCGGGCGCAGGCCAACCACCCGCTGCCCTGCTGGCAAGATCGCCGGGGGATAAGCGCACAGCATCCGGCAGAGTTTAAAAGGGTAAAGTCACTCTTACACCGGCTAATTTAGTCTCATGCAATAAACAAAAACAGCACAATAACAAAATCCGCAGACAATACACTTTCAGCGATAGATACATAAACTTAATATCCGCACGCCATTACAACGCGAGCAAAACGCCATCAATTTAAAAATCCAAACTGCGAGGTAACGCACAAGCAAACTATCAATAACGGACCCACTTCACGAAAGGGTTCATCTCACCCATTCAGGTTAGTTTATTGGCCTGCCGCGAAAGTTAGCGTCCCTTCTCCGCGGGTAACGGACTTCTTACTAGTTTCTTACTTCCATTGCGGAACAGACAATATCAACAACAAGGGATTCATCATGAAAACATCTGCACTCAAGTTTACTGCCCTCACTCTGGGTATGGCGCTGTCGACCGCTGCGCTGGCAACCAACCCCGGCGGTGGCGGCGGCGGCACCGCCGATCCGACCGGCACCGGCTTTCCGGGCGTAACCGATTTTGCTGCTACTGGCTCCTTCGCTACTACCGATGGCAGCGCCGGCCTGAGCTGCACCGTCTTTCGCCCCAGCACCCTGGGAGCGAATAACCTGAAGCACCCGATTATCGTCTGGGGCAACGGCACCACCGCATCCCCCAGCACCTACGCCGACCTGCTGGAACACTGGGCCAGCCAGGGCTTTGTGGTCATCGCGGCCAATACGTCCAACGCCGGCACCGGCGAAGAGATGCTCGATTGCCTCGATTACCTGACTACACAAAACAACCGCAGCTCAGGCACTTACGCTAACAAGCTCGACCTGAATCGCGTCGGCACTGCCGGTCATTCGCAGGGCGGCGGCGGCACCATCATGGCCGGGCAGGACCCACGCATCAAAGCCACCGCGCCCTTCCAGCCCTATACTATCGGGCTGGGCCACAGCAGCTCGTCACAGAGCAACCAAAGCGGGCCGATGTTCCTCATGTCCGGCAGCGCCGATACCATTGCAGCACCCAACCTGAACTCCCTGCCCGTCTATAACCGCGCCAACGTGCCGGTGTTCTGGGGTGAACTTGCCGGTGCCAGTCACTTTGAGCCAGTCGGCGATGCCGGCGACTTTCGCGGCCCCTCGACCGCCTGGTTCCGCTATCACCTGATGGATGACCAGAGCGCTGGCGAGCTGTTCTACGGCAGCAATTGTGATCTGTGCACCGACAATGACTGGGAAGTACGCCGCAAAGGTATCAACTAAAAACGGCCGCTTTGCCATGGCGGCGGATGCAACTGCAAGTTGCTCCGCCGTTTCAAATACCCCCATTCGGGTGAGCGACCACCCCCCTATAAAACCGCAATAAAACAAACCGCGCCCCGCAATAGCAACAACATCATAAAGTTACAGACCACCTTTAAAACAATATTAAATTTTCGCAAACACCCCAACATTATACGCCACCCAAACAGGCGAGTTTATTTGCCAGCGGCAGCAACTAAGGTGCTCATTCGGCGTGATCGCAAAGTCGTTATTCGCCATCCGCCCAGCACAACAACAATGAACCGACTAAAGGAATTAACCATGAAAGCACCCGCATTCAAGCTGGCGGCCATCGCACTGGGTCTCGCCTTCTCTTCCGCCGCGCTGGCAACCAATCCCGGTGGTGGTGGCGGTGGCAGCAGCGACCCGACCGGCACAGGTTTTCCCGGTGTATCCAGTTTCAGCTCCAGCGGTTCCTTCTCCACCACCAGCGGCAGCGCCGGCTTCAGCTGTACGGTTTTCCGCCCCAGCACCCTTGGTGCCAGCGGCCGCAAGCACCCGATTATCGTTTGGGGCAACGGCACTACCGCCTCACCCAGCACCTATTCTGCACTGCTGACCCACTGGGCCAGCCATGGCTTCGTGGTGATTGCGGCCAACACCTCCAATGCCGGTACCGGGCAAGACATGCTCAACTGTGTCGACTATCTGGTCGATCAGAACAACCGCAGCAGCGGCACCTATGCGGGCAAGCTTGACCTCAACCGCATTGGCGCTGCCGGCCACTCGCAGGGTGGCGGCGGTACCATCATGGCTGGGCAGAACTACCGCATCAAAGCTACTGCCCCCTTCCAGCCCTACACTATCGGCCTGGGTCACAGCAGCTCCTCGCAAAGCAATCAGAATGGTCCGATGTTCCTGATGTCCGGCAGTGCTGACACCATCGCCTCGCCCACACTGAATTCACTGCCGGTATACAACCGCGCCAACGTGCCAGTGTTCTGGGGTGAGCTGAGCGGCGCGAGCCACTTTGAGCCGGTCGGCAATGCCGGCGACTTCCGCGGGCCCGCTACAGCCTGGTTCCGTTATCACCTGATGGACGACCAGTCAGCCGAGAACACGTTCTACGGCAGCAACTGCGGCCTGTGCTCGGATCGCGACTGGGACGTACGCCGCAAGGGCATCAACTAAGCTACCGCGCGCCGGGCTTATCGGCTCGGCGTGACCTGTCCCGACCACGGCGGACTGCTTCGGCAGACCGCCGTTTTTTTTTAGGCCCTAGAGCCCGGCACCTGTCTCACAGGCGACAGATGTCTGCGCGTTCCTGTTGTATGCTTGCGGCAAATCGCTCAGCAGGAGAACAAGCATGACCTCTCACCCTCGCAAAGTTGCCCTGGTTACCGGCGCCGGCACCGGCATAGGTCGCGCCACGGCATTGGCCCTGTTACGCGCGGGTTATCAGGTAGCGCTGGCGGGACGCAACCTGGGCAAGCTGCAAGCCTCGCTGGCCGATGCAGCAGAGCTGGCAGACCAAGCGCTGGTGGTAGCATGTGATGTACGTGAGCCGGACTCCGTGGCCGCGCTGTTCGGTGAAATCAAAGCGCGTTTTGGCCGCCTCGACCTGGTGTTCAACAATGCCGGCACCGGCGCGCCGCCGGTACCGCTTGAAGAGCTGCAGTTCGAGCACTGGCGCGCCACTATAGACACCAACCTCACCGGCGCCTTTCTGTGCACCCAGCAGGCGTTCAAGCTGATGCAGGCGCAGTCACCCATGGGCGGGCGTATCATCAACAACGGCTCCATCTCTGCCCACGCACCGCGCCCCAACTCCGCGCCCTACACCGCCTCCAAGCACGCGATGACCGGCTTGACCAAATCCACCTCGTTGGATGGCCGCAAGTACAACATCGCCTGCGGCCAGATCGACATCGGCAATGCCGCGACCGACATGGCCGTTCCCATGCAACGGGGTGTACCCCAGGCCAATGGCCAGATCTCAGCCGAAGCGGTAATGGACGTGGAGCACGTGGCGCAGGCGGTCGTACAAATGGCCGAATTGCCGCTGGAGAGCAACATTCAGTTCATGACCATCATGGCGACCAAGATGCCGTTTATTGGTCGGGGATAATCCGCGCCGCCGGGCGAGCCGCAATGCTAGCCCACCGCTCTGGCCGCCCCCGCCGGGAACCCGGGGCGGCCATCGTTCAACGGGCGGCGCGGCTACTCTTCTGCATTCGCTTTGCCCAGCGGTGATGCCCGTCAATGCATCTCACAGCTTTAGCCAGCCTGGGCACAGCACTCAGTGCAGATCGTCCGCCCGCGATACAAATCCCCAATTAACTAAAAAACCCCAAGTCATCCCCCCGATGATAAAGATGCTCTGAATCACCCTCAGCATGAGCCCAAAGTCTTATTTACTAACGATTAACCTCTGATTCAGAGTCGGGACACTTTCATTCTTGGTATCACAATTGCTACCATGCTCGCACATAACGAGAACCATACTGGCTAGGCAGACACTATGAGCACCCAACAGACCCCCTTGGCGCTGGCACTGTCCAAACGCAAGTCCGATGAACGTGCAACGCCCCTCAGCGCCTTTCGCATGGCGCGTAGCTGGTGGCTGGAAGGCAGACGCTTGAATCTGTCTTTACTGGCAGAAGAGCTGGGGATTGGCCGCGCCACCCTGATGCGCTGGGTGGGTAACAAGGATCTGCTGATGGGCGAGATTCTCTGGTCGCTGTACAAGCGCATCTACGATGAGGCGATTGCCCGTGCCGATCAAACGCCAGGGCTTGATGGCATCGACTACCTGACGCAGATTTACACCGACATCAACGTCGCCCTGATCAACGCCAAGCCCATGCACGACTTCCTGCAGGCCGAGCCACAGTGGGGTTTGCAGCTGCTGACCTCGCGGGTCTCGGGTTTGCACGAACGCTTGATGGACACCTGGCGCAAAATGTTCGACGAGCAGATCAAAGCCGGCAAGATCAACCCCGAGATGGATGCCGATAGCCTGGCGCTGTACATCGTCAAGATTGGCGAAGGCGCTATCTATTGCGACCTGATCTGCGCCCGCAAGCCAGACCCCACGCCCGCTGCCACCGCCTTCCGGCTGCTGGTGAACGGCCACCAGGCCTGAGCACCCGCGCAGCGCTGATCCAGCCCACGCGGCCAGCGAGACAACCCACGCGTGCCGACGCACGCGTGGGCCTGCGCTACTGTCGGCGCAGCGGCCATTCGATAATGAAGGCTGCCCCGCCGAGCCCTTCCGACGCCTCCACCGCCACATGGCCACGATGCCAGTAGGCCACCCGCCGTACGATGGATAGCCCCAGCCCATAACCACCACTGGCCCGCGTACGGCTATCATCCAGGCGCAGGAAGGGAGTAAAGATGTGTTCACGGTAGCGCTCGGGAATGCCCGGCCCGTCATCTTCCACGGTGACCCGGCAGCGTCCGCCGAGCACCCGCGTACTGACCTGCACGCGGCTACCGGCATGCCGTGCGGCATTGCTCACCAGGTTGGTGATGGCGCGGTGCAGGTAACGCTTCTCGGCATCCACCCAGCCAGCCCTACCACGTGAGCGATCATTGTATTCAATCAGCACCTGGGGATTGATCGGCCGTAGCTCGGCCATCACCTGCTCGATCACCGCCGAGACGTCGACCGGTTCCAGCACCAGCGCCGGCGCGCCCTGCTCGAGCCTGGCGTAGGTCAAGATCTCGTCAACCAGCTTGTCCAACTCGGTCAGGTCACCGTCCATGCTGTCCAGATAGCGCTTCAACGCGTCTTCGCTGCCGGCGGTTTCCACCATCTCGAGCCCAAAGCGCAGGCGTGCAACCGGGGTACGCAGCTCATGCGATATGGCGCCAATCATTTCCTGCTGAATATTCATCAGCCGCTGCAGGTGGCGCGCCATATCGTTGAATGCCCGCGCCAGACTCCCCACGGAGTCGTTGCCGATCACCTCGGCACGCGCATCCAGATTGCCCCGGGTAATGTGCAGCGCAGCGGATTCCAGATTCATCAACCGCTGTTCGAGCTGTCGCACCAGCAGGTAGATCAGCAGACCGCTCAGCGACAGTGCCAGCAGGCCGGTGATCAGCAGCATCTCGGTGGGATAGTCCTGCATCTGATACACCGGGCCCATGCTGAGCACCCATTCGGTGTCCGGGATCTTCATGTACATCATCACCGAGTTGCCTTCCGGCCCAAGGCTGAGCACGGTGTCGAACTCATCCAGGCGGCGCAGCTGGTCGGCATCCAGGTCAGCCTCGGCCAGGCGTGTGAGCCGCAGCGGGTAGCCAAAGCCCTTGTCACGGCGCAGCTCCGATAGCCAGCGCGGCATCTCGGTATCGGCGTGGCGCACCAGTTCATCGGCAATCAGAAATAGCGTGGCACGGCCCAGTTGCTCAGAGATACGCTGAATGTCGGCGGTCAGCACCACCTCATCCGCGAGATCAACCAGGCTGAACACCCGCACTTCGTCCGGCCCGCGCGTGCGCACCAGCACTCGCCCACGAATCAGGCGCGACCAGTTGCTGGCTTCCAGCCCCAGATCATCCAGCGAATTGAGCTCCAGCGGCACGCCAATCAACCGCGACCACACCGCAAGGGCCTTCTGCCGCTCAGCGGTATCCATGGGTTCCAGGTTGTCGGCCATCAGCCGAAAGGTGCCGGTTGCCATACGCTCACGATAATCTTCCGCGCGCACATCATTGACCAGGCGAATACTGATCAAGGCCAGACAGGACACCGCAATCAGCACCAACAGCATGCCGCCGTAGATGCGGATAAAAATGGAGTTCACTGCTGTTCCGGGCCCGGTGCGACGAACAGGTAACCTTTGCTGCGTACAGTCTTGATCATGCGGGGGATCTCGGGGTCGTCACCGATCTTGGGACGAATGCGCGAAATGCGTACGTCAATGGAGCGGTCCTGACCGTCGTACTCGATGCCACGCAGCGAGACAAAGATCTCTTCGCGGCTGAGGATACGGCCGGCGTTGCTGGCCAGCAGCCAGAGCAGATCGAATTCGGCGCCGGTCAGCTCGATCAATTCGCTGCTCAACCAGGCTTCACGGCGGTCGTTGTCGATCAGCAGATTGCCAAAGCTCAGACGCGTGGTATTGCCACTGTCTTCCGGCTCGGCCGAGCGGCGCAGCAGCGCGCGGATACGCGCCAGCAACACCTGCGGGCGTACCGGCTTGTTGACGTAGTCGTCAGCGCCCAGTTCCAGGCCACGAATGTGATCCTGATCTTCACTGCGCGCAGTCAGCATGAGAATGGGACGGGCAAACCCCGCCTCGCGTACCCGCTGGCAGATGGACAGGCCATCTTCACCGGGCAGCATCAGATCCAGCACCACCAGTGCCGGCTGCGTATCCAGAATACGCTGCACCGCTGCACTGCCGTCTGCCTCCAGCGCGACCGTCAGGCCCTGCTGCTGCAGAAAGTCGCTGATCAGGCCGGCCAGCTTCTGGTCGTCTTCGACAATCAGAATGGTGCCCTGATCTTGCAGCGTATCTTTGAGAGTACCTTTATCCGTTTCCATCCCCACCACCTTGCCAAGACTGCTCACCGCAATTGGTCGGCGATTGTAACACCCGCGAGACAGAGCCGGGGCACTCGGAAAACACCATGGCTGCAACAGTATTTTGCCGCGCCGACGCTTTGTTGTGGCGCAGCTCACAGTAATCACCATATCTAGTAAAAAGCAAAAATGCCGTGCAAGCAGCGCGCGCTCTTGGGTGCACCGATGGTCAAGCCCCAAGGGCAAAAAAACAATGAAAAAATCGGCTTGCCACAACCCAGATCACACACTATCTTGTGCCAATGCCGTTTCAGACAACCATATATATGGTTAACCTTCACAGCCTACCCGGCCACGTCAAGGGCTGAAACCAGCCATTTTATTGATAGATCGCGCTGCCGACGCCATCGCAGCAGCGCCTCAGCCAACACTACATATTGTGTTTGTGTCCAACATTCGTGCCCAACAAAGGAGCCTGTCATGCACGCTACCCCGTCAGCCAGCAGTAACCAAACCTCTCACGTGCATGCCGAGCAAGAACAGCAGAACGACGATCTGCAGATGAGCGCACCCGGTCAATTGCGCGTCATCAAGCGCAACGGCACCCTGGTGCCCTACACCGACGACAAGATTCGCGTCGCCATGACCAAGGCATTTCTTGCCGTGGAGGGCGGCCAGGCGGCCGCGTCTTCGCGCATCCGCCAGATCGTGGACGAGATGACTGACACCATCAGCGCCATCTTCAAGCGTCGCCTGCCCTCCGGCGGCACCCTGCACATTGAAGAAATTCAGGACCAGGTAGAACTGGCACTGATGCGCTCCGGCGAGCAGAAGACCGCCCGCAGCTACGTGCTGTACCGCGAAGAGCACGCGCGCCAGCGCCAAGAGCGTCAGGCCGCTGCGCCGGCCGATGCCCACCCCAGCATCCGCGTCACCTTGGCCGACGGCAGCCGTCAACCGCTCGACATGGGCCGCCTGCGCACCGTGATTCAGGAGGCCTGCGACGGCCTGGCGGAAGTCGACGCCAAGCACATCGAGCAGGAAACCCTGAAGAACCTGTACGACGGCGTGACCCAGCTGGATGTGAATACCGCCATGGTGATGACCGCCCGCACCCTGGTTGAGCGCGAGCCCAACTACAGCCAGGTCACTGCCCGCCTGCTGCTCGACAACCTGCGCGCCGAAGCCCTGGGCCACCTGGGCGTGGCCAGCAGCGCCACCCATACCGACATGGCCGAGCTGTACGCCAAGACCCTGCCGGTCTACATCAAGGCCGGCATCGAATACGAACTACTTGACGCCAAGCTGGCCGAGTTCGACCTTGAAGCGCTGGGCGCGGCGATCAACCACGACCGCGACCAACTGTTTGGCTACCTGGGCCTGCAGACCCTGTACGACCGTTACTTCCTGCACCGTGAAGGCACCCGCATCGAGCTGCCGCAGATCTTCTTCATGCGCGTGGCCATGGGTCTGGCCATTGAAGAGCAGGACAAAAACGCCCGCGCCATCGAGTTCTATAACCTGATTTCCAGCTTCGACTACATGGCCTCCACGCCGACCCTGTTCAACGCCGGCACCCTGCGCCCGCAGCTGTCCAGCTGCTACCTGACCACGGTCCCCGACGAGCTGTCCGGCATTTACAAGGCCATCCACGATAACGCCATGCTGTCCAAGTTTGCCGGCGGCCTGGGTAACGACTGGACGCCCGTGCGCGCCATGGGCGCCTACATCAAGGGCACCAACGGCCAGTCGCAGGGCGTAGTGCCCTTCCTGAAAGTGGTCAACGACACCGCCGTGGCAGTCAACCAGGGCGGCAAGCGCAAGGGCGCGGTGTGCGGCTATCTGGAAACCTGGCACCTCGACATCGAAGAATTCCTCGAGCTGCGCAAGAACACCGGTGACGACCGTCGCCGCACCCACGACATGAACACCGCCAACTGGATTCCTGACCTGTTCATGAAGCGCGTCTTCGAAGACGGCCAGTGGACGCTGTTCTCCCCGTCCGACGTGCCTGACCTGCACGACCTGACCGGCAAAGCCTTCGAGGAGCGTTACGAGTACTACGAAGCGCTCACCGAGTACGGCAAACTCAAACTGCACAAGACCATCAAGGCCGCCGACCTATGGCGCAAGATGCTCAGCATGCTGTTCGAGACGGGCCACCCCTGGCTGACCTTCAAGGACGCCTGCAACCTGCGCAGCCCGCAGCAGCACGCAGGCGTGGTACACAGCTCGAACCTGTGCACCGAGATCACCCTGAACACCAGCGCCGATGAAATCGCCGTGTGTAACCTGGGCTCGGTCAACATGGTGCACCACATCACCGATGGCAAGCTGGACACCGCCAAGCTGGAGCGCACCGTGCGCACCGCCGTGCGCATGCTCGATAACGTGATCGACATCAACTACTACTCGGTGCCCCAGGCAAAGAACTCCAACTTCAAGCACCGCCCCGTGGGCCTCGGTCTGATGGGCTTTCAGGATGCGCTCTACCTGCAGCACATCCCCTACGGCTCCAACGAGGCCGTGGCCTTCGCCGACCAGTCGATGGAAGCCATCAGCTACTACGCCATCCAGGCCTCCTGTGACCTGGCCGAAGAGCGCGGCAGCTACTCCAGCTTCGAGGGCTCGCTGTGGTCCAAGGGCATCCTGCCCTACGACTCGCTCGACATTCTCACCGAGCAGCGTGGCGCCAAGTACATTGAAGTCGACCGCAGCAGCACCCTGGATTGGGAGCCGGTGCGCGAGCGCGCCAAGAAAGGCATTCGCAACTCCAACATCATGGCCATCGCCCCCACCGCGACCATCGCCAACATCACCGGCGTCTCGCAGTCGATC
This sequence comes from Halopseudomonas sabulinigri, assembly GCF_900105255.1. Lineage (NCBI taxonomy): Bacteria > Pseudomonadati > Pseudomonadota > Gammaproteobacteria > Pseudomonadales > Pseudomonadaceae > Halopseudomonas > Halopseudomonas sabulinigri. The sequence continues at coordinate 240,582 of NZ_LT629763.1, read as the reverse complement.
GAGCCGACGTACCAGAACCTGTACGTCAAATCGAACCTGTCGGGCGAGTTCACCGTGATCAACCCCTACCTGGTGCGCGACCTGAAAGCTCGCGGCCTGTGGGATTCGGTCATGGTCAACGACCTCAAGTACTACGATGGCTCGGTACAGCAGATCGACCGCATCCCCGATGACCTCAAGGCGCTGTACGCCACCGCCTTTGAAGTGGAAACCAAGTGGATCGTCGAAGCCGCCAGCCGCCGCCAGAAATGGATCGATCAGGCGCAGTCGCTGAACCTGTACATCGCCGGCGCCTCCGGCAAAAAGCTGGACGTGACCTACCGCATGGCGTGGTTCCGTGGCCTGAAAACCACCTACTACCTCCGTGCCCTGGCCGCCACCAGCACCGAGAAGTCGACGGTCAACACCGGCAAGCTGAACGCCGTTTCCAGCGGCAGCGCGCCGGCTATCACCGCCGCACCCGCTGGCCCGGCGCCGCTGCCGCAGGCCTGCTCCATCGATGATCCGGACTGCGAGGCGTGTCAATAAAACGCACGTATCTGAGCGGCGCCCGCGTTGTTGCCGAGCCGACCGAACCCGGTCACGTACATGAGTACGCTCCCGGGTCCGGCCAGCCCGGCGCCTAGCGCTCACTCGCTCAGCCAGGCGCTTAGGCCGCAAAGACATCAAGACCTTCCCGCCAGGCGGGAATCAAACAGAACCAATAGGGACCCCGAGCTGGCAGCAACGCCGCTCGGCCCGCCGCACCAAACAACTTGCCGCTTGAAGCTTATCGCTTGAGGCGGGCGACCAAAGGGAGCCAAACCCATGCTCAGCTGGGACGAATTCGATAGCGAAGACACCACCGCCGCACCCGCCGCTGCCAAAGCCGCAGCCCCGGTGCAAGACAACAGCGCGCTGGATCAACAAGCCGCCGCCAAGGCCGAACAGGCCCGCAACGTGGACGGCAACGACTCCGCCGCCATCGCCCGCGCCAAAGCCGCACTGGATAATCTGGACATTGAAGAAGGTCTCGAAGACCTGGAAGGCTCCGCCGCGCGCGTCAACGTAGACGCCAAGCAGATGATCAACTGCCGCGCCGACCTCAACCAGCTGGTGCCGTTCAAATACGAATGGGCCTGGCAGAAGTACCTCGACGGCTGCTCCAACCACTGGATGCCGCAAGAGGTCAACATGACCGCCGACATCGCCCTATGGAAAAGCGCCGACGGCCTCACCGAAGACGAGCGCCGCATCGTCAAGCGCAACCTCGGCTTCTTCTCTACCGCCGACTCCCTGGTCGCCAACAACCTGGTGCTGGCCGTCTACCGCCTGATCACCAACCCCGAGTGCCGCCAGTACATCCTGCGCCAGGCCTTTGAAGAAGCCATCCACACCCACGCCTACCAGTACTGCATCGAGTCGCTGGGCATGGATGAAGGCGAAATCTTCAACATGTACCACGAGATTCCCAGCGTCGCGAAAAAAGCCGCCTGGGGCCTCAAGTACACCCGCTCGATCTCCGACCCGACCTTTAACACCGGCACCGTCGAGACCGACAAAGAACTGCTGCGCAACCTGATCGCTTACTACTGCGTATTGGAAGGTGTGTTCTTCTACTGTGGCTTTACCCAGATTCTCTCCATGGGCCGCCGCAACAAAATGACCGGCGTCGCCGAGCAGTTCCAGTACATCCTGCGTGACGAATCCATGCACCTGAACTTCGGCATCGACGTGATCAACCAGATCAAGATCGAAAACCCGCACCTGTGGGATGCCGCCATGAAGGACGAAGCCACGCAGATGATCCTGCAAGGCACCCAACTGGAAATCGAATACGCCCGCGACACCATGCCCCGCGGCGTACTCGGCATGAACGCCGCCATGATGGAAGACTATCTCAAGTTCATCGCCAACCGACGCTTGACCCAAATCGGCCTGAAGGAAGAGTACCCCGGTACCAGCAACCCCTTCCCGTGGATGAGCGAAATCATGGACTTGAAGAAAGAGAAGAACTTCTTTGAGACGCGGGTGATTGAGTATCAGACAGGTGGGGCTTTGAGCTGGGATTGATAAGCTTCTGACCGCTAACCTTGACCGTTCCCACGCTCAGCGTGGGAACCATCAATTTTCATCTATAAAAACGGAACATCTCTTCTCGGCCCATATACTTCGGTTCATCTTCGTAAAGCTGCTCCAAGAGATCAAGCGCAACTTGTCTTTCCCCAGCAGCTCCATGATAGTCATGCCAATTTGCCTGCTCCCATAGAAATCCAGGCCACACTTGCTTTTTATTCTTTAGCAACAAATCATCCAACTCAGTTAAAAAGATTGAAAATGCTACACGGACCTCATCACTTCTCTTAGATAAAGGCCCGCTTCCAGGAACTTTAAACTCTTCATACGCCATCGTGTTAACATAAGTCGCTGCGATATATATATTATCCGGGGCCAGCCTATAGGCCTCCTTCAAATAACTTAACGACTCATCGGACCTGGGCTCCTGCTGTGCCCAGCCGGTCACCTGCCCGTTGTAGATCATCGTGCTCGGCGCATAAATCAGCCTGGTATAAATCCGTGCGGCAGCAGAATCATCACCCGCATTCATAGCCTGCTTCGCTGCGGACAACAGCGATTGGCGCAGTTCAGCTGTATCCTTATGGGCAGTAGACCGCAAGGTTTCATTTCGATTAGGGTCTGACAACTCGTAGCGTACCCGTTCATACTCTTGTATGTACGGCTGCATCTCCGGCTTATGCTCAGGATCTCGCTTTAGGACAACATCAGCCGATAGACGAGATTCCCGCCCGACAGAAAAATAGGCTCTAGCCGGCAAATAGCCATTTTTCATAACCGTAAAGCCAACCTGCAGGGCCGCAGGGCGCTTATTGCCTCTTCCTTCAAGAAATTCATAATCGACTTTAAAGCTTGCCTTTCCATCGGAATTACCCATTGGCATAACAAGCAAGCTAGGTATTATCCGATTATAAGCAGTAGCGAATTCAAAAGATGAGCGGTAGCGCATGGTCAATCGCCAAAGATCTTCGCCATTTATTGATTCGGGCTTGGACCTTGGTAGTACGTACCCCCAGACCGTAGGATAAGGAATGGCTTTTCCCTGTTCATCCACAACGGTCAAAGCAACACTGATATCATCCGAGAACAAGTTCCAGCCTTTAGCCAGAGGACTAAAAAGAACCACAAGAACCAGGAATGAAAACTGCCGAATGGTCCACATCTCTCAACGCTCCTTCTGATGATCGTTGAGACGCGGGGCATCACCAGACGGATTCCCTCGCAGAGCGTGGAAACCATCACGAACCTGAACCGTGTTGGACCGAGTGATGTTTTTCATAGCGTCCGTGTTTGATTGAAGCCTGTGTATAGTGACTTCATGTTCCTGAGTTTTGTATCAACCGAAATTATACCGAAGGTCTCGCTAGGTAAAGCGGCGAATGTTCGTTCCCACGCAGAGCGTGGGAATGATCAATTAGGGTCACTCAACCTCAACACCATCGTCTTTCTCACTCCGATCGATAATCGCCGAACCCACCAAATCCCCAGTGACGTTCAGTGCCGTCGCGCCCATGCCGACTAGCGCGTCAATGGCAGCGAGCAGAGCGACCGTTTCTATGGGTAATCCCACCTGAGCGAAGACGGTGGCGATCATCACGAGTCCAGCGCCTGGCACGCCTGCCGTACCTATGGTGGCGAGGGTGCCGACAATCACTATTTGCACCATCTGCATCAGGTCCAGCGGCACGCCTATTACGTTGGCAGCAAAGACGGCGGATATTGCGATTCGGATGGCGGCGCCATCCATATTGATGGTGGCGCCAAGGGGCAACATGAAACTGGAAACGCGGTGGGATAGCCCCATGCTGCTGGCCGCATTCATCGTGATGGGCAAGGTGCCGGAGCTGCTTTGAGTGGCGAAGGCGGTAATGACCGGCGTTCTAGCGTGGCGGATAAATTTGCCCAGCCTGACGCCCGATACCAGCATGGCGAGAACGTACAAACCCGCATGTACGATCAAGGCGATGTACAGCACCAAAACCATGCCTGCCAGGGACTTGATGGTCTCAGTGCCCTGTTCGGCAACGGTGCCAGCCACGATAGCGAATATGCCGATGGGCAGGTAATGCAGCACGCCACGCATGATCATCATGGTAGCTGCGTTAAGCCCCTCCACGACCGTCAGCACCTGTTTGGCGGCTGTGCCATATGCCGGTGATTCACGCAGTTTCAGCAGGGCAACGCCAAAGGTCAATGCGGTAAATATGATGCCGAGCATGTTCAGCTGCGCAAAGGCGGCGAACAAATTGTCAGGCACGATACTCAGCAGCACCTGCACGATACTCGCCTGATTCTTGACCTCGACTACCGCCTCGCTATCCAGCTGCATACCAGTACCGGGGGCTAGTATGGTGGCCACGGCAATACCGACGATCATGGCAATGGCCGTAGAGAGTAAATACCAGGCAATGGTTTTTTTCCCCAGGCGCCCCACTCCACCAATGTCGCCCTGATTTACTCCCATGATCAGGGTAAACAGAACGATGGGGGCAATTAGAAACTTCAGTAGCCGCAAGAGCAGCTCACCCAGAGGAGCAAGCAGGTCTACGACCGATTGGCTGGCAAACAGACCAACGCCAACGCCCAACAGCAAGGCGATAGTGATGCGAAGTATCAGAGATGATTCCGTGTATTTTTTGAACAGCGCTTGCATAAAATTCTCTCTGAATTAACTGAGGTACCTCACGTCCAAACCACCCATACGGTCATGAATGGTGAGCGCGGCTGGCAGGAATCCCGCCAACCGCCGTGTAACATCTGTCGCAACTGTACGTTGGCGGAGGCCCGGTGCTGCGATATCAGCCGTGACTTTCGTCAGCTTGGCACGATTTGGTAAAGGCGAATTCTAACCCGGTAGCTTCTACTGCATACAGCTGATAGGACTCGGAGCTTGCAAACGCGAGCGACGGCCGAGCAGAGGCAGACAAACAATCACGGAACCGCGCATGGTTACCCGAGTCGCAATAAGACACTCATCCTCGCAATGCAAGGTGGAAATATGACTCAGCAAGCGAAAGTCGGACTGCGGCTCCCCAGCGTTACCGTGAAGACCCTGGACAATCAAACCATTCAGCTTGGCCAGCAAAACAGCGCTACCTGGCAATTGGTGGTGGTCTACAGAGGCTTGCACTGTCCAATCTGCAAAAGCTATCTGAGCCAGATAGAAGCGATGAAAAGCGAATTCGAAGAGATCAATGTAAAGGTGATCGCCATTTCCACCGACCCGGAAGAAAAGGCAAAAAAATTCCGCGACGAATGTAATTTGAGCATGACCATTGGCTACGGCCTCTCTATCAGCGAGGCCCGCACCCTCGGTCTGTTCATTTCAGAACCGATGAGCAGTGCCGAGACCGATCAGCCCTTTGCCGAGCCGGGGACTTTCCTGATTCGTCCCGACCGCAAGCTGCACATCATGGACGTCTCCAATGCGCCCTTCTCCCGGCCAGATCTGAAGATGCTGAAGTCCGGCATCGCCTTTATTCAGAAGAAAGACTACCCGATTCGCGGCACCGCCTAACCGGGTCTGAATACCACCAGCAGCATCTTATCGGCCCGCGTTAGCGTGGGCCGATAGTAATTCGCTTCAGCGCTTTACGCAGGCAAAAAGCGCATTCCCCGATGACCCCTCCCAGGGCAGAATCCGTTCGTAGTCATGTTCCAGCATCTGCACGTCAAAGTACGGCGCCAGCAATTCAATCAGCTCACTGAAACTCACTGCCACCATGGGATGCTCGTCGTTCCATACCTGCTCGCCATCAGGCCACCTTCGTTCTACACGCAACTTTAAAGGCTGCTGTGCGCCTCAGCCAACCGATTCACGGGAGAATCGACCGCACACCCGATGCCCACCCATCTGGCGCAGCGCGGTGCCAGGTCCACTCTGCAGCGCTTGAGCTTCGCCAAGAAAACGCGCAAGCAGGATCGGAATTATCAGTTCTGGCGGAAGGCCGTCACGCGGAGTTGGTGTGCAGTGCCGGGGTGATGCGGCAAAAACTGGACTATATTCACCTGAACCCGGCAAAGCGTGGTTATGTGGACTTGCCTTAGCATTGGCGTTATTCCAGTGCGCGCAATTGTGCAGGGCAGACGGGGCTGATTAAGATTGGTGGCTGGGAATGATTGAACGCAGAGCGTGGCAACCATCAGAGCAGGAGCGCTAGCTTACTCCTGCTTACGCACACTGGAGCTCACCGAAAAATTGGTTTCGTTCATTTCGTTTACGAACTTGCCCAAGCGCCGGCGATGTAGATAAGAAACGCCCTGGCGCGTCGCCCAGGATGTGGGCGTCAGAGTGGTGCCAGCTTCATCACTATGGATATTGAAATCACGGGTAGCGCTGATCGGCCGCGAATCAGGCCCATACAAGGCTATGATCTGGATCGACAGACACTGCAGGCGGATATCACCCTCGGGACGATCCCCTCGCATTTTTATACCTGCTTCGCGTGCCAGTCGGTTGGCGAGATCAACAAATGTCCCAATGTGCATAAAGTCACCCGATAGTAGCGGACCCTGCCGGGTATCGTCACGGAGGTTTTCCGAAGGCGCCATCGCTGTATCTGCGGGGTCATTATCCTCATGCTGCACATCTGCTGAAGATCGCTCAAAATCCGTAACATCCATTACCACCTTGCCGTGGGATGTTCTCAGAGTAGCCAGTATGTATTCCACATAGATTGCCTCCTGACTCATGTTGCTGATAATACACAGTGCGTTGAGGTCTTTCTGTCTGCCACGATTAATGATGACTCTGGGCGTACGCTGGCGCCGAAAACCGGAATAAAGCAGCTGCGCGTAAAGAATCCAGACCAGGACAGTGATAGTGCTGATGCCCGCGTTGAATAGCGTTTGGTTGGCCAAAATCCAATCAATCATAGGCTGCTCAAAAGCTCCTCTTGCTAGGTGTTGTACGACAGGTAGCGGGAGTATTTTTCTCTCATTTTCATCCGAACCTTAACCATACCGATTGTTCCCGTGCTGACCCAGCGAGCCCTCCCGCTGCGACACGCAGCTATGCAGATTTGCCTGGGCGTTGGCGTTAATCCGGTGCGCAGCACTATGCAGTGCAGTGGGGCTGCTTGAGATTGAGGTAAGAGTCAGTGAATGGACGCTGAGCGTCCAAGGCTGTGTGCCCGCGTAGCCGTGAAAAGGCTCAACCGAGATTCCCGGTTTTGTGCTGCAAGTGACTCCGGTACTCCCCCGGCGTCATGCCGGTCCAACTACGAAAGGCGCGGATAAAGGAGCTTTGTTCGGAATAGCCGAGCAGCAGCGCGACATCGGTTTGCGCCAACGCGGGGTCGGCGAGGTATTGTCTGGCGATGGTGTGGCGGGTGTGCGCCAGCAGGCCGCGATAGCTATAGCCGGCGCTGCGCAGTTGGCGATAAAAGGTGCGCACCGAGCAATCCAGTGCGGAGGCGACGGCGACGGCGCTCACATCACCGTTTTTCATCGATTCAAGAATCTGCTCCTGCACGCGGTGAAAGGATGCGCCTGCCTGAGCGTCTTCCATTTGAGGCAGCTGGTTGAGCAGCACCTTTGCTTGCTGCTCCAGCAAGCGCAGCAGGTAGGGGTCTTTGCTGGAGATGGGCAGTGCCAGCAGGTGCGCCGGGATCGCCAGTTCGATGTCGTCGCAGTCAAAATCCACGCTGCAACCGAGCAGCGCTTGGTAAATCCCCAGATCATCCGGCTTCGGGAAGGGCAAACCCGCCCGTATGGGGGTCACGGCCCGGCCAATCAGTGCTTGGCACAAACTGACAAAGGCCGCGAGGCTGAACTCGCAGGCCAGCGGTGTATTGGCCACCGCCTGCCGCCAACGCATGTGCAGTACGCCGTCTTTCAGCTCGGTACGTGATACCAAGCCACGCTGCAGCAAGCGGTGGTAGCGATGGTAGCGCGCAAGTGCCTGACCGAGGGTACCGCAGTAAGAAACCATGTAGCCGACGACGCCAAAATCATTAGGTTGGGTGGCCAGGCCCAGCCTGATGCCCAGTGCGCTGACCGGGTTTTGCTCGCGTACCGCGGCAATCAACTCGCAGAACTTGTAGGCGGGAACGGTCGGCGATTGCAGGTATTGATCCAATTCGTCCAGCAGCGCTGGCGCGAGCAACTCGCGCTCACGCACGTAATTCTGCAGTGTTCGTAAAAAGCCTGACGGCAATAGATCGGGTGTGCTCATACGCGCACTATCGAGAGGCTGGCACAAAATGTCAATCCGGCGCGTACTGCCAATACGCTTGTACAAGCCCGGACATACCATAAGGGCTTTGCAATCTCTGTGCGGAGTAGAAGATGGCTTACGTAGTCACCCAAAGCTGTATTGGCAATAAACACACCAGTTGCGTCGATGTGTGCCCAGTAGAGGCTTTCCGTGAAGCCTCGGAAATGCTGTTGATCGACCCAGACGTGTGTATCGACTGCAACGCCTGTGTGTCGGCCTGCCCCGAGGGGGCGATCTTCCCGCGCAGCATGGTGCCCGAGGACCAGCAGAACTTCATTACCCTGAATGCCGAGGGCGCCAAAACCCATCCCGTAATCCGGGAAAGCATTCAGTCTGGCCAGCAGGCCGCCAGCCCGCTCGCCAATGTGGCAAGCCGCTTTGCGATTATCGGCTCCGGCCCGAGCGGTTTTTATGCTGCCGAGGCGCTGATGAAGCAACTACCCGGCGCCCAGGTGGACATGTTTGAGCGTTTGCCAACGCCCTTCGGACTGGTGCGCTACGGCGTGGCGCCAGACCACCCACGCATCAAATCCGTGACGGCAAGCTTTGAGCGCATTGCCGAGAACGAGCGCTTTCGCTTTTTCGGTAATGTACAGATCGGCCGCGACCTGAGCAGCGCCGAGTTACGCGCGCACTACCATGGGGTGATCTACGCCACCGGCGGCTCACAAAGCCGCGCCCTGAACCTGCCCGGCGCCGACAGCGCCAACATTTTCGGCTCCTCCAACTTCGTCGGCTGGTACAACGGCCATCCGGATGAAGCCGCCCTCGCCCCTGATCTGTCCGGTTCGACCGCGGTGATCATCGGTATTGGCAACGTCGCGCTGGATATCGCCCGCCTGCTGGTGCTGCCGGCCCAACAACTGGCCAAAACCGATATTGCCGACCACGCCCTGCAAGCACTGGCCAATAGCAGCGTGGATGAGGTCTGTCTGCTGGCCCGCCGTGGCCCCGCGCAGGCGGCCTTTACGCCGAAAGAGCTGGAACAGCTGATGGCGATTCCCGGTCTGCAGCTGCTGGTCGACTCCGCCGACCTTGAACTGGATGACGCCAGCGCGCGCCAACTGGCGCAACCGGACTACGCCGAAGCACGCCAGAACCTCGCCCTGTTGCGCGAGATTGCCGCGCGTCCGCAGGGCGAAGGCAAGCGCATTCGCTTCCTGTTCTATACCAGCCCTGCGCAATTCGACGCAGTCGACGGCCAAGTGAGCGCCGTGCAGGTACAACGCAATGAGCTGGTACGCGATGATCAGGGGGCGCTGGTGGCGCGCCCTGCCGAACAGACCTCGCGGATTACCGCCGGTCTGGTGGTGCATGCCATTGGTTATCAAGGCTCGGCCATCGACGAACTGCCATTTGATCTGGGCCCTGGCGTCATGCAGCACGAGCAGGGCCGTATCGCCGGCGAGGCCGACCACCGCGATTACGTGGCTGGCTGGATCAAGCGCGGCGCCAGCGGCGTAATCGGCAGCAACCGTCAATGCGCTACGGAGAGTGTGCAGCGCCTGATCGACGACCTGGGTAGCAGCCTGCCAAGCCGTTCGGCGGATATTGCCGAGCTGCTGGCTAGCCGTCAGGTGCAGGCCGTCAGCATGGCTGACTGGCAATTGCTCGATCAGCACGAACAGGCGCGCGGCCGCATCGAGGGCCGCACCCGCAGCAAGGTGGTGAATATCGCCGAGATGCTGGCGGTTATCCGCGATGCCCGCGCCCGCGAAGAGGAACAAACCCGCTTGCCGGTGAAAACCCATCACCGCGCCTGCACCCTGTGCGAGGCCATGTGTGGCGTGGTAATCGAAACCCAGGGTGAGCAGATTCTGTCGATCAAGGGTGACAAGAACGACCCGCACAGTGAAGGGCATATCTGCCCCAAGGGCTACGCCCTCCAAGACCTGCACAGCGACCCCGACCGCCTGCGCACACCGCTGGAGAAGGTCAACGGCGAGTGGTTACCGATTGATTGGGACAGCGCCCTCGACAAGGTCGCGGCCAAACTGGTCGACATCCAGGCGCGCCATGGCAACGATTCGATTGCCGGCTACTGGGGCAATCCCGCCTCGCACAACCTGGGTCTGATGATGGCTTCGGGCACGCTGCGCAAGGCCATTGGTACGCGCAATATCTCGTCTGCTGCATCACTCGACCAAATGCCGCACCAGCTGGTGTCGTACCTGATGTTCGGGCATAGCCAGCTGTTTACCATTCCCGACATCGACCGCACCCAGTACATGCTCATGCTGGGCGCCAACCCGGCGGCCTCCAACGGCAGCCTGATGACCGCTGGCGATATTCTCAAACGACTGGAGCGCATTCGTGAGCGCGGCGGCAAGGTGGTACTGGTAGACCCGCGTCGCACCGAGTCCGCGCGCTATGTAGACCAGCACCTGTTTATCCGCCCCGGTACCGATGCCTTCTTCCTGCTGGGGCTGATTCGCCATGTGCTCGACAAGGGCCTGACCAAGCCCGGTCGCCTGCTGGAGCTGGCCGACAACTGGGCGGCATTGGCCCCCTTGTTTGACGGTATATCTCTGGAGCAGGTCAGCGCGCGCTGCGGCATTCCGGTAGCTGAGATCAGGCGCATTGCCGAAGACTTCGCCAACGCCGAGTGCGCCGTCTGCTATGGCCGCATGGGCGTCGCCACGCAAAGCTATGGCGCGTTGAATCACTGGCTGATGCTGGTGCTCAACATTCTCACTGGCAACCTGGATAGCCCCGGCGGCATGATGTTTACCACACCGGCGTTCAACAAGGCGCAAAGCCGACCCATGGGCAGCTTCAATACCTGTCAGAGTCGCGTGCGCGGTTTGCCGGAGTTTGACAGTTACTTCCCTGCGGTCACCCTCGCCGAAGAAATGCTCACGCCCGGCGAAGGTCAGGTACGCGGCTTTGTCTGCGTGGCCGGCAACCCGGTGCTGTCGACGCCCAACGGGCGGCAGATGGACGAGGCGCTGGAACAGCTGGAGTTCATGGTTTCGATCGACTTCTACCTGAACGAAACCTCACGCCATGCCGATATCATCCTGCCGCCCACCGGGCCGCTGGAGCACGAGCAATACGACATCGTGTTCAACATGCTGGCGGTGCGCAACCTGGCGCGCTTTAGCGATCCGGTGTTTGCCGCGCCGGAAGGCACCCGCTGCGACTGGGACATTGTGCAGGGCCTGACCCAGCGCATCATGGCCTTGAAGAAGCCAGACGCGCCCAGCCGCAATGCGCCGCATCCCGAGGAAATCCTCGACCATGGCCTGAGAACCGGCCCCTATGCCGAGGGCTTTTTTGCGTACAACAGCGGCGAGCCGGTCAGGCACGACGAACCGCTGAGCCTTGAGGTACTCAAGCGCTACCCGCACGGTCTGGACCTGGGGCCGATGCGCGAGTCCTTCCCCGGCTATCTGTTTACCGCCGACAAAAAGCTGCACCTCACGCCGCCCGAGCTGGTCGCTGACCTGGGTCGTGCACTGGCTGAGCTGCGCGGGGCGGAGAGTGGCGAGCTGATGCTGATTGGCCGCCGCGATCTGCGTACCAACAACTCATGGATGCACAACAGCAAGCGTCTGGTCAAAGGCAAGGACCGCTGCGCCCTGCTCGTTCATCCGAGCGACGCCGAGCGGCTGGGGCTCGCCAGCGGCAAGCAAGCGCGCATCATGTCGCGCACCGGTGAGCTGATGGTTAACGTGGAAGTCAGCGACGACATCATGCCCGGCGTAGTGTGCCTGCCGCACGGCTGGGGCCATGATCGCGAAGGGGTGAGCCTGCGTGTGGCACAGGGCAACCCTGGTATCAACGTCAATGATATTACTGACGATCAGGTAGTCGACGTCTTGTCCGGCAATGCGGTACTGAACGGCATCCCGGTCTCGGTAGTGGCCGCCTGAGTAGACACGGAACTCGCAGGGGCCGCTGCCAGCGTGCCCCTGCCCGGCTCTCTCTAGATCTTCACGCAGGCAAAAAGCGCATTCCCGGAGGCCCCATCCCACGGCAGAATCCTGTCGTAGTCATGCTCCAGCATCTGCACCGCAAAATACGGCGCCAGCAGCTCAAGCAATTCGCTGAAGCTCACCGCCACCATCGGATGCTCATCCTTCGATACCTGCCGGCCATCGGCGCCGCTGCGCTCAACGCGTAATTTCAGCAGCTGCTGCGCGCCCTCCCCCGGGTAATGCCAACCCGAGCTGAAGCTGAGCAGACCATCGGCATGGCCGGCGTTGTGCGAAACCCAGGCGCCGTTATCGATCTGCTGTTTGTCTACCGCGTTGAAGCAGAACAGCCCTCCCTCTGCCAAGGCAGCATGCACGCTGGCAATACAGTCTTTGAGGCGCTCGATGCTGGCACTGTAGTGGATGGAATAAAGAAAGCAGGTAATCAGATCCTGCGGCTGGCTGACGCTGAATCCGCACATATCCTGAAGCGAGAAGTGCGCTTCCGGGCAGCGCAGCAGCGCCTGATCCAGCATGGGCTGATTGATATCCAGCCCGCTACTGTGAAAGCCGCCATCGAGAAAGTACCGCACGTGCGGGCCAGTGCCGCACGCAATATCCAGATGGCGTTTACCGGCGTTGCCAAACAACTGCTGCAGCCGCTGCACACACTGGCTTTGCGCTTGGTAATCAATGTCTGCACACATCAGGTCGTAGTAACCGGAGAGATCGGTATAGAGGGCGTTTGCGGGCATGATGACCTGGTGCGGAAGTGGCGGTGGCGCATCATATATCGGCGCGGGAAAATCCACCCGAAAATCTGGACGGAACGCACCAGCAAAGGCGCAACGCTGACAAAAGAAGATGCCAAGGCAGCTATTGTTCTGCAGATTGCCGGCGCACGCGACGCCCCACTCCCAGAACAGTCCCACTCACTGCTAGACTGCGAATAGCCGCCTTTGGCACTAGATGAGTGACGACCTTGTCTGCAGCCCCGCACAACTCCCGAGTTTTACTGCGCCACGGCCTGGCGACCGCCCTGTTGTTTGCCGCCTGCCTACCCGGGCTGGCCCTGGCCACCTGCGAAAAAACCCTGCGCTGGGACAACGACCCACCGTTCAGCATGCAGCTGCCTGATGGCAGTATTGGCGGCATCTACGTGGACGCCAACCGTGAGGCGCTGAAGCGTTTGAACTGCGCGGTAACGCTGCGCAAACTGCCTTGGGCGCGCGCACTCAAGGAGCTTGAACTGGGCCGGTTGGATATTCTACCGGGCGCGTTCCGGCGGCCAGAGCGGGAAGAATATGCGTACTTTTCTGGCAAGGTATTACCTGCCTCGCGCAATTTACTGTTTGTCCGTCAGGACGCCTTTGAGCGCTGGCCTATCACCCGATTGATTGAGCTCAGGAACCTGCCCTTTCGGCTGGGCGCGCAAATCAATGTGCATTATGGGCCGGACTATGAGCAGCTGATGAGCGACCCCGCCTATGCCAGCCGCGTTGCCATGGTCGCGACACGCGCCAACCTGTGGAACATGATAGAAAAGGATCGCATCGACGGTGCCATCGCCGATGAAAATACCGGCACCTTTGAAATTCAGCAGCTTGGTCTGGACGATAAGATCAAGGCCTCCAGCGTGGTGGTTTCAAGTGCGGCAGCCGAGGTTGCCTTCAGCAAAGGCTCTAATACCCCGGCGTTTGTTGAACAGTATGCCGACGCTTTGCGCGCGCTGGTGGGCGACGGCAGTTATGAACAGATCGTGCAACGGTATGTAGCACGCTGATACCGAGCAAGTAACCGGTTGAACTACAAACTACAAAGCCCGCCGGGCACCGCCATCACCCAATCCCGAACAGCCCGTATAGTCGGGTCGTTTTTGCGGCTTTCCGGGTACACCAAAAAGAACGGCTTGCCCTCCAGTTCAGGGCCAAATGGCTGCACCAAGCGCCCTTCGCGCAGCTCGTCTTCGATCAACTGACGGCTCATCAGCGCCACACCCTGGGCGCCTACGGCAGCGGAGACGGCGTGGGTTTCATCCGTAAAAACCAGGCCCGCGCTCACGTCCAGGCCGGGTACGTTGGCTTGCTTCTGCCAGGCCGCCCAGTCAATCGGTGCCGAAGCAGCTGCCTGATTACGAAAGTGGATCAAGGAGTGTTGCGGTAGCTGCGCAGGATCATTCAATGCCAGATGCGGGCTGCACGCCGGAATGAAAGTGTTATCGAGCAGCTTTTCTGCCACCAGTCCCGGCCAGCGGCCGTCGCCATAGCGAATGGCGATATCAGCGGTCACGCCATCCAGCGCGACCGGCTCGTGGGAGGCGTGAATACGCAGATCAATATCCGGATGCGCATCGCGCAGCATGCACACCCACGACAACAGCCAACGCACCGCCACCGCCGGCGTGGTGCTCAAGGTAATCGCCTGCCGGCACGGCGAGCCGCTGATGCGCTCGAGCGTGTTGCTGATGTTATCGAAGGCGGTTTCCAGCACCTGCTGCAATTCACGCCCTTGCGGCGTCAGCTCCAACTGACGTGGCTTGCGCACAAACAGGCTGACGCCGAGCGACTCCTCCAGCGCTCGCACCTGATGACTGATCGCTGTTGCAGTCACCGACAGTTCCTCTGCCGCCTGCTTGGCACTCTCGTGGCGCGCAGCCGCTTCAAAGCCACGCAATGCTGAAAGCGAAGGTAACCAGCGCCGCCCCATAGATGATCTCCTTTCATTCATAACTGAAAATATTGATCGTTTGTCGCCCAACACGACTAACTCTAGGCTGAGCTCTCAGTGAATAACAGATGAATTTGTTTTTTATAAAGGAGACTTGCCATGACGCACATTCTGCAACTCGACGCTAGCGCCCGACCCGGCTTGGCCGGCACAGACGTGCATGGCTCACACAGCCGCTTTCTCAGCCAGCGCTTCGTCAGTCGGTGGCTGGCCCAGCGCAAACATGACACCCTCTGCTATCGCGATATTGGCCAGCAGCCACCCTCGATCATCAACCACGACTGGATAGCGGCCTCGTTCACCCCGGATGAGAACCGCGAGCCTTGGATGCAAGAGACTCTGGCAGAAAGCGAGGAGCTGGTCGCCGAGCTGATCGCAGCGGATGTGCTGGTGATCGCCGCGCCGCTATACAACTTTGGCATGCCCGCCGCGCTCAAGGCCTGGATAGATCAGATCGTGCGCCCCGGCAGAACCATTGAAGTGGATGACAGTAATCCGCTTGATCCCTACGTAGCCAAGCTGGCCGATCGACCACGCCATGCCGTGATCCTGAGCGCCAGAGGCGGTGTTGGCTTTGGCGTCGGAGGCGAAATGGCGCACATGAATCACCTGGAACCCAACCTGATAACCGCCCTCGGGTTCATCGGCATCACGCGGGTGCACCAGATCGCCATTGAGGGGCAGGAGGCAGGTGGCGACGTGTTGGCGCAGTCCGTTGCACAGGCAACACGACAGATTGACGCCTTGGTGACAGAACTACAGCGAGCCTTGCAGCCTGTAGGCACGCTGCAGTCAGCCTGATTGCCGGCGACCTTGGTGTGGCAACGACGATCGCGCAACCACCCCGGCGCGCACTCACCGGGCGCGCCGGGCCCTCAACGATAGAAGCCCAAGCGGCGCACGCCGACGTCCACATCAAAGGCTGTACCTATGGCAACAATCGCCACGCTGAGAATGCTTTCAGGCGCCAGCGTGGCCTCGGTGCGGTGCGGGTGCAGCTCACTGTAGGGCACGATAAAGCGCGTCCAGGCTGGCGTTACCGCGAGGGTATGGCGGAAGGATTGCCATGGTTTGTCCAACTGGCTGGTCTTTACGCGCAGTTCATATTCGTGCGCTGGGCCAGCCAGCTCAACAAAAATGCCGGTGTAATTGGCCGTCTTCACATCAGGCGCTACCGGGTGCTTCATCTGTACAAAGCCGCCGTCATTCTCCAACCGGGTGCGACCATGCAGACAGGTACAGGGTGAACCAAGGCGTTCGCCCTGCTGCAGCGATGCGGTGGAAACACCGCCCATAACCTCGTCGGTAATAACGCGCCACGGGGTGGTATCAACCGCTCCGGCGCAATACACATCAATGAGCTGATCCGGCGAGACGCTAGCCCCCTCGGTGACTGGATGCTCTTGCATGACTCACTCCTGTTCCAGTGGCTGTTCTGTCTGGGTAGCTGCTGGAAAAGTGACGCACCGTGTTACCAGTCCAGCGTATTACCTTCAAAATCCAGAAAGCGGTGTTCAATCTGTCCCAGCGCCGCTTCTATCACTGTGACCATGCCGCTGGTACTTTTCTCAACCGTGACCGGTGCGTTACTGCCGCCCATGTCGGACTGCACCCAGCCGGGATGAAGGTTGAGCACGCCAAGCCCCGCCGGGATTGCCTCCTTGATGGCAAAACCACGGGTGAGGCTATTGAGCGCCGCCTTGCTGGCCCGGTAAAGCTCCAGACCTTCGCCATCGTTCAAGGCCACACTGCCCATACGCGAACTGATAAACGCGACTACACCACCAGCGCTCAGGGCCGGCAGCAGCGCCCTTGCAACACGCAGGGGAGCCATGGCGTTGATATTGAACAAGTCGGCTAGCTCATCCCGGGTTACCTGGTCAGCTCGTTGGTGCTCCGGCCCCAAAACGCCGGCAGACACCACCAGTAGTTGCAGTGGCTGCGCAGGCTTGACCAGGTTGCTGGCCGGTGCCGCCTGCGCCATATCAAAAGCCACAACGTCAAGCTGTCGCGGGTGCTGTAACTGTAGTTCGCTCAGCGCCGCAGGCATGCGTTCAAGATCGCGCACCGTTGCACTTACCTGCCAGCCCCGCCCTAGCAAAGTACGAACCAGGCCCAGGCCGATACCGCGGGACGCACCAATGACCATCGCGTGGCGCGCTGCTGCAGGCGTTGTATCAATCGGCATAATGCCTCCTGGGGGTAAAAGATCCGATAGTAAACCCATCGCTGCAGGTGCCGGCGAGCGGCTCGAACTTGCTGCCTTCCACATGCGCTAGGGAGGGCAGTTTCTTGTAGCGCTTGAGCAAACGCAAGTGACGGTCCGGTTCATCTCGGCGCCACTTGCTGTTTCACTAATCTGCCGCTTTGATCCGCTCTGCAGCGTAGCGCACTCAGGGAATAATCCTTTCAGCCCGCAGGCGATCAAAAAGATCAAAAAAGGCGCTGCGCGTTTCGCGGAAATGGTCAAAGCCGAAGTCGCGCGACTTGGTGGTGTCGTTCACGCATTCCTGCTCGCGGCCCAGGTCGGCATCTGTGTGCCACCAGGACGCCAGCTTGTCGAGGTCCGGCTCAACCAGTCTGTACTGTTGCACCAATTCGGCCCACACCGTTTTTGCATTGGCCATGCGGTCATCCAGCGGCTGCGGCGTTTCGGGGCAATCGGCGACTTCAAGGCCGAAGTATTCGCCGATCTCACGCCACATCCGGCGCCAGCGAAAAACGTCGCCGTTAACTGTGTTGAACGCCTGATTCGCTGCGCCCGGCGTGGTGGCTGCCCACTCCATCTGCCGCGCCAGCACCAGCGCATCGGTCATATCGGTGAGCGCATTCCACTGCGTTTGTGAGCCAGGAAATACAAACGGCTGACCTGTCGCCTTGCAGATCGAAGCGTACACCGCCAGCGTCGTGCCCATATTCATCGCGTTGCCGCGGGCATAACCGATGACCGTGTGCGGACGGTGGACGTTCCAGCTGAAACCATCGCGCTCAGCGGCCTCAAACAACACGTCTTCCAATGCATAGTAGAAGTTGTCACCCGGCACCCGAGGTTCGGATTCGCGGAACGGCGTCTCGATACGCCCGCTGCCATAGGCCTCGAAGGAACCCAGGTACTGCTTGGTGCCAGTCACCAGTGAAGCGTGCTGCAGCCGCTGTCCATCCAGCGCCGCAAACAGGTTGCGCATCATCGCGCTGTTGGCTTGCACATTGGCCTGCTCGCTGTCGCGGCGCACCCAGGTGCAGTAGAAAACATGGGTAATGGGCAAGCCAGCGAGTGCTTGACGGGCCCCTTGTGCGTCCAGCAGGTCAACGGCGACCGGGATCACACCCTCCTGCGCTGTCGCACCGCGTGACAACCCATACACCGACCAACCGCTGGCAACCAGATAGCTCGCCAGATTACCGCCGGTGATACCGGTGGCGCCAACTACCAGTGCTGTACCTTTGCGCATGTTCATATCTCCTGTTGAGAATTCGGAATCGCGGCGTTACGCCGAGCAGATGAACAGAGTCTGGTGGCAGCGGATCATTGCTACAATCAGCGTTATCGCAAATCTTTATTGCACAGGGCGCAACTTGAACCAGCACATGGACCTTAACGCTTTACTCGTCTTCGAGCGGGTCGCGGCTACCGGCAGCTTCACCGCCGCCGCACGCCATTTCCATCGGGCAGTGTCGTCGGTATCGCGCCAAATTCAAGCCTTGGAGCACGCAGTGGGCCAGCCACTGCTCTATCGACACACGCGCGCGGTCACCCTGACCGAAGCCGGCCGGCAATACTATGAAGAGGTGCGCGACATTCTCGAGCGCCTGGCCACGGCCAATGAAGCCCTGCGTGAATCCCAGTCCAAACCCGGCGGCGTGTTGCGAATCAACGCACCCAGTGCCTTTGGCCAATACCAGCTGGTGCCGTTGCTGCACCGCTTTCAGCAGGAGTTTCCGGCCATCAAGGTCGAACTGCTGTTGAATGATCGAGTTATTGATCCCGTGCGCGAGGGTCATGACATCACCTTCAGGGTCGGCAATCTGGCAGACTCTTCCTTGGTCGCCCGGCGCCTGGCACCAATGAACTATGTCGTGGCCGCCGCGCCTGCTTACCTGGAAAAACAGGGGACGCCCAGCGATCCCGAAGCCCTTGGCCAACATGATTGTCTGGTCTATCAGGGGGAACTGGGCCGCCAGCGCTGGTACTTTCAGCGGACGGGGTCATCAACAGAACAGGCCTACGAGGTTGGGGGCCGCCTGACCAGCAACGATGCCGGGAGCTTGCTGCGCGCGGCGCTATTGGGGCAAGGCATCGTCCTGTTTCCCACCTGGCTGGTCGCAGATGAGCTCGCCAAAGGCGCTTTGGTGCCACTGTTGAACAGCTGGCGGTGCGAGGTCATGCCAGGGCGGCGCGAGCTGTATGTGCTCACTCGGGAGCGCCAGATCGCAACACCGAAGGTGAAGGCATTCATGGACTACCTGAGCGCAGCAGTGACGCCCGTGGCGCCCTGGGATCGCTGGCGCGAAGGCTGAACGGCGCGCCAGTAACCTTGCCTCTGTGAATCAGCCGGCGGCTCGTTGCCGCGCGGCATGCAGCTTCTTGTAGCTGTCGATCAGGCGCAGGTGACGGTCCAGCCCTTGCAGTTGCGTATTGGTGGGCGTGAGACCATAGAAACGTACGCTGCCGTCAAGGGAGCCGATCGCCGCGTCCAGGCGCTCCGCGCCAAACATGCGCTCGAAGTTGGGCGCAAAGTCGGCCAGCTCCAGCTCGTCGTCCAACAGGACTTCGAGCACCACATTAACCGCCTGGTAGAACAGCCCGCGTTCAACCGTGTTGTCGTTGAATTGCAGGAAGGTTTCGACCAGCTCCTTGGCCTCTTCAAACTGCTGCAGCGCCAGATAGATCAGCGCCTTCAATTCCAGAATCGTCAGCTGACCCCACACAGTGTTGTCATCAAACTCGATACCGATCAGCGTTTTGATGTCGGTGTAATCATCCAGCTCGCTCTCTTCCAGCCGTTCAACCAGATCCTGCAGCTGCGCCTCATCCAGGCTATGCAGGTTGAGTATGTCGTCGCGGAAGTACAGCGCCTTGTTGGTGTTATCCCAGATCAGGTCATCCACCGGGTACACCTCGGAATAGCCCGGCACCAGAATGCGGCAGGCGGTGGCGCCCAGATCGTCATAGACCGCCATGTAGGCTTCCTTGCCCAGGCCTTCGAGGATGCCGAACAGGGTTTGCGCCTCCTGCACATTGGAGTCTTCGCCCTGCCCCGAGAAATCCCACTCGACAAACTCATAGTCGGCTTTTGCGCTGAAAAAGCGCCAGGAGACCACACCGCTGGAATCGATAAAGTGCTCGACAAAGTTGTTCGGCTCGGTCACCGCCTGGCTTTCAAAAGTAGGCTGCGGCAGGTCATTCAAACCTTCGAAGCTGCGGCCCTGCAGCAGCTCGGTGAGGCTGCGCTCCAGCGCCACTTCAAAGCTGGGGTGTGCGCCAAAGGAGGCAAAAACGCCGCCGGTGCGTGGGTTCATCAGGGTCACGCACATGACCGGGAATTCACCACCGAGCGATGCATCTTTCACCAGCACCGGGAAGCCCTGCTCCTCCAGCGCCTGAATACCGGCCGCGATGGCGGGATACTTGGCGATGACGGCTTCGGGCACATCCGGCAGCGCCATTTCACCTTCCAGAATCTCGCGCTTCACCGCCCGCTCGAAGATTTCCGACAGGCACTGCACCTGCGCTTCGGCCAGGGTATTGCCAGCGCTCATGCCGTTACTGAGGAACAGGTTCTCGATCAGGTTGGAGGGGAAGTAAACCGTTTCGCCATCGGACTGGCGCACATAGGGCAGTGCGCAAATGCCGCGCTCAACATTGCCCGAGTTGGTGTCGATCAAATGCGAGGCGCGCAGCTCCGCTTCGGGGTTGTAGATCTCAAGGCAGTACTCATCCAGCAGCCCCGCTGGCAGCGCGTCCTTACGGCTGGGTTTGAACCAGCGCTCGTTCGGGTAATGCACAAAGTCGGCATTGGAGATGTCTTCGCCCCAGAACTGATCGTTGTAGAAGAAGTTGCAGTTCAGCCGCTCGATGAACTCGCCGAGCGCCGAGGCCAACGCCGCTTCCTTGGTGGCGCCCTTGCCGTTGGTAAAGCACAGCGGCGATTGCGCATCGCGGATATGCAGCGACCAGACATTGGGCACGATGTTGCGCCACGAGGCGATCTCAATCTTCATGCCCAGGTCAGCGAGGATGCCGGACATATTAGCGATGGTCTGCTCGAGCGGCAGATCCTTGCCGAGAATCCGCGTGCCGTCACCCTCTGCCTGCATGGGCATCAGCAATGACTGGGCGTCAGCATCGAGATTCTCGACTTCTTCAATAATGAAGTCAGGCCCGGTTTGTACTGCCTTCTTGACGGTGCAGCGGTCGATGGAGCGCAGAATGCCCTGGCGATCTTTCTCGGAGATATCCGCCGGCAACTCGACCTGAATCTTGAAGGTCTGCTTATAGCGGTTCTCAGGGTCGACGATGTTGTTCTGCGAGAGACGAATATTGTCGGTGGGTATATTGCGCGTGTTGCAGTACAGCTTGACGAAGTAGGCCGCGCACAACGCCGAAGACGCCAGGAAGTAGTCAAATGGGCCCGGCGCCGAACCATCGCCCTTGTAGCGAATCGGTTGATCAGACACCACCGTGAAGTCATCGAACTTGGCTTCAAGCCGCAGGTTGTCGAGAAAGTTGACCTTGATTTCCATGGGGGGCACCAGAATAGCGAGCGAGACGAATTGGCGGCCATTATCCCGCTTTTACGCGGGAAGTCATGTATTGCCGAAGACCGCTTAGCCAGGCCCGCGCTCACTGGCCAGCGCAAGCGGTGCATAGGCAAACAGGCTGATAACGCCTAAACTCCCGGAAACTTCCCTATTTGGCGCCACCTGATGTCTGACTGTTCCAACCTTGAGGGTGACGTCCTAAAAATTGCCCGGATTGACGCCGTCCCGCTGATACTCAGCATGATGAAGCAGACCACCGGTATGCGCTTTGCCGCGATTGCCAGAGTTACTACCGAGAAATGGGTCGCCTGTGCGGTAGACGATTCCATCGACTTTGGTCTGCTGCCCGGCGGCGAGTTGGTGCTCGACACCACCATCTGCAATGAGATTCGCGATCACCGCCAGCCGGTGATTTTCCGCGACGTAAAAAAAGATCCGGTTTATTCCACGCACCACACGCCGCGTACTTACCAGTTGGAAAGCTATGTTTCCATCCCGATTGTGCGCGCCAATGGGGAGTTCTTTGGCACGCTTTGCGCCATCGACAGCGTGCCCGCGCAGTTTGATGAATCTGCAGCGCGCAAGACGCTAGAGCTGTTCGCCCAGTTGATTGCAGTCCAGCTGGATATGCAGGAAGCGCAGGAGCAGATCGAAGCTGCCCTGGCCAGAGAGACGGAAACCGGTCGCCTGCGCGAGCAGTTCATTGCCGTGTTGGGCCACGATCTGCGCTCTCCCCTGACGGCAATCGGCATGAGCGCCGAACTGCTGCAAAGCAAGCTGACGGTCGAGCGTGACCGCGAGCTTGCCACGTCGATAACACAGAGTTCGGTTCGCATGAGCGCGCTGATCGAGGATGTGCTGGACTTTTCCCGCGGCCGCCTCGGCGGCGGCATCCCCGTGCGCCGGGTGATGACAGATCAACTGGCTTACGCGCTCAACGCGGTGATAGACGAGGTGGCCGCTACACATCCCGCCCGTTCACTGCACCGAGAGCTGGTGCTGCCGGAGCAGAGTTTCTGTGATGCCGGTCGAATGGGGCAGCTGCTGTCAAATCTACTGGTCAATGCGGTAAATCACGGTGCACCTGCGGCGCCGATCAGCATCACCGCCACGGTCGAAGACAATCACGTCATCCTCTCGGTTACCAATCAGGGCAAGCGCATTGCCCAGGAGCTGATGCCGCTGCTCTTTCATCCCTTTACCCGATCGCAGGCAGACGGGCGCGGCGAAGGCCTGGGATTGGGTCTGTACATCGCCTCGCAGATTGCGCAAAGCCACGAGGGCACGCTGGGCGTGTCCTCCACCGACGAGTTCGGCACCTGCTTTGTGGCCAGATTCCCCAACCAGATCGAGAAGTCGGTTGCGACCTGAGTAGCGACCTGAGTGCTAACGGCCGAAGCGGAACAGGTCCGCGTCGGCATTGCTCTTGCCCAGATACAGGTCGGCGATGATCTGCGCCGCGGTCACGCTGTAGGTTATGCCGTTGCCACCGTAGCCCAGTGCAAAATAAGCATTGGGGAACTCCCGCGTTTCCCCTATGTACGCCAGGCCATCCTCGGTTTCACCGAAGGTGCCGGCCCAGGAGTACGCCACCTGGAAGGGAATCGAAGGCATCAACGCAGACAGTTTTTTGCTCAGCGCCTTGGTCTTCTTGGGCAAGGCCTTGTCGCGCAGTTCGCTGTTTTTGTACGGCTCATCTTCACCACCAATCAGAATCCGGTTATCACTGGTGGTGCGCATGTAAGTGTAGGGGCGTTCGGACTCCCAAAGTAGGCACTGCTCATACCAGCCCTCAAACGAATCAACCGGTTCAGTCACCAATGCGAAGGTGCTGTTGAGATCAACAACCTTCTCCTGCAACCAGCTTTGCGCTTCATAACCGCAGGCAAATACCACCTTCTGCGCACGTACCTGATGCCCCTCTGCCGTGTACGCAACGATGCCGTCCTGTACCTGGTCTATATCGCTGACCTCGGTACGGTCAAAAATCTGCGCGCCCGCTTTGCTGGCACGGGCCAGTAAAGCGTGGGCGAGACGGAAAGGATCTACCTGCGCGCCTTGTTTGGAATACAGACCACAGGGCGCGCTGAAATTGAAGCGGCTGGTGATGTCCTTGGTGCGCCACAGCTCAATATCAAAACCAGCCTGCTTGCGCGCCTCATATTCGCGCTCCAGGGCGGAAACGTCATCCTCGCTGGAGGCGAAGTAAAAGCTGCTGTAGCGCTCAAAGCCACAGTCCGGCAAATCCTTGGTGATTTTCGCCAGTTTATCGATGGCATCAGAGCACAGGTGATAGGCACGTTCGGCCGGATCCTTGCCGATGCGGGTAATCAGGTCACTCAGGTGCGTGTCGATTTCGTATTGCAGCATCGCCGTCGAAGCGCTGGTGCTGCCGCTGACCACATCTCTACGATCCAGCACCACGACCTTGGCCTTTTTCTGCGTAAGGTAATCCGCAATCAAGGCGCCGGTAATGCCCGCGCCTATCACCAGTACGTCACAGTCAAGATCACCAGCCAGGCTGGGATAAGGCTGAATCAAGCCCGAGTTGATCGGCCAAAAACAATGCCCTGAACGCAAATCCATGTGGTCTTCCTCTCATTAGCCCATATCAGCAACCGCAAAGCGGCAGCTTCTATGCAGACCACACCAACAAGAGAAAGTGCATAGCCCAGCCGGGGCCGGCGCGCTCCATAATTTAGCGAAACGCTTAAAGGCGAAGCTCTGCTAACCTGCCTTGACGTCCGCCAGGCCCACCGTCCAGTTACCGCCAGCCTCCTTGTGCAGCTCCAGCAGATCGTACGTTTTCACCATATCCAGCAGACCGGAGTGGCCGTAGTTTTTTGGTGCGAACGCTGGATCAGTCCGCTTGAGGTATTGTCCCAGCGGCCCCAGTCCGACCCTGCCCTCGGAAGACTCGCTGACCAGCAGCGAGACCGCCTCAACCACAAAGCGCGGGCGGTGTTTGGTGGTGCTTTTACTACTCTCCTTCGGTGGTTCCTTGACCGCCTCTTTCGGAGCCTCCTTGCCTTGCTCGGCTTTGGCAGACTTGCGCTTGGTCGTGGGCTCCTTTTTTGCTGGTGACTTTTCCGCCGAGTCACTAGCTGCCTCAGCGTCAGCCTCGGCGGGCGACCATTCAAAGAACTGATCGCTGGCGTTACGCAAAGCCTCCGGCGTTTTGGCCTCCCCCACGATACACACGCGAGCGCCGCGCTCGCGCAGCTTGCGACATAGGTAGGCAAAGTCGGAGTCGCTGGTTACCAGGCAAAAGGTTTCTGCACGATGATCAAACATCGCCTCGAGCGCATCCAGTGCGAGTGCAATATCAGCCGTGTTCTTGCCGGAGGCGTATTGGTATTGCAGGTGCGGGGTAAAGGCCAGTCGCACCAGCGCTTCCTGCCAGCGGTTGGCCAAGGTGGCATGATTGCCGTAACCGCGGCGCAGGGCAACGCGGCCGAACTGTGCTGCCATGCGTAAGGCATAGGGCAGAATTTCGGGCGGTACGTTATCGCAGTCGACCAGCACCGCGACCGGCACATCGTTACCGTTGGGGCTTTCCTGAATTGCAGTGGCGCGAGGATGGTTATTCATATCGTCCCTGTTCGCGATAGCGATAGTTGCAGCGACGGCGCTGCTAGTCTGACCGACGTTATCCCTAGTGGCGGCGCTGGGTAAAGCACAACTCAATGGCGGGTGTAAAAAAAGATGGCCTTGCAACCACCCAGGTCGATCATCTCGATGCGGCGTCCGCGCACGCAATACGAAAGCGGTCATCCAGCTCCACCGGCAGTATCAGCGTGCTGAACTGGCGAGCGTTGGCAGCAGCGCACAGCGTCGCTACCCAGTGTGCATCCAGGGCGAGATGCTGGTCTGGATATTCGACATTCAGTACCGGCTTGCCCGCCTCAATGAAAGCCAGTAATGGCTGACATTCCTTGTACTGGAAGCATTGCTCGTTAATGGAAAAATCAAAGTAATCAACCAGCTCTGCAACCTGCTCCAGGCTGTTCTTCAGCCCTACGGCTAAACCGCGGCGATGCGCCTCGGTGGCAATAAAGCGATTGTAGGCGAGCTGATGTTCGGCGCTGAGAGCAAAGCCGGTGTCCTCCAGATACCCCTGCACGTTATCCGGCTCGACCGCGTCGCAGCCCTTGCTTGCCGCCAAGTCCAGACGCTCGGTCATGATGCGCTGTACCGCGGGTGAGCGGATATCCAGCCATCGCTCATCGGGCCAGTCCGCGAGAACCTGGCCCACATCCCTGGCGGCAAACTGATTGCGGTCTGCTACGTAGCTCTCGTAGGTGCCAGCCGAGAAGTAGCAGACCACGCGGCGACCGGCAGCCTGCAATAGGCTGATGGTGGTCGCAGGCGTGCTGAACAGGTCCAGATTGTATAGTTCCGCCTCGTAAGCCGTGTTCAACGGATGCTCGTCATCAACCAGCAACTGCCACTGCCAGCTCACCCCCACAGCCGGGCGATACCATCGGCCTTCGGTGTTGACTGATAGCAGCCCTTCGGCCACTGCCGTTGTCTGCCAAATAGCGACAACGAGGACGCAGCCCAACAGCAAACTGACCTTGCGCATTCGATTACTCCTGTGCCGGCAAAGCGCCCCGCAGCAAAAGCCGATTCACCCGGCAAGCGTCAGCCCAGGTAACGTTATAGATGCGGATTAGCGACGCAGTTTTTGGCTAAGCCCAGAGACTCCGCAGCCGCTGACGCACCCACAAAAGACCGGTCTTGAGCGAGTTGGTCACCGCAAATAGGTTATCGCGACTGATAAACGATGTGGACCGATCAACACCTAGTTCATCGAGCCTGCGGGCAGCAAAGGTATGGCCCTTTTCCTCGGCACGCCGCAACCAGAATATCCCCAGCGCTTGAGCCTGCTCACTATCAACACCCGGCACCCGGCCGCTATAAAGCATCCAGCCAAGATCAAACTGCGAGTTGTAATGGCCCGCTCGGGAGGCTAGCAAATGCCAGGCGTAACCTTGCCCGGGATCACGTGCAAAAGGCACACCGGGCTGGCCACCCTCGAAGTAACCAGCACCGAGGCAGTTGGCACCAATGGGTGAGCCCAGAGCCGCGCTGTAATGGCATAGCTGGGGAAGACTCGGGCCGGCATAGCTTTCGTCGATGCCCAGGCCGCCGCGAATAAAGGCCATGATCAACTCTTGGGCGGCTGCATCATTGCCCAACGCAGCCGCGTAGAGATAAGCCGCCCGCGCCTCATCGGTCTGACCCATCATTTTCCTGGCTTCCGCCAACCAATAATAGGCGTCGCCGTCGTCCGGGTAACGAACAATCAGCGCTGCGGCTGCGGGCACTATGGCCTTCCAATTTTGCCGGCCAACCTGGTCATGCAGCAGCCCTTCCAGACGTTTGCGAGTGGGCTGTTGAGCGATCGCCTTTTCCCAATAGGCTTGCGTGGCACCGGGTGTCGAAAACGTAGCAGGATAAACCACGAAGTCATCACGCATATCGAGCAAATCCGACTCTTCTATTCCTGCGCGCTGCGCCTGATCTATGGCGCTCAGCACCAGAGCCTGTGTTCCACCCCACCTCGGCTGCAGAAAATTGGCCCAGGTCCGATGTGCTGGCAAGTAACGCGGATAAACCGCTAACGCTCGCTCGATGTAGGAACTAGCCAAGCCGGTGGTGCGTGAGTGCGGCCAGGGTTCAGACAACTCCGCATCTTTGCCGTCGAATACATTGAGCAGCTGCGCCCACTCAAAGCCATCGTCTATACGGGTACCCAGCAGAAAGTGATTCTGCGCAAGCAGGGTCAGTGCCTCCACTGGCTGCTCATCAAGCGTCAGCGCCCGCTCAAGTAGCTGATTGGACTGATGCAATCGCTCTTCCATCAGAACGGTTTGCGCAATATTGATGTCGCTCCTGCGCTTTTCACTGCGCGCTTCCCAGGCGCCGTCATTCCAGACCTCGGCACATACCCAATGCGCCACGTACGAATCCGGCATCGCCTGCAACCACCGTTGGCAGGCATCCAAACCCGCCAGCGCGGTATCCTCCAGACCCTCAATAAAAGGATGGTAGCCTATGGTTTGCTGCGGGTTGAGCAAAGCCTGCTGTCGTTGAGCACTGAGACTTTGGTCCAGATACTCAAAATCGCCGGAAAAAAAGGCGCGACGCTGTTGAAGCCTTTGCTGCACGCTGGCAGGCGGCAGAGAAACGCCCATCAAGGCCGCTTGAGTCTCGATTCGCGGTGGATCAAAGGGCATGACCGTCGCTGCCTGATCCATATGCTCTACAGCAAGCCACTTGTCCGGCACAACCAAGCAAAAGGCGACTAGCGCCATTACCAGCAATATCGGCAGCAGCAATAACCAGCCAAGGTGCGGGCGAGCCGTATCTTCGCCATAAAACGTATCTTCGCCATACTCCAGGTACGGCTCAGGATAGGGAGATGGCTTTTCATAACGTGATGGGGGCAGTTCGGGACGCATGGTTTGAGTTCCTTCTCACAAAAGTGGCGTAGATAAGAGGCCGACCTTGGCCAAAACGCAAAAAAGATATCACGCAGCAAGAAAAAAGCCGACTCACTCGCGTCTTAAAACAAGTTTTACCACAGCGCTAGACCGCGTTAGCGGCAGGCCGTTATCAGCTTGCCGGGCTTGCTCAGCCGCCAAAGTCGTACCCGAAAGAAACGCCAGCACGCAGTCGTTGCACCCGCTCGCGAAACATCGCACGATAACCGCAACGCTCAAGCCAGCTGCCTTACATGAACTCGACCGCCCTGCGCCAATCCTGCCCGCCCGGTACCTGCGACTGTGATCGCGATAGGCTGCTGGACGATCCGAGTGCCGATGCACGTATTCTGCGCCTGACGCTGCATGAAGAACGGCGGCTGATTGAGCGCCTCGAAAACGTGGCCAGCCTGCAGGAGTTGGAGCATCTGCAACAGCGTATGGCAGAGCAACTGGGCATCGGCCTTGCGATTGGGCCAGGCATCGAAGAGATACGTGTGATACGCGGTATCGGTATGGCCTTCGCGCCGCAGCCGGGGCTATGCCGTAAAACCCGCAAGACCATTCCCGCCGCCATCCGCCGCTGTATGAAACAGCACCCGGAAGTGGCGTATGCGCTGCTCAACAGCCAGGATTTGCTGCGCGACGCGTAAGCGAATAACAGGTCTCGCTTCTCTGCCGGGCTCTCCCGGACACCCCAAGCACAAGCCGGGACAGTCGAGTCCCATCTCGACCGGTAGAGTCAGCGCCCACTCGAGCACTGAGAAAGGACCGCGCCATCTATGGCGATAAAGTGCCTTCACCGCCATCCGCGTAACCGAAAACAAGAAAGGCCGCCCGCAGGCGGCCTTGTCGCTCAGCGTAACCCACCCAATTCAGGCCGCCGCCAGATCAGCCTCCGCGTCAGCCAGCATGGCAAACTCTTCGTCCGCCGACTTGGCCACCAAGTGCTTTCGGCTGTAGCCGAAGTAATAGGCGGCGCCCACTGCGAACAGCACCATGGTGAAGAAGAAGGCGCGCGGGTCAAAGGCGTACACACCGGTCAGGGCCACCAGCGACAGCACCAGTGCAATACCGGAAGTCAGCACACCACCGGGCGTTTTATAAGGACGCACCAGACCCGGCTGCTTGATACGCAGCAGGATGTGACTGAGCGCCATCAGCGCGTAAGAAACAGTCGCGCCCACGACCGCCATGGCCAGCATCAAATCGCCCTCACCGCTCAGCGAGGCCAGAAAACCGAACACACCGGGTACGATCAGCGCCCGCGCCGGCACCTTGCGCTCGGTAGTCAAGGATAGCGACTTGGGCAGGTAACCAGCCCGCGACAGCGCAAACACCAGGCGACTATAGCCGTAGATGATCGAGAAGAAAGACGCGACCAGGCCGGCCAGCCCCAGCACATTCACCAACGTAGCGAGGCTGCCGTTGCCGGTAGCGTTCAGCGCGTCTACCAAGGGTACCGCGCTTTCACCCATGGCCTTGGCACCCGCTGCGCCCGGCACCAGAACCACGACCATCAGCGCAGTAAACAGCAGAAAGACCATGGCACCGATGATGCCCTTGGGTACGTCCTTGCCCGGGTCCTTGGCTTCTTCGGCAGCCAGCGGTACGCCTTCTACCGCGAGGAACAGCCACATGGCAAAGGGCAGTGCCGCCCATACACCGTACCAACCCAACGGCAGCATGTCGCTGGCTCCGGCGGCCTCGGTCGCGGCGATGTCAAACAGGTTACTGGCATCAAAGTGCATCACCAGCGCCACACCGGTGGCTACGATGGCAAACACGGCCAGACCACTGATCACCATCATCACCTTCAGCGCCTCGCCCACACCGGCCAGGTGAATGCCCACAAACACCAGATAGAAGGCTGCGTACACCCAGGGGCCGTTGACACCCAGCAACGACTCCACCGCCGAGCCAATAAAGATCACGATGGCCGCCGGTGCCAGAGCGTACTCGATAAGTACCGCCAGCCCGGTCATGAAACCGCCGGTAGGGCCCATCGCCTGGCGGGCAAAGCTGTAACCACCGCCCGCCGCCGGGATGGCTGCCGACATCTCGGCCAGTGACAGCACCAGCGTCAGATACATCAGCGCCATCAATACTGCTGCTATGGCAAAGCCGCCCCAACCTGCCTCGGCAATGCCGAAGTTCCAGCCGGCAAAATCGCCAGAGATCACATAAGACACACCCAGCCCCGCGAGCAGAATCCAGCCCGCGGTGCCGCGCTTGAGTTGCCGTTTGGCAAGGTACTCCTGATTGTCTGTCGACATGGTTATTCCTCTACTTTTCTAAGTGAAAGTTGCTGTTGGTTTAAAGCCTTGTGTTGCGCGTGCTGCGTTACTCGGAAACCAGAAAATTCTTGCCGCTGCCGCCGTGCTCAATCACCTCATCCTGGGTTCGGTCTTTCAGCTTCACGCCGGAGAGGTTCAGCCGCCGCGCCTCGCGCAGCAGGTAGAGCACGCGCCTCGCCGCCTCTGCGTAGGGCAGCCCGGCCGGACGCACGTTGGAAATACAGTTTCGCGCGGCATCGTTCAGCCCCGGCCTGGGATTCCAGGTGAGGTACAGGCCGAGGCTATCGGGTGAACTCAGTCCGGGGCGCTCGCCAATCAGCAGCAACACCGCGCGCGCGTTCAGCAGCTCGCCAATGCCGTCGCCCACCGCCACCCGGCCCTGCTCGACTACCGTCACCGGCGCCAGCCGCCAGGGCTCAGCCTCGGCCTGCAGCAGCTCCAGCAATGGCGCGAGAAAGGCCGCCGCGTTCTGTTGCACCGCCAAGGAAGACAGGCCATCCACAATCACGATGGCCAGATCACTCTGGCTGCTGGCCGCCGGCAGGGCCGCCAATTGCTCGTGCGAGGTGTCGTCCAGCAGGCGGCCCAGATCAGGCCGCTGCAGGTAGGAGGTGCGGTCTTGCGCCTGGCTGTGCAAGCGCAATGGCGCGTCATTCGGCAGATTGCTCAGATCCGCCAACTGCGCGCACAGCGCGTCCACATCCAGCGGGAAATGCACCGCATCACGGGCTTGGGCGTGACTCAACTGAAAGGCCAGCATCTCGCTGGTCGGCAGACTGATACCCGCGCGGCCCAGGCCAATGCGCGCATCGGTAAACTCGCGCAGTCGGCGCCAGGGGTTATCCACCACTTTGCCGTGCTGCAGGTGCTGATCGTCCGGCTTGCTCATGCGCGACCTCCCGGCAACGCCTTCAGCGAGCGGGCAAAGGGTTCGGGTAGCGCGTCGTGCAGAATGTGCCGGTCGGCGTCGCGCATGATCTGCATGCGGGTGAGCCATTGCTCAAACTCCGGCGCTGGCCGCGAGCCCAGCACGCGGCGCACATAGAGTGCATCGTGAAAGGAGGTGGTCTGGTAATTCAGCATGATGTCGTCCGAGCCCGGAATGCCCATCACGAAGGAGCACCCCGCCACGCCCAATAGCGTCAGCAGGTTGTCCATATCGTTCTGGTCGGCTTCGGCGTGGTTGGTGTAGCAGACGTCGCAGCCCATCGGCACACCGAGCAACTTGCCGCAGAAGTGATCCTCCAGCCCGGCGCGGGTGATTTCCTTGCCGTCGAACAGATACTCCGGGCCGATAAAACCGACCACGGTATTCACCAGTAGCGGTTTGAATTTGCGCGCCACAGCGTAGGCGCGCGCCTCGCAGGTTTGCTGATCCAAACCATGGTGGGCATTGGCCGAAAGCGCGCTGCCCTGCCCCGTCTCGAAGTACATGACGTTATCGCCCACGGTGCCGCGCTTAAGGCCGAGCGCAGCCTCCTGCGCCTCGGCCAGCGTCGCCAGGTTGAATCCGAAGCTACTATTGGTCGCCTCGGTGCCGCCAATCGACTGGAACACCAGATCCACAGGTGCCCCCGCCTCGATGCATTCGATGGTATTGGTCACGTGGGTCAGCACGCAGGACTGGGTCGGGATCTGATACTTGTCGATCACCTCGCCCATCAGCTGCATCAGCTTGATTGCCTGGGCCACGTTGTCGGTCGCCGGGTTGATGCCGATCACGGCATCGCCGTTGCCGTACAGCAAGCCATCAAGAATGCTGGCGGCGATACCATTCACATCGTCGGTCGGGTGGTTGGGTTGCAGCCGGGTAGACAGGTGACCCGGCAGACCGATGGTGCTGCGAAAGGCGGTGGTTACGTGGCACTTTTTGGCGACCAGAATCAGATCCTGATTGCGCATGATCTTGCTCACTGCCGCCGCCATCTCGGGTGTGATACCGGTACGCACCGACTGCAACACCTCGGGCCTGGCGTGGTCACTGAGCAGCCAATTGCGAAAGTCGCCGACGGTCAGGTGAGCGATAGCGGCAAAAGCCGCCGCGTCGTGATCATCGATGATCAGCCGGGTGATTTCATCCTGCTCGTAGGGCACCAGCGCCTCGTTCAGAAAGGTCTTGAGCGGCACTTCGGCCAGCGTCATTTGCGCCACCGCGCGCTCCTCGGCCGACAGCGCAATCACCCCGGCCAGGCGGTCACCGGCGCGCTGGGGAGTCGCCTTGGCCATCAGCTCGGCCAAGGCACGGAATTGATAGGTCGTGCTACCCAGTGTGTAGCGATAGGTGTCAGTCATGGTTACCTCAGGCACAGAACTTGCTGCTAAAATGCGGCAACGTCGCGTAATAGCAGCAATCGATACGAGCTACTGCTGCGATAGTCGTACCAGCGCACTATCAAGTTTTGGCAAATCGAAATTTGTTCGCCAATTCAAGACGTTGAGTTACCAGCCTGAGCAAAACCCCATTATTTGAAGCCTAGAGGCCAGCCGCAGAAGCCTACCGATGCACTCACCTATATCGCCCGATGCACCAGGACGGAGCACCCGCGAGGCACAGGACGCCGACGAACACGCCCACAACCTGACCAACTGGCAGCAGGAATACGACCAGTTGAGCGCGGGCCGTTTTTACGGACGTATTGATGAGGTGGCACTGGAGGGTTTTCAGCTGTTCAAGGAGCATACCAACCGCTCATTACGGCAGCAGTGCAACGTCTGGAAGGATTCCGTCTGGCTGGGCATTCCGGCGCAAACCGCCGACTGCCGCATCAACGGCCTGCAGGTCGACAGCAACCAACTGATGTGCCGCCCCGGCGAGCGCGACTTTGAGTTGATGACGCCCGACGCTTTCGACATCTACGGTATCGTGGTCAAGCAAGATGTGCTGCTGCGCGCCGCCGAACGCGAAGGTCGCGCCCTCAATCTGGCCAACCTGGAATCAGCCCCGCGCCTGACAGTGGAACAGCACAAGCTGGATCAGGTGCGCTTTCTGCTGGAGCGGGTGGTGAATCACGGCGCCAACGGCCTGAACAAGCAATTACAGCAAGACCTGGCCACAACCGCCCTACTCACCTTGCTTGGCGAAGAGCATCTGAGCGCGGAAGCCGCGCCCAGCTATGACCACCGCAAGCGAGTAGTCGAGCAGGTAAAGGCGCAACTGGCCGCCAACCCTCAGATGGCGGTGAGCATAACCGAGCTGTGTGAACTCACCCACGTCAGCCGCCGCACCCTGCAGTACAGCTTCGAAAGCATTCTTGGCATCAGCCCGCTGCAGTTCCTGCGCACCGCGCGCCTGAATCAGGTGCGACGCGCGCTCAGCGACCCTCAGCATGATGCCCCCGTTGCCATTACCGCAGCCAACTGGGGCTTCTGGCATCCGGGGCAGTTCGCCAAGGACTACAAGGCGTTGTTTGGGGAGAACCCGTCGGAGACGGTGAGGCGTGCGCAGGCTGCTGATTGAGACCGTTTAATAGGTCGTACCGATACCCTGCTTCTGCTGAAAACGGTCAGCGTAGAGCGCGCCCGTCAAAGTCCCGGCCGACACAGCAAAACCCAATACAAAACAGACCGCATTGAAGTGCGGAGTTGTTGCAGCGCCCCAGCCGAAGAAATGGCACGCCGCCGCGGCTACGCACACTACTATCGCTACCTTGTTCAGCAAAAAATATAGCGGGATCTCGAAAGCCCACACGTCCTCTCTTGTTTTAAAGCCGGACAAACCGACCTGCGGGTAACATAACGCCAACACGACACCTGCCCCTAGCGCAGTGACGACGTACCAAAGCGGCTTATCGTCACTGAATATCGCGTACAGAATAAATCCTGAATAAACGAAAGCAGCAAACCAGGCCGCCAACAGGGGTAGGACAATCAGGCCCATGTTCCCTCCGTGTAATGGAAACCCCGGCCAAGTGAAGCCAGAGCAATCGCGCATTAGAACATGATACTTGTGTTGTCGCTGCAAGCAGCCGAGTCCAAGGGGACGCAAACTTGCATCACTCTCTTGTGAACGTTAGGGTTTGACTGTACGGAAAGCCTGCTGACAAAGGGACACGTCATGAAGTCAACCCCGAGCAAGACGCTGAGATACATCTATCTCGCTTTATTATCCGCCCTGTTGGTAGTGCAAGCTGGCTGCTCAATCAACGCTAGGCAGTTCGCCTGGTCCGCCTATGAAAACCGCGACCCATCGATAGATCAATGGGAAAGGGTCGAGCCCCATACTGACCGCACCCTGCTGCTGGCCACCTTTGCATCGACTCACTACACCCGCTCCAACCGCCTTGCCTCTGATGACGAGCTAATTTCTGCTGACACGCCAGTGCTTCTGGCCTGGATAGAATTCAAGGAAATTGAGCAGCCCATACCGCTCTACCGTTATGTTATTCAGCCGCTCAAGGCGATCACCGCCGAAGAGCTGATCACGCAGGGCAACTACATCACTAACAGCACGAATCGGCTCAACAACCTGCCCGCCAAAACGCCAGCAACGGTAACCAATGGCGCTGTGGTAACCGACTGGCAATACTGCTATGACTGCTTCACGTCAAAGCCCCTAAACGAGCTAACGCCTGCGAACCTTTCTTCCCTCCGTGAGCAAATGACGCAAACGACCATAAGCAGACCTCTCGATCGTTTAATTTTTGTCAGCGACCCCAGGAAGGCTGTTAATTTCAAGAATCGTCCCTCGATTCAGGTTTACTCCGGCGCAGAGGCACAGCAACAACAAGCGCTTTTAGCTGAACGCGTAAACCAGCTGAGCGGCGCCATCGCCGATGCACAGTCTTACGATGATCAGTATCGCCAATTCACCGACACCGAACACAAACCCCTCACCTTCGCCTATTGGGCGGAAAAAGCAGGGTGCCCAAAAGATATCGCCTACCCCCGGGAGATAAGAGGCGATAGACGCAGCAAATCAAACACAATCATTCGAATTAACGTGAACTACATTGAATGTAATTCCGATGTGCTGGAGAGCTATGATCTGGCGCCCTATCAAGCAGCGTATGAGCATCTGTACGCACGGGAACAAATGCTATGGGAACGCTCCACTAAACGGGAGCGCTACCGGGTAGTTCGCCCAGAAGCGACTATTGAACGCGTACTTGAATCCATGGAGGCGGCCGCTGACGATATTGAGTACGCGTATAGCGAACTCGAGCTTGCGGACAAGCTTGATGCGCGCAACCGACAGTTGGATGCCTTCAGCGAGCAGACGTGGGCAAACACTTTCAACAGCATTCAGGCCCGGAACAACAGCATTCGTAATCAGTACCAACAAAACCAGGCAATGATACGCAACGCGCAGAGCGCACAATCCAAATCGCCAACCAGACGCGGCTATGAGAATGCGGTACAGCAAGCGGCGAGCGCTTACACTGCAGCCACATCATCAACTGCAACAAGGGAATCCTCGTCCCAGAAAGCCGCGTTGCAAGCAGCCGATACTGGCACTCTAGCCGCTGACCCACCCACTACAAAGACGTCGTTCACCGGGGCATCAACAACGGCAAACGGGGACAACGCTTCACAGACAAAGCCTGACCAGTCGACCGGTAACGTGCCCACTACTCCGGCCACCACTGCCAGTGCGACCGCATCCAATCCGTCAGCAACACCCGAGCAAACCGCCAACAACACCGCTGCACCTGCAGCACTGGGCTTTACCCCAGACGCCAAGGGATGCTGGAACGGGTTGAATACTCAGGGCTCGTGCTTGGAATACAGCACCCAGGAAAAAGACGGAAAAACTTACTTTAGGCTAACCAATGTGTGCAATGAGCGCCTGTACATGAAGTGGTGTGCCAACGAGTTTTGCGGTGCCGACAGCTTGCGTGCAGGCCAGAGCAAGAGCAAATATGAATCCGTTACCCAGGCATCAACTATGGCCAAGGCTGTTGGCTCCACCATGCCTGGAAACGATTGGGTTTGTGCCGGCCGGGTCAGTGACTGGTACGCGCAGTAACCAACCCGCACTCTACCTTCCGACTAGCATACAGGCGCTTGCCAAAGAGGCATGAAGGCAGCGCCGCCACCACGAGAAAACGACGGCTATCCAGCGCACCGTTGCGCCTCAGGCCTTTCCATCCATATCACGGGACAACATCAACACCTCATCCGCCGAATACAGATCAGCAATGGTCGCTACCACTTCCGCGCCCAAGGCACTCCGGTACAAGCGCTGCGCATGATTGTCGGCACGGGTATTCACGATAATGTGTTTGAGCGTCGAGCCCTGTCTGCATAGTTGCTGCTTTACCAACGGCAAGGACTCATATATCAGACAACGGGCAATACCCCTGCCCTGCTCCGCTGGAAGCACTGCAACCTGATCCAGCTCCATTACAGCCTGATCGCGAAAGCCGCTCTTTTGCGCCCAAAGAATGTAACCCACAACACCCGCTTGCTCTTCTGCAACGAAGGACAGAAATCGTGGAAAGGCATTCAAGCTTGACTCCAGCCACTGGAGCGACTGTTTCTGACGAATAAACGCCTGCTGATGAACCTCTGCAGCGGCCGAAAGGTCAGCGGCTTGCATTGCTCTGATCTGCATTTACTTACCCCCGAAAGTATCCGGCTTTACCGACGCAGAAGTCGTCTGTGACACGCATCATAAACAGCGGCACCTTAACCTTAGTGTGATTGGTGCATGATATTTGACACTTGAGTTAAGGGGCCGCGCCCGGCCCCCTTGAACGACTAACTAGGGTGTAGCTTGAAGTCCGAAGAGATAGCTGCCCTTGACTGGTGTTGCGGTCTGGTCGCCTTTGAGAATTACAAAATCCCGTTGGCCTGATACTGCTACAGAGTACCCATCTGGCAGGGCCAGAAAGTCGTGAATTTCTGGTCGTTGGAGCATGGCCTCGTAGACAGACATTGGTCGAAATGTAAGCTCGTCGGCACTAAGCTTGCTCTCTGCATCCATGAGCACCCAGTTCGTGCCCATTTGTAGGGAAGAATCACGACGCATGAGGATAACCCGCGCCTGAAGTGCATCAGAGCTAACCAACAAGGGGAGATGTAGCGGCGCAAAATCGGGAGAAGCGTTTGCATCAAGACTTTGCACGGCATCTTTCTGGCGCCGAACCATATTGAGAGTGGCACCCACCGAATCAACATAATTGAAAGGCATGGCCTTCATGTCAGGCTCGAGAAGTCGCAATCTGCCATTTGACGCCGCCTCGACCTTGAGGGGAACCGGCCCAATTAACAGGATTTCACCCGGCTTAAATCGCTCGCCGCTCGCCACCATCGCTTCCAGAGAAGTTATAAGCCAGGAAGCATCTCCGGTAACAACGGAAGCGGGGCCTACAGAGAACACGAACTCCGGCTCGCCATACTTTCCGCATTTGCTGGTTACATGCTCTTCCAGCGTGGCACTTGAGACGGCAGCTGCGAGTATGGCGGCTGCGAAACCTACGATCATTCTTAGCACTATCACATACCTCTTTTAGGGCCTAACGATTAAGCAAACGGGCAGGAAAAAGCGCAGCTTTTGACTGTCCAGCGAACGAAGTGAGCGGCAGTTGAGCGCGTTGTATGGATAATTTCTGCCGTGTTTGGGTAAATTGAGGCCCACCCCCGACGGCCATCGGGGGCCTTCATGCAGCAGCTCGGTGTAGCGCCGGCTCCTCTTTTGAGAGACCGATAACAAGTGGGTAGCGCTGCATGACTCTCAAGCGATAACTCGAACAGTCATCGGGGCCTCGAGCCCGTATAGCAAGGCAGAGTCAGCTTATTATGAACACTCCAGAAAACCAAACCCTGATCAACATCGGTGTCGACGTCGGTAAAGCTAACCTCGATATCGCCCTTCATCCGTCCGGCCAATCTTTTACCATTCCGAACAGCACCACTCATATCCGAGAGCTTGTGAAGATACTCAAGGGCTACGCCATTGAGCGGATCGTTGTAGAAGCAACAGGCCGCTACGAACATGCATTGGTTCGAGCCATCAGTCAGGCTGGGCTGCCCATCATTGTGGTCAATCCGATCAGTGTGCGGCGCTATGCCCAAGCTATCGGTGTGTTGGCAAAAACGGACCGCATCGACGCTCAGGTCATTGCCAAATATGCTGCTACGCTGAAGCCAGAATTCAAGCCCATACCGGATAAAACATCTCAAAAAATCAAAGACCTATTGGCGAGGCGCAGCCAGCTCATGGAAATGTCCACCATGGAAAAAAACCGCCTGCAAATACTGCCAAAAACACTTCACAGCTCCATCAATAGTCTACTCAAAACGCTCCAGACCCAGATCAAAACCATCACCAAGCAGATCGAGCATGAAGTCGCCAAGGTTGATCATTGGCGAAGCAAAACAGACATCCTGACCAGCGTGCCAGGCGTTGGCAAAGTCATGGCGTTTACGCTACTGAGCGAGCTTCCTGAGTTAGGCAAGCTTAACCGGCGAGAGATCGCAGCCCTGGTTGGCGTGGCACCCATCAATCGCGATAGCGGCAGACTGACGGGCAAGCGTCGGATCCGTGGCGGTCGTCATAGAGTGCGAACAGTGATGTTCATGGCGATGATGTCAGCCATCCAATGCAACCCGGTATTCAAGCAGTTCTATGAACGCCTGAAAGCCCAAGGAAAGTTACCAAAAGTCGCCCTCATTGCCTGCATGCGAAAGATGATCGTGATGCTCAACACCATGGTTAAGAATCAAGAGCCGTGGCGTGAAAAAACAGCCTGATTTGGGACGTTGACACCACAGTCACTTGTTAGGCTCATGCTCACATATTTTATTTTTGATTTAATGGTTCATCGCTACTACTCTCTTTGATTTCAGTTACTGCTGCCGAATACAGCCTAAGCTTAGCCGCAAAGCTATCATCTTCTGGCGGGGATGGATTCAAAAATATTTTACCAACGTCCATATTTATCAGGCCTGCGACGATAGCACCGCCAATTAGACCTCCTGCTGCTGCTTGGCCATAAGTAATACCACCCGAACCCGCAAGGCGTTTACCGACAACGCCGCCCAATGCACCAGATCCTGCATACTTATATACCTCAAGCTTTGCCGTTACTGGATCTCTTACCACGCCAATATTTGAGCAATTCAAGCCCTCTTCTGGCACAACAGGAGGAACTGCTTGGGTAGAAAAATATGTATAAATTCTTGGCGTTTTATTTGCGTCATGCGGAACGTATATGCCACCCTCATAAGTCATGTGTGACCCTAAGCCGCTAGGCCGTGACGCCATATCTGGACGCCCAAAATAAACACCTCCTTGAGGCGCCCTGAAGTAAGCCCCCTCCGCATCGACCTTCTCTGAAATATATGGCCCTCTTTCTAACCTTGTCTCCCATACAATATCTAACAGCCCACGCTTTATTTGATATGACTCTCTTTCAGCAAAGTTAATGCAGCTAATCTTTTCCGGGGCATTCAAATTATTGGGCTTTACTCCAGATGCACACCCAGCCAAATAAAAAAACACAAGCGATAATGCTATTTTTTTAACTAAACTCATAAAGTACCTTTTTTAATTTAAACTCACACATAAACTAGCGCCTAACAGCTAACTGGACCGACGGCTTTATGATTGCATATCAGTGACTTCTGCATATCATCGCTCACAGGCCAAGCCCTCCGATTAAGAAACCCTTAAAAACAGCCCCATCCCCAACTCCCCCCAATGTACGGATTATCTTGAATTCCGCATTTCATCATTTCAATAACACTGTATGGCATGGGGCTTTGCATACCATCTTGGTATGTGCGCAGCTCACGCATCCACTATTCCCCGGCACTTTGGATAGGTGCTGCACCCCCAGAATACGTTGCCGGCGTTGCTACCCTTGCGCGCGGTGCGTTTTATCATGCTGCTGTTGCAGGCAGGGCAACGCGGTTCCGATGCTGGCGGCTGAAACACTGCCTGCGACGGTACATGCGCTGTGGTGTCGGGCTCAGGGACGGGGGTTATGGGGTTGCGCTGTGCTAGCAGGCGCTTGAGTTTTACGCCGTCGATAAGCTGAATATTACGGCCTTCGGCAAAGCCTATGGCCTCTGCGGTGTATTGCCCGGAAGTAACCACAAACCCACCTGCTGCGCCTTCGACTGCCATGGCGCCGAAAAACTCGCGGACGACCGGCACCCCGACCTTGAGTGAGCGCCAGTGTTTGCATTGCACCAGGTACTTTTCGTTGTTCTTGCGAAGGATGAGGTCAATGCCGCCGTCGGGGCCGCTGCCGCCGGTTTCCGAGACGCTGTAACCCTGGCGGCGAAAGGCTTCGCCAATCAGGAGTTCAAACTGTTGCCAGTTGAGCCCATCGATAGCTTTACCGGGTTGGGTGGCGGTTTTAACGTTATTCAGCAGTTGCTTGCGCTTATGGCGGCCAGCGATAGAACCCATGGCGCCGAACACGCAAACCGCCGGTATGAGGTATTGGCCAAACAGGGCGAAGGTGCGCCAGAGATGTCCGAGCAGAACGCCGGACATGTCACCGGGCTTGAGCCCCGCGGGTGGCACGTAGGGCGTGGTGGCCACGGGATGCAGAATAAGCCAGCTCAGCAGGCCTATCAGAAGGCTTGCCCACCAGGGCAACCGGGACAGTATGGTTACCAGGTCATCGAGTGTTGAGGTACGTTTACGCGCCATCCTTGGGCTCCTG
This sequence comes from Halopseudomonas sabulinigri, assembly GCF_900105255.1. Classification (NCBI taxonomy): domain Bacteria; kingdom Pseudomonadati; phylum Pseudomonadota; class Gammaproteobacteria; order Pseudomonadales; family Pseudomonadaceae; genus Halopseudomonas; species Halopseudomonas sabulinigri. Next base: position 199,500 of record NZ_LT629763.1, on the reverse strand, counting down.
CGACTGGCGTATTGCCATGCATTGAAATTAACCGCATCACAGTGTGGCGCAAAGCATTCGTTACGCGCTCACACGTCCTTTGCGAACCCCCGGCGCACGTCGCTTGCGCTGTTAGGTGGCTCGCCACGACTCGTCACTGGTCTACCGCTATTTCCCGAACCGACAGCCGTGACCGGCTTAGGCAACCTGACCTGTCTGCACCGTGGCAAGCAGTATGGGTTGCCCAAGCCTGCGCAGCGCCACTCGAGCGCTAGGTCAGCGTACTCGGGTACCGCGCTTCCATCTGAACTTGCGGCCAAATCGGTAGTTATCGCCATCAACGCTGAGGCAGAAAATCTCCCCCGGCAGGTTTAGTTCGTCGACTATCCGCTGACCAATGCCGGCCTCGCGCTTGCGCCGGTAAATGCCCCACCAGGGCGTGCAGGAAAAACCCACTACGTAAAGCGGCTGCTCCGGAAAGAGGTTCAGGCGCTTGCGTAGCAGATAGACCTTGCGTAACCCGCGAATGGATTTCAGGCAGGCACGAACCTGGGCGATCACCTCGTCAGGCAGGCCATGGCGATCAAACTTGTCCTTCAGGCTGAGATGCTCACGCTCGGCGCGCGCGCGCTGAAGCAGTTCAGCACGCTGCATCAGCTTGTCGTGCCAGGCGTGGGCGGCAGCCTCCTGCCCGTGCCGCCAACAGAAGTCGCGCAGCAACTCGTAACCGGGCAGCATGGCGTCTTCATCGAGCGCTATTGCTCGCTGCACCAGATCCAGGCCAGCCTCGTCATCGCGACCCAGCAAACGTGACCCCAGCGCAAAACAGGCAACCGGGTTATCCGGCTCCTGCTGCTGCAATTGACGGAACTGTTCCAGGGCCGCCTCCACGCCGCTGCCAAACTCTTCGGTCAAGCAGGCCCGCTCGTAGGCCTCAGACGCATTCAAGGCGGTACCTTCCGTTATACAAACCTCCAATTCCTGCAGGCGTTTCCGGCCCTGAGTAGCGGTTTCATAGCGTTGTTGCCAGGCCGGCAGAATGGCCTGTTCCCACTGGCCATCCAATTCCTGGGTAATGCTCTGCAATGCCGGGCCGAGCAGCAGATCAGCACGCTCCTCACGCGCCGGCAGCACCAGGTGCGGGGTCTGTTGCAGGGCCTGCAGGCGGTCAGACAAGGATGGGTGGGTGTCGGCCGATGTGGTTTTGCGCTCCAGGGCATGCTCCAGCCAAAGCTGCGTGGATGCCGGTTCTATATCCGATGAAAGCCGCTCTGCCAGCCGCTCGAAAGGCGCAAAGGCGGGGCGCGGCAGGTCCACGGCGCTACGGTGGATATCGCTCCAATAACGTTCGTCCAGATAGCTGCCAACCACGTTGACCGCCGTGAGCGCCTGCGCCATCGCACCCGGCAAGGTCACTCTTGCCGCTGCGGCATCGGCCTCATACTCGTTGGCACGCGCCAGCGGGAAGGAAAACGCCGTGAAGTAAGGCACATACCACTTGAAGAAACGGCGGAACAGGAAGGTGCCAAAGTGCCCGCCAGCCGTCAGCGAATCCATCAGCCGATGCCAGCTGAGCCGCAAGCGGTATATCCAGTTAGAAATCCGTCCGTGGCCGCCCGCGAGGTGACCAAACTCATGCGCTAGCACCGCTCGAAACTGCTCTACGCTGAGTGACTTCATCAACGGCAGACCTATTACCAGGTAGTTGCGATACCAGCCAAAGACGCCCAAGCGCGGGGTTTGCACTACACAGGCGTTGAAATCGTCGGTAATAAGTACTCGATGAAAACGCGGCGCCTTCAGCCGCTTGCGCAGGTCATTTATCATCTCAAATAGCGCCGGCGCTTCCCGTTGGGTTACGCGACGCCCCTGCGGCGCATCCAGCCGTACCCAGAGTGCCTTGAGTACCGCCCAGATTAGCACCAGCAAAGGAATGGCCAGTTTGAGCCCAAGCACCTTGAGAAACAGCACAGATAGCAAAGTGGCCATCACCAGGCCAATCAGCATCACCGTGATATAGCCATAGCCCAACAAAGCCATGAGCAGCACGCGAGACTTGTACAAAAACGGATGGCGCTGAGCCTGCGTTTCAAGGCGAGCCACCAGTGCATCGAATTGTTCGTTCGTCATTCCCTTGAGCACCTCTTGTCGTTTTTATTCGCGCGGAACGAGCCTAGCCGCTGTCGGAGGATAACCGAGCATAACTGCCAAGTTAACGTTGGCTGCGATCTGACCGCGGGGCGGGCCTCAAGATACGCACTCGCTGTCACCCTCTGCATTGGGCAACAGCTGAGGCCGCAACCTTATCAAACCGCAGTGCGAAAGCTCACTCGGCTACCGCGACATTTTCAGTTTGCCCTTCGTTATAAAGCTGTGCAGTGGCGCGGATGTGATCGACGCAATACTCGATCGACTTGTTCAATGTCGCTTTTAACCCCGTGCCATTTTCCAGCTGTACATAAGACGGCGCTTGGTTGGTGTCGGCATAATCAGGCACGTGGCTGCAAAGCTGTTCGGCAACTACCTGTCCGCTATCTACACTTATCAAGCGCGCATGCGCCGTGTAGATAACGCGATAGTTGTCCCAGTCGGTTGGAAAGTAGATGGAGCTCCACCCCAGGGTTTTGACGTCCAGTACATAGTCATAATCCTGATAACGAGCAGCCAGCTCGGGCACATCTGACTTGACCGTTACAAAGTCGTCGGCTTCTGTCACATTAAACCCATGACTGTTCTGCATGCCCTGCGCCAACTGGCGAGAAATACCCAGCGCCGGGTCCTGAATGTTGTTTCTGCGGATAATGGCATTGCCATTCGAAATAGCAGTCAGCACCCCAACCACGCCAAACTGAACGTTAACCGCAGTCTGCGCCGGAAAATCCGGTAATTCGTTGTATTTTGACAGCACCAGACTTTTACCGCTGAAGGCACCTGCCGTATTGGGGGCGAGCACCTTTGTTTTTACCGAAGAACACCCCACACTCAACAGCGACGTAACCACCAAAAGAACAGCAATCAATGCTTTCACTACCCACCCCTTATTCAGTTTTTGTTTTTAATTATTGAAACCACTGCGCGCATCACGACCACCCACTGCTCGCTTACGGTATTAACCGCAAAACGCCTGCAACCCAACACCGGCACCCGCTGGCTTTAAAGCCATCAGCGTGCGTTGCTACTGACGTAGCCATCCAGCAAATCAAGTCTTCAAGCGAAGGCGCCAAGGCCGCGCGAAACCACGTTTCGCCGCCCAACGGCTTGGCGCTGGAGCAACGGGCGTTTCAACTGAGGTAGTCGCGATCGGTAACTCGGGGATACAGGGCTATTTCCGGGAAAGATCAACAAGGGCGCAGTGTGAGCGCTAGAACTCTGCCATTGCTGGCCGAGGGAAGAAGAGAAGCGGCTCTCACAGCTGGGGGCGAAGGCACAACCAGAGTGGGTGTAGCGTCGTGGAGCAACGGAGAATCCTCGGCCTGGGAAAGACACGATTGAGGTAAACGCTGCAGTACGTCTAGATGCCATCCTTGGGCTCCTGCAAACTGGCTTATTGCCATGGCAAAAATGTAATGCCATTTGCGTTGTGGCGTAAAGCAGATAATGCGTGCCGGTACATTTTCACTGACCGCACAGCCGCGCCGGAGGTTAACTGCAGGCTTTTGCGCTACACTGCGCCGATCTAGCCAGGTTGGGTATTTTTATGAAAGTGTGCGGCGTTGAAATCAACAGTAACGATGTAAATCTGTGTTTGCTGTCCCTGTCGGACGAGATTTTTGAGCTGCCTGACTGCCGCTCACGGCGGCTGACCCTGACCGACATCAACAGCACACGAGAGCTGCGTTATTTCCAGCAGACGTTTGCCAAATTGATGCAGGACTATAAGGTCGAGAAGGTGGTCATCCGTCAGCGGCCGATGAAGGGCAAATTTGCCGGTGGTGCGGTTGGCTTCAAGCTGGAAGCGGCGATTGAGCTGATCAGCGACTTGGACGTAATCATCATGTCGACCACCGACATCAAGGAAACGCTCAAGCGCAATCCTGTGCATATCCCCTTTGCCGAGACCGGCCTAAAGGGTTATCAGGAAACCGCCTTTAATACCGCGTTCGCCTACTTCATGAAAGACATGTACGCCCCGGACGAAGAATAGCCAAGCTTGCGTAGCTCCCGTGGTTGAAGTCTCCCGCACCACTCGACCGGGAGACGTCCCGCGATGTGATACTGCCAGCTGGTGGTATGACTGGCTGGCAATATCACCAGACTACCCCGCACTAGCGCACAGGCTCAAACTCACCTGGCTGCCAGGTCTGGTCAAACCAGGCTTGCTCCGGGCGATACAGAGCCAGCACCACATTCCCCCCTTGCCTGAGACTGAGTGCACCCGGTTCTGTTTCTGCCCTTTGACTGGCTCCGGACCAAAACGACACGTCCCCAGATGCGTCCTCATTTACCGCCAGCGATTCGTTCTGGCCGCCGATGCTGGGAAGCTGCTGATCGGCGTGCAGCCGGCTGCTCAGTCCGCCGTTTCAGCCCGCCTTTCCATTTCCTTTGCCGCCATCATCACTTTATCAATACGGTACAGTTCAGAGATAGCGGTGGTGACCTCAATATCCAACGCGGCTTGATAAGGCCGATGCAGGTGCTCATCGTCGCGAAGACTGATATTGATATGTTTGGCGCAGATCCCTTGGCTGGCCAGCTGCGCACTCACGTGTGGCATAGACTCTTCTATCAACCGCCGCGCTACCTGCTCGTTCAGAAACTCTGGCAGCACGGCAATCTGGTCCAGCTCTACGCTTGCCTCATCGCGGTAGCCGCGCTGCTGCGCCCAGATCAAGTAACCCAGGATCTGCGCTCCCTCTTCCGCGACAAAGCACAGAAAGCGCGGAAAAGCTTCGAGCGTGACCTCAATCCAGTACGGTGATTGTGCAAGCCGGCCAAACGCCTGCCGATGAACCTGCACAGACCCGGTGAGATCAGCCGCCCTCATAGCGCGAATAATCATTGATGTGCCCCCCCACTAATGGTACCGCTACGCCGCAGTGAGAAGCCCACATACGGGCGATCAGGGCGCTTTACGCTTGGGCTTCTCTGCTCTGCACGCACTCCAACGCGCCACGCCATTACTTGACTGCGCCCTTATAATTCAAACGGGCGTTAGAACTTGGATCAGTCAGACGCCAAAAGGTGCCATAGACAAGTGGGTGTTACTGCGCGCGCCCCTTGGCAGGCCATGCCTGCGCACGGTTCGTGCTCACCAGCCTGGGCGGCACGAACAACCAGTTCTGCGTTTCGCCTTCAGGCCTGCAGAAAATCTACAATGGCGCGCTGAAAACCGGGCCGAATCAACACACTGGAATGATCACCCAGCACGACCTTCAGCTGCGCTCCACGAATGGCTTTTTGCAATTTGCGCGGCTGTTTGGCAAAGGGGTCCTTGTCGCCGGCGATAATCAGTGTGGGAGCGCTGATCTTTTCCAGCGGAATGCGCGTGGAATGGAAGGCCAGCGCCTGCGCGGCCATGGCCTTGCGATCGGCCCAGACCATATCCGCGAGCAGCCTGAAACCGGCCAAGGTGGGGTTGCGAATACTCCAGCGACTGGCGAGCATGGCGCGCGAAAGGGCTTTTCTGCCCTCTACATGGAAATGGCTATCAAGATGCAGGGTGTTACCACCGATGCCCCCAGCCACCAGCCGGCGAATCCGCGGTTCTTGCGTGGCTGCCAGTAATGCCACCGTTGCGCCCATCGAGTAGCCCACCAGATCGACCTCTTCCAGGCCCAGCTCATTCAGCAGACAGCTGAGGTCTTTGGCCATGCGGGCTTCGCCGTAGGCTGCCGGGTCATGCGGCTTCTCTGAACGGCCATGGCCGCGCGCGTCCAGCGCGATGACACAGCGGCCGGCCAAGGTGAGCCGCCGCACAAAGCCAGGGATCACCCAGTTTATGCGAGCATTGGCCACATAACCGTGGTGTAGCACTACAGGCGGCTGGGCAGACAGGCGCCCCCAGCGCTGATAATAGATAGATACGCCATCGAACGACTTGAAACGACTCATAGGGCCTCCAAGACACACGCCGGTATTGTCTAGAGTATTGGCCGCAAGCAAGAGTGATGCAAAATGTATTTTTGTGTTTTTTTGATACTTATTTACCAAAAACACACAGAAAGACGTCCCTTGGCAGTACCCGCGCCCTAGACCCGAAACCCCTGCGCCAACGCCTGCAGTTCGCTGGCGAGCTCCGCCTGGCTGACCGTTACCTGCGAGATTTCCTGCGAGCCGCTGAGGGTTTGCAGTGAGGTTTCCCGTACCGACGACATGCTGCGTGAAATGTCGCGCGTGACCGCCACCTGCTCTTCTGCCGCAGCGGCAATCTGGCTGGCCATGCCGGAGATACGATCAACATCCTGCAGAATATCGGCCAGGGTGCCTTCTAGCTTCTCCGCTTCATCGGCGCTGGTGGTCGCCAACCGGTGGCTTTGAGTGACCGACGTCTTGACGCTGTCGGCGATGTCGCGGAAGCCGCCGATCATGCTTTCGATCTCTACCGTGGAGTCGTGGGTCTGCCGGGCCAGGTTGCGCACCTCATCCGCCACGACGGCAAAGCCACGGCCATGCTCGCCCGCTCGAGCGGCCTCAATAGCCGCGTTCAGTGCCAACAGGTTGGTCTGGTCGGCGACCGCCTTGATCACATCTATCACGCGGGTGATAGATTCGCTGCTGTGCTGCAGGCGCTCCATTTGCCCATTAACCTGTTCGATAGCGCCGGCCAGGTGGCGAATGCGCGCGACGCTTTGTTCCACCACCGCACGGCCTGCCTGATTCTTGCCCGAGGCGTGGAACGCTGCCTCGGCCACCTGCTGGGTATTACGCGAAATTTCTTCCGAGGTGCTCGACATCTCTTCGGCCGCGGCCGCCACCTGCTCTACCAGCAACTGCTGCTGGCCGACCTGATCGGAGTTTTGGCTCGCCGTGGCGCGGGTTTGCTCAGAGGCTGAAGCCAGGCGCACGCTGGTTTGGTCAATCTGGCTGAGGGCGCCTGAGAAGGTTTCGATCAAGCCATTGAGCGCGCTGCCGATCAGGCCCATTTCATCGCGTGAGCAAACGCGGGTACGAATCGACAAATCCTTCTTTTCCATGATTTGCCGGAAATCACCCAACAACTGATTTACCTGCCCAGTCACGCCCATGATGATCATCAGCGCCAGCAGCAGCACGGCCACCACCACCACGGCGCCGATAATCGCCGCCTGTTGCAGCTCCCTGCGGGCATGGCCCAGCACGTAATCGGTGCGCGCGGCCATTTCCGCCGCAACCTTTTTCTTCAACAGATAAACGCCATTGATGGCGTTGCTCGCGCTGTCGAACCACTCGATGTTGGCCATACCAAGAAATCCGTATTCCGAGCCAATCAGCTTGTTGCGCAACTCGCTGAACGCAAGACTGTCCGGTTGTTCGCGCAGGCTCTCTACCTGCGCCTGCATGGCATCGCCCAAGAGGCTGCCCGCGGTATCCAGCAACGCCTGTTTGCGCGCGCCAGCGCCGCTGACCTCGGCCGCTAACGCCAGCGACACATTGCCCTCACTAAGCACGGCAGCGCCGCTGGCCATCTCCTGCGCCGCCCATTCAGTCGCCTCGGTCAGCGCGTAAAAAGCGCCCATCAAGCGAGTCAATTGCGGCTCTTCGGACTGGTGCAGTATCTCGGGGCTCAGTGCAATCAACTGCGCAGCCGCCTGGGTGAAGGCGGCGCTAACGGCTTCGGCTGGCAGGTCTTCGTTCATCACCCGCTCGCGCAGGGGCGCCAGCTCGCTCAACGCGGCACCGGACCGCGCCAACTGCGGCGCAATTACCGAGCGCACGGCGCCATCCAGGCTTTCCAGCTCTGTAGCAAAGTTGGTCAGACTGGCATCGGTTTGCTCGCGCTGCGCTTCCAATCGCTCGATCACACGACCGTCGGCGCCTCCGGAGGCAATCAGCAATGCCGTGAGACCGCGTTCCTTCTGCAGGTTCTCGACCAAGGGATCGGCTACCAGCACCAGATTGAACAGATCGCGCGCAGCTTCAGTCGCCTCCAGATTGGTATAGCGTGCACTGACGGTGGTGATGGAGAAATACAGGGTACCCAGCAGCGCCGGGAGGATGAGCAGCAACAACTTGCCGCGCATCGAGATGTTTCGAAGCATGGACAGCATATTTTCGCGCCTTGAAGTAAAACCTGACTAATTGGACAGACTTGCTTCAAGAGCACAGCAAGAAGGGTGCCACTATCGTGCCACCCCAATTACCGCTGGTTGCGTGCAAAGTGCCGCACCAGAGCGGTGCTGATCATCAAACCCGTGACCTCAAATGCAGCTGTGATGGCGATTCAGGCGCCGTCTTCGGCCTCGCGCATCGCCTGCGCCAAGACAGCGTGCCCGCGCGCTTCCAGCCCCGCTGCCGCACCCGCGATATCCGCCGGCGCCTTGTTCTGACTCAACTTGAACTTGCCCACAAGCTGCTCTATCTCGATCTCAATACCCACAATGGCCGCGAGCATGCGTCTGATATAGTCCGCGCTGGAATCGGTCATTTTCCAGGGGCGCGGCTGCTCGCTGCGCACTTCGTGGCTGCGGGTCAAACGCGCCACCAGGCCGCGCACAAAGCGTTCGTCGTCGCGCAGGCGGAGGCGCCCGTGCGCGTGAACCACCTGGTAGTTCCAGGTCGGCACCTGCTGATGCGTCTCGTGTTTGCTCTGATACCAGTTGGGTGAGACGTAACCCTGCGCGCCCTGAAAGATGACCAGCACTGGCATGCCTTCGGTGAGTTGTTGCAGCAACGGATTGGCGCGGGCGATATGACCTTGCAGGGTGCCTTCCACGCCCTGCTCTGCCAGCAGCTCGAAGGGAATATGGTTGGCGTCCAGCCCATTGGCACTGTGCGTCACCAGCGCTCCCAGCGGGTTAGCCTGAATCAGTGCATGCAGCTTTTCTGGCCGGGTTTCGGAAAAATGATCAGGCAGGTACACGGTAAGGCTCCACTATGAGTCAGCGCAAAACCTAACACGAAACCTCAACTTCGGTGATACCTGCGCTATAGCCACGGACGCTGCGCCCGGCTGCCAAGACGGCAGATCCGGCCAAGCGAGCACACGCCTGGGACGCCTCTGGCACCGGCAATTCAGCAATATTCGCCAGCGCTTGCGCACGCGCTCGTATTGACTGGCATGCCCTGCCACTACGCTGGCGAGCGCCGTTTTTTTCGGTTACTGTCCGCTGCTATCCCCTATCCCGATCTCACACTCCAAGGAGCTCCTGTGCGAATTTGCGTTTTCTGCGGCTCAAGCGCCGGCAACCAACCCGAGTACCTGCAAGCTGCCGTGCAACTGGGAACCACCCTCGCCCAGGCCAACATCGGTTTGGTCTACGGCGGCGCACAGGTCGGTCTGATGGGCGCCGTGGCCGACGCCGCGCTGGCAGCCGGTGGCGAGGTAATTGGGGTGATTCCACGTCACCTGGTGGAGCGAGAGTTGGCTCATGAGAGCCTCACGCAGCTGATCGAGGTGGCGTCCATGCACGAACGAAAGGCCAGAATGGCTGACCTGGCCGACGGCTTCATCGCACTGCCCGGTGGCGTGGGTACCTTTGAGGAGCTGTTTGAGGTCTGGACCTGGGGGCAGCTGGGCCACCACCAAAAGCCCTGCGCGCTGTTCAACGCCGCGGGCTACTACGACAAGCTCATCGCTTTTCTCGACCACACCCTGGCCGAGGGCTTCATGAAGCAGCCCTACCGCGACATGCTGATAGTCGCAGACGAGGTAGATGCCCTACTGAGCAAAGTACAAGCCTATGAAGCCCCCAAGGTGGCCAAATGGGTGCAAAGCGGCGAGCGCTGAGTTGCACAAATCTTCCAGACTGCCGCACCTGCCGCGCTATGATGGCCGTTCATCGCAACGCACCGGCTTAGCAACTGAACCCCATGAGCGCACGCAACTGGATTGATCTCAAACAGGATGCCGACACCGGCATTGAGACCATTCGCGCGCATTTTGAGGGCCATGCCTATGACCCGCATTGGCATGACAGCTATCTGGTGGGCTTTACCGAACAGGGCGTGCAGCGCTTTCGCTGCGGGCGTCAGCGTTACGACAGCGTGCCCGGCAAGGTCATTCTGCTGGAGCCGGGCGAGATTCACGATGGTGAAGCGCCGACGCCAGACGGCTTTACCTATTCCATGCTGTACCTTGATCCGCAGTGGCTTGAGCGTGAGTTAAGAGCGTTGTTCGCCGATGCGCCGCAGGACTGCGTACCCACCATGAGTATGACGGTGGGCCCCTCGCCCGAGTTGATCTTTGCCATCGCCAGCACCTTCCAGACCCTGCATCAGCAGGAACTGCGCATCGTGCGGCAAACCGCTACCGATTACCTGCTGACCCAGCTATCCAGCCAGATGCAATGGCGCCAGCGTAAGCAGGCCGATCCGCGCATGCCGTTGGTGGCCCAGCGCACAAGGGAGTACCTGCACGCGCACCTGGAGCAGGACGTGAGCCTGAACGAACTCGCGGTCGTTGCCGGGGTGGATCGCTTTCGCCTGACCCGCGCCTTCAAGGCCGCCTTCGGCATGGCCCCGCATGCCTATCTGGTGCAACTGCGGCTCGCCCAGGCAAGACGGCGCCTGGCCGCCGGCGAGACACCCGCGCAGGTCGCCGCCAGCCTGGGCTTCGCCGACCAGAGCCACCTCGGCCGCTGGTTCAGACGCGCCTACGGGGTCACGCCGGCCAGTTATCGTAACCGCTGCACGCCCGTTCCAGACCGGCGCTGAAGCACAGCGCAGACTGATTCCCGAGACCACTTTCGGGAGACCCACCTTGACGCCATTACTGCCCTTTCTACTGTTCGCTTTCGTTGCCTCCATCACCCCCGGCCCTACCAACCTGCTGGCCATGAGCAACAGTGCTCGCTTCGGCTGGCGCGCCAGCCTGCCGATCGTTTGGGGTGGTTGCCTTGCCTCTGCCGCGCTGGTGTTGGCGGTGGGTCTGGGGCTGGGCAGCACCCTGTTGGCCAGCCCTGAACTGGCGCACGTGCTCGGCTACGCTGGCGCGCTCTGGTTGAGCTATCTGGGTTGGCAGATCGCCCGAGCACCCGTCACGCTCGACGCCAATCTTGCCGCTGAACGCGCGGTGAGTGGCTGGACCGCCGCTTTCCTGCAGCTGATCAACCCCAAACCATGGACAGTGGCCTTGGCGGTAGTCAGCGTATTCATGGCCAGCGCTGGCGCGCCGGCCTGGATATTGGCACTGCTGTTTCTGTTGATCGCGGTGCCCTGCATGCTGCTCTGGGCCTGGCTGGGCCTGCAAGCCGGGCGCTGGCTGCACTCACCCCGTGGGCTGCGTCGATTCAATCAGTTGATGGGAGTGTTGCTGGCCGGTTCCGGCTGGCTCGGATTATTGGCCTGACAACGGGGCCGGCCGGCGTTACGCTGAGGAACGGGCGACCTGCTGCACTCGTTCACAGCCGCTGCGGGTAAGCAGCACCAGATGAACTGTGGTGGCATATACCTGTTCGCTGGCCTTGAGCGCCTCAATCCAGCTTTTGTGCTCATCCGCCGGGAGATGAAAAAAGTGCTCACCTTCACACAGGTGAGGCAACGCGCGCTTGAACGCCCGAAAACTGGTGCCCTTGGGCGCAGCGTTGAGTTCATCCAGCTGACGCAGGCTGAGAGTTTCAACGCCCTGGTAGGCAATGGGGATAATCGCGGGCATAAGCTTCCTGCGTTCAAAATCGGTTTATTCACTGCGCCGGTTATTTTTTCATCAGCGGCTAGGGCCACAGCGCATGAGCCAGTATACTTGCCGACCTTTTCAACACCCAGCCGAGCAACCCATGACCGACCGTCCCACCCCCGATGCCACCACAGCACCTGTAGAGGCTGCTCCTCAGACTGCAAAGGCCCTGCCGGGTTTGGGTTCGCTGTTTTCTGCTGCGGCTACCGCGCACGCTCGCACCGGCGCAGCACCGAGCAAGGGCAAAGCTGGCGGTGATCGCCACGAGAAGAAGATCGGCATGGCGCCGCGCAACACGCGGCGCTCAATGGGTAAACGCTGAGCGGCTATAACGGCAACGACATGTAGAACTGGGCGCCCTGGCCCAGTTTTGACTGCACTCCAATGTGCCCGCCATGCAGTTGCACCACTTCCTTGCACAGGGCCAACCCCAGTCCCGCACCGCCTTTCTTGCCGCCCACCTGGACAAAAGGCTCAAACACCCGGACCTGCTGACTGAAGGGAATGCCCTCGCCGTTATCTTCAACGCTGAGGATAACCCGCTCGCCCTGACGTCGCGCCTGCAGGCGCACTTCACCGTTTTCGCTGCTACAGTGCCGCAGCGCGTTGCCCAAGAGGTTGTCTAGCACCCTTTCGATTTGCAGCCGGTCGAGTCGCGCATGCGGCATCTCGTCGTGTATTTCTACCGCTAGCTCGATACCCAGCCCTCTTGCCTGTTCGGCAAAGCGCGCTGCCGCCTGATGCACCAACTCGCCTGGATCACAGGGCTCAAGATTCAGCTTCTGCAAGCCATTCTGGTATCGGGAAAAATTCAGCAGATCATTGATCAGATCCACCAGACGCCGCATTTCTTCGTCGACCACGGCCAGAAGGTCGGCCTCACGGCTCTCGGCAGCGAAGCTGACGCGTTCCTGTAACAAAGAAAACGCCATGTGCATGCCGGTAACCGGTGTGCGTAACTCGTGCGAGGCGCGCAGCACAAACTCACGGCGCACGCGCTCGAATGCCCGCTGATCGGTTACGTCACGCAGCACCATCACCGCGCCCTGCACCCAGGTATCGGTGCGCAGCACCGGGGTCAGGCTGTAGTCGAGCAAGCGAGTTTCCCCGGCGACTTCCACTGCGAGATCTTCCTGCTCACTGCTGTGCGGGTTGCCCGCCAAGACGTCCCGCACCTGCTCGTCCAGTTCAGGCCGCCCCATGGCAATGCCCAGGCTCTGCCCCAACTCACGCGCATCCCAATCAAGCTGGCGCCGCGCAACGGGGTTGAAGTGCTCTACCTCGCCGTCCTGATCGAGAATCAGCAAGCCATCATCAATGCTGTCCAGCACCGCCTGCAGGCGACGCTGTTCGCTCTTCAGGGCTTCTACATCGCTGTTCTTGAACTCACGCAGCGCCTCGGCCATGGCGCCGAAACGGCGGCTCAAAGCCGACACTTCCAGCACCGGGGAGATAGGTAGCATCACGTTGAAATCGCCGGTACTGACCTGATCCGCCGCCTTTGCCAGCCCTTCAATGGGTTGGGCAAAGCGACGTGCAATGCTGTTCGCCGTCAGCAAGCCCAACAAGAGCACCGCCAGGCCAATCAGCCCCAGCAGGCCGGCAATCAGCCAGGCACGCTGATGCGCAGCCGCTTCGGCCCGCTCGGCCTTTGCCAGGTAGCGATTCTGAATGGTGTTGAGCAGATCGCGCATGTTCGAGACGTTATCGCTGAACACGTCGTTGGACAGCAGCTCACGGCGCAGAGTTACCGGGCGGCGGAGAATGTCATCGTAGTCGTCGTAGGTTCTGGCCAGGCTTTCCATGGCCTGACGATCGGCGTCATCCACCGCATGCGCTTTGGCAACGGCCAGCCAGTGCTTGAAGCTGGCATCCGATGCTTTCAGTGCATCGCGGTCGAGATCTTCCTGCAGCAGCATGGTGACCTGACTGCCGATCTCCTGACGCATAGCCAATGTCGATTTGATGATATTCAGCGTGCTGGTCATCGACAGTTTTTGCGACTGCGTCAGGCTCAACACCCCAAACATCCCCACAACCAGCCCCACCAAGGCCACCGTGATCAACGCGCTGCTGCTGAGGAACAGTTGCGTTCTTAGTTTCATAAACCCAGCTGCTTTCTTTTGCGATACAGGGTCGAGGCATCAATACCCAGCGTCTTTGCTGCATGGTCCAGAGTAGGGCTGGACGCCAGTACGGCGGCGATATGCGCCTTCTCCAGCGCTTCAAGACTTAACTCGGCGCCGACTCTGGGAGCGCTGCTAGTGTCGGCCGCTGAAAGCCCCAAGTGGCTTACCTGCACCAGCTCTTCGCCGCAGATAATGCTGGCACGCTCGATCACGTTACGCAGCTCGCGAATGTTGCCGGGCCAACGATAGCCCAGCATGGCTTCGCGCGCCTCGGCACTGAAACCGGTTGCCGGGCGCGCGTAATCTTTGACGAAACCGGCGAGAAAACGTTCGGCCAGAGTCATGATGTCATCCCGGCGGTCGCGCAGTGGCGGCAGCGTCAGGGTGATGACGTTCAGACGGTAGAGCAGATCCTCACGGAAGCGGCCTTCCTTGACCATTTCAGCCAGGTCGAGGTTGGTGGCGGCAAGAATGCGCACGTCGGCACGGCGGGTAACCGGGTCGCCGACGCGCTCGTATTCCTTGTCCTGAATAAAACGCAGCAACTTGGGTTGCAGGGTCAACGGGAAGTCGCCAATCTCATCAAGGAACAGAGTCCCGCCGTCAGCCTGATTGACGCGCCCAAGGGTGTTCTCACTGGCCCCGGTGAACGCCCCCTTGCTGTGGCCAAAAAGCTCGCTCTCCATAAGCTCTGCGGTCAGCGAGGGGCAGTTGATGGTAACGCAGGCCTTCTTCGCCCGCCGGCTCCAGCCATGAATCACCCGGGCCAGTTCGCCCTTGCCAGTGCCTGACTCGCCGAGGATAAGAATGTTGGCGTCTGTTGTCGCTACTTGCCGAGCCGTTTCCAGCACCGCCATCATTTCCGGGCTTTGCGATTCTGCACGTGCCTGAGGTTGCTTCACTTCACCTTCGAGCTGCTCAAGTCGGGCAGCCATCTGGCGCATTTCCAGTTGCTTGATTGCCGCCATGCGCAATTGATCTGGACTGCACGGTTTGACCAGATAATCTGCCGCGCCGGCCTGCATGGCATCCACTGCAGTATCCACCGCTGAGTGAGCCGTCACTATCACCACGCGCATCCAGGGAGCGATCACACGCATTCTGGCCATGACGTCGAGACCATTGTCCTCGCCTAGGCGGAGGTCGAGAAAACACAGGTCGAATACCTGGCTTTGCAGGACCGATTCCGCCTGCATCGCGCTGGCCGCCGTAGCTACCTGGTAGCCCTCATCCTCTAGGCAATAACGAAAGGTCCTGAGGATCGCTGGCTCGTCATCGACCAGCAGGATGCGCCCCGAATTCTGTGCTGCTTCCATTTGTTTGTCTGCTCCAGACGTGATGTGAGGTATTAGTCCACCAATAATCGTGCAAGTTGCATGGCGCCAATCGTGCAATCTTGCAAAACGCACTCCGCCAGACACGCAAAAACATATCAAGCTATTGATTTTAAAGGCTTTTATTATTTAAAAATAACTGGCACAGCTGTTGCTCTATCTACTGTGAATGCTCGTGGGCTGGATGGCCGGCCCTGATATGGACATTGATTGAACGGAGATTGACATCATGCACGGCATCAACCGCACTGCTTTGCTTGCACTCTCGATCAGTTTTACTGCACTGCTGCCACTGACAGCACACGCCGCCGACAGCGACAGTCGGACCATGCCCACCGAACAGCGCGAGGGTAAGGGGCAACCACTGGATGATGACCGTATTCTGACCGCCACCTTGCAGTCGCGTCTGCAATGGGATGGTAACACGGACGGCATCCAGATCCGCGTGAATGCGCATGACGGCATGGTCACCCTCAGCGGCACCGTATTGCACGTCAACGACAAACGTGTAGCCATCGCCACCGCACGCAACACCCCCGGTGTACGGGCTCTTGATGCCAGCGAACTCAAGGTAGGTCGCGCTGCCCCACAGCTGACCGAACCACGCTGGGCGTCGACCGACTCGGTGACCGACCGCGGGCCAACCCTGCGCCTGTAACCAACCCATTGCTGCATAAACCATTTTCTACATAGATAGACAGCTAAGGACCAACACCAGATGAACATGGAGCAAAAACCGGCCATCTATTTCCATATAAAGGAAGCGACCTTGCCAGGCGCAATCGAATGTATGGGCGGGCAGTCCAGCAACACCGCGTATTTCCGGAGGTATCCCTTGCTTAACTGGGCCATTGTATTTTTTGTCATGACCGTCGCTGCGGCCGTTTTCACCTTTGGGGGGTTTGGAGCCACCGCCGCGACACTGGGAAAAATGTTTTTCGGCGTATGTCTTTTACTGTTCGTCGGCACCATGTGGATGAGCAAGCGTCGTCGTATCTAGTCGAGCTGGGCGAGCGCTGCTGGCCCGGCCCGCGCAGCTGTGTGCCATAATTGTCCGCATCTGATCACGAGCCCGCCAAACCGCCTGCATGCCCGCCGACATTCACCAGTTAACGCCACTGCTATATCCGCTGGCGAACCGGTTTTACCGACAGCACCAGCGCGGCACCAAAGTCGGCAGACAGCACTTGGTGTGGGTTGGCAAGAAGCATGACCTGATAGTCAGTGCGCTCTGCCTGACGCCGATTAGCCACGGCCACTGGCTGACCAGCTTGCTGGTTGCCCCGAGCCACCGCCGTCTTGGCTTGGCCGCTATGCTGCTGAAGCACATCAGACACGAGTACGCCGGGCCAATCTGGCTATTCTGCGCACCGGAACTACGCCCCCTCTATGAGCAGACTGGCTATCGAGTGGCCAGCGAGCTGCCAGAAAGCCTGCAAGACAAACTGCTGCGCTATCGGCGCCACAAAACGCTGATTGCCCTCATCAACAGCCCACCGGTTTAGCTCACACACGCATCTACCTGCACCGGAATCCCTCCTTCTGCACTCCCTTGCATCCCCTTGCACTGAAAAGGCTATTACGGTGCTATCGCACTGCCACCCTTTGTGCCACTAGCATTTTTTTGCGCACCCCCACAGTGCATGACTTTCCCCAGAGACCTGCGATGCCACGCTTCACATTGTCATAAAAATGACATAAGCAAATGAAAGTAAAAGGTTTTTAAAACCTGGCAAGCAAAATGCTATGAGAGCAATGCCAACGCATTTAATCAAAACATTTTGGGGAAACACGCGATGATGAAGAAACTTGCAGTTGCCGTTGCTACCGCCAGCACACTGTCCTTTGCCAACATGGCACACGCTGAAGCATTTGACACAGCGATTGGGGAAATCGACGCGAGCATGACTGTAACTCTCGCCACCGACTACATCTGGCGCGGCCAGTCTCAGACTGACGGTGCAGGCGCAATTCAAGGCAGCCTGGACTTCGCCCATGAAAGCGGCCTGTACATCGGCGCCTGGGCATCCAACGTAGATGCCGACGACTTCGGTGGCGCCAGCGTAGAAATCGACTACTACGCAGGCTACGGCGGCGCCATCACCGATGACATCACCTACGACCTGTCCTGGGCCACTTACACTTATCCGAAAAACAGCTCCATCGACGTCGAAGAAGCGCTGGCCAGCCTGAGCCTGTATGGCTTCACTCTAGGCGCCAAGTACGCCTATGACCCGTCCAGCGCCCTGTATACCTACATCGACTACGGCTTTGACCTGCCATGGGACATGGGTCTGGGCCTGCACTACGGTCTGACCGATACCAAAGACCCGCTGAACGGTGTTGACGGTGACGAAGAGTACGGCGACTGGGCTGTCAGCATCGGCAAAACCGTCCTGGGCCTCGACATGGCGCTGATGTATAGCGATACCGACCTAGGTGACGACTGCGCCTATTCAGACAGCGACTCTTGCGACGCGAACTTCACTTTCTCCGTGTCCAAGTCTCTGTAAGAGCACTATCTGACATCCCCACTCATCCAGGGATGTCATCAGCTGAAGCAGTAGCATTACACCGGTCTCGCACGCCTTGTTCCACGGCAAGGTTCGCAGACCGGTTTTTTTACGTCTGCAATGCTGCGTTAGCTGTGATTCAAGCAAAAAAAACCGGCGCTAAAGCGCCGGTTTTGCCATCCACTTGCCTCAGGCGCGTGGCAGGGTCACACCGCGCTGGCCCTGGTACTTGCCGCCACGGTCACGGTAAGACACTTCACAGGATTCGTCAGACTCGAAGAACAGCATCTGCGCCACACCTTCGTTGGCGTAAATCTTGGCCGGCAGCGTGGTGGTGTTCGAGAACTCGAGGGTCACGTGCCCTTCCCACTCAGGCTCCAGCGGCGTGACGTTGACGATAATGCCGCAACGCGCGTAGGTGCTCTTGCCCAGGCAAATGGTCAGTACGTCGCGCGGAATGCGGAAGTACTCAACCGTGCGTGCCAGCGCGAAGGAGTTTGGCGGAATGATACAAACATCACCCTTCACATCAACGAAGCTCTTTTCATCAAAGTGCTTGGGGTCGACAGTGGCCGAGTGAATATTGGTGAATACCTTGAACTCATCGGCACAGCGTACATCGTAGCCGTAGCTGGACACCCCATAAGAGATCACCCGATCGCCTTCCGCGCCGCGCACCTGGCGCTCCACAAAGGGCTCGATCATCCCGTGCTCCTGGGACATTCTGCGGATCCAACGGTCGGCTTTGATGCTCATGGTGTGTCCTGAACTGGTCGAAAAAGAGCCTGCATGTTACCGGGTTATGGGAGCGGACAAAAGACCACGGTCAGTCATCACTGATGCTGATCTCCGGCATCCCCTGGCCAGCCGCCTGCTGGCTGATGCGCGCGCCGACATGTCGCGCCATATCCTGGTAGATCATGCTGATCTGGCATTCCGGTTCGGCGATGACAGTGGGCTTGCCGCCATCTGCCTGCTCACGAATCATCATCGACAGCGGCATCGAGGCCAACAGGTCTACCCCGTACTCATCGGCCAGGCGTTCGCCGCCGCCTTCGCCAAACAGATGCTCGGCGTGACCACAGTTGGAACAGATGTGAATAGCCATATTCTCGACCACACCCAGCACCGGAATATTCACCTTCTCGAACATGCCGATGCCCTTCTTGGCATCCAGTAACGCCAGATCCTGCGGCGTCGTCACGATCACCGCGCCGGTTACCGGCACCTTTTGCGCAAGGGTGAGTTGAATATCACCGGTGCCCGGCGGCATGTCGACCACCAGGTAGTCGAGCTCATCCCAGGCCGATTGGGTCAGCAGCTGCATCAGCGCACCCGACACCATGGGCCCGCGCCAGACCACCGGCGTGGTGTCGTCGACCAGAAAAGCCATCGACATCACCTGCAAGCCGTGTGCGCGCGGCGGGATGAACCATTTGTTGTCGCGCACCTCGGGCCGGGTACCTTCCGGTAGGCCCAGCATCAAGCCCATGCTGGGGCCGTAGATATCGGCATCCAGTACTCCAACCTTGCCGCCCTCACGCGACAACGCCAGCGCCAGGTTGGCAGCCGTAGTAGATTTGCCCACGCCCCCCTTACCCGAGGCCACGGCAATCACGTTCTTGACGTTGGCAAGCGCCGGCACCTTGCCTTGCAGCTCGCCCGCAGCGACCTCAAAGCCTACCTTTATATGGGCGGCGGTGACGCCGTCGAGGTTCTCGACAGCGGTCTGGATCATCTGCGCAATGCCGCCGACGATGGAGCCCGCAGCATACCCCAGTACCAATTCGGCATTGACCACCCCTTCTTCTATATCCAGACGCCGCAGACAGCCGCTGCTGATCAGATCGGTTTTCAGATAGGGGTCCTGGTACTGGGCTATGGCCTGCTCGACAGCAGCGCGATCAACTTGGCTCATGGGGTGTTCCGATCAACTTGGGGAATGGGCGCTATGCTACTGGCTCGCTGGCCATCATGAAAGAGCGCCGCACTGCGCGCAGAGGTGCAGACAGTGCGGCGACCGCCTTACTGGTGACTGATCATCACCGCCTTGATGTTGACGAACTCGCGAATGCCAAATCCACCGTGCTCGCGGCCATAGCCGCTGTCCTTCACGCCGCCAAAGGGCAAGTGCGGCTGCGCCAGGTTGTAGCCGTTGATGTTGACCATGCCGGTATCAAAATGCAGTCGCGCAAGCTCAATGGCGCGATCTTCGTTACGCGAGAAAATACCGCCACCCAGACCATAACGCGAGTCGTTGGCGATACGCATGGCATCTTCATCGTCGGCAGCCTTGATCAGCGCCGCAACCGGCCCGAACAACTCGCCGTCGTAAGCCGGCATACCGGGTTTGACGTCTTCCAGTACCGTAGCGGGGTAGAAGAAGCCGGCGCCCTCGGGAATCTGCCCGCCCACACTGACTTTAGCGCCCTGGCGTACCGACTCCTGAACTTGTTCGTGCAGGGTCTCGCGCAGGTCCTTGCGGGCGATGGGGCCCAACTGGGTGCCCTTCTGGCGCGGGTCACCGGTCTTGATGGCGGCCATCTGCGCGACAAACTCATCGCGAAACTCATCGTATACATCCGCCGCGATCACAAAGCGCTTGGCAGACACACAGGTTTCGCCGTTATTGACCACACGCCCCTGCACGCAGGTTTTCACCGCCAATTCAATATCGGCATCGGACAGCACCACGTAGGCATCGTTGCTGCCCAACTCCAGCACTGTTTTCTTAACCACCTTACCGGCTGCCTCGGCGATCTTCTTGCCGGTATTGTCGCTGCCGGTAAAGGTAACGCCGCGCACCTTGGGATGCTCCACCAATTTGCTGGCACCGGCGCCGTCGAGCAACAGCGACTGGAAGACACCCTCCGGCAAGCCCGCCTCGAGATACAGCTGCTCGATCTTCTGCGCCATACCGAACACATTGCTCGCGTGTTTCAGCACAGTAGTGTTGCCCGCCATGATATTGCAGGCGCTGTAACGGATGACCTGGTACAGCGGGAAGTTCCACGGCTGAATGCCCAGAATCACGCCGATTGGCTGGTAGGTAATCAGCGCTCGGCCACCCTGTAGCGGCCGGGTTTCATCCTTCAACTGCTCGGGCCCCTGCTCGGCAGAATACCGGCAGATAGCTGCGCACAGCTGACACTCCTGGCCGCCCTGGGCAATCGGCTTGCCCATTTCGCGGGTCATCAGCTGCGCCAGCTCATCGCTGTGCTGCTCGATCAGGTCGGCCATTTTATTCAGTACCTTGCCACGGTTGGCCAGGCTCTCCATTCGCCAGCTCTGAAAGGCGGCGTCAGCGCGATCGATTGCAGCGCTGGCCGCCTCGTCGCTCAGCAAGCGGTATTCGGTAATCTGTTCACCTGTGCTCGGGTCAATGGTGCTGACTGTCTTGCTCATGGTGTTCTCCATTGGAAGTGAGTAACGACTACCTAACGTGCGACCACAAAAAACCCGGATCAGCTCACGCCAATCCGGGTTTTCTGCAATTACCTCGAATACGCGACTCGAGGTAAGCACTACTGCAAATGGCTCACTGCGTATCAGGCAGCCTCATCCATTGCAGGCTCTTCTGCTTCTGATTGCTCATCGGCTGGTTCGGCCGCAGCGGGTTCGGCAGCAGCTGCCGACTTGTCTACATCCGCCTTCTCGACCTGCTCCAGCAGGGCATTCATCAGGCGCGTACCACGCTCACCCACCATCTCGGAAAACACTTCACGTACCGGCAGGCTGCGCTCGCGGAACACCTCACGCTGCTCTGGCGTCAAGTAAACCAGCTCGATATCGCTGTTCTCAGTGATGATATCCAGACGCTCGGTGTTCAGGCGGGTCTGCACGTCGTGAATGTAAGGCACCAGCTCGGTGACCGCCTCTTCAATCACGTCCTTGCGCTCCTGGCTCAAGCCGTCATACCAAGGGCTGTTGGCCATAAAGGTGGCGATGAATTCAGCCTGGTTGGCAAAGATCAGGTAGTCCTGGACCTTGTAAAAATCCATCTCCTGATGCGCAAAGACCGGCTGGATGTTGCCGTCCAGCTGGCCAAGCTGCATGCCACTGAACAACTCGCCGTACTCCATGGTGGTCGGATCGGCGCCATAAGCGCTGTAGGTTTCGCGCAGCAGGCGGTTATCCATGGTGCGGATGGCCATGCCGTCGAAATCCTCGGGAGACCGCACTTCCTTATTCGCGCTCCATACCTGCCAGCCTTCGGGCACGATGGCCAGGGGCTGTAGATCACGTTCGCGGAAAGACGCGACCAGATCTTCGTTCTTGCGGAACTCAGGCGCGTTGAGGATCTCGGCGTTGGTTTTTTCGTTGTCGGTCAGCACAAAGTTAAGGCTGAACAGTTGCGACTCGGGAACGGTCCCGCCCAGAAAGCCGGAGCCAAAGGCAAACTGTACGGCGCCTGACTGAACCTGATCATAGATATCTGTCAGACCACCCAGCTGGCCGTAGGTATAAAGCTTCACCTCCACCTCGCCATCGGTCTTTTCCTTGACCAGCTCGGCGAACTTGGCGCCGTATTCGTACTGGACGCTGCCCTCGATCTCTTCCAGCGCAAAGCCCCAGGTCTCAGGTTCGGCAGCGGCAGTGGTTTGCTCCGCTTCCGCTTCGGGCGCCGCAGTTTCAGCCGTAGGCTCTTCATCCGATCCGCAGGCCGCCAGCAGGACTGCCGCTGCACCAATACATCCATTACGCCAATTCATGGAACACTCCTTATCAACTGTTCTGGTTAGCTAAATAACCCTAACATACGACCAGCGGATGTCCACCCGTGCAAAACCGCTTGGGATAGGGTATGTTCAAAAACAGATCGTAAATCGATAACGCCATCACAAGCTGACCGGCACGTCGATTTCAGCACACGAATTCAAATCGGGCCGTATTTTCACGCACCCGGTCAGAGCCTGACCCAACAGGCCAAGCAGAGGACAGCTCAATGCCCGAGCCTGGCGACACGTCGGCCAGCCACTCTCCAAAGGCATTGCTCAGCAAAGCGCTGGGCGCACTGGATCGCACGTCGGAACACATCGAAAAAACCATTCTCGGGCTCAGCGTGCTGTTTCTCGCCGGTTTGCTGATAGTGCATGTACTGGGCAGGCAGCTGCTGGGTAACGGTCTCACCGGGCAGGTCGAACTCACTCAAATAAGCCTGATTGTGATGACCTTTGCCGGCCTGGGTTACGGCGTGCGGCGGGCCCGCCACATCTGCATGTCGGCCTTCTACGATCAGCTCAGCGGCTGGCCACGCAAGGCGCTGCTGGTATGCATCAGCCTGTTGACCGGCGCCTTGATGTTCTACTTCGCCTGGTACGCCTGGGAATACGTCAGCGCTATTCAGGATCGCGGGCGCACCTCCTCTGCCTTGCAAATCCCGTTGTGGATTCCCTACCTGGCAGCACCAATCGGGTTTGCTCTGGCGGGCATTCAATACTGGCTCACCGCCATCCGCAATTTGATCTCCCGCGACATCTATCGCTCCTTCACCGAGAAAGAAGAGTACGACGCCATTCCCGACGATGGCGCCGTCTAACCGCTAGCTATTGGACCCCGCATGCTGACTCTGACGTTCATAACCATGATAGTGCTGTTGATGCTGGGCTTCCCGATGATGGTGCCGTTGCTGGTCGCCAGCTTGATGCTGCTGTTTCTGGTTATCGACATGGGCAATGTTGGACTCTTGATGGGGCAGATGATCAGTGGCGTGCAATCCTGGGCACTGGCCGCGGTGCCCCTGTTCATATTTGCCGCAGACCTGATGACCCGCGGCCACACCTCCCAGCGGCTGCTTGACTTGGTACAGAGCTTTGTCGGCCATTTACGCGGCGGCCTGCCGATTACCACGGCAGCCAGCTGCACGCTGTTCGGCGCGGTGTCGGGTTCAACGCAGGCGACCGTCGTCGCCATGGGCGGTCCCATGCGGCCCAAGCTGCTTGAGAAGGGCTACTCCGACGCCTTCAGCATCGCGCTGATCATCAATGCCAGCGACATTGCCCTGCTGATTCCGCCGAGCATCGGCATGATCATCTACGGCGTGGTATCGGGCTCATCGATCGGCGACCTGTTCATCGCCGGCATCCTGCCTGGCCTGCTGATTCTGGTGCTGTTCTCGGTGTACTGCTGGATTGGCTCCATCCGTATGGGTATCGAACCCGAAGAGCGCGTCGGCTGGGCGGTGCGCTGGCAGGCAATGAAGAAGGCGTTACTGCCACTGGGCTTCCCGCTGGTGGTGGTGGGCGGCATCTATGGCGGAATTTTCAGCCCCACCGAAGCCGCTGCCATCGCCGTACTCTACGCACTGATTCTTGAGGTCATCATCCTGCGCGCGGTAAAACTGAAAGAGATCTGGGACGTGGCCCTGTCCACCGGTCTGATCACCGCCGTGGTGTTCATTCTGGTGGCTGCCGGCAATGCTTTTACCTACACCATCTCTTTTGCCGGCATTCCACAAGCCATACTGGAGCCGGTTATTGCCAGCATTGGCGATAGCCCAACGCTGGTTCTTGGCCTGATTGCTGTCTCATTTTTCATCGGCTGCATGTTTGTCGACCCTATTGTGGTCATCCTGATTCTGACACCGCTGTTCAAGCCCGCGGTTGAAGCTGCCGGTCTGGATCCGATTCATGTCGGCGTGATCGTCACCCTGCAGGCCGCCATAGGTTCGGCCACACCGCCCTTTGGCTGCGATATCTTCACTGCGATGGCGATTTTCCGGCGGCCGTATTTCGATGTAATAAAAGGCACACCGCCCTTCATTATCATCCTGCTGTTTGCCACCTTGCTGCTGGTACTCTTCCCCAGCCTGTCTCTCTGGCTGCCGTCGCTGGCTCATTGAACCAGCGCTCGGCAGGGCCAGCCCGACTACAGTCGCTTACATTAAACTGCAAATCAGCCGGGCAAATGGCAGAAATGACCTATAGATTTGCTGAGCAGCTGCCGATACTGTGTCTAGAACGAGACGAGAGTCTCATTTTGTGACAGTGTGTTATTACAAGCACTGCCCAATAAAAATAACGATGCAGCGAGTCAACCATGCCAAACCAGTACCCAGCCGCTCCCCTGTCTGCGGACCGACACAACAAGCCCTCCTCCGCACCGGCGTTGTCACCGCTGGTTCGCTGTTTGGGGTTAATGGCCTGCGAGCTGTTTTTCTTTGTTGCTTTGATATCGATCGCCGAGGGCACGCTGTTCTGGGTGGCTATCGCTATGGTCGCGCCCACCTTGCTGCTGACCTGGTGGAGTGTACCGGGCACTGCCGGTACCGGGACCTCACTGAGCAACCAACTGAGCAAAACCAATAGCCAGCAGATTGACTTGCGCGCGCTGGATCAGACCACCAGCGAAGAAGCCAGCCGCCAGTTCGCCGAACTGAACAACCGCCTGCGCAGCATCATGCTCGAGCTGCAACAAAACAGCTTGGGTACCGCCCTGGCATCCGCCAACAGCCGACTACTGTCCGAGCAAGCCGCGCGCGATGCCGGCAAACAGCAGCAGCTGTCCGAACTCATCTTCCACGCCAGCGAGCAGACCACCCAGGCGCTGCAGGATATCTCCTCACGCGCCACCGGGGTGACCGAGGTCAATACCCGCAATCTGGACATGGCCCGCGAGTCCAAGGTGCAGCTCGGCAATGCCCGCGACAAGATGAAGTTGATCAACGCTGCCATGGATGGATTTAAGAACAATATCAATGCCTTGGACGCCACATCGGGCAAAGTGCGTGAGATTCTCAAAACGGTCCAGGATTTCTCCGCACAGACCAACATGCTGGCCCTGAACGCAGCCATTGAAGCGGCCCGCGCCGGCGAGCAGGGGCGCGGCTTTGCCGTGGTGGCCGATGAGGTGCGTAACCTGTCATTCAAGGTAGGCAACGCTGCCGAGCAGATCAGTCAACTGATGGAACAGATGACCGAGGCCATGGCCGGTGCCGAGCAACAGACGCACGGCATGCTGGAGCAAACCGAATCCACCGGCTCCGCTGTCAGCAGCGCTGCTGATCAGTTCGATACGCTGGTAGAGGATTTCCAGCGTACCAACGACGACCTGTTGATGGTCAGCAGCGCCCTGGAAGAGTTGACGGCCACCAACGCCGAGACCCTGCAGCATGGCGGCGAAATACGCGATCTCAGCATGACTATCAGCAAGCGCATGGAAGATACCTTTACCCAGGCCGACTCCCTGCGCGACAACACCAACCTGGCCCTGCGCGCGCTCGCCGGTTTCCGGCTGGGTGAAGGTCACCTGGAAGCGGTGACTGAGTTGTTGATGGGGCGGCGCCGCGAGATGGAAAGCCGCCTTGAGCAACTGGCAGACAGCGGCGTGGATCTGTTCGATCAGCATTACACCCCTATCGCCAACACCAATCCACCCAAGCACGAGGTGAGCTGGGCCAACGCCTTTATCGAGCGCGTACGCCCGCTGCTGGATGAGTGGGACAAGGGCGGCAAGGACGGCGTCGTGTACACCGCTGCGGTCAACGAAAAGGGCTATCTGCCAACCAGCCGCACGGCCTCTTCCCAACCTCCGACCGGTGACTTCGCTACCGACGCGGCGCGCAGTAACTACAAGCGTTTTGCGGTGACCAGCGAGGCCGATCTGCGGGTCATGGGCTCATGCACCTATTTGAACCTGGGCACCTTCGTGCTACCGGGCACTACCATGGTGGTCTTCGTCCTCTACGTGCCTATCTTTGTCAAAGGCCGCCGCTGGGGCACTATGTCCGCCGCTATCATGCCCGCCGCCCTGGGCGTCTGACCCCCTCATATCACAGGTGCTGCCGGCAGAAACCGGCAGCCACCTCGGCCGCCTCGGCTATCAACTCCTGCTGCGTTCGCCCACTCGCCTTCAATGGCTTGAAGTCATGCTCACCGCTGTCCAGCCAATGCAGCTGCAGATGTGAATCCAGCGTATAAGCTGCCAGCTCCTCCGGTTTACCAAAGGGATCGCGGGTGCCCTGTAAGATCAGGCCAGGGCACTCCAGCTGCTGCAAATGCGCGATACGCGTTTTCTCCGGCTTGCCCGGTGGATGAAAGGGATAACCAAAACAAAGGAAGCCACGCGCGCCCAACTCGCCAGCCAGCATACTGGCTACCCTACCGCCCATGGACTTGCCACCGACAAAGAACGGCTGATCCAGCTCACCGCACAGCTCGCGCAAATGGGCCTGCAAAACCGGCATGGGATTGGGTGGGCGCTTGCCGCCATCACGTCGCCGCGCAGCCATATAAGGAAACTCAAAACGCAGTACGCGTACGCCGCGCAGCGCCAGCTGCGCGGCCAAAAGCGCCATGAAAGGACTGTCCATCGGCGCACCCGCACCATGTCCAAGCACCAACGTGGCCCCCAGGGGGGTTACCGCTTCATCAAGCAAAACCGCGTTTGACATATTTTCTCTCAATAGTGGAATGCGACATCTTGTCACAGCGGCAAACTTGATCCGCTGCGCTTCACAGATCCGCCAGCGACGGCTACGCTGATTAGGGCAGAACATACGGGCCTCGCGCGCAGGCGGCCGGAAACCCGTAGCCCTCATCAGCGCTCATCGGAAGACGGTGACATGCCAGCAACCAAGCGGTCGATGAACAACTGCCAAAGGCGTCATAGCAGCAGCATAACAATAGCCTGCAAAGCCGTTCCAGAGGCCATTTCCCGCGGCCAAACAATGACCTATGTCATTGCAATGCGCGCGGGCTTTCCTCATACTTGCCAGCGCTTTAATACCCATAAACCAACTGCTATCCGTGGAATCTCGCATGAGCACAGCTACCACTCCGACAGCCTATAACTATAAGGTGGTACGCCAGTTCGCCGTCATGACGGTCGTCTGGGGTATCGTAGGCATGGCCATGGGCGTCTTTATTGCCTCCCAACTGGTCTGGCCTGAACTTAATTTTGGCTTACCCTGGACCAGCTTTGGGCGTCTTCGTCCACTGCACACCAACGCCGTCATCTTCGCCTTTGGCGGATGCGCCCTGTTTGCTACCTCCTACTATGTAGTGCAGCGAACCTCACAAGCGCGCATCGTCTCCGACGGCCTGGCTGCTTTCACCTTCTGGGGTTGGCAGGCAGTGATCGTGCTGGCGGTTATCACCCTGCCACAGGGTCTGACCTCCACCAAGGAATACGCCGAGCTGGAATGGCCGATCGATATCCTGATTGCGGTCGTCTGGATCAGCTATGCGCTGGTGTTCTTCGGCACCATCATGAAGCGCAAGATGAAGCACATCTATGTCGGCAACTGGTTCTTCGGTGGTTTCATCATCACCGTCGCCGTGCTGCACATCGTCAATAGCATGGCGGTACCGGTCTCACTGACCAAGTCGTACTCCATGTATGCCGGTGCGACTGACGCGATGATTCAGTGGTGGTATGGCCACAACGCGGTTGGTTTCTTCCTGACTGCGGGCTTCCTAGGAATGATGTACTACTTCGTACCCAAGCAGGCTGAGCGTCCGATCTACTCCTATCGCCTGTCGATCGTGCACTTCTGGGCGCTGATCTCCATCTATATCTGGGCCGGCCCCCACCACCTGCACTACACCGCCCTGCCTGACTGGGCTCAATCCCTAGGCATGGTGATGTCGCTGATTCTGCTGGCTCCGAGCTGGGGCGGCATGATCAACGGCATGATGACCCTGTCCGGCGCCTGGCACAAACTGCGCACCGATCCCATCCTGCGTTTCCTGGTTGTGGCGCTGGCGTTCTACGGCATGTCCACCTTTGAAGGCCCGATGATGGCCATCAAGACCGTGAACGCGCTGTCCCACTACACCGACTGGACCATTGGTCACGTACACGCCGGTGCTCTGGGCTGGGTTGCCATGATCTCCATCGGCTCTCTGTACCACATGATCCCCAAGATCTTTGGTCGCGAAGCCATGTACAGCACCCCGCTGATCAACGCCCACTTCTGGTTGGCGACCATCGGCACCGTGCTCTACATCGTTGCCATGTGGGTCAACGGTATTACCCAGGGTCTGATGTGGCGTGCAGTCAACGTCGACGGCACTCCGACCTACTCCTTCGTCGAAGCTCTGGAAGCCAGCCATCCGGGTTACATCGTGCGGATGATCGGCGGCGCCTTCTTCCTGCTGGGCATGCTGCTGATGGCTTACAACGTGTGGCGTACCGTGCGTCACAGCAAGCCGGCGGCACTTGAAGCCGCAGCCCAGACTGCTTGAGGGACGAATTAGATGAAAATGCATGAAACCGTAGAAAAGAACCTGGGCCTGATGGTCGTGCTGATGGTTATCGCCATCAGCTTCGGCGGCCTGGTCCAGATCGTCCCGCTGTTTTTCCAGCCGGAAACCACCCAGCCGGTAGAGGGCCTGCGCCCTTACACTGCCCTGGAACTGGAAGGTCGTGACCTGTACATCCGTGAAGGCTGCGTTGGCTGCCACTCGCAGATGATTCGTCCTTTCCGTGCCGAGACAGAGCGCTACGGCCATTACTCGGTCGCCGGTGAAAGCGTTTGGGAACACCCCTTCCTGTGGGGCTCCAAGCGTACCGGTCCGGATCTGGCCCGTGTCGGCAAGCGTTACTCCGACGATTGGCACCGTGCTCACCTGATCAACCCGCGTGACGTGGTGCCGGAATCCAAGATGCCCGCCTTCCCCTGGCTGCAGGACAACGTCCTCGATGGCAAGTACACCGCCAAGAAGATGGAAGTGCTGCGTGGAATGGGCGTGCCTTACACTGACGAAGACATCGCTGGTGCCAAGGAAGCGGTTGAGGGAGTGTCCGAAATGGACGCCATCATCGCCTACCTGCAGCACCTCGGCACTGTCCTTTCGGATCGGTAAGCAACCATGGATATCAACACTCTCCGCGGCCTGGGCACCATCTTTGCCATGGTGGCCTTCATTGGTGTCGTGATATGGGCTTACAGCTCATACAAGAAGAAAGACTTCGACGAAGCAGCGCAACTGCCCTTCCTCGATGACGACGACGCCAAGGCCACGGAAGAGCAGCAAGATGATGCTAGGAGTAACAAGTAATGACTAATTTCTGGAGCGGGTACATTGTTGTCCTGACCCTGACCTGCCTGGGCCTGATCCTGTGGTTGCTGCTGGCCACGCGCAAGGGTCAGCGTCCGGAGCAAACCGACGAGAAAGTCGGCCATAGCTTTGACGGTATTGAAGAGTACGATAACCCCCTGCCCCGCTGGTGGTTTGTACTCTTCGTCGCCACCATGGTATTTGCTGCCTTCTATCTGTTCCTGTATCCGGGCCTGGGCAAATGGCCCGGTTACCTGGAGTGGACTTCAGTCAAGGAATATCAGGCTGAAGTCGCCAAGGCAGAAGAGCAGTTTGCTCCGATTTTCGCCAAATACCGCGAAATGCCGGTGGAAGAAGTAGCCAAGGATCGCGATGCCACCCGCATTGGCCAGCGTCTGTTTGCCACCAATTGCTCGGTCTGCCACGGCTCCGACGCGCGCGGTGCATTCGGCTTCCCCAACCTGACCGACAACGATTGGCTGTACGGCGGCGACCCGGAAACCATCAAGACCACACTGCGCGGCGGTCGTCAGGCAGCCATGCCTGCCTGGCTCAACGTAATTGGTGAGTCCGGTGTGCGCAACGTCTCTGGCTATGTTCGCAGCCTGTCTGGTCTGGAAACAGAAGGCGTTGATCTGGTTGCCGGTGCCGAAACCTTCACCAATACCTGTGTGGCCTGTCACGGCGCAGACGGTAAGGGCAACCATCAGATGGGCGCGCCGAACCTGACCGACGATATCTGGCTGTACGGTTCCAGCTTCCTGCAGGTTCAGCAGACCGTGCGCTACGGCCGTAACGGTCACATGCCGTCGCAGGCGCATCTGGGTGAAGACAAGATCCACATGCTGGCCTCCTACATCTACAGCCTGTCCCATCAGCAGGACGAGCAGTAAGGTGTAGTTAGCACGTAAGTAAAAGCACTGACAGATGGGGGAACTTGGTTCCCCCATCTTGTTTCTGGCTTTCCGGCTGCGCGACCACTGGTCGCATTGTGCAGCTTACCAATCCGGTCTATTTTCAGTGATACAGGCAAAGTCTGACCCTACGTGAGGTCAGTCCGCCAACACTCCCCTTCGCCTGAGGGTCAGCCTGATATGAGCAGTAAAATCCCCCTGGAAGACGTCACTCCCAAGGTAGAAACCTACGACCTCTACGCCAAACGCGAAAAGATACAGACCCGCTCTTACAAGGGCCTGTTCAAGAACATTCGCCTGGCCGGGGTGGCATTCCTGTTCATGCTGTACTTCGGTACCGTCTGGCTGCAGTGGGGTGACCGCCCTGCAGTGCTCTGGGACCTGCCTGCCCGCCAGTTCCACATCTTTGGCGCCACCTTCCAGCCGGAAGACTTTTTCCTGCTGTCGTTTCTGCTGATCATCTGCGCCTTTGGACTGTTCTTCATTACCGTCTTTGCCGGCCGGGTCTGGTGTGGCTATACCTGCCCGCAGACGGTCTGGACCTGGGTATTCATGTGGGCCGAACGCGTTACCGAGGGCGAGCGCAACGCGCGTATCAAGCTCGATCACGCGCCCATGAGCCTCAACAAATTCGCGCGCCGCGCGGCCAAGCACAGCATCTGGCTGCTGGTATCGCTGGCTACCGCACTGACCTTCGTCGGCTACTTCACGCCGATCCGCGGGCTGATCGTCGAGATGTTTACCTGGCAGATGGCCGGCTGGTCGCTGTTCTGGGTGTTCTTCTTTACCGCAGCTACCTACATCAACGCCGGTTGGCTGCGTGAACAGGTGTGCATCCACATGTGTCCGTACGCTCGTTTCCAGAGCGTGATGTTTGACGCCGATACGCTGATCGTCTCCTACGATGCGGCGCGCGGGGAGCCGCGTGGCTCACGCAAGAAAGGCGCCGATCCCGCCGAGGTTGGCAAGGGTGACTGCATCGATTGTGAAATCTGCGTGCAGGTCTGCCCTACCGGCATCGACATTCGCAATGGCCTGCAGATCGAGTGCATCAGTTGCACCGCCTGTATCGACGCCTGCGATGAAGTGATGGAAAAGATGGATTACCCGCCGGGCCTGATTCGCTACACTACCGAGCACAGTCTGGAGGGCAAGCCGACCAAAGTGTTCCGCCCCCGCCTGTTCGGTTATGGCACCGCCTTGCTGGTGATGATTGGCCTGTTCATCATCACCGTCAGCAATATTTCTCAGGTCTCGCTGGATATTGAACGCGATCGAAATGTTCTGTTTCGAGAAACCAGCAGCGGCCAGATCGAGAACGTGTACATTGTCAAAATCTTCAACAAGGGTACTACCGAGCGCAGCTACCGGCTGAGCATGCAAGGCCATGAAGGGCTCACTCTGCACTTGCCGGATCGCCCACTGCTGGTCGGCCCAAGCAGCAAACTGCAATTGCCGCTGAATGTGCAGATCGACCCGGCAGAGCTGGATGGCGCAACCAACATACCCGTCATCTTTGAAGTGGTCGCCACCGATGACGACAGCGTCGTCGCCAGCTCGGAAAGTCGGTTCATGGCACCCAAGGTGCGTTGATCGCCGGGCGACGCTCAACCCGTTAGCGCAAAGACAGTCAGGTCAATGATTACAGGAACACCCATGCAGCACGACAACCTCAGCACGCCCTGGTACAAGCAGTTCTGGGCCTGGTTCATCATCGCCATTCTGGCCTTTGCGGTGTTCATTGGCCTGGGGCTGCTGTTCGTTGCCACGCTCAACCCCGACAGCCTGGTACGCGACAACTATTACACTGAGGGCAAGGCCATCAACCTGTACCTTGGCCGCGACCATATGGCACGCGACCTGGGCGTGGGTGCTGATTTCGGCATCGACGAAGTCACCGGTGACATCACCCTGGAGCTGCAGGGTGACTTTGTGGCTTTGCCGCGCAGCCTTACGCTCGACCTGATCTCCCCCGCGCACGCCTCGCAAGATCGCGCCATCATCCTGCGGCAGATTCGCGGCAACAGCTACACCGGCCAGCTCGAACAACAGATCGAAGGCCGTCGCTACATTGAGCTCAGCGATCCGGACAAACCCGGCGACAAGGGCTGGCGTCTGACCGGCGAGCTGAACCTGGTACCCGGTCAGCGGTACCAGATTTCCGCACAGTAACCGATGGCGCAACCCACCCCCTGTTTTCACTGTGGCGAACCGGTTCCCGCCGGCGCGCCCTGGCACGCGAACATACTTGGCGAACAGCGGCCACTGTGTTGCCCCGGCTGCCTGGCGGTGGCGGAAGCCATTTGCTGCGCCGGGCTGGAATCCTATTACCAGCACCGGACCGAGCGCTCCGCCAACCCCGAAGCCATGCCGCGGGTACTGCAGGACGAGCTGGAGCTGTATGACCGGCAAGACGTGCAACAGCGCTACACCTCCTCCCAAGGCACTGGCCAGCAGATTCAGCTACTCATCGAAGGGATCAACTGCGCCGCCTGCTGCTGGCTGATCGAGCGCCACCTGCGCGCGCAACCCGGCGTGCTGGAGGCCAGTCTGAACATGGGCAATCAGCGCCTCAGCCTCAGCTGGCAGGCCGACGCCACCAAACTCTCGACACTGATTGCAGGGCTGCGGCGCATCGGTTACACCGCCCACCCGTACGAGCCCGACAAGGCTGCCGAGCAGATTGCCGCCGAAAACCGCCGCTATCTGCGCCGCCTGGGTTTGGCGGGGCTGATGTTCATGCAGGTAATGATGGCAACCATGGCCCTGTATGAGGAGTTTGATCAGGACCTGACCGAGGGCATGGCACATCTGCTGCGCTGGGCCAGCCTGCTGATGACCACCCCGGTGGTGTTTTACAGCTGTGCGCCCTTCTTTCAGGGCGCCTGGCGCGACCTGAAAAACCGCCGCCTGAGCATGGATGTCTCGGTCTCGCTGGCGATCGGCGGCGCCTATCTGGCCGGCATCTGGGCCACCGTCATCGGCCGCGGCGAGGTGTACTTCGACTCGGTCACCATGTTCGCCTTCTTCCTGCTTGCCGGCCGCTATCTGGAACGCCGCGCGCGCCAGCGCACGGTGGAAAGTACCGCCCGGCTGGTCAATCTGTTGCCACCCAGCACGCTGCGTATTGCCGCGGATGGCAGCAGCCAGCGCATCATGCTGGAGGAGTTGACCTGCGGCGACCTGGTCGAAGTCAAACCCGGTGAAAGCATCCCCGCTGACGGGCGTATTCGCCAGGGCAGCAGCAGCATCGACGAGTCTGCGCTGTCCGGCGAATACCTACCCATCGCCAAAACCGCCGGCGATGCGGTTACCGCCGGTACGCTCAATGTCGAAGGCCCCCTGCAGATCGAAGTGACGGCGCTGGGCGACCAAACGCGGCTCTCGGCCATCGTCCGCCTGCTGGAACGCGCCCAGTCCGATAAGCCCCGGCTGGCGAAACTCGCCGATCAGGTTGCGCAGTACTTTCTGCTCGCGGTGCTGCTTTCGGTGGTCGTGGTGGGCACCCTCTGGTGGTCGCTGCGCGACCTTGATACCGCATTCTGGATTGTGCTGGCCATGCTGGTAGCGACCTGCCCCTGTGCCCTCTCACTGGCGACGCCCACCGCGCTGACCACCGCCACCGGTAGCCTGCACAAACTCGGCCTGCTGATTACCCGTGGCCACGTACTGGAAGGCATGAAGCAGATCAGCACGGTCATTCTCGACAAGACCGGCACCCTGACCGAAGGTCGTATGACGCTGGAGCAGATTCAGCCCTTTGCCGCGCATGATGCCGATCAGGCGCTGCACTGGGCGCGCACGCTGGAAAGCAGCTCGGAGCACCCGATTGCTCGCGCCTTCGGCCGCAGCCTGCACAGTGCCAACGCCATCGAAAACGTGCCGGGCCAGGGTCTGCAGGGCGAATGCGACGGACAAACACTGCGCATCGGTAAAGCAGACTTTGTCAGCACGCTGGGCGGCTATACCCCACCTGCCTACCCCGAAGCGCCAGGCCAGTGGCTGCTGTTGGGCAACGCGGATGGTCCAATCGCCTGGTTTGCCCTGAACGACCGCTTGCGCAGCGACGCCGCCGCCATGGTGGCCGCATTGCAGGCGCGCGGTTTGCGGGTTGTCCTGTTGTCTGGCGACCAGGCCGCAGTGGTTGACCGCATGGCCGAACGACTGGGCATCAGCGAAGCGATCGGCAACGCCAGTCCCGACGACAAACTGGCCTACGTGCAACAGCAACAGGCGCGCGGCGAGAAGGTATTGATGCTGGGTGATGGTGTCAACGACGTGCCAGTACTGGCCAGCGCCGACATCTCAGTAGCGATGGGCAACGCCTCGGACCTGGCCAAGACCAATGCCGACGCCGTGCTGCTCAACAGCCGCCTGCTGACCCTGGTCGACAGCCTGCAGGTAGCTCAGCGCACCCGCGCCATCATGATCGAGAACCTGGCCTGGGCCAGCCTGTATAATCTGGCGATATTGCCGCTCGCCGCACTGGGCATGGTCACGCCAGCCTGGGCGGCACTCGGCATGTCAGCCAGTTCATTGCTGGTGGTACTCAACGCCCTGCGCCTGACCCGGTTCAGGCTTGCGCCGCAGCAGGCGTCCACCGGCCAACTCGCGGAGGCCCGCGCATGACCGTACTCTACATTCTGGTTCCGATCGCCATTTTGCTGGTGGTGATCGCCATCTGGGTTTTCAACTGGGCGGTGAACAACGGCCAGTACGACGATCTCGATAGCCCCGCGCACAGCATCCTGTTTGACGAGGATGACCCGGCCCATCTGGCCGCTCAAGGCCGCAGCAAAGCTGCCAGCACCCCAGATCAAGGCGCCAACCAAAGCGACGACAA
Organism: Halopseudomonas sabulinigri; assembly: GCF_900105255.1. Classification (NCBI taxonomy): domain Bacteria; kingdom Pseudomonadati; phylum Pseudomonadota; class Gammaproteobacteria; order Pseudomonadales; family Pseudomonadaceae; genus Halopseudomonas; species Halopseudomonas sabulinigri. The sequence continues at coordinate 164,034 of NZ_LT629763.1, read as the reverse complement.
AACCGCCCAAGCCGACGACGACCGCCCGGCATGAGCGCAGACTTGCTGCCGCAGCTATTTACCGCTCTGGCGCTGGGGTTGCTCGGCGGCGGCCACTGCATCGGTATGTGCGGTGGCCTGATGGGTGCACTGACTCTGGCCATCCCCGCCGAGCAGCGCAAGGGCTGGCCATTGTGGCGCATCCTGCTGAGCTACAACCTGGGCCGTATCAGCAGCTATACACTCGCCGGTGCCCTGCTCGGCAGCTTCGGCTGGGCATTGCAGGGGATGGGCTTGGGCGTGGTGCTGCGCACCATCGCCGGTCTGCTGATGATCTGCATGGGCCTGTATCTGGCCAACTGGTGGTCGGGGCTGACCCGTATCGAATCGCTCGGCCGTGGCTTATGGCGCCACATTGAGCCTCGCGCGCGGCGCCTGCTTCCGGTGCAGCGCCCCGCTCAGGCGTTGTGTCTGGGCATGCTCTGGGGCTGGCTACCTTGCGGGCTGGTATACAGCTCACTGGTGTGGGCCAGCAGCCATGGCAGCAGCGGCACCTCGGCACTCCTGATGCTCGCCTTCGGGCTGGGTACGCTACCTACCCTGCTCGCCACCGGCGCCGCCGCCGACAAGCTGACTGCCCTGCTGCGCAAGCGCAGCCTGCGCATCGGCGCGGCCAGTCTGATCATCGCCTTTGGCCTCTGGACCCTGCCCGGACCGCACCAGCAGTGGGTCATCAGCACGCTCGCGCCACCCGGCAGCCAGCACAGTGGTGGACACCATGACCATGCCCAACCCTGACGGCAACAATTTGCGCACACTCCGATGTGAAACCCACCAGCGCTTGTTGTACGCTTGCAGCTATCCGCCAACGAAACGAGTCCCCCATGTCTGACGCCATCAAACTGCGCGCCCTGCCCGAAGCGCACTGCAAGGATTGCAGCCTGGCGACCATGTGTCTGCCCCTGGCCTTGCATGACAACGAAATGGACACCCTCGACAACATCGTCAAGCGGGGCAAGCCGCTGCGCAAGAACGAGATGCTGTTCCGTCAGGGTGATACCTTCAGCTCGGTTTACGCGCTGCGCTCCGGCACCATCAAGACCTTCAGCGTCAACGACGCGGGCGTCGAGCAGATTACCGGTTTCCATCTGGCGGGCGAGTTGATTGGCCTTTCCGGCATGGACGGTGAGCGCCAGCCGCTGTCTGCCGTGGCGCTGGAAACCACCTCGGTCTGCGAAATCCCCTATGAACGCCTGGATGATCTTACCGCCAGCATGCCCGGCCTGCGCCGTCAGGTAATGCGCCTGATGAGCCGTGAGATTCGTGACGACCAGCAGATGATGCTGCTGCTCTCGAAGAAAACCGCAGATGAACGTATTGCTACCTTGCTGATCAACCTCTCTGCACGTTTTCGCTCGCGCGGCTACTCGGCCAATCGCTTCCGTCTGGCCATGTCACGTAACGACATCGGCAACTACCTGGGCCTGGCCGTGGAAACCGTGTCACGCGTGTTTACCCGCTTCCAGCAGCAGGGCCTGATTGCCGCTGAAGGCAAGCAAATTGACATTCTTGACCACGCCGAGCTGTGCGCCCTGGCTGGCGGCCAACTCGACTGATTGCAGGAACCACGATGATTTTTGACGAATACACCATCAAGTCGCTGATTCGCCCGGTGCCCGACTTTCCCAAGCCTGGCGTTACCTTCCGCGATATCACGCCGCTGTATCACTCACCGCGCGCCATGCGCATGGTGGCCGACAGCCTGATCCAGCGTTACGTCGAGTCGCCCGTCACGCACATCGGCGCCATTGACGCCCGCGGCTTTCTGCTGGGTGCAGTGCTCGCCTACGAGTTGAACAAGCCGCTGGTGCTGTTCCGCAAGGCCGGCAAGCTGCCCGCCGATACCCTGCGCGAAAGCTACGCCACCGAATACAGCGAAACCACACTGGAAATGCACCGCGACGCCCTCAGTGGTGGCGAACAGGTGTTGCTGCTGGATGATTTGATCGCCACCGGCGGCACCTTTCTCGCCGCCGCCCGGCTGGTGCGCCAGTGCGGTGCAAACGTGTACGAAGCCGCCGCCATCATCGACCTGCCCGACCTTGGCGGCTCGCGCAGCATGCAGGATGCCGGCATTCCTACCTTTACCCTCTGCGCCTTTGCCGAGGACGAACAGTAACCGCCCGCAGGGCTTGCCGCTCACGCGGGCTCTGCAGCGCCATTGACGCTCCCATGACCGACACATTGAACCTCACCCGCCCCTGGCGGCAGCGGCTGGCCGACTGGCTTGACCGCCCTGCCGTGCAGTACCTGATTACCACACTGATCCTGATCAACGCCGTGATTCTCGGCCTGGAAACCTCGCCCAGCGCAATGCAGCACTGGGGCGGCGGCCTCAAGGCATTGGATCAACTGATACTCGCCTGCTTCGTCATCGAAATTGGCCTGCGTTTCACCGCCCACGGCTGGCGTCTGCTGCGCGACCCTTGGGGCCTGTTCGACACCCTGGTTATCGCTATCGCCCTGGTTCCGGCCAGCGGGCCGCTGGCCGTGCTGCGCGCGCTGCGAGTACTACGCGTGCTACGGCTGATCTCGATTGTTCCCAGCATGAAGATGGTAGTGCAGTCGCTGCTGTCTTCGCTGCCGGGCATGGGCAGCATCGTTGCGCTGCTGGGGCTGATTTTCTATGTCGCCGCGGTAATCGCCACGCAGCTGTTCGGCGAGCACTTCCCCGAGTGGTTCGGCACCCTTGGCGCCAGCCTGTACACCCTGTTTCAGGTAATGACGCTGGAGAGCTGGTCGATGGGCATAGTCCGACCGGTCATGGCGCAGTTCCCCTATGCCTGGCTGTATTTCGTGCCCTTCATCCTGATTGCCACCTTCATGATGCTGAACCTGTTTATCGCGGTCATCGTTGATGCCATTCAGACTCAACGCGAGCGCACCGCCGAGCACGCGCCCCCGGGCCACCAACCGAGCAGGCTTTGCTGCTCGAGGAGGTGCGCCAGTTGCGTGCTGAGCTGCATAGCCTGCATCAGCGCTTGCCACCGCCAACAGGCGGCGCAGACGAGCAATAGCGCACAGCCTCGCGGCCTGCTGCTAGACCTGCCGGACAGGGTTGCTTATTATCACCCAGGTGAAAAATAACAAGTCTGCCCGGCCTTCCGGCATGAAGGCAGCTGTCGAGGATGACGAACATGAGCAGTAATCTGCCGCCGGATACCCGGCTGTTGTTGATTGATGATCACCAGATCTACCTGGACGGCCTCAGCCTGACGCTGGGCAGCCTATGCGAAGGGGTACAACTGGACCATGCGCACAATGCGGCGCAGGCCCTGCAGCAAGTCCAACACAACACCTATGACCTGATTCTGCTGGACCTGCAGCTGCCCGACAGCAGCGGCCTGGCGCTGCTGCAAAAGCTGCGCAGCGAAGACGCCATGGTGCCGGTCGCGGTACTGACCGCGAGCAACAGCCCCAGTGATCTGGACGCAGCACTGCAACTGGGCGCGGCCGGCTTCATCAGCAAAACCGCCGATGGCAAAACCCTGCTCGATGCCGTTACCCAGCTGCTCTACGGCGTGCAGGTGGTGATCGGCGATGAAAATCGCCCGCTCGACCGGCAAAGCAGCGCACGCGATGTCGGCATCACGCCCAGGCAACTGGAGATCCTCGACCTGCTCGCAGAGGGCTTGCCGAACAAGGTGATTTGTCAGCGTCTGTCGCTCTCAGAAGACACGGTAAAGACCCACCTCAAGGCACTGTTCACCTCGCTCGAGTGCCACAACCGGACCGAATGCGTAAGTAACGCGCGCAAACTCGGCCTGGTCAGCTTCTAGCCGGATTTTCTTTTCGCTCACCGGGCACGGATGCCCGCCACAAGCCACTGCCAAGCGCCTGGAAACAACTTACTGCCGCAGCGCCAACAGGTTATGCACCACGCGCCGCAAGCGGGCCGGCAAGACTGGCTTGTACAGCAGCTCCACATCCGCCAGCCGCGCGGCCTCGGTCACGTCCTCTGAGGTATCTGCGGTAACCAGCGCCGCCGGGCCGGCAAAGATCGCCTGATCGCGTAGCGTACGCACCAGCATCAAACCATTTCGCTCGCCCTCCAGCCGATAGTCGGTCAGCAGCACATCCACCGTGATGCCCTGCAGCCCGCGAATGGCCTCTTCGGCACTTTCAAAGGCCCACACAATACAGCCCCAGGCCGACAGCAACGCCTGCATGGCTTCACGGCTGACACGGTCATTTTCAATCAGCGCTACCTGGCCACTCAGGGTCGGGGCATGCTGCTGCTGCGGGGCTTGGGTCTGCAGTTGCCACTCACCCAGCGGCACATCGAACCAGAAACGCGAGCCGGTGCCGGGGTGCGACTGCAATCCGGAGGGGTACTCCAGCAGGTGCACTATCTGACGGCAGATGCTCAAGCCCAAGCCCACGCCCTTGTCCAGCGTTCGCGCGGGATTGCGCAACTGGGTGAACTCTTCATAAATCCGCTCCTGATCTGCCTCTGCCAGACCACATCCGTCGTCCACTACAGCAATGCGCAGGCGCTCATCCACCCGCTGTACCTCAATGCTGACGGTACTCGCCTCGGCATGAATGAGCGCGTTGTTCAGGTAGTTGCGAATCAGTCGTTCCAGCAACAGTGGGTCGCTGTGTACCGCGTAGGCCTTGTTGCAACGCAGCTGCAGCCGAATATTGCGGCGACTGGCAAAGGGCTCGAGACTGTCCAGCAACTGCTGCAACCAGGGCTCGAGATTGAATGAGCGCTCCTGCGCACGCACCATGCCCACCGACAGGCGCGACATGTCGAGCAGCGAGTTGAGCATCGCCTGCAGCAATTGGGTAGAGTCGGCCAGACGCGCCACCGTCTTGCTGGCCTCAGGGCTGTCGACCTGTTCATACAAATGCTGAATAAACAGCGACATCGCATGCAACGGCTGCCGCAGATCATGGCTGGCGGTGGCCAGAAAACGCGTTTTGCTCTGACTTTCGCGCTCGGCGCGGTTACGCGCCGCCTCCAGCAGCTGCTCGTTGAGGTAGGCGCGGCGTTGCATGTATTCATACAGATAGGCGCCGAAAGCGCCCATGATGGTGAAATTGATCAGGAAAATACTGTTGGATATCACCAAAGCCCGACTTGAGCCGATCGCGTATTCCGCCAGCAAATAGACCGCCACTATGGCCCCGGAGCCGACGATGGCGTGGCGCATGGGCAACGCCAGCAGAAACATACCCGACAGCAGCACCACATAAAGCCCATCATGGGTCACCCGTATGGACACCTCCGCCAGCCTGGCCACGATAATCACCATGGCAATCATCAGCCCGGTGCAGAAGTACGCCAGTGTGGAAACCGCAAAAGCCCGGTTGGGCGCTACCTTACCCACCCGGTTGGAATAGAAAAGAGCAAAGCAGATAGCCAGCAAACCGATCATCCGCACCACCAGCGTGTAATCACTGACCCAATGCGGCAGATAGACGTAGTCCAGCAACATGAAAAACAGCATGAATGAGATCGACGAGATCGCGACTATCTTGACCCGTGCGCACATCTTGGCGTGCAGATACAGCTGAAATCCGGGCTCCAACTGCGCGCTGAAGCGCAAGCGGGCAAAGCCCCGCTCCTGCGCCAATAAGGCCGGCTCATCAATGACTGTCGCTGCAGTCACAGTCGGGTTACTCATGGTGTTTCATCCATTTTTCTTGTAATCGTCCCGCTATATAGCAAGCAGTTATATCGAAAAAAACCTACGCCTTAAAATAATTTAAAAACAGCGCTTTACCGCAACAAATTACAACTACGCTTTAGCTTAGGCATATAAACAAACAGGATGTAGTCGTGATTGCCAGCCCAGTTGCCTTACCCACACCGGACAATGCTGCCCAAGACCTTTTCCCCCTAAACCTGCTGGCCCTCAGCGCTGCCGACAACCTACTGGAAAACATACTGCGACCGACCCTCGCCTATCTTGGCGTGCGCTGCGTTGCCATGGAGCAACTGTTGCTGGGCACTCTGCTGACCACCGCGCGCCTGCCAGCGCTGCAGCGCGGCGACCAGGCAATTGGCCCATACGCCATCAGCCCACAGCAACACACCGACATCTGGGATCAGCACCTGGCCAGTCAGCCCGAACTGGCCAGCAAGGTTCGCGGTCTGGCCAGCCAACACTGTTTTCTGCAAAACCCGCACGCCGAACTGGGCTACAACCTCGCCTACGCGACCGCCATTGCCTGGTTGATCTACGAGCGCCAGCAACTGGCCATCTCCACGCGCAGCGACCTGCCCAGCCTAGCGCGAATCTGGGAGCGCTCCTACCCCCATAAGGGTGGCCGCGCACAGGACTTCCTGCGCGCCTGGCGCGCCGCCTGCAAGTAGCTCTCCTCGCCCTCCCGGGCGGGTCGCGCTCCCTCTCGACCAGGGCGCGCTGCAACACCAACTTGCGCGACGGGCACCTAGCGCGCCCAGCAGCGTCTCTTCGCGATCAATAGCACAGCATCACCGCCACTAGCGCCAAGTTGAACCATTACCGCGCACTGCGCATCCTAGGGCAACACCATCGTCATGGCGCCAACATCGGCCCCATGCCGCCTCACACCCCAAAGCAGGAGACGTGCAATGCCACAGTCAGACACCACCAATCGCCAGATTCTGCTTGCCTCGCGCCCGGTCGGCGCACCGACCGCTGCCAACTTCAATCTGGTAGAAACCGCCATTCCCGCCGTGGGCACGGGGCAGATGCTGCTACGCAACCGCTGGATGTCACTCGACCCCTACATGCGCGGACGCATGAGCGACGCCAAATCCTACGCCGATCCGGTCCCGGTCGGCGGCGTAATGACCTGCGCCACCGTCAGTGAGGTGCTGGAATCCAAGCTCGACGGCTACGCCGCAGGCGACCTGGTAATGAGCTTTGCCTCAGGCTGGCAGGACTACACCCTCTCCGACGGCGCCATGGTGTTTCGCCTCGACAACAACATGAAAGAACCATCGCAGGCACTGGGCGTGCTCGGCATGCCGGGCTTCACCGGCTATATGGGTCTGACCGATATCGGCCAACCCAAGGCCGGTGAAACCGTCGTCGTCGCGGCTGCCACTGGCCCGGTCGGCACTGTGGTGGGTCAGGTCGCCAAGCTGATGGGTTGCCACGTGGTCGGCGTTGCCGGCGGTGCAGACAAGCGCCGCTACGCGGTCGAAGAGCTGGGTTTCGATGCCTGTATCGATCACAAGGCCGATGACCTCAACGACAAACTGATCGCCGCCTGCCCCAAGGGCATTGATGTGTACTTTGAGAACGTCGGCGGCAAGGTGTTCGATGCCGTGATGCCGCTACTCAACCCGCACGCGCGCATCCCCTTGTGCGGTCTGATCGCGCAGTACAACGCAACCGAGCTGCCCGCCGGCCCGGACCGCCTGCCACAACTGATGCGCCTGATGCTGAGCCAACGCATTCGCATGCAGGGCTTCATTATCTTCGACAACTACGGTCACTGCTTCCCGGACTTCCTCAAGACCATGACCCCCTGGGTCGAGAGTGGCAAGGTGCGGGTGAAGGAAGATCGCGTAGAGGGTCTGGAGAACGCGCCAGAAGCCTTCATCGGGCTACTGGAAGGTAAGAATTTCGGCAAGCTGGTGGTCAAGATCGCCGATTGAGGTATGCCGAGCCTGGCCTGCGGGGTGCGTTGCACGGGCCAGGCTTCGCCATGCGGGCTGCTGCCGCTAGTCACACCGCCAGTATTTCGCCCGCCAACGCCTGCAGATAGTCAGCCAGTCGCGCCTGCTGAGCCGCGTTCAAGTGCAGCCCCAGCTTGGTCCGCCGCCAGAGGATCGCCTGCATGTCCCGCGCCCACTCGCGCTCGCGCAAGTACTTGATCTCGCGCTCGGTCAGGCCCGCGCCGAATTGCTCGCCCATGTCCTGCTGTGAGCGCATACCGCGCAGAAATACCTGGCTCAGGGTGCCGTAGCAACGCACAAAGCGCTCCAATTGCTGCTCGGTAAGCCAGGGGTACTCGGTCTTGAGCTCGGCGCTCAGCTGCGCCTGTGACTCAAAGTCGCCCCCGGCCAGCGCATGGCTAGCGGTCCAGGATGGGTGCGCGTCAGGGAACCAGGGCTTGAGTTTATCTACCGCCGCCTCGGCCAGGGTTCTAAAGGTCGTCAGTTTTCCGCCGTACACGGCCAGCAGCGGCGCCTGGCCGGTATCCCCTTCCAACGTCAGGCTGTAATCGCGACTGACCGCCGAAGGGTCGGATTCACTGGCATCACTGATCAGCGGCCGCACCCCGGAAAACCGGTGACGGATGTCTTCATGCTTAAGTTGGCGCTTGAAGTGCGCGTTCACCACCTGCAGCAGGTAATCGACCTCGGCCTCTGTAGGCTCAACCTGGGCGGGGTCCCCCTGATAGTCCACATCGGTGGTGCCAATCAGCGAGTAATCGTTCTCGTAGGGCAATACAAAGACGATACGCTCGTCCTCGTTCTGCAGAATATAGGCCTGACGACCGTGGTACAGCTGCGGCACCACAATATGGCTGCCCTGCACCAGACGCACGCCATAGGGCGAGCGCGTATCCACCACGCGCTCCATCACTCGCGCGGCCCAGGGCCCGGCTGCATTGACCAGCGCCCGCGCGTGCACGGTTTCCGCCGTGCCATGGTCAGACAACAGCTCAATCTGCCACAGGTCACCCTTGCGGCGTGCCGACTCGCAGCGGGTGTAGGTGCGAATGTCGGCGCCCAGGCTCGCCGCCTGCACCGCGTTGAGTACCACCAGCCGCGCGTCATCAGCCCAGCAGTCGGAGTACTCGAAGGCATAATCGATCTGCGGGTTCAACGGGCCCTGGCCATTCAAGGGCGCGCCGGTGGAGCCCGGCAGTGTGGTGCGCTTGCCCAGGTGATCGTACAGAAACAAGCCGGCGCGCAGCATCCAGCGCGGGCGCAGATGCGGCCGGTGCGGCAGCACAAAGCGCAGCGGCCAGATGATGTGCGGCGCCTTCTGCAACAGCACTTCACGCTCGCCGAGCGCCTCACGCACCAATCTGAATTCGTAGTGTTCGAGGTAACGCAAGCCGCCATGTACCAACTTGCTGCTCGCCGACGAGGTGTGCGAGGCCAGATCATGCTGCTCGCAAAGTAGTACAGAAAGGCCGCGCCCGGCGGCATCATTGGCGATCCCTGCGCCATTTACCCCACCGCCAATGACCAACAGATCATAGACCGGGGCTTCGCCGGCCGGTCGGACGGTACGGCGTTCTTCTGGATGGGGCTTGAACATCAGCATCTCCGAAACCTGCGCAATCCCGCGCCAGCCTGTTGTACAACGTCACCGGCCCGCTCGCAAGGCCTGCAAACGGCGACTTGGCCCCGCGCGCCCGGCAGTTTACTCTGTGGCCAGTTACCTGCATGTGAACGCCATGACCCCAGCCACCAAACTGCTCGACAAAGCCCGCGTCAGTTATCAACTGCACCGCTATAGCCACGACCCGCAAGCCGAGTCCTACGGTACCGAAGCCGCCGACAAGCTAGGTCTGGAGCACGGCCGGGTGTTCAAAACCCTGCTGGCCACGACCGAAACCGGCGAACTGCTGGTGGCCGTGGTACCGGTAACCGACAAGCTCAACCTCAAGGCTCTGGCCAGCGCCGCGCGGGTAAAGAAGACCGCCATGGCTGACCCCGCCGCCGCGCAGCGCAGCACCGGCTATCTGGTTGGCGGCATCAGCCCCTTGGGGCAGAAGAAACGCCTGCGCACCTTTATTGATGCCAGCGCGGCAAACTGGCCTACTGTGTACGTCAGTGGCGGGCGCCGTGGGCTGGAAATTGAACTCAGCGCCGCAGATCTGCGCCAGCATACCGCCGCCCAGCTCTGCGAGCTGTGCCGCGACTGAGCATAACGCCCATAACAATACCGACCGCACAGGACTCCAGCCTTATGGCCAACCCCATTCTCGCCATCGACCAGGGCACCACCAGCAGCCGCGCCATCCTGTTCTCGGCCGCCGGCAAGCCCGAATTTACTGCGCAGCAGGAATTTGCTCAGCATTTTCCGCATGACGGCTGGGTGGAGCACGACGGTGAAGATATCTGGAACAGCACCCTGGCGGTCTGCCGCGAGGTGCTCGAAAAAGCTGGCATCAGTGCCGATCAGGTGGCGGGCATCGGCATTACCAATCAGCGCGAGACCACCTTGCTGTGGGACGCGCAAACCGGCGAGCTGCTCTACCACGCCATCGTCTGGCAGGACCGCCGTACCGCCGACTTCTGCGCCGAGCTCAAGGCCGCCGGCCACGAAACCATGGTGACCGAACATACCGGCCTGCTGATCGACCCCTATTTTTCCGCCACCAAACTGCGCTGGTTGCTGGAGCACGTCGAGGGCGCGCGCGCGCGCGCCGAACGCGGCGAGCTGCGCTTCGGCACCGTCGATACCTTTCTGCTCTGGCGCCTCACCGGGGGCCAAGTGCACCGCACCGACGCCACCAACGCCTCACGCACCATGCTGTTCAACATTCATCAGCAATGCTGGGATGAGGAACTGCTCACCCTGCTGGATATTCCTGCCAGCCTGCTGCCAGAGGTAATGGACAGCGCCGCCGATTTCGGCCAGACCGACGCCGAGCTGCTCGGCGCCAGCATCCCGGTCTGCGGTATTGCCGGCGACCAGCAGGCCGCGCTGATCGGCCAGGCGTGCTTCAGCCCAGGCATGGTCAAGAGCACCTACGGCACCGGCTGCTTCATGGTGATGAACACTGGCAGTGAGCCGGTACGCTCCAGCAACCGTCTGCTGACCACTGTGGGTTATCGGCTCAAGGGCGAAACCACCTACGCGCTGGAGGGCAGCATCTTTGTTGCCGGCGCAGCGATTCAATGGCTGCGCGATGGCCTCAAGCTGATTCAGAACGCCGGTGAAACCGAAGCCCTGGCGCGCGAAGCCGGCGGCACCACCGGCGTCTATCTGGTGCCGGCCTTCACCGGCCTGGGCGCGCCCTACTGGGACCCGGCCGCACGCGGCGCCATCTTCGGTCTGACCCGCGATACCGGCATCGCGCAGATTGTCACCGCCGGGCTGCAGTCGGTCTGCTTCCAGACCCGCGACCTGCTCGACGCCATGACCGCTGACGGCGCCCACAGCACCGCCGCCCTGCGGGTGGACGGCGGCATGGTGATCAATAACTGGGTAGTGCAGGAGCTGGCCAACATACTCGGCGTGACCGTCGACCGACCACAAGTGACCGAGACCACTGCGCTGGGCGCCGCGTATTTGGCGGGACTGCAATTGGGGATGTTCGACAGCCTGGAGCATATCGCCAGGCACTGGGCCTGTGAGCGCACCTTCACCCCGCAGATGAGCGAAGAGAAACGCAACGCGCTATATGATGGCTGGCTTGACGCGATTCGCCGTGTGCGGGATGAGCACTGAGCGGAGGCGCTGCAGACGGCGCCTCCTGGCCACTCGCGACCCAACCTGAGCACAGCCGTAAGCCGCCAGCGCGGCCGGGCAGGCAGCGCCGTTGTCGGCACTGCCTACTGGTCAGGGATGCCTGCAGGACGTCAGTTCAGACCCAGCAATCCACGCAGCGTAGATAGCTCTTCGGCCAGCACTGTCACCGGTCCCACCAGCGCACGGCGGTCGGCATCGCTGACCTGCTCGTAACTGACAAAGCCGCTGTCTACATCGCCTTTCTGCACGTAGTAATGCGCCAGCGTCGCTTCCATCGAAGCAAAGTTGTCTTCCACGCGCTGCACGAAGGCGGCATCTTCTTCCGCCGCCAGCGGCTTGACCAGTTCAAAGATTTTCTTGGCGCCGTCGACGTTGCCCTGAAAATCCCACAGGTCGGTGCGGCTGTAACGGTCCTCTTCCCCCGACACCTTGGTGGCGGCCACTTCTTCCATCAGCGCTGCTGCGCCGCCCACGACTTTCTCAGGCGGGAAGGTCAAGCCGGCAACGCGTTGTTCCAGATCTTCCACATCGCTCATCAGGCGCTCTGCGTAAGGCGCCATGCCATCAGTGCTCTGATCGTGAAAGAGCGCGTATTCCAGGCGATGAAAGCCGGTGAACTCCGGGTCCTTGACGCCTTTCTCATAGTCATCTTCCCGCGCATCGATGCTGGCATCCAGATCGGCAAAGAGCTCGGCAATCGGCTCGATGCGCTCGTAGTAAACGCGCGAGGGGGCGTAGAGCGCCTGCGCTTTCTTCACGTCACCGGCCTTGATGGCCTCGGTGAATTCGCGGCTGTGGGCAGTAAACTGCTCCAGATTATCCAGCACATAGAGTTTGTAATCAGTGATGGGCGCGACCAGATCCTGCGGCGCCACCGCTGCGTGCGCTGAGGCCTGCATGCCGATCAGGCCAAAGGCGCTGGCGGCAATAAACAAGGTGCGAGGTAATGACATTTTTTCTCTCCAGCAAATGAAGGGTATGGCCAATCGACGAATAACGGGGTTCAGCTGGCAGTCAGCAGGCTGCTGCCCAGGAAATCCCCCTGTTGTATGCCCGGCAGGGTAAAGAAATAGCCCCCACCCACCGGTTTGATGTATTCCTCCAGCGGCTCGCCATCCAGGCGCTGTTGTACGCTGATAAAACCCGCCTCCAGGTCGGCCTGATAAGCAATGAACAGCAAGCCCATATCCAGCTGGCCATTAGCCTCAACGCCATTGGAGTAATTGAACGGCCGACGCAGAATCAGATTGCGCTCGCTGCCCGCAGTGCGCGGGTTGGCCAGACGGATATGTGAGTCCAGCGCGGTAATCTCACCCTTCGGGTCATCGGCATAGTGCGGCTCATCGTGCTCCACGGTGCCCGACATGGGCGCGCCGCTGTCACGCCGGCGGCCAAAAATGGCTTCTTGCTCCTGCAGCGGCGTGCGATCCCAGCGCTCGACAAAATTGCGAATGATGCGCACCGCCTGATAGCTGCCATTACGCGCCCAGGCTGGTTCACCCTCGCTGCCATCGACCCAAACCACCTTCTGCATCAGCTGGCGGTCATCGGCCTGCGGGTTGGCGGTACCATCACGAAAACCCAGATAGTTACGCGCACTCTCGGTGGAGCCGTCGGCTTTAGGCGCCATCACCGGCACGGTGCCCTCCTGCTTCCAGCGCAGCAACAAAAGACCGGGGGTGTTCTTGATAATGTCGCGCAGCGCGTGAATGGTGGTGCCTTCGGTGTTGGCACAGAACTGCAAAGACAAATCGCCATGGCAACGTGCTGCGTCCAAGGCGTCGTTGGGGAATGCCACCATACGCTGCAGATGGCGCGGCTTGGCCGCTGCCAGCCCAAACCGCTGATCAAACAATGAGGCCCCCACCGACACGGTGATGGTCAGCGCATCGGGCGCTACCTGCGGGCCGAGGATGCCGGAGTCGGTCGGTGGGAAGCGCGCGTCGCGCTGTTCTACTCGACCGCCGCGGGTCAGAAAGGCAATGCGCTCGGACAGTATCCGCAGTAAGCGCTCAAGGCCCGCGCGATCGGTACTCAGCACATCGAAGGCGGCGATCATGCCCACCGCCGGGCGCGGCGTGGTAATGCCCTGCTGATGCGCACCATGAAAGTCATGTGCCTGAAAGGTGGCGGCGCTCGAGGGCGCATCTGTTACCTCTACCGCCCTGCCCTGACCGCCAGCAGTGTTAGCGGCAGCGACGGCGCTCAGGCTGGCCGCCCCCAGACCGGCAGCGCCCAAGCCTTGCAAAAACCGCCGTCGGTTCAGACCGGCGAAGGGACAGCCGCCACCGGCGTTGTTGTCGTACTCACTCATGCTTTAACCACCTTTGTTTACTTTCACCGTGCAGCGCACTCAGTACGCCGAGGCCAGCTCGCCATTGACCTGCTGCAGCGCCGCCGCCAACGCCTGGGTATCGCGCAACAGCGCACTGCGTTCTGCCGGCTTGTGCTGCAGCTGCTGATCCAGTGCCCCCAGCGCTTGCTGCAGCTCATCGGCATCGGGTAACAGCGGCGCCAGCAGACTCACCACTTTGTCTGCGCCTTGCTGCAGGCCGCGCAAATCATCCAGTTCACGCGGTGTGAGCTGCGCTTGCGTGCGCTGCTGGTCATGCCAGGACTGCAACACCCGCGCCTGCCCCTGAGCCAGCTGCGGTGCCGGTACGCCGTCATTGCGCAGTCGCTCGCGCAGTTGCTGAATATCCGCCCTCAACTGGTCTGCCACCGGCAGCAGCTCCGCCGTGCTGCCTTGTTCGAACAGGCCATAGGCCAAACGCTGAAAACCGGAAAAAGCCGAATCCTGTTCGCGCTCGGCAAAGTAGTCGGCACGGGCATTCAGGCGCTGATCCAGATCGCTGAACAGGCCAATCGCAGGGGCCATGCGCTGATCAATCAGTCGCGCCTGGCGATAGGCGTCCTGCGCCGCCGTCAGGTCGTCTGCAGCAATCGCGCTCTGCAACGCCTGCGCAGCGCGATCCAGCTCGCGCCCCTGTAACGTCAGGTAGACCCGGTATTCCGCCAGCGGCCCGATCAGCGCCTTGGGAGACAGGGTAGCGCCGGCCGGTTGGCCGGCCACCGCGGTGACGGTCAGCGTGCCCCGTGGATTGCTGAGCAGGCCGCAGGTCATCTGGTACTCGCCCGGCGCCAGCGTCGCGGTGATGGGCTGGCGCAACTGCGGGGCAATGTTCTCGCGCTCCTCCAGCACCATTACACCGTCGAGAATCTCCCACTCAATGGCGCGCTCACTCTGGTTGATCACCGTGAAGCGCGGCTGCCCCGCTGGCACGGTGACCGCGTTCGGCTCGCAGCCCCGGGCAGTAATCACAATCTCGGTGCCTACCTGCTGATCGCCGGTGTTATGCCCCAACGAGAGATAAAACAGCCCCAGTGCGGCCAACAGCAGCAGCGCCGCCAGAACCATACCCAGACGCAGCAGGCCGGCTGATGGCGCCGCGGAAGACGACTTTGAATCAGACATGGAAAACTCGCTTGTAGGCTTAACGGACAACATCAGCCCGCGCCGGCAGCGGCGACAGGCGTTGAGTGCGGAAGAACAGCGCGAGCGTGACCGCCAGATAACCCAGATAGGCCACCACTTCGCTCAGGCTGGGCGCCGGCTGATAGCCAAACACGCCGGCAAAAACGCTGCCCAACGGCGTGTCCAGCGGCAGCCAGGCACTCAGATCAAATAGCACCTGCTGAGCCTGGTTCCACCAACCCGCCTCGTGCATGGCGCGCACCGAACCGGCAAACAGGCCCGCTGCTACCAGCAGGATGAACAACCCGGTCAGACGGAAAAAGTGCTTGAGATTGAGCCGCAGGCTGCCGCGATAGAACGCCCAGCCAGCAGCGACTGAGCACAGCACACCGAGCAACGCGCCCAAGGGTGCGCCACTTCCGCGGCTTTGCTGAAAAATGGCCAGCAGAAAGAACACCGACTCCAGCCCCTCGCGCGCCACGGCGAGAAATACCATGCCGATCAGCGCGTAGGTGTGGCTCTGGCCACGGGCAAAGGCGCTATCCAGTGCGCCGGTCAACTCCGTCCGCAGCCCTTGGGCCGCACGCCGCATCCAGAAGACCATCCAGGTCAACACGCCCACCGCCAGCAAGCCAATCACCGCCTCGAACATCTCCTGCTCGCGCTGCGGAAACTCGGCGCTGACCAATTGCAGGCCCGCGCCAACCAGCAGCGCCAGGGTCGCGGCAAGAAAAACACCTATCCACACCGCCGGCATCCAGGCACCCCGACCGGTCTGGCGCAAGTAACTGGCAATAATGCCGACAATCAAAGCGGCCTCAAGGCCTTCACGCAACATGATAAGAAAGGGAACGAGCATCACCACCAACCGGGTATGGGAACGGGAATCACTATCAAGTGAGCCACAGCATACATGTTACAAAATGTGTAAGAAAATCACATTTACATAATTTGCTGAAACCGGACCTTGTACGCCTCGCCAGAAGCCAGTTAAAACAACAACTTATATTTATTTTTGGGTGCGCGGAATTACCGCACCTGGTGCTCGGCGCGGTTCAACCCGTACTTATTTGTATCTCCGGCAGGCCGCCAAAGGCAGTGGTGGCCGGGATAGAAGTAGTGCTCCCGGAAAGGCACGTGCCCGCTTCTGTGAGGGTCGAATTCCATCTCGACCCACTGCATCAGCAACGCGCCGACGCTGGCCGGGATGGAACCCGGCCCTTCTGGAGGAGCACAGCGCCGGCCTTGCCGGCGCAGCGTCCTTTAGCTGCCGATCAGATCGCGCAGCACGTAGTGCAAGATCCCGCCCGCTTTGAAGTAATCAATCTCGTTGCGCGTATCGATGCGGCACAGCACGTCGAAGTTGACCTTGTCACCCTTGCTGGTGGTGGCAACGACCTTGAGGCTTTGGCCGGGTTTGAGGTCATCGTTGATACCCTGGATGTCGATCACCTCGTGGCCGTCCAATCCCAGGCTGGCGACGTTCTGGCCTTCCTTGAACTGCAATGGCAGGACGCCCATACCGACCAGATTGGAGCGGTGAATACGCTCAAAGCTTTCGGCCAGCACGGCTTTTACACCCAGCAGGTTGGTGCCCTTGGCCGCCCAGTCGCGGCTGGAGCCAGTGCCGTACTCCTTGCCCGCCAGCACCACCAGCGGTGTGCCTTCTTGCTGATAGCGCATCGCAGCATCGTAAATCGCCATGCGTTCACCGCTAGGCGTATGGATTGTTTCACCACCCTCTTCACCGCCCAGCATACGGTTGCGAATGCGGATATTGGCGAAGGTGCCGCGCATCATCACCTCATGATTACCGCGCCGCGAACCGTAGGAGTTGAAGTCGTCGGGTTTCACACCCAGGCTCTGCAGATACTCGCCGGCGGGCGAGCTGGCCTTGATGTTGCCGGCGGGCGAGATGTGATCGGTGGTAATGGAGTCGCCAAATACTGCCAGCACGCGTGCCTGCTGCACATCCACCAGCGGTTTGAGCGGCTGATCAATCTCGTCGAAATACGGCGGGTTCTTCACATAGGTAGAGTCGTTCTGCCAGGCATAGGTTTTTCCCTCGCTGATCTGAATCGACTGCCAATGCTCGTCGCCGCTGAACACATCGGCGTAGCGCGAGCGAAACATGCCATCTTCAACCTGAGCAACAGCGTCGGCGATTTCCGCGTTGCTGGGCCAGATATCCTTGAGGAATACCGGCTTGTTCTCGGCATCCAGCCCCAACGGCTCTTCGGCCAAGTTCAGGCGCGTGTTGCCCGCCAGGGCGTACGCCACCACCAGCGGCGGCGAGGCCAGCCAGTTGGCTTTTACCTGCGGATGCACGCGGCCTTCAAAGTTGCGATTGCCCGAAAGCACGGCAGAGACCACCAGATCGTTCTCGCTCACCGCATGGGCGATGTCATCGGGCAGCGGGCCGGAGTTGCCGATACAGGTCGTGCAGCCATAACCCACCAGATTGAAACCCAGCTGGTCCAGGTAATCAGTCAAACCGGCTTTTTCCAGGTAGTCGGTCACCACCTTGGAGCCGGGAGCCAGCGAAGATTTGACCCAGGGCTTACGCATCAAACCGCGCTCGATGGCCTTCTTCGCCACCAGCCCCGCCGCCATCATCACACTGGGGTTGGACGTATTGGTACAGGAGGTAATCGCCGCGATCACCACCGCACCGTGGCTCATCACGTGCTCTTTGCCATCCACCGTAATGGTCGCCTGGGCATTCTGCGCACCCACTGCAGTGCCGCCACCGCCCTCACCTTCCAGGCGTGCCTGTTCCTGATCGGCGGGAGCCACCTGCAGCGCCAGCAGGTCATCAAAGGCGTCGGGGATATCCGGCAGTGCCACCCGGTCCTGCGGGCGCTTGGGCCCGGCCAGGCTGGCTTCCACCTCGGCCATGTCCAGATGCAGGCTGTCGGTAAAGGCCGGCTCATCGCCTGGCTCACGCCACAGACCCTGCGCCTTGCTGTACGCCTCCACCCGCGCAATTACCTCGTCAGGGCGACCGCTCAAACGCATATAGCCCAGCGTGATGTCATCCACCGGGAAGAACCCGCAGGTCGCACCGTACTCGGGCGCCATGTTGGCGATAGTCGCGCGATCCGCCAGCGGCAGATCGGCCAGGCCATCGCCGTAAAATTCGACAAACTTGCCGACCACGCCGCGCTTGCGCAGCATCTGGGTAACTGTCAGCACCAGATCCGTAGCGGTCATGCCTTCGCGCAACTTGCCCGTCAGCTTGAAGCCGATAACCTCGGGAATCAGCATCGACACTGGCTGCCCCAGCATCGCCGCCTCTGCTTCAATACCGCCGACACCCCAGCCCAGTACACCCAGGCCGTTGACCATAGTGGTATGCGAGTCGGTACCTACCAGCGTGTCAGGATAGGCCCAGAGCTTGCCGTCGACCTCGGAGGCCCAGACGCTCTGCGCCAGATACTCCAGGTTCACCTGGTGGCAGATACCGGTACCCGGCGGCACCACGCGGAAGTTGTCGAAGGCTGTCTGACCCCAGCGCAGGAACGCATAGCGCTCACCATTGCGCTGCATCTCGATTTCAACGTTCTGATGAAAGGCTTCGTCGGTGGCAAACCGGTCGACCATGACCGAGTGATCAATCACCAGATCGACCGGCGACAGCGGATTGATCTGCTGCGGGTCACCACCGGCGCGGGCCACGGCGTCACGCATCGCCGCCAAATCGACCACCGCCGGCACGCCGGTAAAGTCCTGCATTAATACCCGCGCTGGACGGTACTGGATTTCGCGGTCAGAATGCCGCGCCTCGAGCCAGTCAGCCATGGCCTGAATGTCCGCCCCGGTCACCGTCTCACCATCCTCGTTGCGCAGCAGGTTTTCCAGCAACACCTTGAGTGATTTGGGCAATTTGTCGATGCCCTTGAGTTGCTCAGCGGCCTTTTGCAGGGAATGAAACTGGTAGGTCTTGCCGGCCACATCCAGTGTGGAGTGCGTTTTCAAACTGTTGACTACAGACATTCAGTCGTCTCCTCTCAGCCGGCTACGAACCGGCTTTTGATTGGCTTAACTCGAAATCACGGTCTATTACATAGTTATGAATCGACAGGCTGTTTTCACCGTACTAAGCAAAACCAGCCTCTGCAACCGGCTATTCAGCCATTCCGATTGCAGCCGATAACCACAGAATAGACAACACGACGGGAATAAAATCCCGCAACTCCAGTCAAGGATGCCGATATGCGCAACAATCAGCCCGTCACCCAGCGAGAGCGCACCTTTCCGGAAGAGCAACGCCTGATCTCTACCACCAACCTCAAGGGCATCATCACTTATTGCAACGACGCCTTCGTCGATGTCAGTGGCTTTGAGCGTGCAGAGTTGATCGGCAGCCCGCATAACATGGTGCGCCACCCGGATACGCCCTCAGCTGTATTCGGTCACATGTGGGGCGACCTGAAGCAGGGGCACGCCTGGATGGGCATCGTAAAAAACCGCTGCAAGAACGGTGACCACTATTGGGTCAACGCCTTTGTAACCCCCATCTATGAAGGCGGCCAGATTCAGGGCTATGAATCGGTGCGCGTGAAGACCACACCCGGCCAGGTTCAGCGGGCCGAAGAACTTTATGCGCGGCTGAACAAAGGGAAAAAAGCGATCCCCGCCGACTGGTCTGGCGTGGCGCTACACGTGGTGCCCAGCGCACTGATGCTGGCAGTGGGTGGTGCCGCCGGCGCGCTGCTTGGCGCACCTGGCATCGCTTTGGGCGCCGTGCTCGGCCTGCCTGCCGGCATCGCGCTGAAAGCCGCACTTGATCAACGTCTGAACCGCATTATCAACGCTGCCGACAGCAGCATTACCGACCCGCTGCTGGCGCAGATGTACACGCCGTTTCACGGCGCCTTGGGGCAAATCGAAATGGCCATCCACAGCCAGCAAGCGCGGCTGCAAACCTGCCTGACCCGGTTGGCCGACAGCGCCGAGCAGCTCAAGCGGCAGGCCGGTGAAGCCAGTCAGCTGGCTAGCCAAAGCAGCACAGGGCTTGCCCAGCAACGCAACGAGACCGACCTGGTTGCCGCCGCCATCAACGAAATGGCCGCCGCCACCCAGGAGGTATCGGGCAACGTCCAAAGCACCGCCACCGCCACCCGCGACGCCAGCGAGCTGGCACTGCACGGCAAAAACGTCGCGACCAAAGCTCGCGAATCCATTGAGAACCTGTCAGGCGCCGTCAACACCGCGACCACCGTCGCCAATAAACTGGCCAGCGATGCGCGCGAGATTGGTACGGTAGTCGACGTGATCAAAGGCATTGCCGAGCAGACCAACCTGCTGGCCTTGAATGCCGCTATCGAAGCCGCCCGCGCCGGCGAGCAGGGTCGCGGCTTTGCCGTGGTCGCCGACGAGGTGCGCGCACTCGCCAGCCGTACGGCCGAGTCAACCGAGCAGATCCACAGCCTGATCGCCAACCTGCAACACGCCGCCCAAGGTACAGTCGACAGCATGCGCATCGGCAACGAGCAGGCCGAGCGTGGTGTTGCACAGGTCATAGAGGCAGACGACGCGTTGGAAGGCATCCGCCAGGCCGTAGAGCGCATCAATGAAATGGCCGGCCAGATTGCCAGTGCCGCCGAGGAGCAAAGCAGCGTTGCGGAAGAGATCAACCGCAACGTCACCAATATCGCCAGCCTCGCCGACACTACCTCGCAGGAGGCCCAGCGCAGTGCCGACCTGAGCGGCGAACTGGCAGCCACCGCGGAGCAACAGGTGAACCTGGTTGAACGCTTCAACCGCCGTTAAGGAGCGCTGATCAAGTCTGCAGGCGCTTTGGCGATCAGACCGGGTCGCCATCACGGCGGTGCTTCGAAGGCATAGCTAGAGCGGTAGAGAAACCACAAAACAACGTGCTATCCCCCCTGAGCGCTGCAGGACCAGCGTTCAAGCATGCATCTGCTATGTTGAGTTGGTGCGGTGTGGTCAGGGGATAATCAGCGGCGCCTGGAAGCACAGCAGTATTGCCGGACGCTTCAGGCCACCGTCTGTGGGCGCGCGTGCGGGTTAAGCTCGGGCAGCACACCGGGTTCCGCGCTGGCGCGCAGGTCACCGGCGGAGGGCAAGGCCTGCTCCAGCGTCTGCCATAACGCCGAAGTTTCCGTGCCAGCACCGGTGCCGTAGCGTTGCTGCCCGATGCCCGCCAGCGCCTCGATAACAGCTGCGCGGCGGTGCGCAGACAACACCGGTACGCACTGCTGCAAGTGCTGCCAGGCCGTCAAGCTGGCTGCGTAGTGCCTTGCTTTCGCTGCCTTGTGCAGATCGGCAAGCGCGCCGACGCCGAGCGCCTCTTGCTGCTGTGCCAACTTCTGCTGCCGCTGCTGCCACAGAGGCAACAGCCAGCGCCGGCAGGCCCAGAGCAAGAGCAGCAACCCTAACAGCGGCATCAGCAGCCACCAACAGGCGAAGTCGCTGCGCTGACCGACCGCAGGAAAACCGCCGCCCTTGATGCTCAGCGCCAGTCCCTCCAGTTGCACCGTAGCTACCTTTTCACTCTGCGTGTCATACCAACGCAAAGAGAGTGACGGCAAGCTGGCATGGCCACTCTGCTGCGCAATATAAGTCACGCTTTCACTCCGCTCACCACCGGCTTCGTGCTCACTTACCTTGGGCGATGCGGTATAAACTTCCATCCCGGCAGCACTCGCCTGCTCATTCAACGAGGGCAGCAGCAACACGCTGCCACCCTCAATGGCCAAGGTGATGTCGCGTTTCAGACTATCCCCCACTGCCAGCTCCACTGTCCCCTCGCTGCTGGCGTCAATCTGCTCAACAGCACCTTCGCTTTCTTCAGCGCCAGCTCGCGTGGTAGTGAACGTCTGACTCAAAGACAATGAGCGACCGGCGATATACGGCGACAAGCCAGCGGCGGCCGGCGGTACTGTGGCCGTCAGCGTCTGAACGTCGGTTTCTGCCGCTTCACTTACTATCTCGCCGCTGTCCGGGTGCTGGAAGGTAATCGTCAGCTTGGCCGGCCCCAGGTTGTACTGCCCTGGCGCAAGTGGCGTAAGTTGATAGGTGCGCGTCACCCCGGACCAGGTGCGACCGTCCATGCGACGACTCAGGGGCGTAGTAGCCCGCTCGCCCAGCCGCACTCGCAGGTTGGCCTGATCCAGATCGGCAAATTCGACCGGTCTGGGCATGTAGGTAGGTACCAATACCGTGACGCGCAAGCGCGCACTTTGGCCGGGCGCGACTTCATCTGGCATCAGCTCGCTGGTGACTTTGGGGGCCAGCGCGCCTGCATCTGCGCTCTCGTCGCTTTGTTGCGCCGCGCTATTCTCAGACAGTGGCTGAGTTTGCGCTTGCTCCTGCGCATAGACCGCAGAGACAGTCGCGCAAAACATCGCGCCGCACAGCACGGCGGCGCCCAGATGAGACCGGCGCAGGCACCTGTACAGGGTCCGCATCATGGCTTGGCCTCCGCTGCTTCCAAGGCAAAGCGTTGGCGCAGGTAATCACTGGTGTCGGCATCAATCGATTGGATCCACTGATCGGCAGTCAACAGCTTATCGCCCTTTTCTCCCGCCATCTGGGTGAGCTCACCGCGGCCGGATTCGTTGTCGAACACCACGTCATCGGCGCCCTCACCACTCTCCTCCCCCGTATCCGATTGTTCTCGGGTTTTCTCCACGTATTCCAGAATCTGCTGCGCCAGCGCCAGATTCTTCTCGCCATCGGGGTAATCCGGGTCGCGCTGCAAGACGGTTTGAAAGGCCTGCACAGCATCGCGATACTGGCGGTTGCGTATCATGGCCACACCCTGCGTGTACGCCGCATCGGCGGTGTCCAACTGACTCAGAGTGTTGATTGCCGCGCTGTACTGACCATCGCGAAACAGCGCGTAGCCCTGCCAGGCAGTATCGGTAAAGTGCTCACTGGCCCGGGCATAGTCACGCCGTTGCAACCACCAAGCACCCTGCTGGTCGGGCGTCAGGAAAGCATCCCACAGGCTCTGAAGCCAGGGTGAGTTGGGCTCTGCGGTTGTCTCTGCGCGTTTGGATACCGAGCTGTTGTCTTGCTGCGCCCAGGCACTGGCCGGCAACCAGGCGCCCAGCGGTGCCAACCACAATAGCAACGCCACCGCGCCAAGGCCCCACCCGCGCCGGAACCACAACAGGGCCAGCAGCGCTGCCGGCCAGGCCAGCCAGCCGCCGTTATCTTTCCAGGCCAGCCGATCATCTTCGCGCAGCGCCTGCTGGTAGGCTGTCGCCAGGGTCTTTTCCAGCTGCGCTACATCGCTGTTATCCGCGCTCACCACCACGCGCTGGGCGTCAATGGCCGCCAGGGTGGCATCCTGCTTACCCTCGGGCAGCATCTGCAAAATAGCCAGCGCGTTGCGCTCCTGCCGGTCAGCGAAGCCCGGAGCGTTCTGCGCGCCCATCCCATCGGTGATAAACACAATGGTGCCGGCCACATCGCGGGCCTGCAGTAGCTCTTCAGCCATGATCAGTGCCTGCGCCGCAACATCGCCCTCGCTGGGCATGATGTCCGGCCGCAGGCCTTCCAGGTAGGGTTTGATGAGTTCAGGATCGTTGGTGAGCGGCACCACCAAATGCGCGGAGCCGGCATAGGCAATAAGCGCCGTATCGGCCCCGGTGCGAGTGGCAAGCAAGTCTTCAATTTTGTGTTTGGCGCGCTCCAGCCGGTTGGGCGGTACATCATTGGCGAGCATGCCCTGGGACACTTCCAGGGCTATTACCAGCGGTGCCGTCTGGCTGACCATGGGATTGGCCATGCGATTCCAGCTTGGCCCGGCCAACCCCACCAGCAGGCACAGCAGCATCGCCGCCAGGGTATCGGCCGGGGAAATGCGGCCCGCCGCCGACTGCCCGGTACGCAGCGCCTTGGCCAAATGCGGCGCAAAGTGCCTAGAGATGCGGTCGGCTTGCTGCTGACGGAACCGATACCACCACCAGAGGCCCACGATGATCGGCAGCCCAAGAAACCAAAGCGGGCGCAGGAAGTGAAAGGCAGACAGCGAATCAAGCAGGTTCATGCTGCCGGCCTCCGCCGCAGGCCCCAGTTACGCCAAGCCCAGCCCAGCGCCACCAGCAGAAACACCAGTCCCATCGGCCAGACCGCCAAGGAGCGCCGTTCGCGGTAGCTGTGGTCAGACACCTTGCGCGGCGCCAGCTCATCTATTTGGTCATACACATGCTTGAGCGCCGCCTGGTCGGTAGCGAGGAAAGCAGCGCCGCCGGTGGTGTTGGCAATGTTTTTCAGGGTGGCGGTGTCTACCCGATTTTCACCGCTGCCGTCGGGGTCGCCAATGGCGATGGTGACGATGCGCACGCGCCGATCAGCTGCAATTTCGGCGGCGTTGATGGGGCTCATGCGGCTACCGGTATCGGCGCCATCGCTCAGCAAGATCAGCAATCTCTGTTCCACCTCACTGGCGTCAAACTGTCTTATGGCCAAGCCGATGGAGTCGCCCAATGCGGTATGCGGACCAGCCATGCCGACTTCGGTACGCGCCAACAGCGCCTGCAGGGTATCCAGATCTTCGGTCAGGGGTGACTGCACGAACGCTTGCGAGCCAAACACAATCAACGCCATGCGCTCGCCCTCACGGCCATCCAGAAACTCGGCGATAACCTGCTTGACGCCCGCCAGACGCTGCAGCTTATCCTCCTCGCTGGCGGCAAAATCGTTTTCGTCCATCGAGCCGGAAATATCCACAGCCAGAATCAGATCGCGGGCCGAGGTCTGCCAGTGGATCGGCGCACTTACCTGCTCAGGTCTGGCCAGCGCCAAGACCAGCAGTGCCCAGCAAAGAGCACCCAGCAACCACTGCAAGCGCGTACGTGGCACCACCTGCGCACCGGCGGCCGGGGTCACTCCGGCAGCGGCAACGTAGCGTTGAAAGAACGGCAAGCGCAGGGCCGGCATCTGGCGTTTGTGAGCAGGAGCCAGCCACATCACCAAGAGCGGCAAGGGCAGCAACAACAAAGCAAGCGGCGCGGCCAATTCAATCATGGGCCACTCCATGGCTCAGCTCATGGGTTTTGATCCAACGCTCGACCCGCTGGCGCAAGGCATTCAGCGAGTCTCCGTCGGCCGCGGCGGCTTCCTGGCGATAGGTCATACGTGAGAGTTGCGCGATCGCCTGGGCATCAAAGCAGGGCTTATCAGGCGCCGTGCTCTGGTTAAGGAAGTCACACCATGCATCGCCGCTCAAGGCCGCTACCTCCGCGCGGGGGAAGGCAACCAGGGCGGTGCGCCGCAACACCTCCGTCAAGGCCACGGCACCCTCGCCCGCAGCGAGCCGATGCTCCAGCTCCTGCAACGCGGCGCGGCGATAACGGTTGGCCTGCCAATGCCGGTAGCCGCGCCAACCGTACCAGGCCAGTAACACCAAAAGCGTTAACCCGAGCACTGCCCAGCCCCAAGTCTGCGGCAGCCAGGAAATCGCCTCCGGCTCAGGCACCGGCGGCAGAAGGTCAATCAACTCCGGCAGCATCATCGGCATGGCTGCCGGATCGGCTGGCACAGCGCTATCGGTAGCCATCAGCTATCTCCTGCCCCGCGTGACACCAAGCAAGCGATGCAGTTGCAGCACAGCGTCCTCACTGGCCGAGAGGGGCGCGATCGACAGCCCAAAGCGACGCTGCCAGTCCAGCAATTGTTCACGGCGCGCCTGTGAGACGCCATTCAACTCGCCCCGTACCTGTTCATTCGCCGTGTTCAGCAGTGCCTGTTGGCGACCATCGGACACCACCTGGCTCAGATCATGGGGCAATTGCTCTGCGAGCGGATCGGTGACCGGCGCGAGTACTACATCGTTGTGCTGGCACAAAGCGCTCAACAAAGAGTCGCTGTGCGGGCCAATAACGTCAAAATCGCTCAGAACGATAATCAGATGGTCGCGCCGGGCCAGACGCGCAACAGACTCCAGCACCCTGTCCAGCGAGGTAGGCGCTGGGGCGGCGGCATCGGCGTGCAGCGCCTGGTTGGCGGCGGCGAGCGCTTGCAGAAAGTGCATTACGCCGGCCCGCGAGCGCGCCGGGCGAAACTCCTCGACCTGGCTGTCGGTCATCACCACGCCACCAACCCGGTCCTGCTGCGCCAACACGGCGAAAGCCAACAAAGCGGCAGCTTCGGCAGCGGTTACTGACTTCATCGCATGCTGGCTGCCAAAAAACATCGACATACGCTGGTCCACCACGATCAACGCGGGACGGTCACGCTCTTCGGTAAACACTCGCACATGGGGCTCGCCAGTGCGTGCGGTTACGCGCCAGTCGATGTTGCGCACATCGTCGGAAGGCAGATAGCCCCGCAACTCGAGAAAATCTAGGCCGCGACCGCGCAACCGGGAACCGTGGCGGCCACTGAGTACGCTGCTGGCCGGTTGCCGGGGCAAGAGACTCAACGCTTTGGCATGCCCTTCGAGCCCGCGCAGGTGCGTCAGATCAACATGTACGCGGGTATCAGCGACGCCGGGCATTGCACTCGCAGCCGCAGGTTCCGCCGGGCGCCGGTTAGGGAAAAACGCCATTCAGCTCTCCTTTGCCAACCTGGGGCAAACGCCCCGCTCACTCATGGCAAGGCCACAACGGCCAACAGTTGCTCAATCACCGCTTCCATGTTGATGCCCTCGCCCTGCGCAGCAAAGCTGAGGCCCAGGCGGTGGCGCAGCACATCGGGCGCGACCGCCTGCACGTCTTGCGGGTCCAGATAGTCTCGCCCGTTCAACCAGGCATGCACGCGGCCGCAGCGATCCAGTGCCAAACTCGCGCGCGGGCTGGCACCCAGCTCAATCCAGCGACCCAGATCTTCGGATAGCCGCTGCGGTGACCGCGTGGCATCAATCAACTCGGCCATATAACGCTCCACCGGCTCGGCCACATGCAGCGCGGCAATCTCACGCCGAGCAGCGAAGATGGCGCTCTGGGCGATCTGAACCGGTGCGGTAGAGTGGCCACTCTTTTCCTGGGCCGCCTGCTCTTCGCTACGTACCAGGCGAATGACTTCTACCTCGTCATCCACGCTGGGGTAGTCGATCAATACTTTCATGATGAAACGGTCCAACTGGGCCTCCGGCAGCGGATAGGTGCCTTCCTGCTCAATCGGGTTTTGCGTGGCCAGAACCATGAACAGGTCTGGCATCGGATGGGTTTTACCGGAGACCGTCACCTGACGCTCTTCCATGGCCTCCAGCAATGCAGACTGCACCTTGGCTGGTGCGCGGTTGATTTCGTCCGCCAGCACCAGGTTGGCAAATAGCGGCCCTGGGCTGAAACGAAACACCGGGCCATCCTCACTTTGGTGATAGACGTCACTGCCCGTCACGTCCGAGGGCAGCAAGTCGGGGGTAAACTGTATACGGCTGAAGTCAGCCTCAAGATGCCGCGCCATCGCTTTGATCGCACGGGTTTTCGCCAAGCCGGGCAAGCCTTCAATCAACAGATTGCCGTTGGCCAGCAAACCGATAACCAGACGCCGAACCACAGCTGCCTGCCCAATAATGGACTCGCCAATCGCTGCTTCCAGCGCTTCGATGTCAGCTCGAGAACTCATGATCCATTCCCACCAAAAGAAGTAGGTCAGTCGCTGGAACCCTTGGTGCCCTGTTCTGTTGAGCCACTGTTCCACGCGCGCGGCGACTCAAACCTTTGCCGGCCAACCGCTATGAAGCAATGCTTTACTTTGCAGAAACAGAGTGCGGTTGCGTGAAGCAACCCGAAGAAAATCCAAGCCGACTACTCAAGCCAGCACCCGCTGGCATGCCAGCGGGTGCTAACAAAACACCTGGCCGGTTTAGTGGCTGGCAGGTGGGGTTTGCAATTTCTCAAGTACCTTGTCGAGACTGAAGCTGGCAGCTTCCATGCGCGGCGGGTATTCCTTGAACGTTTCCAGGAACTGCCCCACGTAGGCCTGCGCCGGGACCAACATAAAGGCATGGTCCAGCACCCAGTCATAGTAGGTATTCGAGGTAATCTGAGCCCGCTCATAGGGGTCGCGACGCAAGTTGAACATCAGCGGCATACGCAGCGGAGTGAAGGGGTTAGCCCAGACTTTCAAGGTACCTTCAGCCCGTTGCTCCATGAAGATCAACTTCCAGTCGTTGAAGCGCAGCGCAGTCAGATCACCGTCATCAGAGAAGTAGAAAACCTCATGACGCGGAGACTCTTCAGTCTCTCCAGTCAGGTACGGGAGGAAGTTATAACCATCCAAATGCACCTTGTACTCACGACCAATAGCCTCTGCCTCCCCGTCCAGCAATTGCTGGGTAATGTTTTCATTACCTGCCATGGCAAGGAAGGTAGGCAGCCAGTCCATGTGGTGCATGATGTCATTGGAAATAACGCCTTCCTTGATATGGCCCGGCCAGCGAACCATAGCTGGCACACGCCAGCCACCTTCCCAGTTGGTGTTTTTCTCACCGCGGAACGGCGTCATTGCCGCGTCCGGCCAGGAGTTCATGTGCGGGCCATTGTCGGTCGAATAAAATACGATGGTGTTGTCGGCAACGCCGAGATCGTCCAGTTTCTTGAGAAACAGCCCAACGTGGCGATCGTGCTCTACCATTCCGTCAGCGTACTCGTTCTGACCGGAGATGCCGCGCAGCTCATCCTTCACGTGGGTACGGAAGTGCATCCGCGTCGCGTTCCACCAGACGAACCAAGGCTTGCCTTCATCGGTTTTACGCTGCATGAAGTCCAGAGCGGCCGCCGACGATTCGTCGTCGATGGTTTCCATGCGTTTACGAGTCAGCGGGCCAGTGTCTTCGATCTTGCCATCAGCGGTGGAGTGAATCACGCCACGCGGCCCGAAGGTTTCACGGAAGGTTTTGCCGTCGGGCATCTTCATGTCGCCAGGATAGTCAGGCAGTTCCGGCTCTTCCTCAGCATTGAGGTGATAAAGGTTGCCGAAAAACTCATCGAAACCATTGTTGGTTGGCAGATGTTCGTCCCGATCACCAAGGTGGTTCTTGCCGAATTGGCCTGTGGCATAACCCTCCGCCTTCAACAGTCCGGCAATAGTTGGGTCCTCAATGCTGAGGCCCTCTTTGGCGCCGGGCATACCTACTTTGGACAGGCCTGTACGGAACACACTTTGCCCCGTAATAAAGGACGACCGCCCCGCCGTACAGGATTGCTCACCGTAGTAATCGGTGAACATCATGCCGTCGTTGGCGATGCTGTCGATATTGGGCGTTTGATAGCCCATCAGGCCATGCGTATAGGCAGAAATATTGGATTGACCAATATCATCGCCCCACAGCACTAGAATATTGGGTTTTTCGGTTTGCTGGGCGGCCGCTGGGCCCGCCAATGCGCATAACAATGCCATAGAAAGCACACTGGTAAGACGCCGCGATGAGGGTGTTGTCTGCCGGTATTCCATTGCTATTCTCCATGCGAGTTAAAGCGCAGCTCAAGCGAGATCAGAAAAGCCGCACATACCCCAGCATAGACAGCCCAGAAGCTTTCGCCAGTGCGCATAGAAAAATTCACAAATGCAGATAAAAACCAACATTATCAGGCCAGCATTGGGCCAACCTATCGCCATTTTGAACCGCTAGTCGGGGCGCCCAGTGCCCACCACGAGCGGCTCGGTGATACACTTGCGCCTTTGTTTGCCAGCCAAGGACATCACCATGTGCGGAATCGTCGGCGCCGTCGCCCAGCGAGATATCACTCCCATCCTGCTTGAGGGTCTGCGCCGCCTCGAATACCGAGGCTACGACTCCGCCGGCGTCGCCGTGCTCACCAGCGCGCAACAGCTACTGCGCGTGCGCGCTGTCGGCAAGGTCGCCGAACTGGAAAAGGCACTGCAGGCGACGCCAGCCGTTGGCCACCTGGGCATCGCCCACACCCGCTGGGCCACCCATGGCAAACCGGCGGAACATAACGCCCATCCGCACCTGTCTGCCGGGCTGGCCGTGGTACATAACGGCATCATCGAAAACCACGCGCCGCTGCGCAAGAAACTGATCGACCTGGGCTACGTCTTCACCTCAGAAACCGATACCGAAGTAGTCGCCCATCTCTTGGCCCATCATTACAGTCAAAGCCAGGACATGCTCGGCGCCTTCCGCGCGACCTTGAATGACATCCACGGTGCCTACGCACTGGCGGTGATTCATGAGTCCGAGCCCAACACTCTTTATTGCTCGCGCATGGGCAGTCCGCTGGTGATTGGCGAGGGCAGCGGCGAGCGTTATCTGGCATCCGATCCACTCGCCCTACTGCAGGTCACCGACCGCTTCCGCTACCTGGAAGAAGGCGACTATGCTCGCATCAGCCTGGATAGCTGCGATGTCTGGGATCGCAACGAGCAGCAGGTAGATCGCCCCATTACCCGTTATGAGCATGCCGCCCATAGCCTCGATAAGGGCGAGTACCGTCATTTCATGCTCAAGGAAATCTTCGAGCAGCCGCAGGCCATCCGCGACACCATCGCCGGCACCCTGGGTGACGATCACGTACTCACCGCCATTCTCGGGCCCGATGCCGAAACCCGCCTGGTCGACATTGCCAATATTCACATTGTCGCCTGCGGCACCAGTTATCACGCAGGGTTGGTCGCCCGCTACTGGATCGAAGCCCAGGCGGGCATCCCCTGCCAGGTAGAAGTTGCCAGCGAGTACCGCTATCGCACCGTCGTTGTGCCCAAGGACACCCTGCTGATTACCATCTCGCAGTCGGGCGAAACCGCAGACACTCTCGCCGCCCTGCGCTACGCCAAGGACCAGGGCTACCTCGCCACCCTGGCGATCTGCAACGTTGCCGGCAGTTCACTGGTGCGCGAAGCCGACTGGCGCCTGCTCACCCACGCCGGCCCCGAAATTGGCGTCGCCTCCACCAAAGCCTTTACCACGCAACTGGTAGCCCTCCTCTGGCTCACCACCGCCTTGGCACAAGCGCGGGGCAAACACGAGTCTGTCGCGCGCAATGTCAACGCCCTACGCGGGCTGCCAGCGATCATAGAGCAGGTGCTCACCCTGGAGCCGGCCATCACCCAGTTGGCTCAGCGCTTTGCCAACAAACACCACGCCCTCTTCCTTGGCCGCGGCACGCATTACCCGATTGCCATGGAGGGTGCGCTCAAACTCAAGGAAATTTCCTACATTCACGCCGAAGCCTATGCCGCTGGCGAACTCAAGCACGGCCCGCTGGCGCTGGTCGACGACGACATGCCCGTGGTCAGCGTCGCCCCCAGCGACAGCCTGCTGGAAAAGCTCAAATCGAACCTGGAAGAAGTACGCGCACGCGGGGGCCAACTGATCAACTTCGCCTGTGAAACCATCGAACCGACCAGTGACAGCAGCATCCAGACAATCAGCCTGCCCTGGGTGGAAGACTGCATCTCCCCAGTGCTCTATACTCTGCCGCTGCAACTGCTTAGCTACCACGTTGCACTGGTTAAGGGCACGGATGTAGACAAGCCAAGGAATCTGGCCAAATCGGTCACCGTTGAATAACGTCCGACCACGGAACCGCGGCCAGTCCCAACCCTCAAAGCCACCGGCCCGTCAGGCAACAGCCGAACTGACGGGCCTTAGTTATTGTTTTAGCGAGCATTGGCCCGCGACATAAGGTCACAAAACTTTAACCTTAACTAAACATACTGACTCGGCTTAAAATATGCATCGCATGCTCAGGCGCCCTTAACGCGGCCGACCAACCGCATGCTAGAGAGAGTCCTCAGGAGGAAGACTGTAAATCCTGGGGCGGTAGCGTGCCTGAAGGCACCGTTTTGGCGCACAAAGACATCCTTTTCATTGACGTCACTTTATCGTCATATAAGAATGGCCTCTGAACACGCCAAGCTGGCAAAAACAGCCTGCCAGCCCAAGACCGAAGCCACGGAATAATCAAGGCAGAGACCAACAGTACCCATGTTCAAAACCATCCTCGTCGTCTGCGTGGGCAATATCTGCCGCAGCCCCATGGCTGAAGCCATGCTGCAGCAAAGCCTGCAACATAAAGGCATCAAGGTCAGCTCCGCCGGTATCGGCGCCCTGGTCGGCAAGCCCATGGACGCCACCGCCCTTGAGGTACTCCGCGCCCACGGCGGTGACCATCCGCATCACAGCGCCCAGCAGCTTACCCGCGACCTGCTACATCAAAACGACCTGATTCTCACCATGGAACCCAGGCACGTACACGACATCCTAGAGATGGCCCCCGAAGCACGCGGCAAGACCTTCCTGCTAGGCAAATGGCAAAGCGATCAAAAAATACCTGACCCCTATCGCCAGCAAAAGCCTGCATTTGAACACGTCTATACTCTGATCAGCCAAGGCGTCACCAGCTGGTCAAAACACCTATAAACACCCAGCGTCACCATCCTGGTTATCCATTTAAGGGATTTCATGCAAAACAACACCCCCTCTCCTCAAGCACCACAACACGACAGTGATGAAATTGACCTGCTGGCTCTCCTGGGGGCGTTGATAGATGGTAAGTGGATAATCATCGGATTTACGTTGGTTTTTGCAGTAATCGGTGTCGCTTATGCTCTTCTGGCAACCCCTATTTATCAGGCTAATGCGCTGATCCAGATTGAGGAAAAATCCGGAGGCGGCCTATCCGCTTTCAGCGAAGTCGGCGAAATGTTTGGCGCAACGTCAAAAGCTGTTACCGAAATAGAGCTTTTAAAGTCGCGCGCAGTTGTAGGGCAGACCGTACGTAACCTCAAGCTGGATATTACGGTTAAGCCAAACTATTTCCCGGTATTGGGCCAGTGGATAGCGAGGCACTTCACGCCAACGGAACAACAACACGTTGCTGAGCCCTGGCTTGGCTTAAATAGCTACAATTGGGGTGGCGAGCAGTTGGATGTATTCCAGCTCGAGGTTCCTGCCGACTACTTGGCTAAACCACTGACGTTGGTCGTAGGAGAGAGTCAAACTTTTGGGCTGTACAACGACGATGAGAACCTGCTGGTCGAAGGCAAAGTCGGCGAGCAGATAGTACAGGGCGGATTCAAGATCCAGATCCAGACGCTGATGGCCAACCCCGGAGCCGAATTCACCCTGACCAAAGCCCGAGAGCTCAACACCACACTGAGTTACCAGGAGCAAATTTTGGCAAGCGAGCGCGGACGAGACTCTGGCATCATCGCGCTCGCGCTGCAAAGTCCTGAGCCCGAGCATGCGACCAGGGTCCTAGATGAAGTCAGCAAACTGTACGTGCGCCAAAACGTAGAGCGTAACTCAGCGGAGGCCGCACAGAGCCTGGAGTTTCTTAAGCAGCAGTTACCCCAAGTACGCAAAGAGCTTGAACGCTATGAGCAGGCGTTGAACGACTACCAAACCAGCAGCAAGTCTGTGGATATTTCCATTGAGACACAGGCTGTGCTTGATCAGATTGTTGAGATCGACACGCTGATCTCAGAGCAAAACCTCAAGCGCGCTGAAATGGAGCGCCGGTTCACACGTCAGCACCCATCCTACCAAGCCCTGCTCGACCAGATGGAGCAGCTCAAGCGACAAAAAGACGAGCTCACCAGCAAGGTAGAAGGCCTGCCAGAGACACAACAAGAGCTTCTGCGGCTCACGCGTGATGTGCAGGTTACCACCGAGGTGTACACGGCCCTTTTAAACCGCTCACAAGAGCTGGATGTAATGCGTGCAGGCACCGTGGGGAACGTCCGTATTATTGATAATGCGGACGTTAACATCGTTAAGCCAGTTAAACCCCAGAAGGCACTGATTGCAGTCGTCGCCACCCTACTGGGCGGCATAATAGGTGTTGCCGTAGTGCTACTGCGCCACGCTATGAACCGAGGCGTGGAAGACCCCGACGTTATCGAACAACTCGGCCTCCCGGTATACGCCAGCATACCTTTCAGTAAAGATCAGGAGGTCGTTGAAAACGTTGCCAAAGGTAAACGCCAAGCGCCGTCAAATGCGCACTCGCTACTGCTCGCCATCAGCAACCCGGCAGATCTGGCAATCGAATCGCTGCGCAGCCTTCGCACCAGCCTGCACTTCGCTCGCCTCGAATCAAAGAACAACATAATGATGATCTCCGGCCCTAGTCCAGGCGTCGGTAAATCGTTTGTTTCAGCCAACCTCGCGGCCATCATGGCGCAGGCAGGCCAGAAAGTACTGCTTATCGACGCAGACATGCGCAAGGGATACATCCACAAAATGTTCCGCCAGGCGCCGGAAAACGGCCTGTCTGAGTTGTTGTCTACCCGCATTACCAGCGCAGACGCCATTTACAAAACGGAACTGGATAATCTGCACCTTATTCCACGAGGCCAGATACCGCCCAACCCGTCCGAGTTGCTCATGCATGCCAACTTCTCGAGCTTCCTGGATAACGTGAAGGATGAGTACGACAGCATTATTATCGACACCCCCCCAGTTCTCGCGGTAACGGACGCCAGCATTGTTGGCCGGCAGGTGGGCATGAGCCTTATCGTGACTCGCTTTGGCTTGAACAGCGCGAAGGAGATTGAAGTAACCAAGCGCCGGTTCGAGCAAAACAATATTCAGCTCAAAGGCGCCATTTTCAATGCCGTTGTGAAAAAAGCCTCGTCTTACGGCGCCTATGGTTATGGCAACTACGGTTACTACAACTACGAGTACAAATCAGACAAGTCCTGAAGTTTCGGGCCTTTTCAACGGCTTCTGTGCAACACAGCAGCCGTTGAAGCGAACTAGTTTGTAACAGTGAAACTCTCTCTGCCCTCACTACGGCACCGCGATCAAAGGCAACCTCACCCCTTTTCCGCAGAAAAAGCCGCAACAAAACCATAGGAACATTCGTATGAAAATCGCCGTCGCAGGGACTGGCTACGTCGGACTGTCCAATGCTGTGTTACTGGCACAGCACAACCAAGTAGTCGCACTCGATATAGTGCAGAGTAAAGTGGACTTAATCAATGATCGTAAGTCCCCTATCGTAGATGCGGAGATCGAAGACTTTCTCTGCAATCGCACTCTGCACTTGCAAGCAACAACTGATAAAGGGGTTGCGTTCAAAGGTGCTGACTTTATCATCATTGCCACGCCAACTGATTACGACCCACAAACTAATTACTTCAATACTAAAAGCGTAGAGTCGGTTGTCTCGGACGCCCTAACCTTGAACCCAGAAGCAACTCTGGTAATCAAATCTACCGTCCCGGTTGGTTATACCCAGCAACTGCGTGAGAAAACAGGTCACCCAAACATTATCTTCTCGCCTGAGTTCCTGCGCGAGGGCAAGGCTCTATACGACAACCTATATCCATCTCGCATCATCGTGGGCGAGAAGAGCGAGCGCGCACAAGCATTCGCAGATCTATTGAAAGAGGGAGCAGTAAAGCAAGACGTGCAGGTGCTGCTAACCAATAGCACTGAGGCGGAGGCAATCAAGCTATTCGCCAACACCTACTTGGCCATGCGCGTAGCCTACTTCAACGAGCTAGACACTTACGCAGAAACTCACGGGCTGGACACTCGCCAGATTATTGATGGTGTATGCTTGGACCCACGTATTGGTGACCATTACAACAATCCAAGCTTTGGCTATGGCGGCTATTGCCTGCCCAAAGATACGAAACAATTGCTCGCAAACTACTACGACGTTCCTAGCACAATGATAAAAGCGATCGTTGATGCCAACAAAACAAGGAAAGATTTTATCTCGGAAAGGATTCTCGCACTATCGCCTTCTTGCGTTGGAATATATCGACTAACAATGAAGTCAAATTCAGACAACTTCAGAGCCTCCGCAATACAGGGTGTAATGAAAAGATTAAAAGCAAAGGGCATAGAAATACTTATTTACGAGCCGAACATGCAAGAGAGCACTTTTTTTGGATCTAAAGTAACTCGAAGTCTCACAGAGCTTAAAGAGCGCTCTGACATAGTACTAGCAAATAGACTTTGTGACGAACTGCTAGACATTTCAGAAAAGATTTACACTCGCGACATATACAAAATTGATTAAACAGAAGCCTCAACCAACATGAAAACTCGACTAAAAAACCTAGCAATAGTATTTTACGGTTATAGCTCAGACATACGCCGACTATTGAGGCATTCCCAGTTATTTGGCCCTTATAAAAACCGAAACTCCCTTCAAGCTCACCTCCTAAGAACAGCTCACGCATTGGAAAAAGGGATGTCGCTACCAAACCCCAGAAAGGGCTTTGGAGTTAATAAATTTCAAGAACTAATGAAATCCTGCAACATACATTTAAACTCTTACGACAGCGACTCTTCATTATCCGCCGCCTTGGCAACTGCAACAGCTTATCTAGAGTACCAAGCCAAACAAGGAATGGACACAAAAGAGCTTACAGCTCTTTTTCATAAAAACGCCGGCAAACAAGAGACTACTTCCGGAATAGCTGGCAACAAGGTTATTTCCAAAAAAGCAATAGCCGCAAGCTTACCAGCCAACCCTGAAAGCTTCTTTTTCTCTAGATTCAGCCTACGAAACTACAGTGCTACTCCTATAAGCGAAGAGCTCCTGAAGCGAATTGGGCTTATAGCCTCTAAGACACCTTCAGTATGCAACAGACAAACAGCGAAGTCATATTTCTACACTGATGAAGAGTCGATAAAAAGAATACTAAGCTTGCAAGACGGAAACTCAGGGTTTGGTCATCACGCCAAAGCTATAGCGGTGGTAACATCTGAACTGGCGTGCTTCTACAAAGGAGCAGAGCGTAATCAAGGTTACGTGGATGGTGGCCTGTACGCCATGAGCATCGTTTACGCGGCGCACGCAGTCGGCCTTGGGAGTTGCATGCTTAACTGGAGTCAAGGCGTCAGAACAGACAAAAAACTACATGAACTAACAGGGATACCCGAATCAGAAATAGTCATTACACTCATCGCATTTGGCCACATACCAGAAGAAACGGTGATAGCAGCATCCCCTAGAAGAGACATTAGCGAAACTTGTAAGATAAACCAACCCTTGGAAGAAGATAAAGCCTGACGCCATGAAGAAGCTTGGAATTTTAACCTACCATGAAATAAACAACTTCGGCGCACAACTGCAAGCCGCCTCCCTGCGAAAGTTCTGCATTGACTGTGGGTACGAGTGCGACATAATAAATTACCAGCCTCCAAGATCAAGAGCACGGATAGCTGCACACATTATACGGCCTGCACTGAAATTAAAAACGAAAGAATATTTCCGAAACTTAGAAGCGAGAAACACATTCAGAAAGTCAGCAATAGAGCTCGGTTGCATCAACACCAAGGCGCTATACACTACTTCAGGAGTACAAAAAATCTCGAAGAACTACGATGCATTGATATGTGGAAGCGACGAGATTTGGAACTTTGGGAATTACTTAGGCCACCAGCCTCCATTTATACTGGACTTCCCATTTGACGGCAAAAAAATCAGCTATGCAGCCTCAATGGGGTCTTACAATTTACCAACGGCTGAAAAAAGCAATTTTGAAGCTGCATTGAGGCAGTTTAGCACAATCCTCGTAAGGGATAATCACACCGCGGAAGCGGTACGTGGTCTCTCCCTTCACCCTAAACTCGTATTAGACCCAACCTACTTAGTTGAACTCACGGAAAAAATAGTTGATAAAGAAAACCAGCTAATACTGTCCGGAGAGATGACAGAGGACCAACTCGAAACCGCGAAGAAAATAGCACAGGCGCTAAACCTTAAGATAATCTCCCCTGGGTACCTGTACAAAGGGCTCGAGAACAGTTACTTTTCCGCCACAGCGCTGGAGTGGGTTCAGCATATAAATCGTTCAAAGTACCATATCACGTCACTCTTTCATGGCAGTATATTTTCAATTAAATCCTCTACCCCATTCGTAGCATTCATGAATGAGAGCAAGCGAAACAAGCTCGGATTTATGCTGGAACAGCTAAAGATGAAAGAGAGAGCAGTAGAAGTCAACAACACGCAGCAAGAAATTTTGTCACTATTGACAAAACCGTTCTCCGCACAGCAAGAAACAATAGTACAAGACCTAGCAAAAGAGTCTAGGAATAAACTAACTGCAGCGTTAGCATCGTAATGTCTATTGGAAGAAGCTTTACTTGGATGTCTGTCGCAATCATTGCGGCAAAAACTTCAACGCTAATAGCTCAAGTATTTTTGGGTTATCTCTTTTCTGCCGGAGAGTTTGGTAAATTTGCGTTAATAGTTGGCACCATGAGCCTTACTTCTGGCTTTATTGACACCGGCATAAACAAGTTCCTCATTAAAGAGCAGGACAAACTGCCGGAAAATATGAGGCCGGCCATCATATTTACATTGCTCGCGGCTATAGCAGGTGGTGCAATCCTAGTAACAGCAACATACGCCCAAACTCTTGACACGGAAACCGTTGCAGCCGCGTGCATCATTGCCTTGTTTCTGCCGTTAAATTCAGCAGCTCAAATTTACAAAGCTAGGCTATCCATAAACTTAAGCCTTCCCGTAATATCTCGCGTAGAAATATATGCCTCCATAGCAAACACTGCTGTACTAATAGGGTGTGCCTTTTTCGGACTAGGAGTGACCAGCTATGGTCTAGCCTTTGCGGCTAGTTACTCAACAACCTTTATACTATTAAGACATGCAACAAAAAGTAGGTGCCCAAAGATCACTTTCACAGAAAAAACGACAACAATCATCGAGCTAGCATACCAATTACGCTGGATAGCTCTAACAACATTTGCGATGGGCATAGCTCTACGAGGAGACTTTTTAGTACTATCCAAATTCTTATCCGAATCAGATCTTGGCATTTATTATTTCGCATTCATGCTGACCGCCAACCTTGGCTTGGTAATAGCCCACGGGATAAATAATGTCTTCATGCCATTCCTAGTAAAAGAGAATAAGAACAACCACGCGCGCGCTATGCTTTTTACAAAGCACAGCTCTATTATATTCTCAGGCACATCAATAATATCCCTTACTTTTATTCTTTTAGGGCCTTCAGCAGTACACCTAATTTGGGATGGCAAGTGGGATACAGCGGCACTTCTCGCTTCTTTCTTTGCCGTATCATTGCCGCTGAAAATGCTTGCCCCAATGAGCTACTCTCTACTAGAGGCCAAAGGGCTATGGAAGAGAAAGTTTTCTTACATTTCCCTTGACGCCGTTACCGTTTTAGGCTCAGTAACAATCGGAGCGTATAACTTCGGACTAGAAGGCGCAGTAGTGCTTCTATCTATTCAGCGCGCAGCAATTGGAGTATTTATATATATAAGTAGCAGCAAGGCATGCAATGTAAGCAAACGGAGAACCCGCGAGATGCTTATAAAGCTCACGCTCCCAGCAATCTCAATATTGTCTTTAGCATTAGCGATAGCGCAATTAATACCCTATAAATTTGATTCAATATTTTATCAAGCGACTGTCAGTTTCACAGCGTTTTTAACATTCACACTATTGCTGGCAGGAATACCTAACCTGCGTAAAAGCCTTCCCTTGCAGAAAATCGGCCTTCGAGCATAGTCGCTTGGTTAAATACATTAGAGAGCACGACAATGGCAGAGCCAACTATTAAGCCTGACGAATACAATCATGTTTGCTTCTGTGCAGACGGACGGTACATTAAGTTTATTATACCTGCACTGGAGTCACTATTGCGTGCATCCGCAAACCCTGAGCAGTGGTTTGTGAGCATAATAATGGACCACGCTCCAAGTATCGAATTTAAGGACGCCATAAGACAGTTATGCCCTGGACGCAACCAGCTGCATATTATAGACCCAGAGGGGTTCAAGCACCTCATAGAAGTCACCCATATCTCTAGAGCGATGTACTATCGCCTTTTGATTCCGGAGCTGATAAACGCCGATAGAGTTTTATATCTAGACTGCGACATCATAGTCAGAAAAGATATTTGCGACTTAATTAGCATAGAACTCAATGACAATTACCTCGCAGCGGCAGTCAACCCCTTCTACGACGCCACTAGATTAGGTATCGAAAGCCCGGAACTATACTTTAACTCTGGCGTGCTTTTAATCAATGCAGAGAAGTGGCGCAAAAATGCCACAAAAGATCAAATAATCAGTTTTCTATCCGGAAATTCTGACATTTTAAGAATGCCGGACCAAGATGCTTTAAACGTGGTACTTAAAGGAAAGATTTTAGAAATATGCCCAACATACAACTGCCAAGTATCAATGCTTATCAAGCACCAAGAACTGGAAAAAGAATTAACTCCACGGTGGAACACTGATTTTCTAAGCGACCCGGCGATCATGCACTTCTCCGCTGGGCATAAGCAGTGGCACTCCACAAACCGGATAGTATACTCGAAAGATTACTTAAATCTCTCAACGCACTTAATCGAGAGAAGGAAAGGTGTGGTTAATGACTTTATCACTGGCGCCTATCGAAAGATAAAATACTCACTATTTAAATCCAACCCTTACTTTTATTGACATGCCATGACTGACAAGCAAAAAGCCCCTTCCTTCTCTGTAATCATACCGACCTATAATAGAGCCAGCTCGATACTTCCAACGCTATCCTCAGTAAAAAACCAATCTTTCACTGACTTTGAATGCTTGATTATAGACGACGGAAGCGACGACATTGAAGAACTAAAACAAGTTATCACATCACTCAACGATGTTAGGTTTAGTGTGCTTCAGCAAGAGAACTCTGGGGGGGGGCAGCCAGGAATACCGGCATTTTTGCAGCGAAGGGTACCTATATCTCATTCCTTGATAGTGACGATTTTTTCTTGCCGGATAAGTTACTTGAATTTTCAAAACATGTTTATCCTTCTATGGACACTGCTTGGTACACTCAGACCCTCGTAGATAGGGGTGTGAGCACCATGTGGCTACGGCCTTCACGTGCCATTAAGCC
Source organism: Halopseudomonas sabulinigri (assembly GCF_900105255.1). NCBI lineage: Bacteria > Pseudomonadati > Pseudomonadota > Gammaproteobacteria > Pseudomonadales > Pseudomonadaceae > Halopseudomonas > Halopseudomonas sabulinigri. The sequence goes on along the minus strand of NZ_LT629763.1, from coordinate 123,355 downwards.
CGACGAAGACATGGGTGAGTACTTGTTCATAAAAAACGAGTTCATACAGACCTCAACGATTGTACTAACAAGAGAACTTGCTCAAAAAATTCCATTTGATCCAAGTTTGCGAAAAGGCCAAGACTTAGACTTTTGCCTGAGGCTTCATCATGCCGGCGTTCGCTTCAAAATGCTTAGCAATCCACTTTCCATATGGTCCGATAAAACTGAAGTAGGTAGAACCTCTCATATCTCTGGCTACAAGCCAGTGCTGGACTGGCTAAACAAGGCAGAACCTTATTTAACAAAGCGAGCAGCAAAAGGCTACAAGGCCACCGTGCTGGCATATTACCTTGCTCCCAGCAAAAAACTAACTGCACTGAGACTGATACTCTCTGCCTGGCTAACTGCCGGGGTGCCAACAAAAATTGCGTCGCGCCAAGTATTGCGGTGCATTGTCCCACGCGATAAGTATCGCGCCCTAGTGAACGCGTTCATCCGCATCAGGAATAAAGACTCAACCAAAGGTCGCGACTAAAGCCATGAACGTAATTGACAATAAGAACCATACTTTCGTAAACCCTTACTCTTACTCAATCCTAAGGAAGCAGCGGCCCGGATATCTCACCAAGAACTGCTTCCAACTGCACTATGATGGTATAGCCTTAGTTTGCTTAAGCAACGCTTTGGGCCTACCGAGCAAAAGGAGCAGCTTTGACGATACATCTCTAGCACCTACAGTTTTTAGCGAATGCCAGCGTCATCAACTTTCGGTTGGGCTTGTGGGCTCCGCACCTGGAATAGCGGAAGAGGCTTCTCAGTTATTACAGCAGAGATATCCCAGCCTAATTGTGCAGCTTGTCTCCGACGGTTTTCTGAGCGGTCAGACCGAAGTAGACGTAAAAGAAAAAGCGCTCGAATGTGATGTGATTGTCTGCAGCATGGGTACTCCCAGACAAGAAGACTTTCTTTATGAACTTCGCCTGCAAAACTGGGAAGGCACCGGCTTCACCTGCGGTGGTTTTTTAGACCAGCTAGTAAGCGCAGGAGGCAAAGATTATTATCCTACTTGGGTAGATAGGTATAATCTTCGCTGGCTGTACCGAATTGCTAAAGAGCCACGTCGACTGTTATTTCGATATGCCGTCGACTACCCCGTAGGAATGACGCTTTTCATTTTTGACTTTTTTTTCACAAGAGAACGCAAGCATACTGATGCTTAACATCACTATTTCATCCATAAAGCGCAGACCCTTTCCTCAAGCCTTTTTTTACTGGGGAATGCTATTTTTAATGCTGTTCGGCTGGCTAGTCGACGCCGTGACCAGCCTTTCTGCCGACGGAATATTGGAAGTTTATTTCGCCCTGCTTGGCCTCATCGCTATAGCTCAGCATAGCCGAAGAGTACAAAGTACAACACTTAGGGTCGCCACACTAATATTTATATACATCACAGCAGGTATGTTTATATCCGTCGCGCTGCGAGGAGCAAACATTCTCGACTTCCTTATGGCTTATAAATTCACTTGGTACCTCCTAATACTCTCGCTATTTTATGCTCGCCCTGTATCTACTTCGAATGACATATATAAAATACTAAGAGCCTCACTAGTCATGTTTTTTTTGGTCTACTTTGGGAAAGTGGCATTAGGAAACCCAAGACCCACGTTCTTTACCGAAAATAATTTCGAGCTGATGCTTTTATCACTTTTATATATTGCATGCAGCATATCCCCAGACAAACCCAAGACACTTGACACAATTCTAATCCTATTAATTGCCGCAGCCTCAGGATCCCGCTCTGGCTCCGCGTTGATTGCGGTAGCAATACTTTTCTCGTTTGATTTTAAGCAAGCTCACAAAACCAAGAATTTGCTTCTCCTCAGCATGGGGCTAATTGGTGTCGCAGCCGCAGTGTACGTTTTCAGCCAACGCTCAGGCACAGCAAGTATTGAAGACATAGACAGATACCGTTTTCTTCAAAGCTTCCTAATTTCGATCTCTGACTGGGGAGTGCTTAACTACTTATTTGGTGCTGAACGAATATCAGCGTTACCGCAGCACGTGTGTTCAAGCCTGTCATATTACAACACACTTAACAGCTTCAAGGGAGATGGGACTTGCTATTCCGTTATCTTACACTCCTTTAATCTTAGAATAATCTATGACCATGGCATTATATTAACTGTAGCCACCCTATTCGTGCTATGGCAACTCTTGGGACGCTGCCCGATAAAATATAAAATATGCGTATTAACCCTTCTTTTTCTAAATGGACTTTCGGTATCGTCAATAAATAGTGTATATGGCGCCCTCGGCGTGGCGTGCATAATGTTTTCCTCTTCTCTAATAACGCGCAACTCGCCAAACACCGAAAACCATAATCCTCTGCTCCATAGACCTACTTCTACTTATCAACCATAACAGCATGGCGTACATATTCCGATAACTTTATTTAATTGGACTTTAAATGAATCTTACCTGTTTCAAAGCCTATGATATCCGAGGCCAGCTCGGCACCGAACTTAACGAGGACATCGCCTACCGCATCGCTCGCGCTTTTGCCCGCTTCCTAAAGGCTCAGCGTATAGTGCTGGGAGGCGATGTACGCGCCACCTCTCCCGAACTCAAAGCGGCGCTTGCCAACGGCTTGCGAGACGAGGGTGTGGATGTCCTTGATTTGGGATTGGCCGGTACCGAGGAAGTCTATTTCGCGACTTTCCATTTGGGCGTCGACGGCGGTATTGAAGTGACTGCCTCACACAACCCTATCGACTACAACGGCTTCAAGCTGGTACGCCAAGGCTCCCGCCCCATATCAGCCGATACCGGGCTAGCCGATATCCGCTCCATGGCGGAATCCATGAGCTTCGACCTTGTCGACGGCCGCGATCCGCGCGTCGATGACGCTACGCGCGGTAGCTACGAATGCGTGGATACACGTCCTGCTTTCGTCGAACATCTGATGGGATATATCGATATTGCGAAGTTTTCGCGACCACTCAAACTAGTGGTTAATGCGGGCAACGGCGCCGCCGGTCCCGCGCTTGACGCTATTGAAGCTGCATTCCAAGCAGCTGGCGTTCCTGTAACTTTCATCAAGATTTGTCATGAACCTGATGGCAGCTTTCCGAATGGCATTCCCAACCCAATATTGATCGAAAACCGCGACATGACGCGGAACGCTGTGTTGGAGCACAAGGCTGATATGGGTATAGCCTGGGACGGCGACTTTGACCGCTGCTTCCTATTTGACGAGCAGGGACGTTTTATCGAGGGCTACTACATTGTCGGGCTACTTGCAGAAGCCTTCCTGCAGAAAGAAAAAGGCGCGCGGATCATTCATGACCCCCGCCTGACCTGGAATACAGTGGAGCAAGTTGAGTCCAACGGCGGGGTCGCTGTACAAACCAAAGCCGGGCACGCGTTCATCAAGGAGCGTATGCGCGAGGAAGATGCCATATACGGCGGCGAGATGAGCGCTCATCACTACTTCCGCGATTTTGCCTACTGCGACAGTGGTATGATCCCTTGGTTACTGGTCGCGGAGTTGCTGTGCGCGAAAGGGAAGCCGCTGTCCGCCCTGGTCGACGAACGTATCGCGGCCTTCCCGTCCTCTGGTGAGATCAACCTTACGGTGTCGGATGCCCCGGCAGTGTTGGCAGCGATTGAGCGTGCCTACTCTGAAAACGCCGAAGACGTAGATCACACGGACGGAGTGAGTATTCGCTTTGCACAATGGCGATTCAATCTTCGTGCCTCCAACACTGAACCGGTGATTCGGCTGAATGTCGAAAGCCGAGGCAACGCAGGATTGATGAAGGAAAAGACTGAGGAACTGTTAGCCCATATCAAATCCCTTTGATCACGGCGCTCCGCCAGGATCTTGCTTTCCAAGGCCTGGCCCCCTTGCTCTTGCTGCACAGACGTTATTGATACGGAATTTTTCAGGTATGAAAGCATGATGCATAACCAGAATGGCATTATCCGCTCCAACGAACCCATGCTTGCCGTGCTGCATCGCTGGCTGGATATTCTGGTCATCGGCCTGGCCTTTGTGCTGGTGCTCTGGTGGCAAGACACCACCCTGCACCGCGATCACTGGATCAGTTTGCTTGTCACACTCTTCCTGTTTTATTTGATCAATGATTTCAGCCAACTGTACGGTTCCTGGCGCGGTGAAGAATCCTTCAAAGAGCTTCGCCAGGTTGGCGGTAACTGGGCGGTGGCCTTTGCCGGTATGTTCGTTGCCGATTATTTTCTGTTTCAGAACACCCGCCTGCCCGACATGGACAAGATCATCTGGTTTTCCACCGGGCTGATCGCACTGCTGTTTTACCGAGTGGGGCTGCGGCATACCATGCGCCAATTACGCAGCCGTGGTTACAACACTCGCTCGGTAGCGATTGCAGGTTCAGGGCCGCTAGGCCAGCGCTTGGCAGACAACATTGTGAGCACGCCCTGGATGGGGCTGAATCTGATGGGTTTCTATGACGACAAGTCCAGCGACCCAGTGCCTTTGGCAGGTACACCCGTCTCTATTCCCACCAATGGCGATATGCAGGCATTGGTAAGAGATGCCAAGGCCGGTATCATCGACAAAATCTATATTACGCTGCCGATGCGGGCAGAGCTGAAGATCAAATGGCTGCTGGATGAGCTTAGCGACAGCACTGCATCGGTCTATATCATTCCTGATGTGTTTGTTTTTGATCTTTTGCACGCACGCAGCGAGTCGATCAATGGCCTACCCAGCATCAGTATTTTCGACACGCCCATGGACGGCGCCAACCGCATCGTAAAACGCATTGAAGACATTGTGCTGTCCTGTCTTATTCTGGCTCTGATCGCCTTGCCTATGCTGTTTATTGCCTTCTGCGTGCGCATGACCTCCAGCGGCCCTGCCCTGTTCCGCCAAAAGCGCTACGGTATTGACGGTAAGCCGATTGAGGTATGGAAGTTTCGTAGCATGAAAGTTATGGAAAACGGCGGCAAGGTGACTCAGGCCACTCGTAACGACAACCGCATCACGCCTTTTGGCGCCTTCCTACGCAAGACTTCCCTTGATGAGCTACCGCAGTTCATCAATGTACTGCGTGGTGAGATGTCTATCGTCGGCCCCCGTCCCCACGCGATAGCCCACAACGAGGAGTATCGCAAGGTTATCAGCGGCTACATGCTCCGCCACAAGGTCAAGCCGGGCATAACCGGATGGGCGCAAATCAACGGCTGGCGTGGCGAGACCGACACACTCGACAAGATGGAAAAACGTATCGAGTACGATCTCGACTACATTCGTAACTGGTCGCTGTTTCTGGATTTGAAGATAGTATTCTTGACCGTGTTCAAGGGCTTTATCAACAAGAATGCGTATTAACAACGGAGAATAATTGTGAGCAGTACGATTAAATATCGTCCAGAAATAGATGGCCTTAGAGCTCTCGCCGTTGTACCCGTAGTCCTCTTTCACTCCGGAGTTGAAGCCTTCTCTGGCGGATTTTCCGGAGTAAATATCTTTTTCGTAATTTCGGGGTATTTAATAACAAGCATTATAAGCCGCGAAATAGAGAGCAATACTTTTAAGATCTCAACTTTCTACCAGAAACGAGCCGACAGGCTTTTCCCTGTTCTTGCGTCAGTGCTTTTAGCAACGCTTATTATTGGATTTTTTACTAGCCCGCCGGACGAATACCAAGAAATAGCGAAAAGCGTGATTGCCGCGGGCACATTCACCTCCAACATCTTTTTTTGGAGCACTAGCGACTACTTCTCGGCATCCGCATTCACAATCCCACTGCTCCATACTTGGTCATTAGGAATAGAAGAACAATTCTATATTTTCTTTCCCTTTGTACTCATTATAGCCTTTCGCCTAAAGCTACCCATTGCCTTAGTTGCGATTGCCGCTGCAGTTTCGTTTACACTTTCATCACTCGCATTGCAAAACTACAGCTCAGCCACCTTCTATCTTCTTCCAACAAGAGCATGGGAGCTACTAATCGGCGCATTGCTCGCACTAATACGTTTACCAATACCCAGCAGACGAATCGCCTCCGAAGTTCTATCTTGGACAGGCCTTTCAATGTGCCTATGGTGTATCTTTTTTTTCAATAAAGAGACAGCATTTCCAGGCCCCAATGCGCTATTCCCCGTTTTGGGTGCAGCCCTACTTATTTATTCGACAGCACACCCTCAAAACAGTATTCGTAAAGCGTTCAATTTCGCTCCCGTCACCACCTTAGGAAAAGCATCCTACTCAATCTACATGTGGCATTGGCCATTCATCGTTTTCTACGGACTAGTATTTGGCTATCCAAGCAATCTTGTTCAGAGTATTCTGATCGCAGCAATTTCGATTTGTATCGGCTTATTTTCATGGGCAACAATTGAAAAATGGAGCCGAGGAAAAATAGCCCGCTTGCGACCAATTCCGGCTTCTGCATGCGTCGTAAGTATCTTTCTCCCCGTCATCGCGTTGAGCTCATCTACACTACTGACAAACGGTCTGCCATTTCGGGTTGAATCTAACGTAATAGCAGCAGAAGCAGCGTTGGAAGACTATAGTCCTTACCGAGCTTCGTGCCACTCCGGGGAAGGAAACCGCCTTGAGTACTCTAAGTCTTGCATTCTTGGGCACAGCAACTCCCCTTCTTCGGTAGCGGTTTGGGGCGACAGCCATGGCGTCGAGATCGCGGCAGCACTTGCTGAGCAGCTCGCTCCAGAAAAGCAGTCTGTAAGGCAATTAACTTACAGCTCCTGCCCCCCTGCAATAAATTTAGCAAAAGCAAGTAGACCTGGATGCAGAAGCCATAATGAAGCAACATTACAGGCCATAATAGCTGACCCCCAAATTCAAACTGTAATTCTTTCTGCTTATTTCCCGGTAAACCAAAAAATTTCCAGTGATTTTCTTGATGGCTTTAAAGCTAGCGTTGAGCACCTGGAGTCTGCTGGGAAGAACGTTATTGTAATGTACCCTTTGCCTCAAACTACAGACAACGCCCCAACAATGATCGCCCGCTCAATCATGCTTAGCCAAAAACGTGCAACCAGTATGACTTTGGAGGCCTTTATGAATAAATATTCAGAGTCTTTTGACCTAGTGTCGGGCTTACCCTCCTCAGTCACAAAAATCGAGTCTTGGAAAAACTTCTGCATAAACGACGACTGCTATGTCGGGGATGAAGGAGGCGCCTATTTTTTTGATGGGCACCATCCAAGTATGCACGGCGCTAGGCTGATAGCACGTGATATAGCGAACGCAATCAGTCTACAGTCAGACCACGCCGTAGCTACCTCAACACCATCTATATGATTACCTCTGGAGCGTCATGAGTAACCCACTCATATTAGTAACCGGCGGCGCTGGTTACATCGGCAGCCACACCTGCATTCAGTTGCTGGCGGCCGGTTATCAACTGTTGGTGCTGGACAACTTCAGCAATAGCTCACCAGAGGCGCTCCACCGAGTGGAGTCGATTACGGGTATAGAGGTGCTTTGCGAAAAGGGTGACATTAATGATGCTGCTCTGCTGGACGGCCTGTTTGCGCAGCACAGAATTGATGCGGTCATTCACTTCGCTGGGCTCAAGGCGGTAGGAGAGTCCGTAGCTAAGCCATTGCTCTATTACCATAATAACGTGAGCGGCACAGTCACGCTTTGCCAGGCCATGCAGCGCGCTGGTGTGTTCAACTTGGTGTTCAGCTCTTCTGCGACGGTGTACGGTGACCCGGCGTCATTGCCCATTGGTGAGGACTTTCCTACCAGTGCGACCAACCCCTATGGTCGCTCCAAACTAATCATTGAGGAAATTCTGGCTGATCTGCATAGCTCAGACCCGCGCTGGAACGTCGCACTACTGCGTTACTTTAATCCGGTGGGCGCACACCCCAGCGGACTTATTGGTGAAGACCCGAGCGACACTCCCAATAACCTGATGCCATACATTGCACAGGTAGCAGTCGGGCGCCGTGACAAATTAAGTGTGTTTGGTAGCGATTACCCAACTAAAGACGGTACCGGAGTTCGCGACTATATCCATGTGATGGACCTCGCAGACGGCCACGTAAAAGCACTGGCCTGGCTAGAGCAAGGCTTGGGTATCAAGGCGTTTAATCTGGGGACCGGCCGAGGCTACTCGGTCTTGGAGATGCTCAAGGCGTTTGAGCGAGCCTGTGGCAAGACACTGGCGTATAAGCTGGAAGCCCGGCGCCCCGGTGATGTTGCCAGTTGCTACGCTGATCCGGCATTGGCCGAGCAGGAACTGGGCTGGAAGGCCCGCCTAACGCTTGAAGACATGTGCGCCGACAGTTGGCGCTGGCAGTCGCAGAATCCTGCCGGGTACCGCGGCTGAATAGATAAACTTTGCTGCAATGCTAAAAGCCGCGCTTCCTGACGGAGCCCGGCTTTTTCGTGTAGAGCTTGGGTATTTTTTATACCTCGAGTTCCATCTCAACCATGCTTAACAGCTACACCAGCTTGGTCAGGATGGAGCCCGAATCTCCCAAAGGCTAACGAAGTCTGGACCTATTACTGAGCGTTGATGAAATCAATTAACCCGAGGGTTGAACTGTCTAGCGGAAACTCCGGTGCCTGCTCTTTGCGAATGACGCCCAAGGTTTCGGTAGCAATTTTCTTGCCCATTTCAACCCCCCACTGGTCAAAGGGATTGATCCCCCAAATCACCGCTTGAGCAAATACCTTGTGTTCATAGGCCGCGAGCATGGCGCCGAGACTGAAGGGACTCAACTCCTTCATCAACAGCGTCGAACTGGGCTGATTGCCGCGATAACGCTTGTAGTGCGGCAGCTCGCCCTCCCCCTCCAATGCAGCCTCACCCAATGCCAGCAGACGTGACTGTGCGAGGCAATTAGCCAATGCCAGCTCGTGCTGTCGAACCAATTCCAGCGAGTCCTCGCTGTGGGTGGGTTCGTGGTAGCGCAGGGCCGGCGCAATAAAATCGCAGGTCACCACCTCAGTCCCTTGATGCAGCAATTGGTAGAACGCGTGTTGTGCATTGGGGCCAACCTCACCCCAGAGCACCGGGCAAGTGTGCAACTGGACCAGCTCCCCGTCGCGATTGACCGACTTGCCGTTGGACTCCATTTCGAGCTGTTCAAGGTAGGCTGGCAGTTTCTCCAAGCGTCCATCGTAGGGCAGGATCGCCTGCGCGTTAATGCCTAGACAGTTGGTATTCCAAACTCCAATCAACGCCATGAGCACCGGAATGTTGCTTGACCAAGGTGCATTGCGGAAGTGGTTGTCCATTAAATGAGCACCCGCCAACAAACGGCGGAAACCCTTCATACCAATGCGCAGCGCAATAGGCAGACCGATGCAGGACCACAGCGAGTAACGACCGCCAACCCAGTCCCAAATCTGCAATTGGTTCTCGCGGTGAATACCCCACTCGCTCATCTTGTCGGGCTTAGATGACACACCAATAAAATGACAATGCAGCAGTCCGGCGCACTTGCCAAGCGAGCGCTCCAGCCAGGCCAGCGCGGTATTGGCGTTGTAAAGGGTATCGACGGTACTAAAGGATTTGGAAGAAACGATAAAAAGGGTATTCTGCGGGCGCAGTTGCTTGAGCAATTGCGCCATTTGGCTGCCATCCATGGATGAAGCGAAATGAATCCCTAGTGAGCGGCTGCGCTTGAGGGTAAAGTCATTAAGGGCACGGCTGACCATAAGCGGCCCCAGGTCAGAACCACCCACCCCAATGTTTACCACATCTGTAATGGGCTCGCCCGTCATGCCGCGCCATTGGCCGCTGTGAATTTTATCGACCATGTCAGCCATCTTGTCCAACTGTTCCTGCACGCCTTCCAGCACGTCCCGGCAGGATTCATATTGCACATCGTCCACCGGGGTTCGCAGGGCCCAGTGCATGGCCGCTCGATCTTCAGTGTTGTTCACCGCCTGGGTGCTGAACAACTTCTCGGTCCACCCTTGCAGGTCACAGGCATCCGCCAAATCAAACAGTTTGTCCAGCGCCAGGCTGTCCAGGCGTTGTTTGCTGAAATCCAACAGCAGTGGGCCATGACTTACGCTAAAACCGCTGAAACGCTGGGAGTCAGCTCTGAAAAGTTCAGCTATATGCAGCGGCTTGAGCCGCTCAGCCTGCAGATTAAGCTCTGCCCAGGCCTGCTGCTCGGCCTGGCTGCCAGTATCGGGTATGGCTTTGAATGCATTCATTCCGTTGTCCTTAGGGCTCAGCGCCCTACCCCGTAATAGGTGAAGCCATGCTCACGCACGTAGCTTGGGTCATAAATATTGCGACCATCCAATAACACCTTTTGCCGCATGATGGCGGCCAGCCGATCCAGATCGGGGCTCCAATACGCGCGCCACTGGGTAAGCACAATCAGAGCATCCGCCCCCTCTGCAGCGGCATAGGGGTGGCTGGCATAATGCAGCCCTGGGTGGTGACCATAGCGCTCCAGCAATGCCGGCAGCGCTTCAGGGTCGTGCACCCGCACCTTGGCACCCTGCGCCCAGAGCGCATCGAGCATTCTGATGATGGGGGCGTTATCAATGCGGCCGGTGTCGGGCTTGAATGCCGCACCCCAGATAGCCACGGTACGGCCTTTCAAGTCGGTGCGGTAGTGCTGCCAGAGTTTGCGAAACAAGTACTCTTTTTGCCGCTCGTTGATCTCGATCACCTGGTTAAGCAGGGTTGAACCCACACCGGTTGCGTCCAGTGTATCGACCAGGTTGATCACGTTAGTGGAGAAACCGGGGCCACCAAAGCCAACGCCAGGATAAAGATAGGTAGGGCCGATTCGCGGATCCGCTGCCACACCCTGGCGTACGTTCTCCACATCAATACCGAGTGAGTCAGCCAGGTTTGCCATGTCGTTCATGAAGCTGATTCGCGTTACCAGCATGCCGGTAATGGCCAGCTTGGTGAACTCCGCTTCACGTGGCGTCATCACCAGAAAGTGGTCGCTGTCGCGATTGAATGGGCGGAAAATCTCCTTGACCAGCAACTCCGCGTAGCCATCGTTGCAGCCAAGGATGATTTGCGGTGGCCGTTGCATGCCGGCAAGGGCGGTGCCCTCCTGCAGGAAGTCTGGCAATGCCACGGCCGCGCTTTGACTGTGCGCTATACCGCTTTTTAGCGACTTATCCAGCTCTTCGGTAGAACCGACAGCAAAGGGCGACTGATTGACAACCAGCCAGCGACGACCATCAACTGCAGCCAGACGCTCTACAATAACATTCGCTTGTGGCGCCTCATCGGTATCCAGCGCAAGAAACACCGCTCGGCTATCGGCACCGGGCAAGCCATCAAAATCACCGTAAACCAATCGCCCTTCCGTATGCTCATTACTGATGAGACGCCGCAGCCCGGGCTCACTGTAAGCCACCTTGTTGGCGATGACCTGCTGCCGTATACGGCCTTGTGGCATACGCAGTACTACATCGTGCCCTGTCGCCGCCATGCAGGCCGCAGTTACCAACGCCGGGAGGGTGTCTCCATACAGATCGATTTGCATGCTGCCTTCTCCGGCTCAGACGTCACATTGTCGAATAAGCTCGGCAAAACCGGAGCCAACCTGCGGGTGCCGCAAGCCGTAGGCCAGGGTTGCCTGCAAATAACCCAGCTTGCTGCCGCAATCGTAGGTCACACCCTGCATCCGGTAGGCCTCAACCTGCTGTTCCTGCATGAGGCTGGCAATGGCATCCGTCAATTGAATCTCGTTACCCGCTCCAGGCTTGGTCGTCTCCAGTAATTCGAAGATACGCGCCGGCAGCACGTAGCGGCCTACTACGGCCAAATCCGAAGGCGCTTCGCTCTGCGCCGGCTTTTCGACCACACCGGTCATGACCTGGCTATGCCCGGCCACCGGGGCTTCGCCGTCGAGCGCAACCACGCCGTACTGCGAAACCCGCTCCATGGGTACCTGTTCGACCATGATCTGTGCCCGCCCCGAATGCTCGAAACGCTGATTCATGGCCGCCAAATCGCCCTGGCTGCCTGCTGCTTGATGGTAGGCATCTACCAAAACATCAGGCAGCATCACCGCAAAGGGACTATCGCCTACCACTTCACGCGCGCACATCACCGCATGGCCCAGGCCCAACGCTTTACCCTGACGCACACTGATGACCCTGACATCGGCTGGCAAAATGGAACACATTATCTGCAGTAACTCGTCTTTACCACGGCGCTCGAGTTCAGTTTCAAGCTCGTAATGCACATCAAAATGATCTTCAATGGCGCGTTTGGCCGAGTGATTAACCAAAACAATTTGCTTGATACCCGCGGCCACCGCTTCGTCAACCACGTACTGGATAACGGGCTTGTCTACTACGGTGATCATTTCCTTGGGAATGGCCTTGCTGGCGGGCAGAAAACGGGTACCAAGGCCTGCTACGGGAAGTACTGCTGTTTTTACTGACACAATAAATTCCTTTTACCAAAATTCAATATTGAGTGCCGGCCTCAGGAACACAAGAGACCGTAAAAAAACGATTTATCTTAACTGTCAAACTTTTCAAGCATACGTTGGGCCAGCGAATGCACGGGTAGGCGCCGCCCGAGGTGGACTGGATGGTTTAATGGCTCGCAGTGGAACCTTGAGCTTCTGCTCACGATGCAACAAATTGAGCAGCAAGATGGCCCGCTCATCGCCGTCAGGCCGTAAAAAAATGGCCTCAAGATCGCTAAAGGGACCTTCGGTGATGCGTACGCGATCACCGCTGTGTAACGCGGGGGACACGGGCTCTATATCGGCGAGGGTCTTGATGCTGTAGATGATGCCGGCCGACACTCGGGCTGGGTCTTGACCGAAGCAGACCAGGCGCGAAACACCACGCGTGGAGCGAATCGCAAACCAGTTATCCTGCATGCGATCCAGGCGGATGAATAAATAACCCGGAAACAGCGACTCTTCCAATTGCACTCGCCGCCCGCGGCGCAACACTTCCACCTTGTGAGTCGGGCGGTAACAGGTGAAGCCCTGATTACGCAGGTTGAGCTCAGCTCGCTCATCCTGCTTCGGCTTGCTCTGGATCAAATACCAGCATGCGGCTGGCGACGTTACCTCAGACATCCTGTCTCGTTGTCGGGTGACGCCACCCGAAGTTGCTGCATTGACTTCGCTCATTGCCCACCTACTCCATGCCTGATGGCGTGACAGGTCCAGCGGCATGAACTCGTGAGATTTGTGCTGTGCGCATCATATCCGTGAGCAGCCAACCTGAACAAGTCTTGACAGAAACACACTGAAAGGCTTTACGTGCCATGAATGCCCGCGCATGGCACGCAAAGCCATGCAGGCACTATGCCAGACTCATGCACCGCCCGTTAACAAATCTGGCCTTCACCAACAGACAACACAGTGAACCAAAGAATTCCTAGACGGCTTCAATTTCGTGAACGCCATCGCACAAAGACCTCTACCCAGCCCCTATGAACGAAAAAAGCCAATAGCTCTATTGCATCACAGTAGCTGCCAGCCTAAAGTCAGCAGAAGCGCGATTACATAGCAAAATATCGCAACATTTTTAAACCCAAGCGAACTGCAACAATCAGGCGACATAATGATCAAAGTCGTTACCCTAACGGCATAATCCTCTATCTCTAACCACCGTATTGCAGCCGCATTAATACGCTGGCGAGAGGAAATTAAGCTAGACTGGGGTTTCTATTTGTAAGCAGCTGCGTATAATCAATTTTGAATTCCGATTGACAAGGAGACGAGTTATGAAAAAACAAACTTTTGCTTTGGTGGCCAGCGGCCTGCTGCTCGCCTCTTCTGTGGCCTTTGGTCAAGCTACTGGCGATGCTACAGTGGGCAGCGGCACTGGTGTTGACACTACCGGCAATCCGCCACCCACTCAAACTCCGGTTGGCAACCCTGCTGCAGCGGGTGGCGCAGCAGGCGGCGTAGGAGCCGGTGGCGTGGCTCTTGGCACCGCAATCGTCGCTGGCGCTGTTGTGGCTGCCACTGACAGTGGTGATGGCTCCTCTGGCACCACTGGCACTACCGGCACTACCGCTACTGCTCCCTGATTTTGAGCAATAGTAAATCTAAGGCCACCTGAGACATTGTTTCGGGTGGCCTTTTTATTGCCTGCATTCCGTAACAACATAAAAGACAAGAACCTCGACCATGAATCGTTTCTCTTTTGCCGCTCTGGGCACCTCAGCACTACTTCTGCAAGCCTGCATGTTTTCGCCGGGTATGCATATGGACACGGATCGCCTGCTAGCCGAGGACTCTGTGGAAGAAAGCCTGGTCGAGATGGTGCAAATTACGCCCAAGGTGCTTGCCCAGGAACAGGCAGTCGCTACCAATAGAGCAGTCCCCCAAGAATTGCTGAACTTTGTGCCTGAGAACTACCGTCTGGGCCCTAATGATTCGCTTTTTATCACGGTTTGGGATCACCCCGAGTTGACCATTCCAGGCGGGCAGCAACAAACCTCCTCGGCCAACTCTCGCGTAGTTAGAGATGACGGCACCTTGTTTTACCCTTTTGTTGGCAGCATCAAGGTCGCTGGGTTGACCCAAGAAGAACTACGCAAGCTGCTTAGCGACAAGCTGTCCAGGTATATCGAGCAGCCTCAGGTCGACGTTAATATCCTTGAGTACAACAGCCAGAAAGTCACACTCAGTGGAGCTTTTGTTACCCCTGGCTTTCGTGAAATAAACTCCCAGCCATTAACTTTGCTACAGGCTGTTGGCGAAGCCGTTATCGACAATGAGCGTGCTGACCTATCCACCTTGAACCTGATACGGGACGGTCAGGTTTTCACGCTGGATTATGACTATCTCACCAGCCATCCTAGCGCAGTGGGCAGCGTCTATCTTAAGGCCGGGGACAAGCTGCATATGGGGCTGAACGATGCCCGCAAAGTGTTCATCATGGGTGAGGTACCTCGCCCTGCTGCGCTTTCCTACAGCACCAGCCGTATGACCCTGAGCGAAGTGCTGGCCACTGTGGGCGGGCCGTCGCCGACTTCTGCCAGTGGCCGCGAGGTCTACGTGATTCGCGGCGTGGAAAACTTGGAAACAGAAAAAGCGACCATCTTCCAGCTAAACGCCCAGTCCCCTTCCGCCTTCATCCTCGCTGACCAGTTCGAAATGCAGCCGCAGGACGTGGTATTTGTTGGAGCCGCCGGCATCACTCGCTGGAATCGCTTTGTCAGCCAGCTATTCCCCAGTGCGAATATCTTGGGCACTGCCGTAAATATCGGCAATGATTACAACGACTTATCAAACAACAATTAAATAAGGCGACCCTGTGAATTCGTTCTATCGCAGGGGCCCGCTGGCCCTGCTTTTCCTTGCTTTGGGTGGCTGTAACTCGCTTACCGCCACCACGATTGAAACTATCAATCTGGCTATCAAAGGCGACCTCAACAAGATTCCGCTGGAACAAATCACAGCAGTTGAAAATGATAGCCTCCTGATAAAGGCAGGCCAGGCCGAAGGCCTGTATGTACGCCAGGAAAGCTACGACGGCAGAACCGACTGGGTGGGTTTGAACGAAAACGTGCAAACCAATCATGGCCGGCTGACGCAGTTGGTCGGTTACGCCAATGACGTGCTTGCGCCGCTGAACGAGCAGGACCCCTTTTCTCAAGGCCTGTTGAACGTGACTGAGGGCACACAGGTGCTGCGGCATGTCGACTACCCGCTGGCCTATCAAAGTGGGTTGGAACAATACGCGACCTATAACCAGGGCCCTTACGAACGAATCCAGGTACTCGACCAGTTAATTGCCCTGCAACGCGTCGATGAGCAAATCTGGATGCCGCAGCTGAACTACGAAGCCACCAATTACTACTGGGTAGACCCGAATAACGGGCATATACGCCGCAGCATTCAACACATTGCCCCGGAGTTGCCGGCACTGGACATCACGTTGGTACGCCTCCCCGCCACGGAGCGGCCACAATGAGTAGAATGGCGACGGCGCTTGCCAAGGCTCTGGTGCTGACCTGCTGCGCTGGCATTACTGCTCTTGCTGATGCACAAACAGTGACCGTTACCGGTGCGGTAGCCAACCCTGGCGACTTCGCGTGGCAGCCCGGCAGCCGCCTACTGGGCGCTTCTGTGGTAGCGCAGGTGAACCAGGACGCCTGGTATCAGGGGGCGGCACTGCTACGCAAAAGCGCCATGCGCGAGCAGCGCAAACTCAAACGCGGTATTGAGTTCGACCTGCAAACCGCGATCGTCGAGGCTCGTGCCAATAACGCAACCTCCACTGTGGAACTTCTCCAGCGCTGGTCACAGCGGGTGGCAGACATGCCGGTTACGGGCCGCGTGCCCGCCGAGCTGAATCCGCTGAAGCAGTGGCTTATCAGCAGCAACCCCTTACTTGAACCGGGGGATCACATTTTTTATCCCCGCCGGCCAAACTCGATACGGGTAGTCGGCGCTGTAATGCAAGATTGCACCTTGCCATTCTCTCCAGCGCGCACACCTGTTGAGTACCTTGAAGACTGCCCCGCCCACCCGGCCGCAGACCCAAACCAGCTGTTCCTGATTCAGCCCGACGGCAAGGTGCAAACCGTTGGAGCTGCCTACTGGAATGTAGAGGACGCCTGGGTCGCCGTGGGCGCGATTATCTATGTACCCATCACGCCGGCCCAGTTTGGCACCAGCAGTGCCGACTTCAATCAGGAGCTGGCCACATGGCTGGCCACGCAGTACCAATGGGGCGAGCAAACACAGTGATACAGAAAAGACCAGCCCTGCAGTTGCACGCTCCATTGCTGACCGCTCTGTTCGTGCTTATTGCGGCTCCTGTTGCGCTATCCGCGCAGAACCCCAAGTACCGCACAACACAAAGTGACTTCGGCGGCACAGGCCTGTTGCAAACGCCAACAGCGCGCATGGCACCCGAGGGCGATATCAGTTTCAATGCTACTCGCGTTGATCCTTACAGCCGATACAGTATTTCCGCCCAGCCTCTACCCTGGCTTGAGGGTACTATCAGATATACGTCTGTGAGCAACCGCCGCTATGGCGCGGAAAGCTTCAGTGGTGATCAAAGTTTCAAGGATAAGGGGATAGACGCAAAAGTCCGCCTATTGAAAGAAAGCTACTGGTATCCACAGGTGGCTTTCGGCATGCGTGACCTGGGCGGCACTGGGCTTTTCTCCAGCGAATACTTCGTCGCCAACAAGCGGGTGTACAACTTTGACTTCAGCCTTGGGTTGGCGTGGGGCTATATCGGCAATCGCGGAGGTATAGACAACCCGCTTGGACTCCTCAATGACAAGTTTGACACCCGCGGCGAGGTAACTACTGATGTGAGCCAGGCGGGTGGGACCCGAACCAATAGCTACTTCAGGGGCCCCCTCGGCGTATTCGGCGGTATTGAGTACCAAAGCCCTTGGGAAAAGCTGCGGTTTAAGGTGGAGCTTGACGGTAACGATTACAAGTCTGAGCCTCAAGGAAACGATCAGCCGCAAGAGTATCCGGTCAACTTTGGTGCACTGTACCGCCTTAGTGACGGCATAGATCTGACCGCCGCCTGGGAGCGCGGCAACACCGCGATGTTCGGGATCACCTTACATACCAACCTTAAAGCCGGCAGCATGCCGCAGAAGGTGCTAGACCCGGCGCCGGAGGCCCGCAAGCCACTGCCCACCGGCGTGAGTGGAAACGCTATAGACTGGAGTAACGTGAGCCAGCGACTGCGCAGCAATGCTGGCATCGAGGTGCAGGAGATTTCGCTGCACGGCGATGAAGTGATCGTTACCGGCGAGCAAAAAATGTTTCGTGATAGCGCCAAAGGCCTCGGCCGCGCCGCCAGGGTACTGGACAATAGCCTGGGAGAGGGCAGCTACAATTGGTACACCTTGGTTTATAGCTCGCGTGGCATGCCTATCAGCCAAACCAGCATCAATGCCGAAAAGCTGCGTGAATATGAGCGCAATGAGATTGATCGTCAGGCTTTGCGCCGTGCTACTGCCAATGCCGTCCCTGCCGTGCTGGACGACGATATTGTCTATACTGGAGAGCTCGACAAAACCGATTTCAGCACCAACTTGGGTTATACCCAGAACGTCGGTGGTCCAGACAACTTCCTGCTGTATCAGTTTCTTCTGAGGTTTGATGGCGCTTATTACTTTGAGCGCAACAAGTGGTTACATGGCAGTCTGGGTGTCAACCTACTGAACAACTACGACCAGTTTGAATACGATGCTCCGAGCAACCTGCCACGGGTGCGCACCGATATTCGCCAGTACATGACCACCTCTGACGTACAGCTCTCTCACCTGCAATATACACAGACCAAGCAGCTCGACCGCGATCTCTATGGCATGGCCTACGCCGGTCTATTCGAGTCTATGTATGGCGGTGTAGGCGGCGAGCTTCTCTACCGCCCTTACGATGCCAACTGGGCCCTGGGTGTGGACGCCAACTGGGTCAAGCAGCGGGACTACGATCAGCGCTTTGGCTTCCGTGACTACTCGACGTTGACTGGGCATGTGACTGGCTACCTGCAGACTGGCTTTTACAATATTTTGGCCAAGGGTAGCGTCGGCCGTTATCTGGCTGGCGATTACGGCGGAACGCTGGATCTCTCTCGTCGCTTCAACAACGGCGTTTCCATAGGGGGTTGGGCTACTCTGACCAATGTATCCAAAGAAGAGTACGGTGAAGGTAGCTTCGATAAAGGTATATACGTTAGCTTTCCGTTTGATGCTTTCTTTGTACGCTCTACCACCTCTACCGGCACTATCGCCTGGAACCCACTCACCCGAGACGGTGGCGCGCGCCTGAACCGCTACTATCAGCTGTACAATTTCACCTCAGACCGAGACCTGGATCACTTTAATGACGGGTTCGGCAGCATAACGGAGTAACCATGCGGCCGACCCTGTTACGCCTCTGGGCGCGGTATCGCACCCTGTTCAAAATCGCCTTTTTTGCGCTGCTCGCATTGGGTTTGTATTTGGGCATGCGCCCAACGCCCCCGCCGACGGCGTATAGTTGGCAGGCCGCTGGCTATCACGCTGGCGGCTTGTTCTCTCTGACCATACTCAGCGCCCTCGCCTTTCCGCACTGGCGCTGGTGGTGGCGTGCGCTGTTCATGTTTGCGGTTGGCGTGGCGGTCGAGTACGTGCAGTCGTTTCACCCGACCCGGACCGCCGACTGGGCAGATATTTATGCCAACTCCGGCGGCATCGCCTTCGGGCTTCTGTGCCTCGGCGCCTATCAGCTGCTGACGTATTCTGGGAAATCGGATCGCCCGCCACGCTAGCGCGGCGACCGAAACTCAATCGCCGCCCGCAAACGCGAACTACCCCGCATCCCTGTCATCAAATTGCCATCAAAACGGCGAACTGCGCACTGCATCTCACCATTAACCACTTTGTGACTGATAAGTTCTGTAACTCACCTGAAACGACAAGGATGACGTTGCATGAGCCGAACTACTTACAGGATCAACAACCGACACTTTGAAGTATGGCGCGGCTGGTACTTCCATACGCCCAAGCCAGAACCCGAAATCCCCTACGACGTTCAACTCATCAGCTTGCGCCTGGCGGACGCCCTGCCCCCTGAAACGCTGGAGCAGATGAATGTCGATGCGCTGATGATCCAGCCTGCCGACCGCGTTCTGTTCAAGCGCCAGCGTACCGAAGAAATACTGGATGCCCAGCACGGCTGTTGCGCCTTAAAGAACCCAGAGCTCGCCCGTGCTGTGCTGGATGTACTGGAAGACCAGCACGCCAAGAAGTACAAATTGATCGCCTGGTGCATACTGCCCAACCAACTGCACGTGCTGATAGAACCCTGTTTTCCGGTGGGTCGCATCATTCAGGATTGGCGAGTGCTCACTACGCGCTGGGCTGTGCAGAACAATGAAGCACTTGGCTTGGGCCTGAATGGCAAAAGACTCTGGCTCAAGCGCTGCCAGGATAGATACATCCCTGATAATAAACAGTTGGCTGAGGCTATCCAGGTACTGCAACAAAGTCCGGTCAGAGCCGGACTTTGCGACCAGCCTGAAGATTGGCGCTGGTCTAGCGCCTATAGCGGCAAGCGCAACAAGTCGCCCTGAAGCGGGTTTCATTAACGCGCCTGCGTTGCCCATAGTTCAGTGCGGTATAAAATGACCGCATCCGCGAAATAACGCAGCAGGAGACAGGCGATGCAGGCAAGTGAACAGGCAGCGATGGTCGAATCCATCATCCAGATCGCAAAGGACGCCGGTGATTTGATTCTTGAGGTCTATAAAAGTGACTTTGAGGTGCGCGGCAAGGATGACGCCTCGCCGGTTACTGAAGCAGACGAGAAAGCCGAGGCGCTGATTTTGGCGGGTTTGAGCAAACTGCAACGCCAGTTCCCGGTGGTTGCCGAAGAAGCCCACGCGGCGGGCAAGACTCCAGAGGTGGCGGACTGCTTCTGGCTGGTGGACCCGCTTGACGGCACCAGGGAGTTCGTCAATCGCAACGGCGAATTCACCGTCAACATTGCCCTGATTGAGCATGGTAAACCCTTGTTGGGCGTCGTATTCGCGCCCGCTTTGGGTCAGCTATATGCAGGCTCACGCGATAACGGCGCGTTCATGCAGGACGCCCATGAGCGCCGCAGCGTGCAGGTTCGTGTTGCCAGCAGCGCCGGATTGGATGTCGTTGCCAGCCGATCGCACGGCGATGCCAGCGCGTTGGAGCAGCTACTGAAGGGCCGCAATGTCAAGTCTCTGGTCAGCGCTGGTTCTTCATTGAAGCTGTGTCTGCTCGCAGATGGCCAAGCCGACATTTACCCACGCCTGGGACGTACCATGGAGTGGGACATCGCAGCCGGCCATGCCGTACTTGCTGCGGCAGGTGGTCAAGTCCAGACGCTGTCGGGCGAGCCCTTGATGTACGGCAAGCACGGGTTTGAAAACCCGCACTTTGTGGCAAGCGGCGGCCAAGCCTTTTTTGCTTCCACCCCTGCTTGAGCACGCTCATGGCTGCGCGCGCGTAGCTTCAGTCTTATCTCTGCGCGGGTTCGCCGGCCCAAGGATCGCCCCTACCTCTGAGCGCTTCCCCCAACGCGCGCATAAAAAAACCGCACCAAAGTGCGGTTTTTCTTGAGCACCTACAAATTACTCAGCCGGTTGCGCAGCCTTTACCATCCCGGTCAGCTCACCAGACTCGTGCAGCTCGAGAATGATATCGCTGCCGCCGACCAGTTCGCCGCCGATCCACAGCTGTGGGAAGGTTGGCCAGTTGGCGTAGGCAGGCAGGTTGGCGCGAATATCCGGGTTCTGCAGGATATCGACGTAAGCGAATTTCTCGCCGCAGGCCATCAGCGCCTGCACGGCACGGGCGGAAAAACCGCACTGCGGAGCATTCGGGGCGCCTTTCATGTAGATCAGCACCGGGTTGTTGGCGATCTGTTCTTTAATGGTATCGATGACGTCCATGGTAAATCCTCATAGCTTGGTCAGGCGTTCGAACGCGTTTCTGGGCTGGCATTCTACAGCAAAGCGCCCACTTATGCTGCCACCACCTCAACGCTGACGCCGTTGACTGCGGCATTGCCGGTTACCGGGTCAAAAAAGCGTTCATCGGTCAGGTCGTTCACGCTCACCCCGGCGTTGCGCTCTGCCACCTCTATTTGCGTACCGCTACGGTTATGGCCCCAGCCGTGCGGCAGGCTGACCACGCCCTGAGCAACCTCATCGGTAGCGCTTACCAGTACATTCACCGCGCCAATCCGTGAGCGCACCGTTACCAACTGACCATCTTGCAGACCGCGTTCGGCCAGATCCTGCGGGTGCATCAGCAGTTGGTCGCGCGGCTTGCCTTTGACCAGCCGCTGGTAGTTGTGCATCCAGGAATTGTTGCTGCGCACGTGCCGCCGACCGATTAACCGCAACTCGCCCTGCTGCGGCATCAGGCCCTGCAGCTCTGCGGCTACACGCTGCAAATCCTGCAGCATCAGGGGCTGTGCCAGCTCAATCTTCTTGCTCTCGGTCTGAATACGGCGCAGCAGGTTCGGCTGCAAGGGCCCCAAATCAATGCCGTGCGGGTGCTTCTGCAACTCGGCCAGGCTCAGCCGCTCACCATGGGGGCCGCTGCGCATGGCAAGATCGACCATCTCGGCCGGTGACCTTGTCTCGCGCGCAGGCTGCCCATTGACACGGGCGAACGCCTGACCCAGGCCGACGAAGATCTCCCAGTCATGCAGTGCCCCTGCGGGCTTGGGCAGCACCAGCTCGTTATAACGGGTGACGTTACGCACCGCAAAGTTGTTGAAGGTGATGTCGTAGTGATCGTGCTCTAGCGATGAGGTGGGCGGCAGAATAACGTCGGCGTGGCGGGTGGTTTCGTTGATGTAGAGATCGACGCTGACCATGAAATCAAGACCGGCCAGGGCTTCATCCAGTTGCCGGCCGTTCGGGGTAGAGAGCACCGGATTGCCTGCCGAGGTAAAGAGCGCGCGAATCTGCCCCTCGCCCGGCGTGAGTATCTCTTCAGCCAGCACCGCAGAGGGCAACTCGCCGTTGAACTCCGGCAAGCCCGATACACGGCTCTGCCAGGCATTGAAGTGGCCACCTCGCCCCTTGCTGACTACATCGAAGGCCGGCTCGGGGAACAGCGAGCCGCCGGGTGCGTCCAGATTACCCGTCACCAGATTGATCACCTGAATCAGCCACTGGCACAGAGTGCCGTAACGCTGCACCGAAACGCCCATACGTCCATAACAGACGGCGCGTTCGGCGGCCGCAAACTCCCGCGCCAACTGCTTGATCTGCTCGGCTGCAATGCCACAGTGCGCGGCCATTTTCTCGGCACTGAAGGGCCTGACCGCAGCTGCCACCTCTTCCAACCCCTGAGTTGCATCGAGCGCCGGACTGGCCTTGGTCAACTCCTCGGCAAACAGCGTATTGAGCAAGCCAAGTAGCAGAGCCACGTCGGTACCGGGCTGAATAAACAGGTGTTCGCTGGCGACCTCGGCGGTTTCGCTGCGCCGCGGATCAACCACCACCAGCTTGCCGCTGCGACCTTTCAGCTCCTTGATACGCTTGCCGACGTCCGGCACGGTCATGATGCTGCCATTGGAGGCAATCGGGTTGGCACCGAGCATCAGAAAGAAGTCGGTATGGTCGATATCGGGAATCGGGATCATCAGCATGTGGCCGTACAGCCACAGCGAGACCAGGTGGTGCGGCAACTGATCGACCGATGTCGCCGAGTAGCGTTGTCGGGTGCGCAGCTGACCGAGAAAGTAGTTGCCGTGCGTCATTGAGCCATAGTTATGCACATTTGGATTGCCCATATACACGCCGACGGCGTTGTTGCCTTGCTCACGCTGAATCGCTGCAAAACGATGGGCGACCAATTCAAAAGCCTCATCCCAACCGATGGTGTGCCATTCATCCCCCACCCGCTTGACCGGCTGGCGCAGGCGTTGGGGATCGTTCTGAATATCCTGCAGTGCAATGGCCTTGGGACAGATATGCCCACGGCTGAAGCTGTCCTGTGCATCGCCCTTGATCGACAGAATACGCTCGCCTTCGGTCTCGATGGCCAGACCACAGATGGCCTCGCACAGATGACAGGCGCGGAAATGGGTTACCGACATTGAATTCACCAGGCTGATTTTATTATGTTGAAATTCACTCTAAGGCGCGGCTGACGGGGCCGCAAGCGGCAAAATGCATGGCTATTCAGTGGTTGAATCCAGCCCCGCTCGGCAGCTGGCGCGCCCCGCATTTGCCTTTGCCCGGAATTTCCCTATAAGATCGCTGCTTCTCTTTTTTTGCTGTGGCTGTTACCGGGCCGTCAGGTCGCGGTAGGGCACACTGTTTCCGGTCGGTAGACGACCGCGTTAACCAGGTAGTATGGATATGACTGCACGGCACTTCTTGTCACTGATGGATTGCACCGAGGCTGAACTGATTGGCCTGATCAAACGCGGCATCGAGCTGAAATCACTGCACCGCCAGGGTGTGGTCTACGAGCCGCTGAAAAACCGCGTGCTCGGCATGATTTTCGAAAAGGCCTCCACCCGCACGCGGGTGTCCTTCGAGGCGGGCATGACCCATCTTGGCGGTCAGGCTATTTTCCTTTCGCCGCGCGACACGCAACTGGGCCGCGGCGAGCCGATTGAAGACAGCGCGCGCGTACTCTCCAGCATGTGCGACGCCATCATGATCCGTACCTTCGCCCACGACATGCTGGAAACCTTCGCCCAGTATTCCCGCGTACCCGTGATCAATGGTCTGACCGACGACCTGCACCCCTGTCAGTTGCTGGCCGACATGCAGACCTACCTGGAGCACCGCGGCGCCATCAAGGGCAAGACAGTCGCCTGGATCGGTGACGGCAATAATATGTGCAACACCTTTATTCAGGCGGCTATTCAGTTCGATTTTCAATTGCGTATTGCCTGCCCTGAGGGCTATGAGCCGGGTGCGCAGTTCCTCGCGCAGGCCGGTGACCGTGTCCAGGTCATGCGCGATCCGCAGGAAGCAGTCAAAGGCGCACATCTGATCAACACCGATGTGTGGGCCTCTATGGGGCAGGAAGACGAAACAGAAGCCCGTCTCAAGCGCTTTGCCCCATACCAGGTAACGCCCGCCATGCTCGATGCGGCAGACGAATCGGTGCTCTTCATGCACTGCCTGCCAGCGCACCGTGGTGAGGAAGTCAGCGCCGAGCTGATGGAAGACCCGCGTAGCGTGGTCTGGGACCAGGCCGAAAACCGCCTGCACGCACAGAAGGCACTGGTCGAGTTCCTGCTCGTCGACTGACGCGGAGACGCTGCATGCCCAGTCAGTCCAAGGCCCTGCTTGAGCTCAACCAGCTCGCCTGCGGTTACGGCGAACATACCGTAGTCGCCGACCTCAACCTGCACCTGCGCCCCGGCGACATTGGTTGCCTACTGGGGCCCTCCGGCTGCGGAAAAACCACCACCTTGCGGGCGATTGCCGGGTTTGAGCCGGTCAGTGCCGGCACTATCGTGCTCGATGGCCAAGTGCTGTCCAGCGCCAGCACGCGCCTGCCGCCCGAGCAGCGGCGCATCGGCATGGTGTTCCAGGATTACGCGCTCTTCCCCCATTTGACCGTAGCCGACAACATCGCCTTCGGCATTCACAAGCACCCCGAGCGTAAACGCCTGGTGAGTGAGCTGCTCGATCTGGTCAAACTCAGCCAGCTGGGCAAGCGCTACCCGCACGAACTCTCAGGCGGCCAGCAACAACGCGTCGCCCTCGCGCGCGCCATGGCACCCGATCCCAAACTGCTATTGCTGGATGAGCCCTTCTCCAATCTGGACGGTGAGCTGCGCCGCCGCTTGTCTGGCGAAGTGCGCGAGATACTCAAGAGCCGCGGCATCAGCGCCATGCTGGTCACTCACGACCAGAGCGAAGCCTTCGCCGTCTGCGACCACGTCGCAGTGCTGAAGGATGGCCAGCTGCAGCAATGGGATACGCCCTACAACCTCTACCACGAGCCGGCCACGCCTTTCGTCGCCAGTTTTATCGGTCAGGGGTATTTCATTCGCGGGCAGATGGTGACGCCGGATACCGTCCAGACCGAACTGGGCCTGATTCGCGGCAACCGGGCCTACCGCCTGCCGGTAGGTAGCGCCGTTGATGTCCTGTTGCGGCCAGACGATGTGGTCGCCGCGCCAGATGGCGACCTGCGAGCACAGGTATTGGGGCGTACCTTTCTTGGCGCCAATATTCTCTACCAATTGCAGCTACCGACCGGCAGCGTGCTGGAAGCCATCTTCCCTAGCCACGCAGACCACAGTGTTGGCGATAGCCTGGGTATCCGCGTGGCGGCCGAGCACCTGGTGATCTTCGCTGCGCAGGGCAGCGTCAACCTGCACGCCCGGCTGCCGCTGGAGCAGGTGCTGGATGCGGGTGTCGCCAACAGTTAGCCGGTGCTCGAATCTATGCGCAGCAGAGGCTGTTTTGGATGTATTCAAAACAGCCTTGAGTTGCCACGCCGAGGCCGCTGGTCGAGCTGGAACTCGACCTTCCCAGGTGCGCTGCGGCGTTTAGCATGGGAGGGTCAGGGGCCGTCCCGACCAACGGCCTAAACCGCTACCCCGCTTTCTGCTGAAAGCAGAATGCTCACTGCTTCTGCTGCTCCACCGGCCCATACAGCGCTTGGCTGGCCGTGTTGTGAATAACCCGTGACAGACGGTAATCGGTGTTTTGCATCATACCCAGCACGATGCTGTTGTTGGTTGGGTCAATCCAGGCCCAGGCGCCCTGAATGCCCCACCACCAAAAAGTACCCTCTGGCAGATAACCGGCCGCCTTGGAATCGTTTACAACAGCCACATTCAAGCCAAACTGGTTACCGGGAAAGAACGGACCAATGTTGTCGACACCCTGCGGCAACTGGTTCTGCCGCATGAGCCGCACCGTCTCGGCCTTGAGCAGGCGTTTACCATCCAGCTCGCCCTCGTTGAGCAGCATGCGGGCAAAGCGCAGGTAGTCGTCGGTACTGGAGATCAAACCGCCGCCGCCATTGAGAAAGCTGGGCTTGCTCAGGAAAAAGTCATTCGGCAGTGGCTTGAGCGAGCCGTCTTCCTGCGGCATGTACGAAACAGCCAAGCGCTCGGCCTTATCTGGCGGTGCGTAGAAATCGGTATCCACCATGTTCAGCGGCTCGAACACGTGCTGTTTCAAATAGGCGTCAAACGGCATATCAGAGAGCACTTCGATCAACCGCGCCTGAATGTCTACCGAGATGCTGTAGTGCCAGACGGTACCCGGCTGTTGACGCAGCGGAATGCTGGCCAGCTTGTCCATCATGACCGCCAGCGTAGTCTTGGGATCCTGGATGTCTGCCTTGACGTACAGTTCATCCACCTGCGACTGCGAAAACCGGCCATAGGTAAAACCGGCGGTGTGCGTCATCAGCTCGCGGATGGTGACAGGGTGGTTGGCCGGTTCGGTCAGCGGGAAGCCATCCGGCCCCTCGGCCACGGCCACCTGCAAGTCCTTCAGCTGCGGTAGATACTTGCCCACGGGATCGTCCAGCTGGAACTTACCCTGATCGTATAACTGCAGCAGGCCGGTACCGGTGACCAGCTTGGTCAGGGAAAATATCTTGTAGAGCGAATCGTCGCGCAACGGCTTTTCCGCTTCGCGATCCTGAAAGCCATAATTGCCCCGCTGCACCACTTCATCGTTCTGATAGACCAGCGTCGCAATACCGCCAATCTTGCCCTGCTCCACCTGCGCCTGCATGGCGCTGGCGAAGGCGTCCAGCCGCTGTTGCGACAGCGCCTCGGCATTGGCTGCCTGCCCCAGCACCAAGCCGGCTGCCAGCAGCCCGCCCTGCAGCAAAACTCTGGTGCGCAGTACCCCTTCTCTGATATCCAGCATTATTGTTGTTCCTTGGAATGTGTTGGCCAGACGACTCTAGCCTGAGCGGCACACTTAGCCAAGATGGCTCAAGACAAAACAGGCTTATTTTCTGACCGCAGGCAATGCGTGACAGCCCGCTGTAACAAACGCCGCTGCGCGGCGTCAGATAGTCATCAGCCATCGCACAACCGGACAAAGGTGCTTCAATGAAACGCAGAACTCTGTTGAGCGGCTTTCTTGCCGCCCCCGCTATTCCGCTGTTGGCGCGGACCGCGCCGGCCCTCGCGGATGAAAAGACCGGGCCCCTCAAGATCACGCCGCTGGATCAGCCGGAAAGCTACTGGCGCGACAAGGTATCGGCAGAGGCGTACGACGTGTTGTTTGAAGAGGATACCGAGCGCCCCGGCAGCAGCCCGCTGGACAAACTGTATGACGACGGCACCTACGTTTGTGCCGCCTGCTACCTGCCGCTGTTCAATGCCAGCGCCAAGTTCGACAGTGGCACCGGTTGGCCCAGTTTTACCCAGCCGATTGATGGCCACATGGCGACCCGCGCCGACTACGCGCTGATCTGGCCACGTACCGAGTATCACTGCGGGCGCTGCGGTGGTCATCAGGGGCACGTGTTTGATGACGGCCCTGAGCCGCGCGGCGAACGCTGGTGCAATAACGGTGTGGCACTGCGCTTTATTCCCAAGGGCGAAGATCTGCCCGCACTGCGAGGTGATGCATGAAAAACCTTCTTCTGACTAGCGCCCTACTGCTCTGTGCCAGCCTGGCACAGGCAGCTGAGCCACTCGACAAAGGCCCTGAGGGCAGCGCAATGGCCGTTTTCTCCGGCGGTTGCTTCTGGTGTACCGAGTCGGACTTTGACAAGGTGCCCGGCGTACTGGAAACCATTTCAGGTTATACCGGCGGCGCGGCGGAAACCGCCGACTATGAGCAGGTCTCCTCCGGCCGCACTGCGCACATAGAATCGGTTGCCGTGTTTTATGATCCGCAGAAAACCAGCTACGCGAAACTGGTCGAGGCATTCTGGCCGACAATCGATCCGCTGACCGCCAACGCTCAGTTCTGTGATCACGGCCCCCAATACCGCAGCGCTGTTTATTACGCCGATGAGCAGCAGAAGCAGGTGCTCGAAGCCTCCTTGAAGAAGCTGAAGGACTCGGGGCGTTTTGACGATCCCATCGTCACTGCGATATTGCCGCTCAAGCCCTTCTACCCCGCCGAGGATTACCATCAGGACTACCACAACAAGAATCCGCTGCGTTACAACTTCTATCGCACTACCTGCGGCCGCGACGCCCGTCTGGAAGAGTTGTGGGGAAACTGACGCAGGCGTGGTAATCCGCCGAGCGAGGCTGGATAATGGCGCACTTTCATTATTCAGCCCGTATGGATTCACGTTATGCAAATAGCCGATAAAACCGTAGTGCAGTTTCACTACGACCTGTCCGACAGCAACGGACCGATTGAGAGCTCACGTAAACACGAGCCGGTACTTTACCTGCATGGCCAGGCTGGTCTGATCGACGGTCTGATCGAGGCATTGGAAGGCCGCACCGCGGGCGACAGCTTCAGCGTCACCATCGCGCCGGAAAAAGCCTATGGCCAACCGCGCGACAACGCTATTCAAAAGGTTCAGGCCAAACGTCTGCAGGGTGCCAAGAAGTGGAAGCCCGGCATGATCGCCGTGCTGCAGACCGAACAGGGTCCGCGCCAGGTCACCGTCGTCAAGCCCGGTCTGTCGCAGGTTGTCGTGGATGGCAATCATCCGCTGGCCGGTCGCGAACTGACCTTCACTATCGACATTCTGGATGTACGTGAAGCGACCGAAGATGAGCTGGCGCATGGCCACGCGCACGGTGCGGGCGGTCACCAGCACTGATTCCTGCCTCTCGGCCGGACCGGAACCCGCCCTCCCAGAAAATAACCACCCCTTTACCTAGGGGATGGCGTTAATGCTGGGCAGGTCGAGTTCCGTCTCGACCAGCGCCACTCGCCCGGCGCCACTCTCTCTGCGCAGATCGCTAACCTGCCCAGCACACAGCCAACAGCCGCGCTAAAGCCAAACCACTAATACCTGCTCGACCTGAGGTCAAGAGAAAGTTCAGCAAAAAAGTGCAAAAACCTGTAAGCTGGCTGACTACCCGCTAACCACACAGGCCCCACATGACCGCCAAAACAACCGAGTCAAAAGCACCCGCGGCAGCAAAAACCACTGCACCGAAAACCACCACCAGTAAGCGCAAAGCCGATGCGGCTGTTGCCACCAGCCAGTCCATCGACAACCAGATCGAAGCCTTTCTGTCGTCGGGTGGCGAAATCCAGCAGATCCCCAACGGCAAAAGCGGTCAGACCTACAGCTCACCCCGCGCCGGCAAGCCAGCCGCCAAGCCCGCGGTAGCGGCCAAAACCGCAGAGTAACCCAGCCCCACGTGCACAGACTCTAACGCCGATCACCGCGTAGAGTCTGCACCTGGCTTTGCAATACCGCCGGCTCAGCCTGCTCTGGCTGCAAGGCCTCCCCCGCTACCAAGCCTACCCTTGACCAGAAGCGCCGAAAAAAGCCCTTGTTCGGGTCGCGACTGAAAAAACTACCCCACAAACCCTGCAACGCCATCGGAATTACCGGTACCGGATTGCTCTCCAGTATGCGGCTGATACCACTGCGGAATTCGCTCATCTCGCCATCGGCGCTCAGCTTGCCTTCCGGAAATATACACACCACCTCACCCGCCTGCAGGTACGCATCAATGCGCTTGAACGCCGCCTCATAGATGGCCTCATCCTCCTGTCGACCGGCAATGGGCACGGTGCCGGCGGTGCGGAAGATGAAGTTGAGCACCGGCAGGCGGTAGATCTTGTAGTACATGACAAAGCGCACCGGCCGCCGCACGGCACCACCAATCAGCAGCGCATCGACAAAAGAGACGTGATTGCACACCAGCACACAAGGCCCTTCGTCCGGGATGGCCGCAAGGTTCTGATGCTCCACGCGGTACATCGAATGGCCCAGCAGCCAGACCAGAAAGCGCATGGTAAATTCCGGCACCACGCTGAAGATGTACAGGTTCACCAGTATGTTCAGCAGCGAGATAGTGAGAAACACCTGCGGGATACTGAAGCCGGCAACGCCGAGTAGCACAATGGATAGAATCGCCGAGCAGACCATCAATAGCGCATTGAGAATATTGTTGGCAGCAATTACCCGCGCGCGTTCGTCCTCATGGGTACGCGATTGAATCAACGCGTACAGCGGCACTATGTAAAAGCCGCCAAAAATACCCAGCCCCAGAATACTGCCCATCGCCATCCAGGCTGCTGGCTGAACCAACAAGGCGGTCCAGGTGTAGGCAATATTGCCCGGCGTTACGGCGCCCGAGACCCACCACAGCAATAAGCCAAACACTGTCAGCCCCATTGAACCAAAGGGTACCAGACCGATTTCAACCTTATGCCCGGAGAGCCGCTCGCAGAGCATAGAACCCAGTGCAATACCGACCGAAAACACGGTAAGAATCAGCGTGACCACGCTCTCGTCGCCAAACAGGTATTCCTTGGCGTAAGCCGGAATCTGCGTGAGGTAGGTTGCGCCCAGAAACCAGAACCAGGAGTTGCCCAGAATCGACCGCGACACGGAGGGCACCTGCTTTGCCAGACCGAGGCGCAAAATTGACCAGGACTGGCGAAAGATGTTCCAGTCCAGTGCCAGCTCGGGCAATGCCGCCGGCGCGGCGGGAATGCGCCGACTGGCCAGATAACCCAGCACCGCCAGCGCCACCACAGAGCCGCCGACCCAGTGCGCCCAAGTCGTACCCGACATCAACAGTCCCGCATAGAGCGTGCCGCCGAGAATCGCCAGAAAGGTGCCCATCTCGACCAGCGCATTGCCGCCAATCAGCTCGTCTTCTTGCAGGTGCTGCGGGAGTATCGAATATTTGACCGGACCAAACAGCGCCGACTGGGTACCCATGGCAAACAGCACCACCAGCATGAGCGGCAGGCTGCCCTGCCACAGGCTGAATGCGCCCACCAGCATGATCACCACCTCACCCAGTTTGATACGACGGATGAGTGCATCCTTGCGGTACTTTTCGCCAAACTGCCCACCCAGTGCGGAGAACAGGAAGAACGGCAGTACAAACAGCATGGCACTGAGGTTGATCAACAAGTCACTGTCGGCCGAAAAACTGAGCTTGAACAGAATCGCCAGAATCAATGCCTGCTTGAACAGGTTGTCGTTGAAAGCGCCCAGCAGCTGGCTGAGAAAGAAGGGTAAGAAGCGCTTGCTACGCAGCAAACGAAATTGCGAGTGCTCAGACATGGGCCTGAAGTTCCTTGTGCCATGGCGTTCAATCATTGAAGTACGCCAGCATACCCAAGTAATACATACCGGCGGAAGCCGGCAGCAAAGCGCAAAGGAAAAACGCCCGACACAGAGTCGGCTGACGGGCAGCACATGCTGACCGTCAGCAACCGGACCTTACTAGCCGGCCGTGCGGCCCAGTCGTGTGTTGCGGCGAACGACCCACTGATTGATGCGCTCCTGGCGCGCAGCGGTCAACGGGTACTTCCAGGCGATAGCAAAGGCCGTCATATACAACAGCACAGGCCCCAGAATATAAAGCACGCGCAACGACAGCAGCTGGTTGGCGCTGTGCTCAACCGCTTTGGCGTCAAACCCGACCAGCGCCAGTAACCCAAGCGAGAGCCCAAGGCCCAACGCCATGGCCATCTTCTGCGCCATGCCAGCGATGGCAAAAAACAACCCAGTACGGTGCTCCTTGCTGCGCGCGGTATCCAGATCAACGATATCCGCCAGCATCGACAGCGGCAGAAACTGGAACGCGGCAAAACAGAAGCCCTTGACGCAGAACAACACTGCAAAGGGCAGTAGTTGCCCGGCCCCGAGGAAGAACATGCACAGGATGCTGGCACTGGAAATCCCCAACGCCATGCAAAACGCCTTGTGCTTGCCAATGCGCTTGCCCACCAGCAGCCAGAAGGGAATACCCAGAATGCCAACGCCAAAATACAGCAGGTACATAAGACCGATCTGCGCCTGAATCTGGATCACGTGCTGCATGAAAAATACCGAGAGCGCGTTGCGGAACGATTCGCCCGTTACCACCACCAGCAGCATCAAAATCATGCGCTTGAACGGACCGTTGTTCTTCAGTACTCGCAGCCCCTGCTTCCACTCGGTACGTTGTACCGATTGCGACGGCGCTTCCTTGACGCGGGTGACCACCAGCAGGACTGTCAGCGGCAAGAGAATGATCATCAACCAAGCCATCACCGCCAGAATGGGTCCGTAGCCAATGCCCAGCTCACCGTCCTTGCCGAATAGCCAGACGGCCGACTCCATCAAAAAGCCTTCGGTCTGCCCGGCCTGATAACGCGCGCCCAACGCCTGCACTATGGCCGGTGCCAGGGCCGCAAGGAACAGCCCGATCAGTACGTAGCCCTCACGCGAGGCCACTACCCGGCTACGCTGGTGATACAGGTTGGAGAGCTCTGCGCCCCAGGCGCCATACGGCAGCGTCACCATGGTCCAGCCGAGGTACATCAACACGGTCCAGAACAGCAGGTGGCCAATACCCACACCCTCCGGTGGCATGAATATCATGATGGTGCCCATCAGCATCAGCGGCACCCCCATCACCAACCAGGGCTTGCGACGGCCAAAGCGGGTTTGCCAGCGATCACTCAGGGTGCCGATCAGCGGGTCGGTAATCACATCGGTGATCCGCGCAAACACCAGAACAAGCGCCATCAGCGCCATGTTCAGACCCACTTCCTGTGCATAGAACGGCGGCAAATACACCACCAGCGGGTAACCGATGATCGCCAGCGGCATACCGATGGAGCCGTGAATAAGAATTGTGGAGCGCTTCAATATGCCGGTG
The DNA here is from genome assembly GCF_900105255.1 of Halopseudomonas sabulinigri. Lineage (NCBI taxonomy): Bacteria > Pseudomonadati > Pseudomonadota > Gammaproteobacteria > Pseudomonadales > Pseudomonadaceae > Halopseudomonas > Halopseudomonas sabulinigri. Next base: position 90,157 of record NZ_LT629763.1, on the reverse strand, counting down.
TCGGCCATGCTTTTCTCCTGGTGAGAACCTTGCGAGCCGGTCGGCCGCTTTATTGTATTTGTCGTCTCAGGGCAGGCAGGAGCATCAGAGCCCTGCGCTGTGTACGCCTGTCTACTCTATATGAAGGTCGCGCGCTAGAGCAGCTGCTCGCTCCCGACCAAAAATTGGTCAAGGCGACGACACCGTTCCAGAAACCGTTCTATTTGAGCGATATTACCTACACGAAAGCCGCACAATCACGTCTTTTAACCCACAATCAGCAGGAAGGATTTGCAACATTCATATACATTATTGGCCCAGGCGAGTGCGGCGGTGTACTGTCAGCTCCGGCCAGCAAATTGAAGCCGGCGGCAAGGCCGCCGCGTAGCGCCGTTAGCCCCTTCCCGCCTTCGTGAAATGAGAGCCCGCCGATGCCCCAAGCCCAACCAACGCCGCAAACCGCCGTCGCCGCTACGGCTTGCCTGCTGCTGGTGGTGCACGGCCTTGGCCGCTTCATTTACACCCCATTGCTTCCGCTCCTGGTGGCCGACGGTCAGCTCAGCGTGACACAGGCGGCTGACCTGGCCAGCTGGAACTACGTGGGATACCTATTGGGCGCCCTGGCCGCCATACGCTGGCATACCGCCGGCCAACTGCGCATTGCCATACCCGCCGCCCTGATCTTGCACTGCATCACGCTACTGGCACTGACGCAGAGTACCCACTTCAGCAGCTTGCTCGGCCTGCGCCTGGCCAATGGCATCAGCAACGGCATGATCTTTGTCATGGTGCCGGCACTGCTAATGGAGTGGCTGGCCACGCGGCAGCGCATAGCGCTGAGCGGCCTGGCCTACCTAGGTGTCGGTGGCGGACTGGTGATCTCGGGGTTGCTCGCCAATCCTCCCCTGCTGGACCTGCATGGCGCGCAGCGCTGGTGGCCCGCGGCGCTGCTGAGCATCCCGCTGGCAGTCTGGGGCGCTCTGGTTATGGCCAACATGGCGCTGGCGCACCACCAGCAGCCTGGTACAGCGGCCAAACGCCCACTATTTGATCGCCACAGCAATCCGCTGTTTCTCGCCTATGCCGGTGCCGGGCTGGGCTACATCCTGCCCATGACCTTTCTGCCAATGATCGCCAGCCTGCAGCTGGGCGAGCAGCACCCGATGGTCAGCCAAAGCTGGCTGATCCTTGCCTGTGCCACCCTGCCCTCTGCCTGGGTATGGAACCGGCTGGGGCTGCGCCTGGGTGACCGTAACGCGTTGATCCTCAATTACGCCATGCAGACTGCCAGCGTGTTGGCGGCCCTGCTGTTGTCAGCGCCGCTCGGCATGCCGCTGTGTGCGCTGCTGATGGGGAGCAGCTTCCTTGGCGCAGTGCTGTTGACTCAGCGCCTGGGGCGCGCCTTGCAGCCCAATCAAGGCCCACGGCTCTCCGCCGCGCTCATCGCCCTGTATGGTTTTACTCAGCTTATTGCGCCCTGGCTTGCCCGGCTATGGCTGGATCACGGCGGCCAGCTAGCTGACACGCTCTGGCTTGGCGCTGCCGCGTTAGTCTGGAGCCTGGTGTGGATGTTCAAGGTCAACCCAGTGCCCAAGCATACAAGTTGAACCTCACGCACCCGCGCGACTCCAATGCGCTATAAACGCAGGTAACCTGCAGCACAGGGAGTAACTACCATGAACAAGCGCCTACCCTACTTACTGACGGCCAGTGTGATTGCAATCGCCTTGGCGACACCCTTGCAGGCCAAGCCCGACAACCACCCTGGCCAGGGAAACAATAAAGGCGGCGGTCACCACCAGGAAGAGCGCCACGAACAACGCGAGCGAGACGCGCGCATCGATATCAATGATCAACTGGTGCGCAGCATCTTCCGTGACAACCATCAGTACGTAGACAGCCGCGACAGCCTGCCACCGGGCATTCGCAAGAATCTGGCGCGGGGCAAGCCGTTACCACCCGGCATCGCCAAGCAGATCGACCCTCGCCTCAGCCGTCAGTTGCCCCATTACGACGGTTACGACTGGCGCCAGGCCGGTGAAGACGCGATTCTGGTCAGCGTCACTACCGGCATTATCGAGGCCATTATCAACGACGCATTTGATTGACGAGTAGCGCCTTGATCCGCCGTAGGCTTAATCAGTCGTACCCCAGCCGGCGAACCGTCCGGCAGTTCACTGTCGCCCTGCTGGCTTTGCTTATCAGCGCGTGCAGTGCAACACAACTGACCTATCGCAACCTGGACTGGCTGATCAGCCGCAAGGTTAATCAGCTAGTCGACCTGAACGGTGATCAACAGGCCTGGTTCGACAATCAACTGCAAAACACACTCCGCTGGCACTGCGCCGAGGAGCTACCTCGTTATCGTGCCATCCTCACAGAAATCGGTCAGCATCTGCTCAGCCAGGATCTGCAAACGGCAACGCTAGAAGCCGACGCTCAGCGCGCTGAGGCCTTGGCTGACGCGCTGCTGGCGCGCAGTGCACCGCTCAGCAGCGGCCTGTTGCAGCGCCTCAATGATGAACAAGTAGAGGAGCTGCAGGCCAACCTGGCCGAACAGCTTGCAGAGCAGCGCGAAGAGTTGCTGGACCCGCCACTGGACGAGCAGCGTGAGCACAGCGCTGAGCGCGTGGAGAAAATGCTGAAATACTGGTTAGGGCGCCTGCAGCCCGATCAGCAGACGCTGGTCGTACACTGGGCGAGCACGCGTGATGGCAACACCGAAATCTGGCTGGATAACCGCGCGCATTGGCATCAGCTGCTATTCGACGAACTACCCACTCGCCACCACAGCGACTTCAGCCAGCGCATACACCATTTGATTGTCGATTACCGTGAACTGCAAACGCCGCGCTACGCCCAACAGGAACCGCTCTCCAGACAAGCCTTCATGGCTCTCCTGGTGCAGGTCATGCAGAGCGCTACCGTCAAGCAGCGAGACCACCTGACTGACCGCCTGGAAGACCTGACCAAAGACCTTCAGGCGCTTGAGTGCAGTACAGAGTAAAAAGACCATCATAAACTTTGACAATCATTCTCATTAACATTAGCATGCATGCATCAGCCGCCAGATCCGCTACCGGAGAGCCTGCATGTACGTTTGTCTCTGCAAGGGTATTACCGACAATCAGATCAAGGACGCCATCAATCAGGGCGCCTGCTCCATGCGTGATCTGCGAGCAGAGCTGGACGTAGCAACCCAATGCGGCAAATGCGCTCGTGACTGCAAATCCATCCTGCTGGAAAACATGACCAGCAGCCAGGCGGCCGCAATGGCTACAGTGCAGTACGTAGCGGCCTAAGAAAGCGCTGCAGATACCAACTGATAATCATTTTTAACTCCTTTCTTTTCAAATACTTATATTTGACAGACGGCCCTGCCCAGATCAAACTTGGTTATTGGCACGTACATGTTTACGAGGGTCTGCACCATGAAAGGCGACAAAAAAGTCATCCAGCACCTGAACACCATTCTTGGCAATGAACTGGTCGCCATCAACCAGTATTTTCTGCATGCCCGCATGCTGCAGGACTGGGGTCTGGACAAGCTGGGCAAACACGAATACGAAGAATCCATCGACGAGATGAAGCATGCCGATGTGCTGATCAAGCGCATCCTGTTTCTCGAAGGCCTGCCCAACCTGCAGGACCTTGGCCGCTTGATGATTGGCGAGAACACTCGTGAAATTCTCGAGTGCGATCTGAAGCTGGAAATGAAGGGCATACCCGACCTGAAATCCGCCATCGCTTATTGTGAAGAAGCTGGCGACTACGGCAGCCGCGAACTGCTGGAAGATATTCTCGAGTCTGAAGAAGAACATGTGGACTGGCTGGAAACCCAGCTGAGCCTGATCGACAAAGTGGGTCTTGAGAACTATCAGCAGTCACAAATCAGTGAGTAAGCTTTAGTCAGCTCGCCGCTAAAGCAAGAATAAAAAACGCCGCATCATGCGGCGTTTTTTATTGGGCGGTGGCAAAGGCCACCTACAGACTGGCCAGAATCGCCTCGAGTGCCTGCCCAGGCTCTTCGGCCTTGGTAATCGGCCGACCAACCACCAGATAGCTACTGCCGTTCTCAAGCGCTTGTGCGGGCGTCACGATCCGCTTCTGATCATCTGCGCTGCTTTCAGCAGGACGAATCCCCGGCGTTACCAGCAAAAACTCATCCCCCAGGGCATGCCGCAGCGCTTTGGCTTCACGGGCCGAACACACTACACCATCCAGCCCGCAGTCCTGGGTCAGTCGAGCCAAGCGCTGCACCTGCACCATGGGTTCAATATCCACCCCTACTTCCTGCAGGTCTTCCTGCTCCAGACTGGTCAGGATGGTCACCGCCGTCAGCAGCGGTCGCGTGCTGCGGCGCTCGAGGATATCGCGGCACGCCTCCATCATGCGGCGGCCACCGGCGGCATGCACATTGACCATCCAGACGCCCAGCTCAGCGGCGGCCTGAACCGCACTCGCGGTGGTGTTGGGAATATCGTGAAACTTGAGATCAAGGAACACTTCAAAGCCCTTGTGCTGCAGCGCTTCGACAACTGCAGGGCCGCTGCTGGTAAACAATTCCTTGCCGACCTTGACGCGGCAACGCGCCGGATCCAGCTGCTCGGCCATATTCATCGCCGATGGCGCATCCGGAAAGTCCAGCGCGACAATGATTGGGCTAGTGCTCGACATACTTTGCATCCTGTTTTGAACATTCAAGAGTTAAAACTCAGACCACCTCATATCCCTTGAGAGGCCTGATAGTTGACCAGCCGTGGCAGGTGGGGCACTGCCAGTACAGCTTCTGCCCGGCGAAACCACAGGACTCACAGCGGTACTGTGGCCTTTGTTGCTGCAGGGACTCCAGCATCTGCCGGAGCACCTGCATACCGCCCTGCTCTGCCTCGGCGGCACTACGCAACTGCAAGTTGACCAGACCAAGCGTGCCGCCAATAGACGGCTGACGCTGCACCCAACCGAGTAAAAAGCGCTGCGCACTAGCCCCCCCTTCTTGCTTCTCCAACTGCCCGCTACGGGCCAGCACGGTTTGCAACATGGGTGGCTCTGGGCGCTCCAGCACCCGGTCAAGGTACGCGGACAGGTCCAGGTCGCCATTATCCGCGCAGCGTCGTGCCAGCGGCAATATCTGCGGGACAAAGTCGGGAGATTCATCGGCAATTCGCTGCAGCAGCTTGAGCACAGCCCAGGTATGCCCCTGCCGCTCTTCCAGATCAGCCAGCATCAACATCGCTCTGGTGCTACCAGGGTCGACCTTGAGCGCCGCGTGCAGATGCCCAAGCGCAAGATTGCTGTCATGATTGCGCAGCGCCTCGTCGGCCAACTCGCAACAATAGTGTGCCTGGGTGACGGCAAACCCCGGCCGCTCTCGCAGCAAACGCGAACCGATCTGCGATGCCTGCGCCCAGTCACGCTGCTGCTCGTAGACCGTGACCAGATCACCCAGCGCCTCGCCACGCAAACTGGAAGAAGAGCCGCCCAATTCCTCCAGCAGACGCTCCGCGCGGTTATGCATACCCACTGCGAGATAATCACGGGCCAGCTCAAGCTGCACACGATCAGCCTGCTGCGCGCTCAAACTGGGGCGGGCGAGCAGGTTCTGGTGAACCTTGATGGCACGCTCGACATCGCCACGCTGGCAGAACAGCTTGCCGATAGCGATGTGAGTTTCAACGGTTTCCGGATTTACTTCGAGGGCGCGAATAAAGGTTTCAATCGCCTCATCCGGCTGCTCATTCAGCAGGTAGTTCAGGCCGATGAAATACTGGCGATCAATCGCACTCCCGTGCGGCTGCAGCATGAAACCGACCTTGATCGCCTCCCGACGACCGAGAAACCAGCCAATCGCCAATGCCACAACGAACAGGCCGAGGAACAGCAGTTCCTGCATGGGATCAACCTTTGACAGCTTGGGTGCGCAGCTTGTCGACTTCCTTGCGGTAACGGTTCAGCTCATTGCTCTGCACCATCAACTTCAGGCGCAGGCGGGTGGTGATCAGCCAGCCAATGAAGACACCGAGAATACTGCCGAGAATGAAGGAAAAAACGATATAGATGGACAGGGGTAATTCAGGAGACTGAACTTCAAGAAATTGCAGCGTCGTGGATTGCTGGTTTTCCAGCATGAAGTCCATTGTTGCCAATGCCACCAGCAGCAATACAACGATCAGCAACGCGCGCTTTAGCCATAGCATGCCACACTACTCCGCATCCATTTGTGTAGGCGAAGTATAACGCAGGGCACTGTCAGTGATACACCGGATCAGCTGTTTTCCAGCGACTCGTTAACCCGGTCACGCAACTCCTTGCCTGGCTTGAAATGCGGCACGAACTTGCCCTCAAGCTCGACTGCGTCACCGGTCTTCGGATTACGCCCTACCCGCGGTGCGCGGTAGTGCAGCGAAAAACTGCCAAACCCCCGAATTTCTATCCGTTCCCCAGTAGAAAGCGCTTGAGACATATGCTCCAACATAGTCTTGATCGCAAGCTCAACATCCTTCGCCGACAACTGCCCCTGTTGCTCGACAATGCGCTCGATCAACTCCGACTTGGTCATGGTTTTCCCTTTTTTATCAAGCGAGTAGCTTCGTTTTACACGGTTTTACCATGCTTGACTAGCTTTGAACAGCCTGATAAGCGCGAGCTTGCTCGCACGCTGCAAGCCTTAAGCTTCAAGCTACTAGCAAAACTGGCGCGAGCCAGGAGACAAGCGCACCACGTCTCGTGCGGCGGGAAGGACTATACGGTCGGAGCTAGCTTCAAGCTTGAAGCAAAAACCAGACTCAAGCAGGTTGGCGTTTAGGGGTTCGCTTTAAGCGTAAAGCTTGCTGCTTGCGGCTTGCGCGCAAAAAGCGCGCACAAAAAAGGGCGACCGAAGTCGCCCTTTTTCTACAGCTGGAAAGGCTTAGTTGCCTTTGCCTTCCATCTGCTGCTTGATCAGATCACCGATGGTGGTCGGACCAGCTGCCAGCATTTCCTGCTTGCGCAGGTCCTGGATGGCTTCTTTCTCGTCTTCTACGTCTTTCGCCTTGATAGACAGGCTGATGACGCGGCTCTTGCGGTCGATGCTGATGATCTTGGCTTCGACGCTGTCGCCTTCGTTCAGAACGTTACGAGCATCTTCAACACGGTCACGGCTGATTTCGGAGGCTTTCAGAGTGCCTTCGATGTCGTCGGCCAAGGTAATTACTGCACCCTTGGCATCAACTTCCTTGACGGTACCGGTGATGATGGTGCCTTTCTCGTTCAGGGAAACGAAGTTGGAGAACGGATCGTCTTCCAGCTGCTTGACGCCCAGGGAGATGCGCTCGCGCTCTGGGTCAACAGACAGGATAACAGTCTCGATCTCGTCGCCTTTCTTGAAGCGGCGTACTGCCTCTTCGCCGGCTTCGTTCCAGGAGATGTCGGACAGGTGAACCAGGCCATCGATGCCGCCGTCCAGACCAATGAAGATACCGAAATCGGTGATCGACTTGATGGAGCCGGAGATCTTGTCGCCCTTGTTGAACTTGCTGGAGAACTCTTCCCATGGGTTCATCTTGCACTGCTTGATGCCCAGGGAGATACGACGACGATCTTCGTCGATGTCCAGAACCATAACTTCTACTTCGTCGCCAACATTGACAACTTTGGAAGGATGGATGTTCTTGTTGGTCCAATCCATTTCGGATACGTGAACCAGGCCTTCTACGCCTTCTTCCAGCTCTGCGAAGCAGCCGTAATCGGTCAGGTTGGTGACCTTGGCAGTAACGCGAGTGCCTTCTGGGTAACGACCGGTGATAGCAACCCATGGATCTTCGCCCAGTTGCTTCAGACCCAGAGAAACGCGGTTGCGCTCACGGTCAAACTTCAGCACCTTGACATCGATCTCGTCGCCAACATTGACGATTTCAGACGGATGCTTGATACGCTTCCACGCCATGTCGGTGATGTGCAGCAGGCCATCGACGCCACCCAGATCGACGAACGCGCCGTAGTCGGTGAGGTTCTTGACGATACCCTTGACCACCTGGCCTTCCTGCAGGGTTTCCAGCAGAGCTTCGCGCTCGGCGGAGTTTTCGGCTTCGAGGACAGCGCGACGGGAAACGACAACGTTGTTGCGCTTCTGGTCCAGCTTGATGACCTTGAATTCCAGCTCTTTGTTTTCCAGGTGCGTGGTATCACGAACCGGACGCACATCAACCAGAGAGCCTGGCAGGAACGCGCGAATGGTGTTGACGTCGACGGTAAAGCCACCTTTGACCTTGCCGTTGATAACACCCTTGACGATTTCTTCTGCAGCGAAAGCAGCTTCGAGGACTTTCCACGACTCGGCGCGCTTGGCCTTCTCGCGGGACAGCTTGGTTTCACCGAAACCGTCTTCAACGGCGTCCAGTGCAACGTGAACCTCATCACCCACTTCGATAGTCAGCTCGCCCTGATCGTTCAGGAACTGCTCGCGTGGGATAACACCCTCTGATTTCAAACCGGCGTGAACGGTGACCCAGTCGGAGTCGATGTCCACAACGATACCGGTGATGATGGAGCCTGGCTCCATATCAAGGGTTTTTAGGCTTTCTTCAAAAAGTTCGGCAAAGCTTTCGCTCATTTGGAATCCTGTAAATTAAGTATAAAGGCAGCTACCGCTCAGCCGCTCAAGAGCGCGCCGTGCAGCCACTTACCCGCCACGCCACCAGCTTGCGTGGGTTGATGGTATCAATGCTCTTTCCGGTTTGGCTGGTTGCCCGGATAGAGCAGCCTGATCAGTTCAGCAGGTCGCGCTTTTGCGCTTCCTTATGAACCATTTCAAGTACCTCTTCGATGTCCATTTGCGTGGAGTCAATCAGGATTGCATCTTCAGCCGGCCGTAGAGGCGCAACGCTGCGATTCATATCCCGATCGTCACGCGCAACGATCTCATCGAGAAGACTCGCCAGATTAGCAGCTTCACCCTTTTCGAGCAACTGCCTATGACGCCTGCCGGCCCGCTCTTCAGCACTGGCCGTCAGATAAACCTTCAATTGGGCGTCGGCAAACACCACCGTACCCATGTCGCGACCATCGGCAACCAGGCCCGGCGCCTCGCGAAAAGCCCGCTGGCGCTGCAACAGCGCCGCGCGAACGGCCGGCAGGGCAGCAACCTGGGAAGCGCCAGCACCCGCGGCTTCAGTGCGAATGGCACGGGTCACTTCCTCACCTTCGAGAATGATGTGCTGTTCGCGCGCGTCATCGCCGGCGACGAATTGCACGTCCAGATGCGCGGCCAGCGCCTCCAGCGCTTCTTCATTGGTGAGCGACACACCATGGTTCTGCGCCGCGAACGCCAGCAGCCGATACAAGGCCCCGGAATCCAGCAGATTCCAGCCCAACCGACTGGCCAGCAAACCGGCGATGGTGCCCTTTCCGGACCCGCCAGGGCCGTCGATGGTGATCACCGGGATAGCTTGTTCAGTCACGCGTTCTCCTCCAGACGAACCTGCATGCCGACGCTCTGCGCCAAACCGACAAAGTCCGGGAATGATGTGGCCACGTTGGCACAGTCATTGATTTGAATGGTGCCCTCGGCGCGCAGCGCCGCTACTGCAAAGGACATGGCGATGCGGTGATCACCGTGGCTTTCCACGCTACCACCACCGATACTGCTGCCGTTGATCACAATGCCGTCCGGCGTAGGCTCGGCCGCGACCCCTAGGGCGATCAGCCCGTCGGCCATTACTTGAATACGATCAGACTCCTTGACTCGCAGCTCTTCAGCGCCGCGCAGTACAGTGCGGCCTTCGGCGCAAGCCGCTGCCACAAAGAGTACCGGGAATTCGTCAATCGCCAGCGGCACCTGATCGACCGGGATATCGATACCTTTGAGCGGCGCATAGCGCACGCGAATATCAGCGACCGGCTCACCACCCACTTCCCGCTCATTGGTCAACTCGATGTTGCCGCCCATTTCACGCAGGATGTTGATAACGCCGATACGCGTAGGGTTGATGCCCACATGCTCCAGCAGCAGGTCAGCACCTTCACAGATGCTGGCTGCGACCATGAAGAAGGCAGCAGAGGAAATATCCGCCGGCACGTCGATCTTGCAGGCCTTCAGCGTATGGCCGGACTCGATGGTTACGGTTGCGCCATCGACCTTGACCGGATAACCGAAACCCTTGAGCATGCGCTCGGTGTGGTCCCGGGTAGGCGCCGGCTCGGTCACCGAGGTACTGCCAGAGGCATATAGCCCTGCCAGCAGCACGCAGGATTTAACCTGCGCACTGGCCATCGGCATGGTGTAATCCATCCCCATCAGGCGCCCGGCGCCGCCAATACGCAGCGGCGGCCGGCCTTCATCGCCGGTTTCAATCTGCGCACCCATTTCTCGCAGTGGCTTGGCTACACGACCCATGGGGCGTTTGGACAAGGAGGCATCGCCGGTGAGCACGGTATCGAACTCCTGTCCGGCCAGCAGCCCTGAGAGCAGGCGCATGGATGTGCCCGAGTTACCCAGGTAGAGCGAGCCAGGAGGTGCCTGCAAGCCGTGCAAGCCGACCCCATTGATGGTAACGCGACCGTGATGGGGGCCTTCGATCACCACGCCCATGTCGCGAAATGCCTGCAGCGTCGCCAGGCTGTCCTCGCCCTCCAGAAACCCTTCAACCTCGGTCACGCCTTCGGCCAGCGAACCCAGCATGATCGAGCGGTGAGAGATGGACTTGTCGCCGGGCACGCGAATCTTGCCCTGCACCTTGCCGCCAGGGCTGGCGACGAAATTGATCGATTTAGTCTGCATAGGTTCCAAGTAAGCCCGACGGGCCAAAATAGTACTGAAATGCTCGCGCGCCGACTTGGCTCGGGTAAACACGCCCAAGAGCGTGTTGGCATCCCGGCTTTCGACCGCATCACGCAAGCGGCTCAAATCCTGGGTAAAGGCGTCCAGGCTGCGCAATACCGCGTCCCGGTTGGCGAGAAATACGTCGCGCCACATCACCGGGTCGCTCGCAGCAATGCGAGTAAAATCCCGAAAGCCACCGGCGGCGTAACGGAAGATTTCCAGATTTTCGTTGCGCCCGGCCAGGGTATCGACCAGGGAGAATGCCAGCAGGTGCGGCAAGTGACTGGTGGCTGCCAGCACTTCGTCGTGGTCGGCTACACTCATCTGCTCGACATCAGCCTGCAGCGCTTGCCAGCACTGCTGTACCAGCGTCAGCGCCTGTTCGCAGGTGTTGTCGAGCGGCGTCAGAATGACCTTATGGTGCTTGAACAGATCAGCCCGCGCCGCCTCAACGCCGCTTTTTTCCGAGCCGGCAATCGGGTGACCGGGCACGAACCGGCTCGGCACCTCGCCAAAAACCTCTGCTACTGCCTTGACCACAGCGCCCTTGGTACTGCCGACATCGGTAATCACTGCATTCTGCTGCGGCAAGCCGGCCAGTTGCTCCAGCACCGCGCGCATGCCGAGGACCGGGACTGCGAGCATGATCACATCGGCGCCTTTCACTGCTTCGGCCAGATCGGCTACCACTCGATCGACCACGCCCAAAGGCACTGCCTGGCGCCGCGACATCGGATCCAGATCACAACCGACCACTTCACCACACAGGCCACTCTGCCGCATGCCCTTGGCGAAGGAGCCGCCGATCAGGCCGAGACCAACGACCGTCAGGCGCCCGATTGTGGGAGCTGTCGATGACACCCCTGTTACATCAACCACGAAGCATTACCCGCTTCAATGCATCCAGAAAGCGTTGATTCTCTGCCGGCAGGCCAACGGTGACGCGCAAATGGTTGGGCATGCCATAATTGGCTACCGGGCGCACAATCACACCCTCGCGCAGCAAGGCCTGGAATATCGGCGCTGCCTCACGCCCCAGATCAATCGCCAGAAAGTTGCCGCGCGACGGTATCCAGCTCAGCCCCTGCGCGGCGCAGCCGTCTTCCAGCTGCTGCATACCAGCTCGGTTAAGGCGCCGACTTTCAATCAGGTAGGCCTCATCCTGCAGAGCCGCCAGCGCTGCTGCCAGCGCCAATGCGTTTACGTTGAATGGCTGACGTACGCGATTCAACGCATCGGCGATGGCTGCACACGACACCCCGTAACCTACCCTTATCGCCGCCAGACCGTAGGCCTTGGAGAAGGTGCGCGAGACCAGCAGGTTCGGGTACTGGGCCAGATAATCCATGCCGTTGGGTACGTCATCGGTTTCAACGTATTCGGTGTAGGCCTCATCCAGCACCACAATCACCCGCTCCGGCACCTTCGCCAGAAACACCTCCAGCTCAGCCCGCTCAATCCAGGTACCGGTTGGGTTGTTGGGGTTAGCAATGAAGATCAGCCGAGTCGACTCGGTAATGGCTGCCGCCATCGCGACCAGATCGTGCCCCCAGTTCTTTGCCGGCACAGACACCGCTTTGGCGCCGACCGCCTGGGTAACGATCGGATAGACCGCAAACGCGTGGTCACTGAAAATCACCTCGTGCTCGGGCCCGACAAAGGCGCGGGTAACCAGCTCCAGAATGTCGTTTGAACCATTGCCCAGGGTAATGCTGTCGGTCGCAACACCCAGGCGCTCTGCGAGCGCCTGTTTAAGGGCAAAGCCGTTGCCGTCCGGGTAGCGTGTCAGCTCCGGCAGCGCCGCAGCGATAGCCGCCTTGACCGCCGGACTTGGCCCCATGGGGTTCTCATTACTGGCCAGCTTGACGATATCCTGCGCCTGCAAGCCAAACTCGCGAGCAAGCTCTTCTACCGGCTTGCCGGGGACATAAGGTGACAGCTTTTGCACTCCTGGCCGCGCCAGGGAGAGGAAATCACAACTCATAACACAAGCCTCAAGCTACAAGCAGCAAGCTTCAAGTCACACCAGGCCGCAGTTGCTTGCAGCGTGCGGCTTGCAGCTTGTCGCTGACGATTCAAAGTACCGCTTTCGGGTAGGACCCCAACACCTTCAGTGCAACCGACTCATCGTTGATCTTCTCCAGCACATCGCGAATCAGCGGATCGTGCTGGTGGCCGAAGAAGTCGATGAAGAACACGTAGGTCCATTTACCGCTGCGCGATGGGCGCGTTTCAATGCGGCTCAGGTCGATACCATTGGAGTGGAACGGTTGCAGCAGCTGATGCAATGCCCCCGGTTTGTTGCGCATGGAAACGATGACCGAGGTCTTGTCGTCGCCGGTGGGCGGTACCGCCTGGTTGCCGATGATCAGAAAACGCGTGGAGTTGTCGGGACGATCCTCGATCTTCTCCGCCAGCTTGGTCAGGCCGTACAGTTCAGCGGCCATATCCCCTGCAATCGCCGCGGAGTTCCACTCGCCCTTGACGCGCTTGGCTGCCTCAGCGTTACTGGCCACCGCAACCCGCTCAACATTGGGATAGTGCGCGTCGAGCCATTTGCGGCACTGGGCCAATGACTGGGAGTGCGAGTAAACGCGAGAAATCTTGTCCGCACGGGTGTTTTCGCCGACCAGCAGGTGGTGATGGATGCGCAGCTCGACCTCGCCGCAGATCACCATGTCATGCTCGAGGAAGCTGTCCAGCGTATGGTTGATGGCACCTTCGGTGGAGTTCTCCACCGGCACCACGCCAAATTGCACAGCGCCCGCTGCCACTTCACGGAAGATCTCGTCAATCGCCGCCATCGGTACGCTGATTACCGAGTGACCGAAGTGCTTGAGCGCGGCGGCCTGGGTGAAGGTGCCTTCCGGCCCCAGATAAGCCACGCGCAGCGGCTCCTCCAGGGCCAAACAAGCCGACATGATCTCGCGGAACAGACGTGCCACTTCTTCGTTGTCGAGCGGCCCCTGATTCAGCTCCATGATGTGCTTGAGCACCCAGGCCTCACGCTCAGGGCGGTAAAAAACCGGCTTGGCGTCAGCCGGCAACGACTTCTGCTTTACCTGCGCCACCGTCTGCGCACAGGCGGCACGTTCGCTGATCAGGCCGAGAATCTTCTCGTCGATGGTATCGATACGCTTGCGCAGCGCCTTCAACTGGTCTTCATCTGACATGGAAATCAACCGTGCTGCTGTTCGAACTCGGCCATGTAGGCCACCAGTGCATCCACCGCAGCCTCAGGCACCGCGTTATAAATGGACGCGCGCATACCACCAACCGACCGGTGCCCCTTGAGGTTCAACAGGCCGCGCTCCTCGGCACCGGCCAGGAACGGTTTATCGAGACGATCGTCTGCCAGGCGGAAGGGAATATTCATCCAGGAGCGATCCGCCAGGTTGATCGGGTTGCTGTACAGCTCGCTGGCATCAATGGCGGCATACAGCTTGCGCTGCTTGGCGTCGTTGATACGTTTCATCGCGTCCAGACCGCCCTGCTCTTTCAGCCAGCTGAAGATCAGGCCGGACAGGTACCAGGCGAAGGTTGGCGGCGTGTTGTACATAGAGTCGTTCTGCGCGGCCACCGCATAGTCCAGCATGGTTGGACAACTGGAGCGCGCCTTGCCGAGCAGATCTTCACGCACGATCACCACAACCAGACCGCTGGGGCCAATATTTTTCTGTGCACCGGCGTAGATCATGCCGAACTGCGACACATCCACCGGGCGTGACAGTATGGTCGAGGACATATCCGCAATCAGCGGAACGTCACCGGTCTGCGGCACCCAATTGAATTCCAGCCCGCCGATGGTTTCGTTCGGGCAGTAATGTACGTAGGCGGCGTCTTGCGACAATTGCCATTCGTTCTGTCCGGGAATGGCGAAATAGTCGTACGCCTTGGCACTGCCGGCGACGTTCACAGCGCCAAATCGAGAGGCTTCTTCAATCGCCTTGCGCGACCAGATTCCGGTATCAATATAGTCAGCGCTGCCGCCCTCAGGCATCAGGTTCAGCGGAATCTGCGCGAACTGCTGGCTGGCGCCGCCTTGCAAAAACAGCACCTTGTAATTATCCGGGATCGACAGCAGGTCACGCAGATCCTGTTCGGCGGTTTGGGCCACACTGACAAACTCGTCACTGCGATGGCTCATTTCCATAACCGACAAACCCTTGCCCTGCCAGTCGAGCAGCTCGGCCTGGGCCCGCTGCAATACCGCTTCCGGCAATGCCGCCGGACCCGCGCAGAAATTGAACAGACGCTTACTCACGATTACTCCTGATCATCCAAGGGTTGCTGCTCTTCGTCATTCGGCACACCATCGTTGGCGGCTGGCTCCACCGGCAGAGGGTTACCCTCTTCATCCAGTTCTGCCATTGCCTCAAGCTCTTCTTCAGAAGGCTCCTGAACGCGCTCCAGGCCCACCAGCTTCTCATCTGCCGCCAGGCGAATCAGCATCACGCCCTGAGTATTACGCGACAGACAGGACACCTCGCTGACGCGGGTACGCACCAGCGTGCCCTGGTCAGAGATCAGCATGATCTCTTCGCCGTCTACCACCTGCACCGCACCGACCAGCGGCCCGTTGCGCTCATTGGAGACCATAGCGATGACGCCCTGACCGCCACGCTTGTACTGCGGGAAGTCTTCTACCGCGGTGCGCTTGCCGAAGCCGCGCGCCGAGGCGGTGAGAATCTGCGTATTGGCCTCGGCAATCAGCATGGACACCAGACGCTGACCCTCGGCCAAACGCATGCCGCGTACACCGCGCGCCGTGCGGCCCATGGCGCGCACATCGGTTTCCTTGAAGCGGGTCACTTTGCCGCCGTCGGAGAACAGCATGATCTCGCGCTCGCCATTGGTAAGCGCGGCCGAGATCAGGGTGTCACCCTCGTCCAGATCCAGAGCAATCAGACCGACGCTGCGCTGACGACTGAACTGCTCCAGGGGCGTCTTCTTCACAGTGCCGTTGGCGGTGGCCATGAAAATGAACCAGCCCTCGGTGTATTCGTCGACCGGCAGCATGGTGGAGATGAACTCACCCTCCTCCAGCGGCAGCAGGTTAACCAGCGGGCGACCACGTGCGGTACGCGACGCTTCGGGAATCTCATAGGTTTTCAGCCAATACACCTTGCCGCGGCTGGAGAACAGCAACAACGTGGTGTGACTGTGCGCAACCAGCAGATGCGAAACGTAATCTTCGTCCTTCACGCCGGTTGCCGCCTTGCCGCGACCACCCCGGCGCTGCGCCTGGTAATCGGCCAGCGGCTGACTCTTGGCGTAACCGCCGTGGGAGATGGTCACCACGCGGTCTTCTTCAGTAATCAGGTCGGCAATGGTCAGATCCATGCGCGAAGCGACGATTTCGGTACGACGCGCGTCGCCGTAATTGTCGCGAATCTGTTCCAGCTCCTCGACGATGACTTCCATCAGCCGCTCTTCGCTATTGAGGATGCGCAGCAGTTCGCCAATCTGTTTGAGGATCTCCTGATACTCGCTGAGCAGCTTTTCATGCTCGAGGCCTGTCAGACGGTGCAGGCGCAGCTCGAGAATAGCCTGGGCCTGCTCAGGCGACAGGTAGTACTTGCCTTCACGCAGACCGTACTGCTCATCCAGACCGTCGGGGCGGCAAGATTCGGCACCGGCGCGTTCGACCATTTCGACCACGGCACCCGGTTCCCAGGCCTTGGCGATCAGCGCGACCTTGGCATCGGCCGGGGTGGGCGACTTCTTGATCAACTCGATAACCGGGTCGATGTTCGACAGCGCTACCGCCTGACCTTCCAGAATGTGGCCACGTTCACGCGCCTTGCGCAATTCGAACACGGTACGGCGGGTAACCACCTCGCGGCGGTGACGCACGAAGGCATCGAGCAGCTCTTTCAGGTTGAGAATGCGCGGCTGACCGTCGAGCAGACCAACGATGTTGATACCGAACACGCCCTGCATCTGGGTTTGCTGGTAAAGGTTGTTGAGCACGACCTCGGCGACTTCGCCGCGACGCAGCTCGATCACCACGCGCATACCGTCCTTGTCAGACTCGTCGCGCAGCTCGGAAATGCCTTCGATCTTCTTCTCTTTTACCAGCTCGGCGATCTTTTCGATCAACCGCGCCTTGTTCAATTGATAAGGCAGCTCGTGAATGATGATCTGCTGGCGGCCACCGACCTTGTCGATGTCCTGAATCTCGCAGCGCGCACGCACGTAAATGCGGCCACGGCCGGTCTTGTAGGCTTCGACGATGCCGGCGCGACCGTTGATGATACCGGCCGTAGGGAAGTCGGGCCCCGGGATGTATTCCATCAGATCGTCGATGGACATATCCGGATTGGCAATCAAGGCCAGGCAGCCATTGACCACTTCGGTCAGGTTATGCGGCGGAATGTTGGTCGCCATGCCGACGGCAATACCACTGGAGCCGTTGATCAGCAGGTTCGGCACCTTGGTTGGCAGCACGGCCGGGATCTGCTCGGTGCCGTCGTAGTTGGGCACCCAGTCGACGGTTTCTTTATCCAGATCAGCTAGTAGCTCGTGGGCCAGCTTGGTCATGCGGATTTCGGTGTATCGCATGGCGGCGGCGTTGTCGCCATCGACCGAACCGAAGTTGCCCTGACCATCGACCAGCAGATAGCGCAGCGAGAACGGCTGCGCCATACGAACGATAGTGTCGTATACGGCGGAGTCACCATGCGGGTGATATTTACCGATCACGTCACCGACCACACGGGCCGACTTCTTGTAGGGCTTGTTCCAGTCGTTGTTCAGTTCGCTCATGGCGAACAGCACGCGCCGATGCACCGGCTTGAGGCCATCACGCACGTCCGGCAATGCCCGCCCGACAATAACGCTCATCGCGTAATCGAGGTAGGACTGCTTCAACTCGTCTTCAATACTGACTGGAAGGATTTCTTTGGCCAGTTCACCCATGAAACGGCATTCCTTTTATTGTCGGCAACTCATTGATGCCAATAGCATTATTCAAGCTTGCAAGGAGGCTGGAAGCGCTCGCCCGTAAAGGCAGCGACGATTTGGCCGCAGCACCGCTCAACCCGCCCGATCAAAGCCGCACAGGATACCACAGACAGGACTGGGGAGGGAGCATTAAGCAGAGCGGAAAAGGCCCCTGAGACGCGCTCAGGAGCCAGCAGAGGCATTTAGCACTTTTTCATCAGTGCAGGCGACGATGACTGACCAGGTCAGCCAGCTTTTTCTCGTCCGGACGCTCGATAACGCCCTTCTCGGTAACAATCACATCAATCAGGTCCGCCGGGGTGACATCGAATACCGGGTTGCTGACCGGTGTTCCGGTATCAATATTGCGCTCACCCAATTGCAATAACTCACGACTGGATCGCTCCTCCAGCGGCAGGTCGTCCCCGACTTCCAGGCTCAGATCGATACAGGAGCTGGAGGCTACAACCATGAACCGCAAACCATGGTGCATGGCCAGCACTGCCAAGGCATAGGTACCGATCTTGCAGATCGCATCACCGTTGGCCGCGATCCGGTCAGCCGCAACCACGACCCAGTTGATATCCTCACTTTTCATCAGATGCGCAGCGGCGCTGTCGATGTGCAATTGTGCCGGCACGCCTGCCTGTGCCAACTCCCACGCGGTCAAGCGCGCCCCCTGCAGCAGCGGCCGGGTCTCGCTGATATAAACCCGCTCTACCAAGCCTGCCTCGTGCGCGGCACTCACCACGCCCAGCGCAGTACCAACACCACCGCTGGCCAAGGCACCGTCGTTGGAGTGCAGCATGATTCTCTGCGGCTTCTTGTGCCGTCGCCCGAGTATCTGCACACCAAACCGCGCCATGCTGCGATTGGCCTCGCGATCACTTTCGTGCACTGCAATTGCCGCCTGCAGCAAGCGCGCCGGCACGTCTTGCTGCAGGGTCAGTTTGCGCAGCGTTTCGCGCATGATGCCCAGCGCCCAGGTCAGGCTGATCGCCGTGGATTGAGCGCCTTCCAGCAACTCAAAATCGGCCGCCAGAGCGGCGTTCCAGTCCTCGCTGGCGCCAATGGCCTGGGCTGCCAGGGCGATACCATAGGCTGCGGCTATGCCGATCGCCGGCCCGCCGCGCACCGTCATACTGGCAATAGCCTCAGCCACTTCTGGCGCCGAACTGCACTCGCAATAGACGATACGATCCGGCAGCCTGCGCTGGTCCAGCAGGCGCAGACGTCGGTTACTCAACCATTCAATGGATTCCAGCGAAACTTGCTCACCACCCAGTGCTTTGGACTGCAACATAGCGAGCTCTCCTTATTTTGATCTGACTGCCTGGACCTCTTCCCGCCGCTGCTCTGCGGCGCTGTTGCCGCACTTAATCCCCTGCACGCCCCTCCCACCTAAGGTTATACTCGCCACCATGAAACAAGGCGAACTCGATATGACTACCCTACCCGACGAACTCGACCTGCTGTTGCTGCCGCGCTGGATAGTACCGGTTGTGCCGCGCGGGCTAGTACTGGAACAGCACGCACTGGCAGTGCATCAAGGCCGCATCGTCGCCTTGCTGCCGGTCGAGCAGACCGCCGACCTCAAGGTCCGCGAACGCCGCGACCTGCCAGACCACCTGCTGATCCCCGGCCTGGTCAATGCACATGGCCACGCCGCGATGAGCCTGTTCCGCGGCCTGGCCGACGACCTGCCGCTGATGACCTGGCTTACTGATCATATATGGCCAGCCGAAGGGCGCTGGGTCAATGCCGATTTTGTGCGACTGGGTACGCAGCTGGCGATTGCCGAGATGTTGCGCGGCGGTACCACCTGTTTTTCCGACATGTATTTCTACCCGGATGTCGCCGCTGCCGCTGCCACGGAAGCCGGCATTCGCGCCCAACTGGCGTTCCCGGTGATCGATAATCCGATCCCGGGCGCGCGCGACAGCGCCGAGGCTATCGCCAAAGGCCTGAAGCTGCACGATGAAACCCGCCACAACCCCCTGATCAGCGTCGCCTTTGGCCCCCATGCGCCCTACACCGTCAGCGACGAAACCCTGACCCGGGTGCGCACCCTGGCCGATGAACTCGATCTACCGATTCACATGCACATCCATGAAACTGCCTTTGAAGTCGACGAAGCCGTTCGGCTGAGCGGCCAGCGTCCGCTGCAACGCTTGCAGCAGCTTGGCCTGCTCAGCCCGCGCCTGCAGGCCGTGCATGTCACCCAGGTCAACGACGACGATCTCAAACTACTGAGCGACTACGGCGTGCAGGTGATTCACTGCCCCGAGTCCAATATGAAGCTGGCCAGCGGGGCCATGCCGGTACAGCAACTGCTGGACGCCAAGGTGAATGTCGCCCTTGGCACTGACGGCGCGGCCAGCAACAACGATCTGGATATGCTCGGCGAGATGCGCAGCGCTGCGCTGCTGGCCAAACTGACCGCCGGCGACCCAACCGCACTTGATGCGCACGCCGCTCTGCACATGGCCACCCTGGCCGGCGCGCAGGCGCTGGGGCTAAGCGACGAGATTGGCTCGCTGGAAGTTGGCAAGGCTGCCGATCTTGCCGCCATCGACCTTTCCGCACTGGCCCAACAACCTGTCTACCAACCGGTTTCACAACTACTTTACACCTGCAACGCCGCCCAGGTTTCCGACGTATGGGTTGCCGGCAGACCGAAACTGCGCGCAGGGAAACTCTGCTCTGTGGATACCGGTCCGATGTTGCAGCAGGCCAATGAGCTGGCCACACGCATTCGCAAAGGGGATACACATGAGTCTTAACGTCGACCGGGCGGAAATCGCCAAATTTGAAGCCTTGGCCAGCCGCTGGTGGGATCGCAACAGCGAGTTCAAGCCACTGCATGAAATCAACCCGCTGCGCACCAACTGGATCGACGAGCGGACCCCACTGGCCGGCAAAGAAGTGCTCGATATAGGTTGTGGCGGCGGCATCCTGGCCGAAGCCATGGCGCAACGTGGCGCCACGGTGACCGGCATCGACATGGGCGAAGCACCGCTCTCGGTAGCACGTCTGCATCAACTGGAATCAGGCGTCGCCGTGGACTACCAGCAGAGCACCGCCGAAGAGTTTGCCGAGCAACACGCCGGACGCTTCGACGTGGTCACCTGCCTGGAAATGCTGGAGCACGTACCCGACCCCGGCTCGGTGATTCGCGCCTGCGCAAAACTGGTCAAGCCCGGCGGCCACGTGTTCTTCTCGACCATCAACCGCAACCCCAAATCCTTTCTGTTCGCCATCGTCGGTGCCGAATATGTATTGCGCATGCTACCGCGCGGCACCCACGAGTTCGCCAAGTTCATTCGCCCTGCCGAACTGGGCAGCTGGTCGCGCGAAGCCGGCTTGAACCTGCTGGACATGACCGGCCTGACGTTCAACCCACTCACCAAGACCTACAAGCTGGAAGCCAACGTGGACGTCAATTACATGATCCACTGCCAGCGCGGAGCCGAAGCCTGATGCTCAACAGCGTCCTGTTCGATCTGGATGGCACTCTGCTGGACACCGTCGACGACTTCATGAGCATCATCGAGGCCATGCTGCATGAACACGGCCGGCCCGAGATAGACGCCCGCCTGGTGCGTAGCCAGGTGTCTGACGGTTCCATCGGTATGCTCTGCACCGCGTTCGCGATGCGGCCCGATGCCGACGGGTTTGACGCACTGCGCGAAGACTTTCTGCAGCGCTACGCCGACCAGCTGGGCAACCAGACTCGGCCCTTCCCGGGTATCAGCGAATTACTTGACTGGCTTGATGCGCAAGACCTGCCCTGGGGCGTGGTCACCAACAAGATGAGCCGCTTCAGTATTCCGCTGATAGAGCGCATGGGGCTGGGACAGCGCTGCCGAACCCTTGTATGCCCGGACCAGGTCACCCACGGCAAGCCGCACGCCGAGCCCGTACTCAAGGCCTGCGCCGAGCTTGGGGTCGACCCCGCTGGCTGCGTGTTTGTCGGCGACCACCTGCGAGACATTCAGGCCGGCAAGGCCGCGGGCACCGCCACCGTGGCCGCCCTCTACGGCTACATACCGGCCGGCGACGATCCTGCGAACTGGAACGCCACCCACAGCATCAACAACGCCGCTGCACTCCGCCCCTGGCTGGAGCAGCGCCGCGCTACGGAGACAACGCATGTTTGATTACACCGCCCCCGCCGACCTGCTCAAGGACCGTGTCATTCTGATCACCGGCGCCGGCGACGGCATTGGCCGGGCCTGCGCACTGAGCTGCGCCGCCCATGGCGCAACCGTGGTTCTGGTCGGCCGCACCCTGAGCAAGCTGGAGGCGGTGTACGATGAGATTGAAGCAGCCGGCCACCCACGCCCGGCCCTCTGTCCACTGAATCTGGAAACAGCGCTCGAAAAAGACTACGAAGACCTCGCCGATCAATTATTTGACACCTTCGGCAAGCTGGATGGCCTGGTGCACAATGCCGCCGAACTGGGCCCGCGCACCCTGCTCGACACCGTCAAGGCAGACGCCTGGCTCAAGGTCATGCAGGTCAACGTCAACGCCCCCTTCCTGCTGACCAAAACCATGATGCCGCTGCTGCGTGCTGCGCCCGACGCTTCAGTGGTATTGCTGTCGTCCAGTGTCGGTCGCAAAGGCCGCGCCTACTGGGGCCCGTACGCAGTCAGCAAGTTTGCCGTGGAGGGCCTGATGCAGACCCTGGCAGACGAGCAGGACGGCACCAGCGAGATTCGCGTCAATAGCCTGAACCCCGGCGCCACCCGCACCAAGATGCGTGCCAAGGCCTATCCCAACGAGCCCGCCGAGACCAACCCGGAACCCAGCGCTATCATGCCGGCCTTTCTCTACCTCCTGGGCCCCGACAGCCGCAGCACCAACGGTCAGGCGCGGGACGCGCAATAGTCGGTTTTTTGTCGCTCGGACTACCAGAGCGGCAAAGCTTCCCGCCTAGGCGGCAATTTTTTGCCGCCTAGGCGTACCCCGCCCTCAAGAATAAATCATAAGCCATTGAAATTAATAAGATTAATATAATGGCACATTGATTGCTTCATGTCCTGCATAAGACCCCATGTCAGGATTCGCCATGATGCATGTGCAGGGAAACACCATCGACTTCGATACCGCCCGCTTGAAGCTAGACCAGAGCGCAAAAAACGCTGGCGCACGACGCAAAGTGGCCAAACGCGGCAGCCAGTTCGAGGCGGTACAGCAGCAGCTACTGCATAGCCTGCAAACCACGCTGGAAGTCGATCAGGTACTGAACCTGTTCCACAAGGGACTGCAAGAGTTGCTGCAGGTTGACGCCCTGGAATACCGGCACAATGCGGAGCCCGCCGTCGTGCAAGTCGGGCGGCCCGCCGTACACCGCTGCAGCTACCGCATATCGCACGCCGGCAATTACCTGGGCGAGCTGCAGTTCAGCCGCCAGCAACGCTTTAGCGAAAACGAATTGCTGGCCATCGAAACCCTGCTCGGCACCCTGCTCTATCCGCTGCGTAACGCGCTGATGTACCGCGCTGCCCTGCGCGATGCGCTCAACGACAGCCTGACCGGCACCAGCAACCGTCTGGCGCTAAATCAGAACTTGGAACGCGACATCCGGCAGAGCCATCGCAGCCAACAGCCTCTATCGCTGCTCGTGCTCGATATTGATCACTTCAAGCAGGTCAACGACCGCTACGGCCATGCCTATGGCGACGCCGCGCTCAAGGCCGTGGTCAACTGCATCAGCGACTCACTGCGATCGGTAGATGGGCTGTATCGCCTGGGCGGCGAGGAGTTTGTCGTACTCCTCAACAGCACCTCGCTGGACGCTGCACGCATGGTCGCAGAGCGTATTCGCAAATCGGTGGAAAACATGCAATTCGAGTTGGACGGCCAACCGATTCCACTGACCGTCAGCATTGGGTTGAGCACCCTGCACGCCGAGGACAACGCCAACAGCCTGATCAACCGGGGCGACCAGTTGATGTACGATGCCAAGCGCCAGGGCCGCAACCGGGTCCGAGTAGAGAGTTAACTCCAGCAGCCAGATTACCTGGCTGCCACCGGCAACACGGCACCTAATCCTGTTACCGCAACGGGCTAGCTATTTACGCGGTCCGCCAGCCGCCAGCCAGCACATTGCAGAACAGCGCATAGCCATGCCGACGCCAACATGGAAAAACGGTCGGCGCTTTGCTTTCAGTCACCGCTGATTTCTATTGTTTCACTCAGCGCCTTCCAACGGGGCAGCACCTCCTCCTCCGGCGGCGGGGTGAAGTCCGTCAGATCGTCCGTGCCTTTCTGGAAGGTAAACACTTGCACAGCTACCAGCGGGCTGAGCATACCGCCGGTTTTCGCCAAGCCAAACCAACCGCGCTCCTGTTCCCCTGAATCTGGCTTGGGATCAAGCCGCCAGCCGTCCATGCCGGCCAGGTGAGGGCCGATATAGGTGGGTTCCACGAAGCGTTTGAAGGTCCACTTCTGGGCATCGTAGCCGGGGTAATAATCGGTATCGTAGGTGCCTGTTTTTGGGTGTGTATCCCAAGGATCGTTGGCCGAGGCCGTGACGATGCTGAATACCACGTTGGGCGTTGCAGTGAAGCGCAGGCTGTTCTTGACTGAGTAGTGAGCGTTGCCGTCATCGGCAATAAAACCGTAGGGGATGCACACACCGCTTTCATCCGGCACCTCGTAAAGCTCACGTGGCCGAAAACGCGACACCATATCGAGCATGGCATCTTTGCCCTCGCCCTGAGCGTAGGCCTCACTCATAAAAAAGGCATAAACGCGATTATTACAGTAAATGTAGGCTTCAGCGGGGGCTGAAGCGGAGCCTACAAAATAGGCGTCGGGGATGCCGAGGTTGTGGACTGTGGGGAGAGCAAGAGAAATATTTTCTCTGGTATTTTCGATCTGCTTTTTCCATATGGCAGCACTTTCTGGATCGTTGTCCCTTTCAAACTGCTCTACTAATCGCTTTTCAGTCTCCAACTCTTCTTTCAAATAGTCTTGGTAAAGTACGCTTGTTCCTCTTCTATAACCATAAACATGGTCAAGCATAGACCTATCTACTACGTCGCTGACGTAGATGACCGCGCCGAACTCGCCGTACCTAGCGTTATCGCCGTCAGCGCCTACCTTTAAACCAAAGCCATGCCCTCCTCCTTGTGATATGCGGAGGGTGTAGCCCTTAGAGAAGGTGGCCCACTCGATGCTTTCTGGAACGTTAAAACTTAGGCGTCCAAGACATTCTTTGCGCGGGGCATCCGCTGCTGCCAACGCCGCGGGTAGCAACAAACAGGAGCTAACGAGCTTTGCCAGCGTGTTCATACACAATCCTTGTGAAAAATAGGCGCTCACTGCTGGTTTTCTGCAGCTTCATATAGCGCCTGCATACCAGGCAGTGGTCGGAAGCTTTTCATGAATTTCAGTACATCAGCTTCGGCTTGCTCTATGGGTGGCGGCGGCTGGTCGTTGGCGTAGGTTTGCAGCTTGTAGAGCAAGGTTGGCGTGTACTTGCCGGCCGCTGCGCCGGCGTTGAGGTTGTACTGGGCGTGCGATGAGAGCCGGTCGCCCTCGGGATCAATGGCTTGCAGACTGCGACCAGTTAGAGTGCCGCGGCTACTGCCGATATCGATACGGCGTGGGCCTATGTTGGTCGCAACCAGGGCGGCCGGGAAAGGATTGCCCATCAACCGTTTGGTGAGCATCGGTAGCAGCTGGATAGCATCTGTCACTGAATTACTTAGCGTCAGACTGTTCAGCACGTAGGGCGTGCTTTTTACATGCCAGGAAAAGCCTGCGTAGTAATTTTCAGTGCCGTTATCAGCAATAAAACCAAATGGCAGACAAACGCCGGGCTCTTGCGGTATCTCAAATGCCTCGCGGGGACGAAAACGTGCCAACAGATCGCGCGCCGCGGGCTCTATCGCTTCAATCGAGCTGTCATATTCTCCGTTTTTGGGGCCAAACTCGAAATGAAAAATGCGGTTGTTACGCCATAACACTGCCACCATCCTGTCTGGGTGCCAAGCGCCGGCTGCATCGGGAATACCAAGTTCAAAAGCGCGTTCTTTTTCATAGCGTGCGTCTGTAGGCAGCGCAGCTACTTGTCTCTCAAAATCTGCGAGTTGAGCCTCTAACTCTTCTGTTGGTCGACCCTTGCTTTTATCAAAATCGATAAATATTTTAAACCTTGTTATGTCAGAGACCATGTCGCTGTATTTTTTATATTCTGCCTCTAGCGCCATCAGCTCTTCGACATGTTTTTTCATGTCATCATTCAAAGAGTCAAACCGTTCCTCTTTTTCCTTTACTCTGTTTTCGAGCACCCTCATTTTTGCTTTAGTTTCGTTCGGCAGCTCAGTGCCCAATGCGTTCTCATATGCTTCGCGAGTGGTTTCTGGGCTAACCCGAATACGAACAAATTTGTAAATACCATTGCCTGGGTCAGTGCCGTAATCAAGACTGCGCTTAGCCCGAGGGTCGGTCGCTGCATAATCGACGGTATCACCGTATGGGATTTGAAGCTGCCAAACCGCTGTAGGCGGCATGTCAAATTGTGAGCGACCCAAACATTCGGTACGCCAGCCTTCTGGTGTTTGATACCTGTCAGGCGCTACAGCTTCAGCAAATACTACGGCGGGCAGCAGTAAAAAGGAGAAGGGTACTAAACGCATCAGGTGGTCCCTTTGTTGTTCTGGGCTCGGGGCTTGTAAGCAACGGTGGCGAAGCCTTGACCAGAGGAAAGCTGTGGCTCTATCAACGCCAGGATAGACAGGTTTGCAGTGCAGTCGTTGTACTCGCTCTGCGTCCAACTAACAGGCAGAGCGGTAATAAAGCCTTTTATTTCGTTTGGTTCAGCTGCCATCGTTGAATACTTCCAAAAGCCTTCCTCAAATGGCATATAAATATCCAGCTCTTCTTCAGGGGTA
This sequence comes from Halopseudomonas sabulinigri, assembly GCF_900105255.1. NCBI lineage: Bacteria > Pseudomonadati > Pseudomonadota > Gammaproteobacteria > Pseudomonadales > Pseudomonadaceae > Halopseudomonas > Halopseudomonas sabulinigri. The sequence goes on along the minus strand of NZ_LT629763.1, from coordinate 63,526 downwards.
TTCGGCGTTGTACGCGCACTCACCATCTCCTCCCAAGTAGGCCAGATAGACGCACCATTACGTGGTATGAAAGGAAACGCAGCTTGATAGAATTTTGTATTTTCTGCCGCTTGGGCTTGAATCGAGCGCCAGCTTTCAGCGACAGCGGGTTGTGGGAGGATCGCTTCCAGCTGGCTGGCCGGCTTTACCTTGACTTCCGGATGGCTGATTTCCAAGCCAAATAGTTTGCGCCATAAATCTATACGCAACTGCTGAACCGCATTACACACAGGGTAGTTGCAGTGGCCATCAATGGATTCGGTGCTGGTGGCGCCACCTGAAACAACCACTGCCAGTTCCGAGTCACGGCCACCCAGTTGGCTCCGGTCATTAATATTGGCGCTGCCGATCACAGCAACACGGTCATCAGCTATCAACAGCTTGCTATGCACGTAAATCTGCTCGGTGACTGGATAGCCACCAAACATGTCCCAAGTACGCAAATTGAGCAGGGTTAGATACTGTTGCCAGTTCTGTTTTTTATACAGGGGAATATCTTTGTTGTCTTTTATCAAGGCGCGTGCCTTTGCTTCCTGCTCGGTCGACCCTCTGTCCATATAAGCCTTTATTTCCATGGCCCATTGAATCCTATCAACCAGGCTGTTCTCACCAAGCGAGAGCGTTTGCATAGTCAGGTGCACCTGAGTCATCAAGGTAAGCATGTTCAGGGGCCCTTCCGGATGAACGGGCAGCACCATATAGACATGAAAGCTCTCTCCCATATCGATGGCTTTTTCTATGCGTTCCGCTATGGCGCCGGCCAGGTCATTGAGTATATTGGCCTGGGGTTCTTGTATAGCGCGCAGCGCTTCCATTGCGCTTTGGTTACTGAGCACTTGAATCAAGCCGCGCGTGAAGGGCTCCGCTTCACCACTGCGAATCATTTTTGCCAGTTCGAAATAGTTGATCTTGTGTAGATTGGCTGAGTTCTCTTCCAGTTCATCCAAACACAGCCGCTGTGCGTACTGTTCGTAACCAGGCAATCCTTCTACGCTCATGAGGCTATCCATAGGGCCGGTTACCGCGCCAGGAGCCTGTTCGCTGCTCGGGCTACTTTCCCCAAAATCACTCTGGAAAAATTGATTTTCGATGTAAATGAAATGCTGAGCGCCCGATATAGCCTGCAGCATGGCTTGTTGGCAGTTGGCTTGACGGCTCTGTGGAGCGGCGCCTTGGCCGCCCTTGCCCTGATGCTCTTCCTGAAGCAAGCGGAAAGGGGCACTGCGCAGAACCTGCGCAGTGACGCTGCCTTTTGCCGCTACTGGCGCTGGTTCGGGAAGGAAGTGGGGTATGAACGGAACGGGTTTAAGATCTTCACTCACCAGGCTTAGCGCACTTGCCAAAACGGCCGGCAGTTGCTGCTGTTTTCCATCGTAGCGCGCCTGAATGCTGTTCCAGCGGGCTACAAAGTTGCGAGATATATCGTATACGGACGTTCCCTCCATGCGCATGTGTACATCATGCCAGGGCATGCGCGGCTGCTTTTTTGGGTCTATTGTCATGCCGCTGACGGGTAACAGCCTTGTATTTCGGTCGGCTAGATAGCTGTAAGGTTCTGATTTCTGACTGTCGGCCATCCGGTCGAGTATGGAGTGCAGATATAGCAAAAAAGGTGTGGCTAGCTCGTCAAACTCTTTGAGCGCGTTGGCAGTAATGATGGGGGTGGGCGTGTTGTTTAGCCAGGCGTAAAATGCCCCAAGCCCAGACTGCTGCGTCCATAGATTGACCAGCTCCGTACCCCGGGTGAGCAGATCGTTGCTGATTGCCTGCCCCGATGCGATGGTTTGTTTCGCCCAGCGCGATAACTCGCTTTCAAGTGCACTTAGCTCTGGCGTGACTCGCGCTTTCCACTCATCAACTTGAGCGTTCAATGAAGCGATGCGCCCCTTTAACGTAGCGCTCTGGGTACGTGCGGTTGGAGTTAGCTCCAGAGCTTGGGTTATCCAATTTTCAACCTTAGCTAGAATGGTTTCGGCCCGGCTCGTAAGACTTTGCTGCTGCTCCGATGTTAACGCGCCCGCCTGCTCTGCGCTAACCAGCCAACTGGATATTAAGCCATTGATCTCACGTGCTTGTAGGCGCAAGTCGTTCAAACCTTGGCTGCTGCCTGCAAAGGTGTCGGTTTCCTTATCCAGCTCTTGAAGCGCTGCATTGAGTGAATGCTGCCACTGTTTCAAGGTGCTTTTCCAAAGCGCTATGTTGGCAGGAGTGAGTTGGTTGTTAACGAACTTTGCAATTTCGATAACCCCCCCAGTCGTATCTGCTGCGCCGGCGCCAAAAAAACGTAGCAAGTCCTTGCCTTGGTCGCTTACCCATTCGCCCAGTTCTTTCCCGGTACCACGCACGGCATTGAACATCCGGTTATCGGAGGCCCAGCCGATAGCGCGTTGCGCTTTGCTGAGACTGTCGCCAGCCATGAGTGCGGCGCCGATCAACTCTACAGAGGTCATATAGGGATACTGCTTGTGACCCTCAATCTCAGCCAGAGGCGGAATGCAGGGGTTGTATAACTCTCGTGCCTGCCGATCGCCTGCCGCTAAGCGGAAATTGTTGTCATCACGACGGCCATAGGCTAGATCGATGCCACCAACGTAGGCAATTTCGTTATCGATCACGACCGCTTTCTGGTGGTGAGAAAAGAAAGTTCCGAGATTACCCATATCGCTCTGCTGGATAGCTGGCATACACCAAACCTTGCGCTGAGCTAATCCGGCATTGAGGATGAAAGCGGCCAGCATGGTTTCCATATCACCGGTATCTACCCCCGCTTTGGGGGAGAGCCAGGGCATTAGGTAGATATCTGGCGCGTTCTCTTTACGCGTTGCTTCGTGTAGGCAATCCCACAAACGCGTGTCGCCGTCCAGGCGTACTTCATAGTTAATTTGCCAGCCGGTAATGAAAACGGACTTCTTGGCATTTTTTATCGCTTGGGCCACATCTTTGAAATAATCGGCACCGGTGGTGAAAAACCGGATGTCGTTGCCTGGCCGTGGTGGCGCGAAAGCCTCGCCCAGACCACTTTTCTGCGGAATGAACCAGTCGGGAGCGGACGTCGCGCAAAGTGCTTCGCCCTCTTGGGTGTTGATCTGATTAAGCTGTTTGGCTTTGATTCCATTCATCTCGGTTATACCAGAAACTCCTTGAGCTTGCCGTAAAGCTCTGCAGCGTCGGCTAGCGACCAGCTGTCCATAGCGCTTTGTTTATCGTGCGCGGCATTTGCCTCTTGTAGATTCGAGTGTGTGGCCGCGCTGAAATCCATACTCGCAATCGCTAATGCTTGCTTCTGCTCCTCGGTCCAGTCCTGCTCCAAGTGGACGCGTAGTGAAACGCATTGCCCGGGGTAAACCAGCCACAGCATCCCCGGGTATTTTGCATACTCAAGGGACAGGTTTTTCTGGTCGCTATCGCTCAAGCAAACCAGTCCCTGCTCGTCGGTTTCACCGCTCGCCAGGATGTCTTGCTCCGAGACTTGCCCAAGCTTCTTCCAGGTAGGCTGATTCATACGAACAATCCGCCATTTCGCAGCTACCAGAGCCAGACCATCCTTGCCGGGGCGGTCGGATAACCGAATTTTAAAGCGGAGATCCGGCGTATTAAGAGGATCAACAGGCAAGCCTTGCCCGATAAGCGCTTGCTCGAGCAGGTTACCTGCAGCATCGCTATCTGCCGCACCAGGTTGTAGTGGCGGCTTGATTGCCAGACCGCTACCGCTGCCTGCCCCACCACCCGAATTAATCTTGATCCCCGGCCCAACCAGGGTTACGCCGCTGGGGTCGAGCTTTAAGAAAGAACCGCCACCCTTGGCGGTCATCTCCATGCCAGCATCTATCACGACCTTGTCACCAGCGTAATAGTGAATTTCATTACCGGCTTGGGTTAGTTGCGCAGTGCCCAGCTTGACGTGCTGACTGGTGCCGACGGTGAGGTGGTCGTTGGCTTTGATGTCGGTTTTTCGGTCGCTGTGGGTGGTGTGGTGTTCTTCGGCCTTGAACTCGCTGTAGCTGTTGGCTTCGACCGTGTCGTGGCGTTCGTTGCCGACGCGGACGGTCTGGTTATTCTCGATGTTTTCATCCCAGTCTCTCTGCGCGTGCAGGTAGATCTGTTCTTCGCCCTTTTTATCCTCGATGCGCAGTTCGTTGTAACCGCCGCCTCCGGGGCTGCTGAGGGTTTTGAACACGCTGCGGGTTTTGTGCGCGGGCAGTTCGTACGGGACTTCGTGTTCCTTGTGGTACAGGCAGCCGGTGACCAGGGGGTGGTCGGGGTCGCCTTCGAGGAATGAGATGAGTACTTCCATGCCGACTCGTGGGATGGCGATGCCGCCGTAGCGGTCGCCGGCCCAGCTGGAGGCGACTCTGAGCCAGCAGCTGGTTTTGTCATCCGCCTGGCCCTCGCGATCCCAGTGGAACTGGACCTTGACGCGGCCGTATTGATCACAGTGGATTTCTTCGCCTTCTGGGCCGGTGACGACGGCGCTTTGGCTGCCGAGGACTTTTGGCTTTTTGTGATCGAGCTGCGGGCGCCAGAGGATTTGCCAGGGCGTGGCCTTGAAGTGGTTGCGGTAGCCCTGGGTGAAGCCGTCTGCTTTGCTGAGGTCGCTGGTGACGCCCTCTTCGAGTACTTGCGGCTGCTTGCCTTCGTGCTGGATTTCGGTCAGCAGCCAGAGGTCGTTCCAGTCGTCTCTGGGGTGACCGGTAAGCGGCATGAAGTGGCCGCTGCGCAGCTGCGGCTGATCGCTGGCGCCGTCGGCCAGTTGCTGTTCGGCGCGGTGGCGTTCGAGGGCGATCTGGCTGAGCTGTTTGCCGCGCTCGCGGTCGGTGAAGCGGCCGGGGTAGTCGTAGTCTTCCAGGTCCGGCTCGGGCTTCTGGTGCTCTTCTGCGGCATTCTGGCTGGTATACGCCGCTTCCATCAGTAGGCGCGGCTTTTCAAAGTCGTAGTCACGGCGGGTCACGCGGCTGGGGCGGGTTTCTACCCGTAGGCCGAAGCGTTTGACCACGGGTTGGTCGGCCACCAGGCCGGTGCCCTGGCTGTAGCCGATGGGGCTGAGCTGGGGGAAAGCGGTTTGATCATCACCGAAGACGATGATGTGGCCTTCCTGGCTGTGTTCGAAGTGGTAGTGCATGCCCTCTTCTTCACACAGGCGCTGGATGAACTGCAGGTCACTTTCATCGTACTGGGTGCAGTAGTCGCGCGCCGGGTGGCTCTGGTTCAGTTGAAAGCGGTAGGCGTCGCTCTGGATGCCGTGCTCTTCCAGCAGGCGGCTGATGATGGCTTGAACCGGTAGGTGCTGGAAGATGCGTTGATTGGTGCGGTGCGCCAGGTAGCTGAGCTGCGGGCGCAGGCAGAGGTGATAACGGGTAAGGCGTTTGCCGGCTTCGCCTTGGGCGAGGCGGTCGATCACGCCGTGGATGCCGGCGCCCTGGCCCATGGCAAGAAAAGCGGTGTGGTGCAGCAGGGAAGCCAGGTCGATGTCGGGCTGTTCGCTGACCAGTTCCAGTTCAAAGGCGTAGGGCCGGTTGAGGGCCTCACTGCCGGTGAAGGCCAGTACCTTGAAGTCGTGGGCGGCGCCGTCGATGTGCAGGGTAAAGGCCGCTTCGTTGGCTGGAGAGAACATCCGTTGTCCTTTTTACAGAATTCGTTCAGTGATCCGGGCGGGGATCGGCGAGACGCTTGAACGCGAAAAGCCACCGACTGACTCTCAAGTCACTCGGTGGCCTGGCATTGTAAAGACCTCAGGCGGCGATGGGTGTGCGCCAGTCATCAGAACCGGAGGTTCCTGAGACTTCGTGGGTCCAGACGATTTTGCGGTAGGTGAAGTAGACGTCTTCCAGGTGAGTGAAGTGCGCCATGTTCGGGTCCTGGCAGTTGGGCATCTGCGACTGCACATCGACGATGATGGCGTCGTGCAGTTCGATGGTGAAGTAGTGCTCCTGGGTGCCGGTGGCGGAGGTGCGGTACCACTCCAGGCGACACTTGCTCAGGCGCTCGCCGGAGGTCAGGGCGTTGAAGATCAGCGGTGAGGACTTGTCGAACACCTTGGTGATCATCAACGGCTTGTGTACGCGCTGGCCGGTGGGCTGGCCGGACTGCGGGTCACGCGGGATGATGACTTGGTGGTTGTAGCCCTGCACCAGCACCTGGTCTTCGTGGCCTTCCTGGAAGATGTTGCCGACCGAGTCTTCGGTGAAAGTACCGGCGGTGATCAGGCCCTGCTTGGTGCCTTCGATGGTCAGATACGCGGGTGTTGGCATTGCTGCTCTCCTTGCTTGAAATGGGGTTACCGGTTGATCCGGTTGACCCAGTACAACCAAGAGCTGTGCCAGGAATAAAAAGGGCAATTAAATCAAACGATTGGAGTGATCAGGCAGGTGGCGAAAAAGCCGTTTGTGATCTCGGTCACGCAAAGTTGCGCAGGATGTTGCGCAGTGCTGTGCAAGTTGTTGCGCAGTGGAGTGGAGGCAGCGTAGCACGGGGGTTGCAGGCGCTTTTAGCAGGTTGGTTGCGTGGTTGCTGCGCAATAAGTTGCCGACGCCAGCCGGACCAGCATCAAGCAATAACCGTTAACACGCGCGCAAAATGCGGCTATCCATAAAATGAAAAACGCCAGAGCCTGCAGGCTCTGGCGTTTTTCATTCAACTAACAACCAAGGCGTTGTTAGCGCCCCTTGGGCACCTTGGTGCGGCGTGGCTGACGTGCCTGGTGCATTGAAGGCTTGCGCGCCAGACGTTGCTGCTTTTCTTTCTCGCTGGCTTTCATCGCCGGCAACGCAATGGGCTCGAGGCCGACTTCCTGGCTGAGCGCGTCCAGCTCGTTCTGCTTCAGCTCGCGCCAGCGGCCCACCGGCAGTTCCGGTCCGAGAAATACCGGCCCGAAACGCACGCGCTTAAGGCGATTGACGCGCAAACCCTGGGACTCCCACAGGCGACGCACCTCACGGTTGCGGCCTTCCAGCAGACACACATGGAACCAGCGGTTGATGCCTTCACCGCCCGAGGCCACCACATCGGTGAACTTGGCCGGGCCATCTTCCAGCATGACGCCCTCTTTCAGGCGTTCAATCATTTCGTCCTCAACCTCCCCCATCACCCGCACCGCGTATTCGCGGTCCATCTGGTAGGAGGGATGCATCAAGCGGTTGGCCAGTTCGCCGTCGGTGGTGAACAGCAGCAGACCGGTGGTATTGATATCCAGCCGGCCAACGTTGATCCAGCGGCCCTGCTTGAGGCGCGGCAGGCGATCAAAGACGGTGGGGCGTCCTTCCGGGTCATCGCGGGTACAGACTTCGCCTTCGGGCTTGTTGTAGAGCATGACGCGACGCACGACTTCGGTGTTCAGATCACGCTTGAGCGGGCGGCCGTCGACGCTGATCTGGTCCAGGCTATCAACCCGGCAGCCCAGCTCGGCAACGTTGCCGTTGACGCTGACGCGGCCGGCGGAAATCCAACCTTCCACCTCGCGACGCGAGCCTAGCCCCATACGGGCCAGCACTTTCTGCAGTTTTTCGCCGGCGGCGGGGATAGAGGGGGATTCGGTTACATCAGTCATAGGGCACCTCCCGGTGTAGGAATTGATCAAGGCCGCGCAGGATAGCACCGGCGCGGCGCGCCAGCCAGTTCACTCGTCCGAAGAGTCAGCTTCTTCGTCAGCAGCGTCGCCGGCTGAGCGCACCGGCACCGAAATCGGCATGTCATCAAAGTCGCTCTTCAGGTTGGCTTCCATCGCATTCAGCTCATCCAGCAAGTGCCGGAAGCCGCCTTCACCCTGCCCCGCCTCCAGCGGTTTGAGGGGCTCGACCGGCATCCAAGGAGTATCAATGTCGTCCGCCGCATCCACGCCTTCGTCCTGCAGCTGGAGCTGCGGCTCCAGGTCATCGAGATCGCGGATGGCCGCCAGCGGTGGTAGCTCATTGAGGCTGCGCAGATTGAAATAGTCGAGAAACTGCCGCGTGGTGGCGTACATGGCAGGCCGGCCTGGCACATCGCGGTGGCCGACAATACGAACCCATTCGCGCTCAAGCAGGGTTTTCACAATCTGACTGCTGACCGCCACGCCGCGAATATCCTCGATTTCGCCGCGCGTGATTGGCTGCCGGTAAGCCACCAGCGCGAGGGTCTCCAGCAGCGCCCTTGAATAGCGCTGCGGGCGCTCTTCCCACAGGCGGCTCACCCAGGGCGTGTAGGCCTCACGTACCTGCAAACGCCAGCCGCTGGCCACCTCCTTCAGCTCGATAGCGCGCTTGGCATAATGCTTTTCGAGCTTGGCCAACGCCTTGCGCAGGTCGTCATTGCCGGGCAGCTGGTCCTCATCAAAGAGCTCACGCAACTTGTCGAGCGACAGCGGACGGCCCGCTGCCAGCAAGGCGGCCTCGAGAATATGCTCAATCGGTGGCTGACTCATCCTTCCCTCTCGCCTTGATGTGGATAGGTGCATACGCCTCGCTTTGCACCAGTTCAACCAGTTGTTCCTTGATCAGCTCGAGCACCGCCATGAAGGTTACCACCACGCCCAGCTTGCCCTCACTGGCGCTGAACAGGCTGACGAAGGGAACAAAGTGGCCCGCCTTGAGCCGATCCAGTACCTCGGCCATGCGCTCCCGGGTCGACAGGGCTTCGCGGGTTACCTGGTGACTCTCAAACATATCCGCACGGCGCAGCACTTCGGACAGCGCCAGCAGCATCTCCTGCATATCAACCTCAGGATGTGGCTTGCGCGAGGGATACTCCGGGACCTCGGCATGCGCCTGCTGAAAGTCGCGGCCCTCACGCGGCAGGCTGTCGAGCCCCTCCGCAGCTTTCTTGAAGCGCTCATATTCCTGCAACCGGCGAATCAGTTCGGCGCGCGGATCATGCTCTTCGTCATCTTCCTGCTCGGGGCGTGGCAACAGCAAGCGTGACTTGATCTCGGCGAGCATGGCCGCCATCACCAGATACTCGGCTGCCAGCTCCAGCCGCACCACTTTCATCAGCTCGACATAGCCCATGTACTGGCGGGTAATTTCCGCCACCGGAATATCCAGGATATCGATGTTCTGTTTGCGAATGAGATAGAGAAGAAGGTCGAGCGGGCCCTCGAAGGCTTCGAGAAAGACTTCCAGTGCCTCTGGGGGAATGTAGAGGTCCTGGGGCATCTCCGTGTACTTCTGCCCGTACACCATGGCAAAAGGCAGTTCCTGCTGGCCGCCCCCACCCAACGCCAAGGGTTTGGCGGGGCGGATGGCGGACTCAGCCTCGGGGCCGACCGCGGCGTCCTGCGGCTGGTCAGCCATGCTTCACTGCCGGTACTGCAGGCCCATGGCCTGACGCACTTCGATCAGCGTCTCGCGGGCAGCTTCGCGGGCACGCTCGGTACCCTCGTTGAGAATCAGCCGGACAGCGTCGGGGTTGGCTTCGTATTCGCGGGCCCGCAGCTGCATGGGCGCCAGCTCTGCGCTGATGGCATCGATGATCGGCTTCTTGCAGTCGATACAACCAATGCCAGCGCTGCGGCAGCCTTCCTGCACCCAATCGTGGGTGGCCTGGTCGGTATACACCTGGTGCAGCTGGTACACCGGGCACTTATCCGGGTTGCCGGGATCGGTGCGCCGCACGCGGGCCGGATCGGTCGGCATGCGGCGAACTTTCTCCGACACCTCGTCGGTGGTGTCGCGCAGGGTAATGGTATTGCCATAGGACTTGGACATCTTCTGCCCGTCCAGGCCCGGCATCTTGGAGTCTGGCGTGAGCAACGCCTGGGGCTCGGGCAGGATAACCTTGCCGCCGCCTTCCAGATAACCGAACAGCCGTTCCTTGTCGCCCAGCGTAATGTTCTGTTGCTCTTTCAATAGCGCCCGGGCGGTTTCCAGGGCATCGGCATCGCCCTGTTCCTGATACGCCTTGCGCAGGTTGTTGTAGAGCTTGGCGGCCTTCTTGCCCATCTTGTGGACGGCGGACTCGGCCTTTTCTTCAAAGCCCGGCTCTTTGCCGTAAAGATGATTGAAGCGGCGAGCCACTTCACGGGTGATTTCGACGTGCGCCACCTGGTCGGCCCCCACCGGCACCTGACCGGCGCGGTAGATCAGGATATCGGCACTTTGCAGCAGCGGGTAACCCAGAAACCCGTAGGTAGCGAGGTCTTTGTCCTTGAGCTTTTCCTGCTGATCCTTGTAGGTCGGCACGCGCTCCAGCCAGCTGACCGGGGTCATCATCGACAGCAGCAGGTGCAACTCGGCGTGCTCCGGCACCTGCGACTGGATGAACAGGGTGGAAGAGCTGCCACTGACGCCGGCGGCCAGCCAGTCGATCAGCATGTCCCAGACGCTCTGCTCGATATCCTGCGGATTCTCGTAGTGGGTGGTCAGCGCGTGCCAGTCGGCGGCGAAGAAGAAGCATTCGAACTCGTGCTGCAACTTGACCCAATTTTTCAGCACGCCGTGATAATGGCCCAGATGCAGACGCCCGGTGGGGCGCATGCCTGACAAAACCCGGCGCTGCGAATCAACAGAACTCAAGGGGAACTCCTGAACAGTAATATGGCTGTGATGGTAATCTGTCGGCGATTATACCGATATTGCCGGCGACGTCAGCGTTCGCGCTCAGCCTTCGTGCAGCTCGCGGCGCGAGACACCAAAAGGCTCAGGATCGCCCAGACCTTGACGCATCACCTCCACCTCGCCGTTCAGCAGGCTGATCACCGTGGTCGGCTCAACGGTGCAGGCGCCTCCATCAATGATCAAATCAAGCTGTTTGCCGAGCAGCTCGCGGATGCGCTCAGGGTCGGTCAGCGGCAGATTATCGCTGGGCAGCATCAGGGTCACGCTCATCAGCGGCTCGCCCAAGGCTTCCAGCAGATCCAGGGTGATCTGGTGATCGGGGATGCGCAGGCCCACAGTACGGCGCTTGGGGTGCAGCATCAGCCGCGGCACCTCGGTCGTGGCGTTGAGGATGAAGGTGTAGGCGCCCGGCGTGTTGGCCTTGAGCAGGCGAAACATGCTGTTGTCGACCTTGGCATACAGCGCCAGCTCGGAGAGATCGCGGCACACCAGGGTAAAGTTGTGCTTGTCATCCAGCTGACGCAGGCGACGAATACGCTCCAGCCCGTCCTTGTTGCCCAACCGGCACCCCAGCGCATAGGCCGAGTCCGTCGGATAGGCCACCACGCCGCCCTGCAGGATGATGTCGGCCGCCTGGCGCACCAGACGCGCCTGGGGGTTGGCCGGATGTAGTTGAAAAAACTGACTCATGTGCAAACGCTACTCTGTGTCGTGGGGTCTGATGAAATACAGATACTGATGTCAGTCTAGCTGGTGAACAGCCGATCCTCCCAGACAGGCTGACAATCGGGTGGCAAGGCGGTCATTACGCCTAGCCCGGTCCAGGGCGACTCCGGGGTATGAAAATCGCTGCCGCAGCTGGCCAGAAAACCGAACTCGACAGATAACTTGCCCAGATAGGCCACCTGGTCCACCGGTTGCTTGCCATTGGCTACTTCAATGCCGCGCCCGCCAGCGGAGGCGAACTCGCGCAGTAGCGCGCGCAGCTTGCTGCGGGTCAGTCCGTAGTGCCAGGGGTGCGCCAGCACCGCCATGCCACCGGCGCTGCGGATCTGTTGCACCACCTCCGGCAGGGTTGGCCAATGCTGCTTTATATCTCCGAGCTTGCCCGCCCCCAGCCATTTACGAAACGCCTCGCCGCGATCGGCAACGTACCCGGCACTGACCATCCAATCAGCAAAGTGCGGCCGCCCTGGCGGCTGATCGACGTCGCCGCCAGCCGCCTGCTGTGCAGCCACGGCGCCTGCATAGGCGCCGGGCATGCGCTTGCCTTCCAGGCGTTTGCTGATCTGCTCGGCGCGCCGCCAGCGCCCGTCTCGCACATCTGCCAGCGCCTGCACCATGGCACCCTGTTGCGGATCAAACCCATAGCCGAGGATGTGCAGTGTGTGACCGTGCCACTGTGCCGACATCTCCACCCCGCTGACCCAGCGCATACCCAGGCCGCGGGCTGTGTCCGCTGCCGCTGGCAGACCGTCGACGCAGTCATGATCGGTCAGCGCAATCAACTCGACGCCGGCGGCGCTGGCTCGACGCATCAACTCAGCGGGGTCCAGCGCGCCATCGGAGGCGGTACTGTGCATGTGCAGATCGGCTAACAAATGACTCTCCTTCCGGTGCGGCGCTTGACGGGACAGCGCGTGTTTCGCCTATTATGCCGCCTAAGCCTGCCCAGCACCTAAACGGCTGTGATACTGCCCGAATGGCTGATTCGAGCATGCCGGCACCCTACAGACAACCACCGATCCAAGGAAGTGCAATGTTCTATGCCATCATGGCTACCGATAACGCCGACAGCCTGAGCAAGCGCCTGGCCGCCCGCCCCGATCACCTGGCCCGGTTGCAGACCCTGCAGGACGCCGGCCGTCTGCTGCTGGCGGGGCCACACCCGGCCATCGATGCGGCCGATCCGGGCAGCGCGGGCTTTAGCGGCAGCCTGGTTGTCGCCGAGTTTGCCTCGCTGGAACAGGCGCAGGCTTGGGCTGACGCCGATCCCTACGTGGCTGCCGGCGTCTATCAGCAAGTCACGGTAAAACCTTTAAAGCGCGTATTTCCGGCCTAATCCAAGGATGTTTTTCATGTTCAGACACGCCGTCTACCCTGCCCTGCTGCTCAGTGCGACCCTGCTTGCCGGTACTGCCATGGCGCAGGAGACACCTGCCGCACCAGCCGCACAACCTGCGGCCGCCAGCGACGCTGCAACCGCCACCCAGCAGCATGACCTGGGCACGTTGCAGGCAGAACTGGCCAAGGTCGAGGCGGAGCGCCAGCGCCTCGCGGACCAACTAGCCGGGAGCGGACAAAGCGAAGAGCTACAGGCGTTGCAGGACGAAAATCAGCAGCTGCGCAATGCCAATCAGGCCGAACGCCTCAGCGCACAGAGCAAACTGGTGCAACAGCGCCAGCAATGGTTTCTGGTCGGTGGCCTGACCGTTGCCGTCAGCCTGCTGCTGGGCTTCATGCTGGCCAAGGGTGGGCGCCGCAAGCGCAACGAATGGCTGAACTGATGCCGCATCCGGTGCTGATCATCGACGATGATCAGGAACTCTGCGAACTGCTGGGCGACTGGTTGGCGGTAGAAGGCTTCAGCCTGACCGCCGCCCACGACGGCCCCAGTGGACTGCAGGCCGCCACTGGCGGTGACTTCGCCGCCATCATCCTCGACGTCATGCTGCCGGGTATGAACGGGCTGGAAATCCTCCGACAGCTGCGCCAGAGCTGCCAGACGCCGCTGTTGATGCTCAGCGCCCGCGGTGAACCCGTCGATCGTATTCTGGGGCTGGAATTGGGGGCGGATGATTATCTTGCCAAACCCTGCGACCCGCGCGAACTGGTCGCGCGCCTGCGCGCCCTGCTGCGCCGCAGCCAGCCTGCCAGCTCCGACAGCAACCAGCTGCAAGCCGGCAATTTGCGGCTGGATGGCGATAGCCTGCTCGCCTGGCGCGACGACCAGCCACTGCAACTGACGCAAAGCGAAGCCCTGATTCTGCGTACCTTGATGGAGCAAGCCGGGCAACTGGTCGATCGCCAGACCCTCTCACAGATTGCACTGGGCAAATCCCTCGGCAGCTACGATCGCAGCCTGGATATGCACATCAGCAATCTGCGGCGCAAACTCGGCCCCCACCCCGAGGGCCATCCACGCATTCAATCGATTCGTGGCCGGGGCTATCTGTTCAGCCCCTGACTCTGACCCTGACAAAGCCCGGTTCGGTCTTTACACAATCTTTACCCTGTCACGGCTACCACTGACATTGCGCGCCCTAAACTCTGTAGCCAATGACCGGATAAGCCGGCCAGATCGAAACCGGAGAATCATCATGAAAAAGATCCTGATCGCTACCACCCTGCTCATCGCCACCACCCTGTCTGGTGCCCTGTTGGCCGAAGGTGGCCCGGCTGATCGCCACGAGCGCGGCATGGAACGTATGGCCAAAGAGCTGTCGCTGACGACCGAGCAGCAAGAACAGCTGCGCCAGATTCACGAAGAGGAAGGCGCCAAACTGCAAGCACTGCGTGAAGAAGGCAAGGCCCGCATGGACGCCGTATTGACCGCCGAGCAGCGCGAGAAGGCCGAGAGCCTGCGTGAAGAGCGCCGCGAGCGCATGAACGAACGCCGCGAGCGCCGTGACGGCCCGCCCTGCGAAAAGAAATAATCACGTTCTGATGGAGTAATGTGATGCGATTGTTCTGGAAAGTCTTTGCCGTACTCTGGCTGGCCACCCTGCTGGTAGGCGGCTCAGGCTTTCTGGTCAGTCGTGCATTGCAACAGGACTGGCTACTGCTGCAACTGAACCCCCAGCTGCGGGACTTTGCTGCGCAGCTGACCAGCACCTACGAACACGAGGGCGCCGTTGCTGCCCAGGACTGGCTTGAACAACAACGGCGCCAGCACCGCATTCGCGCACGGCTATTCGACGCCAGCGCGACCAGCCTGTTACCAGGCACCCTGCCGCGGCTACCGCGTTTCGGTCCGCAGCCTCCTCCCTCGGCACGCCACCCGGAACCACCGCCACCACGAGGGCGCCTGCTGCAGCTCAGCTGGCAGACCGACCAGCAGGACTACTTGATAACCGTGCACATTGCCGAGCCGAACCTGTGGAACGCAGAACGCGCGCCCATCGGCCTGGTGCTCAACATCGCCCTGGGTATGGGCTTGCTGGCCTTGCTCAGCTTGCTGCTTAGCCGCTACATGACCGCGCCGCTCAGGCAACTGGGGCTGGCCGCGCAATCGCTGGGGCATGGACGCTTCGAAGGTGCGCGTTTGGCTCGCATCAACCAGCGACGCGACGAAATCGGCGATCTGTCTCGCCAGTTCGGGCTGATGGCCGAGCAGGTGCAGAACCTGCTGGACAGCCAGCAGCAACTGATGCGCGACATCTCCCACGAGCTGCGCTCGCCGCTGGCCAGACTGCGCATCGGCCTGGCGCTGGGCAGTCAGCCTGACCGGGCAGCTGACGCGGCGCTCTGGCAGCGTCTGGATCGGGAATGCGACCGGCTCGACCGCCTGATTGATGCAATTCTGACGCTCAGCCGCCTGGACAGTCAGGCCGAACCCGCGCAAACCTTCGCTCTCGACCCGCTGCTCAGGCGAGTGGTCGAAGACGCTCAGTTTGCCACGCCGGAACTGACTATCAACCTGCAAGGCGCGAGCCAGCTGCAGCTCAGCGGCTGGCCGGAACAACTGGCCAGCGCCATCGATAATTTATTGCGTAACGCGCAGCGGTTCAGCCCGCCAGAGGGGCAAATCCGCGTGCAAGTGGATGCTGCCGCTGGGCACTGCGAAATCAGCATTGAGGATGAGGGACCTGGCGTTGCCGAACCCTGGCTCAGCAAGCTCAGTGAGCCCTTTGTGCGGGTGCCAGGACAGCCCGCCGACAGCGGCTACGGGCTCGGACTAACCATTGCCGCACGCGCCATTGCCCGCCACAACGGCACCCTGCGCTTCGACTGTGCGCCGCAACGTGGCTTGCGAGCGATCATTCGACTGCCAAAAGGACAGAGCTAATACCGGACGGCGCTCAGGCCGCCAAGCGACTGCGTATCAGGCTTGCGGGGGCCAGGGCTGGAAAAAATCGTCGACGTTCAACTGCGGCACCTGCTTGCGCTCGCCAGCCGGCTGGCCGACATACAGGAACGCGATGATCTGTTCATTTTCGGCCAGACCCAGCCCATGCTTGATCAGCGGATGGTAAGCCAGCGCGCCGGTGCGCCATACCGCGCCCAACCCCAAAGCATGCGCGGCCAGCAGCATGTTGCTGACGGCTGCGCCACAGGCCAGATCCTGCTCGATGGCGGGTACTTTGGGATGCTCCTGATGGCAACTGATGGCGACTATCACCAAAGGTGCACGCAGCGGCAGCCCCTGAAAACGCGCCAGCGTATCGGCCGACAAGTCCGGCGTGTCGGCCAGCGCCGACTGGCCGAACAGCTCACCCAGGGCTTCAAGCTGTTCGCCCTGCATGACCAGAAAACGCCATGGCCGCAGGTAGGCATGATCCGGTGCACGCAGCGCTGCCTGAAAAATGGCCTGCTGCTGCTCCGCCGTCGGCACTGGGCCGGTCAGACGCGGGACCGAAACCCGCTGATGCAGAGCGCTGATCGCGTCGACTGGCATTATTCCTCCGCTGTACTCTGTTGCTCGCCCGACTGCGCGTTCTGCAACACCTGCTCACGATACTGTCCCGGGGGCAGGCCAAACCAGCGCTTGAAAGCACGGAAAAAGTTGCTGGGATCGGCGAAACCAAGCATGCAGGCAATCTCGAAAAGCGTGAGTTGCGGTTGACCAAGATACTGTAGCGCCAGTTCCCGGCGGGTTTTCTCAAGCAGTTGCTGAAAGCTGATGCCCTCTTCCTGCAAGCGACGCTGCAGTGTGCGGGTACTCACTTTCATGGCATTGGCCACCGCTTGGCGCTTGGGCTCGCCCTGCGGCAGCAAGCGGCACAACACCTGCCGCGCCTGATGGGTGACCGGGTCGGATTCAAAGCGCGCCAGATAATCGCCGGCAAAGCGGTCATGCAACTGTGCCAGCATGTCATTGGCCGATGCCAGCGGCGCCTCCATCACCTCGCGCGACAACTGCAGATTGTAGGTCGGCGCGGCAAAGCTCAGCGGGCAGTCGAACAGCTCGGCGTAAGGGCTGGGGTCGGCAGGCTCGGCAATAGCAAAACTGGCGCTCAGCGGGCGAATGTGCTGGGCCGTCATCCAGCGGCAAAATGCCAGGGCGTAGGCCATGGCAGCCTCGTGGCTCTGCGGCGGCGCGGGCAGCCGGTCACCATGAATGGAAAAGGTAATACGGTAGCAACCCGGCTCCACGCTCAGCGCCAGGTCCGCCGCCTCAGCGAGAATCCGCTGGTAACGAATCACCCGGCCAAACCCCTCCAGCAACGTGCGACTGGACATCATCGCGTAGCCCACCACACTGAAATGCCCTGGACGCAGGGTTTGCGCCATACTCAAACCAATCGCCGGATTACCCGATACCGCAACCGCACGTTGCCACAGCCGGGTCATACTATCCTGTGGAATACGGCCATCCGGGTCGGCGATAACGGCCGGATCAATACCCAACTCCGCAAAGAGGGCAGCGGCATTCATGCCTCGCCCCTCCAGCGCCTGCGCGATGGCCCTGGCCCAGCCAGCAGATGTAGTCCTTTCAGCGTGCTCCATGTTTTCTCGCAACAGGTTTTGTCTATTCGACCTTTGGGTCACAGGGTGTTTTGGGGGCAGATCATAGAACAAAGTGCCCACCAAGATAAAATCACCGCCAACGGATAGCTTTCTGGCGCACAAGGCCATGGCCGCCAGCGCAGCCTACACTATAGTGAAATAGCAAAAACCACTATTCCCCTGCTGAATCACCCCTGCGAACTATCAGGAGCTCCCATGCCGAACGCCTCCCCAGAGACTGCCGTGCCCCGCTTCAACAGCTTCGCCGAATTCTATCCCTACTACCTGAGCGAGCATCGCGACGACAGCTGCCGCCGCCTGCATTACATCGGCAGCTCATTGGTCATACTGATCATCGCCTTTGCCCTGCTCAACCAGGCCTGGTGGTGGCTACTCGCTGTGCCGCTGGCCGGCTACGGCTTTGCCTGGGTAGGCCACTTCTTTTTCGAGCACAACAAACCGGCCACTTTTACCTATCCACTCTACAGCCTGCTCGGCGACTGGGTGATGCTGCGCGATGCACTGACCGGCCGTATCCGCTTCTAAAGCTGCAGCTGGGTGACTGTCAGCAGCGCGACAGTCACCCAGGCGTAGCGAGACTATGATGCCTCTACAGCCTGACCCAAAACCAAAACAAGAGGAGAACAACCATGGGTGAGCAACGTGCACAGTTTCGCGCCATGCAGGAAGGTACCGCCGAGGATTGGGGCATCATCGCCGACCACTACCGGCCCTTCGCCAAGGAACTGCCCGATCGCATCATCGCCCACCTGATGCTGCTCGATGGTGACTTTGGCGGCTTTCCTATCGACCGCCTGCAACATTCGCTGCAAACCGCGACCCGCGCCCACCGCGATGGCCGCGATGAAGAGTACGTGGTTTGCGCCCTGCTGCATGATATTGGTGATACTCTTGGCAGCTACAACCACCCCGACGTAGCCGCTGCCATTCTCAAACCCTTTGTCAGCGAAGAGAACCTGTGGATGGTCGAAAAACACGGCATCTTCCAAGGCTATTATTTCTTCCACCACTTGGGCATGGATCGCCACCTGCGGGACCAATTCAAGGACCACCCGCTGTACGCCCACACGGCCGAGTTCTGCGCCAAGTACGACGCGCCTGCGTTTGACGCCGACTACGACACCGAACCCCTGGCATTTTTTGAACCCATGCTGCGTAACGTATTCGCCAGACCACGCAACTCGGTATACAAAACCGAGTAACAGCGCAATCGCACCATCTGGGGGCAACCTTGGTGTTTCCCCCGGACGCAGAGTCATATTATGATCAGGCAGCGAGACGATTCAGCCGGCGCCCGCCGGCGCGGACGCCTCACCAGGCTCTGGAAACTGACCGATCATGACCGTGAAAAGCCGCATAAAACCCGTCAGACCGCCACTGGAAGGCTACTACTCCAGGGTTATAGCCTACCTGTGTGTGGCGGTTACCTTCGCGGCACTGCTGGTTGAAAATGGCCACACGGCGACGGTGCTGGCAACCATTCTCTACGCACTGGCCTACCCGCAGCTGGCTCAATACCTGCCCAAGTGGCTGTTAAACCACAAACAAATCCCCAGACGCCTGATATTGCTTGCACTGGATGCCGTGCATACCGGCGTTTTTGTCGCCCTGTTGGGCTTCAACTACGTCCCCAGCCTGATTTTCCTGCTTTTGCTGGGGTTCTCCTGTCTGATTGCTGGCGGCCCCACTTATCTGCTCGCTGGCTGGCTACTGGCTGTGGCCGGCATTTTACTCGGCGCGGCCGCCTTTACGCCCGATGTCAGCCTGCATAGTTCAGTATTGGTCACCGTCGTCAGCTTGGTCAGCGGCGGCCTGTGCATTCTCATTACCGCTGCTTTCGTACATCGGCAGGGCCGCAACCTTGAGGCTGCGCAGTCGCTGATCAGCGCCGAGCAGGAAAAAACCGCCAGACTGGCCGCCAACCTTTCAAAATACCTGTCGCCACAGGTCTGGGAGTCGATTTTCTCGGGCAAACGCACCGTCAAGCTGGAAACCCGCCGCAAGAAGCTGACGGTATTTTTCTCCGATATTCGTGGCTTTACCGAGCTGGCCGAGGAACTGGAAGCCGAAGCGCTGACTGATCTACTGAACAGCTACCTGACGGAAATGTCGCGTATAGCGCTGCAATACGGCGGCACCATCGACAAGTTCATCGGCGATTGCGTCATGGTGTTTTTTGGCGACCCCAAAAGCAGCGGCGCCAAGCAGGATGCTGAAGCGGCGGTTTCGATGGCGATCGCCATGCGCAAGCACATGAAGGTACTCCGCCAGCAATGGCGCAGTCGCGGCATCACCAAGCCGCTGGAAATTCGCATGGGGTTGAGCACCGGCTATTGCACCGTGGGTAACTTCGGCGCGGCCACGCGTATGGACTACACCATCATCGGCCGTGAAGTGAACCTGGCCAGCCGGCTGGAAAGTGCGGCTGATGCGGGCGAGATTCTGATCTCCCACGAGACCTACTCGCTGATCAAGGACATCATCATGTGCCGCGACAAGGGGCAGATCAGCGTCAAGGGCTTTGCCCGCCCGGTACAGATCTACCAGGTAGTCGGGCTGCGACGCGAGCTGGGTATCGCTCCCACCTTTGTCGAGCACGAGCTGTCGGGTTTTTCGATGTATCTCGACACCAACACCATTCGCAACTACGACAAGGACGAGATCATCAAAGCCCTGGAGCAGGCTGCGCGCCGGCTGAAAGACAAGGTCATCGTCTGACCGGCGGCGTGCAGCAGCAGCGGGCAGAGCAAAGCTTTAGCCTGCCGCCGTCTGGCCCTTCATGGCCGCCGCCTCAGCCGCGATGTCCGGCACCATAGCGTCGTTCCAGCGATAGAGCTCGATACGACCATCCTGATGCTCGATCAGTGCCGTACATGACTCTACCCAGTCGCCGCAATTGTGATACTCGATACCCTTCACATCACGGATCTCGGCGTGATGGATATGCCCGCACACCACACCGTCGTAACCACGCTTGACGCACTCGTGGGCGATCCCGTCCTCAAAATCGCTGATGAAGTTGACCGCTTTCTTCACCCGCTGCTTGAGGTAGGCCGACAACGACCAGTAGCCATAGCCGAAACGGCTGCGCCAGTGGTTGTACCAGCGATTAAGCACCAGACTGAATTCGTAGGCATGGTCACCCAGAAACGCCAGCCAACGGTGGCAACGGGTGATCACGTCAAACTGATCACCGTGAATAACCAGCAATTTACGCCCATCAACGGTGGTATGCACCGCCTCGTCGACCAGCTCGATATTACCCAATTGCAACGTCGAGTAGCGCCGCAGAAACTCGTCATGGTTCCCGGTGACGTAAGTCACGCGGGTGCCGCGTTTGCTCATGGTGAGCACCCGGCGCACCACGTTGGTATGCGCCTGGGGCCAATAAATACCCTTGCGCAAGCGCCAGCCGTCGATGATGTCGCCGACCAGGTACAGGTGATCGCAATCGTAGGATTTGAGAAAGCTGGCGAGTTTATCGGCCTGGCAGCCCCGCGTCCCGAGATGCAGGTCTGAAATCCACAGGGTTTTGACCCGTTGTTTTTTTTCCACTGGCAACGACACTGCTGTGTTCATACGCCCATCTCCTTTGGAAGATGCACACAGGCTAGGTCACAGGCGTGAACCTCATATGGCAAACAGATGTATCTAAGATGACAAGCACTAACCAGTTTGAGCGCCGCAGCCTGGGCGGCGTTCGTATACAATGTCGACTTTTGTTCACTGCTCTCTGTCGTCTGGATGCCACGCATGCTGAAACGAGCCCTTGTGCTGTTGTTGCTCACCCTCTCGGGCTGGACCTGTGCCGAACCGCTGCGCACAGGGCTGGTGCTCTCCGGCGGCGGCGCCCGCGGACTGGCGCACATTGGGGTGCTCAAACAACTGGAAGAGATGAATATCCCCATCGATGCGATCGCCGGCACCAGTATGGGCGCCGTGATTGGCGGCCTGTATGCGGCCGGCTACAGCGCTGAGGAACTGGAAAAGATCGCTCAGGAGCTGGATTGGGAGAACACCCTGGCCGATGCACCGCTGCGCGAGGACATCCCCTTTCGGCGCAAACAGGACGACCGCGACTTTCTGGTCAAACAGCGCCTGAGCTTCGACCACGGCAAGCTCAGCTTTCCGCTGGGCCTGCTGCAAGGCCAGAATCTGGGCCTGCAGCTCGAAAGCCTGCTGGTGCACACCAATGAAATAGACGACTTCAACAAACTGCCGATTCCGTTTCGCGCGGTGGCCACCGATATCGCCACCGGCGAAGCCGTGGTGTTCGACCACGGCCACCTGCCGCTGGCCATCCGCGCCAGCCTGGCGCTGCCGGGCTTCTTCGCCCCGGTTGAAGTCGACGGCCGGCTGCTGGTCGACGGCGTACTGTCAAAAAACCTGCCCATCGACGTTGCTCGCGCCATGGGTGTGGATCGCGTGATCGTGGTCGACATCGGCACGCCGCTGAAATCCACCGGCGAGCTGAAGACCGTGCTCGACATCATGGACCAGACCACCACCCTGCTGACCCGGGTGAACTCCGAGAAGCAGCTGGCCACCCTGGGGCCCCACGACCTGCTACTGCAACCGCAATTGGGCGATATGGGCTTCAACAGCTTTGATGCGATTGCCGAAGCCATTGATGCCGGCGCCACGGCCCTGCGCGCCTCGCACCAGGCGCTCTCGTTTGTTAACCCGGCGCAGCAGCCGACCGGTGGTAACCTGGCCAGCGCGCGCCCGCAACGTCAGGCGGTGATCGACGCCATCGAGGTAGACAACAGCGGCAAGGTTGCCGACGAAGTCGTACTGGGCATGATCCGTCAGCCCATCGGCGAACCGCTGAACCTGGAACGCCTGCAGACCGACATGGGCACCGTTTACGGCACCGACTACTTCAGCCGCGTGACCTACGAGGTGGTGCACGATGAGGGGCGCAATACCCTGCTGATCCATACTGCCGGGCGCCGTACCGGCACCGACTATCTGCGCCTGGGGTTGAATCTGGTTGATGACTTCGAGGGCGGCAGCCAGTACAACATCGGCGCCAGTTTCCGGGTCAATGGTCTGAACCCGCTCGGCGCCGAGTGGCTGACCCGCGCGCAAGTAGGCTCCCACCAAATTCTCTACTCGGAGTTCTACCAGCCGCTGGATTATGGCTCGCGCTACTTCATCGCCCCCTTTATTGATGGCGAAGCGGTGAACGTCGAAGTGCTGCAGGATAACGAACCGGTGGTGGATTTCCGTCAGCAGCGCTATGGCACCGGCATCAACCTGGGCCGCCAGATCGCCAATACCGGCGAAGTGCGTTTCGGCCTGTCGCGCTATTGGGGCGAATCCAAGGTACGCGTCGGTGACCCAGAGACGCCGAGCATCAGTTTTGAGGAAGCTTTTTACGGTATCGAGTTCAACCGCGACACCCTGGATAACGTCAACTTCCCGCACTCCGGCGACGAGGCGCAGATTGCCTGGCGCCAGTCCGAACCCGACCTGGGCGCCGATGAACGCTATCAGCAGCTGGAGATCAAGGCCAATAAAGCCTTTGGCTTTGGCCTCAACAGCATGCAGGTGGGCGCCTTCATGGGGCGTACCGACAGCGACGTCAATGTGGCGCAAAGCAGCTTTATTCTTGGCGGCCCTGGTCTGTTCTCCGGGTATCGTCAGGATGGTCTGGCCGGGCAGAACTATGATCTGGGCCGGCTGGTTTACTATCGCCGCCTGAACCCCAGGTACTTCGATATCCTCAGTATGCCGTTGTATCTGGGCACCAGTCTGGAATATGGCCGGGTGTACAACCGGGGTGAGGACGCCTTTGATACCGGCTATTTTGCCGCCGGCAGTCTGCTGCTCGGGCTGGATACTTTCCTTGGGCCACTGTTCTTTGGCTTGGGAGCTAACGAAGAAGGCCAGGAAGCCCTTTATATGAAGCTTGGCCAAACCTTCTGATAAGCCCATTGCCCGCAGCCGGCAGGTTCAGCTCGAGCCCGGCTTTGGCCCTTCCCCCTGACGTTGCCTGATGGGCGCAGCACACGGGATCAGCCAGCCGCACGGAAGGCTGCGGCCACGCTGAACAACAGCCGTGACGGCGATATCGCGGGTCGAGCTTGTGGAGTCAGCCGCTGATTTCCGCAACCAGGGCAGCACGAATGCAGTGCAGCACCCCTTCATCTACCGCTTCGTCCAGCTCCTTTGCCAGGGTGCGCACGCCCGGCAGATCTTCGCCGTCGTGGTTGAGAAAGGCGTCTTGAATACGTTCGAGCTGCGCCGGCCCGATATCAATCGCCTGCTCCAGCGTCAGACTACCGGTGGCGATGGCTTGCGCCAACTGTCCGTAGACCTGGCGCAGCGGTTTGCCCAGCTGCCGTGCCACCTGCTCGGCGCTCATGCCCGAAAGCACCAGCGCGTTGACTTCATGCGCCTGGGCCTGCTGATCCTGCTCTACCGCGGCTTCGGCGCCGCCCGACTGTTGCAGTACCTGCAAGAAGTCCGCACCGTAGCGCTCCAGCTTGTGCGCGCCGATGCCGCTGACCAGGCCCATGTCCTGCAGGGTTGCCGGGCGCTGGCGCAGCATGTCGACCAGGGTGCTGTCGGGGAAGATCACGTAAGGCGGCACGCCGTGCGCATCCGCCAGCTGCTTGCGGCGTGCGCGCAGCGCTTCCCACAAGTCGCGGTCGGCATCGGCGATAACCGCCTTGTTGCCGGTTCTCCCCATAGGCGCGCTGCTGCGTGTTATATCCTTGCGCAGCAACAGGGTTTCCTCGCCGCGCAATAACGGCCGGCAACTATCAGCCAGGCGCAGGCTGCCAAAGCCGTCGAGGTCGATCTCGACCAGCGCGCGGGCAATCAATTGCCGAAACACCGAACGCCATTCGTTTTCCGCCAGCGACTTGCCAATACCGTAGGTCGACAGGTGCTGATGTCCGGCGGTGCGAATCTTTTCGTTATCGCGCCCCAGCAGAATATCCACCAGATGGCCCACACCATAACGCTGGCCGCTGCGGTACACGGTCGATAACGCCATGCGAGCCGGTTCACTGCCATCCCAGGTTTCCACCGGCTCCTGGCAGTTGTCGCAGTGCCCGCAGGGCTCGGCCAGCTCCTCACCGAAGTAGCCCAGCAGCGCTTGCCGCCGGCAACTGGTCATCTCACAAAGGGCCAGCATGGCATCCAGCTTGTGCCGTTCGATGCGCTTGTGCCGCTCATCGCCCTCAGAGTTGGCCATGATCTGATTGAGCATCAGCACGTCCTGCAGCCCATAGGCCATCCAGGCGTCCGCGGGTAGGCCATCGCGCCCACCCCGCCCGGTTTCCTGATAGTAGGCTTCGATGCTTTTGGGCAGGTCCAGGTGAGCAACAAAACGCACGTTGGACTTGTCGATACCCATGCCAAAGGCAATGGTCGCCACCATGATCAGGCCTTCCTCGTTGAGAAAGCGCCGCTGGTGCGTGGCGCGCAACTCCGGCGGCAGCCCCGCGTGATAGGGCAACGCCGGCCAGCCCTGATCACTCAGCCAGGCCGCGGTATCTTCGACCTTCTTGCGTGACAGGCAGTAGACAATACCGGCGTTACCCTTGTGGCCCCGCAGAAACTGCTGCAGTTGCTGCCGGGGTTTGTCTTTGGGCACGATGCGATAAAAAATGTTCGGACGATCAAAGCCGGAGATAAAACAGGCCGCCGATTCCAGCTTCAGACGCTGAACTATCTCGCCCTGGGTGCGCTCATCGGCAGTGGCCGTCAGCGCCATGCGCGGCACGCCAGGGAACAGCTCGGCAAGCTGCCCCAGCTGCAGATACTCTGGCCGGAAATCATGCCCCCACTGCGATACGCAGTGGGCCTCATCAATCGCAAACAGGGCAATATCAAGCGACTGCAGAAAGTTGAGCGTGCGCGGTTTGAGCAGGCGCTCGGGCGCCATGTAGAGAAACTCCAACTCGCCGCTGCGCATCTGGCGCGCGATTTCCCGTTGCTGATCATCAGTCAAGGTGGAGTTCAGCGCCGCTGCGTTCAGACCCAGCTCGGTCAGCGTGGCGACCTGATCTTCCATCAACGCGATCAGCGGCGATACCACCACCGTCAGCCCTGCCCGCAGCAGACCCGGAACCTGGTAGCACAGCGACTTGCCGCCGCCAGTGGGCATCAGTACCAGGGCATCACCGCCCGTGGCCACCTGATCGATGATATCGGCCTGTTGACCACGGAATTCACCGTAGCCAAAAACGTCACGCAGTTGTTGAAGGGCTTGCTCGCGCATGGGACTCCTTTGCAGGTTGGGCCAGTGGCGGGACCACCATATCGGCCGCCGAGTATAACGTCTTTGGCAATTGTCCGGGGGCATGCGTAAAATGCCGGGATAACCAATGAGAGGTGTCCCATGTCATTCAATGATCAACTCCAGCGCCTACAGCAATTCCTGGACGCCGATGACCTGCACGATGAAGCGCTGGACTACATGGCCGCCTGCGGCTATCTCGCGGCACTGTCCGTCAGCCCGCAAGAGGTGCCGAGTGAAGAATGGCTGGCAGAGCTGTTCGCCGAAACCCCCAACTACACTGACGAGCAGCAGCAAGCCGAGATCGTCGGAACCCTGCAAGAGCTGAAGTCGCGGATCGCCCGCGAGTTGGCCAGCGATGAAGACCTGGAACTACCCTGCGAACTGAGCCTGGGTGATGAGCCCGACTACTCAGATCTGCGCAGCTGGTGCATCGGCTTCATGGAAGGGGTTTTTCTGCGTGAGGAAGCCTGGTTCGAGAATGACGAAGAGCTGGTCAGCGAACTGCTGCTGCCGGTAATGGTGGGTTCGGGTCTGTTTGCCGATCAACCGGAATTCGCCGAGATCGACGAAGACGAGGACATGGTCGAAGACATGATGGAACACATTCCGGGCGTCCTGACCCAGCTGTTTCTGCTGTTCCACGCGCCGGAAGAAAAGCAGAAGCCTGCGCTGATCTCTCCCCGCAAGTAACTCGCCCTAGCCTCTGAGCGCAGCGCCAGGCTTGTCCATGGCGACTGCGCTCAGGCACTTACCTCAGCGCACTGTTCTCCCGCCGCAACCCAGCGCGCCAATAACGGCAGCACCTGCTCAGGCGTCTGGTAACCGTTGGCCAGCAACGCCAACTGACCGTCCCGCTCAGCCAGCAGTATGGGCAAACCCGCTATTCCCAGGTCTGCCATCCAGCGTACGTCAGCCACGGTAGCCTCCCGCATCGCCTGCTGGTCAAACAGCTCGCTAAACGCCGCAACCGAGTAACCGGCCGCTTCGGCCAGCCGCATCAACACCGCTGCGTGGGTGATTTCCTCGGTATCCAGGTAAAAGGCTTGCTGCAGCGTCCGCACGAAACTCCACGCCCTGGCAGGGTCCAGCTCGCGGGCCACCACCAATGCGCGACAGGCGGGCTCGGTGTCGTACACAAAGGTCGCTGGCAGGTTCTGCGGGTCACCCACTGGCTGACCGCTGTCTTGCGCCACCGTCTGCCAGTGTTCAGCCAGCACGCTGCGGGTGTGCTCATCCAGCGGCGCGCCGTGGTTGGCCCGCAGGCCGCCCGCCACCAGACGCAGCGGCAACTGCGGATACGCAGCAACAATCGCATCAATGACCGGGGCAAAGCCCCAGCACCAGGAACACATGGGGTCCATCACGTAGATCAGGCGCTGGCTCATCACGTACCTCGCAGATCGGCGGGTCAGCTCGGCTTGGCGTTGGGCGAAGCCAGGTGCTGGGGTTGGCCGATAGGATGCGGCTGATTGCGCACTTTGGCCAGTGTAATCTGCCGCTGCCGCTCTATCGCACGCTGGCGGGTCTTCTCCGGCAGGCTGTCGTAGCAATGCGGGCAACTGATGCCTTCTTCAAAGAGTACCGAGGCCATGTCTTCAGCCGAGACCGGATGACGGCAGGCGTGACACTGGTCGAAAGAGCCCGGTGCCAGGTCATGCCGAACGGTTACCCGGTTATCGAACACGAAGCACTCGCCATTCCACATGGATTGCTCGGCGGGCACCTCTTCGAAGTACTTGAGAATGCCGCCCTTGAGGTGGAACACCTCATCAAAGCCCTCTTCCAGCATGTAACTGGAGGCTTTTTCGCAGCGGATGCCGCCAGTGCAGAACATCGCGACCTTCTTGTGCTTGGCCGGGTCGTAATGCGCCTTGACGTAATCGGGGAACTCGCGAAAGGTCTTGGTCTTGGGATCAATGGCACCGGCAAAGCTGCCAATCGACACCTCGTAATCGTTGCGGGTATCGATCAACAGCACTTCGGGGTCGCTGATCAGCGCGTTCCAATCCTGCGGCTCAACGTAGGTACCGACGCGTTTGGTGGGCGACACACCCTCGACGCCCAGGGTGACGATTTCTTTCTTCAGTTTGACCTTGGTGCGATAGAACGGCATCTCGTCGCACAGCGATTCCTTGTAATCCAGATCACTCAGGCGCGGATCACTGCGCAGCCAGTCGAGTACTGCCGTCATGCCCTCACGCGGGCCGGCCACGGTGCCATTGATGCCTTCGCGCGCGAGCAACAGCGTACCCTTCACACCATGGCTGGTGAGGGTGTCGAGCAGGGGCTGGCGCAGGGCCTGGTAATCTTCCAGCGAGACGAACTTGTAGAGTGCCACAACAACGATTGCAGACATGCATACCTCTTTTTCAGTGGGCGCCCACGTAAAGGGCGTACCTTGGGAGGCGGCATTCTAGCAAAGCGCTGCGCTGCGCAAAACCGCTGTCGGTCGCCGGGTTCAAGCGTCGGCTTTGCTGCCACCCAGGCAATTGGGTGAGGCCGGCGCCTGCTGCCGGGCCTGCCATTCCTCTGCGGTGTAGGTATGCAGCGCCAACGCATGGATCTGCTGCATCAGCGGGCCCAATACGCGATACACCGCCTGATGCCGTTTGACCGCATTCAGCCCGGTAAACTCCTCACTCACCAGAACCGCCTTGAAGTGCGACTCCGAGCCCGGCGGCACACTGTGCATGTAACTTTCGTTGACCAGTTCCAGATGGCTCGGTGCCAGGGCCTGTAACGCCTGCTCAAGTGCCTGTTGAGTCGTGCTCATGTTGACCTCCAAATAAGTGCGGCCGCCATTGTAGCCCAAAGCGGCGGTACCAACAGGCGAACCACTGCCGCCAGCAAGAGTCCAAACTGCCAAGAGTTCAACCTGCATAGCATCGCGGTGCTGGCCTGCCATACTTTACCCGGCGGCCTGCTCAATCCGGTCACGCGTCAGCGCCGCCCATCCACCGCACTACCCGGGAGCCACTATGACAAGCCGTACCGAAACCGACAGCATGGGGCCAATTGAGGTCGCCACCGGGCGTTACTGGGGCGCACAGACCCAGCGTTCGCTGGCACATTTTGCGATTGGCGAAGAGCGTATCCCGCTACCCGTGGTCCACGCGTTGGGCATCATCAAGAAGGCCGCAGCGCGCACCAACCAGCAACTCGGACAACTCTCCCCGGAGCTGGCCAGCCTGATCGAGCGCGCCGCCGACGAAGTCATCAGTGGCGCACTGGATGCGCACTTCCCGCTCTCCGTCTGGCAGACCGGCAGCGGCACGCAAAGCAACATGAATGCTAACGAGGTGATCGCCAACCGCGCCAACGAGCTGGCTGGGCAGCCACTGGGCAGCAAGCAGCCGGTTCACCCCAACGACCAGGTCAACAAGTCGCAAAGTTCCAACGACACCTTCCCCAGCGCCATGCATATTGCCGCCGCCCGGCAGGCACACCAACAGCTATTGCCGGCGGTCTGTGCACTGCGCGACGCACTGCAAAAGCAGGCCGACCAACATGCGCAGCTGATCAAGATTGGCCGCACGCACATGATGGACGCGACGCCGGTCACCTTCGGGCAGGAGCTGTCTGCTTTCGTCACGCAGTTGGAAATGGGCGTGCAGGCGGTGGAACAGGCCATGCCCCGCGTGCTGGCGCTGGCCCAGGGCGGCACGGCCGTAGGCACGGGGCTGAACACCCCGCCCCGCTTTGCGACCGAGTTTGCCCGCGAAGTGGCCGAGCTGACCGGCCTGCCCTTCACCAGTGCCGACAACAAATTTGCCGCCCTGGCCGGACACGAGCCGCTGGTGCAACTACACGGTGCCTGCAAGCAGCTGGCGGTAACCCTGATGAAACTGGCCAATGATCTGCGCCTGCTCGGCAGCGGGCCGCGCGCCGGTTTTGCCGAAGTACGGCTGCCAGCCAACGAGCCCGGCAGCTCTATCATGCCCGGCAAGGTCAACCCAACCCAGTGTGAAGCGCTGTCGATGGTGGCCTGTCAGGTAATCGGCAACGACACCACCCTGAGCATTGCCGCCAGCAACGGCCAGCTTCAGCTGAACGTGTTCAAGCCGGTGATTATCCATACTCTGCTGCAGTCCATCCGCCTGCTGAGCGATGCCTGCAACAGTTTTAGCGAGCACTGCGTAGAGGGCATGCAGCCCGACGCGGCGCGCATGCGCGAGCATCTGGATAATAGTCTGATGCTGGTCACCGCGCTCAACCCGGTGATTGGCTACGACAAGGCCGCCGATATCGCCAAAAAGGCCTACAGTGAAGGCACTACACTGAAGCAGGCGGCGCTGGCGCTGGGCTATCTGGATGAGGCCGGTTTTGATGCCGCAGTCAGACCCGAGCTGATGCTCGGCGACCACAGCCCGGAGCCCTGATCAGGGCGCCGGCGGCGGCGTGATACTCAGCCTGCGCAACCGGCGGCTGCGCAGGTTCTGGATCAGGCTGGGCGCCAGCGCGATCAACGCCGAACCACCCACTACCATGAGCGCGCCCAGGTAGGCCAGCGAGTTGAGCAGCTCAGGTTCAATCAGGCCAGGCCAGAGCATCGAGCCCAGCGCCACCATCGAGAAGGTAAACAGCGGCGTCGTCGCCACAGTGGCACTCACCCTTGAGGCTTCCCAGTGCGCCAGCGCCTCGGCAAAGGCGCCGTAGGCGACCAGCGTGTTCAGGCAGCAACCCAGCAACAGCCAGCGTTGCAGCGTCGAGAGCTGCAGCAACTCCAGCGGTGATGCCAGCGGCCAGAGCAGCAGCGCACAGGCTAGATATATCACCATCATCACGGTCACCGATGACCAGATAGTCAGCAGTTGTTTTTGCGCCAGACCATACAACGCCCAACTGAACGCCGAGGCAATGGCAATCAGAATCCCCAGGGTATAACCGCTCATCTGCGTCAGCAGCTCTATCAGCCGCTGGTTGAAGAACAGTGCAAAACCTGGAATTAGCACCGCCAGACCTATCACCTGGCCAAGGCCAAAACGTTCGCGAAATACCAGCATGCTGCCGAGCATCAACATGATCGGGGCAACCTGAATGATCAGTTGCATGGTGCCCGGGGTCAGCCGATCAAGCGCCATCAGATACAACACGTAATTGAACGCCAGGCCCAGAATCGCCACCAGTAACAGGCCCCGGTTACGCAGCGACAAAGCTCGAATCGACGGCAGCCGGCGCTTGGCTGCCAGCCAGAGAAACAGCACCAGGCCAGCGCTGAACAGGCGGTACCAGGTCACGGTGTAGGGGTCCATGACCTTGAGCACTTCCTTGAGCATGATCGGCAGAACGCCCCACAGAATGGTGGTAGTCAACGCCAACAAAAATCCGTACAACCAGCGACCGGACGCAACGTGCATGGGGGAACTCGAAAAGACAGGAGGGAGAAGCCCCTATTGTAGGATGGCGCAGGCAAGCCAAACAGAAACAGCTGCGCCGCGGTTAAGGCACCAACTGTTATGGTCGCAGCGGCAGACTCAGCTCGGCATCACCCGATGCCAGGCCTCACTACTCTCATCCGCCTCAACGCGATAGCGCGCCCAGCGCACGAACTCGCTGGCGCGGCAGATTCCGTTACCACCCTCGCCGCGGCCCTTGAAGATACGGTAGCGCACGCGTCCGGCCCGCCCCGGCCGATTAACCACCTGCAGCACCTCGCGCACCGACCAGTTTTCTCCTGGCAGGCCGTTACTGTAGAAACGTCCCTCGGCCAGATCATCCAATGCCACGCCTTTGCTCTGGGCATTGGCATTGGCCAACTCCACCAGGCGCAGCAGGTCGTCAAACTGGATGTCCATGAAGGAGTTCATCTGCTTGAGCGCGTGCTCGAAATCTTCCGGGGCAATACCGGGAGCCCGCGTCACTTCATGCTTGACCAGCGCCAACGGATAACGGCGACTTTCAAACAGGCTGTTGAAGCACATGGCGGCGCAAACGATGATCACGCAGTCGAGCAGAATCGGGTAAAGCACAAAGCCGTAGCCAGCGTCTGCCACAGTCGGCCCACCCAGCACCACAATCATGGCAGTCGCGCCACCGGGCGGGTGCAGGCAACGCGCATACATCATCACCAGAACGCTGCCACCAACTACCAGCGCCGCCATCAGCGGATTGCTCGGTAACCAGTGAATGCAGGCCACGGCAAACGTGGAGGAGAGCACGTGACCGCCAATCACCGGCCACGGCTGCGACAGCGCCCCGTGCGGCATGGCAAATACCAGAATGGCGGTCGCGCCCATAGAGCCGGTGACCCAAAGCGCGCCTTCCGCGCCGAAGCCAAGGTGAGTAGTCCAATAAACCAACAGCAGAGATACCGTGGTGCCCAGCGCCGAGATGGCCTTTTCCCGATGGCTGGTACTGTCCGCGCGCCAGCCGACAAAACGCAGCCCACGCTTCACCGCGCGCCTACCCTTCAGAAATATCGCCCGAAACTTACTCACGCAATGCCACTCAGATCATGTATATCGGGCCATGATACCCCTTGGGGTGTCCGCCCGTCACAGCGGCAGCTCCGCTAGGCTGCTGAACATCACCCGCAATTATCTGGAGTCCATGATGACCGATCTTGCCAGCGAGGCCCTCGATACCAGTCAGAGCGCTGCCAGCCAGTTACCTACAGAACACGTCAGCGCGCTGCTGCGTGGGCTACCCGGCTGGTTACTGAAAAAAGTCGATGGCGTTGAACGCATCGAAAAAGTCTATTCATTCAAGGATTTCAGTCAGGCACTGGCGTTTACCAATCAGGTAGGCGCGCTGGCTGAGCAGGAAGATCACCATCCCGCGCTGCTGACCGAGTGGGGGCAGGTTACCGTTGGCTGGTGGAGCCACTCCCTGGGCGGCCTGCACCGAAACGACCTGATCATGGCCGCCAGAACGGATCAACTGGCATAGGCATCTCTTACCAACTCAGGCGAATGCAGATGACAGTTTGATGACGGTTTCATAGTGGTTGGCGACATGCCTGTGAGGGCTTGTAGCCAATTGGTCTAATAGAAGCGATGCAAGTCACTAAACTGACCTTTAAGCCATGATATAAATAGCCCGTGGCGCGACACTTGACCCCACTGGGGTACGTATCAGTATCGCGCCCTGCGCTCAACTGCTACCCGCGGTAAGCGCCCGCAAGGCCCCCACAAGGAGCCAACAGCCAAATAAAAATAAAAGGCGTATGCCATGAAAAACCTGATCAAAGCCAAATGGTCGACTGTCGGCCTGGTTTTCCTTGCCACCTGGTTGCTGCTGATATTGCCCAACATGAGTTGAAAAGGGGTAATTTGACGGCGGCAAGCCGCGCTAGGCGGCGTTACAATAGCCCGAAATCGTCGATTTCGGAGCCACTTTGTCAGAGTCAAAATCCCCTACCGCAGAGTTGGACTGGATTGAAGGTGGACAGCCCTTTTCCACCCGATTTGCCGACGTCTATTTCTCCCGCGATGCCGGCCTGGACGAAACGCGCCATGTATTTTTGCAGCACAACAGTCTGCCCGAGCGCTGGGCTGAACTGACATCAGGCGCGCGCTTCTGTATCGCCGAAACCGGCTTTGGCACCGGCCTGAACTTCCTTGCTGCCTGGCAACTATGGGACCAAAGAGCTCCGCTTGACGCACAGCTGAACTTTGTCAGCACTGAAAAATACCCGCTTACTCCGCAGGATCTGCGCAAAGCACTGGCACTATGGCCGGAACTCGCTCCCTGGGCGCAGCAGCTACTTCAGCAATACAGCGGTCTGACGAGCGGCTGGCAGCATTTCAGCCTGGCCGAGGGTCGCGTCACGCTCACCCTGCTGATAGGCGATCTGTTTGATACCCTGCCGCAACTGGATGCCCAGGTCGACGCCTGGTTTCTCGACGGCTTTGCCCCCGCCAAGAATCCGGACATGTGGCAACCCGCGCTGTATCAACGCATGGCTGAGCTCTCTAGCAAACAGGCCACGGTGGCTACCTTTACCAGCGTTGGCGAGGTGCGACGAGGCCTGCAGGCGGCTGGTTTCAGCATGCGCAAGGTGAAAGGCTTTGGCCGCAAACGCGAGATGCTGTGCGGCAACCTGAGCAGCGCGGCGGCAAGCCGCTGGCAAGCACCCTGGTATGCCAGACCCGAGCAGCCCGCGCGGGCGGAACGCCATGCTCTGGTGATCGGCGGCGGGCTGGCGGGTTGCAGCACCGCTCACGCCCTGGCCCGGCGTGGCTGGCGCATTACCCTGCTCGAGCGCCATAAGCAGCTGGCGCAGGAAGCCTCCGGCAACCCCCAGGGGATACTCTACGCCAAGCTGTCACCACACCACCCGCCGCTATCGCGCTTTATTCAAAGCAGCTACCAGTACAGTCTGCGCCTGCTGGCCCGCGAGTTGCCAGCTAACGACGATAACTGGCAGGCCTGTGGCGTGCTGCAGTTGGCCGGCAATGCCAAGGAGGCAGAACGCCAGGCACAGCTGGCAGCGCAGGGCTACCCGGCAGATTTTCTGCAAGCACTCGATCCACACCAGGCCAGTGCCGTGGCGGGCGTCACCGTGGAGCGTAGCGGCTTGTTCTTTCCCGGCGGTGGCTGGGTCAACCCACCGAACCTCTGTCGTCAGTTGGTGGCGCACCCGCTGATTCAGGTTCAGCCGTTGGCCGAAGCCGAGCAACTGACGCGTATAGAGGATACCTGGCAAGTGCGCACAGCCGCGGGCGAGCTACTGGCCAGCGCGCCGGTGGCGGTGATCTGCTGCGCGCATGAGAGCGCCCGGTTCCAGCAAAGTACCCAACTGCCGCTGAAGGCGATCCGCGGCCAGATCACCCACTTACCGGTTACCGCGCAAAGCCGCGGTTTACGCACCGTGCTGTGCGCCGACGGCTACATCTCGCCAGCCCGCCAGAATCAACATCATCTGGGTGCCAGCTTTCGCTTTGATCGCCTCGACTCCACCCCCAGCAGCGAAGAGAACCTGAGCAACCTCGATCTGCTGCCGGCGCTGTCGGCGCAACTGAACGCCGGCTTTGCCCACTGCCGCGATCAGACCGCCACCCTTGCGGCGCGCGCGGCGCTGCGCTGCACGTCACCAGACTACCTGCCGCTGATTGGCCCGTTGGCCGACCCCGTCAGCTTTGCCGAGCGCTTTGCCATGCTCGCCAAGGATGCCTCGCAACAGCCCACGGCGTGCGCACCCTGGTACGCAGATCTGTTCGTCAATACCGCGCACGGATCACGCGGCTTGATCAGTTGCCCATTGGCTGGCGAGTTGGTAGCGGCCTGGATTACCGGCGAGCCACTACCCCTGCCGCGGGATCTGAGCGAGGCCGTGCACCCCAGCCGTTTTCCGCTGCGCACGCTGATTCGCGGCAACCGAGCCGACCGTCAGAAAGGCCCTCCGGGGGCGGCGCCAGAATGAGCTGACTGTGCTAGCCTTTGGCCAATACCCTCACGTTGAATAACACTACAATCAGTTGATGGGTCGATCAGGTAAGAATCTGAATGCACGCGTGCCGCCTAGTCCTGTTATTGCTGTGCCTGATGCTCTGGCAAACCGCCACGCATGCCGCCAACACGCCGGAAAGCTTTATCTCCGCCAGCGCGCCACCTGACGCGGTTACCCTTGATCAGCAGACCCCCAGAATCAACCTGGTATCGCATCTGCAGATATACGAGGATCCCAGCGCCAGCCAGACACTCAACCAGGTACTCACCCTCACCTCCCCTGCTGACTGGCACACCACCCGCGCGCGCAACGTAAACCAGGGCAAGAATCAATCGGTCTGGTGGCTGCGCTTTACCCTGCGCAACCCGGCTCAGCAGCCGCAGGAAGCGGTGATTGAGGTCAACTACAACCTGCTCGACCAGCTGGACCTGTACCAGATCGCCGGCGACGATATCAGCCACCAGCAAAGTGGCGACCATATCGATGCCAACCAGCGGCCCATCGAGGTTCGCAACCACTGGCTGCCGATCACCCTGGCGCCCGGCGACAACTTCTTTTATCTGCGGGTGGAAACCACCAGCACCGTGTTTGTACCGCTGTTCGCGTCCACCTGGCCGGCGAATGCGGTGGCGCAGGAAAACAGCAGCCTGGCCGCCGGCCTGTTCTACGGCATCATGCTGGGGCTCTTTGCCTACAACCTGTTTCTGCTGGTGTCGCTGCGTGAGGTTACCTACCTCTGGTACCTGATCTACGCACTTAACATGATGCTGTTCATGCTCGCCTTCGACGGCGTGCTGTGGAAATGGCTGGCTCCCGGTAACACCATACAGTCGCTATCGGTTTACACCCTGATGTTCCTGCACTGCGCCGTAGCTACCCAGTTCAGCCGCCATTTTCTGCACACGGCTGCGCACTTTCCCAAGCTAGATCGCCTGCTGCGCATCAAGATCATGCTGGTGTTGATCAGCCTGTTCGTGCTGCCATTGATCAGTTATGACCTGTACAACCGCGCTGCCAGTCTGTTTGTGCTGAGCAGTTCCGCGATCTTGCTGTTCAGCGGCCTGCGCGTGTGGCGACAGGGCTTTCGCTATGGTTCGTACTACACCTGCGCTTGGGTGCTGCTGCTGTGTTCACTGATGCTCTCCACCGCGGGCTCCCTCGGTTACGAGTTCTTCGGCTCGTCCTACGGCACCACCTGGGTCAAGCTCGGCATCTGTGTCGAAATGTTCATTCTGTCGTTGGGCCTGGCCGACCGTATCAACGCACTGCAGGAGGCGCGCTACCGGGCAGATGAAGAGGCGCGCCAGGCGCGGCTGGAATCGCGCGCGCAGGGGCGCTTTCTGGCCCGCATGAGCCACGAGATCCGCACCCCGCTGAACGGCGTGCTGGGCATGCTGCAACTGCTGCGCGACACCCGCCTGGACACCACCCAACGCTATTACCTGGACACCATCAGCAAGTCGGGCAATACGCTGATTACCGTGATCAACGACATTCTCGACTTTGCCCGCCTGGAGTCCGGACGCGTGGAACTGGAGGCCATCGCTTTCGACCCCGAGGAACTGCTGTCCGATACCGCCAGCCTGTTCACAGCGCAAACCCTCGACAAGGGCCTGAACCTCTACTGCAGCATTGCCCCCGACATTCCCCGGCAGCTGATTGGCGACCCGACACGGCTCAAGCAGGTACTACTCAATCTGCTTGGCAATGCCTTCAAGTTCACCGAGCGCGGCTACATCGCGCTGGATATCAGCGGTCTGCCGATCAAGAGCCCGCAGCCGCACTGGCAACTGAGTTTCAGCGTCACCGATACTGGCATCGGTATCGCACCAGACGCCCGCGAGAACCTGTTTCGCTCGTTCACCCAGGCCGATAGCAGCACCACCCGGCGCTACGGTGGTAGTGGTCTGGGGCTGACCATCAGCCAGGAGCTGATCAGCATGATGGGCGGCCAGATCAACGTCTCCAGTGCGCCAGACGAGGGGTCCAGCTTTCGCTTCACGCTGGAGCTGCCGGTGACCCCGCAGGACCACGCCACCGAGGCGCCGCCAGAGCCGGCCCCGCGGGCGCTGCTGATCGCCCAGCAGCCGCGTGCCCAACTGACCTATCGGCTGCAGCTGCAACGCCTGGGTTACGATGTCATTTGCCAATCCGCAGAAACCGGCGAACCGCTGCTGCCAGTCGGCGAGCTGCAGCTACTGGTGATCGCCGCTCAGGGCTTGCCCGACGCCCCCCTCGACAGCTTGCTGCGCAGCGCCGAAGGCAGCGGTACACCTACCCTGCTGCTGCGCGACCAGCGTGATCACCGCATAGCCGCCAACCATGGCCTGCCCGGCCTGCTGATTCACGACACACCACTGCTGCCGAGCCAGATGCGGGAACTGCTGCAGCAACTGCAGACGCTGGGTAGTCGCAGCAATGAGCTTACGCCAGAGAGCGTTGGGGAAGCGGAGCGCGCCAGCGGCCACCTGCTGATTGCCGAAGACAACAGCGTCAACCAGTTGGTGGTGAAAACCTTGCTGGAAAAGGTCGGTTACAGCCTGGACATGACCGCCAACGGCGTCGACGCCCTGGCCGCCTATCGCGCCGCGCCGGAACGCTATGACCTGATACTGATGGACTGCGAAATGCCGGTCATGGATGGCTTTGAAGCCACCCGCCGCATTCGTGCCCACGAGCAGCGCGAGCACCTGCCGCGCACGCCCATCGTCGCCCTCACCGCGCATATTCTGGATAGCCATCGGCTGGAAGGCATGGCTGCCGGCATGGATGATTACCTGGCCAAACCGGTACAGAGCGAGACTTTATACAGCAGCCTGAAGCGCCTGATCAGGCCGAAACCAGGCCCATGACACCCTCAATAAAGAGCTTGCCGCCGGTAAAGAACAAAAACAGGTAGCACAACCGGTAGATCAACTGCTCGTTACTGCGCTGCAGCATCCAGAAACCCAGTTTTACGCCGATGGGAGCCAATGGCAGCAGCACCAGCGAGGTGAGCAGATTCTCGGCGGAAAATTGCCCCAGATAGACGTAGGCCGGCACCTTGACCCAGTTGACCACGGTAAAGAACACCGCAATGGTGCCCATCAAGAGCGTCTTTTCCAGCCGCTGCGGCAGCATATAGACATTGATGGGCGGCCCGCCCGCATGAATACCAAAACTGGTGAAGCCAGACACCATGCCCCAGAAGCGCCCGCGCCACAGACTCGCCGGACGCGGCTCGGGGTTACCACGACGCAGCGCCATATTGAGCGTAAACAGCAGTGCGATCGCGCCGATCAGCAACTTGATATGAGCATCATTCAAATAGCGAAAGGTCAAAGCGCCAAGGGCAATGCCCACCAGTGCGGCGGGCAAAATGATGCGCAGATTGGTCTTGTCCCAGCGCCCGCGAAAGGTACGCAGCGCCACCAGATCCATGGCGCAGAGAATCGGCAGCAGAATCGCCGCCGCCTGCTGCGGCACTACGACCATCGCCATCAGCGGCACGGAGAGAATGGCGATGTTGCCGCCAAAGCCGCCCTTGGCAATGCCGTAAAGCAGGACGGCAGGAATGGCGCACAGGTAGAATAGCGGGTCAGTAATCATTACAGGCCAAGCGTCTATCGAGGGCCTGCGAGTGTAGCATCGCTCACCCTGTCATCCGAGAAGTAGACCCATGCTCATACCCTACGAACTGCTGGAAGCCGAGACTCTGCAACGCCTGCTGGAAGATTTTGTTACCCGCGACGGCACCGACAACGGCTACGACGACAGCTTGGCCGAGCGCGTTACCCAGGTGCGCCGGCTGCTTGAGCGCAAGGAACTGTTGATCGTCTTTCACGCCGACACTGGAGACGCCAGCCTCTGCCACCGCCGCGATGTGCCACCCGAGATGCTGCGCGACTTTCTCGCTGAGCAACGCTGACACCGGGCATCCGCCGTCATCAGATGTTCATCATGCTGTCACCTGTCGGCCATAGTCGCCGTAGAAAGTCTGAGGGTACCTACCCCTCACTCTCACACAGGATCGCCAGGGATGAGCAGCCACGCCCAATCTGTTCCGCAGGAACCGCTTTCGCAAGAACCCACCCAACCCGTCAGCCGCCAATGGCTGGCCTGGTTGACCGTGGTGGTACTGGTCTATCTGTTGCTGGCGGCCGTCGGCTCGATTGGCGGTGGCTTCAAGGCCGCGGCGGGCGATAACGCCAAGGAGCTGTTTGCCTTCGCCACCAACCCCTTCGTCGGCCTGATGATCGGACTGGTCGCCACGGCGCTGATTCAGAGCTCCAGCACGGTCACCTCGATCATCGTCGGTCTGGTCGCCGGTGGTCTGCCGGTACAAATTGCCATTCCGTTGATCATGGGCGCCAACATCGGCACCTCACTGACCAGCACCATCGTCAGTCTGGGGCACGTGCGCAACGGTGAGGAGTTCCGCCGCGCCTTTTCTGCCGCCACGGTGCACGACGCCTTCAATATTCTCGCCGTGCTGCTACTGCTCCCGATCGAACTGCTGTTTCATCCGCTGCAAATCAGCTCGGAGATGGTGGCCGGGCTGCTGGTCAGTGATGCCAGCCTGGACATGGGCAGTGTGAACATCATGAAAACCATCCTGACCCCGGCCACCGACCTGCTGAAGTTTCTGGTCTCCTGGTTGCCGGGCTCGGTATGGCAGGGGGTTGCGCTGATCCTGATTGGGGTGGGCATGATTCTGTTTGTGGTGTCGGCGATTGGCCGGGTGCTGCGCAAGGTCATGGTCGGCCGCGCCAAGGACATCATGCACGCCAGCGTGGGCCGCGGCCCGCTGTCAGGCATGGCCAGTGGCACCATCATCACCGTGCTGGTGCAATCGTCTTCCACCACTACCTCGCTGATCGTACCGCTGGCGGGTACCGGCGTGTTTTCGATGCGCCAGGTGTATCCGTTCACCCTGGGTAGCAACATCGGCACCTGCGTCACCGCCCTCTTGGCAGCGACAGCCATTGTAGGGGACAACGCCGTGCTTGCCCTGCAGATTGCCCTGGTTCACCTGTTTTTCAACCTGCTGGGCATAGTACTGATCTACGGCCTACCCTTTTTGCGTCAGGTGCCGCCGCGCATTGCCGAGTGGCTGGCTACGCTTGCGCAACGCAACAAGCTATATGTCGCGGGCTATATTGGCGGCGTCTTCTTCGCGCTGCCATTGGTACTGATCGGCGCCAGCCAACTTTAACTGCAAGGAGCACAACGCAATGAATCAGTACAGCCGCCAGGAAACCGAAGAGCGCATCAAGGAACTGCGCGAATCGCTCAACCAGC
The DNA here is from genome assembly GCF_900105255.1 of Halopseudomonas sabulinigri. Lineage (NCBI taxonomy): Bacteria > Pseudomonadati > Pseudomonadota > Gammaproteobacteria > Pseudomonadales > Pseudomonadaceae > Halopseudomonas > Halopseudomonas sabulinigri. The sequence continues at coordinate 23,343 of NZ_LT629763.1, read as the reverse complement.
TGGAAAGCCAGTTGGCGACACACCGCCAGGATGACGCCAACCAGCACGACCTGATTGAGCATCTCGACGAGTTTATCGACGCCGTCGATCACAAGGTTTTGAGCCTGAAAACCTTCTGGCTCAGCCTCAAGAAGGATTGGCAGAAAAGCCATAACTGAGACGTGCGCGCATCACTGGCCGGCGTAAGCGGCCATGATGCGCGCGTACTCGCCGCTGGCACGCAACGCGGCCAGCCCCGTGTTGAAGCCATCACGCGACGCCTTGTCGATGAACCCCACCGCATAGGGGGTAGCCGGGAACAGCGCGTGCAGGGTAACCGGTTGCTGTACGTCTACCTGCTGCGCAATCAGTGGATTGAATGCGCGAAAAATGCGCTCATCCGCTACCACCACCTCTACACGCCCGGCATAGAGCAGTAAATTTCGGGTAATCTGCCGAGCCTCTTCGCGATAACCGCTGTTAGCCGCCGCCATGGCGCCAAACTCGTTGCCCAGCAGATACCGCGCCCGCTGAAACGCGCTGACCGAATAGCCGGCAAGATCTTCAATACGCTGCAGGTGAATCCGGTTGCGCGTTAAACTCACCGCCACGTTGCGGTATTCAATATAACTGTCTGAGTAAAACGCGCTGATGCCACTGTCCCTGCTGGTCGTCGTGATCGCATCCAATTCGCCGAGCTTGAGCATCAGATGCAGTCGCTCTGACGGCGCATAATACGGCTGCATCTCGATACCGCCTTCACGTAACGCCGCGGCCACCAGATCGTACTCCAGCCCACGCCCCTCGAACTCGAATACATAGGGCGGCTTGGTGGTTCCAAAACCAACCAGCAGCGGCGAGGCACGCACCTGCGACACAAGCGCACAGCCAGTCCCTAGCACCATCACTGCAATGGCTCCCCAGCCCGCCATTTTTGCCCCCCTTTGCTTTATCTACAGAGTGTCCGGCACTTTCTGGCCGCTGGCAACGTCCAACAGTTACTTGGAGGTTGCCAGCGATGCGGCTACCATGAAACTCCAGATACCCACACATGAGGTAATGATGAAACGTTATTCTGCACTGCTGTGCGCCGGCCTGCTCTGCCTCACCGCTATACCCGCTACAGCGCAGACCACTGCCGAAGTGGAAGCCTGCACACCGGAGGCCGCGATCGCCAAAGCCGAAGTGGTGGCGCAACTTATCTACGACATGACCAAGAACAATCCCGGCAAAGCGGATGAACTGCGTGAACGCATGAATCAGCTGCAGGAAGAGAATCCTGCCGACAGCAGCTTCGATGCCTGCCAAGCCTATCAGCGCCTGATCGACGCATTGGATGGCGAAGCGACCAAGCAGACGCAAGCGGACGCCGAGCAAGCCCAGAAAGAACAGTAAAATCGATATTTTCAGCGCAAAAATTGCGTTATTAAATCGAATTTACAGTTATTACAATGACGCATAACCACTAACGGAGGTGCGTCATGAACCAGTTCAAAAAACGTGATCTGCTTGAAGCTATCGTGGGCCAGCCCGCCTCCGATGGCGACGGCGTCAAGTTGACCCGCGTCTTCGGCGGCCGCGATGCGGCGCGCTTTGACCCCTTCCTGATGCTTGACGAGTTTGGCTCTGACAGCGCCGATGACTACATCGGCGGCTTCCCCTCGCATCCGCACCGCGGCTTTGAGACGGTGACCTACATGCTTGAGGGCCGCATGCTGCATGAGGATCACATGGGCAATCGAGGCCTGCTTGAGTCTGGCGGTGTGCAATGGATGACCGCCGGGCGCGGCATTATCCACTCGGAAATGCCGCAGCAGGATCATGGCACCATGCGCGGCTTTCAGCTTTGGCTGAACCTGCCGGCTGCCGAAAAAATGCAGCCCGCGCATTATCAGGACCTGCCCGCCGCCGCAGTCACGCTACACACACTGCCCGGCGGCGGCATGCTAAAGCTGATTGCCGGCGAGCTCAGGCTGCAGGACCGCACGCTGCAAGGCGCGATTACCGGCAAGTCCACCAAGCCCTTGTATCTCGATCTGTTGCTGCAACCCAACGAGCAGCTGGAACTACCTGTGCCCACAGCGCATACGCTGCTGAGCTACGTCTATGAAGGCGGGATTGAGGTGCAGGGGGAGCAGCGCCAGGCATCGCTCAAGGCAGGTCAACTTGGCCGCTTTGCGCAGGGCGATCGGCTGGCGCTGGCCGCTGGCGCAGCGGGAGCACGCCTGCTGGTGATTGCCGGCAAGCCGATTGGCGAGCCCGTGGTGCAATACGGCCCCTTTGTAATGAACAGCGAAGCCGAGATTCATCAGGCGGTGCGCGATTACCAACTGGGTCAATTGGCCGGCTAGCCAACATGCCGCACTCAGAGTATCTGGGTGCGGCCTGCCAGGGCGTGGGCGAGCGTGCCGCCATCGATGTATTCCAACTCGCCACCCAGCGGCACGCCATGGGCAATACGCGATACCTTGATGCCGCGTGGCCGCAGCATACTGGCAATGTAATGCGCCGTGGCCTCACCCTCGACGGTGGGGTTGGTGGCCAGAATAACCTCCATTACCTCACTGCCATCAAGGCAATCCAGTAGCGCCGGAATACCTATTTCATCGGGGCCCATGCCATCAATGGGCGAAAGATGCCCCTTGAGCACAAAATAGCGGCCGTTGAAGCCACCGGCCTGCTCCACCGCCCAGACATCTGCCGGGCTTTGCAGAATGCACAGCAGGCTGGGATCACGGCGCGGATCGGTACAGATAGCGCACAATTCGGTTTCGCTCAGGGTGCGGCAGCGGCGGCAGTAACCGACCCCGGCGATGGCCTTGTCCAACGCACTTGAGAGGTGCGCAGCAGCGGCGCGATCGCGCTCCAGCAAATGCAGCGCCATGCGCTGGGCGGTCTTGGGACCCACCCCTGGCAAGCCACGCAGGGCGTCGATCATCTGCCGAATCAATGGACTGAAACTCATCTATGGGTCGCCTGTGGCCTGATCAGAACGGCATCTTGAAGCCGTCGGGCAAGTTCATGCCTGCGGTCATGCCCGACATCTTTTCCTTGCTCTCGTTTTCCAGCTTGCGCACAGCATCGTTGAACGCGGCAGCAATCAGATCCTCAAGTACTTCCTTGTCTTCCTGCATCAGGCTGTCATCGATGCTGACCCGGCGCACATCGTGCCGACCGGTCATCACCACCGATACCAGGCCTGCACCGGACTGGCCGGTCACCTCGGCGTTGGCCAACTCTTCCTGCATCTTGGCCATTTTTTCCTGCATCTGCTGTGCCTGTTTCATCAGGCCTGCCATGCCACCTTTCATCATGATTCTGTCCTCTGTGGTTAGGGGGCGGGCGCATCCAGCGGACGGATGCTGCCCTCACATATTTCGGCGGAAAACTCAGTGCACAGGCGTTGGACCATGGGATCGGCCTGAATGCTCGCCTCAGCCGCCTTCTGTCTGGCGGCCTTGCGCCGGGCCGCCGCAACCGCCGGTGTTTCCTGGGTTGGAGCCTGCACCGCCACCTCAAGCCGGAGCTCAGCGCCTTGCTGGGTGCTGAGCGCCTGTTGCAACCGCTGACGATGGTTCTCGTTGTATAACGCGCTGTGGCCGGGATCAAGATGCAGCGACCAAACGCCGCCTTCGCGCCCGACCAACTGACAGTGGGCGGCAATGCTCTGTGTCAGACCACTCAGGCCCAGCTGTTCGAACAGCTGCAGCCACTCCGCCGCCAGCCCGGTCGCGGGGGGCAGATCACTGATGTCATCGCTCTCAGTCTGCTGGCCGTCGTCTGCCACCACACTGCCCTCATCAGCCCAGTCGCCCAGGTACTGCGCAGCGTCCAATGAGTCGTCGTCATCATCACGGTCCGGCAGGTCATCCTGCGGTGGCGGTGATTCCAGCCATTCAGCCGGCGGCTCGTCCTGCGGTGGCTTGACCGGCGTGTTTGGATTGATTGGCTGCTGGCTGACTGGTGGCGGCGCGGGCGCGGCAGCCTGCACCGCGGGCTGGCCACTGATCGCTGACTGCTCAGCAGGCAGGACGGGGGCAATCTGCTCAGGCTCAACAGCCGAGGCTGGCGGACGCGGAGGCGCTGCGTCGTCAGGCCGGTCTTGCGCAGACTCAGCCTTGGCCGGGCTGAGTCCTGCCGGCTTTTCCGGCACAGGCTCAGGCGGCGCTGGTGGGCTGGTCGGCGCGCTGACCACGGGGCCATCACCCAGGGTACCCGGACGAAACGCCAGCATGCGCAGCAGCGCCATTTCAAAGCCGCCGCGCGGCTCGGGCGCCAGGGGCAGATCACGCCGCCCATGCAGCCCCAACTGATAGAAAAGTTGTATATCCTCGGCGCTGATGCGCCCGGCCAACTCCAGTACCCGCGCCTGGTCACCCAGGCTATTGTCAGCGGCTTCTGGCACCACCTGCGCCATAGCCAGGCGCTGCAGGGTGGAGATCAACTCCGCCATCACCCCGGCAAAATCGGCGCCCTGCTCCGCCAACTCGGCAACCGCCCGCATCAACGCGCGGGCGTCGTTGGCCACCAGTGCCTCCAGCAGCCCAAATACCTGGCCATGATCAATGGTGCCCAGCATGCTGCGCACCTCGGCCACCTGCAAGGCGCCATTGCCAAAGGCAATCGCCTGATCGGTCAGACTGAGGGCATCGCGCATTGACCCATCGGCGGCACGTCCCAGCAGCCAGAGCGACTCGTCGTCATAGCCGATGGATTCTTCGCCCAGTACATGGCGCAAATGCTCTACCACCTTTTCCGGCGGCATGTTTTTCAGTGAAAACTGCAGACAACGCGACAGAATGGTGACCGGCAGCTTCTGCGGGTCGGTGGTCGCGAGCAGGAATTTGACGTGCTCCGGCGGCTCCTCCAGCGTCTTCAGCAAGGCATTGAAACTGTGGCTGGAGAGCATGTGCACTTCGTCGATCAGGTAGACCTTGAAGCGCCCGCGCGACGGCGCGTACTGCACGTTATCAAGCAGCTCGCGGGTGTCTTCAACCTTGGTACGGCTGGCGGCGTCGACTTCGATCAGATCAACAAAGCGGCCTTCATCAATCTCACGGCAGGCCGAACAAACGCCGCAGGGCTCGGAGCTGACGCCCTGCTCGCAATTCAGGCACTTGGCCAGGATGCGCGCGATGGTGGTTTTACCTACGCCACGGGTACCGGTAAACAGGTAGGCGTGATGCAGTCGATTGTTATCCAGCGCATTGATCAGCGCCTGCAGTACGTGCGTCTGCCCAACCATTTCACGAAACAGGCGGGGACGCCATTTACGAGCCAGTACCTGATAACTCATCGGGATTTCTGCAGTCCAGTGTGGTCAGTGTGCAAGCCGGTACTGTACCCAATGCAGACGGACAATGCGAGACGACACGACAGCTACCCTGCACAGAAGCGGGCAGCACCAGGGCACGGTAAAACGCCGCAGCAAAGAGTGCGCAAAAGCTTGGAAAAAGGGGGATACAGGAAAATTGGGTGGCAACCCTACCAGCCACACCCCGGCACACGATATGACCGCTGCGGCTGCTCCCTTCCGGGCCTGACCGGGTTCACGGCTGATCATTGCGAGGGGACCGGCAGGGTCACCATAGCGGCCTGAGCTGATGTCAGGCCGCGCTATTGTAACGGCTTGCCCACAAGTTACAACCCGAATATCAGGTTTTGAAGCGACCAACTTGCTGCTGCAGGGTCGAGGCCAGACGCGCCAAGGCGTTGCTGGCATCACGGCTCTCCTGCGACGACTGCGCGGCCTGGTTGGACAGGTCGCGAATACCGCTGATATTGCGGGCGATGTCTTCGGTGGTCTGGCTCTGCTCTTCACAGGCGGCGGCAATTTGCGCCGCCATGTCGTTGATGCGCATTACCGAAGCCGAGGTTTCCGAGAGCGAGGTTTCCGTGGCGGTCGCTTTCTCGACGCTTTGCGCGGCCAGCTCGGCACCGCGTTGCATCACCGATACCGCCTGACCGGCACCGGCCTGCAGCTTCTGGATCATCTGTTGGATATCACGGGTGGAATCCTGGGTACGCGCCGCCAAGGCTCGCACCTCATCTGCCACCACCGCAAAACCACGACCCTGCTCACCCGCACGCGCCGCTTCAATCGCTGCATTCAGCGCCAGCAGATTGGTCTGCTCGGCAATGCCTTCAATCACACTCAGCACGCCGCCAATCTTGTCGGTGTCCTGCTCGAGGTTGTCGATAACACCGGCTGCCTCTTCGACGTCGGCCGCCAGGCGGCGCAGATCGTTCATTGTGTGACCAACCACTTCAGATGCCTGGTGACCCTGCTTGTCGGCAGTGCTGGCCGCATCGGCCGTGCTGTGCGCGTTGTCCGCTACCTCATGGATAGCGGCGCTCATCTCGGTAGCGGCGGTACTGACCTGGTCGATCGCCATGTACTGCTCGTTGACCAGCCGCTCCTGCCCGGTGGCAATGGCGCTCATTTCTTCGGAGGCAGAAGCAACCTGCAAGGTTGACTCCGCGACTTGGCGAATCAGCGTCTGCAACTGCTCAAGGAAGTCGTTTACCGCGCGACTGAGCTTGCCCAACTCGTCGCTGGAGTGCACGGTTACACGTTTGGTCAGGTCGCCCTCGCCGTCAGCAATGTCGCGAATGCGCTGCAGCAAATCGTGCAGTGGGGTGACGATCAGGCTGGGGAAGAAGGCGATCATCAGCAGGCACACCAGCGCGCCAATCACCAATACGACCCCGACCCTGAAGTGACTGGCGTCAGCATCGGCACGGGCGTCGATGCCTTCCTGCTCTGCTTCGGCGTTGACCAGCTCGGTCATCTGATCAATAAGATCGCGTGCGGTGCTGAACTCCTGATAACCACGACCGTAACTGATCTCACTGGCTTGATCGGCATTACCGCTGGCCGCCATACGTGCGTTGTCGAGCGACGTGCGCTGCCAAACCTCGAAGGCACGAGCAAAATCCGCCGCCAACGCCTTGCCTTGCGCAGAAACCGTAGACGCTCCGTATTTCGCAATCCGATCACGCGCCTGCTGCATATTACCGGTCTGCTCATCACCTACCTCGGCCGCCGGAACCCCAGCCAACAACGCGCGCTCGGCCTGCAACGCCTGGTACATATCGCGGTCAGCTTCAAGGATGAGTGAGCTTTGCGGCAGCAATTCTTGCGAAACCCGCTCCAGCCGGCTTTCAACCTGGTTAACTGCCCAAAAGGCAGAAAACCCCAAAACGCCAAACAGAATGGCGAGAACCAGTATTGGCAGTGTCAGCTTCCAACGGAAGCTCATGTCACGAAATAGGCTGATCATTGTCTGCACTCTTTTTTAGTTGTGCTGCGTTGGCAATAGCATTTGGCGACGCTGGCAAACGCCGTAGCACACGGCGCTTCAACTCCTTTGAAATGCGGTTCCTTGGTCCGTCGACCCCGGACGTCCTGCCCAGACAGGTATGACGAACGCCACGGGAAGAAGATCACGGGACCGCCCCGCAATGGCGCAATACACCTTCCCCGCGCTATCGCCTCCTAACCACAGTATCGACCAAATCCGGCAAAGCATTAACGGATTTAAGGCGCTTTCACTCGATAAAAACCTGCTGTTACAAAATAATGGCGCTTGGCCGCTAGCCCACTGCAGGCAGCAGCCAGGCGATCATCAGGGGAATATAGACCAGCGCCACCAGCGTACTCAGCAGGGCGGTGCCTGCTACCTGTTGCGGGCTGGTATCGAGTAACGTCGCAATCACCACCGTATTGGCGGCTATGGGCGTGATGGAGATAAGCAAAATGGCGCGATACACCGCCACGTCGTAGATATGCAGGAACTGGCTGTCCAGCCACCAGAACAACAACGCAGCCAGTGGCCAACTGAAGAACTTGCCGAAGAATGCCAGGCCGGTAAAGCGCAGGTTGCCGGCCAGCCCCTGAAAGCTGAGGATACTCATGCCGATAATCATCATGCCGAAGATACTGTAGGCACCGCGCAGGTTATCGAACAATGGCACGAAGGCAGCGGGGATCTGCAGCCCGCTGTAATTCAGCGCAACGGCCAAGAAAAAAGCGTACAGCGAGGGCAGTCGCAGTACCTTGCGCACGCAGTCGCGCACACTGAAACGGCCACGCGCCGCCAGATAGAAGCCCACGGAGTTTTCAAACAACGTGGTGCCCAGCATGCAGACGATATAGATACTCAGACCTTGCTCGCCGAACAGCAGCAAGGCCACCGGAATGCCGAAATAACCGGTATTACCGGTACCTACCGACAGCGGAATCATGTTCGCGCTGCCATCATGCAGCCAGCGCTTGGCGAGCCACAGGTGCAGTATTCCCAGCAGCGAGCAGAGGCTGAAGGTGAGAAACGGCAGCAACACCACCTCTGGCGACAGCGGCGCATTCATCACGCCGGCGAACACCACCGACGGAGTGACGATATACATCATGATGCCGGCGATATGACGACCACTGGCGTCCAGATAGCGACCCGCCACCCAGCCGAGCGCCACCGTCACGTAGAGTGGTAGCAATTTGTACAACAAGGCGAGGGACGCCAGCATGGCTTATCTCACAGCAAAGACCGCAACGTTCTAGGCGGCGACACGCTCATCGGAAATCAGGTAAACCCGCTCGACCAGCTCACGCATACCCTGGGCGGCAAATACCGCGTGGTCAGCGAGCACATCCTGCTCGTCCAACAGCGCTATATGGCAGCCGGCGTAGAGGTGTTTTACCTCAGCATCGGACACACTGAAGGGCGGCCCGGGGCGTTGTTCCTGCGGGTACTCCAGGGTCACCAGCAGCATTCTCCAGCCGGCTGGCAACAGGCGGCGAGTATGTGCAACATACTGGGCGCGCATGGCCTCCGGCAGGGCGATCAACGCGGCGCGGTCATACACGGCGCTGATGCCTTTGAGCCGATCCGGCGTCAATGCAAAAAAATCCCCGCAGAGCAGTTCAAAACCGTCCCCCGTTGCAGCGCTGAATTCACCTTGCTGCTGCCAGTCGAGCGCCAGCTGATGTTCGTGGATAAAGGCTTCTATGGCACTGCGGGCGAGCTCGACGCCCTGCACCCGATGCCCCTGCTGGCGCAGCCAGAGCATATCCAGGCTCTTGCCGCACAGCGGTACCCAGATGGCGGCGCTGGCCGGCACCTGCAGTTTTGGCCACCAATGGCTCAATAACGGGTTCACCGCCGCCTTGTGAAAACCGGTTTCACCCCGCTGCCAGCGGGCTTGCCAGAACGCTGCGTCCATCTTCACCTCCGCTAATGCAATCGCTTGACTATACAGTAATTTTTTCACCCAATCGGGTGGGAGAAGATATAGTGGGCCTGTCTATCATCCGGTTTCCAGGCCAGCGTTTAATGGATTACATCAATACCCTGTTCATGATCGGCGCGCTGCTGCTGTGCTTCAGCGTGCTCGCCAGCTCCCTCTCCTCGCGGCTGGGCATCCCGCTGCTGTTGATCTTCCTGGTCATCGGCATGCTCGCGGGTGAAGACGGCCTGGGCGGCATCGCCTTTGAGGACACCAGCAGCGCCTTTCTGATCGGCAGCCTGGCCCTGGCCATTATCCTGCTGGATGGTGGCATGCGCACCCGGGTAGAGAACTTCCGTGTAGGCCTTTGGCCCGCCATGTCGCTGGCCAGCGGCGGTGTATTGATCAGCGCCGCGCTGACCGGCGGCCTGACCGCCTGGCTGCTGGATCTGCACTGGCTGCAGGGCTTGTTGCTCGGCGCCATTGTAGGGTCTACCGACGCCGCCGCGGTCTTCTCGCTACTGCAGGGCAAGGGGCTGAATCTCAAGCAGCGGGTTGGCGCGACGCTGGAAATCGAGTCCGGCTCGAACGATCCCATGGCAATCTTCCTGACCATTACCCTGGTCGAGATGCTTTCCAGTGGGCAAACCAGTTTCAGCTGGAACTTCGCCCTGCTGCTGATTGAACAGTTCGGCATTGGCGCGCTGTGCGGTCTGGGCGGCGGATTTTTGCTGGTGTGGCTGGTCAACCGTGTGCAACTCCCGGTAGGGCTGTATCCGCTGCTGATTACCAGCGGCGCCATTCTGGTCTTTGCGGTGACCAACAAAATCGGCGGTAGCGGCTTTCTGGCGATTTATCTCACCGGCCTGATCCTCGGCAACAAGCGCGTACGCAATCTGCAGAACATTCTGCAGGTGCAGGACGGGATGGCCTGGCTGAGTCAGATCGGCATGTTCCTTATGCTTGGCCTGCTGGTCACACCGAGCGACATGATCATCATTGCCATGCCCGCTACGCTGATTGCGCTTTTCCTGATTTTCGTGGCGCGGCCGATTGCCGTGCTCATCTGCCTAGCGCCCTTTGTCTTCTCGTGGCGCGAGCGCCTGTTTATTGCCTGGGTCGGCCTGCGCGGCGCAGTGCCCATCATTCTGGCCATTTTCCCGCTGCTGGCAGGGCTGGAGCAGGCGCAGCTGCTATTCAACCTGGCTTTCGTAGTGGTGCTGGTTTCACTGCTTTTACAAGGCTCATCGCTGCCGCTAGCGGCACGCCTGTGCAAGGTGGAGATCCCACCACAGCCGGAGCCCTTGCAACGCACCAGCCTGGATACCGCCATTCAGGGCGATTTTGAACTGCTGATCTATCAGCTGGATAACGCCAACTGGTGCGTTGGCGTGGCGCTGCGCGACCTGACCATGCCCGCCGATACCCGCATCGCTGCGCTGTTTCGTGGTAACCGGTTACTCCACCCCACCGGCAGCACCCAGCTGGCGCTGCACGATGTGCTCTGCGTGGTGGGCCGACCGCGCGACCTGCCTGCGCTGTCCAAGCTGTTCAGCAAGGCGCAGCCCAAACGCTATTTGGAGAGTCGCAATTTCTTTGGCGACTTTATTCTGGAAGGCGACGCGCAGCTCGGTGAAGTCGGCAAGTTCTACGGCTTCGAGGTGCCGGAGGAAATGCAGGACCTGACGTTGGCTGCGTTCTTCAGCCGCCACTTTGGTGGCCACCCGGTGGTCGGCGACCATATTCAGTGGGAAGGGCACAGCTGGGTCGTCGCCGCCATGGATAACGACTGGATTCTCAAGGTGGGCCTCAAGCTCGGCGAAGGCAGCAGCGGCCCCACGTTGGGGTTCTGACCGGCCAGCTGCAGCTCAGCGTATGAGCAAGTCGCTTGACCTTTACATGATGTCAAGGTTCATGCTGAACTCCTCATCAGCATGGGAGATCCGCAATGCACAGCGTAACCCTGACCCTGGACGGCATGAACTGCGGCAGCTGCGTCAGTCGCGTCGAGCGCGTGCTCGGCGATCTGCCCGGGATCACCGAACCCCAGGTAAACCTGGCCGCCAACAGCGCCCGCTTCAACTACGCCGGCGCCGAGCAGTTGCAGGCCGCAACCCAAGCCCTGGCCCACGCCGGCTACCCCGCCCAGCAGACAACCCGACTACTGCAACTGCAGGGCATGAGCTGCGCCAGCTGTGTGGGCCGGGTGGAGCGCGCCCTGAGCGCCGTGGCCGGCGTGCAGCATGCCGAGGTCAATCTGGCCAGTCAGCAGGCCCGGGTGACGCTGCTCAAGAATGCCGCTACCGAACCGCTGTTCGCCGCGCTGCAGGCTGCCGGCTATCCCGCTGAGTGGCTGGATGCGGCCCGCCCCGCCGGGCTCGAGCAGGCAGCTACCCAGCGCAAGGAGAAGCGTTGGCTGCTGCTCGCCATTGCCTTCACCCTGCCGCTAACCTTGGGCATGGTGCCGGCACTGTTCGGCTACCATCAATTTATGCTGCCGCCCTGGCTGCAATTGCTGCTGGCCTCGATAGTGCAATTCATCTTTGGCGCCCGCTTCTACCGCGGCGCCTGGCATGCCCTGCGTAACAAAACCGGCAATATGGATTTGCTGGTTGCCCTCGGCACCAGTGCCGGCTGGGCGTTAAGCACCTGGCATCTGTTGCAGGCGGCGCCAGGAGAGATGCCGGCCCTGTACTACGAAGCCTCAGCCACCATCGTCAGCTTCATTCTGCTGGGCAAGTACCTGGAAAGCCGCGCCAAGGGCCAAACCCTGGAAGCCATTCGCGCGCTCAGCGCCCTGCGACCGGACACCGCGCGGCGGCGCACCGCCAGCGGCGCCGAGGAGACGGTGGCACTGGGCCAGATCAGCCCCGGCGACCTGCTGGTCGTGCGACCCGGCGAACGCATACCGGTGGATGGCGTGGTCAGCGAGGGCGGTAGCCATGTCGACGAGTCGATGCTGACCGGTGAAAGCCTGCCGGTGAGCCGGCAACCCGGCGATGCAGTCAGCGCCGGGGCGATGAATCAGGACGGCATGCTATTGCTGGAAACCCGCGCCACCGGCGCCGAAACCCGCCTGGCGCAGATTGTCCGCCTGGTAGAAACCGCGCAGACCTCTAAGGCGCCGATTCAGCGTCTGGTCGACCGTGTCAGCGCCGTTTTCGTCCCGGTGGTCATCCTTATTGCGCTACTAACCTGGGGCATCGGCGCTCTAGTCGTTGGGCCCGAGCAGGCCTTGCTCAACGCCATCGCCGTGCTGGTGATCGCCTGCCCCTGCGCGCTGGGCCTGGCCACGCCTACCGCCATCATGGTCGGCACCGGTGTCGCCGCCCGCCATGGCATTCTGATCCGCGATGCGCTAGCGCTGGAGCAGGCGCACGGCATAGATACCCTGGTGTTCGACAAGACCGGTACCCTGACCCTCGGCCAGCCACAACTGAGCGCATTGCAACCGCTCGGTGACACCGCAAAGCAACAAGCACTGGGTTGGGCGCTGGCGCTTCAGCAACAGGCGGAGCATCCGCTGGCACGCGCCCTGTGTGCTTACGCTGAGGCGCAGGGTGTCCGCTCGGCAGCGGCAACCGACTTTCGGGTTCTGGCGGGCCGCGGCGCACAAGGGCGCATTGACGGGCACAGCCTCTGGCTGGGCAACAACCGGCTGATGGCGGATCAGCAGATCGACCTCTCGGCCTGGCAGGAGGACGCCCAGGCGCTGGCCGCAGACGGCGCCACAGTATCCTGGCTGGCCACTGACAACCCGCCCCGTGCGGTTGCTCTGCTCGCCTTCACCGACACCCTCAAGCCCACTGCCGCAGCAGCCGTCAGCCAGCTGCACGCTAAGGGCATCAGCACCCAACTGCTGAGCGGCGACAGCCAGGCCGCCGCCGAGTCGGTCGCCCGCAGCCTGGGCATTACCCAGGTGACCGGCAACGTTTTGCCAGAGGACAAGGCCGCAGTGGTTGAGCGCCTGCGTGCCGCGGGCAAGTCAGTGGCCATGGTAGGTGATGGCATCAACGATGCGCCGGCGCTGGCGGCGGCCGACATTGGCATGGCCATGGCCACCGGTACCGATGTAGCCATGCACAGCGCAGGCATCACCTTGATGCGCGGCGATCCGTTACTGGTGCCGGCGGCGCTGTCGCTGTCCCGCGCCAGCTGGCGCAAGATCAGACAGAACCTGTTCTGGGCCTTTGTCTATAACTGCATCGGTATTCCGCTGGCCGCCGTGGGGCTGTTAAACCCCATGCTGGCCGGCGCCATGATGGCAGCCAGCAGCGTCTGCGTAGTCAGCAACGCGCTGCTGCTCAAACGCTGGCAACCGGAGAGCGCATGAACATAAGCCAGGCCGCCAAGGCCAGTGGGCTGAGCCCCAGAATGATTCGCCACTATGAAAATATTGGCCTGCTGCAGGCGCCGGCGCGCAGCGATGCCGGATATCGTCAATACAATGAACGCGAGCTGCATACACTGCGCTTTATTCACAGCGCCCGTCAGTTGGGCTTCAGTATGGACGATACCGCGCAATTGCTGGCCCTGTGGCAGGACCGCTCGCGCAGCAGCGCCGAGGTCAAGGCGCTGGCCGAGCATCACCTGCAGGCGCTGGAGCAGAAAATTGCAGAGCTGCAGGCGATGCACGATACGCTGGCAGATCTGGCACGCTGCTGTCAGGGCAATGAACGTCCCGACTGCCCGATCATCAATTCACTGGCGACTGCATGAGCGAACAACATCCTATGGACCTTAAATCCTTGCGCCACTTTGCCGCACTGGTGGAGCACCAGGGGTTCATTCGCGCTGGCGAGGCCATTGGCCTCAGTCAGCCTGCACTCAGCCGCAGCATCCAGACCCTGGAACACCGCCTGGGCTGCGCGCTGATCGTGCGCGGTGGCAAGGGAGTGGAACTGACGCCGCAGGGGCAGTTGGTATTGGCGCACGCCAAGCGGCTGTTGGCCGGCAGTACGGCGCTGAAAAATGCCTTGCGCCAATTCAATGATCTGGAAGACGGCGAACTGTTGATCGGTGCCGGTCCCTTCCCCGCCGCTGATCTGCTGCCCCGCGTGCTGGGCGCGTTCAACCGGCGTTATCCCGGCGTGCGGGTGCGCCTGGACATTCAACATTGGGATGCCCTGCGGCGGCAACTGCTGGGCGAGGAACTGGAGCTTTTTGTGGCGGACATTCGTGAGCTGGAGGGTGATCCCCTGCTCCAGGTGCAACCGCTGCAGCAAGAGCCAAGCCTGCTGTTTTGCCGGCCCGGCCACCCGCTGTGCAGCGAGGCTGTACTGACCCGCGAGCGCCTGGCCGCCTACCCGCTGGCTAGCTTCCGCTTGCCTGGCAGTATCGAACAGATACTGCGGCGTACTCTGCCCCGCGCGGAACCGATGATCAGCCTGGAGTGCGACAACCTGGATGTGCTCAAGCGTCTGGTCATGCAGTGTGACGCCCTGAGTATTGCCAGCCGCAGTACTCTGGCCAGCGAGCTGGCCGCCGGACAACTGGTGTTGCTGGATTGGCCGGCGCTGATGCCCGGCACCAGCTTTGGCCTGGTCACCCGCCTGCACCGACCGCTATCACCGGCGGCCACCGCGTTTATCGAAATACTGCAGGCCGCCGCCAGTGGCGCAGACGAGCAAGGCGTCAGATAAGGTTGAACAGGCTCAGGCCACTGACCTTGACGAAGCTTTGCTGTGCAGCCTCCAGTACCACTGTCTGCAACGACAGGCGGCTCAACGCCTCGGCGTAATCGAGGTCTTCCAGCTCGGAGGTGACGCTGGTGTTGATCAGCGACAACTCGTCGTTCTGCACCTGGGTAGAGTCGATCACGTTCATCCGCGCGCCAATGGTGGTCTGCACCTGCAGCACGCTGTTCATCGCGTTGTCGAGGTTGTCCAGGGTGACTGCAATCACATCGCGCCGGTGCAGCTTGTCTTCGGTACTGTCGGTACTGGTTTCCAGTGTGCTACGCAGGTTGGCGATGGTCGCCAGCACACCTCGGGTTTCACGCTTGTCGCTGGCCGGGTCGCTGTCGCCGGTAGCGATGGTAAAGCGGTCGCCCGCCGCCAGCTGACCATCCAGAGTGACCGCCACTCCGGCATAGCGAATGTCGTAACCGCCCTCGTCGTTCTCCTCCAGTGCACCGGTCACCGGTGGCACCAGAGGGTTGCCGGCGCTGTCGACAATTTCATAGGTGGCGGCGTTAGCGCCGATCACGATGCCAACGCTGCCTTGCGGGTAGAAACTGTCATCGTAGGTGTTCTTGTTCTCCACCACGCCGAGCGAGATGCGTCCGCTGCCGGTGTTGGCGGCATCGGCACTGGTCAACACGCGGTTGACGTTGGCGACGTTGACGAACAGCTCCTTGCCGTTGTCGTTCAGCGCCACAGTCTTGGAACCGGCAATCTGAACCGAGCGCTGGCCCTCATCGCCTTGATAGCTGTAACTGCCATCGGGGTTCTTGACGAACGGGGCCTGGTTGCTCTGATAACCACCAAACAGATATTCGCCGCGGGCGTTGCGGCTGTTGAACAGATCCAACAACTCTTCTTCCCGTTGCCCCAACTCGGTCGCCAGTGCCTGACGGTCTTCGTTGGTCAAACCGCCGCCACCGGCCTCCAGCGCAATCTCACGCACGCGCTGCAGCGCGTTGTTGACCGAATTGAGGATGGCCTCCTCCTGCGCCAGGCTGTTGTTCGCAGCCGTCATGTTGTTGCTGTACTGCTCGAGTTTATTCGACTCCTGACTCAGCTGCAGCAGACGCACCGTGGCCACCGGATCGTCGGCGGGCGACAGGATGCGCTTGCCGGAGCTGATCTGTTCCTGGGTACGCGAGGCATTGGCGTAGTTATCCTGAATGCCCCGCACGCCGCTGTTGAACTGCTGAATGGTGGAAATTCGCATCGTTCTTTACCCGTTAGCGAATACTGCTGATCAATGTATCGAACAAAGTGCGCGCAACTTGAATGACCTGAGCCGAGGCATTGTAGTACTGCTCGAACTTGATCAGGTTGGCGGCCTCTTCATCAAGGCTCACCGCCGAAACCGAATCGCGATTGTTGGTCGCCTGTTGCAGCACCGCCGCACTGGACTCGGCGTCGGTACGTGCTTGCGCGGTATAGGTCGCCACCCGCTGCACCAGATCACCGTAACCATCAACGAAAGAGAAACCATCGGCACCATTGGCCTGCCCCAGCACCTTGGCAGTCTGCAGCTCGGACATCACCAGTGCGTTGCGGTTATCCGCCACGCCCTCATTGAAGTTCAGCGTAAAGGTGTCGCCATCCTTGGGCGTGCCGGTCATGCTCATGCTGAAAGTATAGCCACCGACGCTTACCTCTACGGCGTTGGTCTGCCCGGCACTGATCACCAGTGGCGATGGGTTCAGGGTGCCGCTGGAACTGGTCAGCTCGCCGGTGGCGGCGTCGTAGGTCAGGTCAATCGGCAGCAGCGTCTGCAATGCCGCCGGGTCTATCGGCGCCGGGCCGCTGCTCAGGGTCGGCTGCGACAGGCTGCCGGTGCCGCGGTTATCCAGACTGGCGTCGGCACTGGCCGGTGCGGCAAACGCCAGCTCCTGCGGCTCCTGCATGACCACTTCAATGCCGGCCGCCGCATAGCGGGTCGGCGACAGCAGAAAGCGGTCGCCGGAGGTGATGCTGCCGGAGTCCAGCTCAATGGTGAAGCCATCCAGTTCCGGCGGCGGCACACTGCTCAGGTCATAAGGACCGCTGACCTTGTCATCCGAGGTACGGCGCACGGTGAATTGCGTGGCGCTAGAAAATACCACTTCATAATCCGAGGTGCTGAGCTGCGAGGTGTCGCTGATCAGCACATCGAGCTTGGCGTTGGGGTCGGTGTTGTTGGCCCGCGCCCGGCTACGGCCCTCGACCAGCGCCTCGCTGTTGATGTCGTTGAACAGCAGCGAGCCGGCGTTGCCGTTCAGGTCCAGGCCCTGGCCCTGCTGCTGGTTGAATTGATCGGCAATGGCCAGCGACAGGCGGCCCACGGCATTCAAAGCCTGGTCCAGCACATCGTCGCGGTAGCGCAGCAGACCGCCGAGTTCACCGCCGCTGATCAGCGAGGTGATGTCCTGGGTAGAGCCACCGCTTTTCAGCACGATATCAACCCGCGACGGATCAGAGGCACCCGTGGCGACCGCCAGGGTCGAGGCCTGATTGCCGACTACCAGCGGCTGCCCCGAGCCCACAAACACGTTGATCTGGTTGTCGTCCTGCGGCACCACCGTGATGCCCACCAGCTCCGCCAGCTGGCGCACGGCTTCGTCCCGCGCATCCAGCAGGTCGTTGGGTTGTGCACCATTGGCGGCGGCCTTGGCGATGCTGTCATTGTACTGCGCCACCGAGGTGGCCAGGCGACTGGCCTGATCGGTCAAGGTGCTCATCTGCTGACCGATGAACTGGTTCTGCGCGGTCAGGCTGGACTGCACGGTGTTGAAGCGCGACGCCAGCCCCTCCGCCTCGGATAGAAAGAGTTGTCGCGCCGGCAGGTTCGATGGATCTTCAATCGCGGTCTGCAGTGCATCAAAGTAGTTTTGCAGGCCAGGCGTGATGCCGGTAGCCGTGCTGGAGACCAGCGTATTGAGCTGCTCCATCTGCGACTGAAAGGCGTTGACCTCGGCATTCGCCGACGTGCTGGTACGCACCTGGTTGGTCAGAAACTGGTTGTAGATGCGCTCGACATCCACCACCTTGCTGCCATTACCCAGGTAACCGGCACCGGTCAGGGTTGGCACCTGCGCCGCCTGTATGGCGGTCTGCCGGGAGTAACCCGGGGTATTGACGTTGCTGATGTTCTGACCGGTTACCGACAGCTGGGTCTGCGCCGACTTGAGCCCGCTCAGGCCAATGCCAAAAAGATCCGCCATTATGCCCTGCCCGCGCTGTCAGCCGCCGCTGTGTTGTTGGCCAGCCGGGTATCGGTTTCGCTGATCAGCTTGCGGGCGATCTGCGATACCTTGTTCGCGTACTGCGGGTCGGTGGCATAACCGGCCTGCTGCAGCTCACGGAAGAAGGAGTCGGGGTTGGCGGTGCTGCTCAACGCCTGCTGATAGCGACCGTTGGTTTCCAGGAAGCTGACATAATCCTCGAAGCTCTGCTCCCAGGAGTCGTAGCTGCGGAAGGAGGCCCGCTCCTTACCCTGCACGCCATTGCGATATTCGGTGGTCATCACGTTGGCCGAATCACCCTGCCAGCCGCCATGCGACTTGATGCCAAAGAGGTTGTAACTGCTGGAACCGTCAGACTCCTTGATCACTGACTTGCCCCAGCCGGTTTCCAGCGCTGCCTGGGCGACCAGATAGTGCGGGTCTACGCCCAGGCGCGCAGCAGCCTTCTCCGCCATCGGCAGCATGGTTTCGACGAACTCATCAGCGTTGGCAAAACGGGTGCGACCGGTGGTTTCAGCGCCCAGGGTCTGGGCAGTGGTACCCACGGCCGTAGTCCGCGCGGCTGCCTGCAAGGCGCGCAGCGGCTGCCAGTTGTCGGCTACGCTGCCACTGTCCGTGGTCTGCAGATTACCGCCCTGCTGCTGGGCGTGCTTCTGCGCCCAGGCGCTGTAGTTGGACGAGATAGCCAGGCGGCGGCGCGCCAGCAAGGCAGACTGATCCACGCCGCTGACCGCTTCAGCCTGGCTGGCAGCGCTGGTGGCGACCGGCGTACTGCCCTGCGGCGAGAGCTGCCGCATCAGAGTGTCCGTCAGACCCAGGCCCTTGCTTTCCGCCAGATGGATCGACAGCTGATTGTCGTACATATCCTGGTAGTGCCGGGTCTGCGGCGTGTTCAGCGGGTTGCCTTCGGCAAATACCGCGTTGGCGTCACGCATGCTCTTGACCATCATGTTCACGAACAACGACTCGAACTGCTCGGCCACCTTGCGGATATTCTCCGGGCTATTGGCCTTGGCACCCGACTTCAGCTGACTGACGCTGTTCAGGTCGGTGTAGTTGAGACTGCTGTTACTGATGCTCATGCTGGCCTCCCGACTCAGATGATGACCAGATCGGCGTTCAGGGCGCCGGACTGCTTGAGTGCTTCGAGAATGGCCATCAGGTCACCGGGCGCTGCGCCCACCTGATTGACCGCGCGAACAATTTCATCCAGCGACACGCCCGGATTGAACACGAACATGCGGCTGTCGCCCTGATCGATGTTGATCTGCGAGCTGGGCGCGACCACAGTCTGGCCGCCGGACAGCACGCCATCGGGCTGACTGACATTGATGTTCTCGCTGATGGTCACCGTCAGGTTACCGTGGGTCACGGCGGCCGGCTGCACCCGCACATCCTGACCGATCACAATGGTGCCGGTACGCGAGTTGATGATGACCTTGGCAGCGGCATTGCCCTGCTCGATTTGCAGGTTCTCGACCATCGCCAGGTAATCGACGCGCTGATTGGGGTCGATCGGGGCGCGTATGCGAATACTGCCGCCATCCAGCGCCTGAGCGACGCCCGGGCCAAAGGTATTGTTCACCTGATCCACCACACGCTTGGCGGTGGTGAAATCGGGCCGGTGCAGGTTAAAGGTCAGGTGATCACCGGAGGCAAAGGGGCTGGCGACCGAGCGCTCTACCGTGGCGCCATTGGGAATCCGGCCGGCGCTGGGAATATTAACCGTAATTCGCGAGCCATCCGCGCCCTCGGCACCAAAGCCGCCGACCACCAGATTGCCCTGGGCAATGGCATAGACCTGACCGTCGATCCCCTTGAGGGGAGTCATCAGCAGGCTGCCGCCGCGCAGGCTTTTGGCGTTACCGATAGACGACACGGTGATGTCGATGCTCTGCCCTGGCCGTGCAAAGGGCGGCAGATCGGCATGAATAGCCACCGCCGCCACGTTCTTCATCTGAATGCGGGTACCTGGCGGCACAGTAATGCCGAACTGCGCCAACATGTTATTGAAGGTCTGCACGGTAAAGGGTGTCTGGCTGGTCTGGTCACCCGAACCGTCCAGGCCAACGACCAGGCCGTAGCCGATCAACTGGTTACTGCGAACCCCGGCAATGCTGCCGATGTCTTTCAGGCGGTCAGCCAAAGCCAATGGGCTGGCCAATAGCAGACATAGGCAGAGCGAAAAAAGGCGCATCTTGTCTCTCCTGTCAGAACGGCCACAGCGGGCTGAGGAAGAACTGGTTCAACCAACCCGGTTGGCTGGCATTGGCAAAGGCGCCGGTACCGGAATAGGTAATGCGGGCGTCGGCCACCCGGGTCGAGAGCACGGTATTGTCCGGGCCAATATCGTCCGAGCGCACCAGGCCCGAGATACGAATCAGCTCGTCGCCCTGGTTCAGGGTGATCCACTTCTCGCCACGAACCGCCAGAATGCCGTTGGGCAATACCTCGGCAACCGTCACGGTAATCGAGCCGGTCAGGCTGTTGCTCTGGTTGGCGTCGGCCGAACCATCAAACTCACGCTCGCCAGAAAGGCTCACGCCCAGATCCAGGCCTTTGAAGCCAACCGCATTACCCAGCAGGGTCGGGTTGGCAATAGAAGCGCTACTGTCCTTGTCGATCTCATTCTCAGCGGTTTTCTGCGCAGCGGTTCGCTCGCTCAGGGTAATGGTGATGATGTCACCCACCCGGTGCGCCTTGCGGTCGTTGTACAGGCTCATTTCAAACCCGGGCTGATAGATCGCACCGTTGTTCAACTCTTGCGGCAACGGCGTGCGCGGTAACACAGGTGCATAGGCCGGATCGTCGCGGGTCGGCGGCATCTGCACGCAACCCACCAGACTTGCCAAGCCGAAAAGCACCAATGCATTACGCAACATGTTCATTGCGACTCACTCCCGTCAGAGGTTCTGACTGATGTATTGCAGCATCTGGTCTGCGGTGGAAATAACCTTGGAGTTCATCTCGTAGGCGCGCTGGGTGGTGATCATATTCACCAGTTCCTCAACGACGCTGACGTTGGAGTTCTCAAGGGTGTTCTGCAACACCGTGCCCAGGCCGTTTTCACCGGGGTTGCCGGTCTGCGGCGCGCCACTGGCGGCGGTCTCGAGGAACAGGTTGTTACCGATCGATTGCAAGCCAGCCGGGTTGATGAAGTCGGCGGTCTGGATGTTGCCGATTTGCTGCACCGCCGGATCGCCAAACACCGAGATAGTGACGGTGCCGTCTTCACCAATGGTCAGGTTCTGCACGTCGTCGGGCAGTACAATGCCGGGCTCCAGCGGGAAGCCATTGGAGGTGACGATCTGACCGTCCGCGTCCAGATGAAAACTACCGTCGCGGGTATAACCCAGGTTGCCATCGGGCATCAGTATCTGGAAAAAGCCGCGGCCGTTCACCGCCATATCCAGCGGCTGCTCGGTGGTCTGCAGGGTACCTTCGGTGAAGATCTTCTGCGTACCCACCACCCGCACACCGGTACCCAGCTGCAAGCCGGACGGCAGCTGGGTGTCCTGGGTGCTCTGGCCGCCGGGCTGGCGCTTGACCTGATACAGCAGGTCTTCAAACTCCGGGCGATCACGCTTGAAGCCGGTGGTCGACACGTTGGCCAGGTTGTTGGAGATGGTGGTGAGCATGGTGTCCTGTGCGGACAAACCGGTTTTGCTGACCCAAAGTGCTGCGAGCATGCTGTGTCTCCTCGCGTGTCAGTTAACTGACACTGCTGTTAAACGTTAACTGATCTGCAGGACGCGATCGGACGCCTGTGCGTTTTCATCGGCGGTGCGCATCATTTTCACGTGCAACTCGAACTGCCGTGCCAGTGCCAACATGGAGGTCATTTCTTCCACCGCATTGACGTTGCTGCCTTCCAGAAACCCGGTAGCCACTTGCACTGCGCCATCGGCGGGCTGTTCCAGACCGTCAGCGCGCATCAGGCCATCTTCGGCCTTGCGCATGCTGGCAGGATCGGGATTGACCAACTTGATACGGTCGACTTCTGCCATCACCGTCGGCGCCTCGCCCAACGCGCGGATACTGATGGTGCCGTCGGAGCCAATTTCGATCTTTTCTGCGGGCGGAATGGCAATCGGGCCGCCATTACCCAGCACCGGCAAATCGCCAGCGGTACGCAGGATGCCGAATACATCAACCTTGAGGTTGCCGGCGCGAGTATAGGCTTCGGTGCCATCGGGTGCCTGCACCGCGATCCAGCCTTCGCCCTGCACCGCCACATCCAGCTCACGCCCGGTTTCCTGCATGCTGCCGGCAGAAAAATCGGTGCCGGGGCGCTCGGTCATGGCGTAGGCGCGCGTGGCAAAGCCATCGCCGAATACCGGCATGGAGCGCGCTTGCTCGAAGTCCTTGCGGAACCCCGTGGTGGTCAGGTTTGCCAGATTGTTGGCGTGCGAGCGTTGCGCCAAGGCGTTCTGGCTCGCACCCGTCATGGATATGTACAAGGATTTGTCCATGCCCTACTCCCGCATCAACTTACGCGACAAGTAATTGCCGCTTTTGCTCTTGATACAGAAGATAAAGCACGGATCATGCCATCACTAGATAAAACAAATTTATTGCTTTATCTTCAATAGCTTGGAAATAGACGCCCATAAAAAAGCGGCAATACCGGCAAGCTTTATTGCCGGTATTGCCGCCAGGTTCGCCGCTGAGGGATCAGCCGCTGACTTATCTCAGGTTGATGATCGCCTGGGTTACCGCGTCTTCGGTCTGGATAGTCTTGGCGTTAGCCTGGTAGTTGCGCTGCGCCACAATCAGGTTGATCAGCTGCTCGGAGATATCCACGTTGGACTCCTCCAGCGCGCCGGACTGGATACCACCCAGGGTACCGGTAGCAGGCGCCCCAATCACCGGCTCACCCGACGCGAACGACTGCGCCCAGGAGGTATTGCCCAGCGGGGTCAGGCCTTGCTGGTTGGCAAAGGTCGCCAACACTACCTGGCCCTGCACGCGGGTCTGACCGTTGGTGTAGCGCGCGACCAGCAGACCGGACTCATCAATCTCAAGGCCGGCCAGCTCACCGGTGGTGAAACCGTCCTGGGTTACCGAGGTTACGGCAAAGCTGGAAGCGTACTGCGAAGAGCCTGCCAGGTTGATGGTCAGGTTGGCTACCGGTGATTCGGCACCCGTCGGCTGACCTTCGCTATCCAGCGGTACCCAGCCGGTCACCGCATAGGGTTGCGCCGTGGTCAGCTCACCCACGCTATTGAAGTCCACGTCATAGC